>NZ_CAJATU010000131.1 GCF_903944925.1 uncultured Rhodopila sp. | reverse complement strand
GCGTGCTGGCGGCGGTGCCCGAACTGCCCCGCCTGCGGCTCTCATCGATCGATCCCGCGGCGATCGACGCCGATTTGTGGCGGCTGATCGCGGAGGAGCCTCGGCTGATGCCGCACCTGCATCTGTCGCTGCAGGCCGGCAGCGACCTGATCCTGAAGCGCATGCGCCGCCGGCATCTGCGCGCCGATGCGCAGGCGGTGATTCGCCGCGCCCGCGACCTGCGCCCGGGGATCGCCATCGGCGCGGACCTGATCGCCGGTTTCCCGACCGAGACAGACGCGCTGTTCGACGAGACGCTGTCCTTCGTGCGGGAGACCGAAATCCCCTATCTCCATGTTTTCCCGTATAGCGAGCGGCCCGGCACCCCCGCCGCCCGCATGCCCGCCGTGCCGAAGCCGGTCCGCAAGGAACGTGCCGCCCGGTTGCGTGAAGCGGGACGGGCTGAAGCCCATCGTTTCTTCAGCGGCCATGTAGGGACGGTTGTATCCCTGCTGACCGAGGCGGATGATTCCGGTCATAGCGAACATTTTGCTCCCGTGCGACTGACGAAACATTCGGCTCCGGGCCGGTTGCTGCGTGCGCTCGTCACGGGATCGACTCAAGAACACTTATTGGCGGAGGCAGCCTGATGGCGCTCGGTTTCGTTACTCGCCTGAAGGATGGCCTGGCGCGCAGTTCGTCGAAGCTCTCGGGCGGCATCAGCGCGGTGTTCACCAAGCGCAAGCTGGACGCTGAGGCACTGGAAGAACTCGAGGACCTGCTGATCACCTCCGACATGGGCACCGAGGCGGCGAAGCGGGTGATCGCCGGCTTCCGGCGCACCCGGTTCGGCAGCGAAGTCACCGATGACGAAGTGCGCACGACGCTGGCCGCGGAAATCGCCGAGATCCTCGCACCGGTGGCGCAACCGTTCGAACTCGATCCGGCGCTGAAGCCGCATGTCGTGCTGTTCGTCGGCGTCAACGGCACCGGCAAGACCACCACCATCGGCAAGCTGGCGCAGGTGTTCCACGACCAGGGCAAGCGCGCGGTGATGGCCGCCGGCGATACGTTCCGCGCCGCGGCGGTGGAGCAGTTGCAGATCTGGGGCGAGCGGACCGGCACGCCGGTGGTGTCCGGCGGCCGCGATGCCGACTCTGCCGGTCTGGCCTTCGATGCGCTAACGAAAGCGAAGACCATCGGCGCGGATGTGCTGCTGATCGACACCGCCGGGCGGCTGCACAACAAGGCGGCACTGATGGACGAGTTGGCGAAGATGATCCGCGTTCTGCGCAAGCAGGACCCGACGGCGCCGCATTCCGTGCTGCTGGTGCTGGACGCAACGACGGGGCAGAACGCGGTGCAGCAGGTGAAGGTGTTCCGCGAGATGGTGGCGGTCACCGGCCTGGTCGTCACCAAGCTGGACGGCAGCGCGCGCGGCGGCATCGTCGTGGCTCTGGCCGAGGAGTTCGGCTTGCCGGTGCACGCCGTCGGCGTGGGCGAGAAAGTCGGCGACCTGCGCCCGTTCGATGCGGCGGAGTTCGCCCGCGGTCTGGTCGGGGCTGATTCCGAGCCGTAACAGATCGGCTTGGCCCGGGGCGTTTTCCGTTCGCGGCCGGTGATCCGGCGGCGCGATCCGGTCGATCGATCACAATGTGTTCTTTTTGGTCTTGCCAACCGCCGTGCGATACAGCATCCGGAGGGGGATGCTAAATTGAACAGAACTGCAATTATCTTAAGACTGTTCCTTGCGGTCTGCGTTTTTATATCGTTCTCGCAGGGAATGGCCCGGGCCCAGAACGCCGCCGATACAGGCGCCGGCGATCAGACCAACGACGCACGGGCGGCGGGTAGTGCCCAGCCCAACGCCGCGCCACGGCCGATTCCGCAGCTAAAACGATCAACGCCCGATACGAAAGCGATCGAGAAACTCAATTCCTGGACTGTGGGACTGGCCGCCGGACAACTTGAAGGTGCACCCATCCGTTTCGCTTCAGACATAGCGCGCGTGGTGGACGACGGCGACAATTTGCATGTCCTGCCAATCGTTACGCGGGGTCCGACGGAGAACCTGGAGGCACTGCTTTATCTGAAAGGCGTAGATGTCGCCATCATCAATTCGGATGCGCTGGAGCAGTTCAAGACCGTGGTGCCGGATATCCAGAAGCGGATCACCTATATCCTGAGCCTGTTTCCCTCCGAACTGCATGTCTTCGCCCGGCCGGAGATCAGGTCGCTGGCCGATCTGAAGGGGCGGAAGGTGAATTTCAATACGCCGGGGACGACGGCGGCGTATTCCGGCCCGCTGATCTTCGAACATATGGGGCTGGAGGTCGTGAAGACTTTTATTCCGCATCAGGTCGCGCTTGAGCAGATGCGCAGCGGCGAGGGCGACATGGAAGCGGTGGTGTTCATCACGTCCAAGCCAGTCGATGCATTCACGCACGGCAAGTGGGAAGGCGGATTCAAGTTTCTGCCGATACCTTTCGATCCCGCCGGGCCGTATCTGCCGGCCACGCTGTCCGCCGGCGACTATCCGCAACTCATTCCGCAGGGCGAGGAAGTTCAGACCATCGCCATCCCGACCATCCTGGCGGCTTTCAACTGGCCGAAAGGATCGGACCGCAACAAACGGGTTGCCCGCCTGACCGAGTATCTGTTCAACCGCCTGGACAAGCTCCAGGGGCCGGGTTTCCATCCGAAATGGAAGGATGTGTCGCTCAATGCCAGGGTCCCGGGGCTGGAGCGCCTGCCGGCGGCGCAGGCGTGGCTGGACGGCAGCACGGCCTCGCGGCTGGTGGCGGCATCCGCGCACGATAGCGGGGCTTCCGGCCCGCCGGACGCTGCGGCTGTTCCGGCCAACCTGGACAAGCAGAGACTTTACCAGGAATTTCTGGAATGGCGGCGGGTGCACGGCAAGTGACGGCGTGCGGCTGCAAGCCTGGCGATTGACCATCGGGAGACCCACATGCACTCTGTTTTCAAAGCCGCCGGGATTGCCGCAACAGCACTGGCCGCCGTCGTTGCGTTGCCGGCGTTAACCCGCTCGCAGCCCGCATCACCGCCGGTTCCGGCGCATTCGGCGTGGAAATCGACGCACCGGGTGGTCATCCAGGTGACGCAGAACGACCCGGCGGTGATGAATATGGCGCTCAACAATGCCGAGAACCTGGTGAAGTTCTACAAGGACAAGGGCGAGCCGTTGCAGGTTGAACTGGTCGCTTACGGGGCCGGGCTGGCCATGGTTCGCGACGACAACTCGCCGGTCAAGGATCGTCTCGCGGCCATTGCCGGCAGCGCGAAGAACGTCACGTTCACCGGCTGCGGCAATACCTTGACCGCACAGTCGAAACAGGAGAACAAGGAGATCAGGCTGGTCCCCGAGGCTCATATCGTCACCGCCGGCATTGCGCGGATCGTCGAACTCCAGGAGCAGGGCTGGACCTATGTGCGGCCGTGAGGGCTGATTAGTTTACAATAGTTAGTGCCGTAACGTCCGTTCCGCCGGCAGGCGGAACGGCGAAGCGGAAGGGCGAAATGAAACACGATATCTCACAGCAGGGCGCAATGATGCGGGGTCGCCGGCTGATCCTGGTTCTCACGCTGGCCGGATACGCCGGCCCCGGCAGCCCGATCGCCCTGGCCGATGCCCCCCGGTTGCCGCCGCCGCCGGCGGCCTCCGCGGTGCGGTCGGATGAGGATGTCGAATTGCTGCTGAACCAGCTCCTGCGACAGCTTGCGGCCGGACGGACGGCGGCACCCGACGGCGATAACGCGATGGCGACCTGGAAGATCCTGCTGAACACGATCATTCCGCCGACGCCGGGTGCGGCGCGGGCAATGACCAATTTCGTGCGCGAGGCGCGGCGCCGCGCGGCCGAGGAACAGGCGGCCGGCCGGGCGATGACGGCCATGGATCTCACTCTGTTCGCCTCCGAGGCCAGCGACATCCTGCAAGGCGAGCGGGCGGAACCGCCGCCGCCGACACCGGCTTACCACTCGGGACGGGACGCATTCGCGGATCTCCGCCCGAGCGATACGGCCCCGCCGGCGGAACCGCCGCCGCCTCCCGCAGCTTCCGCCGAATTGCCTCCGCCGCCGGCCGAGGCGGCGCCGTCGACGGTCGATGCGACCCCGCCGCCCGGCGTTCCGTCGCAGGCACCAACGGCAAGCTCCCCCGTACCGGCAGATCCACCTGCCACGAACCCGAGCGGCGCCGCCGCGTTGCCAGCGCGGGACGCAACGATGCACACGCAGCCGGCACCGCGTCCCGTCCCGCTGCAAAGCCGCCAGGACCGGGCTCGGGCTGCGGCGGCCGTCAGTCGCGGCGACGCGATGCTGGCGATGAACGACATTGCCGCTGCACGCGCTTTGTATGAGTATGCCGCCAACGCGGGCAGTGCCCGGGGGGCCAGGGCGCTCGCCGAGACCTACGATCCCGGCTTCCTCCGGCGCCTCGGTGTCATCGGCCCCAAGCCTGACCTCGCCCTGGCCGCTGCCTGGTATCGCAAGGCGGCAGCGCTCGGAGACGACGGCGCGGAGGCCAGGATCCGCACGCTGGCAGCGGAAGCCGCGCGGTAGAGAGGCTGCCGCCGGGCGGCTCTTCAGCCAAAGGGTGGCGGTAGCACTCCGTACACAACTATTTCATAGTCAGGATTGATGACTTGCCTTCGTAGCCGCGTGGTTGCACGTATGGCGGCGTGGTTGTGTCTCCGACACTAAATCGCCTTTCACGCGCATGGCGGCGCAACTGCCGACACGACAAAAGACCCATCAGGTTTCGACCCGGCACAAACCCAGCAGGACGGAGATTGAGATGCCTTACAGCAGTCACCCGCCAAACTCCGACGTTGATGCCGGCAAGCCGTTCTCGACGATGAACGATCCGGGTTCAGGTTTCCACCGCCGGCCATGGCAGCCGCCGAGTCGGTGTCCGCGCACTTAAAGCATTCTCAACCAAGAAAAGCTGCCGCGGCTGGTGCCCCCCTTCGATGGGAAACACGTCACCATGAGGCCCCGAATGCCCGATATCGCATACCCAGAGTTCTCGCGGCACCGGGCCGGTTCGGCAGTGTGGCGATGCGATCCGAACGACCGTTACGACTCGCTTGAGCCGTCGGTTTTTCATGAAAAGTGGTGGCTGGACATCGTCACCGGCGGCCGGTGGCAGTATGTGGAAAGTCTCCATCACGGATGCGTGGTCGGGCGATTGCCCTATCTCAGTGGCAAGTGGCGGTGGTTCAGGACTATCCATATGCCGCAACTGACCCACTTTTTGGGACCGGCCATTACCCCTGGCTCCGGCGGTTCCGACACCCGGCTGCTCCGGCGGATCGGCATTACCCGCGACCTGATCCGGCAATTGCCGCCGGGCAATATGCCGCTCAAACTGAAGATGCAGCGCGATATCGATGATGTCATCGCCTTCCAGATGGAAGGTTTCGAAACCGCGGTCCGGTTTACTTACGAAATCGAACCCGCGCCATCGGAGACGATCTGGCGCGGCATGCGGGACAAGACGCGCAACGTCGCCCGCAAGGCAGCAACGCTGTATTCTGTCGATGACGATATGGATCCGGAAGAGTTCATTCGGTTGTTCGAACTCAATGTCGCGGTTCGCGGATGGCGTTCGATCTTCGATATGACTGTCGCCCGCACGGTCATCGCCGCCAGCCGCCAACGGAACCGCGGGCGGGTTCTCGCCGTCAGGGATCGGGACGGGGTCGCCAAGGCGGCGATCTTCTGCGTGTGGGATCACGCGGCGTGCTATTATGTGCTGTCGACCCGCTCGCCGGACAGCAGCAGCGGTGCGATAACGCTGCTGCTTTGGGTGGCAATTCAGAGCGCCGTTGACGGCGGGTTGGTCTTCGATTTCGACGGCCTAGCGCATGACGGCATTGTGCTGCTCTACTCCGGGTTCGGGGCAGAGGTCAAAACCCGGTTCGTCGTCTCGCGGACGACCCTGGCGTTTCGCCTGGCGCAAGAGGCGCGGCGGTTGTTTCGCCAGCCCGAAAGCCCCTTCCACTAGCCGGACCGCGTCCGCCACCCGCAGCTATCGACACGCGGGCCTCGTCCCGGTATGCGCTGTGTCCTGCAAAGACGTCCCGGGACAAGAAACCACAATGACCTTCGGCTTCAACGGCGGCCTCCTTGTAGCGCCGCGCACCAGACGCCCGCCCACGCCGCTCAGCCGCCAGCAGATCGCCGGCTTCTGGGCCGCCTGGTTCGGCTGGATGCTGGATGGCATGGACTCCGTCATCTACGCGCTTGTGATGGGCCCGGCGCTCACCGAGTTGCTGCCGAAATCCGGTGTGGAGGCAACCCCGGCCAATATCGGCTATGCCGGATCGCTGATGTTCGCCCTGTTCCTTGTCGGCTGGGGCCTGTCGTTCATTTGGGGGCCGATCTCCGACCGGTTCGGGCGGACGCGGGCGCTGGCGGCGACCGTTCTGGTGTATGCGGTGTTCACCGGAGCCGCCGCCTTCGCGCCGAACGTCTGGATGCTGGCGCTGTTCCGCTTCCTGGCCGGCATCGGCGTGGGCGGGGAGTGGGCGATGGCTGGCACCTATGTCGCCGAGGCCTGGCCGGAGGACCGCCGCAAGATGGGCGCGGGCTACCTGCAGACCGGCTATTATTTCGGCTTTTTCGTCGCCGCGGCGCTGAACTATAGCATCGGCGCCTCGTTCGGCTGGCGCGCGATGTTCCTCTGTGGCCTTGCGCCGGTCGTGGTCGCCATCGCCACCTTGCTGAAGGTGAAGGAGCCGGAGCGGTGGCAGAAGCGGGCCGCTCGGACACAGAGCCCGCTGGCGGTGATTTTCTCGCCGCGCTACCGCGGGCGGACCATCGTCATGTCGGCGCTGCTGACCATCGCGATCGTCGGGCTGTGGGCGGGTGCGGTGTATGAGCCGACGGCGATCGTGTTCCTGGCGAAGCAGGCGGGCATGTCGCAGCCGGAGGCGGCGAAGATGGCGTCGTACGGCACGGCGCTGCTGTCGCTCGGCACCATCCTGGGCTGCCTCGCCGCCCCCTGGCTGGCGGAACGTATCGGGCGGCGCACGACCTTGGCGGGGTATTTCCTCGGCATGATGGCGACGATCATTTTGGCCTTCGGCTGGGCGTTCTATTTACCCGTCGGCTCCGCGCTGCCGTCGTTCATGACGGTGCTGTTTTTCCTGGGCCTGTTCGGCGGCAATTTCGCGATCTTCAGCCTGTGGCTGCCGGAACTGTTCGGCACCGAGGCGCGGGCGACGGCGTTTGCGTTCTGCACGTCGGTCGGGCGGTTCATCGGGGCGGGGGTGAATTTCGCACTGGCCGGGGCGGTGGCGTCGATGGGCACGCTGGGGACGCCGATTGCCTGGACCGCGGTGGCGTTCGCGATCGGCCTGGTGGTGATTCCGTTTGCACGGGAGACGCGGGGGTTTGCGCTGCCGGATTGATGCGCGGCGGTCGTTGAGTTGGCGCAGCGTGTTGGCTGGAATAGAACCATGAAACCGTCCGAGGCCCTGGCAACCCATCGTTCCGCATTGCGCCGGCTTGTCGAGCGTCACAGCCTGTCGCCGCATCGTCATGGTGAGAACCGGCATAATCCAGCCGCAAGCCTCCCACGGGCAAGCGCGACCGTTTGAGTTAAACACGGGGTCGCGCGGCGCCGTAGGTGCTGGTTGATCCGCCGGATTTTCGCGCAGAGAACGCCGAGATTTTGAGATCGCAGAGAAAAGTTCCGACGCCTTCCGCGGTGCCTGAGGCAGCTCCGCGTTCTCTGCGCATCAAGCGGCAGCCGAACCATAGACCTGACCTCGGGTTCACCCGCGACGCCGCAAGCCGCACCGGCGTCTCAACAAAGTAAGACGCAACCGCCAGCCCGCTGCACCGTCCCGTCAGAAAACGACTTTAGCGCTGACCGGGGTCTGCGCTCGCCATGACGGGTGACAGGACGGTGCCCGCTTCGCGAAGACCAACAAGCGCCGCCATAAGAGCCGAGGCAAAAGCGACGTGGTATCCAGTAACCGTCAATAAATCTGGTACCACTTGCGGCCGAATACCTTCACCGCGGCCTCCAGCGCCGTCATCGGGACATCGCGCACAGAGACACAGGTGCCAGGCAGCCGAAGCGGACGGAGTACGGACTCGATCCAATCGGGTCCGTTCCTGCGACACAGGTTCAGGAACTTTCGTTCGAGCGCAGCACGGCGTCTCATGACGTTGCGACCATCAAGCCAATCGGCCGGGCGCTGTCGCAGGACCGATACGGCCGGGCGGCGCAGCGCGTCAGGGCATGGTGCGATCCCGTAACAACCGTGCGCATGGCGGGAAGGCAACCTCCGTGAAACCAAAATGATTCCTAGGCCGGGAGGTTACAGAAAATCAATCGGAAACTACCGCCGCCGATACGGCACAAACATCAATCGATCGCCGCGTGCACCAAATTCGCCACCCGGTCCAGCCGCGCCGAGTGCCACGGATCCGGACTGACAAAGTTGCTGAGGTAGCAGAACGAAACCCCGCTGGCCGGGTCCGCCCAGGCATACGACGACCCCACCCCGCCATGTCCGAACGTCTCAGGCGAGGCGATCGTCCCCAACCCCCTGATCCGGTCGCTCTCGCCGCGCACATGCGGACCAAGGCCGCGATGCATCGGGATGCCGCCCATCTGCACGTCCGGCGCCTCACCGGTGTGGCTGCGCGAGACATAGGCGATCAGCCGCGGCGAAAACAGCCGCACGCCGCCGAGCCGCCCGCCATGGCCGAGCATCTGGTAGAACGCCGCCATTCCCCGCGCCGTCGCGTAGCCGCCGCCGCTCGGCAAACCGGCGGCACGGAAGGCGGCGGAATTGTCGCGCGGCTCCGGCGCGTAGGTGTCGGCGCAGCGCGCCTGCTGCGCCTCCGGCACGCCGACGAAGATGTCGTTGCCGAGGCCGAGCGGCTCGATCACCCGCTGCCTGATCACGTCGCGGTAGTCCTGGCCGGTGACCGCCTCGATCACCATCGCCTGCACCAGGTGCGCGGCGCGGCCATGGTATTGCAGCCGCGAGCCGGGCGTCCATTCCAGCGAGAAATCGCAGACTTCAGCGCGCATCCGCGCGTGATCCGTCCACGTAGCGGGGGTCACGTCGCCGTTCGGGAAGCCGCCCTGGTGGGTCATCACCTGCTGCAGCGTGATCTCGCCTTTCCCGCGCGCCGCGAACTCCGGCAGGTGATCCGCCACGCGGTCCATGAAGGACAGCTTGCCTTCCTCGACCAGCGTCCAGATCGCCGCCGAGGTCAGCACCTTGGTCTGGCTGAACAGCAGGAACAGCGTGTCCGCGGTGGCAGCCACCGTGCCGCCTTCGGTGCGCGCGTCGCCATAGGTGCGGAACAGTGCCAGCTTGCCGTGCCGGGCGAGCGCGATCTGCGCGCCGGCATAGCGGCCGTCCGCAATATGCGAACGGATCAAGGCGTCGAGGTGATCGAGCGGGCGGGCGGCGAAGCCCAGCGCCGAAAGATTAGACTCAGGCAGCGGTTCGGCGGTGGCCATTGCGTGTTTCCTCCCCCGGTTTGGTTGGTGGCCAGCCTAACTCGCAGCGTTGCCGGTGTCCCGGCTGTGGGCGGCCAGTTGCTCAAGGACGATCGCGTGAACCGACGGATCATTGGCCATCGTCACGTGCGAGCCGGCGATTTCGAAGCTTTCGCCGGGGAAGCGTGGGTCGCGGCAACTCTCCCACGCGACGATGCCGTCGCGCCTGCTGAAAAGGCACGCGGTCGGCACCGGCAGCGTCTGCTCCAGCGCCCCGGCCAAAGCCGGGAGACCGGGGTTCGGCCAGAGCTTCAGCGCCGGCCGCAACGGCATCCAGAAGCTGTCGAGCGGCGCGCGGAACGGGCTGCATACGGTGATCACCTGCCTCACCCGCCCGGGATGGCGCAGCGCCAGCCAGCGGCAGAACAGCCCGCCCATGCTCAGGCCGATAAGAGCCGCCGGGCCGTGTGCCTCGCTCAGCGCTTGCAGGCGCGCCTCGACACCGTCCATCAGCCCGGGCGTCGGACCCCAGTCGGTGCCCAGGCCCCAGCCGAAACTGGCGTAGCCGGCGCGAGCGAGCGCGGCGCGCAGCCCGGCGGTCTGCCAATCGCCGCAAAACAAAGCCGGTATCACCAGCACGGCACCGCGCGTGCCAGCACCTTCGGCTCTCGGATCGGACCTCGCTCGCAGCGCGTGCCAGGCTCGCGGGACCGTCAGCAGGAACTCCCGCGCCGTCGCGCGGGGCGACGGGCGGTGCGGCCGGTACGGGGCGAGGGCGGGTGCGCGTTCCAACACCGCATGTAACTACGCCAGCCCCGATCCCGGTCAAGTTCGGCTGGCAGATCGGCGCTGCTGCAAGCGCAACGACCACGCGATGGCGTGATACACATATCCGTGACCGATCGCTATCAACTAGCAGTGTTCAAGGGAAACCCGGCCGAGACTAAGTAAAATCTTGCGGATACCGATGAATTTGATGGATGCATTGGTTGTCGCTCTCCAGGGCACGCGATAAGATTGACAGATCGGAATGTTCATCCGGGGGCATCTGTATGGGCGGCCGTCTTGTCATTCGTCCGGCATTGGCATTGGCGGCGGGCGCAATGCTCGCCGGCTGCGTGCATGCCGGGGGCGGGCAGGGGCCGGACCCGATGCCGCCCGCAGTCGCCGCCCCGGCGCCGGTGGCCGCCGTCCCCGATCCGTTGGTGCGCGCGACACAATCGGAGTTGATCCGGCTGGGCTATCTGCGCGGTGGCGCGGACGGGTTCGCCGGCCATAAAACTCGCGCCGCGATTACCGGCTTCGAGGAGGCGAACGGATTACGCACCGATGGCATGGCTTCAACCCGCCTGTTGACCAGGCTGCGCGCCACCCCGTCGCCCGGTTCGGCGGCGGCCCCGGCCGCGTGGCTCCCACCGGAAAACCATCCGGATGCCACGCCCGTGTCGGCGCCCGCTCCACCGGACTGGGTGGAGCCGGTGAAAACGCCATGAACCCGGCATGCCCGCCTCCGGGCCGATCCCGCAGCGGCCGCTGGCCGGCGGTCATGGCGCTGGCGGCGGTACTGGCGTGCAGCGGTGCCGGCGGGGCAGGGGCGCAGCCGGACCGGACGCCCTCCGCGTCGGACCCGATCATCGGGACAACCGACCTGCTCTCGCCGCCGGAGAGCGTGACCCTGGATCATCCGAAGGTCGTGACCACCGCCCGGCTCGAGGCTGGCGATACCAGCGTCAGCCTGTCCGGCATCGACGGTGAGGCGGGCGACGCCGCGCAAAGTCTCCAGGCCTACCTGGACGCAGGCGGCGGCCCGATCGCCTGCCGCCCGCGGGGCAGCGCGGGCCACGCGTGCGTGATGCCGGATGGCACCGACATCGCCGAACTGGCCCTGGCGAACGGCGCGGCGCGCACTCAGCCGGACGCTCCCGATACGTACCGGGAGCAGGAGCTCGCTGCGCAAACCGCGCGCCGGGGCGTTTGGGCCAACCTGCCGCCGGCGCCGGAAACCGTGCGGCACCCGATCGTGCGCGACACCGCCACCCTGGCCTCCGCGACCGGGACCTACCCGCTGTTCGGCGTCATCGGCCTGGGCGAGCCGTATGCCGCCCAGCTTCAGGGCTACCTCGCCGCGCATGGCGACAGTGTGACCTGCTCGCCGCAGGGCGAATCGGGCGGTTATATCTGCCTTCTGCCCGACGGCACCGACATCGCCAAAGTCGCGCTGGTCAACGGCGCCGCCCGTGTCGGCTCCGACGCGCCCGACGACTATCGCACACAGCAACTGGATGCGCTGAACAACCGGCGCGGCTATTGGCTGACCGCGACGGACGCGGTCATCACCGAGGCGCTGACCCCGCCCGTGCAGCCCGAGCATGTCCTGGCCGCCAACGATGATGGCACTGACGGAATCAGCTATTCCGGCGGCACGCCGATGGCGGTGATCGACGGCGCCCCCGTGCTGCTGGCGTTCGGCGCGGGACTGGGCTGGGGCTATTACGATCATGTCCGCCACTGGCATGCCGCTCCCGCCCCGTATCGGGCCCATCTCGAGCTCTTTCACCCGGCTGGAAGCGGGTTGCCCGGCGCCTCGTATCGCCGGGAAGCGATGCGCCACGACGCAGCGATGCGGCCCGGCGCGGCCTGGTACGGACCCGTCGTCCGCCCCGGGATGCCGGCTATGACGGATCGCCCGGGCGAGTACGGGCATCCACCCGGGCCGAACACGCATGCCGGCATGGTCGAGCCGCTGCGTCACCCCGAGCCGATGGGCCACCCGGAGCATCCCGGGTGGAGCGCCCCGGTGGGGCATCCGGCCCCGCCGCATTCGGGCGGCGTGGCGATGGCGGCACCCCGTTTTGCGCCACCCGCGGGCGGCGGCTTCAACCGCGCGGGGCCGCAAGGCGGCGTCCATCCCGGCCCTCCGGCGCAGCCGATCCGCGGCGGTGCGCCGCCGCCGATGCACGGCGGTGCTCCGCCGCCGATGCACGGCGGTGCTCCGCCGCCGCATGCCAACGCCGCTGCGGTCCGGCGGCAATAACCCCACAGCGTTGCAGGGTTATAACTTGCAAAGGTTCCCGCACTGACTTAAATGGGCGGTTCCCCTGAAGCTCGTAACCGGAGGATGAGCGCATGGCGCGCGTCACCGTTGAAGACTGCGTTCAAAAAGTTCCCAACCGCTTCGAGCTGGTTTTGCTCGCGGCGCAGCGTGCCCGTAACATCAGCCGCGGGGAAGAGCTGACCATCGACCGCGATAATGACAAGAACCCCGTGGTCGCGTTGCGCGAAATCGCTGAGGAAACCATCGAGCTGCCGCGCATCGAGCAGGACCTGATCAAGTCCCTGTCGCGCGCGCCGGAGCCGGAGCCGGCGGATGAGGAAGTGCTCGATCTGATCCCAACCGATCAGAACATTTTCGGCCTGCAGGATGTCGCTGCCGAGGAAGAGGCGGCCAGCCTGCCGGCGGACGCGGATGAGGGCCTGTCGCCCGAAGATCTGGAAGCGGCCATCGAGGCGGAACTCGGCGGCCGGGCAGCGCGGTAACGCGCCCATGAAGGACGGGGGATACGGCGGCGAGCTGGAACGGTCCGCGCCGACCCCCGCGCGTTTGACCAATCCGTTCCTGCCGCCGCCGCCATCGGTTGCGGGCGAACTCGCCGTGTTGCCCGGACCATCCGGTCCCGGCGTGATTCCACAGACCGAGTTGACGCGGAAGATTCTGGAGTACGACCCGAAAGCCGATACGTCGCTGGTCGACGCGGCGTACGAACTGGCGGCCAAGGCGCATATCACGCAGCGCCGGGACAATGGCGACCCCTACATCACCCATCCGGTCGCCGTCGCCGACATCCTGGCGGGCTACCGGCTGGATGTCGCCTCGATTGCCACGGCCCTGCTGCACGATGTGGTCGAGGACACGACCTACAAGCTGTCGGAGATCGAAGCCAGGTTCGGCAAGGAGATCGCCTCCCTGGTCGATGGCGTCACCAAGCTGACCCGACTCGAGCTGCAATCGGACCGCACCAAGCAGGCGGAGAATTTCCGCAAACTGGTTCTGGCCATGAGCCGCGACATCCGCGTGCTGCTGGTGAAGCTCGCGGACCGCCTGCACAACATGCGCACCCTGCATTTCGTCCGCGACGCCGATCGGCGGAGGCGGATCGCGCGCGAGACGATGGAAATCTACGCGCCGCTTGCCGAACGCATCGGCATGGACGCGGTGAAGACCGAATTGCAAACGCTGTCGTTCACGCAGCTTGAGCCGGAGGCCTACGCCACCATCCAGGCGCGCCTGAACTTCCTGCGCGGCCAGGGCGCCGACGTGATCGACGACGTCCGCGCCGAATTGATCCAGGTCTGCAAAGACAGCGGCGTCGATGTCGTCTCCGTCACCGGCCGCGAGAAGTCGCCCTATTCGATCTGGGAGAAGATGCACCGGCGCAACGTGGCGTTCGAGCAGTTGTCCGACATCATGGCGTTCCGCATCGTCGTGGCGACCAAGGCGGACTGCTACGCGGCGCTCGGCGCGGTGCACTCGGCCTATCCGGTGATCGCCGGGCGGTTCAAGGACTACATCTCGACCCCGAAATCAAACGGCTACCAGTCGCTGCACACTGGCGTCACCTTGCGCCAGCCGCGCAACCAGAAGATCGAGGTTCAGATCCGCACCGATGAAATGAACGACGTGGCGGAGAACGGCGTCGCCTCGCACTGGGTCTACAAGGCGCCCGACAAGAAGGTCGATGGCACCGACGTGCAGCGCTTCCGCTGGGTGCAGGACCTGCTGGAGATCCTGGACGACTCGTCGGCGCCGGATGAGTTCCTGGAGAACACCAAGCTCGAACTGTACGCCGATCAGGTTTTCTGTTTCACGCCGAAGGGGCAGTTGATCCAGTTGCCGCGCGGCGCCACCCCCGTCGACTTCGCCTACGCCGTCCATTCCCAGGTCGGCGATACCTGCGTCGGTGCCAAGGTGAACGGGCGGCTGATGCCGCTGCGCCACCACCTGGAGAACGGCGACCAGGTCGAGATCATGACCGCCCGCGGCGGCACCCCGTCGCCGCAATGGGACCGCTTCGTCGTCACCGGCAAGGCGCGCGCCCGCATCCGGCGGTTCATCCACCAAGAGCAGCGCGAGCAAAGCCGCAACGCCGGCCGGGTCGAATTAACGAAAGCGTTCCGCCAGGCGGGCGTGGACGGATCCGAAAAGGCGCTGGAGCCGGCGCTGAAGGCGCTGAAAATCGCCACCGTCGATGAGCTGTACATCTCCGTCGGCAACGGCAACCTGGTCGCCAAGGACGTGGTGCACGCCGCCTATCCGGAGCTGCGGCAGGCGCCGCGCGGGCCGCGCATGATGCCGCCGATGCTGCCGCGCGGGCGGCTGCCGGCCCGTCACGACCACGACATGCCGGTGACCGGGCTGGTGGCGGGGATGGCGTATACCTTCGCCGGCTGCTGCCATCCGGTGCCCGGGGATGAGATCGTCGGCATCGTCACCACCGGCAAGGGTGTCACGATCCACGGCCGCGAGTGCCAGACCCTGGCGAGTTTCGCGGCGACGCCGGAGCGCTATATCGATATCGACTGGAACTACGAAAACATCGGCAAGAACGGATCGGGGGGTAAGGGCGAGGGCCACACCGCCCGGATCAGCGTGATCGCCGCGAACGAGCAGTCCGCCCTGGCGGATTTGTCGAACGCCATCGCCAAGCAGGAGGGGGCGGTCACCAACTTGAAGATCGTCAACCGGCAGCAGGATTTCATGGAAGTGCTGGTCGATGTGGACGTGCGGGATATCGCGCATCTGTCGAAGGTGATTGTCGGTCTGCGCGGGTTGAAGTCGATCAAGGGCGTGGAGCGGGCAACGGGTGGTTGACGGTTTGTCGTCCTGGTCCCGCCTCTATGTGTCATGGCCGGGCCTGGTCCGGCCATCCAAAACTTGCGGTGCTGATGGAGCCAAAGTCGTGGGTGGCCGGGCCAAGCCCGGCCATGACACAAACGGAACGGCGCTACCGGCCGCCAGCGGGACCAGCCCCTTATGATCCTCGGCATCGGCTCCGACATCTGCGACATCCGCCGCATCGAATCGGCGATCGAACGTCACGGCGCCCGCTTCCTCGAACGCGTGTTCACCGAAACCGAGCGCGCCAAGGCGATGCGACGGACGGAAAAAATCCAGGCCGGCACCTTCGCCAAGCGCTTCGCCGCCAAGGAGGCAGCCGCCAAGGCGCTCGGCACCGGTTTCCGGCAGGGCGTGTTCTTCTCCGACCTCGGCGTGGTCAACCTGCCCGGCGGCCAGCCGACACTGAAAATGACCGGCGGCGCGGCAGAGCGTTTACTCGCGATCACCCCGCCCGGGATGGCGCCCCGGGTGCACCTGACGATGACGGACGAATACCCGTACGCCTTTGCGCAGGTGATCATCTCCGCGATTCCGGCGCTCTGATCCGGGCTACCCCTGCCGCAACCGCCTGATCGCCTCCTCAGCCTCCTTCGCATCCGCTTCCAGCGCCCGTTCCGCCACCGCCCGCGGAAACCCCGCCCGCGCCAAAATTCCGAACTCCCGCTGCCGATCGGCCTCATCCGAAGTGCGGAACGGGCCGATGCGCCGCTTGCGGGCGAGGATCAGGGCCGAGACCAGCTCCGTCTCGGCATCCTCCGGCAGCACGGCGCGGGCCAGTTCCGCATCCACCCCCTTCGCCGCAAGCTGAGCCGCCGCCGCGCGGCGCGACCGTCCGGCATGGACCAGGCTGCGCGCGCGGCTTTCGGCGAACGCGGCGTCGCTGACTGCGCCGGATTCCGCCAGCCGGGCGACCACCTCGGCCGCCGCCTGCCTCGCCGCCGCCACCTGTTCGGCCACAACATCGCGATCCGCCGCCCCGCGCGCCCAGGTGTCGATGCGGCGAAACAGCACCCGCCGCAGCCCCGCTTCGGTCGCCGCATAGCGGGCCAGGTAGTTCAACGCCGCCTGATGCAGGCTGCCGGCATCCGGCGGGGTGGAATCGGAGGTAGTCACCATGGCGCGACGATGCACGTTCGGCCGAGACCGTTGCAACCGTGGTTTGCGACTTGTCTTCAAACACTCGTTTGACAGCGCCGAGCGGTTCGAACGATGATCCGCGTTTCCCCCGGACCCGTCCCGAAAGGTCGTGGGCGGGCGATCCGTCGGGAAGGCTGTGACAACCAAGGTTTGAACCGGATGATATCCGCGCTGCTGCCGAACTACGCACGTGCCGATCTCGCTTTCGAGCGGGGCGAGGGCGCCTGGCTGTGGACGGTGGACGGGCGACGATTCCTCGATTTCGGCTCCGGTATCGCCACGGCCAGCCTCGGACATGCGCACCCGCACCTGGTCAAGGCGATCGCCGAGCAGGCCGCCAAGGTGATGCACACGTCCAACCTGTATCGCATCCCGCAGGCGGAACGGCTGGCCCGGCGGCTGGTTGATGTGACCTTCGCGGACAGCGTGTTCTTCTGCAACTCGGGCGCCGAGGCGAACGAGGGCATGATCAAGATGATGCGCCGCGCCACCTCGGACGCCGGCAAGCCGGAGCGCTACCGCGTCATATGCTTTGAGGGCGCGTTCCACGGCCGCACCCTGGCGACGCTCGCGGCCACCGGCAATCCTCATTATCTTGAGGGCTTCGGCCCGGTGGTGGACGGCTTCGACCACGTCCCGTTCAACAACATGAACGCCGTGCGCGACGCCATCGGCCCGCAGACCTGCGGCATCATCGTCGAGCCGGTGCAGGGCGAGGGTGGCATCCGGCCGGCGGACCTGCAGTTCCTCCGCGACCTGCGCGCAGTGTGCGACGAATACGACATCATCTTGGGCATGGACGAGGTGCAAAGCGGCATGGGCCGCTCGGGCAAGCTGTTCGCGCATGAGTGGTCGGGCATCGCGCCGGACATCATGTCCTCGGCCAAGGGCATCGGCGGCGGCTTCCCGCTGGGTGCGGTTCTGGCGACGGAGCGCTACGCCAAGGCGCTGAAGCCAGGCACGCACGGCACCACGTTCGGCGGCAACCCGCTGGCCTGCGCCGCCGGCAACGCCGTGCTGGACGTGATGCTGGAGCCGGGATTCCTGGAAGACGTCGAGCGCAAGGGCCGCGTGCTGCGCGGCGAACTCGACGCCGTGGCGCGGGATTTCCCGTCCGTGTTCGCTGAAGTCCGCGGCCTCGGGCTGCTCCTGGGGCTGAAATGCGTGGTGCCGCAGGGGCAGGTGCAGGCGGCCTGCGTTGCCGAGGGGCTGCTGGCCCTGACCGCCGGCGACAATGTGCTGCGGCTGGCGCCACCACTGGTCGTCACCGACAGCGATATCGCCGAGGGCGTGGCGTTGCTGCGCCGCGCGGCGGCCAAGGTCGCGGCGGCGGCGTCCAGCAAGGCGGCGGCACAATGAGCGGCGCGGTCCGGCGGAAGGCCGATAGCCGGGAGGGGCAGGGGGCCGGGCCGCGGCACTTCCTCGACCTGCGCGACTTCGATACGGCAACCTTGCGGCAGATGCTCGACATCGCGTCCGGCTTCAAGCGCGCCGGGGGCGTGTCGTCGCGCCCGCTGGCCGGCAAGACCCTCGCCCTCATCTTCGAGAAACCCTCCACCCGAACCCGCGTCTCCTTCGAGGTCGGCATGCGCCAGCTCGGCGGCGACGTGATCGTGCTGTCGGGCAAGGACATGCAGCTCGGCCGCGGCGAGAGCGTGGCCGACACGGCGCGGGTGCTGTCGCGCTATGTCGATGCGATCATGCTGCGGACGGACAAGGTGTCCAAGCTGCACGATCTGGCGGAACATGCCACCGTGCCGGTGATCAACGGCCTGACCGAGGCGTCGCACCCCTGCCAGTTGATGGCCGATGTGCTGACGTTTGAGGAGAAATGCGGTCCGATCGCCGGACAGGTGGTGGCGTGGTGCGGCGACGGCAACAACGTGGCGCGAAGTTGGATCGAGGCGGCGGTGCGGTTCGGCTTCACCTTGCGGCTGGCGACTCCGGACGGGCTGCGTCCGCCGGAGGACGCAATCGCATGGGCCCGCGCCCAGGGCGGCCGGATCGAACTGACCGATGACGCCGAAGCGGCGGTGGCCGGGGCGCGCTGCGTGGTGACGGATACCTGGGTGTCGATGTCGGATGATCCGAACGAGAGCCGGCACAATCTGCTGGCGCCGTATCGTGTGACCTCCCGTTTGATGGGCCTGGCCGCGCCGGACGCGGTGTTCATGCACTGCCTGCCGGCGCACCGGGGCGAGGAAGTCGATGCCGACGTGATCGACGGGCCGCATTCGGTGGTCTTCGATGAGGCGGAGAACCGGCTGCATGCCCAGAAGGGCGTGCTGGCCTGGGCGATGGGCGCGGCGCGATAGGCCGCGTCCCGCCGGGTTAGCCTTGCATGAGCGACCTGGCGTCTTCGGCCGCCGTCTTCGCCATCCTGCTGGTCAGCTCCGCCATTGGCGTCTTCATCCAGCGTTTCCTGTCGGACGCGCATAGAAGCCGCGACACGAAAGAATTGGCGCTGACCGTCACGAACATGCTCGTGACCCTGACGGCCTTGATTCTCGGGCTGCTGACCAACTCGGTCGTCCAGTCGTTCAATCAGGCCGGGTCGGAAATCAGGCTGTTTGCGGTCGAGTTGATCGATCTCGGCCAATCGTTGCAGGAGATCGGACCCGAAGCCGAACCGGCGAGGTCGCTGCTGCGTATCTACGTTGCCAGCGCCATCGCCTCGACCTGGCCGGACGAACCCAAACCGGCCAATACGACCATCCTGACAGACCTGCGGGACGGCGATCCCCGGCACCCGCGGCTTGAAAGCGTGGCGCTCGGGGCGGTGTTGGAGCGGGTGGGGCGCGAGATCCGCCGTCTGCCGGCGGGTGATGCCGTTCGGACCGAGCTTGAGGCGGCGGCCAACCGTCATTTCGCCACCCTGATGCAGGATCGCTGGAAGCTGGTCGAGCAGGCCGGCAAGACGATTCCGACGCCTTTCCAGAACGTGCTGATCTTCTGGCTGGCGATCGTTTTCCTCAGCCTGGGGTTGATTTCGCCGCGCAACACGCTGGCGCTGACGATGATCGTATTGGGGGCCGTGGCGATTGCCGCGGTGATATTCGCGATCCTGGAAATGTCCGGCCCGTTTGACGGGCTGATCACCGTCTCCAGCGACCCGATGCGGGATGCGCTGGCCCATCTCGGCGGTTAGGCTATGTAGTGATGTGGAGGTAGGGGTTGCCTGCGACCGTACCCGCCGCCTGGACGAATTGCGACGCCTGCGCAACGCTGAAGCCGGCGAAGGTCAGTTGGTCGGTGACCGCGCCCTTGCCGTTGATGTCGACCTGCAGCGTGGCACCGGTGAAGCCGGCCGCGCCGAGGTTGGCCACCCAGGCCGCCGTGGAGATACCCGGCTGCCAGCCCCAGATGGTGACGTCATCCGTGTGGTGGAAGTTGACGATGGTGCTCCAGGTGAAGGCGCTGCTGACGGCATCGACATAGAACGTGTCGGTGCCGGTACCGCCGACGAGGAAATTCGATCCGGAACCGCCGTCCAGGATGTTGCGCCCGCTCTGCGCGGCAATGACGTCTTCGCCCGTTCCGCCGTATATAAAGACATTCGGGCCGAGCGCGGTCAGGATCAGGTTGTCGGGCGACACCGATATGTATTCGGATGTAATTCCGGCAACACTGCCCGTATAGGGCTGCATCGTAATGATGGATCCGGCGTGCTTGGTGTTATCAACGATCGCCATCTGTGTCACGACGCTCACCCCCGCTTGCATTGTCAGCGTAACACATGATGCCGCGACGGTGCCTTGCTCCGGAGTCACTGAAACTTTATCCCGATCAGAAAAGCCGGAACGGATGTTACGGAAAGCGGCAACGATCGTCCGGCACGGATGGCGGAGCCTTGACCCGGTGAGTTCCCGCGAACACCCTTCATGCAAGACCGGCGGATCAAGGCCCGGCGCATGGAGGAGACAGTCATGGTTCGTTTGGCTTCCAGAAGACTATTGCTGGGCACCGCCGCTGCCGCGCTGCCGCTGCCCGGGCTGCTGCGCGCCCGCGGCGGCGATCCCGAGTTCGAGATGAAGCTCGCGAACGACAATCCGATGTCGCATCCGAATACGATCCGCCAGCAGGAAGCGGTCGATCGTATTTATAAAGACACGAACGGCCGGGTGAAGATTTCGCTGTTTCCGAACAACCAGCTCGGCGGCGATACCGACATGCTGTCGCAGCTCCGCTCCGGCGCGCTGGAGTTCATGTCGCTCTCCGGCCTTATTCTCTCGACCTACACGCCGATCAGCTCGATCTACGGCATCGGCTATGCATTCCCGGGCTACAAGCAGGTTTGGCAGGCGATGGATGGCGAGCTCGGCGGGCTGATCCGCGGCGTCATCGGCAAGGCGGGGCTGCATGTCTTCGAGAAAACCTGGGACAACGGATTTCGCGAGATCAGCAGTAGCACGCACCCGATCCGCACGCCGGCGGACCTGCTGGGCTACAAGATCCGCGTGCCGGTCAGTCCGCTCTGGACCAGCATGTTCGAAGCGTTCGGCGCGGCGCCGGCCAGCATCAATTTCAACGAGGTTTATTCGGCACTGCAGACGAAACTCGTCGAGGGGCAGGAAAATCCGCTGATCAACATCGAAACCGCGAAACTGTATGAGGTGCAGAAATACGTTTCGATGACCCGGCACATGTGGGACGGCTATCTGATGCTCGGCAACGGCCGCAATTTCGCCTCGCTGCCGGCGGACGTGCAGGATTTGATCGCGCGCAACTTCAACGCCTCGGGGGAGGACCAGCGCGCCGATTGCGCCCATTCCGACGGCGCGATGCGGACACTGCTGGAACAGCAGGGCATGGTGTTCAACGAACCGGACCCGGAAGCATTCCGCCAGGTATTGATCAAGGCGGGGTTCTACGCCAGGTGGAAGCAGAAATACGGCGCCGAGGCGTGGGCGGTGCTGGAAAAATACACCGGCCCAATCGGAGGCTGATGCATCACCGGCTGACCTCGCCGAGCCGGCGAACCTTTCAAGCGGATGGTCGCTTTCATCGCCGATCGGCTGCCCCGAGCGCGCGCATTTCGCTCTCTATCTGAGCTGTGGCGCAACGGCACTCGGCGAGCATTGCGACGCTGCCGGCAACGATCAGGCCCATTCCGATCGTTGTCAGAGCAACCGGCAGCCACGTCAATCGATCCGCAGCGAAATGGTCGATCGCAATGCCAAAGCCTGCCAGCACAAAACACAGAACGGCAGCAAAATAGAGCCGCACAGCCCGCTCGGCGAGTTCGGCACGGCGCCGGTGCCGGCCCAACTCCTCAGCGAGCTCAATCGGCGCTGCCGGCTCGGCCAGCTTCCTGACGCGATCGACCACCCGGGCCAGACGCAACAGGGCGGTAGCGATCAGCGAACCGGATGCGAGTATCAACAATGCAGGCGTGATCATCGCAGCAATGATCGCCTGAGAAGCTGAGAAGCCCCCCATGGCTTATTCGCCGATGGTCTCGTAGACGATGCCGAGTGTGGCGGCGCCAAGCTCGGTGGTGAAATCGCCGGTCAACTCGGCGGCAAAGGTCGTGACCGACGTGGTGACTCCTCCGGCCGCGACGATCCGGCGCCATGCCGCCTCCTCGCTGCGCGCATCCACGCCGCCGGAAGCGTCCACGGCGACGTGCACCTCATATCCCGCGGCGAGGGCGTCAAGCGCCGTGCGCTGGACGACGATTTCGCTCGCCACCCCCGCAAGGACAAGGACTCGCCGACCTGTCGCCGCGAGGCCGTCGACAATTCCCGGGTCGGCGAACGCCGTGGTCTGCGTCCGCATGCGCGGTGCTGAACCGCCAAGCGACGTCAGCACCGCGTCAAGAAAGGCGCCTCCGGGTGGAACCGCGGAGAGAAACACCGGAAGTTGGTGGAGCGCCGCCAGCTTCGCCAGCGCGCCTGTGCTGCGCTGCAGCCGCCCTATCGGCAAGGTGCGGCTGTTCTTGACGATTTCTTCCTGTAGATCCAGGAACACGACGGCGGCGTTGTCGCGCGTGGGTATCTGCATACGGGTCTCCTGTGATTTGAATCGGATCAGACGGGAAGGGCGCCCGCGATGATGTCCAGCACGTTACCCGTCGCGTACGGGCTGGCGAGCCGGACGTATCGTTCGAACCTGCCACCGCCGATCGGCAACATGTCTACTTCTCGCCCGATTCGAACGCGACCTCGTGCATCGGCGTCACCGTCGCCCACCGCTCGATGATCTTCCCGCCTGCAATCCGCCACATGACGAAGCCGTGGCATTCCATCCGCTGGCCGGTCCGGGCATTCGTGCCGGTCCAGGTGTTGCGCACGACGACCTTGTCGCCCTGCGCCACGGCGTCCCGCACCGTCACATGCAGATCGGGGAACATCACGTGCATCCCGGCCATCATCGCCCGATCGGCAGCGCGATCAGCGGGGCGGCCGCCGGGGCCGTCATGATCGAGAAATGCCGGATCGAGATTGCTCTCGATAGCATCGAGGTCCTTGCGATTCACGAAAGCCTCGAAATGGTCGATAACCAGGCGGGTATTTTGCTCAAGCTCGGGCGTCGCGCTCATGTCAGTTTCGCTCCCAACCGGCGAGTCACGTGGATGCGGCGTGGATTTTTACCAATAAGTGCAGCGGATATCGTATATTGGTTGCATGGATTTGCGGCAGATCGATCTGAACCTGATGGTAGCCTTCGAGGCGCTGATGGAAGCGCGGAGCGTATCCGCCGCCGCGGTGCGCCTGGGCATCAGCCAGCCGGCCATGAGCGGCGCGCTGGCACGGCTGCGGACAGTGCTTGACGATGCCCTGTTCGTACGCTCCGGCCAGGTGATGTTGCCGACGGTGCGGGCGGTGCAGCTCGAAACCCGGGTCGCGTCAGGGCTGGCGCAGCTTCGCGCCGCGCTGGAGCCGCCAGTTGCGTTCGATCCCGCCACCTCTCGGCGCGTGTTCGATGTCAGCGGTGGCGACTATGCAACGATGGTGATCCTGCCGCGTCTGGCGGCACATTTGGCGCGGACGGCGCCTTTTGTCGATCTGCGGTTCCGTTTTGTGGAGAAGGACGCGACGGTGGCTTTGCTGGACGCGGACGAGCTCGATCTGGCATTGGGCGTCTATCCACGGGTGCCAAAACGGCTGGGACTGCAATCGCTGTTCGAGGAGCGGTTCGTGTGCATCACGCGCCGTGGACATCCTGACCTTCAGGGCGGCATGACGCTCGATACGTTCGTAAAACTGCCTCATGTTCTTGTCACGGAACGAGGCGACGCCGCCGGGGTGGTTGACGAGGCGCTGGCGGCGCTCGGACTGGAGCGTCACATCAAGCTCATCGTTCCACATGTCCTGGTGATCCCCTCGGTATTGCCAGGCAGCGACATGGTCGCGTCGGTGGGGGCGAGGGCGGGGAAGCTGTTTGCGCGTAATGCGGCGGTTGAAATCCACGAACTGCCGTTCAGCATGGCGCCCTGGCGTCTTTCGATGCTATGGTCGCGGCAGAAAGCGGGCGATCTCGGACTGGCATGGCTCCGGACAACGCTGGTCAAGATCGGATCGCAGGTTTGACCCCAGCGGCGGTCGCTTCGTCCGCTGTCCCGGGGGAAGACGGCCGTCTCCCTTCAGCCGGTCTCGGCCGGCCGGCTTGCCGGCAGCGTTATGAACCGGGTTAGAGCGCTTCCCGGGCGCAATCGCAGGTGGACGGCCGAGGGGTTCGCTGCGTGGGCTGCCCGTCAGGATGTCCCATACGAATATGACGGGAACCATCCGCAGATGATGACCGCCTGCTGGCCGCACAACAAGGTGGTCCGGAACATTGCGGATGCGTTGAAACCGCATCTGGTTGGAAGCGCCTACGATGTCTTCGGCCCGCAGGATCTCATCCACACCGTCGGCGAGGTGTCGCGGGCGCCGGACGTATTCGTGGCGCCGCGGCTTGCCGGCAGGCCCGGGATTCGGTTCATCCCTGGTATAGTCGTTGTTATCGAGGTCGTATCCTATGATCGGGACCTGGATTACGTCACCAAGCTGATCGAGTACGAGCAGGTGGCAACGATTTTGCGCTGCGTCATCGTCGAGCAGGATGAAGTGGGATACGCGGTGTGGTCGCGGGAGCGTGGCGACCTGCCTTTCACCCCGTCAACAGACAAGAGTTCGGCGTCCCCGGAACTTGAACCCGTGAAGCCCATCCCGATTCCAGAGCCAGGGGCGGCATTGCCTCTGGCGGCGGTCTACGGTGACCTGGAAATGCTGCCCTGAACTCGCCCGATCAGGTGCCCGCCGGCTTCCGGCGGATACACTCGACCAAGCCCGGCCGCGTTAACCTTTCGTCAATCTTTCCGGCGCATCATGCGTCCCGATGTCCGCACCCCCGATCATCATCCTGGCCGAACCCGACCCGATCATCAGCAGCGTGCTGCGGGTGGAGTTCAGCGAACTCGACTTCGCCGTGCTGATGGCCTCCACCGCCGCGGAGGCGGAGGAGTACGCGGCGCACGCCGTCGCCAACCTCGTGGTGCTGGACGTCGGGTCGCTGCGGCTGGCGGGATACAATGCCTGCGCCCGCATCCGGCGGCGCAGCGGCTATGCCACCCGGCCGATCGTGCTGACGAGTCATGATGTGTCGGAGCGCAAGCAGGCGGCGGCGGCAACCGCGGGGGCGAACGTGCTGCTGCCGAAGCCGTATTCGGTCAGCGACCTGCTCGCCGCGCTGATCCCGCACCTGCCGCCCGGAGACCCGCTGCTGACGCACCGCGCCAGCAAGCTCGCCATGGCGCAGGAATGGACCGCGGCACCCTCGCCCTCGGTGCAGTCCGGACGCGACTCGAAGCTGACGCGCAACGGGCTGCTGCTGCCCATCGTGCGCAGCGCCGGGGTGAAGCTGCCGCTCTATCGCAAGACTTGACTTTGATGCGTGATACGTCAGTTTCCGGACCTTGAATGGATTACTGATATCTCACGCATGAGAATCGTCGCATGATCACCGCCGGCCAGGTTCGTGCGGCCCGCGCCCTGCTCGGGCTGGACCAACGTGGCCTGGCGGAGCTTGCCGGCCTCTCCCTGCCGACAATCCAGCGCATGGAGGCGAGCGACGGCGTGATACGCGGCAATGTGGATTCCCTGGTCAAGCTCATCGGCGCGCTGTCGGCCGCCGGGATCGAACTCATCGGCGACGGAGCGATCAGCGCCGCCGGGGGCCGCGGGGTCCGGCTGTCGCCCAAGCCGCCCGGATCCGGGACCACCGCGCCATGATGCCGATCGCCTGGGTCATACCCTGCCTGCTGCTGCTGTCGGCCGCGGGTATCGTCACCGCGCGCTCGGCGTTCGGCCGGGTGCTGGTCTATGGCGGCTGCCTGCTGATCTGCACCGCGTTGGGCATCGGCGGCTTCACCGCCCTGACCGCCGCGAACCAGCACCTGCAGCTTCCCGTCGGCCTGCCCTGGATCGGCAGCAACCTGCGGCTGGATGCCCTGGCCGGGTTTTTCCTGATCCTGATCGGCCTCGGCGGCGGCGGCGCCAGCCTGTTCGCCCTGGGTTACGCCCGGCATGAGGAGCATCCGCAGCGCGTGCTGCCGTTCTATCCAGCCTTCCTCGCCGGCATGATCCTGGTGGTGCTGGCCGACGACGCCTTTACCTTCCTGTTCGCCTGGGAGCTGATGTCGCTGAGCTCCTGGGCGCTGGTGATGGCGCACCACCGGGAGGAAGCCAACGCCCGCGCCGGCTACGTCTACCTGATCATGGCGACGTTCAGCGGCCTGACGCTGCTGCTGGCCTTCGGCCTGCTGGCGGGCGACCTCGGCAATTACGGCTTCGACAGCATCCGCAACAATCCGCCGACGGCCGATGTCGCCGGCGTGGTGATGCTGGTCGCGCTGGTTGGCGCGGGATCGAAGGCAGGCCTGGTGCCGCTGCATGTCTGGCTGCCATTGGCGCATCCCGCCGCGCCCAGCCATGTCTCCGCGCTCATGAGCGGGGTGATGACGAAGGTGGCGGTATACGGCTTCATCCGCATCGTGTTCGACCTTGTCGGGCCGACGCAGTGGTGGGCTGGCACCGTGGTGCTGGCCGTCGGCGGGATCACCGCCGTCATCGGCGTGCTGCAGGCGCTGATGGAGCGGGACCTCAAGCGCCTGCTGGCCTATTCCACGGTCGAGAATATCGGCATCGTCTTCATCGGGCTGGGCCTGTCGCTGGCATTCCGCGCCAACAATCTCGGTGCCGGCGCGGCGCTGGCGCTAACCGCGGCGCTGTTCCACGCGCTCAACCACACGACGTTCAAAAGCCTGCTGTTCTTCGGCGCCGGTGCGGTACTGCACGCCACCGGCCAGCGCAACATGGAGACATTGGGCGGCCTGATCCACCGCATGAAGGTGACGCCGTTCGTCTTCCTGATTGGCTGCATCGCGATCTCCGGGTTGCCGCCGCTGAACGGCTTCGCTTCGGAGTGGCTGACCTTCCAGGCGGTGCTGTTGCGGCCGGAGTTCCCGCAATGGGGCCTGAAGCTTATCATCCCGGTCGATGGCGCGCTGCTGGCGCTGGCCGCGGCGCTGGCATCGTGCTGCTTCGTGCGCGCGTACGGGATCTGCTTCCTCGGCCGCCCGCGCAGCGACGCGGCGGCGCAGGCGCGGGAAACCGACCCCTGGTCGCTGGCCGCCATGATTCTATTTGCCACGCTGTGCCTGCTGACCGGGATCATCCCGGGGGCGGTGATCGACACGCTCGCCCCGGTGGCGCGCGACCTGACCGGAGCGCGCATGCCGGTGCAGCTTGGCGATGCCTGGCAGACAATCGTGCCGATCGCCGCCAGCCGCAGTTCGTATAACGGGCTGCTGGTGTTTGCCTTCATCGTCATCTCGATCCTGATCACCGTCGTCACCATCCACCGGCTCAGCGCGCATGGCGTGCGCCGCGCGCCGCCCTGGGATTGCGGCTTCCCCGATCCGACCCCGCTTAGCCAGTATTCCGCCGCCAGCTTCGAGCAGCCGATACGGCGCGTCTTCGGCACGGTGCTGTTCCGCTCAAAGGAGATCGTGGACATGCCGGCTCCGGGCGATAACCGCCCCGCCGGCATCGTGCGGACGATCCGCGACCCGGTCTGGGACGGGATCTACCGGCCGCTGGCCGCGACCATCGGCTGGATCGCCGGCAAGTCGGACCTGCTCGCCTACCTGACGATCCGCAGCTACCTTAGCTTCGTCTTCGCCGCCCTCGTGGTGCTGCTGATCGCGTTGACGATATGGCAATGATCTATCCGCTGCTGGCGCAGCTTGTGCAGATGACGGTGATCCTGACGCTGTCGCCGCTGCTGATTGGCCTCGTCCGCAAGGTGAAATCCCGCCTGCAGCGCCGCCGCGGCTCCTCGCTCATCCAGCCCTACCGAGACCTGCGGCGGCTGCTTGGCAAGGAGGCCGTGGTCGCCGAGAACGCCTCCTGGCTGTTCCGCATCGCGCCGTATTTCGTCTTCGCGTCCACCTGGGTCGCCGCGGCGCTGATCCCGACCTTCTCCGCCAACCTGATGTTCAGTTGGTCGGGCGACCTGATCGCCATCACCGCCCTGCTCGGCAGCGCCCGCTTCGCCCTGGCGCTGGCCGGGATGGATGTCGGCACCAGCTTCGGCGGCCTTGGCTCCTCGCGTGAGATGATGATCGCCTCGCTGGCCGAACCGGCCATGCTGATGATCGTCTTCTCGGTTGCGCTGATCGCGGGCTCGACGGAACTGTCCACAATCGCCGGCTACATGCTGAACGGGCAGGTCGGCTTGCGCGTATCGCTGGCAATGGCGCTGGCCGCACTGCTGATCGTCGCGGTGGCTGAGAACGGGCGCATTCCGGTCGATAACCCGGCGACGCACCTGGAGCTGACCATGGTGCATGAGGCGATGGTGCTGGAATATTCCGGCCGCCACCTGGCGATGATCGAACTGGCCGCATCGCTGCAATTGATGCTGTATCTGTCGATGGTCGCCTGCATCTTCCTCCCCATCGGCATGGCGGGCAACGCCAACGAGCCGCTGCGCGACGCCGTCGGGTTCTTCGCCTGGCTGGCGAAGATGGCCGCCGGCGGCATGGCGCTGGGCGTGGCGGAGACCATCGTGGCAAAGATGCGGGTGTTCCGGGTGCCCAACTTCCTCGGCGCCGCGCTGATGCTCGGCTTGCTCGGCGTGCTGCTGCTGTTCGTCTCCAGGGGAATGTAATGACCTTCATGTCGCCGCATGGCCTGGCGTTCGACATCGCCCATATGCTGGCCGGCCTGCTCGTCCTGGTCAGCTTCATGATGCTGTACCAGCTTCGGCTGCTGGCGTTGCTGCATGTCCTCGGGCTGCACGCCTTCGTGCTGGCGCTGTCGGTCGCCTGGCAGGCGCATATCCAGGATGCGCCGCATCTCTACATCACCGCCGGGATGGCGCTGGCCTTCAAGGCCATCCTGATTCCCTGGGCACTGCGCCGCATGGTGTTCCAGATGGGGCTGCACCGGGAGATCGAGACCGTCGGCGGCATCGGCATCACCATGCTGGCCGGCATCGCGCTGGTGGCGCTGTCGCTGCAGGTGATGCTGCCGGTGACGGCAAATGCCGATCCGGTGGCGCGGGAGGATATCGCGCTGGCGCTGTCGGTGGTGCTGATCGGGTTGCTGATCATGGTGACCCGGCAGAACGCCATCAGCCAGGTCGTCGGCTTCATGTCGCTGGAGAACGGCATCAACCTGGCTGCCACCGGCGCGCGCGGCATGCCGCTGGTGGTGGAGATCACCGTGGCGTTTTCCATCCTGATCGCGTTCATCGTCGTCGGCGTCTTCCTGTTCCGCATCCGCGAGCGGTTCGACACCATCGACATCAGCGAACTCGACCGTGTCCGAGGGGGCCAGATGTAATGCCGGATCCGGTTACCGGCATCCTGCTGACGCCCATCATCGCCGCGGCCATCCTGGTGGCGCTGCCGGGCTACCGGCTGGGCGCGGCGTTGAACATGCTCGCCAGCTTCGCAGCCCTGGTGTTCGCGCTGACCCTGCTGTGGGACCGGCCGCCGACGACCCAGTATCTGCTGGTGGACGACCTCAACATCGTCTTCGTGCTGCTGAACTGCTTCGTCGGCTTCACCACCAGCAGTTTCAGCGCGTCCTATATCGGGCACGAGATCCAGATCGGCAAACTCAGCCTGACCAACATCCGGTTCTACCACGCGATGTACCAGATCATGCTGTTCGGCATGAACCTGGCCTTGCTGGCCAACAATATCGGACTGATGTGGGTGGCCGTCGAACTCGCGACGTTGACCACGGTCATGATGGTCGGCCTGTACCGCACCGCCGAGGCGCTGGAGGCGGCGTGGAAATACTTCATCCTCGGCTCCGTCGGCATCGCCCTGGCGCTGTTCGGCACCATCCTCGTCTACCTCGCCGCCCGGCCGGTGGTGGGCGAGGGCATCGATGCGATGATCTGGACCAACCTGTTCCACGCCGCGCCGGATTTCGACTCCTCGCTGCTCAACATCGCCTTCGTGTTCCTGCTGCTGGGCTATGGCACCAAGGTCGGATTGGCGCCGCTGCACGCCTGGCTGCCGGATGCACATGCGGAAGGCCCGACGCCGATTTCCGCCGTGCTGTCGGGGCTGCTGCTGAACGTCGCGCTGTACGCGCTGCTGCGCTTCAAGGTGCTGCTCGCCGCCAATCCCAACGCCATTGCCCCCGGTCCGCTGATGATCGGGATGGGGCTGCTGTCGCTGATCTTCGCCGCGTTCATGCTGTACCGGCGGCGCGACATCAAGCGGATGTTCGCCTACTCCTCGATCGAGCACATGGGCATCATCGTGTTCGCCTTCGGCATGGCCGGCCCGCTGGGCAATTTCGCCGGGCTGCTGCAAATGACGATGCACAGCCTGACCAAGTCGGGGATCTTCTTCTGCGTCGGCCATATCGCCCAGGTGAAGGGGTCGCAGAAGATCGCCGACATGGGCGGGCTGACGGCCAGCCATCCGGTGCTCGGCTGGGGGTTGGTGGCGGGAATGGCGGCGATCGCCGGGCTGCCGCCGTTCGGCGTGTTCAGCAGCGAGTTCCTCGTGGTGTCGTCCACCTTCGTGCGTGAGCCGGTTTTGGCGCTGCTGCTGGTTTTCGGGCTGCTGGTGGCATTCGGCGCGCTGCTGCTGCGCGTGACCAGTGTCGCATTCGGCCCGGTGATTGGCCCGGTCGGGCGGGTGCATGCCTCCTACATCCCGATGTTCGCGCATTTCTCGCTGGTGCTGATGGCCGGGATCTGGCTGCCGCCGCCTTTGGTCACATGGTTCCAGCATGTCGCGGCGCTGCTCGGATGACGCTTCTCGCGCAGATCATCGCGTCCCGCGACCTGGTCACCGCGCACCGGCCCTGGCCGCGCGTGATCGTCGATCCGGGCATCTGGCGCTATACCGTCAACCGGCTGGCCGACGGATCGCTGACGCTTTTGAGCCTGTGGGGCGAGCCGGGAGCGGTGCACATGGCGATCCTCGGCGGCGGTTCCCCGCCCGTCGCGGTGCTCAGCCTGAAATGTCCGGACAACCGCTATCCGTCCGTCGGTGCCTATCATCCCCCGGCGGTCCGGCTGGAGCGGGCGATCCGCGACCTGTTCGGGCTGCAGCCGGAGGGGCTGAAGGACGCCCGTCCCTGGCTGGATCACGGGCGTTGGGGCGACACGCAAGCGCCCGCCGCATCCTATCCGTTCCTGACCGCCGAGGGCGGCGGGCTGCACCAAATCCCGGTGGGGCCGGTGCATGCCGGGATCATCGAGCCGGGGCATTTCCGCTTCACCTGCGATGGCGAGACGGTGGTGCGGCTGGAGGAACGCCTCGGCTACGTGCACAAGGGCGTCGATCTGCTGATGACCGGGGCGCCGCTGGCGCGCGCGGCGAAGCTGGCCGGCCGGGTGTCGGGCGACAGCACCGTCGCGTATGCGTTCGCCTTCGCCCGGGCGGTGGAGGCGGCGGCCGGCATAGCGCCGCCGGCGCGCGCGGTGTCGCTGCGCGGCATCATGGCGGAGCTGGAACGGATCGCCAACCATATCGGCGACTTCGGCGGGATTTGCAACGATGCCGCGTTCGGCATCATGCTGGCGCATTGCGCGATCCTGCGCGAGCGGGTGCTGCGCGCCTGCGACGCGTGCTTCGGGCACCGGCTGATGATGGACCGGATCGTGCCGGGTGGCGTGACGATTGACCTCGACGCCGAACGGGTGGCACGGCTGCGCGCGCTGGTGGATGAGTTGCGCGCGGCGATGAAGCCGCTGGAGCGGCTGTACGACGGCACGCCGTCGTTGCAGGATCGCACCGCCGGCACCGGCAGGCTGCACACGGCGCTGGCGACTCAGTTCGCGCCGGGCGGGTTCGTCGGGCGGGCTTCGGGGCGGAATTTCGATGCGCGGCGCGATCTGGCTTACGCCCCGTATGATGCGCTGATGTTCGCGGTGCCGGTGCTGCAGGACGGCGACGTCAACGCGCGGATCTGGATCCGGCTGAAGGAGATCGAGGCCAGCCTTTCGTTACTTAATCAGTTGTTGCGCGACCTGCCTGCGGGACCGATTTTGCAGCCGCTGGACGACGCGGCGGACGGCGAGGGCATGGCGGTAGTGGAAGCGTTCCGCGGCGACGTGGTGGCATGGCTGCGGGTCGCCGGCGGGGTGATCGAGCGCTGCCATCTGCGCGATGCGTCGTGGTTCCAGTGGCCGCTGCTGGAGGCGGTGATCGAGGGCAATATCGTGGCGGATTTTCCGTTATGCAACAAGAGTTTCAATTGCTCCTACTCGGGGCATGACCTGTAGAAGGAGCGGCGCGTCCGGCCTGGTCTCGAGACGTGCTGCGCTGGTCACGGCTGCGTCCTTTGTCCTGGCCGGTCAGGGGACGGTCGGGTTTGGCGGGATCACGGAGTTCTTCAGGTCCGAGACGGCCAGGAAACGAATTCCCGGGGCGGTGGTGATGATCGCCCGCAACGGTGAGATCGTTTATGAGGAGGCGTTCGGCCTGCGCGATCCCGCGATCGGCGCTCCGATGCGGACCGACAGCATTTTCCGGATCTACTCCATGACCAAGCCGGTGACCGGGGTTGCGGTGCTGATGCTGATGGAGGGTGGCAAGATCCGGCTGTCCGATCCGGTGTCGAAATACCTTCCCGAACTGGCGCGGATGAAGGTTGCGGTCGAGACGGAGGATGCCCGCGGCGGCCGGGTCGTCTCGCTGGTGGCCGCGGAGCGGGAGATCACCATCGAGGACCTGCTGTGCCACACCTCCGGCATCACCTATGGCGGCGGCGACTCGGCGGCGGAGGTGGCGATGCGGCAGGCTGGGCTGGGCATCCAGCTTGGCCGCGGCGACGGCAACCCGATGTCGGTGCGGATGACCGACCGCGAGGCGGTGCAGGCCATCGGCAGGCTGCCGCTGAAGTTCCAGCCGGGTTCGGCCTGGGCGTATGGACGCTCGACCGATGTGCTGCTGGCGCTGATCGAGGCCGTGTCCGGCCAGCGCGGCGATGTGTTCATGCAAGAAACGATTTTTGCGCCGCTCGGCATGACCGACACGTTCTTCAACGTGCCGGCGGACGAGCTGGATCGCGTGGCTCAGCCGGGGGTGGATCCGGAGACTGGGGAACCGGCGGATCTGACGGATGTGACGCGGACGCGGCGCTTTCTGGGCGGTGGCGAGGGCCTGCTCTCCTCGGCGTCCGACTATATGCGGTTCGCGCTGATGCTGGCTTCCGGCGGCCAGGGTAACGGCGTGCGGCTGTTGTCGCCGCAGACGGTGGCTTTGATGACGTCCGACCATCTCGGGCCGGGGGTGGCGCAGGGGCCGGAGTTCATGCCGGGGCCGGAATACGGGTTCGGGTTGACGGTCGAGGTCCGGACCCGGGCGGGTGTAGCGGGGCATGTCGGCGAATACGGGTGGTCGGGCGCGGCCGGGACGGAATTCTGGGTGGACCCGAGGGATGCGCTGGTGCCGATCCTGATGATCCAGGCGCCTCGGCAGGGGGGTTATGAGCGGGCGATGTTCCGGGCGTCGGTGTATCAGGCGGTTGGGGATTGAGCGCCTGTCAGGCGGCGTGACGATCGTCCGAATCGTCCTGGTCGAAGTCCGTCTCGATGCGGGCGGGTATCTGCTTCAGCCCATCGGATAAGTCAACCCGAGCACTTGGTGTCGAGCCGGAACAAGCTATTCGGCGGCCACCATCGTCATGACGCGCGCGGGGAATCTCCGCTATAACCGCCGCCATGTCCGCCCCTGACCCACGCGCCAACCCGATTCTGCTCGGCCACCGGGAGGCCGAGGTGACCATCCTCGACGCCATGCGCGACGGGCGGATGCACCATGCCTGGCTGATCACCGGACCCGAGGGCATCGGCAAGGCGACCCTCGCCTACCGCTTCGCCCGCCGCCTGCTGGCCGGGCAGCCGAAGGAGGACTCGCTGGCACTGGACCCGGGCAACCCGGTGTTCCGCCGCGTCGCCGCCGGGTCGCACGCCGACATGAAGACCATTGAGCTGGCATTCAACGAGAAAACCAAGCGGATGAAGACCGAAATCGCCGTCGATGACGTCCGCAAGCTGAACGGCTTCATGGCGCTGACCCCGGCCGAGGGCGGCTGGCGGGTCGTCGTCGTCGATGGCGCGGAGGAGCTGAATGCGTCCTCCGCCAACGCTTTGCTGAAGATTCTTGAAGAACCGCCGCCGCGGGCGATCCTGCTGCTGGTGTGTTCCGCACCGGGGCGGCTGCTGCCGACGATCCGCAGCCGCTGCCGCCGCCTGCGGCTGTCGCCTTTGGACGACTCGGCGATGGGGCAGTTGCTGGCGGGGTATCTGCCTCAGTTGGCGGCGGATGAGCGCGGGCGGCTGATCACCCTGGCGGAAGGCTCGCCCGGGCGGGCGATCATGCTGGCCGAGGATGAGGGGCTTCGGATCGCCGCGATCGTGGACAAGCTGCTGTCGGACATGCCGCTTGTCCCGGCGTCGCGGGGCTATGAGATCGCGGATTTTCTCGGCCGCAGCGAGACGGGGTTCTCGACGTTCATGGATTTGGTACGGGCGGGCGTGGCCGCGGCGGTGCGGGAAAGCGTGCGGGGCAGGGCGGATCCCGAGCAGGAACGGCTGGTGGCGTTGCGCCCGCTGGATGCCTGGGGCGAGGTGTGGGCCGGTCTGACCAAGCTGCAGATTGAGACGGAACGGTTCGCGCTGGACAAGCGGCAGGCGATTGTGGCGGGGATCGGGATGCTGAGCGGGGCGGGGTGATCCAACAACGCGATTTGGCCAAGGCTCTGTCCCCTGCCTACGGTGATTTCGGTCCGGTTTATCATAGAACCCACCCAGACTCGCGCCTCTCAGACCCGCAGACCCACCTGTTGATAGGGGGTGACAACAAAACCGAATCAAGCTACGATGCCGAAAGGTTAGTAAATTGAAGGATACTTTCTTTCGGATCATGTCGTAGTGGCTTGAGACAAGTGCTCGCAACCTCAGGCAGAGGATGAACAAACATGCCCACCGAAGATACTATCGACGATATCTTGGAACACCCAATTCCTGTGCTGTCGAATCGCCTAATCCTAGGTCTCATTGAGCGTGGAGACCTCCAAATCGACCCCTTTCAGCCTGAGCGCCTCGGAGCCACCTCGTACCAGATATGTCCCTATAGGGTCAGATTTCACGTTGAAGACGAGGACGGGATAACTCTCGCTGACAAGATTGTTCGATTAACGCCAGGTATCGGCCGCGATTTGCGGCCCGGCGAATACGCGGTCGTATCCCCGAAAGAGCGGATAAGGATCGCAGAAGGCTTTGTCGCGAGCTTTTTTCCCTCATCATGGTGCGTCGAGAATCAACTGCTTTTGACGGTTGGCCGGCTAGACGCTGGCTACACGGCGGATCTGGTGTTCGGAGTTTATAACGCCGGCATATCAGATGTCAGGCTGACGGCACAATTTCAATTGGCGCGCGTGTCGTTCGGTTGGCTTGGCCGTTACAACACCCCTGTCTATGGCGGCCTGCCACCTGGTGCCTACATCCCACAACTCTCGAAATTAAGAGAGCGCGAAGCAGAGCTAAATAGCGAAGCGGAAAGGATTCGGGAGCAGAGGGAAGAAGTCGTACGCCTGCGCAAAGATTTGGAGTCAAAGCAGGGGGGATTTAAATGAAGGCCACTCTTCGGCCGAAGGACCTCTGCGAGAGCTGCGTTAACGCCAGTGATAGTAGCGACGGTAGAGGAAGGTTTTGTTGCAAAACCGACGACCGGGAGGCGCTTTATGCGCCATCCCATTGTGTCTATTATGATGGCCCGGCCTTGCCTATCGATATCGTCATCATAACTGCGGTTCTCGTCGAGTTCGAGGCGGTCCGAGCACATCTCCACCCGGACGGCAAAGATGCGTGGGACGTAACGAGAACCACTTCTGACGGGCCGTGGTACGTCTGCGATTACAAATCAAGTAGCTCTAAAGACATGAGGGTTCGAATAGCGCTCGTGCAGAGCCGCGGTACTGGGCTTTCTTACGCTGCCTGCCTTGCGACGCTGGGCATCCAACTTTTCCGCCCAACCTATGTTGTCATGCTAGGCGTTACCGCTGGCAGTGCAAACACAACGATCGGTGATGTTATTGTTCCGTCGGAGCTGTGGGATTATGGTGCTGGAAAATGGGAGGATATTGGCGGAAAGCTCGTATTTACGTCACGGATTGAACAAGTTCCGATACAGGAACATGTGAGGCAGTGGTCTGAAGTTCTTGCGAAGCGGCCGGGCCTGTGGAAATCGGTCATGGAAGAGTGGTTCCTAACTAGGGTGGATGAAGCCCGACCGTCGGTTCCAAAGGTACTGATTGGGAAGATGGTTTCGGGAGCAGCTGTCGTAGATGCCAAAGCAATTTGGGATCAAGTTTTTAGTCAGGACAAGAAAGTTATTGCCCTCGACATGGAGGCATACGCCGTTGCTCGAGCCGTGCATTTAGCAACGAACCCAAAGTATTCTCCATACTGCCTTATCGCAAAGGCCGTATGCGACTATGGCTTCGACAAGCGAAAAGATGCCCAAACGTACGCTGCTTTCTTGAGCGTAAAATTTTTTAAGGCGTATCTAGATGAGGTAATCTTCGGAATCGACTCAGAGCAAGCACCCATGCACCGGCACATTCCCGTTAGCGAGTAAAACTTAGGTTCCGCACTAGATTGAATAATGCGTCTAAGCGATATGAGATAATTAGGAGAGCGGTGCCCGACGTGAAACTAAACGGAACAATTTGTCCATTTTTGCCCGTCTTAGCCACCTCGCTTTGTCCTGCATCACAGGTCAACGCCGTCCCGCCGCACTTCCAGCATCAGGCCAGTGCGGTCGTTGTAGGCTCCGGCGCGGAACGGCATCGTGTTGACAACTGCGCCCGTGTCATCCAGGAGGTCTGTCTCGATCTCCGCCAGCCGCTGCGACTCCTGCCAAAAGCCATCCGGCTCGTGAATGAACACCGCGATATCGTAATCCGAATCCGGCCGCGCATCGCCGCGGGCGCGGGAGCCGTACAGTACCACGCGCTCCAGCTTCGACCCATAGGCCTCGCCCAGCGCCCGCCGGAAGCGCTCCAGGATCAGCCGATCGGCTTCGGAGGGCGGCATACCAACTCCTGACACCCACAACCGGTAGCACATCCGGCCGAATCCCGGTAGATATCCACGTCCTGGCCTCGCTACGACACGGCCAGCCGCGAGCAGCGGCCAACCGCGAAGAAGACCCATGACCCGAAGCTTCTACATCACCACGCCGATCTATTACGTGAACGGGGCGCCGCATATCGGGCACGCCTACACCTCCATCGCCACCGACGTGATGGCGCGGTTCAAGCGGCTGGACGGCTATGACGTCTTCTTCCTGACCGGCACCGATGAGCACGGCCAGAAGGTCGAGAAAGCCGCCGCCGACGCCGGACTCGATCCGCAAACCTTCACCGACCAGGTCTCCGCCGACTTCCGCGCCATGACCGACGCCATGGGCGTGTCCTACGACGACTGGATCCGCACCACGGAGCCGCGGCACAAGCAATCCTGCGCCGAACTCTGGCGCCGCATCGCGGCCAACGGCGACATCTATCTCGGCCATTACGAGGGCTGGTACGCCGTCCGCGACGAAGCCTTCTACGACGAATCCGAACTGACCACCCGCCCCGACGGCAGCCGCGTCGCCACCGCGAGTGGCGCGCCGGTCGAATGGGTGCGCGAACCGTCCTATTTCTTCAAACTCTCCGCCTTCCAGGACCGCCTTCTCAAGCTGTACGAGGAACAGCCGGACTTCGTCGCCCCGTCCTCCCGCCGCAGCGAGGTCATCAGCTTCGTCAAGGGCGGGTTGCGCGATCTGTCGATCAGCCGCACCACGTTCAGTTGGGGCATCCCGGTGCCCGACGCGCCCGGCCACGTGATGTATGTCTGGCTCGACGCGCTGAACAACTACGTCACCGGCTGCGGCTTCCCCGACCCCGAGGCGCCGCGCTGGCACTACTGGCCGGCCGACGTGCATGTCGTCGGCAAGGACATCATCCGCTTTCACGCCGTCTACTGGCCGGCCTTTCTGATGGCCGCCGGGTTGCCGCTGCCGAAGCGGATTTCCTCGCATGGCTGGTGGGTGGTCGAGGGCGAGAAAATGTCGAAATCGCTCGGCAACGTGATCGAGCCGCGCAAGTTGGCGGAGACCTACGGTCTCGACCAGATCCGCTACTTCCTGCTGCGGGAAAAGCCGTTCGGCACCGACGGCTCCATGAGCCACCCGGCCATCGTCAGCCGCATCAATGTCGAGCTGGCGAACGACCTCGGCAACCTGGCGCAGCGCACGCTGTCGCTGGTCGCCCGCAACTGCGGCGGCGTGCTGCCCGCCCGCGGCGCCATCACCGAGGATGACATGGTGCTGCTGAGCGCGGCGGATTCGCTGCTGGAGCATGTGCGTATCAACATCGACCGCCAGACCTTCCATGAAGGGCTGGAGGAGATCTGGAAGGTCATCCGCGCCGCCAACGGCTATATCGACCGGCAGGCACCCTGGGCCCTGAACAAGACCGACAAGGTCCGCATGGGCGCCGTGCTGCGCGTGCTGGTGGACACCATCCGCGTCGTCGCTACGCTGCTGCAGCCGGTGATGCCCGGCAGCATGGCGCGGATGCTGGACCAGCTCGGGGTCGCGCCGGATGCCCGCAGCTTCGCCTCGTTGGGAACGCCGTTGACGGACGGTGCCGTCTTGCCACCTCCACAGGGTGTTTTTCCCCGTTACGTGGAGTCTGCCGCCTGATGCTGGTCGATAGCCACTGCCATCTCGACTACTACACGCCGGCGGAGTTGCCGGACGTTTTGGCGCGCGCCGCGGATGCCGGTGTGGGGCAGATGGTCACCATCGGCACCACGCTGGCCCAATCGGGCACGCTGCCCGCGCTGATCGAGGGGCATCCCAATCTGTGGTGCACCGTCGGGGTGCATCCGCACCACGCCGCCGAGGCCCCCATACCGGCGCCGGAAGCGCTGGCGGAACGGGCGCAGCATCCCCGCGTCATCGGCATCGGCGAGTCCGGCCTGGACTATTTCTATGACAAGTCGCCGCGCGACGTGCAGGCGGAGAACTTCCGGGCGCATATCCGCGGCGCGCGGCTGGCCGGCGTGCCGCTATGCATCCATGCGCGCGATGCCGACGATGATATCGTCTTGATTCTAAAGCAGGAGCGAGACAGGGAAGGGGGGTTCGACTTCCTTTTGCACTGCTTCAGCTCCACCCGCCGGCTGGCCGAGGCCGCGCTTGAACTGGGTGGCTTTATCAGCTTCTCCGGCATCCTGACCTTTCCGAAATCCCGGGAAATCAGGGACATAGCCGCCGATATTCCGCTCGATCGGCTGCTGGTCGAGACCGATGCGCCGTATCTGTCGCCGGTGCCGTTCCGCGGCAAGCGCAATGAGCCCGCCCGGGTGGCGCACACCGCCGCGGTGCTGGCCGAACTCCGCGGCATGACGCCTGATGCGATGGCCGACCTGACGACAGCAAATTTCCGCCGGCTGTTCCGGAAGGCCGCATGAAAGTCACCCTGCTGGGCACCGGCGCCTCCGCCGGCGTGCCGATGATCGGCGGCGCGGATGGCGGCGGCGACTGGGGATCCTGTGATCCGGACGAGCCGCGCAACCGCCGCACCCGCTCGTCCATCATCGTGGAAGGGCAGGATTATCAAAGGCTTCTGGTCGACACCTCACCCGATATGCGGACGCAGTTGCTGGACTGCCGCATCCCGGGCGCCGACGCCGTGCTGTTCACCCATGCGCATGCGGACCATATCACCGGCATCGACGACGTCCGCACCCTGAACCGGATCGCCAACCGCCCGCTGCCGGCCTACGCCACGGCGGCAACGCTGGACGAGATTATCGGCCGGTTCGGCTACGCCTTCAAGCCATGGGACAGCACGCACTTCTATCGCCCTGTTCTCGCGGCAAATATCATCGCCCCGGGGGAGACAGTCGAAATCGCCGGATTGGCCGTCCGGCTGTTCCCGCAGAACCACGGCCGGATCGAGACGCTCGGCCTGCGTATCGGAGCGTTCGGCTACTCGACCGACGTGGTCGCGCTGAGCGATGCGGCGTTCGAGGCCCTGGAGGGCATCGATACCTGGGTCGTCGGCTGCTTCCTGCGCGACGGGCCGCACTGGACGCACGCCGATTTGCCGACGGTGCTGGGCTGGATTGAAAGGCTAAGACCGCGCCGCACGGTATTGACTCATATGGGCACGGACATGGACTGGGCGTGGCTGCGGGCGAATCTGCCGCCGGGCGTCGAGGCGGGCTATGACGGCATGGTGCTGACGGCGTGAAGAAGCCGGGGACCAAACCAACCGTTCGGCTGCCGAGGGCGCCGGATGTGCAGGCGATGCAGCACTTTCCGGCAACACACGCTGCCAAACAGGGGAAGACCATGATGTAAGATGCCTGGAGGACGCGGTCGGGTGGCTGGTCGCCGCCGCGGCACGGTGCTGCGCGGCTAGGCCGGCGTCTTCCAGGGCTTCCAGCCCGGAATAACCACGATCACGGGAGTCCAGAACAGGCTGAACGACCGGTTGAACCGGATGTCCATGCGTGTCGGCGTGCCATCGGACTCGTAACAAATCAACGCGCCGCGGCCTTCATCCGTCGGATCGGCCATAACCTGTTCAATTTCAACGAACTGGCGGCCTCTTTTGCCGATCCACATGAGCTTCCATTGACCGGCCCGGGTGTAGGAGTCATTGGCCGAGTTATACAGGAAATGGCGGTCCTGCTTGTCCTTGATGTTGACGTCGCCGACACCGGCGGCGAAGCCCCGGCTGGACCCGCCGGACATCTTGCCGGCGATGCCGAGCTGCACCCATGGCGATGGCCTGCGCGGAAGTTCATCGAGCAGGATTCGGGCGTCGTCGGCGTTGAAGCTGGTGTCGGAGTCGTAGATCAGCCGGTCGACGGTAGCTGCGATCAGGAAGCGGTCTGGCATCGGTGTTTCGCGTGCGGTCGGGGTGTTTGGGTTGCCACGAACGGCTGGTTCGCTGCAAGCGCCATCTGGAACTTAACATAATATGCATTATGCGGTTTTTGTCGGCGTTTCGGCGGGAGGCACATGATCCGCCGCCCGGACGCACCAACTGCCCGCGCGCCGTCCCTCAGCGCGATGTTGCGTCCTCACCCGGGCGCCAGTGCGCCGAACCAATAGGATGACGTCACGCCGCCATCCATAGAGATCGACCTTGAGGATGGTGCCGGGCGCCGCTTGCGACGGCGAAACGCCGGCGGCATGGACGACGGCATGCACATCGCCGAGCGAGCCGGCCAGCGCGACGAGCGCCTCGACCGAGGCACGCGATGACACATCGACCGTGGCGGTCGTTACCTCGCAGCCGGCTTCGCTGAATGTCTTCGCCGCCGATCGGCGCTGACCCGCCGTGCAATGGCCTGACCGATCGATCCGGGGCCTATAACGACGGTTACCTTGGCCATGACGGTGCCTCCCGCTTCAGCGCCCGACGCGCGCCTGGAGGTGGGCCGGGTAACGATCCCCCTGCACCGTGATGCCGGACAGCGCGGTTTCGATTGCGCGCAGATCGTCCGCGCTCAGTTCGACCGACGCGCCGCCGATATTTTCCGCCAGGCGGTGCAGCTTGGTGGTGCCAGGTATCGGCGCGATCCACGGCTTCTGCGCCAGCAGCCAGGCGAGCGCGATCCGCGCGGCCGTCGCCCGCTTATCCGCGGCGATCTTCCCCAGCACACCGACCAGGCCCTGATTGGCCTTGCGGTTCGCTTCCGAGAAGCGCGGCACGCTGTTGCGGAAGTCGGTCGCGTCGAAGCTGGTGCTCGGGTTGATCGCGCCGGTCAGGAAGCCCTTGCCGAGTGGGCTGAACGGCACGAAGCCGATGCCCAATTCCTCCAGCAGAGGCAGGATTTCCGTCTCGGGCTCGCGCCACCACAGCGAATATTCGCTTTGCAGCGCCGCCACGGGCTGCACGGCATGGGCGCGCCGGATGGACTGCGCGCCGGCTTCCGACATGCCGAAATGCTTGACCTTGCCCTGGCGGATCAGTTCCTTGACCGCGCCGGCCACATCCTCCATCGGCACGTCGGTGTCCACGCGGTGCTGGTAGAACAGGTCGATGTGATCGGTTCGCAGCCGCTTCAGCGCGGCCTCGGCCACCGCGCGGATGCGCTCCGGCCGGCTGTCCTGGCCTTGGCTGACCACGCCCTCCCTGAAGCCGAACTTGGTGGCGATCACCACCTGGTGGCGCATCGGCTCGAGCGCCTCGCCCAGCAGTTCCTCATTGGTGAACGGACCATAGGCTTCGGCCGTGTCGAAGAACGTGACGCCCTGTTCGAAGGCGGAGCGGATCAGGGCGATGGCCGCCTGCCTTTCGGTCGCCGGGCCGTAGCCGTAGCTCAACCCCATGCAGCCGAGGCCGAGGGCGGAAACCTCCAGGCCGCTTTTCCCGAGTATGCGCTTTTGCATTTCCTGACTCCCTGGATGGCGCGATCAGACGCGCAGCAAGACCTTGATGGCGCGGCGTTCGTCCATCGCCCGGTAGCCTTCGGCCACGTCGAGAAGCGGCAGTTCGAGATCGAACACCTTGCCGGGGTTGATCTTGCGATCGAGCACGAGATCCATCAGGTGCGGCAGGAAGCGGCGCACAGGCGCCGGCCCGCCCATCAGGCCCTTCTGCGAGAAGAACAACTGCTGTCCGTCGAACTCGACGCCGTGCGGCACGCCGACATAGCCGATCATCGAACCGGGCCGCGCAACGGCGAGCGCCTGTGCCATCGAGTCCTTGGTGCCCACGCATTCCAGCACGGAATCCGCGCCGACATTGGCCGTCAGTTCCTTGATCCGGGCGATGCCGGCCTCACCGCGCTCGGCCACGATGTCGGTCGCGCCGTATCCGAGCGCGAGGTCCTGCCGGGTCTTGTGGCGGCTCATGATGATGATCCGCCCCGCCTCCATCTGTTTTGCCGCAAGCACGCCCATGAGGCCGACGGCGCCGTCGCCGACGACGACAACGGTCGAGCCGGGCCGGACGCGCGCCGCATCGGCGGCATACCAGCCGGTGCCCAGCACGTCCGATGTTGCCAGCAGGCTCGGGATCAAATCCGCGGGCGGCAGTTCCGCCGTCGCCACGAGCGTGCCATCGGCAAGCGGAACACGCGCCAGCGGCGCCTGCGCGCCGAACATGAATTCGCGCTGCTCGCAGGACGACTGGAAGCCGAACCGGCAATGCGGGCAGGTATTGTCAGAAATACAGAACGACCCGACGACGAACTGTCCCGGCCGGACGGTTTTGACCGCGCTGCCGACCGCTTCGACAATGCCGCAATATTCGTGGCCCATGGCCTTGGGCTCGGGGGTATCGTTTTCGCCCCGGAAAGGCCACAGGTCGGAGCCGCAGATGCAGGACGCCGACAAGCGGATGACGGCGTCCGTGGGTTTGAGGATTTTCGGCTCGGGGACATCCTCGCACCGCACGTCGCGAGCGCCGTATAAAATAGTGCCCAGCATGTCAGTCTGCTCCCATTCTTTGCGCGCCGGCTTTGGACAGGTATTGGTCGTCGGTAACCTTCTCCATCCAGTCGACCGGGCTGCCGTCAAGCTTCTCGGCGATGGCTATGTGCGTCATGGCCGTAGTGGCGGTGGCGCCGTGCCAGTGCTTCTCGCCGGGTGCGAACCAGACGATATCGCCGGGCCTGATCTCCTCTCTCGGCGCACCCTCGCGCTGCGCCCAGCCTGCGCCTGAGACGACGAGCAAGGTCTGGCCGAGCGGATGGGTGTGCCAGGCGGTGCGTGCGCCCGGCTCGAAGGTCACGGTGGCGCCGCCGGTGCGGGCCGGCTCCTGACCGGCGAAGGCTGCATCGATCCTGACCGTTCCGGTGAAATACTCTGCGGGTCCCTGGCTGGAGGGCTGCGAGCCGCATCGCTTGATGTCCATGGTTGTTCCCTCATGCATCAGATCACGGGGTGATTTAGGACGTGCGCCACCATGCGATTAGATGCTAAAAAGCGTATGAACCTTTAAGCTGTGCTAAACAATGGCCCGGACGGACCTGAACGACATCACCGCCTTTCTCGCCATCGCGCGCGATGGCAGCTTCACCAAGGCAGCCGCCCGGCTTGGCGTGTCGCCCTCGGCGCTGAGCCAGACCGTTCGCAATCTCGAAGGCCGCCTTGGATTACGCCTGCTGACCCGCACGACGCGCAACGTCGCCCCGACCGAGGCCGGTGAGCGAATCATCCAGGCGATCGGGCCCAGGCTTGAGGAGATCGATGCCGAACTCGCAGCGTTGACCGCGTTGCGCGACAAGCCTGCCGGCATGGTTCGCCTCTCGGCCGGCGAACATGCCGCCGACATGGTAGTGTGGCCGGTACTGCATAAGCTGCTGCCAGCGTATCCGGACATCAGCGTGGAGATCGTCATCGATAACGGGCTGACCGACATCGTGGCCGAACGCCTCGATGCCGGCGTGCGGCTCGGCGAGCAGGTCGCCAAGGACATGGTGGCGGTGCGCATCGGCCCCGATTTGCGCATGGCCGTGGTGGGCGCGCCGGAGTATTTCAAACGCCGCAAGCGGCCTCGCACGCCGCAGGAACTGACCGAGCACACCTGCATCAATCTCCGTCTGCCGACGGCCGGCGGGCTTTATGCGTGGGAGTTCGAGAAAGGCGGCCGCGAATTACGGGTGCGGGTGGAAGGACAACTTGTGTTCAACACCGCGACGATGTCCGTCAAGGCGGCCCTCGCCGGTGCCGGCCTGGCTTTCGTACCGGAAGATCGCGTGCGTGAGTCTCTCGACGACGGATGCCTGATCCGTGTTCTTGCGGACTGGTGCCCGCCCTTTCCGGGGTATCATCTGTATTATCCGAGCCGGCGGCAGCCCACGCCGGCCTTCGCCGTTTTGGTTGAGGCGTTGCGTTACCGCACGCCATCCGGGACGCCGATGCGGGTCAGCGAACCGATCGGGGCTCGCGCACTTTCCTGATCAGGCAGAGCGTGTCGGAGGTGGTAGCGCGCCATCGTGGCCATCCTCTTCAACGAGGGGGACCACCGAATTGTCCTTTGTCGTCGCAGGGCTAAAGCGATCCGGCACCGGCGGGCGGATAGGCGATCTCGACAATCTCCAGCACCTCCGGCCCGCGCGGCGTCCGCACCACCACCTCATCGCCGCGCCGCGCCCGCAGCATCGCCAAAGCGACCGGGGAGCCGATGCTGATCGTCCCTGCCCCCATATCCGCCTCATCCACCCCGACGATCGTTACGGTGACTTCTTCGTCGCGCTCGTTGGCGTAGGTCACCGTGGCGCCGAAGAACACCCGGTCGCGCTGCGTCTGCGCCGCCGGATCGACCACCTCGGCATGCGCCAGCCGGTTGGTCAGGAAGCGCAGCCGACGGTCGATTTCCCGCAGCCGGCGCTTGCCTTCCTTGTAGTCGGCGTTCTCGCTGCGATCGCCGTTGCCCGCCGCCCACGACACAATCTCCACCACGCGATGCCGATCGGCGCGCAGGGCGTCGAACTCCGCCTTCAGGCGTTGGCGGCCGTTCGGAGTCATGTAGAATTTGCCGCCCGGCAACCGGGGCGGGCCGTCTTCGTCATCGTCGTCCATCATTGGCCTTTTTCTGTCGGGCGGCTCATGCTGACTGTATCATGAAGTCTCTCGCCGATGGCCGCCTTGTGCGCCCGGGCTTGAGCCGTCCACCCGCGTCCGGCCGGCACGCCTTTGTGCCTGGCCTGGCGTCGTTCCGCCGACAGCAACTGCACAGGCACCATGTTAACCGACCAGCAGAGGCGCTTCCTGGACAACGCCCGCGTCGCCCGCCTCGCGACAGCGGATCGTCACGGCGCGCCGCACCTTGTCCCGGTCTGTTTCTGCATCGACGGCCTGTCGCTCTACATCACCGTGGACGAAAAGCCGAAGCGGCCCGGCATCCCGCTCAAGCGGCTGCGCAACATCCAGGAGAACCCGGCGGTCGCGGTCAGCATCGACCGGTGGGACGAGGACTGGACCCGCCTCGCCTGGGTCATGCTGCGCGGACAGGCTGCCATTCTGCCCGGCGGCGACGAGCATGACCGCGCCCAGACGCTGCTTCGCCACCGCTACGAGCAATACCGGACGATGGATCTTGCACCCTTGCCGGTCATTGCCGTCCGCATCGGCCGCGTGCTGTCCTGGGGCGCTCTGGAACCCCTGGCCGGTCAGTGACCGATATAGTCCATGCGCCCGCCGTCCACCGCCAGCACCTGCCCGGTCACCCAACCGGCGTCCGGCGAGGCGAAGAACGCGACCGCGTTGGCGATGTCATCCGGCGCCCCTACCCGTCCGGTCATTGCCAGGCCGCCGATTTTCTGCGCCCGCTCCTTCCAGGCATCTTCGTTGCCGCCGGCCCGGGTCATCTCGGTCTCCACGAAGCCCGGCGCGACGGCGTTGACGGTGATGCCATGCGCGCCCAGCTCCATGGCGAAACGCAGGGTCAGGATCTGCGCCTCGGCCTTGGTGGCGGCGTAGAAGGCGTTGCCGGGCAGCGAGGTGCCGATGGCCGCGACCGAGGTGATGTTGACGATGCGGCCGTATTTCTGCCGGCGCATATCGGTCATGACGGCGCGCGTCGTGTGGATGACACCGTCGACGTTCACCTGGCGCATCCGCTCCAGCTTTTCCGAGTCGTAATTGTCCAGCGTGCCTTTGTGCGAGATGCCGGCGTTGTTCACCAGGATCGTCACCGGCCCGAAGGTCGCCGACACCCGGTCCACCATGCCCTCCACCGCCGCATCGTCGGACACGTCCGCGGCGACGGCGATCGCCCGGCCGCCCTCTGCGGTGATGTCGGCCACGAGCGCTTCCGCGTCCTCCGCGCGGGAGACGAAATTGACGCAGACCGAGGCGCCCTCCCGCGCCAGCCGACGTGCAATGGCTCGCCCTATGCCTCTGCCACCGCCCGTCACCAGCGCCACCTGATCGCGCCAATCCGCCATGCAATCCTCCAGATCCAAAACTGTCCGCGTTGAAATAGATTACCCCAAGACAACAGCCGGCGCGGTCACAAGACCCGGACCGGTACGACGCACGGCCGCGATCCGGCCCCGTCCAGCCGCCGCAGTCCAGCCGCATCGACCGGGTCAGCCAAAGCATGACTCCCGCAGCGAGGAACCGCACCCGGGCAAAAAGTACAATATCCGGAGGCGGTACGACATTGTTGCCTGTCTCTTATCAAACGATCGCGAACGCCGCGGCCACAGCAAGGATGACACCACACCGGACCGGCGGCATCATCATCCTGTTCACAATCGCGTCGATCCCGCGGCTCCGGCCACCCGCAGCCTTGGGCGCCGCCGGCGTCCGTTTCGGCAGCATCGCGGATTGACAGCAGGCGCGGGGTGCCACTACCGCAGCGGCATGGATTGGAGGACCGATTGACCGCGATCACGCTTACGCACCGGATCGCCGCGCCCCTGCCGCTGCTGCCGATCGCGGTCATCCAGCCGCTGCCGGGAATCGGCGACATGGTCTGGCACTTGCCGCATATCCGGGCGATCGCCGCTTTCGCCGGGGTGCCGGTGACAGTGATCGCCAAGCCGCGCTCCCTGGCGGATCAGCTTCTCGCCGGCGATCCGGCGGTGGCGGGCGTGTTCTGGGTCGACCTCAACCCGAAGGGGCGGCGCGGCGCGCATGACGGTGTCCGGGGGTTCTTTCGCCTGGTGCGCAAGCTGCGCGCGCACCGCTTCGGCTCGGTCATCATGCTGCACCATAGCGAGACGATCGCCGCCGCCGCCCTGCTCGCCGGGATCGCCGATCGGCGGGGTTATGGCTTCGGGGTGCAACGGCTGTTCCTGAACCGCGGACCTTTCCTGCCGCGCGCGGTCTTCAAATTGCACCAGCACACCAGGGCGACCCGCTACCTCCAGGCCGCCGGCATACCGCTGCCATCCGGGGAACCTGCCATCAGCGTTCCGCCCGCGGTGCGCAGCGAAGCCCGCGCGCGGCTGCAGGACACCGCCACGCCCTTCGTCGCCGTCGGCATCGCCAGCAGCGAAGTCATCAAGCAATGGGGACCGAAACGTTTCGCCGCCCTGGCCGGCACGCTGCTCAATCACGGCTGGCCGATGATCGTCCTGCTCGGCGGCCCGGAGGAAAGCCGATCGGCCGCGGATATCATGGCCGCGCTGGGCGAGCGGGCGGGACGCGTGCGGCTGGCGCTGGGGTGGCACCTGCGCGATGTGCAGGGCGTGCTGGCGGAGGCAGCCTTCTATGTCGGCAACGATACCGGCGTGATGAACATGGCCGCCGCCATCGGCATTCGAACATATTCGCTGTTCGGCACGACGCCGCCGTTCCATCACGCCAGCCAGATCGTTCCGATTTGCTCGCCCGATACCGGGGTGCGTGACGGCATGGACCGCCTGACCCTGGATGCGGTGCTGGCGGCGATTGTGACCGACAGGGGCAGTCTGGCGCCGCCGGAGGGCTAACGGAACCGGGTGCGCACGGCGTCCCAGTCCCGGCCGCCGGCGCGGTCGAAGACATCGCGGACCGTCATCCCGCCGGGCGGCGGCGGATGGGCGCCGCTGGCCTTCAGCGCGGCCAAAGCCTGGTCGCAGGCGCCGATGCTGGCCTTCAGCAGCAGGGCCGGGACGATCGCCAGCTTGAACCCCAGCGCGGCGGCCTGCTGCATATCCAGCATCGGCGTCTTGCCGCCCCACACCACGTTCAGCAGGCACGGGCCGTTCACCCGCTGCGGCACTGCGGCGAGTTCCTCCGGCGTCTGCGGCGCTTCGACGAACGCCATGTCCGCGCCGTTGGCCAGCGCCGCGTTGGCGCGGGCGATGGCTTCGTCAATGCCGGCGACGGCGCGGGAGTCGGTGCGGGCGATGATCAGGAAATCCGGATCGCGGCGCGAGGCGGCGGCGGCGCGGAGCTTGGCGATCCAGTCCTCGAGCGGGACGATCTGCTTGTCGTCGAGATGGCCGCAGCGCTTGGGGGAGAGCTGGTCCTAGATATGGATGCCGGCGACCCCGGCCTGTTCATAGTCCCGCACGGTGCGAACGGTGTTGAGTTCGTTGCCGTAGCCGGTGTCCGCGTCGGCGATCACCGGGATGTCCACGGCGCGGGCCATGCGGGCGGCGTTGGCGATCATCTCGGTGGCGGTGAGCAGGCCGAAATCCGGGTAGCCATGCGCGACCGAGGTGCCGGCGCCGGTCATGTAGACCGCGGGGAAGCCAGCCTGCGCCACCAGCATCGCGGTCAGGCCGTCATACGCGCCGGGGGCGATCACCATGCCGGGTTCGCGCAGCGCTGCCCGCAGTTTGGCGGATTGGGTCATTGTCGGGTCCTTCAGCGCGGCGGACCGTCCGGCGCTTTCTGATCGAAGATCGTTACTGCGGCGGCGGCGTTGACGATGACGGCGGCATCCTCCGGCAACAGGAAGCCCTGTGCCTGCGCGGCGCGGGCGGCAACGCGGATGCGGTTCACGTAGTCGTTGCGGTCTTTATACCGCTCCGCCACCGACGGATGGCTGCCATCGGTGGAGTCCTTGGTCCGCGCAAACGGCAGATAGGCGCCGATGAGCGAACAGGTGAAATTCGTCAGAGGCTCGTTCTGCGCCGCGAGCACGCCCAGCGGCACCTCGATGTCCGGCAGGCGCACACCGCCGATGGGGTTGCCGTCGGCATCGCGCTGCGGCACCTGGACGATGGCCTCGGGCAGGGTCTTCGGTGCCTGCAGCACGGTGGGATCCTCCGCGGCGGGCTGGAGCGGCATCAGCCGGGTCTCGGGCGGGGGCTTGTTGACCGCCACCCATTGATCCAGCCGCTGCAGCGTGGCGCGCGCCACCGGCGCCCAGTCCAGCCGACCGGGCGGCAGCTTGCAGGTATCGGCCTTGAGGACAGTGGCGTGCGACGCCCCGGCAACATCATACATCCGCACGGTCTCGGGCAGCGGCAGGTCCGCGGTGCCCCGGGCGCCGGTGCGGCCGAGCGACGCCCGGATCGAGGCGTAGTCCACGGTCGAGTTGAGCAGCAGCAGCTTCGGCGGGATCTCGCCGCGCGCTTCGACCTTGGCGACGATCTCGCCGATGGTCAGGATCCCGTCATGCACCCCCGGGAACTCCGGTTCGGCGAAGCTGGGGGCGCCATCGGCGCTCGACTGCGGTCCGGTGCCGGAGCGCAGGATCGGCAGCAATCCCGCGCCGGAGACGAAGACGTGCATGCCGTCGAAGACGCGCCGCCCGTCCGCCACGTTGAAGCCGTGCAGCAGGAACGTCTTGAGGAACCGGCCATCCTGCGATTTGCCGGTGGCCAGGACCCGGTTGATCGTTCCGGCCAGCGGGTTCGGCGTCCCGGCCTCGTCGGCTGGCGCATGCGCCAGGAAGTCGGCGGCGTCGCGGACGATGGCAAAGCCCGTGCCCTCGACGAAGCGGCGCTTTCCCTGGGGGTCGGTGAACGACGGCAGGTCGGCGCCGCGGCCGAGTTCCCAGTAGACCTCGGCGACCGCATAGCCGTGGTCCTCGAGGAACCCGGTGCCGGGACCGAGGTTGCCGGATGGCGTCGGGAGGTCTCGCGGGCTGTTGTAGAGTGCGTTCGCGTAGGCATTGCCGCGGTTCGGCACGTCGACCAGCAGCGCGCCATTGCCGGGGGCGGCATTGGCCGGGATGAATAGGATGATCCGCGCGCTGTACTCGACCATGCCTTTGGGATTGCGCGCCGCCTTGTCGAGGTCGGGAATGGTGCCGCCGTCAGGGGACAGTTCGCCGGTGATACGCCCGTCCCAGCGCACATAGTCGCCGGCTTCGAACGAGCCGTAGGGCTGTTTGGAGGTGATCTCGAGTTTCGTGACTTTGGCCTGCGCGGCCGCTGCGCTCAGGGCAATGACAAGCGATGCGGCGGCGCATGGAAGTGGTCGCATGGTGTTTCCCCGCTTTTGATGCAGTTTGCCCCGATTGCGGTAGGCTGACCAGAGAGGTTTGCCTGATCGCCGCATTCGGAGCCTCGGCTGGCTCGGGCCACCAGACCGATGCCAGAACTTGCGATGGTGACCAAAGGTCACCCATCGATTGAACCCGTGCCAAGCCTGTTTCGAGGCTCTTTGTTGATGCACAACGGCTGGTTGCGGTCTCGAACTTGTCGCGGTATGATAGCCGATATAGCGGGCCTCATCACGCAGTCGGCCTGCCAGATCGTCCCGCATTGGGGTGATGTTGGATGATGCGACACAGATCGGCGACTACAATAACAATGCCATGCACGCAGAGTATTGGCGTAGCGGGCCAGCGAGATGGCCAAGTGGCCGGGGAAAGTCTGCTGGCGCCCGAGGACTACGAGCGGATGCAGGAGATCCAGTCCTGGGGCAATGACTGCCGCGCATCCTGTATTGGGTGAAGGACACGCTCCGCCCGAAACAACCCGGAGACCTCATCGGCTACGTGTTCGGCGGCGACCCGCCGGGCGGCTGATCCGACACGGCCACCGCCCCCGTGTCATGGCCGGGCTTGTCCCGGCCATCCACCACTTGCGGAGCTGATCCAACCAAAGTCGTGGATGGCCGGACTAAATCCGGCCATGACACAATTGGAACGGTAACCGCCACACCCGCCAATTTGGCGCCTATCGCAACCCCTCGCAGAAAACCTGAATCCGCTTCAACCCCTCCAGCAGCTCGTCATCCGCCGTCGCGGTGCTGATCCGCAGGAACGGGCTCATGTGATACGCCGCGCCGTGCACGGTGGCGACATACTGCTCCTCCAGCAGCGCCAGGCAGACATCCTCGTCATTGTCCAGCCTGCGCCCGCCCGCCGTGGTCTTGCCGAGGCAGCCGGCGACATTCGGGAACACATAGAACGCGCCCTCCGGCCTGTGGCAACTGATCCCCTTCGACGCGTTCAGCATCTCCACCGCCAAATCGCGCCGCCGCTTATAGGCCACCACCTGCACATCGACCCCGTCGCGCGGCCCGTCCAAAGCCGCCGCCGCGGCCGCTTGCCCGACGGTGGACACGCCCGCCGTCGCCTGGCCCTGCATCACCGTCATCGCCTTGATCAGCGGCTTCGGGCCGCCGGCAAAGCCGATGCGCCAGCCGGTCATGGCGTAGGTCTTCGAAACCCCGGTGATGGTCAGCGTCCGCTCCTTCAGGTCCGGCGCGACTTCCGCGAACGTCGTGGCCTTGAAGCCGTCGAACACCAGATGCTCATACATGTCGTCCGACATGATCCAGACATGCGGGTGCCTGCGCATCACCGCGGCGATCGCGGCGATCTCCCCGGCCGAGCAGCAGGCGCCGGTCGGGTTGTTGGGATTGTTCAGAATCAACCATTTAGTGCGCGGTGTTATGGCGGCGTCGATATCCTCCGGGCGCGGCTTGAAGCCGTTGTTCTGCGGGCAGCTCACCAGCACCGGCACGCCCTCGCACAACTGCACCATCTGGGTGTAGGCGATCCACGACGGCACCGGGATCACCACTTCATCGCCCGGATCGACCGTGGCCATGATCGCATTGAAAATGCACTGTTTCCCGCCGTTCGAGATGGTGATCTCGTCCAGCGCATAGTCCAGGTTCGAGTCGCGTCTGAACTTCCGCTGGATCGCCTGCTTCAACGCCCGCGTGCCATCCTGCGGCGGATACTTGGTGTCGCCGAGCAGAGCGGCCTGATGCGCCGCCTCGATCGCCTGCGGCGGGCTGTCGAAGTTCGGCTCCCCGGTGGTCAGGGTGATCACCGGCTTGCCGGCGGCCTTCAGTTCGCGCGCCTTGATGGTCATCTGCACGCTGGCGGCGAGTTCGACCCGGCTCAGGCGGTGGGCGAAACCGGGCATGTCAGTGCAGCTCCCGGCAGAAGCGCTGGATGCGGGTGCAGGCTTCCCGCAGTTCCCCGGTCGCGTTGGCGTAGCTGATGCGGATATAGCCGGGAAAGCAGAACGCCGCGCCGTGCACGGTGGCAACACCTTCCTCCGCCAGCAAAGTCAGCGCGAACGCCTCATCGTCCTTTATCGGCGTGCCGCCCTTGCTGGTCTTGCCGATACAGCCGGCAATGGATGGATAAACGTAGAACGCGCCGTCCGGGGTGCCGCAGGTCATGCCCGGCGCCTCATTCAGCATCTTCACCACCAGGTCGCGGCGTTCCTCGAACACAAGGCGCATCGCCTCGACCGACTCCTGCGGGCCCGTCAGCGCCTCGATCGCGGCTGCCTGGGCAATCGAATTCGGGTTCGAAGTGGACTGGCTTTGCAGCTTGTCCATCGCCTTGATCAGCGCCACCGGGCCGCCGGCGAAGCCAATGCGCCAACCGGTCATGGCATAGGCTTTCGACACGCCGTGGACCGTCAGGGTGCGGTCCTTCAGCCGAGGCTCCACCGCGACGATCGTTCCGGCCTTGAAGCCGTCATAGACCAGACTGTCGTAGATGTCGTCGGTCAGCACCCAGACATGCGGATGCCGCAGCAGCACGTCGGTGATGGCTTTCAGTTCCGCCGCGCTGTAGGCGGCGCCGGTCGGGTTGCTCGGGTTGTTCAGCATAAACCAGCGGGTCTTCGGCGTGATCGCGGCTTCCAGGTCCTCCGGCCGCAACTTGAACCCGGCGTTCTGGCCGCACGGCACCAGCACGGGCTTGCCGTCGGCCAGGGTGACGATGTCGGGGTAGCTGACCCAGCACGGGCTTGGGATGATCACCTCATCGCCTGCGTTCAGAGTCGCCACCATGGCGTTGAACAACACCTGCTTGGCACCGGTGGAGACGATGATCTCCTCCGGCGCGTACTCGATGCCGCTGTCGCGCCGGAATTTCTCCGCCACCGCCTGGCGCAGCGCCCTTGTGCCGGAGACGTCGGTGTATTTCGTCTCGCCGTTCCGCAGCGCGCGGATCGCCGCGTCCTTGATGTTCTGCGGGGTGTCGAAGTCCGGCTCGCCCTGCGACAGGCTGATGACGTTCTTGCCCTCGGCGATCATGCGGCGCGCCACGGTCGAAATCGCGATGGTCAGGCTGGGCTGGATGCGGTCGAGGCGTTCGGCGGTGAGGGACATGGACGTTTCCGGACAGGGCTGGGAAAGCGCGGGAAACTAGCCAAGCGGTGCCATGGCGGCAACTGCCGGCCCGGCAGCCGACAGCGTGGCAGGACTGCGCTGGCGGAACGCCGCCGGCTCGCTTGCCCGGCAGCCCGGGTAGCCGCAGACTGCCCGCGGCTCAGTCGATGGGGAGGAACACCATGCTTTACGAACTGCGGATCTACGAAGCCGTGCCCGGCCGCCTGCCGGACCTGAACAAGCGCTTCAGCACCATCACGCTGAAGATCTGGGAGAAGCATGGCATCCGCCAGGCCGGCTTCTGGACCACCGTCATCGGCGAGTCCAACCAGGCACTGTACTACATGGTGGCCTGGGAGTCGCTGGCGGAGCGCGAGCAGAAGTGGAACGCCTTCATGGCCGATCCGGAATGGCATGCGGCAAGGGCGCAGACCGAGGCGAATGGACCGATTGTTGCTAAAGTAACGAATTACATCCTGGGGCCCACGCCGTATTCGGCGGTCCAGTAACCGGTTACAGCGGCCGAAGCGCCGCCTGCAACAGCACGGCATAGCGCTGCACCAGCCAGACCGCCCGCTCGAACAGGCTGGTCGTGCGATACACCGACTCCTGGTTCGCCGCCTTCACCAGCCGCCGCCGCATCGCATCCACCACGGTGCTGCGGTCGGAGCTGATCTGCCTGACCAGTTCGATCGTCTCGGCCTCCGGCTCCCGCGCGGCATCGTCGGCGCACATCAGCACTGCGCCCAGGCCCTGGGTCAGCGCGTCCGCCAGCGCGGCCGTCTCACCCGGCGGCATCTTGCCGCGCGCCAGGCCAAGCTGGAATACCGTGTCGTGCAGCAGCCGCAGCACCTCGTTGCGGGCCCGCAGATTGACCAGGCGGTCGATTTCGGTGCGCGGCAGGGCGGCGGTGTCCTCCGCCGACACGGCGATGTTTGACAAAAAGCGGTCGATCTCCAGGGTCAGCCGCTCGATGCCGGACGCAGTGGCCGGATCCGGATCCTCCAGCGTCAGCGCCAGTTGGCCGGAGACCCGCGCCTGTTCCTTCTCCGCCAGGGTCAGGGCGATGTCGGCATCCCCCACCGCGGCATCATAGATGAACTGCGGCACCGCCAGGCTTTCCGCCGGCAGCGGCGGGGCCACCGCGGTCAGCAGCCGGCGTATCGGCCGCGCCAGCACGAAATACCCGGCCAGCGCCGCCACCTGGCAGGCCAGGTAGATGAACGCCAGTTGCCGCCCCGGTCCCTCCGCCACCGCCCGCACCCCGGCGATCAGCAGCGGCCAGCCGGTGAGGTCCTCCAGGACGATCAGCGCGATCAGCACGACGACGCCGATCAGCTTGGTCAACCCCTGGAACAGCACGAGCTGGCGCTGGCTGCCGCGCGCGCTCGCCCCCATCAGCATGGCGCTGAAGCCGGAGCCGAGGCTGGCGCCGATGACCACCAGCGCTGCGCCGGGGAACGGCAGCAGGCCGATTTGGCTGGGCGAGACGGCAATGATCGTGGTGGCGGAGGAAGATTGCGTGAACAGCGTCACCGCCAGCCCCACCACGAAGGCTATCGGCGGCGACCCGCCGACGATGCCCAGGACTTCCGCCGCCGCCGCGCCGGAACCCAGCTCCGAGGTGCCGGCGTGCATCAGCTCCAGCCCCAGGAACAGCATGGCCAGCGCCAGCGCCGCCTCCATCACCTGCCGCCGCGTCGTGCCGGCCTTGCGGTCGAGGAACAGCCAGATCCCCGAAACTCCCATCAGCGCCATGGACACCAGGCGCAGGTCGATCGACGCCAGGATGACCAGCGCCGAGGTGCCGAGATTGGCCCACAGCAGCATCGGCATCGCGGTGACCATCGGGACCAGCCCGGCGCTGACCATGCTGACCAGGATGAAGGTGATGCCGTTGGTGCTTTGCAGCAGGGCCCCGGCAACGGTGCCGGACAGCGCGACCAGGCCGGGGTTGCCGCCATGCAAGCCAATCGCTTTACGCAACGACCTGCCGCCGAGTTGCAGCATGGTGGCGGACAGGTTGCGGATGCCGGTGAAGAACAGCCCAAGGCCGCCGAAAAACCATGCGACGCCGAGCAGCGCGGTCATCGCACGCGGCCCCCTGCCCGCTTCAGCGCAGCGCCGCCAAAGCGGCCTGCCGATCGGCGTAGACCGGAACGATGGCGGCGAAGCCGCTGATGTCGAAGACCTCGGCCACCTGCGGCTGCAGGCCGCACAGCGCGATGCGGCCGCCTTCGGCACGGAGACGCTTCGCCGCCACCAGGAAAACCCGCAGCCCGGCACTGCTGACGTAAGCCAGATTGGCAAGATCGATCAGCAGCCGGCTGCCGCCGGCCGCGGTGGCCGCGATCATTTCGCGCTCGAACGCAGGTGCCGCGGCGGTGTCGAGCCGGCCGGCGGGCATCAGGATCGTCTCGGTCATGCAAACCTACCGTTGCGCCGCGGTGAAAAATGAACCGCAAGTGTAGGCGTTGGTTCGCAGACGAGCAATGGAGGGGGTGGACTGATACATCGCCACCCGCCGTGTCGTGGCCGGGCCTGGCCCGCGGCGCCTATCGCCGCGCCATCGCCCGATAGAACACCGCTTTGACCACTTCGACCAGGCCAAGATACGCCAGCGTCGCCGCCACCAGGAACACGAAGAACATCGGCGGGGGCGCAACGAATCCGAACCATCGGCCCCAGGGCACCAGCGGCAGCCCGATCGCCAGAACCACCGCCCCGAGATTGGTAGCAATCAGGAACGCGCACGGCCGGCTGCGGAAGAACAGCCGCCGCGTGCGGATGCAGAACACCACCAGAGTCTGAGTCGTCATCGATTCGATAAACCAGCCGGTCTGGAACAGCGCCTCGCCCGCACCGAAAAACGCCAGCATCGCATAGAACGTAATGAAATCGAAAACCGAGCTGACCGGACCGAACACCAGCATGAAGCGCTCGATCAGCCTGATGTCCCATTTCACCGGCCCGACAATGGCCTCGGCATCGACGCCATCGAACGGAATCGCGATCTCCGACACATTATAGATCAAATTGTTTAACAATATCTGGATCGGCAGCATCGGCAGGAACGGCAAAATCAGCGTGGCACCGGCCATGCTGAACATATTGCCGAAGTTCGAACTCGCTCCCATCAGCACATATTTCGATACGTTCTGTACCGTTGCACGGCCGGCGGCAACCGCCTCCCGCACCACCGAAAGATCATGTTCAAGCAGAATCAGATCGGCCGCCGCCCGCGCCACGTCGGCGGCACCATCGACCGAAATCCCGACATCGGCGGCGTGCAGCGCGGGCGCGTCGTTGATGCCGTCACCCATGAAGCCGACGACATGACCCAGCCGCCTCAGCGCCAGCAGAATCCGTAGTTTCTGTTGCGGATTGACCCGGCAGAACAGATTGACCCGGCGCACCTGGCCGATCAGCGCTTCCTCCGTCATGTGCTCCAGCGCGTCGCCGCTCAGCACGCCGGTCAGCGGCACGCCGATTTCGCCGAAGACGTGGCGGGAGACCAGTTCGTTGTCTCCGGTGAGCACCTTTACGCTGATCCCGGCTTCCGCCATCGACCGGATCGTCGCGCCGGCACTGGTTTTCGGCGGATCGAGGAACACCGCGAAGCCGGCGAACACCAGATCCGTTTCATCGGCGATCGTCGCGGTACTTGCTGCCGGGTCGGCCAGATGGCTGGCGATGCCGAGCGCGCGGTATCCCTGCGCGCCGAGACCGTCAAGCGTCGCCCCGAAGGCCGCGCGCGTCGCGGCGTCGAGCGGTTTCTGCTCCCCGGCGGCGTCCTGGTAATAGCCTGACAGCCGCAGCAGATCCTCCGGCGCGCCCTTGACGATCAGGCGCCGCTTGGCACCGTGCTGCACCAGGACCGAGACCCGCCGCCGCTCGAAATCGAACGGCACTTCGTCGATCTTGCTGAACGGCGAGATGTCGAACGGATGCGCCGCCAGGATCGCGTCATCCAGCGGGCTTTTCATCCCGCTTTCGAACTGGCTGTTGACGTAGGCGTAGGAATAGGCGTGCGCGCTCTCGGCGCCATGGCCGTCGATCACACGCACCAGCTTGATCTTCGCTTCGGTCAGCGTGCCGGTCTTGTCGGTGCACAGCACATCGATCGCGCCGAGGTCGTGGATCGCCGACAGCCGCTTGACGATGACCTTCCGCTTGGCCATCCGCATCGCGGAACGGGCCAGCGTCACAGTAACGATCATCGGCAGCAGTTCCGGCGTCAAGCCGACGGCGAGCGCCACCGCGAACATCAGCGACTCCAGCATCGGCCGGTGGAACGCGATGTTCACGACCAGCACGAACAGCACCATCAGCACGGTGAAGCGCATGATCAAGATGCCGAAGCGGCGAATGCCCAGGGTAAACGCCGTTGCCGGCGGCTTCTCCGCCAGGCTGGTCGCCAGATGCCCGAGCGCCGTCCGGCTGCCGGTCCGGCAGACCAGGATCGTCGCGGTGCCGCTGATTACCGACGTGCCGGCGAAAACCGCATTCGACGCGCCGGCTTGCGCTGTCGGCACCGGCGCGGCATCCGCGGCACGTTTCTCGGCCGGATAGGGTTCGCCGGTCAGCAGCGCCTCGTTCACATACAGATCCCGGCTTTCCAGCAGGCGCGAATCAGCGGGAACCAGGTCGCCGGCGATCAGCTCGACGATATCGCCCGGGACCAGGTCGTGAATCGGCACCGAAATCGCCGCCCCGCCGCGCCGCACCGTCGCCTGCACCGCAACCGATCGGCGCAACGCCTCGACCGCGTTCTGCGCCCGCACCTCCTGGACGAAATCGAAAATGATGCTGAGCAGCACGATGCAGGCGATGATGACAAAGCTTGCAATGTCGCCGGTCGCCGCGGACACCGCGCTGGCGATCAGCAGGATGATGATCAGCGGATTGCCGAAGCGGGCGAGGAATTGCAGCCACAGCGGCGTCCGCTTGACGGTGGCGGCGTCGTTGGGCCCGTACGTATCAAGCCGGGCGCTTGCCTCGGCGGCGTCCAGCCCCGCCAGTTTGGTTTGCAGCCGGACCAGCAGCGCATCGGCCGGCTCCTGCCAGAGCTGTTCGGGACCCGGCTCGCCGGTGTCCGGACGCGCTCGCAGGGTTTGGGGCAACGCGGCGGGACGATCGTTCATTGCGCAACAGTCCTTTTCCGCCGGACCATGGGTTTGCCACCGGCGGTGGACGTTTAACCAATGCAAAGATGCCTGGATAGGACACCGCCCGGGTATTGCATTGACCGGCCGCGCGAAGTCCGGGTTTGATGAGGCCGGTTGGGCGGGGTGAGGCTATGAAACGCGGTTTGCTGCTGCGTGGCTTTCGGGTCGATCCCGCGCGCGGCGGGGAGCGGATCGAGCGGCTGCCGTTCCTGCGCCACGGCCCGGTCGAGGTGCAGCTTCGCGCCCCGCTGACCTTCATCATCGGCGAGAACGGCTCCGGCAAGACCACCCTGCTGGAGGCGATCGCAGCGCGTTGCGCCATTCGCCCCGGCGGCGGACGCAGCTACGCCGAAACCGAGGACGAGCGTGAGCCGACGGCGATCTCCGCCGCGGTTGACGTGACGTTTGCCGCACGCCGCCCCAAGGGCCTGTTCCTGCGGGCTGACCGGTTCGCGGAGATGATGGCGCGGGCGGGACGGATTCCGATGGCCACCACCGGCGAATGGCGGCTGGCGGATGAGCAGAGCCGCGGCGAGGGCGTCTTGTCGCTGCTCAGCGCGCGGGTCGATGCCAGCGAGGGCCTGCTCTATATCCTGGACGAGCCGGAGACGGGGCTATCCCCGCAGCGCCAGATGGCGCTGCTGTGCCTGCTGCATGACCTGCATCAGGACGGCCGATCGCAGGCGCTGGTGGCAACCCATTCGCCGATACTCATGAGCCACCCCGCAGCCGATCGGCTGTGGATCGACGAGGACGGGATCACGCGGCGGGTGCTGGCGGATGTTCCGCATTGGCGGGACATGAACAGATTCATGCGCGCCCCGGACGATTCAGTGCGGCGGCTGTTGGATTAGCCGAGCCCAGGCTTGGCCCGGCCATCCACGACTGGGTCGCAACCAGCACCGCAAGTCGTGGGTGGCGGACTAAATCCGGCCATGCTACAAAGAGGCGCAGGCCGGGGCGCAGCCCACGCCCTACCCCGCCATCTCCTTCGACGCCGCCTCCATCCCGGCCTGCAACGCCGCGGCGGCGGCTTTGACGCGGGCGACGTTCTCGCGGCTCCGGGCGATCGCCTCGGTGGCTTCGGACGGCAGCCGATCGAGCGAGAACGGCTGTTCCGGATAGGGGAAACCAAACCGTTCAAGGCCATTGCCGGCATCCGCGGGACCATTCAGCAGCAGCACGGCGGTATTCTTATTGGCCGCGATTTCCGCCAGCGCGGCTTCCGATGCCCCTTCGAACGGCACGTGTATAACCGCCAGGTCGAACTGGTCACGCACCAGCATCTGGGCGCCGAGGCGGCTACACGCCACCCATTCGGCCTCCGAACCGCCCTCCAGCAGGCGGTTGGTTATGGCGCCGCAAACCATCGGATCATCGTCGATGACCAGGATTCTCGCCATGGGAGATCCTTCCATTACAGTATGGCAAGAAGCCGGGCGAAACAGGCTTCCGAGTCGTCCATATAGCAAAAGATGTAGGGAAGGCACCTCATTTATGTGTAATATTCCGGGCCACCGGTCTGTCGGCCGGCGCAACCAGGCATGGCAAAGTTGCCGCGACAGGGACGGCGCCCGCGGTTTGTCGAAAAATGCAAAGCGCCACCCGTTTCGCCGTGCCTTTCTGTGCAACCGATAACCAGTCATCATGGAGCAAAGCGCTGCAACCAGGCCGGAAATGCGACAGGATTTCCGCCGCTGCGGCTGGCGGGTCCCGGGGGAATCGGCGGACGACTACAGGAGCCTCAGAACATCAATACCGTGCCGCAGCGCCGGATCATCAGTGCGATCCCGCATGACCGCTAACAAGACCTCCCGGCCGCCTGCGCCCGTCCGGTGGCGGCGCATCATCGCCGTGTCGCTGCTGATGCCGCTGGCAGCCTGCAAGGTTGGTCCCGACTTCAAGCCGCCCGCCGCCCCGGTGGCCGCGAACTGGCTGGAATCCACCGACCCGGCCGTCAAATCCGCCCATCTGGATGATCGGCAATGGTGGACGCTGTTCAACGATCCAACGCTGAACGCGCTGATCGACCTGGCCTACCACCAGAACCTCACGCTGCTCGCGGCCGGCACCAGGGTACTGGAAGCCCGCGCCAACCTCGGAGTCGCCATCGGCGAGGTCTACCCCCAGACCCAGCAAATCGGTGCCGCGGTCGGCTACGACCAGGCCAGCCAGGTGGACGCGAGCGCCAATCCGACGCACGCGCTCGGCAACTTCTGGCGCGCCTCGCTTTCCAGCCAGATCGCCTGGGAACTGGACTTCTGGGGCAAGTTCCGCCGCGGCGTCGAATCCGCCGACTCGGCCTACCTGGCCTCGATCGCCAGCTATGACGACGTGCTGGTTACGATGCTGGGCGATGTCGCCACCACCTATGTCGGCATCCGCACGCTGCAGCAGCAGCTCATCATCGCCCGCGAGAACGTCGTCAAGCAGCGCAAGGCGCTGCAAATCGCCCGCGACCGGTTCCATGGCGGCGCGGCGACCGAACTCGACGTGTTCCAGGCCGAGAATGTCCTGGCGCAGACCGAATCGGCGATCCCGCAACTGACGGCGGAGTTGCAGCAGGGCGAGGACGCCCTGCGCGTGCTGCTCGGCATGTCGCCGGCGGCGCTGAATTCGCTGCTCGCGGGACCGCAGACCATTCCGGTGCCGCCGAACGACGTGGCTGTCGGCATCCCGGCCGATTTGCTGCGCCGCCGCCCCGACATCCGCGCCGCCGAACTCAACGCCGCCGCGCAAAGCGCCCAGATCGGCATGGCCAAGGCGGATCTCTATCCGGCGTTCTTTTTGACGGGGGCGTTCGGGACGTCGGCGGCCAGTGTCGGCACCGACCGGGTGAACCAGGTGTTCTCCGCACCGGCCATCCAGTTCGCGTTCGGACCGTCCTTCTCCTGGCCGCTGCTGAATTACGGCCAGATCACCAATACGGTGCGGGCGCAGGACGCGCGCCTGCAGACGCTGCTGATCGCCTACCAGAACACGGTGCTGAAGGCGCAGGCGGATGTGGAGAACGCGCTCGCCGCGTTCCTCCAGGGACGCCATCAGGTTGACCTACTGAAGCGCAGCGTGGCGGCGGCGAGCAACGCGTTGCGCATCGCGACGGACCAATACCTGCTCGGCACGCGGGACTTCACCACTGTCCTGACCGCCGAACAGAATCTGTATCAGGCGCAAAACAGCCTCGCCTCGGCCGAAGGCAGCCTGTCGAATAGCCTCACATCCCTGTACCGCGCGCTTGGCGGCGGGTGGCAGATACGAGAGGGGAACGGGTTCGTGAACGATGCCACGCGCGATGAGATGCGCAACCGCACCAACTGGGGCAGCGTCCTGCCGCCCGCCGACAAGCCGCAGCCCGCCAGCCCCGGCCTGCCCGGCCCGGCCGACAGGGGGCCGGACGTGAGGGCGCCGCAATGGTAGTCGCGATGAGAGTGCTTGCCGCCGCGTTGGTGGTCGCCGTTATGCTGGCGCTGCCACCCACCCTGCCCGGCCGTCCCGGCGCCCTGGCCCAGACGCCGGCATCGACCGTGCCGACCATCCCGGTGGTCCGGCCGAAAGTCGATACCGTCAGTGACACGCTGGAAATCACCGGCAACGCCGCGGCGGTGAACCAGGTGAAGCTGCTCGCCCGCGTCGTCGGCTTTCTCGATACGATCCACTTCGAGGACGGTGCCTTCGTCCGCAAGGGTGACCTGCTGTTCACCATCCAGCAGGACCAGTACAAGGCGCAGTTGAAGCAGGCCGAGGCGCAGCTTCAACTGCAACAGGCGGCGCTGGCCTACGCCAAGACCGAGACGATCCGTTACACCGCGCTGTTGAAACGCGACGCCGCCACGCAGGTGGATGTCGATCACTGGAACTTCCAGCGCCAAAGCGCCGAGGCGAATATCCTGGCGGCGCAGGCGCAGGTCTCGATCGCCCAGCTCAACCTCAGCTACACCGAGGTGCGGGCGCCGTTCGACGGCCAGATGGGCAAGCACCTGATCGATCCCGGCAATGTCGTCGGCGGCAACGGGCAGGAGGCCGCGCTGGCCGAAATCGTCCAGCTCGACCCGATCTACGTGGTGGCGAATATCAGCGCGCAGCAAGCCATGCAGATCCGCGCCAACCTCGATCAGCGGCGGCTGACCCTGGCGGAGCTGCACCAGGTGCCGATCGACGTGCAGCTTACGGGTGAGACCGGGTTCCCGCATCGCGGAACATTGGAGTATGTCGCGCCGGGCATCGATCCGGCGACCGGCACGCTGCTGGTGCGCGGCATTCTGCCCAACCCCAACCGCACCTTGCTGCCGGGCATGTTCGCCAACCTGCGCCTGCCGATGGGCAAGGTCGTCAAGAGCGCGCTGATGATCCCGGACCGCGCGCTACAGGAAGACCAGGGTGGGCGCTATTTGCTTGTGGTGAACCAGAACGACGTCATCGAGCAGCGCTACGTCCAGCTTGGCGAGCTCATCGGCGCCCTGCGGGTCATCAGCAGCGGCCTCAACAAGGATGATCGCGTGGTGGTCGGCGAGTTGTGGCGCGCCACGCCGGGGACCAAGGTAGCGCCGCAGATCACCTCCAGCGGAGGCTAGGTTCGGCGCCATGATCTCGAAATACTTCATCGAGCACCCGGTCCTCGCCAATGTGCTGGCGATCGTGCTGGTCCTTGTCGGTGCCGTCAGTCTGTTTCGCCTGCCGGTCTCGGAATATCCCAACGTCGTGCCGCCGACGGTGTCGGTGACGGCGAGCTACCCGGGCGCCAGTCCTCAGACGGTGATCGACACGGTCGCGCTGCCGATAGAGCTGCAGGTCAACGGCGTCGACCAGATGCTGTACATGGAATCGACCAGCGCCGCCGACGGCACCTACAGCCTGACAGTGACATTCCAAATCGGCACCGACCCGAATATCGACCAGGTGCTGGTCCAGAACCGCGTGCAACTGGCGCTGGCATCGCTGCCGGAGGCGGTGCAGGCGCAGGGCGTCAGCGTGCAGAAGAAGAATACCGCCATCCTGCAGATCGTCACGCTGGACTCGCCCACCGGCCAGTACGACAGCCTGTTCATGACCAACTATGCGACAATCAACCTGGTCAACGAACTGGCGCGGCTGCCCGGCGTGGGCAGCGTCAAGGTGTTCGGCGCCGGCACCTATGCGATGCGGATCTGGATGGATCCGCAGAAGCTGCAATCCTTCGGGCTGGAGCCGAAGGACGTGATCAACGCCATCCGGCAGCAAAGCCAGAACGTCGCGGCCGGCCAGATCGGCATTCCGCCGGCGCCGGCGGATACCGCCTTCCAGTACACTGTCGATATCCAGTCACGGCTGAACGACCCGAGCCAGTTCGGCGACATCGTGGTCAAGGACCAGACGGCCGAGGGCGGTCGGCTTGTGTATGTCAGGGATGTCGCGCGCATCGAGCTCGGCGCACAGACATACTCCCAGGACTTCAAGCTGAAGGGCAAGCCGGCCGCCGGCATCGCCATCTACCAGACCCCCGAGTCGAACTCCTTGCAAGTCGGCAAGGAAGTTGCCGCCACGATGGCGAAACTGTCGAAGCGCTTCCCGGAGGGTCTGCAGTTCTCCATCCCGTACGACACCACGCTGTTCGTCCAGGCCTCGATCAACGAGGTCTACACCACGCTGTATGAGGCCGGCATCCTGGTGCTGATCGTCATCCTGGTGTTCCTGCAGAACTTCCGCGCCACCCTGGTGCCGGCGACGACCGTGCCGGTGACCATTATCGGCGCCTTCGCCGGGATGGCGGCGATGGGGTTCTCGGTCAACCTGTCCACTTTGTTCGGCATCGTGCTGGCCATCGGCATCGTCGTGGACGACGCCATCGTCATCGTCGAAGGCGTGACGAAGTATATCGAACGCGGCATGTCGGGCCACGACGCCGCCATCACGGCGATGAACGAGCTGTTCGGGCCGATCATCGGCATCACCTTGGTGCTGATGGCGGTGTTTATCCCGGCGTCGTTCGTGCCGGGGCTGACCGGCCAGATGTTTGCCCAGTTCGCCCTGGTGATCGCGGTAACGGCGCTGATCAGCGCGGTGAACGCCGCGACCTTGAAGCCGACGCAGTGCGCCCTGTGGCTGCGCACGCCAACCCCACCGGATAAGCGCTTCATCCTCTACCGCCTCTTCAACCATGTCTACGATCCGATGGAGCGCGGCTACGCGTCCTTCATCGGCCGCATGGTGAAGGTCAGCGGCTTGATGGTGCTGATCGCGCTGCTGTTCGCCGGGGCCGCGATCTGGGGCCTCGGGCGCCTGCCGACGGCGTTCATCCCGATCGACGACCAGGGCTACCTGCTCGTCGCGGTGCAGTTGCCGGAAGGTGCTGCGCTCGGCCGCACGAAGGTGTCGCTCGACCAGGTCAACGACGCCGTCAAGGATATCCCCGGCGTGGAGCAGGTGATCGCGCTGTCGGGCATGTCGGTGCTCGACAACAGTGCCGATGTCGCCAACGCCGGCACCGCCTGGATCATGCTGAAGCCGTTCGATGAGCGGACCAAGGCGCCGGGCCAGGATCTGATCTCGCTTTATCAGAATGTGACCAAGGCGCTGGCGTCGCTGCCGGATGGTGAGGCGTTCGTGCTGCCGCCGCCGCCAATCCAGGGCATCGGCAACGCCGGCGGCTTCCAGATGCAGTTGGAGATGCTGGGCGGCAGCTTCGACTACAAGAAGCTCGACAACCTGGTGCAGGAGATGGTCAAGCAGGCCAAGCACGATCCGCGTGTCGGCAACGTGCTGACGACGTACCGGGTCAACGCGCCGCATGTGGCGCTGACGGTCGATCGTGCCCGCGCCGAGACCCTGAAGGTGCCCGTCGGCAACGTGCTGGCGGCGCTGACCGATTATGTCGGTTCGACCTATGTCAACCAGTTCAACAAGTTCGGCCTGTCGTTGCAGGTGTATGTGCAGGCGGACTCGCAGTATCGCCTGCATCCGGACGACCTGCTGAACCTGTATGTGCGCAGCCAGGACGGCCAGATGGTGCCGATCGGCGCGCTGGCGCATCTGGGGCCGCTGACCGCGCCGCCGCTGATCACGCTGTATAACCTGTATCCGTCCGCCACCATCGTCGGCGGCCCGGCACGCGGGTTCAGTTCGGGCCAGGCGATGACCGCGATGGAGGAGATCGCCGCGCGCGTGCTGCCGAATGACGTCACCTACGAATGGTCCGCGATGTCGTACCAGGAGAAGGTGACGGGCAACCAGCTTTACTACGTCTTCGGACTGTCGATCCTGCTGGTTTATCTCTGCCTCGCCGGTCAGTACGAGAGCTGGATCCTGCCGCTCTCCGTGCTGGCCGCGGTGCCGCTGGCGCTGATCGGACCGGTGGTCGCACTCACCGCCCTCGGCGCCGCCAACAACCTGTATACCCAGATCGGGTTGATGCTGCTGATCGCGCTGTCGGCCAAGAACGGCATCCTGATCGTCGAAGTGGCGCGCGAGCAGCGGATCGTGCACGGCAAGAGCCTGCTGGAATCGGCGGTCGAGGCGTCCCGCACGCGGTTCCGGCCGATTTTGATGACGTCGTTCGCGTTCATTCTCGGCGTGCTACCGCTGGTGCTGGCGACCGGCGCCGGGGCCAACGCGCGAAAGTCGCTGGGCATCAGCGTGTTCAGCGGGATGATCGCCTCGACCTGCCTGGCGGTGCTGTTCGTGCCATCGTTCTTCGTGGTGTTGCAGCGCTTCGACGAATGGCGGGCGCGGCGCAAGGCGCCCCCGAAGCCAGGGCCAGTCGGCGGGTTGCCCGGCGAGGCGGGCATAGCGGCTGCGGGAGGCGGCGGAGGAAAGGTGTGAGGGCACACTGATGCCGCGATGACTTTGGCGTATGGGCACGGTCGCCTCCACCGTCATGGCGGGGCGACGCGGCCTGTGTGCCGACCCGGCGTCATTTCGGTAGGTCGCCGATCTGGATGTTTTGCTCGTCAAATAACGATTCCTCGTCCCAGCCATAGACCACGAACAGGAATCGCGTGCGGCTCTCGTACGGGTGATATTCGAAATAGGTGATCATGTCGTTGCCGCCATACGGGCCGCACCATGCAGCCAGTTCCTGCCGCCGCAAAATGCTTTCGAGATAGGTTCCAATCGGCTCCAGCGTCAGCACGATCTTCCGCTTGTCCTTGACGGGCGAACGGTCTGCCCTGGTGACGGCGCATCGCCCATGCGCCTCCCGCGGCAGCGTCGGGAGGGCGAACCGCCGGACGGCCTGCTCGATCGGCATGGCGGCGGGCTTGCGCAGGACGCGGATAACCTGGTGCGAGCCGAATATCCTGTCGTCGGACGGGCGGTGGTGCTCGATCCAGTCGCCGCGGACCGAGAATACGTAATGCTCGCTGTCACTGGTGCAATCCTGCACGAGCAGCCGCAGGCCAAGTCCCTGGAACGGGCGCCAAGTGCAGCCCGGGTCCGGCGCGCGCGACGGCGGTGGCGCAGCGGCCTGTGCCGCGCCGCAAACGGCACAGGCGACACTCACGCCGAAGCTGAGCAACGCCCGGGACACGTCAAATTTCGACACCATAGGTGCTGCCTGCCTGATCCGTTGCCGTGCCGGGCGCGCCGATCGCCATGCACATCGAGCATGACATTCGCCCGGGACGTTACTGAATGGAAGTGGTTTCGAACGGAAAGGACCTTGCTGCGCGGCGGACCGCAAGGCTGCGACAACTGGCAACAAGAGCGGATGGGAGTTGCCGCGGCTTCGGCTTACCCTGGACATCCGAAGCTTGATGCAGGTAACGTTCCTGAAAGGGGATGGTTCGGGGGAACACATGGCGCCTGCGGCTGGGACATGGCAGAGAGTTGGCCCGCTATCCGCGCTGCCCTCGGTCTTGCGGGACTTTGGCGTGGATCCGGCGCCGATACTTCTGGCCTCGGGTTTGTCCCCGGACAGCCTGGACGATTCGGAGGCGCTGATACCCTATGCTGCAATGGGGCGGGTTTGCGAAGCGGCGGTCCGGCTTGGCAAGGTCCCGCTTATCGGCTTGCTCGTCGGGCAGCGGGCACGCTCCGGCGGGCTGGGAGTCGTCGGGCGCCTTATGCAAACCGCCCCGACTTTGGAAGACGCGATCGTCGATCTCGTTTCCAACCATCAGCGCTATGTGCGTGGCGGCGTTCCGGTTTTCCTCAATAGCGCCGACCCGGCGATCCTGACGTACACGATCTACGATGAAGACGTGGTCGCCATCGACCAGATTTTTGATGGCATGCTGGCCGCAGCCTGCGCGATCTTTCGCGAACTGGCGGGCGAATCGCCGGTGGAGGTGAGGATCGCGCACCGCAGTCCGGACGATGCCGGGGCGTACCGCCGATTCTTCGGCGCGCCCGTGGTTTTCGACAGCGAGCAGTCGGTGCTCGTCTATCAGCGCAGCCAGCTTGCCGCACCGGTTCGCGGCGCGGATCCCGCGGCCCGCGAGCACCTGCTGCGGGAGGTCGATGCGTATTGGCGAATCAAGGAACCTGATCTCGTGGACAGGGTAAACCGGCTGCTTGCGGCGGGGACGATGGGCGGCGCGCCGGGCGCAAAAGACGTCGCCCGGCGGCTTTCGATGCACCCCCGGACGCTCGATCGGCGGCTGCGCGAACGCGGTTTGCTGTTCCGGGATCTCTCGGCAAAGGCCCGGTTTCATTTGGCCCGGCAGTTGCTGATGGAAACCGGCATGAGCGTGACCGCCATCGGCCTGGCGCTGGGATATGCCGATATCAGCGTGTTTTCGCGGGCGTTCGTCCGCTGGTCGGGACTGCCGCCGAGCGAATGGCGGGTGCGGCGATCCGTAGCGCCGGATGATGTCCCGGTGAAGGTTGCTGCGGAGTAAAGAGTTGCGGAGCATCGGCGCAGGGCCAGACCGAAGCTCGGGCCGCGACCCGGTGGGCTGACCCGCTGGTGCCGGTGACAATGTGGAAGATGGTGCCGGCGCACAGAATCGAACTGTGGACCTACTGATTACGAATCAGTTGCTCTACCCCTGAGCTACGCCGGCCGCCTCGGGCCGCACGCTATACAGCCACGACGCCCCGCAAGCAACCGGCTATAACCACCCGAACACCCCGATGGCGCCGCAGATGACCCCGGACCCCATGGACGAAGCTCTGGCAGAAGCCCGCTCCGCCGCCGTGCGCGGCGAAATCCCGGTCGGCGCCGTGGTCCTCGGCCCGGACGGCGCCATCCTCGCCCGCGCCGGAAACCGCACTGAACAGGACTTCGACGCCTCCGCCCACGCCGAAATCCTCGCCCTTCGCGCCGCCGCCGCCGCGCTGAACAACCCGCGCCTGACCGGCTGCGACCTCGTCGTCACCCTCGAACCCTGCCCGATGTGCGCCCACGCCATCAGCCTGTTCCGCATCCGCCGCCTGATCTTCGGCGCCTACGACCCGAAAGGCGGCGGCGTCGAGCACGGCCCGCGCATCTTTCACTCATCCTCCTGCCACCACCGCCCGGAAATCATAGCCGGCGTGCGCGAAACCGAATCGGCTTCGTTGCTGCGAGACTTTTTTCGCGAAAGACGGCAGTAACGCAGGCCATGGCGTCCAAGCCCCAATTCCACGCGCCCGACATCGCGCGGCTGCCGATAAGCGTGAACCTGCGGGCGATCAGCCTGGCGGAGGGCTTCCGCGCCGCTCTCTCCGTCTCCGCCATCATCGCCGCCGGCCAGTACCTGGATTTCCCGCCGCTGCGGGAAGCCGCACTCGGTGCCCTGCTCACCTGCCTCTGCGACCCCGGCGGACCCATCGGCCGCCGCGTCCCGGTGCTGCTGAGCTTCACCTTCGTCGGCGCCATGGTGACCGCCGGCTTCGGCCTGGTGCGGGAGCTTGGCCCCGCCTACGCCCTGCCGCTCGGCGTGTTCGGGCTGTTCTGCTCGTCTTTTGTTCGAATCTACGGCCAGGCGCCGCAGCAGCTCGGCGTGCTGCTCAGCACGGTGCAGATCCTCGCGCTCGACCGCGGCGACCCCAGCGTCTTGCAGGCTGGCATCGTCGGCCTGTCCTTCATCGGCGGCGGGCTGTGGGCGACCCTGCTCACCCTGGTGATCTGGCGGATCTACCCGTTCCTGCCGGCCCGCAAGGCGTTGTCCGCGTGCTTCCGTCAACTGGCGGAACTGGTGGCGGACCTGCATGGCCTGGTGCGCGCGCCGGCCACCAGCGACGCCGACTGGGACGCGCATGCGCGCATCCACCGCCGCGCCGCCCGCGACGCGATCGAGGCCGCCCGCACGGTGATCATGGACACGCTGCGGGCCCGCGGCGCGGCCAGCGCCCGCGCCGCCCAGGGCGTCATCCGCATGGAAACCGCGGACCAGCTTTTCGGCGCGCTGATCGCGCTGAGCGACCTGCTGGAACGCGGTTCCGCCGCGGAACGCCAGGCGGCCGAGCGCATCCTGCGCCGCATGCGCCCGGTGCTGCTGACCCTGGCGCGCGCGGTGATGACCGAGGACATGGCGACCCATTGGCGGATCGATCGCGCCATCGACGCCATCGCCGCGGACAAGGCGCTGTTCCCGCCCGGCTCGCCCGTCGTTGCCGTGATCGACCGCATCGCCGAGCGGCTGCGCATCGCCCATACCGTGGTGCTGCCGCCCAACCGGACCGTCAGTGTCGGCCTGAACGGGCAGAGTCTGCCGTTCTGGCAACAGGTGATCCGGCCGCTGCGCGCCAACCTGAACTGGCAGTCCGCGGCGCTGCGCCACGCCCTGCGCTGTGCCGTCACCGCGGCGCCGGCGCTGGCCTACACGATGGTATGGTTCAGCCCATACGACCACTGGCTGACCATCACCGTGGTGGCGACGATGCAGCCCTACTACTCGCTGACCTACACCCGCGCGGTCGAGCGGATCGTCGGCACCGCGCTCGGCGGGGTCGTCGCGGCGGGCGTCGGCCTGGTCTGCACCACGCCGTTAGCCATCGCCGCCGCCATGTTCCCGCTGGCGATGCTGGCCCTTTCGGTCCGCGCCGTCAGTTTCGGCCTGTTCATGGCGGCGCTGACCCCGCTGGTGGTGCTGCTGGTGGAAACCGGCACCCCCGGCACCGGCGAATGGCAGATTGCCGGCGCCCGCGCCGCCCTGACGACCCTGGGCGGCATCATCGCCGTTGCCGCCGGCTTCCTGCTCTGGCCGAGCCGCGAGCGCGAGCTGGTCGCCGCCGAAGTGCGGAACGCCATCGCCGCGCACGGCGCCTATGCCGAGGCGGATTTCTCCGTGCTGCTGAAGGAGGCGCCGTCCTCCGCGCTCGGCCAGGCGCGCCGGGCCGCCGGTGTCGCCAGCAATGCGCTGGAGGCTTTGATCACCCGGGCGCTGCTCGACCCGACCCGCAAGAATCCGGAAAAGCTGGAGGCCGCGATGGTGGTCGACGCCGCGCTGCGGCGCTGCGCCGGGCGGCTGACCACGCTGCGCTACGACCCCGCCACCGCCAAAAACCTCAGCCCGGAAAACCTCCGCATCTGGCGCGACTGGATCGGCGGATCATTGCGGCTGCTGGCGAGCGGGCAAACCGACCTGCCGCCGCGGCCGGAGGGCGGGGAGACCGAATCGCTGGCCCGGCTCGCCCGGCAGATCGAGCTGATGGCGGGCGCCGTCGGGCGGCTCGGGTAGACCGGGCCGCTCAATCCGTCCGCACCCTGGTCTCGGCCGTGGCGGACGGGGCGGCGTCGAGTCCGGCAAACACATACCCCTGCCCGCGCACCGCGCGGATCACGTCATCGCCGTTCATATAGGGGCCGATGAGCTTGCGAATGCGGGAGAGCACGTTGTCCACCGACCGGTCGAATGGCGAAAACGGCCGGCCAAGGACTTTCAGCGACAATTCGTCGCGGGTCACCAATTGCCCGCTGTGGCTGTTCAAAAACACCAGGGCGGCGCATTCCGCGTTGGTGAGCTGCAGCAAGGTTCCATTCGGCGTACGCAGCAGATGGCGGCTGGCGTCGATCACCCAGCGGCGTGGCGGCGCGGCGGCGGCCGCGGGCGGCTCCCCCGGCCGGTTGGATCCGGCGGTCCGGCGCACCACCGCCCGCAGCCGGGCCAGCAACTCGCGCGGGCTGACCGACTTCAGGATAAAGTCGTCGGCGCTTTCCTCCAGCGCGATGATGCGGTCGATGGCGCGCGCATTGCCGGTGAAAATCACCAGTCCGCCGCTGTATCGGTGGCGAATCGTATGCAGCTCGTTCAGCGCGTCCCGCCCGTTAACGAATTGATCTAGAATGACAACGTCCGGGTTGACCGCATCGATCAGCGCATCGAGTCCGTCATAGGTGCGCGCCCAACTGACCGCGTAACCGTGACCGGTTAGAAACTCCGCGAGTTCCTCACCGAAGAGCTCATCATCTTCCACGACGACGATAGGCACCATCTCGACAGACGTCCCGGAAATACATTCAGAAGGTACGCAATCGCAATACAATGATCATCGATCTAATGTTGAATTAGCAAATTTGCAATAGCGCCGATGGCGTGTCCGGGTCGCAGGGCGCCGGGGGGCCGGAGGCGGCTTCAGCGCAGTTTTCCGGCCAATTCCGCGGCAATCCGCCGTGCCGCCTCCTCCGCCGCGGCGGCGACCGGGGGCGAAACCGGCGCTCCGGGCGCAAAATCCGCGCCCTCCACCGCGAAAACCACGCAAACAGCCGGCAAACACCCCAACGCCCGCGCCAACCCGACCGCCTGCGCCACCCCGAGCCCGTGCGACGACGCACCGCCCGGCCCCGGCACCACCCCACCGGCGGCGCAATCGAACCGCCGGATCGTTCCGGGTTCCGCGCCAGAAACCATCGCATCCGCCAGAACCGCCACGTCCGCTTCCCGCAGCAGCTCGATCAGCTCCGCCGCACCGCCGAGGCACGCCTCGATGCGCACATCCGCCGCCAGCCGCCCGCGCAGCAGGCGGGCCACCAACCGCCCTGCCCCGTCGTCGCCGCGATCCGGATTGCCGATGCCGACAACCAGCCGCCGCGGCGGATCAGACACGCACGACCTCCACCTTCAGGAAATGCGTCGCGCAGGAAATGCACGGGTCATGGTTGCGGATCGTTTGTTCGCACAAATGACGCAGGCGATCGTTGGTTTCACTCAGCCAGCCGGGCGCGAAACTGCGCAGATCGTCCTCGATGCTCGGCAGGTTCTGCGATGTCGGCGGCACGATCTTGGCGTCCAGGATGCTGCCATCCTCGGCGATCTCGTAACGATGATACAGCATGCCGCGCGGCGCCTCGGTGCAGGCATAGCCGATGCCGGCCCGCAACGGAGCATCCGCGTAAGGCCGATCGGGCGGCTCGTAGGCGTCGATGACGCGCAACGCTTCGTCCAGCGCGTAGACCACCTCCACCGCCCGGATCACGATGCTGCGGAATGGATTGGCGCATGTCGGACCCAGCCCCGCCTCCTTCGCCGCCTGCTGCGCCAGCGGCGACAGCAGCGCCGCGTTCAGGCTATATCGCGCCAAAGGCCCGGTCAGATACGCGCCCGCACCGACATGCCGGGAATGCAGCGCGTTCGACCGCTTGACGTGGTACTCCTCGAAATGCGCGTCGTATTCCGCCGGCGTGATGCTCAGCCCCTTGTTGCTGACGACACGCCCGGCGTTGAACGGATATTCGCCGGCCTCGCCCAGTGCCACCAGGTCGTAGTCCCGCTCACAGTCCGGGAACTCGAACCCCGCCACCAGCTTCACCGTGCCCAGCGAAGCCTCCAGCGCCCGCTTCAGGTCGTCCCGCAACGACCCGAGTTCCCGCTTCGCAGGCACCCGGTAGAACCCGCCGACACGCACATTGACGGGATGGATTTCCCGCCCGCCCAGCAGCTTCAGGATCGCGTTGCCCACCTTCTTGATCGCCAGCCCGGTCTGCACGATCCCCGGATGATCCGCCGCCATCTCCACCGCGCCGTCGTAGCCGAGGAAATCCGGCGCATGCAGCATATACATGTGCAGCACGTGGCTCTCGATCCACTCGCCGCAATACAGCAGCCGCCGCAGCTCCCGCACCGCTGGCGAAATGACGATGCCGAGTGCATCCTCCATCGCATGCACGGCACTCATCTGGTACGCCACCGGGCAGATCCCGCAGATCCGCGCTGTGATATCCGGCACTTCCGTATAGGAACGCCCGCGCAGGAATGCCTCGAAGAAGCGCGGCGGCTCGAAGATCCGCAACTCCGCCTCACGCAGCACTGCTCCATCGACGACAAGCCGCAGCGCGCCCTCACCCTCCACCCGGGCGAGCACATCGACGTTGATGGTTCTACGTGCCATGACGCTCGCTTTCTTTCTTGAACGCATCGGCCACCGGGTTGAATGTGCGATACACTCGCCCAAGCCCGGTCTTATCCATCCCGGCATCAACCAGCCGGGGCGCCAGCGACACCGCGTTCGGCGTCTCCTTCGGCCCGAAGCAGCCATAGCAGCCGCGGTTATACGCCGGGCAGATCGCCCCGCATCCGGCATGCGTCACCGGCCCGAGGCACGCCGCCGCGCCGCGCACCAGCACGCAGACCGTGCCGCGCGCCTTGCACTCGACGCACACGCTATGCGCCGGGATGTTCGGCCGCCGCCCGTTCAGAAACGCCGTCAGCACCTCCAGCAACTGATGCTTGTCGATCGGGCAGCCGCGCAGTTCGTAGTCCACCTCGACATGCGTGCTGATGGGCGTCGATGTTTCCAACGTCTCGATGAATTCCGGATGCGCGTAAACCACCGAGGTGAATTCCCGCACGTCCTTGAAGTTGCGCAACCCCTGGATGCCGGCCGCCGTGGCGCAGGCGCCGATGGTGATCAGCCGCCGCGACTGCCGCCGCACCTCCAGCAGCCTTTCCGCATCGTGCTGCGTGGTGACGGAGCCTTCCACCAACGAAATGTCGTACGGCCCCTTCAGCACCGCCCGCGTCGCTTCCGGGAAATACGCGATCTCCACCGCGCCGGCCACCGCCAGCAATTCGTCCTCGCAATCCAGCAACGACAACTGGCAGCCGTCGCAGGAAGCGAACTTCCAGACTGCCAGCTTCGGCTTGCGTGGTGGCTTGGCCATGCCGGTGCCTCCTAAAATTCACGCACGGAATACAGCGGCTCGATCTGGTCGTAGCGGTAGACCGGTCCATCCTTGCAGACGAAGGTTGGGCCGATCTGGCAATGACCGCACAGGCCGATGGCGCATTGCATGTTTCGTTCCAAGGTGACCCAGACACGATCCTTCGTCACCCCCAGCCCCGCCAGCGTATCCACCGCCTGCCGCGTCAACGTTTCTGATCGGCAAACAAAAGCCTGGGCCGATGGCCAGTCCACCTGAGCCGCACGGATCGCCGCCACCACGCCCCCGACGCGGCCACGGTAACCGCTGGGGGCGGAATGAACCGTCAGATGCACATGCATATCGAAACGTGCGCGCCACTTGTGCAGATCAGCTTCGTACATGATGTCGTCGATGCCGCGGGTGCCATAGCAGACAACGACTTTGCCAAAATCCTCGCGCCGGTGCAGCACTTCGTGGATCAGCCCGCGCAACGGCGCCAACCCGATCGTACTCGTTACAAATATCAAATCCGACCCGACCACCTCATCGATCGGCCAGGGCCGCCCGAACGGGCCGCGAATGCCGACGACAGCGCCGGCACGCAGTTGCTGCATCGCATTGGTCACCGGCCCGACGGCGCGGATCGTATGCACCAGCGTATCAGGCTCCCGGCAATCGCCGCTGATCGAGACCGGGATTTCCCCCACCCCGAACTGATACACCATGTTGAACTGGCCCGGCCGATACACAAACGGCTTGCCGTCCAAAGACTTCAGGTGCCAGGTGTAGACACCCGGAATCTCCCGGATCACCTTGGCGATCCGGAACGGCACCGGCACCATCGGGTCCGCGACAACACCTTCCGCCGAAGCAACTGCGTCCACGCTATCAGCCCTTTTGCCGCGAATGCACCGCCGGCTCCGTCGCCAGCTCGACAATCCGCATCCGGTTGCCGGCCAGGCGGCGCGCCATTATCGGCACGAACCGCTTGTAAATCTCGTAGCCCAGCGACCGGTCGTTCTCCATCTTGCCGCGCAGGCAGGCGCCGTCCAGCTTCAGCAGCCGCACCTGGTCGCTGGCGCGGGCATCGTTACTCCACCGGTACGGAGGCAGCAGCCAGCTCCAGCCGAAAATATCCCCCGCCTCCAGCGTCTCCACCACAATCGGCGGGCCCTGCGGCACGTGAATCTCCAGCGCCACCAGCCCGTGACGGATCAGGTAGAAATTATCCGCCGGGTCGCCGTCGCGGAAAATATACTCGCCCGGACGATAGACCGCGTTGCTGGCGCAGCCGGTAATCGTGCGCAACGCCTCCGGGTCCATGCCCTGGGCAAACGGGTGATGGGCCAGTGTCTCTTCTAAATCGACGATATGGACCATGCTTACTTCCTCCTCGATCAACCGCCGCGTATGGCGCGGACTTCTTCGGTGATGTCGATGCCCACCGGGCACCAGGTGATGCAACGGCCGCAGCCGACGCAACCCGAGGTGCCGAACTGGTCCACCCAACTCGCCAGCTTATGCGTCATCCATTGCCGGTAGCGGGAGCGCGGCGAGGGCCGCACGCTGCCGCCATGAATATAGGAAAAATCGACCGAGAAGCACGAATCCCAGCGCCGCGTGCGCTCGGTCGCGCCGGACAGGTCGTTGACGTCGGATACCGCGGTGCAGAAGCAGGTCGGGCAGACCTGGGTGCAGTTGCCGCAGGACAGGCAGCGCGCCGCGACGTCGTCCCAGCGCTTGTGCTCCAGGTTGTCCAGCAGCAGGTCGTGCACGCCGTCCGCCTGCATGTGCCGCCCCATGCTGGCAGCGGTGCGTTCCGACACGGCCCGGGCCCGCTCGATATCCGCTTCCGTGGCCGCCCGCTGCGGCAGGCGGGCCAGCAACGCGGCACCGGCGTCGCTGCCGGGTTCCACCAGAAATTCGCCGGTAAATTCCGTCAGCGTCAGGTCAAAGCCCGCCGTCGCGCGCGGGCCGGTGTTCATCGACGCGCAGAAGCAGGTTCCGCCGGCCGTGCCGCAGTTCACCGCAACGAGGAAAGCGCCCTCCCGCCGCGCCTTGTAGTGCGGATCGACGTACGGCCCTTGCAGAAAAACCTTGTCCTGTATGGCAATTGCATGAAGTTCGCAGGACCGCACGCCGAGGAAGGCAAACCGCTCCTCCGGTTCCGGAGCCGCGGTCAGCTTCATCCCCGCCGAATCCGGTTCGGCGCGCCACAGCCGCAGCAGCGGCGGATGCAGGAAGCGCTTCCAGGCATGCGGGCCGACGGCATAGCCGAACAGCGCGCTGTCGTCCCGCCGCTTCAGCCGATAGCGGCCGCCATCCTGCTCGTCCGTCCAGCCGGCGGGCAGGTCGTCTACCCCGGCAATGTCGTCATAGACGATCGCATCGTCGCGCACGGTGGGACCAAGGACGCGGAAGCCGTCGACGCTCAGGGCCTCGATCAGCGCCGCCAGGCCGTCGAGGCCGATCATTGATGGGTGGTAGGACATCGGGGGAACCCTCCCAACTCAGTGAGGCCCCGGCATTGACTCAGGTCAAGCGGCGGGGTCCGGCCGGGCCCGGCGGCGGCATAGCAGCAGGACCTCGTGCTCCAACTCGCGCAGCGTGAAAGGCTTGGTCAGCCGCGGCCTGCCCTGCAGGTGATTCGGCAGCACCCAGTCGCTGTAGCCGCTGGCGAGCACATAGGGAATACCCCGCGCTTCGAGTATCTCCGCGACCGGGAACACCTGGCCGCCGCGGATGTTGATGTCGAGCACGGCCGCGTCGAACGCTGCATCGGTCGCCAGCCGTATTGCCGCATCCAGCTTGCCGACCGGGCCGACCACGGTGCAGCCCAGGCTGCGCAGGGATTCGTCCAGCAGGATGGCGATCATCATCTCGTCTTCGACGACCAGAATGCGCCGACCGGCCGGCTGATCCACTACCGTTGCGTCCAGCATCATTGTTCGCTTTCAACGTGCACCACGTCAATTTCGTTGGTCATGGGAATCGCGATCGTGCAGCGCATGCCCTCCGGCGGGAAGGTCTGCCTCACCTCGGCATCGAGTTCATGCGTCAACCCGCGCTCGATCAACGTCGTGCCAAATCCCCGGTGCGTCGGCGGCTGGACTTTCGGGCCGCCCGTCTCGTTCCAGTTCAGCGTCAGAACCGGCACATCGGCGTGCGGTTCGACGGCCCAGGTGACCGAGAGGTGGCCGGTGCCGTTGGACAACGCACCGTATTTGGCGGCGTTGCTGGCCAGCTCGTGGATCGCCATGGCCAGGGCCATGCCGACTTTCGGGTTCAGCGAAACATCGTTGCCGGCGAGTTCGACATTGCCTGCACCGCTGTCATAGGGGGCCAGTTCGGTCATGATCAGGGCCCGCAGCAGATGCTCGCCGCGGCTGGACTTCGTCAGCAGGCTGTGCGCCTTGGCGATGGCGCCGATGCGGCCCTGGATTTCCTCCGCGAAGGCTTCGGGCGACCGGCTGGTCCGCAGCGTCTGCGTCACGATGGCCGAGACGATCGCCAGGATGTTCTTGACCCGGTGATCCAGTTCGCTCAGCAGCAGCGCCGCCTTCTGCTCGGCCGCCCGGCGCTCGCTGATATCGCGCGCCACCACGGAACCGCCAACCACCCTGCCATCGGTGTCCCGCAGCGGCGAAACGGTGACCGAAACCTCGACCGAGCCGCCATTCCGGGTGGTCTTGACACTGTCGAAATCGGCCGCGGGATCGCTTTCATCCAGACCCTTGATCAGCGAGGCCCAGTTGCGCGGCTGCGGCCCCTTCAGCACCTCGGCAATGGGCTGGCCGATGGCGTCGGCGGCGGCGTAGCCGAACAGTTTTGCGGCGCCGGCGTTCCAGCTTGTGATGATCCCGGCCATATCGTGGCTGATGATGGCGTCATGCGACCATTCCACGATCGCGGCGAGGCGGGCGCGCGCCTCCTCATGCCGCTTGTGCTCGGAGATATCGACGAAGGTGATGACCACGCCATCGATCAGGTTGTTCATGTCGCGATAGGGCCGCACCTGCATCAGGTAGCTGAGCCCGCCATCCGCCAGCGAGACCTCGCGCTCGATGGACACCAGGTTGGTCAGCACCTTGCGGACGTCCTCGCCCAGCCAGTCCCGCGTCAAGCGCGTGACGATATCGGTGATCGGCCGCCCCTCATCGCCTTCGCGCACCTTGAAGATTTCCAGCAGCCGCGGGGTAAAGCGGCGAATCCGCAGGTCGTTGTCGAGAAACAGCGTGGCGATCGAGGTGCTGTCGAACAGATTGGCGAGGTCGCTATGCGCCCGCACCAGCCCCTCGTTGCGGTGGTTCAGCTCCGCGTTGATCGTCTGCAGTTCTTCGTTCAGCGACTGCAATTCCTCCTTGGAGGTCTCCAGCTCCTCGTTGGTGGATTGCAACTCCTCATTGACCGACAGATATTCCTCGTTCGACGACTGTAGCTCCTCGTTGGAGGATTGCAGCTCCTCGGTCACGTTGCGCAGCCGCTCGCGGGTCGCCGCGAGGTCGCGCTTCAGGCTGCGCGTGGCAGTGCCGCTCTCCTCCGCGTCCCTGACAACCGCCACCACCGAACCGGCATCGGGCGGCACGACCTCCTGAAAGGCGATGACGAACAGGGTGTCGCCGTCGGTCTCGGTCAGCGGTTCGACGATCAGGTTGACGGCTTCGTTGCGGTCCCCGGCGGCGACCAGGACGCTGCCGTGCAGCACGCGCTCCCCGGTTTCCGCGGCCTGGTTGAGCGCGCTGCGCACCACGGTCCGCAGATCGGGATGCAGCAGGTTGAACAGGTTCAGGCTGGCGGCGCCGGTCGCGGGCTCGATGTATTTCGCGGTCTGGCCGGCGAACCGCAGCACGTCGTAGTGGCGGTCAACCACCAGGTAGGCGGGCATATAGCGGTTGACCGCCTGCATCGCCCGCCGCTCGATCGCGTCGTGACCGCCAATGACAAGGCGCTTGCCGGGCGGCGCCGCCAGCGGCAGATGCGCCAGCGGATAGACCGGCAACCGCGCCGCCACGCTCTGCCGGGTGAACAGCCGGTGCTTCTTGTTCAACGGTGAAAACAGCCGCGGCTGGACGGAGACGCCTTCGGACGGCCCCAACAGCAGATAGCGGTTCGGCAGCAGCGCGTAATGGAACGTCGTCAGCACGCGATGCTGCAGTTGCGGCTGAAAATAGATCAGCAGATTGCGGCAGGAGATCAAATCCAGCTTGGAAAACGGCGGGTCCTTCACCAGGTCGTGCACCGAGAACAGGCACATCTCGCGGATGAACTTGGAAATCCGGTAGCCGCCTTCCTCCTTGACGAAATTCTGCTCCAGGCGGACTTCCGGCATGTCGGATGCGGCGGTTTCGGAAAACAAGCCGATGCGCGCGGCGTCGATGGCGTGCGCATCGATGTCGGTGGCGAAGATCTGGATCGGACCGGCGTTGCTGAGCTGGTCCCGCTGCTCCTTGAACAGGATCGCGATGGAGTAGGCTTCCTCGCCGGTGGCGCATCCGGGCACCCAGACCCGGATTGGCTCGCCCGACCTGTGCTCCGCCAGCAATTCCGGAATGACCGTCGTCTCCAGCGATTCGAACACCTCCGGGTCGCGGAAGAATCGCGTCACCCCGATCAGCAGTTCGCGGAACAGCAGATCGGCTTCGTGCGGGGAGGAGCGCAGCCGGTCGACGTAGTCCGGGACGTTGTTGGTTTGCAGGACGTGCATCCGGCGCTGGATCCGGCGCAGCAGCGTGCCGTCCTTGTACTGTCCGAAGTCTCGCCCGAGCTTGGCGTTCAGCACGGTGCAAATCGCCGGCAGGTTGGCCGGCAGATCGTCGCGGATGCCGTCGGGGCCGCGGCTATTGTCGAAAATGGTGCGGTGATGCTCATAGTTGATCAGCGCGGCCGGCATGTCCTCGACCCGCAGGACATGATCGACGAAGCCGGCGGAGGCGGCGCTTTGCGGCATGCCGCTTTGGGCGTGGTGATCGAATTCGGCCTGGCTCAGGGTCAGGCCGCCCTGCGCCTTGATTGCGGCGATGCCGGTGGCGCCGTCGGTGCCGAAGCCGGAGAGGATGATCCCGACGGCATTTTCGCCCTGGTCCTCGGCGAGGGAGGTGAGGAAGGTGTTGACCGACACGCGGCGGGCGACGGTGGTGGCCGGGCGCTGGATGTGGAGATGGCGATCCCTGATGGTCAGCGTGACGTTGGGCGGAATGACGTAGACGTTGCCGGACTCGACGGCGGCCCCGTCCTCCGCGAGATGCACCGGCATCGTCGTGTAGCCGGTGATGATCGGCACCAGGGCGCTTTCGTGGTCCGGATCGAGATGCTGCACCAAGACGAAGGCCATGCTGGTGTCGGACGGCATTTTGGCGAAAAATGCCTTGAAGGCACTAATTCCGCCCGCGGAAGCGCCGACCCCGACGATCAGACGTGGTTTCTCGGCCGGTTGGAGGGCCTGCGGCGGGAGTTCGGGCACGATTTCAGGAATCGCCGCGGCCGAGGCTTCTGTTGACAGCAGCTTGCCTTCTGCTTTGGTCCGCCGCGACTTAGATGGCATTTCGATCCAAATAGAGATGCGGCTTCGACTCTTATGCCTGCACCAAATCTATTTCAAGGCAAAAAGTTTCCGGCACAAAAGGGAAAGTGCGCAGGACGTCTGTCGGCTGCCGTTGAAATCAAAGATTTCGTCGTATGGCGTTGCGGCCGGGAGGGTATTACTCCGTGGTAGCCCGAAAAAACCAGTTTGGACATTTGTACAAAACCGAGGGATGCGTTCGTAGACAACAGACCACCTTATGGTAGCAAAGACATTTGGAACTACTCGCGGCGACATTAACAGGCCAGCAAGTAACCAGGTCTCAACCGGGTCTTCCGGGTAGCTCTATCCGAACGCCCCGACCTCATGCGTGACCGCCGTGGCAATCTCGCGCACCATCGCGAACAACCGCCGCATCGGCGCGAAGATTTCCTCGTGCTCCTTGGCGTAGGACCCCGTCCCCCGAGGCGGCGCGGGCTCGCCGTAATCGGCATCCGCCGCCGGGTCCGCCGCCAGCGGGAAAATCTCCGCCAGCAGTTTCAGCGACGCCTCGATATCCAGCCGCAGGATCGCCGCTTCCATCACCGTGCGGGTGACGCCGTAGCGCGGCGAGAAATCCGGAATCTCCGTCGCCACCAGCCAGATCCTGTGGATCAGCGAAAGCCGTAGGGCGTGCAACAGGATTTCCCGGTTCGCCATGCGCGGCACGTCCGGCCAGGTCACCCGCAGCGCCAGATGATCCGCCAGGATGCGGCGGAACATCGATTGCGCATCGGCCCAGATATCCAGCCGCTCCAGCGCCCGCGCGACCGACACCAGCGCCTCCCGCCGGCCGGGCCGCTTGGTATGCGCGGACCGGTCGAGCCAGGTCCCGGGGTCGAGCGATTCGATCACTGCCCGCAACACCTCGATATCGGAATGCTGCAGTGCATGACTGGCCAGATCCATCGCCCGCTTGAACCGCCGGCTGGTCTGCCGCAGGTCGGTGAAGGTCTCCGGATGCCGCGCCGCGGCGGCGCCCAATCCCTGCAAGGTGTTGGCGCAATAGCCCAACTGTTGCAAAATCGCGTTGTTCGGGATCGCCCGCAGCTCCCGCGGGTGGCGAATGCCGACCGCGCCGGCCATGCCGTCCGACTGGCGCGCGGCGGGCCGCGATCCTGTTCTGTCAAGTAACGATGGCCCGAACGTGCCGAGCAGCGCGGCATAGCCGGCGTCCTCGACCAGGCCCTCCATCCCGTTGCGGATGGTGGCGAAGAAATCCGCGGCGAAATCCGGATCCGCATAGACCGGATCTTCGATCGGCCCGGCCGCCTTGTGGTAGGTCTGCTCGGCGATCCGGGTAATCGTTGCCAGTGCGAGTTCGGGTGTCGCGAACAGCAGGTAGCCGTCGCCGCCCTGGAACGCCGATTCCTCGCGCACCTTCAGCCCCGCCCGCCCCAGCGCCTGCCTTGACGCCGTCGGCGACAGATAGCGCAGCCGATCGGCCAGGGAGCCGGGATGACCGCCGCGGCCGATGCTCTCGCCGTGGGTGTCGAACAGGATCACCTCGACGCCGGTGACGCCGTGATGCTCCAGCGTGTGGGCGATCTTCAGCCGCAGCCGCTCGATCAGGTAGCTGGCGGCGAGTTGGCCGACATAGCGGCCGGAATCGGAATAGCCGAACTGCAGCGCCAAACGGCCGGTAGTCTTGAGGTATTCGCGGTAATGCGGGCTGCGCAGCGCTTCTTCCAGCACCGCCGAACCCTGTTCCAGCGCCTCGGCGGTTTCGAACAGCGGGCTGATCTCGATATGCTTTTCGATGCCGAACAGCTTGGCCAGCCACAACGCGGCCAGCAGGGTGTAGCCGGTCTCCGTCTCGGCGATCAGGAAGCGCACCGGGACCGAACTGTCCACATGCTTGATGATCTGCGCGACGATCATCATCAGCTTCGCCGCCGAGGCTTGCTCGGCGATCAGCGCGCCGAAATCCACCGGGATCGGCTCGACGGTATCCAGCGCCTGGTTGATCGCCGCGAACAGCGCGCGCCGCCGCGACGGGTCCTCCGGCGGGTCCGCGAAGCCGAGGCGCTGGCGGACGACGTTGTGCACCTGCGTCGAATTCAGCCGCGTGTGGGTGTGCGCCAGCGCCAGGCCGTGCGACAGCAGCCCGGCGCGGGCGACGGTCAGCGCCAGCTTGCCGTGCTCTTCCGAGTTGGCGATCGCTTCGGCGAACAGCGGCAGCAGCGGCTTCGGGCTGGTCAGCGCGACCTCCCGCTCACCGATCAGCTCATGCGCGAAGGTGCCGACGGTGACCGGGTCGGGCTGGTCGGGGCTGAGCCCGATCTGCCGGTCCACGGCATCGGCGGCTTCAGCGATGCGGGCGGCGAGCGCGTCGGCGGCGGGCAGCACCGAGACCTGGGCGTGCAGCCGGCGCAGCTGCAGCCGCTTCATCTCCAGCCGCAGCCGCAAGGTGTCCCACCAGCCGATATCGTTGCGCCCGTCGGTGTCGTAGCCGACCCAGGTGGAGAGCACGACGGGGCTGGGGGACAGCTCGGTCCAGCGGTCGGACCAGGCGCTGCGGGCAACCGAGATCAGCGCGCTGTTGAAGCGGTCGATGGCGTCGCGGCCGTTGACGATAGCGGCGACGGACTGGTCGAATTCGCTGCGCAGGGTGATGGGCGGCGGACGGTGGGATTCGAACTGCGGCGCCGGGCGGCCGCAGGCGGCTTCGGCGAGCGCCTGGTTGACCGGCAGCGGCAGCGAGAAGGTCGGGTGCGCGGTGAACACCGCGGCGAAGCGGGTACGCTCGGTCAGGGCGCGGTATTCCGCCCAGCGGATCGGGCTGTCCTTGGGATCGGGGCGGAGCAGGATCTGCGCCAGCTTGGCCAGCGAGGCGTCGTTGGCGGCGGGATCGACGCCGCCGACATATTTGGCGATACGGGCGGCGCGATCGGTGAAGGCGGCATCGCGCAGGTAGCGGATCAGCGCGGCGGCGTCCGCCTCGGTGATGATGTCGTTGTCCATCTGGCGGGTGATCGCCAGCGAGGTCAGCAGCACGGGACTGCCGAACGGGTCCTCATCCGCCCGCGCGCCGAGGCGGGCGGTCAGCGCCAGCAGCTCTTTCGCGAGCGCTGCCGTGGCCGAGGGATCGGAAGTCGAAGCCGCTTGCATATCAGGCATGCGCCGAGTTTGACCGTGTTTCCGCGCCGCAGCAAGTGCGAAGCTGCCCGATTTTTCGCCTAACCCTTCGTGAGGCGGTCAGTTCATTCCGGCAGGTGGCTCACATGCCACTGTTTTCATCTCCGCCGGGACCGAGACTTCCAGCAGTTCAAGCTCGTCGGCGGTGCCGGTTTCGTTGTGCCGCGTGCCGCCGGGGATCATCAGGGAGTCGCCGGGATTGAGGCGGATTCTGCGGCCGTCCTCGAATTCCAGATCGACCCAGCCCTTCAACATGTAGACGAACTGGTGCTCGCACACATGGTAGTGCCAACCGGTTGGCTGACCCAGCCCCTGCGTGGCTGACGTCACCTGGGCACGCAGTGCGCCGCCGGTTGCGTCGGTGACGCCGAGATCACGGTATTTGAAGAAAGAGCGGCGGCCGGCGACGTAGACTGCGTTGTCCACCCTGGCGTGGGCCATTTTCGGTGCGGTTGCGACGGCGTCGTTCATGTTGGTTTCCTCCGGTCGGTGGTGGTGTTCTTGCTGGCGGTCCGGGCTATGTTACGGGCGCCCGGCCATGACGATGAGGCAGGGATGTTGCTCCATACGATACCAATACTTGTACTGCCGGTACATATCCGCCTTCCCGGCAACGCGCAAATCACCGCAGCCTTGGCTTGCCGAACGCCCGGCCAGACGGCATCTAGCCGGCATGAGCAATACGACTCCCAAGATCCGCATCCGCGGCCTCTACAAGCGCTTCGGCAGCAAGCAGGTGCTGGACGGCGTGGACCTCGATGTGATGCCGGGCACGTCGATGGTCGTCATCGGCGGGTCCGGGTCCGGCAAGTCGGTGCTGCTGAAATGCGTGCTCGGCCTGCTGGAGCCGGATGACGGCCTGATCGAGATCGATGGCCAGGACCTGGCCGCACTGCCGCGGCAGGAGCGCGAGGCGGCGCGGGCGCGCATCGGCATGCTGTTCCAGGCCGGCGCGCTGTTCGACAGCCTGACGGTGTGGGAGAACGTGGCGTTCGGGCTGCTCGCCCGGCACAAGGTCTCCCGCACGGATGCCCGCGCCCGCGCCGACAGTTTCCTGGAGGAAGTCGGGCTTGCCCCGAGCGTCGGCGACCTGTCTCCGGCGGAGCTTTCGGGCGGCATGCAGAAGCGTGTCGCCCTGGCACGCGCCATCGCCGCGCAGCCGGACATCATGTTCTTCGACGAGCCGACAACCGGGCTGGACCCGATCATGGGCGCGGTGATCGACGGGCTGATCGTCGATTGCGTCAAGCACCTGGGCAGCACCGCCATTGCCATTACCCATGACATGGCGAGCGCCCGCCGCATCGGCGACCAGGCGGCGATGCTGCATCATGGCCGCATCATCTGGCACGGGCCTGCGGCGGATCTGATGGACAGCGGCAATGCCGAGGTGGACCAGTTCACTCACGGACGTCGCGAAGGGCCGATCCAGATGGAGTTGCGGCGCTGAGGCGGGTCTGGTTGCTGGCGGGGTTATTGGTCGCGGCCCCGGGCCTGGCGCGGGCGGATGTCGCGCCGCAGCTTGTCGGCCTGTTCATCCAGGGCTGCATGCCGTTTGCCGGCAATCCCGCGGCGCTGCGCGACTGGGCGGCGCGGACCGGGCTGCCGGCCGTGCCCGAACAGGCCCGGGTGGCGTTCCTGCATGGGGCACCCGGGCAGGTGTTCGACGGCTCGACGACGGAGGGCAAGCTGGTGCTGGTGTCGTCGGATGACGGGATCTGCTCGGTCGCGACCGATCAGGCGGTGCAGCAGGCGGTGGTGGATGCGCTGGAGGCGGGGTTCCGGCAGGCGGACGCGGCGTTCCGGCTGGCGATCGAGCGGGACGACAAACAGGTGCCGGATATCCATGACCGGGAGTATCTGGCAACGAAGAACGGCCGCGGCTGGCGGGTTCTGCTGGCGACGGTGAAGGGTGCCAAGGGCGGCGAGGCTATGCTGACGGCGGCGCCGGAGTAAGTAACGCGGGGAGGCGGTGGAGTCCGTTTTTCGAAGGAACGATGTTCGGTTTGGACGGGCATTCGCCCCGGTTAGGTTCATCTCCGCATCGGCAATGGTGATATGATACTACGGACTATTGTTCGCTACCTTAAAAATCTGCGCTTTATCCGTACCGAATTATAGGTTCTGGACGATTCCGTGAAAATCCGCCCGGCCCCTGACCTTGAAGCGGATTTCACTGTATCTTGGCTTACTTGCTGCGAAAGGCAACGTCCATATTTCGGCAGTGCCTTAAAGAACTTTCTGCACCGTTCCAGCCTACCTGCGAACCACGAAATCCGGATGACCTGACAGGTAGGCTTCGAAATCACGCGCAATAGTCACAAAAAACTGCGGAGGAACGAACCCGTAGTCGAACCGGTCGTTCGTCCCGGGCACTCGAGCCAAGTCAAACGGCCAATCATCCTCGACCGCATATGACGTGTAGACAAACGATTGTTGCGAGGTCAGTCGAGGTGCCGCGCCACCCGCGGCGGGATCGCAATACCTTGTTCGTTCGCCCGTGGCGCAACATGGGAAATCGGCAAGTAAGTCACGCGCACAACCGTGCGGCCCGCCAAACCCGGTTCCTCGACGGGGTCCAGATCCACGATCAGGCACCGCCGATCCTTGCCCGCATCAGGGAGGCGGCGGCGTCCCAAACCCGCCCAGACAAACCCGTAATGCACAACCAGACCGAGCTTCGGCGCCGGCAGCGGCATCCATCAATCGTCCACCAGCGTGTCGAGATGCGCGTGCTCAGCATCCATCCTGTTATTGGCGATCCGCTCGATTTTGCCGATCGGCATGTCGGAGCGCATCATCGCGATCTTGCGGTTCCGACGCAGAAGCGCGTAGTCCTCGACCGAGATCGCGCCGTCAGGCAGGCCCGCGAACCCTGACCGGCCACCGGCACGCTATCTACCCGAACACAGATTCCCCTTGCATTCCTACAACCTGTCAGTGTAAAGAACAGAACACGAACAAACTCGCAAGGCCCGCCGCCCCATGCCCGCCACAACCGCGTCCCCCGCACCCCTGCCCCCCATCGACCCCCAGATCGGCCTGCGGTTCGCGGCCGCCGAGCATCTCATCCCGTTCTTCCGCAGCCGAATCTCCGACACCGACCTCGCCCGCCGCATGGCGCACAGCGCGCTCGACGCCTACTACCCGGAAACCCGCGCGGATTTCGTCAACGCCGCCCGCACCATCGCGTTTTCGATGGCCGCCATCGCGCTGCTCGGCAAGGCGATGGCCGCGCCCGACCTCACCGTGCCCGAGCAAATGCGCGCCTATGGCCGCGCCAACGCACTGAATCGCTCGGCCGAACAAAGTGAGCGCAGCATGATGGTGCGGCGCAAATACCTCCGGGCCAACCCGCCGCCCGAGCGCGCGCCCATCCCGCCGGCGGAGAAACCCACCATCTCGCCGGAGGATGCGGCCGAGATCGAGGCTCAAATCGGCGAAGCCATGCAGGCATACCACGACGCCTGCGCCCGGCCTGCCGCCGAACCGGAGCCGCCGGCCGAAGCACCGAGCCCGGCGCCCGTGCCATCGGCCGAGCCGCTATTCCGGACCCCGGCCTCGCTGGAGGCCGCGCTCCGCTCCGGCAGCATCCCCGGGTTTGCCGCCGAAGCGGGACGGGTGACGCCGATAGCGGAGGGGTTGCTGCGCCGGGGCGCGCCGCCCACCGCCGGACGGAACGGGGTTCAGGGTTCGGCGTAGGGCTGCTCGCCCGACCCCGCCTCGGCGCGAGGTGCGACCGCCCCTGCCCCTCAACCGGCCGCCCGCTTCTCCAGCGCCGCCAGCAGGATGCATAGCGCAATCCCCTCGGCCGCATCGCGCACATCCTTCAGCGGGGGGAATGTCGGCGCCAGCCGCAGGTTCCGGTCCCGGGCATCGACACCGTACGGAGACGTCGCTCCCGCCGGGGTCAGCGCCAGCCCCGCCTCCTTCGCCAGCTCCACCACCCGCCGTGCGGTGCCTTCCATCGCGTCCAAACTGATGAAGTAACCGCCCTCCGGCCGCGACCACGCCGCCACGTCCCGGCCGCCGAGCCGCGCCTCGAGCGCCGTCTCCACCGCCTGGAACTTCGGCGCCAGGATCGCCCGGTGCGCATCCATATGCCGCTGCAACCCCGCCCAGTCCCTCAGGAACCGCACATGCCGGAGCTGGTTCAGCTTGTCCGAGCCGATGGTCCGCTTCTCCGCCCGCGCCAGGTACCACTTCACGTTCGCCGCGGACCCGCCGAAGAACGCCAGCCCGCCCCCGGCCAGGGTGATCTTGGACGTAGACGCGAAGATGAACGCCCGGTCCGCATGTCCGGCCGCCTCGCAGGCCTCCAGGACATCCAGGATCTCCGGCCGCTGCGCGGTCAGGTGGTGGACGGCGTAGGCATTGTCCCAGAACAGCCGGAAATCCGGCGCGCCGGTGGGCATCGAGGCCAGCCGCCGCACGGATTCGTCGGAGTAGACATCCCCGCTCGGGTTCGCATATTTCGGCACGCACCACATGCCCTTAACCGCCGGATCTGCCGCCAGCGCCTCCACCGCGTCGAGGTCCGGGCCTTCGCCCGTCATCGGCACCGGCAGCATGCGGATGCCGAACTCCTCGCACAGCTTGAAGTGGCGGTCATAACCGGGGACCGGACAGATGAAGGCGATGTCCGCGGTCTTGCTCCAGGGCGCGGCCGAACCGGGGACGCCCTTCAGCAGCGCCCAGACGATGCAGTCATGCATCACCGCCAGGCTGGAGTTGTCCGCCACCACCACCTGCCCCGGCGGCACGCCGAGCAGCGGGGCGAACAGCGCGCGCGCCTCCGGCAGGCCCTGCAGCACGCCGTAGTTGCGGGCATCGTCGCCGGCGGCGGAGAAATGGTCCAGGTTGCCCGGCAGCGCCAGCAGCCCGTTGGCCAGGTCGAGCTGCTCCGGCGAGGGCTTGCCGCGCGTCATGTCCAGCTTCAGGCCGCGTGCCCGGAATGCCTCATACGCGACCCGGACAGCGGCCAGATCATCCCCGTTCGTTAACGTCATGGCGAAATCAGACTCCGAAAGCACCCGCGAGAAACCTTGGCAGCCACCCCGTCATGGCGGCGCAGGCCCGCCATCCACGCCTGTGCCGGGGTCCGCACCGCAAGGCGTGGATGATCCGCCTGCGCGCACCATGACGGGGCAGGGACGGTGCGTCAACACAACGATCCCGCTGCACCGCCCGCTACGCTGCCACCAACGCCCCGTTCCGCTGCTCCGCCGGCAGGCACAGCGCCGCCAGCGCGGGCGCCACCGCCTCCGGCCCGGGCAATACCGACTTGTCCTCGCCGGGATAGGCCTGCATCCGCATCCGTGTCGCCACCGGCCCCGGATCGAACAGGTTCGCCCGCACCGTCGTGGTCGCCAGTTCCTGCGCCCAGGTCAGCACCAGGTGCTCCATCCCGGCCTTGGTCGCCCCCATTGCGCCCCAATAGGCCCGAGGCTGCCGCGCGCGGCTTTCCGTCACGAACACCGCCCGCCCGGCGGGCGACTGGCGCAGCAGCGGCTCCGCGGTGCGGATCAGCCGCCAGCTTGCGGTCAGGTTCACCGCCAGCACGCTCGCCCAGTCGTCCGGCACGATATGCGACACCGGCGTCAGCCGCCCGAGCGCCCCGGCATTGTGTACCAGGATGTCCAGGCGCCCGAAGCGCTGGAACAATGTCGGCCCGAGCGCATCGATCAGCGCGTCTTCCTTCAGGTCCAGCGCCAGGATGCTGGCCTCGCCGCCCACCGCGCGGATGGCGTCGTCGGTTTCCTCCAGCGCGCCCTGGGTGCGGGCCGTCAGCACCACGCGGGCGCCGAGCCGCGCCAGTTCCACCGCCGTGGCCGCGCCGATACCGCGGCTGGCGCCGGTCACCAGCGCCACCGAGCCCTCAAGCAAACCCGCCATCAGTTCCCCACAGTCAACAAGCTCAATTGCCGATCGGCCGATTCCTGCTGGTCGGGCAGGGCGATCGGGTAGTCGCCGGTGAAGCAGGCGTCGCAGTAATACGGCTTGGCCGGATCGCGCCCCGGCTTGCCGAGCGCGCGGTACAGCCCGTCGATCGAAATGAAGGCCAGGCTGTCGGCGCCGATAAGCTCCGCCATCTGGGCGACATCGTGCTGCGCGGCGAGCAGCTTGCTGCGCTCCGGCGTATCGATGCCGTAGAAGCAGGAATGCGTCGTCGGCGGCGAGGAAACCCGCATATGCACTTCCGTGGCGCCCGCCGCCCGCACCATCTCGACGATCTTCTTGCTGGTGGTGCCGCGGACGATCGAGTCATCGACCAGGACGACGCGCCTGCCTTCCAGCACCGGCCGGTTGGCGGAGTGCTTCAGCTTCACCCCCAGGTGGCGGATATGGTCCGTCGGCTCGATGAAGGTGCGGCCGACATAGTGGTTGCGGATGATGCCGAGCTCGAACGGGATGCCGCTCTGCTTGGAGTAGCCCATCGCCGCCGGCACGCCGGAATCCGGCACCGGAACGATGACGTCGGCGTCCACCGGCGACTCCTGCGCCAGTTCGGCGCCGATACGCTTGCGCGCGTCGTAGACCGGCATGCCCTCGACCACGGAGTCGGGGCGGGAGAAGTAGATATATTCGAACACGCAGAACCGCTCGCGGACGCGGTTGAACGGCTTGATGCTGTGCACGCCCTGGTCGTTGATGACGACGATCTCGCCCGGCTCGACATCGCGGACGAAGTCGGCGCCGACGATGTCCAGGGCGCAGCTTTCGCTGGCCAGCACCCAGCCGCCGGTGCCCTCGGTGCCGATGCGGCCGAGGATCAGCGGGCGGACGCCGAGCGGGTCGCGCACCCCCATCAGCGCCTGGTTCGACAGCGCCACCAGGGAATAGGCGCCGACGACCTGCTTCAGCGCGTCGATCAAGCGGTCCACCACGGTGGAATAGAGGCTGATGGCGATCAGGTGGACGAAGACTTCGGAGTCGGTTGTGGACTGGAACAGGCAGCCGCGCCGGACCAGGGCGCGGTGCAGGATATGCGCGTTGGTCAGGTTGCCGTTATGCGCCACCGCGAACCCGCCGAACTCGAAATCCGCATACAGCGGCTGCACGTTCCGGAGAACCGTGTCGCCGGTGGTGGCGTAGCGGTTATGCCCGATGGCGATGCGGCCGGGCAGCTTCTCGATCACCCGGGCGTCGCTGAAATTGTCGCCGACCAGCCCCATGCCGCGATGCGAGTGGAAGCGCGTCCCGTCGAAGCTGGTGATGCCGGTGGCTTCCTGGCCGCGATGCTGCAGCGCATGCAGGCCGAGTGCCGTGACGGCGGTGGCGCTGGGCACGTTCCAGACGCCGAAGACGCCGCATTCCTCGTGCAGGGAATCGTCGTCCCCCGAATCGTCGGCCAAGCCCGGGCAGTGGCACGCCATGGATGACAACTCCTAATCGCGGACTGGAAGCCTGCCGGTGGCGCGCCCTTGCGGGTTGGCGCGCAGCAAGGCATCAGCCGTGGTATCGCGACCCTCCGGCGGAGGATCAAGGCGGTGCGGACGGTAGTTTTCCGGCAGTTGGTCCCGCACCCAGGCTGCCGCCTGATAGGTCGGATAGAGGGTCCGTGCTTTCAGCACCGGATCAGGCCAACGCTCGATCGGAAACACCATCTGTCCGAGGATATAGGCGATCACCACGACCGCCGCACCCCGTACTAGTCCGAATACCAGCCCCAGGGTGCGATCGACCCCGCCCAAGGCCGAACGACGAACGAGCCGGCTGAGGGTGCCGGCGACGATGGTAAAGACGATCAATGAGCCGAGGAACACCAGCGAGAAGCTGACCGGATCGACCCATTCCGGCGACGGCATCCAGCCGCGCACGACATCGCGCATCGCCGGCGCCCCGGCGAAGGCCGCCGCGACCGCGCCCACCCAGGCGCCGACGCCGAGGACCTCGCGGACGAAACCGCGCGCAAATGCCATCAGCCCGGAGATGCCGAGAAAGCCAAAGACCGCCAGGTCAACCCACGTCATGCTATCGTCATCCAGACCGATGCGGGGTTATTGTCCGGCAGAGGCCCGCCTGCCAAGCACGATCATAGCTTTTTCGTCCCGGATTCGGGTGCGAAGCGTCCAACCAGATCGGAGATGTGACCGATTTCCTCCAGTCGCAGCCCGTCCGGCGCCGCCAGCCTGCGGTTTCCGTGCGCCACGCGGCGCGGCAGGGTGGCGGCGTCGAAACCCAGCTTGGCGGCTTCCTTCAGCCGCGCTTCGGCCTGGGCGACCTGGCGGACCTCGCCGGAGAGGCCGACTTCGCCGAAATATACCATGCCCGGGCTCGTCGGCGCCTCGAACGCCGCCGAGGCGATCGCCGCGGCCACGGCGAGGTCCGCCGCCGGCTCGGTCACCCGCAGGCCGCCGGCGATATTCAGGTAGACATCCGTCTGGTTCAGCCGCAGCCCGGCGCGGGTTTCCAGCACCGCCAGCAGCATCGACAGCCGCCCGCTGTCCCAGCCGATAACCGATCGGCGCGGCGACCCGCCGGGGTTGGGGGCGAGCAGCGCCTGCACCTCCACCAGCACCGGCCTTGTGCCCTCGAGGCCCGCGAACACCGCGCTGCCGGCGATGTTGCCGCGGCGTTCGGCCAGGAACAGGGCCGAGGGGTTGGGCACTTCGGCGAGGCCGGCATCGGTCATTTCGAACACGCCGATTTCGTCGGTGGCGCCGAAGCGGTTCTTGACGGCGCGGAGGATGCGGAACTGGTGGCCGCGGTCGCCTTCGAAATACAGCACGGCATCGACCATGTGCTCCAGCACGCGCGGGCCGGCCAGCGCGCCGTCCTTGGTCACGTGGCCCACCAGCACGACGGCGAAGTTGCCGGCCTTGGCGAGGCGGATCAGCTCGAACGAGCAGGCGCGGACCTGGGCGACGGTGCCGGGGGCGCTGTCGATGGCGTCCATCCACATGGTCTGGATCGAGTCGATGACGACCAGCGTGGTGTCCTGCGCCTGCTCCAGCGCGGCGACGATGTCGCGCACATTGATCGCGGCGGCCAGTCCGATGGCGGAGTCCGCGACGCCCAGGCGGCGGGCGCGCAGGCGGATCTGGTCGATGGATTCCTCGCCCGACACATACAGCACCCGCTTGCCGGACCGGGCCAGTTTGGCGGCGGCCTGCAGCAGCAGGGTGGACTTGCCGATGCCGGGGTCGCCGCCAACCAGCACGGCGGAGGACGGCACCAGTCCGCCGCCCAATACCCGGTCCAGTTCGGCGATGCCGATAGCGGCGCGGGGCGGCGGTTCGGCCGTGCCGGCGAGGCCGACAAAGGCGATGCTGCGGCCGGGTTGCTGCTTCGCCGCGGGGCCGGGGCGGGCGACGACGGCTTCTTCCTCGACGGTGTTCCACTCGCCGCAGGTTTCGCACCGCCCGGCCCATTTCGGGGTGACGGCGCCGCAGGCCTGGCAGACGTAGCGGATGGTGGCTTTGGCCAAGGCGACTCCGGAAGCGGCGGGGCTGGTTGCCGATGGCTACTCCGTTCCGCGCGCCGGTGCCACCGGATTGGCTTCGGCGCCGGTGCGTCGCTTAGCAGTCCTCCCGGCTGCCGATGGTCATGATCGCCCCGCCGATGGCGAGCGATCCGAACGTCACCACCAGCCCGAAGGTCAGCAGCGCGAAGGCGATCCAGCCGCCCTGGGTGTGCAGCACCAGGTCCCGCAGCGAGCCGAGATTGGTGGCGACCATGCCGATGGAGGCGACCACCCCGGCGAGGCAGCCTGCCAGCAGATGCGGCAGAACGTAGCGGAGCACTTCCATATGGTGGAAACGTATAAGCGGATGCCGGTTCCCCGGCATCCGCTTTGTTTCCCTCGATTAACGCGAACGTGTCAGGGCCGCTCAGACGACCGTCAGCTTGACCGCGACGTTGTTGCGGGTGGCGTTGGAATACGGGCACACCTGATGCGCCTTCTCCACCAGTTCCTCGGCCGCCGTGTGGTCAAGCCCGGGCAGCGCGATCTTCAGCGCGACATCGATGCCGAAGCCGCCTTCGCTGCGCGGGCCGATGCCGACGGTGGCGGAAACGGTGGCGTTGTCGGGGACCTTCGGGCCGCCCTGCGACGCCACGAACTTCATGGCACCGAGGAAGCAGGCCGAATACCCGGCGGCGAACAACTGCTCCGGATTGTTCCCCGGCCCGCCGCCGCCGCCGAGTTCCTTCGGCGTGCTGAGTTTGACATGCAGGCTGCCATCCTCGGTGGCGGCCTGGCCGTCGCGGCCCCCGGTGGCGGTGGCGGTGGTACGATACAGAACCTCAACAGGCATAGACATCCTCCTTTGCTACCGGCGCCACCCTATCGCGCGCCGGCCGATCCGACCAGATCACTCCGCCCGCCGGATCACTCCGCCGGATGCACCCCGCGGGGTGCCGCTTCCAATGTGGTGTCGTGCCGCAGCAGCAGCACGATGACCATCCCCATCACCGCGCAGGCCGAGATCGCCCACAGGCCGGAGGCGAAGTTACCGGTGACGTCCTTCAGCCAGCCCATGATGAACGGGCCGAAGAACCCTGCCAGGTTGCCGACGGCGTTGATCACCGCGATCCCCGCCGCCGCCGCGGCACCCGACAGGAACGAGGTCGGGAAGGTCCAGAACACCGGCAGCACCGAGAACACGCCGAACGCGCCGAACGACAGCGCGATCATCTTCAACACCGGGCTATCCACGAAGGTCGATCCGGCAATGCCGACCGCGGCGATCAGGAACGGCACGGCGGCATGCAGCTTGCGCTCCAGCTTGGCGTCCGAGCGGCGGCTCCAGAGCACCATCCCGATGGTCCCGACGATATACGGGATGGCGGAGACGAAGCCGGTCTGCACGTTGGTCAGCCCGAACCCCTTGACGATCTGCGGCAGCCAGAAGGCGATGCCGTAATTGGTGGCGACCGCGCCGAAATACACCAGCGCCAGCGCCAGCACCTTCGGGTTCAGCAGCGCCTGCCGGACGCTCAGGCCATGCACGTCCTCTTTCTGTTGCGCCTCGGCGGACAGCCGCCTTGCCAGCCAGGCGCGCTCGTCCGGCTCCAGCCATTTCGCATCGGCCGGGCGGTCGGTCAGGTAGAAGAAAACCACGCCCGCCAGGATCAGCGCCGGGGCGGCCTCGATGATGAACAGCCACTGCCAGCCGGCCAGGCCGTAGACGCCGTCCAGGTTGAGGATCAGGCCCGAGACCGGGAAGCCGAGCACCGAGGACAGCGGGATCGCCGCCATGAACCAGCCGACGATGCGGGCGCGATAGGTGCCGGGGAACCACAGGGTCAGGTAGAAGATGATGCCGGGGAAGAACCCCGCCTCCGCCGCGCCGAGCAGCACGCGCACCAGGTAGAAGCTGTATTCACCGGTCACCAGCGCCATCGCGCCGGACAGGATGCCCCAGGACAGCATGATCCGGGCGATCCATTTGCGCGCGCCGAACCGCTCCAAAGCCAGGTTGGAAGGGACCTCGAAGATGAAATAACTGAAGAAGAAGATGCCGGCACCGAAACCGTAGGCGGTGGCGGAGATACCCAGCGCCTTGTTCATGGTCAGCGCGGCGAAGCCGACATTGACCCGGTCGAGATAGGCGACGAAGTAGCAGAGCATCAGAAACGGCACCAGGCGCCGCGAGACCTTGGCGATCGTGCGCTGTTCAATCGGTTCCATTTATCGTTCCCCCGCGGCGCTTGGGCACCGTTTTATGTCGCTACGCGGCAATAGACAGGCTTGCCCCGCCGCGGTCAATCGGAGGGCGAGACGCGCTCAGTCCGGGCTGCCGTGCGGCGCCGCGGGCACCAGCGCCCGCCAGCGCGCCACCGCGGTGTCGTGCGCCTCATAGCTGCGGGAGAACACGTGGCCGCCGCTGCCGTCGGCGACGAAATACAGGTCCTCGGTGGTTGCCGGATGCAGCACCGCCTTCAGGCTGTCCAAACCGGGCGAGCAAATCGGCGCCGGCGGCAGCCCGGCGCTGCGGTAGGTGTTGAAGGGAGTGTCGCGGTCGAGTTCCGCGCGGGTCAGCCGGTGGTCCAGCACCCCGGCCCCGCCGCTGGCGGCGTAGATCACCGTCGGATCCGCCTGCAGCCGCATCCCCAGCCGCAGCCGGTTAAGATACACCGAAGCGACATGCGGCCGCTCCTCGGGCTTTGCCGTCTCCCGCTCGACGATGCTGGCCAGGATCAGCGCCTCGCGCGGGCTGGCCAAAGGCACCCCCGGCGCGCGGTCCGTCCAGGCGGCGGCGAGTTCTTTTTCCATCGCCGCCTTTGCACGGTCGACGATCCGGGCCCGCTCGTCGCCGCGCTGGTAATCATAGGTTTGCGGCAGCAGGCTGCCTTCGGCGATGGCCGGGACCTCGCCCGTCATGCCGTCGGCATGCGCCAGCACGGCGGTTATCTGCTGCGCGGTCAGCCCCTCGGCAATGGTCAGATGATGCTCGACCGGTCGGCCGAAGCGCAGGATCGCCAGCACCTGGCGCAGCGAGGCATGCGCCGGGAAGGCGAATTCCGCCGCGCGCAGCGGCCCTTCCCCGCGCGTCATCAGCGCGGCGGCACGGAACACCCGTGAGCCGGGGATCACCCCGTCCGACACCAGCACGGCGGCGATCTGGGCGCCGCTGCCGCGCGGCACGACGACCGCGCGGGCTTCCGGCAACGGCCCGGGCGAGTCGACGATTCCGGCGCCCCAACGCCAGGCGCCGAAGCCGCCCGCCGCCAGAACCGCAACGATCACCCCCGCGGCCAGCCCGAACCGGAATGCCCGCCGCAGCGGGCCGGGATCAGTGGACGGCGCGGAAGATGACAGAGGCGTTGGTGCCCCCGAAGCCGAAGCTGTTCGACAGAGCCACGCGAATGGGACGCCGCTGCGCCTCATGCGCCACCCGGTCGATCACGCTCTCGCGGCTCGGCGAATCGAGGTTCAATGTCGGCGGCGCGACGCTGTCGCGGATCGCCAGGATGGAGAAGATCGCCTCGATCGCCCCGGCCGCACCCAGCAAATGCCCGGTCGCCGACTTGGTGGAGGACATCGCGACGCCGCGTGCATCGGCGCCGAACAGCCGCTCGACCGCTTCCAGCTCGAGATCATCGCCCAGCGGCGTGGAGGTGCCGTGCGCGTTGACGTACTGGATGTCGCCCGGCACGAAGCCGCCGCTGCGCAGCGCCGCCCGCATCGCACGGAAGGCGCCGTCATGCCCCTCGGCCGGCGCGGTGATGTGGTAGGCGTCGCCCGACATGCCGTAGCCTGACACCTCGGCATAGATCTTGGCACCCCGCGCCTTGGCGTGCTCGTACTCTTCCAGCACCAGGCAGCCGGAGCCTTCGCCCATCACGAAGCCGTCGCGATCCTTGTCCCATGGACGCGAGGCGGCCTGCGGCCGATCGTTGAAGCCGGTGGACAGCGCGCGCGAGGCGCAGAACCCGGCGATGCCGAGCGAGCACACCGTGGCCTCCGCCCCGCCGGCGACCATCACGTCGGCATCGCCGAGCGCAATCAGCCGCGACGCATCGCCGACGGCGTGCACGCCGGTCGCGCAGGCGGTCACCACCGAGTGGTTCGGCCCCTTGAAGCCGAACTTGATGGACACGTGACCGGAGGCCAGGTTGCCCAGCGCGGACGGGATGAAGAACGGCGACAACCGCTTGGCCTTGCCTTCGTAGACAAGGATCGACGCATTGTAGACGGTTTCAAGCCCGCCGATGCCCGAGCCGATCATTACGCCCGTGGCACAATGGTCGTCCTCGGTTTGGGGTACCCAGCCGGAATCCTCGACGGCTTCGGTGGCGGCGACCATGGCGAGATGGATGAAGCGATCCATCTTCTTCTGGTCCTTCACCGGAACCCATTCGTTGATATCCAGCGTGCCCTCGGCCTTGGACCCGAGGGGCACCTGCCCCGCCACCTTGCAGGGCGAATCCTTGGCATCGAACGCCGTGATGGCGCCGATACCGGATTCAGCATTGATCAAGCGGCGCCAAACGTGCTCGACACCTACTCCAAGGGGACAGGCGATGCCCATGCCCGTCACCACTACTCGCCGCATCGCAACACGCCCTTTCGCGCTTGTCAGGCGCTCTTGCCATGGGTGGTGATGTAGTCGATCGCGTCCTTGACGGTGGCGATCTTCTCAGCGGCATCCTCGGGGATTTCCACGTTGAAGGCTTCCTCGAAGGCCATCACCAGTTCGACCGTATCAAGGCTGTCGGCGCCGAGATCGTCGATGAAGGAGGCTTCGGGCGTGACCTTGGCTTCGTCCACCCCGAGGTGTTCGACCACGATCTCTTTGATCTTCTTGGCAATATCTGTCGAATCGGTCATCGGCTCGGCAACTCCTGAACTTGATATGTCGATAAAGGTCTTCATCCGGTTCCTGTCCGCGACCGGAGCCTTGTCCCGGTTCACGAAGCGAGCCCGCGCCAGACGTAGCAGCGGGCGCTTAGCACGGTTTTCCGGAAACGGGAAAGGTCAGCGATTCGTGCTCCCTAGATCATCGCCATCCCGCCATTGACGTGCAGTGTGGCGCCCGTGACCCAGCCGGCCTCATCGGAGGCCAGGTAGGTGACAGCCGCGGCGATGTCGGCCGGTTGGCCCAGCCGCTTCAGCGGAATGGACTCCGACAATTTGGTGCGTTGCGCCTCGCCCAGCGCGTCCGTCATGGCGGTCACCACGAAGCCGGGGGCGACGACGTTGATGGTGATCCCGCGCGAGGCGACTTCCTGCGCCAGCGCCTTGGTCATGCCCACCAGGCCGGCCTTGGCCGCGGCATAGTTGGCCTGGCCGGCATTGCCGGTGGCGCCGACGATGGACGATATATTGATGATCCGGCCGGCGCGGCGGCGCAGCATGCCGCGCAGCACCGCGCGGGTCAGGCGGAACGGCGCCGACAGATCGACATCGATCACCGCCTGCCAGTCCGCATCGGACATGCGCAGCGCCAGCATGTCGCGGGTCATGCCCGCGTTATTGACCAGGATGTGCAGCGGGCCGACGGCCTTTTCCGCCGCCTCGATCAGCGCATCCGGCTCGGACGCGTCGCGCAAATCGGCCGGGCAGACATGCGCCCGCTCCCCCAGTTCGACCGCCAGCGCTTCCAGCGCCGGCAGGCGGGTGCCGGACAGCGCGACGTTGGCGCCCTGGCGGTGCAGGGCCCGCGCGATTTCGGCACCGATGCCGCCCGAGGCGCCGGTGACCAGTGCGGCCTTGCCGTCCAAACGAAACATAGCCACTCCTTCAGAGACTTTTCAGCACCGCTTCGATTTCCGCCGGGGTGCCGGCGGCGATCCCGGAGGCATCCGGCGCGATCCGCTTGATCAGTCCCGTCAGCACCTTGCCGGCGCCGAGCTCGATAAACCTGTCCACGCCCATGTCCGTCATGGTGCGTACGCATTCCTGCCAGCGGACGGTCGCCGTGACCTGCTGTATCAGCAGTTCACGGATCCGCACAGGATGCGATTCGCGCTTTGCCGAAACATTCGCGACCAGCGGCACGGCGGGCACGGTGGGCGCGGTCTTTTCCAGCGCCTCGGCCATGGCGTCCCCCGCCGGCGCCATCAGCGCGCAGTGGAACGGGGCGGACACCGGCAGCAGCATGGCGCGCTTGATGCCCTTGGTTTTGGCGATCTCGATCGCCCGCTCGATCGCGCCGCGATGGCCGGAGATCACCACCTGGCCGCCGCCATTGTCGTTGGCGGGTTGCACCACTTCGGTCTGGTCCGTGTCGGGCACCGGGGCGGCCTCGGCGCAGATCGCCCGCGCCTGGTCCATGTCGGCACCCAGCAGGGCGGCCATCGCCCCCTGCCCGGCCGGCACCGCCTGCTGCATCGACTGGCCGCGCAGCTTCAGCAGGCGCGCGGCGTCGGGAACGGAGAACGCACCGGCGGCGGCCAGCGCCGTATATTCGCCCAGCGAATGCCCGGCCACGACCATCGCCGTGGTCGGCACCGTGATCCCGGCCTCCCGCTCCAGCACCCGCAGCACGGCGAGCGAATGCGCCATCAGCGCGGGCTGGGTGTTCTCGGTCAGGGTGAGTTCCTCGCCCGGGCCTTCGAACATCAGCTTGGACAGCTTCTGGTTGAGGGTGTCGTCGACTTCCTGGAACACCTCGCGCGCGGCGGCGAAGGCGGCGGCGAGGTCGCGGCCCATGCCGACGGCCTGGCTGCCCTGGCCCGGGAAGATGAACGCGTAAGTCGGCATGCCTGATGACTCTCGGAGACGTTGGCGCGGGGGCGTAGCCGTGGGTCACGGGACTGTCAAGGAAGTGACTGCCGGCCGGAGCGGTTTATAATGTTGAGCCTCGGAACCGATGGCCCGCGGCATCATGATCCGGGGCAGGAACGTCCAGGCGCGGGTCGTAACGTGCCCCGCCGACATGGCCGGGACATGCCGCCGGCCATGACGAAACGCACAGATGGCGGAACGCCTGCGCCAATCGCTCCGCGCCGGACGCGGGTCAGCATTGACGCGGAGTGTCAGCAGGGCCGCGCAGCGCAACGACATCCGCCCACCCGGCAAGATACGGATGCGGATCAATAACGCCGGCCGATGCCGGGGGATTTGCCGATCACGCTGAAACCTAAGCCTGCTTCCTCCGCTGATCGGTCGATACTGCAGCGGCAGGAGATGGTATCATGGCGGATAGACAGGCAGGCACCTCACGACCTGAACGCGCCGCCGAAGCGGGCCGGAAGGGCGGCCGGCAAAGCCACAAGCACGATTGGTCGGGGCGCCACCGCCAATTCGCCGGGGATGCGTTCCCGGCGAAAATCGGCGGACGTTACGTTTCTGGGTCAGTCCGAATTACCTTTCGCCATATCCTCATTCAGCTTCGCGGGGTCGTGTTCGGATGATGCATCTTCATCCAGCATCTCTTGCACATCCTTGACCGCGTTTTCGTCCACGCGCTTCGCTTCGTCGATCAGTTCGCCGGCTTTCGCGTCGTCGTTGTCCTTCAGGGCGTCAAGCGCCTGCTCGGTGATCTCGCGGGCTTTTTCGTATGCGGTGGTTTCCGTTTCGTCATTCGCCATCGTGCATTCTCCGTTGGGCAGCCTCCATCGAACGCCGGCCTTCCGGCATGGTTGCACCGCATTCTGATTGCGTTCGCGTATAGTCAGCGCGGTTCAATCCATCTGCGCGAGGCGTTCGTGGCGGCAGGCGCCGCGGGTTGTTTCGACGCGGCCATGCGGCGGCCGAACCGCGCGTCCGTATTCACCCCTCCTGCCTTTGCAATCAGGGCCTGGATGGCGACCCGGCACGCGGATCTTCGCTGCGATCTCAAAACCTCCGAATCTCTGCGCATAAAAGCGGAGATGCAACCAGCACCGCCGGCAGCCCGCGGCCGGGGGTTCGGGATGCCGGTCGTTTCTCGGCGCGCGAGTCCTAAACCTCCAGCCGCTCGAACGCAGATCGCAACGTTTCCGCGCTGCGCTCCAGCGCCGCCCGCTCCTCATCCGACATCACCGGCTGCAAAATCCGCACCACCCCCTTGCGCGCCAAAACCGTCGGCACAGACAGCGTCGTGCCATACTCCGGCACATGGCAGCCGAGCGGGAACACCGCGAACTCGTTCCGGATCATCGCCTCCACCAGCCGCCCGCAGGCCATGCCGATGCCGTATTGACTCGCCCCCGTCCCCTCGATGATCGTTATATTGGCGTTGCGCACCTGCGCCTCCACCCGTGCGCGGAACGCCCCGACCTCGGCAACGGGCACCATATCGAGCACCGAGGCGCCCGCCACCCGCGCCGAAGACCACAGCAGCACGCGCGAATTGCCGTGCTCACCCACCACCTGCGCATCGACCTGGTCGGGATGCACGCCCAATTGCCGGGCGATATAGAAACGAAACCGCAGAGTATCGATGTAGGTGCCGGAACTGATCACCCGGTCGTGCCCGGCGATCCGCCGCGCCAGCTCGGTCAGCGGCTCCGGCGGATTGGTAATCACCATGATCGTCGCATCGCCCGCCGCGCGGACGATCTTCGGCACGATATCGGCGATGATGCGCGCATTGGTGCCGAGCAGCCGCAGCCGCCCTTTCGGATCGTTGCGGTCCATCGCGCCGCCGGCCATTTCGTTGATGCCGACAGCCACAAGCACCAGTTCGGCGCCGGCCAGATCCGGGTAGTCCCCGGCGATCAGGCGCACCGGCGGGCAGAGCGGCGTGCCGTACTGCATGTCGGTGACCACGCCGCGCACCCGCGCCTCATTCGAATCGAGCACGACGATTTCATGCGCGGCGCCGCGGCCGAGAATAGCCATGATGCAGGCCGTGCCGACCGCGCCGGCGCCGATGACTCCGATTTTCATTGCCGTCTCCGCTATGCTGACGCGCGGACATTACCTGATCGGCATGGTGTGGAGTCACGACAATTCCGGTTGCGGGATGCAACCGCGCGGACCGGACCGCCGCCCCCGGTCATGCCGACGCGGGCCGGCAGCCACGCCTTTCGCTGGGCCGGGCAACGCAAGGCGTGGATGGTTCGCCTGCGCGCACCGGAACGATACGGCGGCTTCCCGCCCCTTACTGCGCGAAGAACATCTCCGTCAGCACGTAATCGAACGCCAGGATCAGGATCGAAGCGCTCACCACCGCCGAGGTCGTCGCCGCGCCGACGCCCTGCGCGCCGCCCTTGCTGTTGTAGCCCTGGTAGCAGCCCATCAGCGCAATGATGAAGCCGAACACCGCGGCTTTCACCAGACCGGACAGGACGTCGTCGAACTGCACGAAGTTCACCGTGTTGGTGACATAGCTGTCCACGTTGAAGCCCAGCTTCAGCGTGGACACGATGAACCCGCCGAGCACGCCGAGGATATCCGCCACCACCACCAGCAGCGGCAGCGCGATGATCCCGGCCAGCAGCCGGGGTGCCACCAGATATTTCATCGGGTTGGTGGACAACGTGCTCAACGCGTCGATCTGGTCGGTTACCCGCATGGTGCCGATTTCGGCGGCCATGGCGGCGCCGATGCGGCCGGCGACCATTAGCCCGGCCAGCACCGGCCCCAACTCGCGGGTCACCGACAGCACCACCAGGTTGGCGACCGCGCCCTGGGCGGAGAACCGGGCGAACCCGGTATAGGATTGCAGCGCCAGCACCATGCCGGTGAACACCGCGGTCAGCGCCACCACCGGCAGGCTGAAATAGCCGATTTCCAGCAGGGCGCGGGCGAACAGGCGGCCGTAGAACGGCGGTCGAAACAGGTGCGACAGCCCCACCGCGGCAAACACGGCGAGAGCGCCGGCTGCACGGCACAAGCCGATGACCGGGCGGCCGATGGCGGCCAGGAAGTCCAGGATTGTCGTCACGCTGAGCGATACACCCGTTGGAAGCGGCGGCCGAGAGATGTCAGCACCTCGTACCCGTTCGTGCCGGCCGCGGCGGCGAGGTCGTCGGGGGACAGATGCGGGCCGAGAACTTCCAGCCAGCCGCCGGGTTGCACGCCGGGCGAGCCGGTCACGTCGAATGTGGTCAGGTCCATGGAGACGCGGCCTACCAGCGGAACGGGGGTGCCGTCAAAGCAGGCCGATGCGCGGTTGGACAGACTGCGGTGATAGCCGTCGGCGTAACCCAGCGCGGCCGTGGCGATTCGTGTCGGCCGCGCAGCTTTCCAGGTGGCATTGTAGCCGACGGTGGCCCCCGCCGGGAGCTCGCGCACCGTGAGCACCCGGACCATCAGGCGGACAACGCCCCGCATCGGGTTGGGCTGTCCGGGGGTCGGGTTCAGTCCGTAGAGCGCGGCACCCGGCCGGGCGAGGTCGGAGCCGAAATCCGGCCCGAGGAATATCCCCGATGAGTTCGCAAGACTGAACTTCCAGGGCGGCAGCATCGCCCGCGCCGCCGCGACGCGTTGGCGTTGAAGCTGGTTCACCGGGTCGCCGGGCACTTCCGACGCCACCAGGTGCGACATCGCATAGCGGATCGCCATCCCGTCCAGCCGTTTCCGGTCCGCCGCCAGGACCGCCAGCTCGCCAGGGGCCAGCCCGAGGCGCGACATTCCGGTATCGATGTGCAGGATCGCCTCGCCGCGGTTGTCCCAGCGGTCGATCTCGTCCAGCGAGCACAATACGGGTGTCAGGCCATTCGGGATGTAGGCGGGCTCGGTGCCGGGGATCAGGCCGCCGAGCACGGCAATCATCGCGCCGGGAACCCGGTTTCGGATGGCGAGCGCCTCCTCCAGCCAGGCCACGACGAAATGCCGGCAGCCGGCTTGGTATAAGGCCGCGGCGGCGGGGGGCGCGCCAAGGCCGTAGGCGTCGGCCTTGACCACGGCGGCGACGTCCCCGGTTGAGTGCCGCGCCTTCAGGGTCCGCCAGTTATGGACGATCGCCGCCGGATCGATGGTCAGGACGGCGTGGGCGGACTCGGACGGTTCCGGGTTCATGCCGAAGCAGGGCTGCGCCTGCAACATCGTGGGTGGCGGAACGGTCGCTGCCTCAGCGTCATGGCCGGGACGACGCCCGGCCATGACGGTGAGAGCACGGTGTTGCTGAGCCGCGCACCCGCTGGCCGCCCCACTCGCCCCCTCTCATACGGCATAGTCGGAATGAACCAGGTCGATATCGCCGAAGCGGGTGAACTCGCCTTCGAACAGCAGCGGGATCGTGCCGGTGGGGCCGTGGCGTTGCTTGGCGATGATCAGGTCGGCGCGGTTGTGCGCCTTCGACATCCGTTGCTGCCAGTCATCCATCGCGGCATTGAATTTCTCAGCGCTGCCCTCAAAGCCGACCTCCTTGGGCATCTTCTGTTCGAGGTAATATTCGTCCCGGTAGACAAACATCACCGCGTCGGCGTCCTGCTCGATCGACCCCGACTCCCGCAGATCGGACAGTTGCGGCCGCTTGTCCTCGCGGTTCTCGACCTGGCGGGAGAGCTGCGACAGCGCCAGCACCGGCACCTCCATCTCCTTCGCCAGCGCCTTCAGGCCCTGGGTGATCATGCTGATTTCCAGCACCCGGTTCTCCGGCTTGGTGCCCGCCGCCGGCCGCATCAGTTGCAGGTAATCGACCACCACCAGCGCCAGCCCCTTGGTCCGCTTCAACCGCCGGCACCTTGTCCGCAGCGCCGACATCGTAATGGCGGGCGTATCGTCGATCTGTATCGGCAAGGAGGCGATCTCGCGCGACACCTGCACGAACTTGTCGAAATCCTTCTGGCCGATATCGCCGCGGCGGATGCGGTCGCCGGAAATCCGCGCCTCCTCGCTCAGCAGGCGGGTGGCGAGCTGTTCGGAACTCATTTCCAGCGAGAAGATCGCGACGGACGCTTTCGCAACGCCGTTCGGATCGTCGCGCCGCGCCTCGGCCTGCAGCGCCTTGGCCGCGCCGAAGGCGATCTTGGTGGCCAGCGCGGTCTTGCCCATGCCCGGGCGGCCGGCGAGGATCAGCAGGTCCGACGAATGCATCCCGCCCATCTTGCTGTCCACGTCGCGCAGCCCGGTGGTCAGGCCGGAGACGGTGCCGGACTGCCGGAACGCCCGCTCCGCCCCCAGGATGGCGTCGGTCAGGGCCCGCTCGAATGACACGAAGCCGCCCTTGGTGCCGCCGCCCTCGGCGGCGAGCTGGAACAGCGTCTGTTCGGCGAACTCGATCTGTTTCGGGCCGTCCAGTTCGGCATCCGCCCCGAAGGCGTTGTTGACGACCTGCTCGCCCACGTCGATCAACTGGCGGCGCAGCCAGGTGTCATGCACCGCGCGGCCGTAGTCGCCGGCGTTGATGATGCCGACCATGGCGGTGAGGAGCTGGGTCAGGTAGGCGGTGCCGCCGACTTCCTCGAGGATGCCGGCATGCTCGAATTCCGCCTTCAGGGTGACGGCGTCGGCAAGTTGCCCGGCCTCCACCCGCCGGGAAATCGCCTGGTAGATCCGGCCGTGGATCGGATCCGCGAAATGCTCCGGGGCGAGGAACTCCGAGACGCGCTCATAGGCCTTGTTGTTGGCCAGCAGCGCGCCGAGCAACGCCTGCTCCGCCTGCAGGTTGGAGGGCGGAAGGCGATGGGAGAGGCCGAAAAGCGGCGAGTCGATGGTGTTCACGCAGGCATCTTAGCGCATCACGTGATCGCACGCATCCGTGTCGCCTGTGGACGGCTGTGGATAGCGGGTGCAAGTCGGGCGGCGAGCGGCCGGACGTGCCGCTTGCTGTGTCCCTGCGCCGCCCTTGCCGAGGCGCCGATGGCGCAAGCCGTGGATGATGCGTCTGCGCGGCTACAGTTCCCCCGCCCGGAACGCGTCGGCAATCCGCCGCACCCGGCCCGCCGCATCCACCACCAGGATGTCGAACCGCACGCCGTTCGCGCCCCACTCCGGGTGCTCGCCCAGGACGATCTCGCACGCCGCCACCAGCCGCGCCCGTTGCCGCGCGCTCAGCGCCACCGCCGCTTCGGCCAGCGTCGGGCGGGACTTGACCTCGATGATCGCGAGCACCCCGGCCTTCTCCGCCACCACGTCGACCTCGCCGGCCGCGGTGCGCTTCCGGCGCGCCACAATCGTCCAGCCATCCGCAGCTACGGCCGCACAGGCGGCGTCCTCGGCGGCAATGCCGCTGGCATGGGCAATGCGGCCGATGAGGCTACGAGTCTGCATCATTGCAGCGTGCACCGGCAGACGTTAAGATTTCGTTAATCGAGTCGCCAGGTGTACGTCGCGCGCATGAATTTTCCCCGCTTCCGGGCCCGTGCTAGCTGGACGCAACGCCGGCTCCGCCCGTTCGTTGTCAATCCGACCGTCACCGAGAGGCCCCATGGCACCTAAGTCCGCGACCACCACAAACCCGCTGGAACACAGCCCGCACCGCGACGAGCGCATCCGCGAGGTCGCCTACCAGCTATGGGAAGCCGACGGCGGCCCGCACGGACGCGACGTGGAGTATTGGGAACGCGCCCGCGAACTGGTGGGCATCGAGGAAAGCGCCGGCGCCGGCCAGTTGCCGAACCCCCAAACCCACCCGAACTCGGTCCGCGAATCCGGCATCGAGGAAGCCTCCATCCAGGACAACCTCGGCGAGTTCCCCGACCGCCTGGCTGATCAGGGTGAGGTCCAGCCGACCCCGGCGGCGAAGCCGAAGGCGAAAGCGGCCGCCAAGGCACCGGCGAAACCGAGAGCTCCCGCAAAGCCGAAAAAACCCGCCGGAGCCTGATCACGAAAAGCGGCGTGAAAACTTTTTCACGCCGCTTGCCCCTTTCTGGCCACACCCGTTCCCCACCCTGAAGCCGAGCAAAATTCGAAGACCGAACGTCTTCTCGGGGATGGGTTGAAATGAGATTTTTCCGTGTTTACGGCCGGGTTCTCGGCCTGCTTGGCCGCGACATCCGAATCGCCGGCTTTCTCGCATTCGCCAATCTGATCGTTGCCGGCCTGCAATTTCTTGATCCGGTGCTGTTCGGCCGCGTGGTGAATCTGCTGTCCGGCTCGGACAAGATGGAATCCGGCGTGCTGTGGCATCAGGCCGCGTGGCTGCTCGGCATCTGGGTCGCCGTCGGCATCACCGGCATCCTGTCGAACATATTCGTTGCGCTGCAGACCGAGCGTCTGTCGCACAAGCACCGTATCAATTCCATGGGCAAGTATTTCCAGCACGTGCTGGCCTTGCCGCTGTCGTTCCATGGCGACACCCACTCCGGCCGCCTGATCAAGCAGATGCTGTCCGGCACCGACGGGTTGTTCGCGACCTGGCTGGTATTCTTCCGCGACCAGCTTTCCACCATCCTGTCGGCCGCCATCCTGCTGCCGCTGACGCTGTTCCTGAACTGGCGCCTCGCACTGGTGCTGATCGCGCTTGTCGCCATCTTCCTGACCTTCACCGCGATCGTGGTGCGTAAGACGGAAACTGCGCAGCGCCGGGTCGAGGGGCTGAACTCCTCGCTGGCCGGCACCGCTCAGGATGCGCTGGCGAACGTCATGGTGGTGCAGTCCTTCACCCGCCTGCCGGCCGAGGGCAAGCTGTTCGGCGATATCGCGCAGCAGGTGATCCGCAATCAGTTCCCGGTGCTGAACTGGTGGGCGCTGGTCAACGTCATGACCCGCGCGTCGAGCACCCTGGCCGTCATCACCATCGTCGTCGTCGGCACCTGGCTGCACGTCAACGGCATGGCCAGCGTGGGCGAGATCGTCACTTTCATGGGCATCGCAATGCTGCTGATCGGTAAGCTGGAAACCGCGGCCTCGTTCGTGTCGTCGCTGTTCTTCAAGCTGCCGGCGCTGGAGGACTACTTCGCCATCCTCGACGCCCGCAGCAGCGTGCCGGAGAAGGACAACGCCCGCACCCTGTGGGCGCCGCGCGGTGAGGTCCGCTTCGAGGACGTCAGCTTCGAATACCCGAACGGCGGCGGCCCGGTGTTGAGCGATGTCAGCTTCGACGCCAGGCCCGGCACCAGCGTGGCGCTGGTCGGGCACACCGGCGCCGGCAAGTCGACCGCGATGTCGCTGCTGCAACGCCTGTGGGACCCGAGCTCCGGCCGGATCACCATCGACGGGCAGGATCTGCGCGACATCACGCTGGACAGCCTGCGCTCCAACATCGGCATGGTGTTCCAGGAAAGCCTGCTGTTCAACCGCACCATCCGGGAAAACCTGATGGTCGGCCGCCCCGACGCGACCGAGGACGAGATGGAACGGGCCTGCCGCATGGCCGACGCGCATGAGTTCATCATCCGTCAGGCGAACGGTTACGACACCATGATCGGCGAGCGCGGCACCAGCCTGTCGGGCGGTCAGCGCCAGCGTCTGGCAATCGCCCGGGCGTTGCTGAAGGACCCGCCGATACTGATCCTCGACGAGGCGACCAGCGCGCTGGACGCGGCGACCGAGGCTCGGGTGGGGCGCGCGCTGAAGGCGCTGATGGCCGGACGGACGACGTTCATCATCGCTCACCGCCTGTCCACCGTCCGCGACGCCGATGAAATCCTCGTGTTCGAGGAAGGCCGCATTGTCGAGCAGGGCAATTTCGATGAGTTGCTGGCACGCGAGGGGCGGTTCGCGGACCTGGTGCAGACGCAGCTTTCTCCCTCGGTGCACCATTTGGTGGCGGCGGAGTAATGCGAGGCTAACCCGACCTGTTTTTTGAGACGGACGCGACGACAACCCATGCCCCGGCATGGGTTGTTGCGTTTGTCCCGGTGATCGGGAGCAAGCGATGCTGCGATTGGCCTTGATATGCCTGATTGTTTCCATACTGGCGGCGGTTTTCGGCTTTGGCGGCGTTGCGCCGGAATTCGATGATATCGCTCGCATGCTTTTCTTCATCGCCGCCGCGCTGTTCGTATTTCTTCTTGTTGCCGGCCTGACGGTAGGGAAGAAGCTCTGGTAGAGAGCTTGTTGCACTGCACACCCAGAATTTGCATGTTGGTTCATGTATGGCGCATACTTCTTTTGCTAGGGGTGCAGACGCGCGGTCCGGCGTGACGACTTCCCTGAAAAGACGATCGAGGAAACGGCATCCGGACCCGGCGTCCGCCTGAACCAGAAGGGACAGGACGACATGACGACGATTGCGGCGATTCTGAAGCACAAGGGCCATGCGATTACGACGGTTGAACCGACGGCACATATCTCGGCCGTCGCGCGGACTCTGACTGACCACCATATCGGCGCGGTGCTGGTGATGGATCGAGCCGAACAGATGCTCGGTATCGTCAGTGAGCGCGACATCGTCATCTCGCTCGCCGAGCACGGCAACCGCACCATGGACATGACGGCGGCGCAGTTGATGACCAGCGAGGTGCATGTGGTGCACCCTGAAACCAGCGTGAACGCGGCGATGCAGACGATGACCGCCGGGCATTTCCGCCACCTTCCGGTCATTGACCGCGGCAGGCTGGTCGGCCTGATCAGCATCGGCGACGTGGTGAAGGCACGGATCGTCGATGCCGATACCGCGGTGGACAGCCTGACGGCCTACGTGGCGGGTTCGGTTTAGGACCCCTTGACCGTCGATACGGGACCGGGCGTCGTGCCCGGTCGTCTCCCCGGCGAGGGTGCCACGGGCCGGGACCGCGCCGATGGCGCTGGTAGTCGACGCCTTCGCTCCCGTCACCCGCCGGCCTCATGACGTCCTTCAAGCGCCGACAGTATTTGCCGTCGTCGCCGCGCAGGCGCAGCCGCTGGTTGGCTCCGCGCTGAATTTGGCCTCCGGAAGCACACCGGAGGTTCCATGCGCGCGAACGGAGATTTCGGCGCCCAACGGAGATCATGAGATCGTAGACATCGCTTTGTTGACCCATCGACCCCTGATCGCTTGCACGCCCATCTTGTCGCCGCCGGCAGCGATGATCATCTGTCCGCTTCCCAATCTTCGGCCGAACGCTGTAGCCGGCCGATCGGCTGGAGGGGCGTCATGGACAGCACGACAGTCGTATCGACACCGGAATGCGATACCGACAGGCCGCTCGCCCGGCAAATCGTCGATGACGGCATCCGCCGCTACTTCGCCCGCCGGCGCGATCTGGTGAAGTCGTTTGTAGACCGGAACTTCTCGCTGAAGGGCTCGCTCAGGCTGCACCGCCACGCCGCCGGCTGGGACATCGCCCGTGCGCCGTTCAACCTGACCATGGCAATCCCCCAGCTCGGCCTGCTGCTGGCGGGCCGCGCCGCCGGCAAGCTGGGTGCGTCGCGCGCCGGAGAGCGGCTGAGCACCACACGGCTGACGGTGGAGACCGCCGTCGGCAGGGAACTGGCCTGGCGGCTGCACACCGAGTTGCTGGAGCTGCCGTTTCGCGACGGCGACCGGGTATCGGCGAAGGACGCGCTGGCGGAAACCATCCTGGCGGACCCTCGCGTCGTCGCCGCCATCGCGCCGGCGCTGGAGGCTATCGGCGCGCATGGCGAGGATCCGGCACTGCGCCAGCGGCTTGAAGATGCGATGACGGAATATACCCGCACCCGGGCGGCGGCGACCGAGATCACCACGGCGATGCTGACCCTGAGCACCGGTGCGCTGGCAGTGCAAAAAGTGACGCCAGGGGCGGTCACGCTGGGGCCGCTCCTGGCGGCGTCGATCGCGCAGCAAACGGCGGTGGCGTCGTTCCCGATGGGTGCGGCGCTGGGCTCGGTTTGGTACGGGCTGTTTCCGGTGGCGCCATCAGCGATTTTGGTCGGCACGCTGACCGGCGGATTGGTCGCGGCCTCGACATTGGTGTCGGCGTTCGCCGGAGTGGTGGCGGATCCGGTGCAGCGGCGGCTGGGGCTGCATCAACTGCGCCTGCGGCGGATGCTGGATGCGCTGGAGCGGCAGATGGAAGACCCGGCCGCGCCCGGCTTCGCAGTGCATGATCATTACGTCGCCCGGCTGCTCGATCTGTTCGATGTCGCCGGGGCGCTGGTGCGGGCGGTGGCGGGGTAGGGCCTTGGCAATACGCCTGGGTCTGGCAGTATACTGATCGGTAACGGGCGGTTGCACACAGGGAGGGACGCCATGCCAATCACCATAAGCGATCTGACACCGGGTTTTGGCGGCGAGGTTTCCGGCATCGACATTACCCAGCCGCTGACCCGCGCACAGGCCGACGCGCTGGAAGCCGGGATGGATCGTTACGCTGTCCTGGTCTACCACGACCAGCGTTTCACCGACGAACAGCAGAAAAACTTCAGCCGCAACTTCGGCGCCCTGGAGCAAACGCCCGGCGGCAACATCACCAGGCAAGCCGATCGGCGGTTGGATCCGGAGATGGCGGACGTATCGAACCTGGGGAAGGACCACCAGCCGCTGGCACGCGACGATCGCCGCCGGCTGTTCAACCTGGGCAACCAGCTTTGGCACTCCGACAGTTCATTCCGGGCGATTCCTGCGAAATATTCGTTACTGTCCGGGCGAATCGTGGTCGATGACGGCGGCAACACGGAATTTGCCGACATGCGGGCCGCGTATGATGCGCTCGATGCCAGGACCAAAGCTGAAATCGAGGATCTGATCTGCGAACATTCGCTGATCTATTCGCGCGGGACGCTCGGCTTTACCGAACTGTCCGAGGAGGAAAAGCGCATGTTCACCCCGGTGCGCCAGCGCCTGGTGCGGACGCATCCGGTGACCGGGCGGAAGTCGCTGTACTTGTCCTCGCATATCGGCACGATCGTCGGCTGGCCGGTGCCGGAAGCGCGGGCGTTCATCCGCGACCTGGCCGAGCACGCGACGCAGCAGCAGTTCACCTACGTGCATCGGTGGCGCCCGTTCGACCTGGTGATGTGGGACAACCGCACCACGATGCACCGGGTGCGGCGCTTCGATGAGACCCGGGTGCGTGACATGCGCCGCACGACCGTGGCGGGCGAGAGCGTGACGGTGGAGCAGCTCGCGGCCTGATCCGGCAGCTTCGTCCGGCCGGGGCAACGGCGCGGCAATGCCCGTTTGTATTGACGCGCGGCAGCGCTTCGGCCACATGCGGGGCCGGTCTACCGAGGACGAAACGCCTTCATGCCAGCCGGATTCCTGACTCGCCGTGTCGCGTTGCTGTTGCCGCTCGCCCTTGCCGCCTGTGGCGGCGGCGATGACGACCAGGCGTTCGAGCCCTTGCGCTTCAACTACCTGCCGCCGATACAATTGAACGTCGCCGCGATCCAGATCGAGCAGCGCTTCGTTCCCTCCGGCGTCGCCCCGGACGTCAGCGGCCAGGATCCGGAACCGCCCATCGCCGCGCTGCGGGCGATGGCGAGCGATCGTCTGCAGGCATTCGGGACGGCAAACCGGGCGGTGTTCGCGATACTCGACGCGACGATGGCGCGCGAGGGCAACGTGCTGCGCGGATCGTTCGCGGTGTCGCTGACGATCTACGGCGACGACGGCAGCCAGCGCGGCTTTGCCGAGGCGCGGGTGCAAAGCCGCCATTCCGGCAGCATCGATGATCTGCGGGCCGTGCTCTACGACATGACCAAGAGCATGATGACCGACATGAACGTCGAGTTCGAATACCAGATCCACCGCAATCTCAAGGGCTGGCTGACCACCGCGGCAGCCCCTGACACGCCGGTGCAGCAGGCGCCGCTGGACGGTTCGCCGCCGCCACCGCAGGCCCCTGCCCCTGCCCCTGCCCCTGCCGCGGTGCCGCCGGATGGATCGGGCGCCGCGCCGGCACCGCTCGCGCCCGCAGGACCGGGCGAAGCGCCCCCGCCGCCCGGCCCGGTGGACACGCCCGCCTATCCGCCTTCGTACCTGCAGTTGCCACCGGACCAGCCGCAATAGGGCCGCCAACGTGCCGCTGTGTCACGGCCGGATTTAGTCCGGCCATCCACGACTTTGCCGCCCCCACCACCGCAAGGCGTGGATGGCCGGGCCAATCCCCGCGGGGGCACGCAGCGCCGACTTGTCGGCGCCCGGGCGGTGAGGGAGAAGCCCCGCCTACTCGCTCTGGATCGTCGCGCCGCGGTTGCCGATCATGGCCAGCAATTCGCGGCGGGTGGCGGCGTTGTCGCGGAAGGCGCCGAGCATCCGGCTGGTGACCATGGTCACGCCGGGCTTGTGCACGCCGCGGGTGGTCATGCACTGGTGTGCGGCCTCGACCACCACCGCGACGCCCCGAGGCTCCAGCACGTCCTGGATGGTGTTGGCGATCTGCGCCGTCAGCTTCTCCTGGATTTGCAGGCGCTTGGCGTAGGCATCGACGACGCGCGCCAGCTTGCTGATGCCGACGACGCGGCGATGCGGCAGATACGCCACATGCACCCGGCCGATGATCGGCGCCATGTGGTGCTCACAGGTGCTTTCCAGCCGGATATCGCGCAGCAGGACGATCTCATCGTAGCCGTCGGTTTCCTCGAAGGTACGTTCCAGCAAAGCAAACGGATCGACCTGGTAGCCGACGAAGAATTCCTTGTAGGACCGGGCGACGCGGGACGGGGTGTCGCGCAGACCCTCCCGGTCCGGGTCGTCTCCGGCCCAGCGCAGCAGGGTGCGGACGGCGGCTTCGGCCTGTTCGCGAGTGGGTGGTTCCTCGGTCAGCGCGGTCGCGGGACGCGCCGAGGCAGGTGTGACGATGTTCACCGCGAATGTTCCTCCGGATCAATTGATAGGCTGCCGATGCAACCGGTCAAGCGCGATATGGGTCTATTCCGCCACCCCGCAACCCATCTTGTTGCGGTTCAGTGCACCCTACCGCTTTGATGCGGGCTGTCCAGGCTGAACGCCGGGATCGCCACGTCGAAATTCTCCCCCGATGACGGGACGATCATATGGTACGCGCCGACCATGAAGCCGGAGGGCGTGTCGAGCGGCGTGCCGGAGGTGTATTCGAAGCTCTCGCCGGGTTCCAGCAGCGGCTGTTCGCCCATGACGCCAGGGCCATGCACATGCTGGGTGCGCCCGCGCGCGTCGGTGATCTGCCAGGTACGGCGCAGCAATTGTACCGGCTCAGAACCATGATTCTCGATTTTCACGCGATACGCCCAGACAAAATGGTTCTCGTCGGGCTGCGACTGATCGGCCAGGAAGAAAGACCGCACCGAGACCTGGACGTCGCGGGTGGTACGCGAATAATCCGAGCGCGCGCCGGCAGCCGCGCGCCCGGCGCGCTGCGGGTGGGCCGCGGGAGTCGCCGGACGCCTCGCCCGGCCGGATTTCGGATCCTCATTCGCCATGACACGCCACCTTCTTGCCGCGCCGTAGCGGGGAATCAACAACGAAACCGCGCGGCTTGTCCAGGATGGCAAGGTCCGGCCGCCGCCCCGCCGGGCAGGCAACCGTATTCTTAAACCGGAACGATACCGAATATTTCGTAATGATCCCAACTCACTCGCAGGCGCCTACCTTATTCATACGTATACAAGCGCGGCCTGGATCACCAGCGTTTCGTTGGCTGCGGCGGCCGGTTTTTCCGTTTCATAAACGAACTAGAATCGCAACGGCGCAACGATATCGCGGACGGCGGGTTGCCGCCGGCACGACGCGGGCCGGCGGGTACGCGGTCAACCGCCGAGCGCCCGGGCCAGGTCGTCCTTCAGATCGTCCGGATCCTCCAGCCCGACGGAGATGCGGATGACGCCGTCGCCGATGCCCAGCCGCGCCCGTTCCGCCTCGCCGATACGCATATGCGTCGTCGTCGCCGGGTGGGTGGCGAGAGATTTGGAATCGCCGAGATTGTTGGAGACCGCGATCAGTTGGAAGCGGTTCATCACCTCGAACGCGCGGTCCTTGCCGCCGGCAACCTCGAAGGTGACGATGGTGCCCCCGGCGGTCATCAGCCGCTCGGCCAAGGCGCGCTGCGGGTGATCTGCGCGGAATGGATACCAGACATGCGTCACGCCGGGCAGCGTGGCGAGGAAATCGGCGATCCCGGCGGCGGTGCGGCAGGCGGCATCGACCCGCAGCGCCAGGGTCTCGATGCCTTTCAGCAGCACCCAGGCGTTGAACGGCGACAGCGCCGGGCCGGTGTTGCGGATGAATGGCTGCAAGGTGTCGTTGATCCAGGCGCGGCTGCCGAGCACGGCGCCGCCGAGCACCCTGCCCTGCCCGTCCATATGCTTCGTGCACGAATACACCACGACGTCGGCGCCGAGCTTCAGCGGCTGCTGCAGCAGCGGGGTGGCGAAGACGTTGTCCACCACGACGATGGCCCCGGCCGCGTGCGCCAGTTCCGCCACGGCCGGCAGATCGACCAGCTCCAGCATCGGGTTGGATGGGGTTTCCAGCAGCACCAGTTGCGCCGGCTCCGACAGCGCCGTGCGCCACTGTTCGAGATCGGCGCCATCGACGAATTCCGTCTCGATGCCGAATTTCGGCAGCAGGGTGGAGACGATCCAGTGGCACGATCCGAACAGCGCGCGCGCCGCGACGACCCGGTCGCCGGCCTTCAGGTGCGCCAACAGCGCGGCGTTCACCGCGGCCATGCCGGTGGCGGTGGTGCGGCAGGCCTCCGCGCCCTCGATCAGGCAGAGGCGGTCCTCCAGCATGGTCAGGGTCGGGTTGGCGAAGCGGGAATACTGGTAGTGCTCGACGGTGCCGGCGAAGGTCGCCTCGGCCTGTTCGGCGCTGTCGTAGACATAGCCGGAGGTGAGGAACAAAGCTTCGGCGGTTTCGCCGTGCTGCGAGCGGTGGACGCCGCCGTGGACGAGGCGGGTGGCGGGACGCAGGCGGGATGGATCGAGTGTCATTGTCGGGGCCCTTGCACGCGTTGGCCCGACCGTGAAGCAGCTTCGGGCCGTTGGGACAGCCCTGATGCTGGCCTCTTTAGCGCGCTTGTTTCACCTCGCCGCAATCCGGCCGGACAAATCACGAGGGCCGGGAACCTCCCGGCGGTGTCGCTGATAGGTCCGGAGCAGCCTGCGCGTCAATGGGCGTTTGTGACGGGTATGCGTCGCTTTTGCCCGGCCGGGCGCGCGGATGCGAATTGCATTGCCGGCGGAGATTGCCTAAAAGGGCCGCCCCGGCGCGGGTGTAGTTCAATGGTAGAACGGCAGCTTCCCAAGCTGCACACGAGGGTTCGATTCCCTTCACCCGCTCCAGTATCCCGCCGCGACAGTGTTTTCCGCTTGGCCGGACGGATTGCCGTGCCGGGCGAGGCCGGCCGTTATCATGTTGGAGCTGTTGCAGGGGGTTTGCGATGAGACCCGCGCAACCAAGGTGGAACGCCTGCTGCGCGATTTCGTCGTGGTGCGCATGCTTGACGATGGCCTCGCCGTGCGGGCTGCGCGCGATTGCCGCACACTGCGATCCCGCGGCATCGCCATTCGGAAAACCATCGACGTGGTCATCGGCACGTTCCGCCTCGAACGCGGCGTTCCACTGCTGCACAACGACGCCGATTTCCATCCGATGGAGCAGCACCCGGGACTGGCTGTGGCGCATGCCTGAGGCGGACATGGCGTGTAGAACGATGCACCAGGTTGATATTAACAAGAAACGGAATACTGTATCTTAAAAGTAACAATCAGTTCAACTGGCAAGGACGCGACGGAGAATGCAACCGCGCCGCCGGCGAAGTGCCTCGCCCGGCCATGGCGCGCGGGCACGGCCTGGATTCATGCCCGCCGGATCAGCGCCGATGCCGCTGGCCCGCGCCGCGACAATTTGGGACAAGGCGCTGCCACCCATTCCGCACGAGGTCAGCCGATGCCCGCCGCCGCCGCAACCGTGATCTACCACAACCCCGCCTGCGGCACCTCCCGCAAGGTGCTCGGCCTGCTGCGGGAGGCCGGCCTGCAGCCGAACGTCATCGAGTACCTGAAAACCCCGCCCACTCGCCAGGAGCTTCTCGCCCTGCTCGCCCGCCTGGGCATGACGCCGCGGCAGATCCTCCGCCGCAGGGGCACGCCATTCGACGAATTGGGCCTGGGCGACGCGGCGAAATCCGACGACAGCCTGATCGATGCCATCCTGGCTCACCCGATCCTGCTGGAGCGGCCGATTGTCGTCACCGCGCGCGGCGCCCGGCTCTGCCGCCCCGCCGAAACGGTGCAAGAGCTTATCGGCTGACCGGCCCGAACCGGGCGGCGCCTTGTTTGTTCGCCTTCACGGCGGTGCCTTGGGCGTTGCGTCCAAAGCCTGGCGCACCGCGCCCGCCAGTTGCGCCGAACCGAACGGCTTGGGCAGCAGCGCCGTCCCCGGGCGGTGCGGTTCGCCGGCGGCGGCGTAACCTGTGGTGAAGACCACCCGCACGCCGCCATCGACCTGGCGCACGGCATCCGCCAGGGCGCGTCCGCTGACGCCGCCGGGCAACCCGACATCGGTGAACAGCAGGTCGATGCCGCCGCCATCGGCAATCACGCGAAACCCCTCCATTGCATCCGGCGCCTCCAGAACGGCGTAGCCGAGGTCGCGCAGCACCTCGACGCAGGCGGCGCGCAGCTCGGCGTCGTCTTCCACCACCAGGATGGTCGCCCGGCCGCCGGCGGAGCGCGGCGCCGGGACGGCGGCCGGCGGCGGCAAATGGCGCGGCAACAGCAGCCGGCAGGACGCCGGATCATCGCACGGCAGCACCGCGCCGCCCGCCTCGCGCGCCAGCGCCGCCGCCCCGGCCGCAGTTTCGCCCGCCAGGCGCCCGGCCTGCGGCGCGGTCACCGCGATCCGCACATAGTCGCCGGGCAGCAGGCCGCGGCAGCCGGTCGCCAGCGTCACCGGTTCGGCCGCGACGGTCAGCGTGCCGCCATCGGGCACACGCTCAGCGGCCTCGGCCGCCAGCGCCAGCAGCGCGTTCTCCATCCGGTTGACGTCGGCCCAGACGAACCAGGGATCGCGCAACAACCGCAACCGCAGCGTGGCGCGATCGCCCAGGCCGCGCCGCAGCAGCGAGGCCATGCCGTCCAGCAGCCGGTTGACGTCCACCGCCTCGGGTTCCGCCGGAGCGGCGCGCGACAGCGCCAGCACCCGCCCGGTCAGCGCGGCGGCCCGCTGCACGCCCTGCATCGCCGCGTCCGCACGCCGCAGCAACCGGCCGTCCGCGGCGCCGAGTGACCGCTTCAGCATCTCCACGTTGGCGCTGATCACCGTCAACTGGTTGTTGAAGTCATGCGCAATGCCGACTGCCAGCCGCCCGACCGTCTCCAGCCGGCGGCTGCCGCGCAAAGTCTCCTCGGTCGCCGCTAGCTGCCGCCGGGCGGCGTCCAGGGCCTGCCGCGATTCGCTTAAGCGCGCCGCGTTGCGCGTATCGGCCAGCCAGGCGCCGGCGCACCACGCCGCAACTAGCAGCCCGAGGCCAAGCGACAGAACGAGGCCGGGAAAGCCCAGCAGCCACAGCACCAGGCATGATCCCAGCGCGGCGGCAGCGACCCCGGGTTCCGCAGCCATGGCATCGCGCACACGGAACAACATCGGATTCACCATGACGCAGGATGGAGGTTCGGGACGGCGCACCGCACAATGTGGCACCCGCGCGGCAGCCTCGCCACGCGGCGGCAATGCGGATATGATCACCCGGCGGTGAGGATCGCGATTGTGCGCAGCGTTGCCTTTGCGGCGTTTCCTCGCCCACTCCTGTTGCGGAACCAGCCATGCCCCCTCCCCTCGACCTCGTCGGCAGCGACCCCGCCCTGCCGGCGGCGACCCGTGTCGTCGTCATCGGCGGCGGCATCATCGGGGTTTCCACCGCTTTCTTCCTGGCCCGCAAAGGCGTGCCGGTGGTGCTATGCGAAAAGGGCGCGATCGCCGGCGAGCAGTCCAGCCGCAACTGGGGCTGGTGCCGCAAGATGGGCCGCGACCCGCGGGAATTGCCGCTGGCGATCGAGGCGCTGCGCCTTTGGGCCGACATGAACAACCTCACCGGCGCCGAAACCGGGTTCCGCCGCAGCGGCATCGCCTATCTCTGCCGCACCCCGCAGGAGATCGCCAGACGCGAGGCCTGGCTCGACCTCGCCGGCAAGCCGAACCAGCTCGATACGCGGCTGCTGACCCGCGACGAAACCAGCCGCGTGCTGCCGGGGCTGTCGGGCACCTGGCTCGGCGCGCTGTGGACCGCCAGCGACGGCCGGGCCGAACCGGCGCATACCGCCGCCGCCATCGCCGAGGCCGCGCGCCGCTACGGCGCGGTGATCCTGACACGCTGCGCGGTGCGCGGGGTGGAGACCCGGGGCGGTGCCGTGTGCGGCGTCGTCACCGAACGCGGCCGCATTGCCTGCGACCAGGCGGTGCTGGCGGGCGGGGTCTGGTCGCGGCTGTTCTGCCGCCCGTTGCGCCTGCGCCTGCCGCAGTTGAAGGTGCTGTCGTCGGTGATGCGCACCGAGCCGTTGCCGGGCGGCCCCGAAGCCTCCTGCGGCGGCTTCGGCTTCGGCCTGCGCAAGCACCTCGACGGCGGCTACAGCGTGGCGAACTGGAGCAGCAATGTCGTCGATATCGTGCCGGACACGTTTCGCTTCATGCGCGACTTCCTCCCGGCGCGGCGGCTGCGCGGCAAGGACCTGAAGCTTCGGTTCGGCCGCCGCTTTTTCACCGAGCTGGCGGAACCGCGGCGCTGGCCGCTCGACGCCGCGTCACCGTTCGAAGCGGTGCGCATGCTCGATCCGCCACCGCATCAGCCAATCCTGGCGCGGGCCAGGCGGTCTGTTACGCAAGCGTTCCCGGTTTTCCATACCATGAAGATTGCGCATAGCTGGGGCGGCATGATCGACGTAACGCCGGACGCCATGCCGATCATTTCGCCAGTGGACGGGTTCCCCGGATTCTTCATCGCCACCGGCTTTTCCGGCCACGGTTTCGGCATCGGACCGGCGGCGGGGCGGCTGATGGCCGAACTGGTAACGGGTGAAACGCCGGTAGTCGATCCTTCACCTTTCCGCTACAGTCGCTTTTCGGATGGGTCCAAGCCCTCACCCTCGCCACTCGCTTAGGAACAAAATCGCGATGGTCCAGAACTTCCCGAATGTGCGCATGCGCCGCCTGCGGTCGAGCCAGGTGATGCGCGACCTGCTGCAGGAGCACACTCTGTCGATGAACGACCTGATCTATCCGATCTTCGTCGAGGAAGGGCTGGACGACTATGCGCCGGTCGATTCGATGCCCGGCATCTTCCGCATCCCGGAGCGCAAGCTGGACGGCGCGATCAAGGAATTCGCCGCGGCCGGCATCAAGGCGGTGATGACCTTCGGCGTCAGCCACCACAAGGACGCCACCGGCAGCGACGCGCTGAAGCGCGACGGGCTGCTGGCGCGGATGATCAAGCGGGCGAAGGATGCGGTGCCGGGGATGATGGTGATCTCCGACACCTGTTTCTGCGAATACACCAGCCACGGCCATTGCGGCGTGATGCATGGCAGCGACGTGCACAACGACCACACGATCGAGAATCTCGGCGTGCAGTCCGTGATCGCGGCCGAGGCGGGGGCGGACATGATCGCGCCGTCGTCGATGATGGACGGCCAGGTCTGGGCGATCCGCCGGGCGTTGGACGCCAGCGGATTCATCAATTTGCCGGTGATGGCCTATTCGTCGAAGTTCGCCTCGGCGTTCTACGGTCCGTTCCGCGCCGCCGCCGGCTGCGACCTGGAGGGCGACCGCAAGACCTACCAGATGAATCCGATGAACAGCCGCGAGGCGCTGCGTGAATCCGACGAGGACGAGGCCGAGGGTGCCGACATCCTGATGGTCAAGCCGGCGATGCCGTACCTGGACGTGCTGTCGCAGATCAAGCACCGCAGCCTGCTGCCGCTGGCGGCGTACCAGGTCAGCGGCGAGTACGCGATGATCAAGTTCGCCGCCGCTGCGGGCGCGATCGACGAGGATCGGGTGGTGCTGGAGAGCCTGGGCGCGATCAAACGTGCCGGGGCGGATCTGATCCTGACCTATTTCGCGATGGATGTGGCGCGCGGCGGGCTCTGAGCTATCGGCCGATCGTCCGGCGTCGACAGAACCTCGGACGGTCCGGGGCTGGCGGGGCGCGAAAACACGGCAAGCTGTAACACAGATTAAGCGGGATTCAGTTACGGATTGCACCGAGAGATGCGACGAATCGCGCGGCTGGCGGGCGCTTCGTCCGATGGTCGCGTCCGTGTAATCCCTGCCTTAATCCGGTTTTAATCCGTGTCACAGCTTGCGTTCTTGCCGCTGCGAAGACCGGCCGCCGGGCTTCCCCGGACCGGTGCCGCTGCCTAAACCCGCTCGGCGATCACGGTCTGGTACAAACCACCGAACTGGGTCCGCTTGGACCAGCGGAAGCCGACCGCCGCCGCGCCGCCGAGCGCCTCGATTTCCTGCGACCACAAACTCCTGGCGAACGGTTCCAGCCGGTAAAAAATCCCCTTCATGATCGGCTTCAGCGGGTTCAGGCGGTGCGGACGGTGATAGTCCACGAAGATCGCCTGACCGCCGGGCCGCACCAGGCCGAGCATCGCCGGCACCACCTGCCGCTTCACCTCATCCGGCACTTCATGCAGCAGGAAGAAGCAGGTCACCGCATCGTAGGCGCCGTCCCCGGGGTCCGCCGCATCGCCGCAGGCGACATGCACATGCGGCAATCCGGCCACCTTGCGCCGGGTCAGGCCGACTTGCAGCGGGGCGATGTCGCGGACTTCCAGCCGTCCCTGCGGACCGATGCGCCCGGCGACCTGACGCGAAAACGTGCCATAGACCGCCGCCGGCTGAAACACCGTGTCGCCCGGTTTCAACCGGCTCAGCACGTTGTCGATCAGCCGTTGCGCGTTGCCCCACAGAATGGCCTGCACGACGACCTGCCGGTCGAGAAACCCGACCAGGCGAGGAGTCAGATAGGCCCAGGTGTAGACGTCGCGGAGATATGCGGGGAGGACATCGAGGGTCGTCTCAGGCGATGGTATGTCAAGCACTTCGCATGTCACCGTGACAAAGAGGGCGGGGAGTAGGCGCGGAAAGGCAGCGGGACGAGGGTCATCCTTAGGCCGACCGGTGCGGCGGCGCTATAGTAACCATGCACTGCACCATCGCCGGCTTGCCGGACCAGGCGGGCACGCGAACGCAATCGGTGGACGTTCGCGCAGCGCGCGCGGGACCGGGACGGAAAAGCGCGGAAAACGTTTCGAAGCCGGCAGGGTCCTGCGAGGGCCGACAGCCCGGAAAGCGCGCCGCCGGCGCGGGGAAGACCACCGAACCCGAGGCATCCGCGGCCGACACGTGGGCGTCTTCATGCGAATGCACCATAAAGTCAGCCTTGGTGATAGTGTGTGTCATTAAAGCGGCGGTATCCGAACAGCGAACAGTGTGCCGTCAGCGGGCCTTCGCCGGGAATGATCTATATCAAGCTATAGCGCTTTGGCGGGGTCATGACGCAGCCGCCGGTTTTCCGCGCGGCAAATTTTTGCGCTGGATCAATGGCCGATGCGACTCGGCGGTCATAGTCGTCCGGTTCCCCCGGAGGGTGGCAATGTCTTTGCACGACGGTCTTCATCCTGCCGTCCCGGCCGGTTTACCCGGCGGGTCCGCGGCGGCGGCACGGATTGCGGCGCGATACCCGGCATTACCGGGTGCATCCGGCGATTTCGATGGACACCGGCCGGGGGAACGAAATAATCATTGCAGTGAAACAACACCCGGCTGCAGCGCGGTTCGGCTGGCGGTCCCGCCAGTCACCCCGCAAGCTGCCCAACGGGCGTAACGCCGGAGAGGACAAAACCGGACCATGCCGCCCCAGCCTGCCAATACCGGGTCTGCCACGACCCAGCCTGCCACCACCGTGCTTCCGAAATCCGCCACCGGGATCTCCGGTTTCGACGAGATCCTGCTGGGCGGACTACCCACCGGCCGTCCCAGCCTGATTTGCGGCGCCGCCGGATGCGGCAAGACGCTGTTCGCCGTCACGTTCCTGGTCAATGGTGCCACCCTGTTCGGCGAACCCGGCGTCTTCATGAGCTTCGAAGAGCGCGCGGAAGATCTCGCGGCCAATGTTGCCTCGCTCGGCTGCGACCTCGACGGGCTGGTGCAGGCCGGCAAGCTCGCGGTGGACCATGTCCGCGTCGAGCGCAGCGAGATCGAGGAAACCGGGCAATACGACCTCGAAGGCCTGTTCGTCCGGCTCGGCTACGCGGTGGACTCCGTCGGGGCCAAGCGGATCGTGCTCGACACCATCGAATCGCTGTTTTCCGGCTTTTCCGATACCGCCATCCTGCGCGCCGAACTGCGCCGGCTGTTCGCCTGGATCAAGGATCGCGGCCTGACGGCGGTCATCACCGGGGAGCGCGGCGACGGCCAGCTTACCCGGCACGGGCTGGAGGAATACATCTCCGACTGCGTCATCCTGCTCGACAACCGCGTCATCGACCAGATCACCACGCGACGGCTGCGGGTGGTGAAGTACCGCGGTTCGGCGCACGGCACCAACGAATATCCGTTCCTGATCGACGCGTCGGGCATCAGCATGCTGCCGGTCACCTCGTCCGGCATCGACCGCCCGGTGTCGAACGAGGTGGTGTCCACCGGCATCGCCGGGCTGGATGCGATGCTGCGCAACGGCGGCTTCTACCGCGGCTCCAGCATTCTGCTGTCCGGCGTCGCCGGCACCGGCAAGACCACCATCGCCAGCCATTTCATCGATGCCGCCTGCCGCCGCGGCGAGCGCTGCATGTTTTTCGCGTTCGAGGAAAGCGCCGAGGAAATCTGCCGCAACGTCCGCTCCGTCGGCCTCGACCTGCGGCGCCGGGTCGATGCCGGGCTGCTGCGCTTCGAGGCCGCGCGGCCCAGCCTGTACGGGCTGGAGATGCACCTGGCGCGAATGCATCGCGACGTGCTGGAGTTCAGGCCGTCGGTGGTGGTCATCGACCCGATCTCGGCGTTCCGCGGCCCGATCGCGGAGGTGCACGCGACCTTGCTGCGCATGGTGGATTTCCTGAAAAGCGCCGGCGTCACCGGGATGTTCACCAGCCTGCGGATCTCCTCGTCGCTCAACGACGGCACCGACCAGGCATTGTCCTCGCTGATGGATAGCTGGATCAGGCTGATGGACCTCGAAGCGAACGGTGAACGCAACCGCGTGCTGTATTTGATCAAGTCGCGCGGTTCGAGCCACTCCAACCAGGTGCGCGAGTACCGGATGACGGATAGCGGGATCGAACTGATCGATCCCTATGTCGGCCCGGACGGGGTGCTGACCGGCACCGCGCGCCTGTCGCAGGAGGCGCGCGAGCTTGCCGCGGCCGAGCGGCGGCGGCGCGATATCGGGCAGCGGCGGCGTGAATCGGAGCGGCGGCGGCGGGCGCTGGAACGTCAGATCAACGAATTGCGGGCCACCCTCGACGCCGAGCAGGATGAAGCGCATGCTCTGCTGCTGGAAGACGAGGCGCACGATGTCGTACTGTCCCGGGATCGCGTCGCCATTGCCGAGCGGCGGGGAGGCGCCGAATGATGCCGGACACCGCCGATTTCGACGATGCCCCCGCCGGCGCCGATAGCGATACCGGTTATTATTACCTGCGACTGTATGTCGCCGGCCACACCGGACGGTCGATCGCCGCCATGAACAACCTGCGGCGCGTCTGCGAAACCCATCTGGCCGGACGCTATGAGATCGAGGTGATCGACCTGCTGCAAAACCCGCGGCTGGCGGCGGGCGATCAGATCCTGGCGGTACCCACCTTGGTGCGCCGCCTGCCGACACCGCTGAAGCGGATCATCGGCGACCTGTCGAATACGGAACGCGTACTGGTTGGCCTGGATATACGGCAAAAGGCGGATGTCCCATGATGCAAGCGACCGAACCCCCGCCGGAAATCACCCATCGTTTGCGGCTGATCGTCGCCGGCAGCACGCTCCGGTCGCGGCGCGCGATCGAGAACCTCAAGCGGGTCTGCTCGCAGCGTCTCGCCGGGCAGTCCGATCTCGAAATCATCGATATCTACCAGCAGCCGCAATTCGCCAGGGAATACGACGTCATCGCCGCGCCGACATTGGTGAAGCTGCTGCCGCTGCCGGTTCGCCGTATCGTCGGCGACCTGTCCGAGGAGGATCGACTGCTGCGCGCGCTCGACCTGGCGGTGCTGCCGTCCCTCGGCGAGGCCTGAATGCAGCCCGAACAGGCCCCGGCCGGGCAGGCCCATCTGCTGGAGCGAATCCGGGAGCTTGAGGCGCGGCTGGAGGAATGCGAGGACACGCTCGGCGCCATCAGGCGGGGCGAGATCGATGCCGTCGTGGTCGAAGACCACCGCGGCGAGCAAATGGTCTACACCCTGGAAAGCGCCGATCGGCCGTATCGCTTGCTGATCGAGCAGATTCAGGAGGGCGCGGTCACGCTCGATGGCGAAGGCCATGTCGTCTATTGCAACCGCCGCCTCGCCGAAATGCTGGCCGTTCCGCATGAGCGGCTGATTGGCCGGACCCTGCTGCCGTTCCTGTCCCCGGACGATGGCGGCGCGTTCCAGGACCTTTTGACCGAGGCGAGGCAGACCGGAGTCCGGCGCGAACTGACCTTGCGCGCCGCCGATGGGCAGGCGGTTGCGGCGCATGTGACGCTCAGCCTGCTGGATGATTCCGATACGACCCTGCTGTGCGGCATTCTGACGGACCTGACGGCGCAGAAGATCCACCTGCGGGAACTCGCGGACGCGAACACGCGGCTGTCGAATGAGATCGCCGAGCGCGAGCGCGCCGAGGACGCCCTGCGCCAGGCGCAGAAAATGGAAGCCATCGGGCAACTGACCGGCGGCATCGCGCATGACTTCAACAACATGTTGCAGGCGATCAGCAGCGGGATCGCGCTGGCGCAGCGGCGGATCTCCACCGGCCGCCCCGAGCGCGCGCCGGAGCTGCTGGAAGCGGCGCTGACGGCGGCGGATCGTGCCGCCTCGCTGACCCAGCGGCTGCTCGGTTTCGGGCGGCGGCAGACGCTTACTCCGAAAGTCCTGGCCCCGGGTGAGCTTGTCGGCGGCATGCAGGCGCTGATCCAGCGGACCGTCGGGCCGAACATCACTGTCGGCCTTGACCTGAAGCCCGGTTGCTGGCCGGTGCGCTGCGATCCGAACCAGTTGGAGAACGCGCTGCTGAACCTGGCGATCAACGCCCGCGACGCACTGATGCCGAATGGCGGGACGATCGTCATCAGCACGGACCATGTGACCCTGGACGAGGCGGAGGTGCGCCCCTGGGATGGCGTGGCGGCCGGCGATTTCGTCCGCATCACCGTGGCCGACACCGGGTCCGGCATGCCGCCGGAGGTGCTGGCGCGCGCGTTCGAGCCGTTTTTCACGACCAAGCCGGACGGCCAGGGAACCGGCCTCGGCCTGAGCCAGCTGTACGGCTTCGTGCGGCAGTCGCATGGCCTGGTGCGGCTGGAAAGCACCGTCGGGTCGGGCACCTCGGTGCATCTGTATCTACCGCGGAGCGCGGCCGAAGCCGACGGCGGAAAGGCAGCCCCGGTGCAGCGGGTTATCCGGCCGGCGGCGCAAGCCGGCGCAAACCCGGCAACGGTGCTGCTGGTCGAGGATGAGGAGATCATCCGGCAGTTCACCGCCGAGGCGCTGCGCGAAATGGGCTATCGGGTGATCGAGGCCGAGGACGGTCCGCACGGTTTGCACGTGTTGCGGAGATTGCTGGACGCGCCGGAGCCGATCGACGTGAAGCTGCTGGTGACGGATGTGGGCCTGCCGGGCGGGTTGAACGGGCGGCAGCTTGCGGATGCGGCGCGGGAGCTGGTGCCCCGGCTGCCGATATTGCTGATCAGCGGCTATGCCGGCGACGCGATCAGGAAGCAGGGGCCGCTCGGGCCGGATATGCAGATGCTGGCCAAGCCGTTTGCACTCGACGTGCTGGCGGCCAAGGTGCGGGCGATTATCGGCGGCTGATACGGGCTGGCGGCATCGTCATGGTGCGCGGTGCCGGACGAAGTAAATGGCCGGCGGCGTGCCTGCCCGTTTGTGTCATGGCCGGGCTGGGTTCGGCCATCCACGACTTTGCCGCCACGAACGACCGCAAGTCGCGGGTGGCCGGACTAAATCCGGCCATGACACGGCGGCGGTGGCGACCTTGCCTATGGGTCAAACCCGGTGCCGGTTGATATACAATCCCTGCGCCGCGAGGAGTGCATGTCCGCGGATGCCCTGCGCCGCCCGTCCGCCCCATTGTGTTGCGGCGGGATGACATTGCATGATTGCACATCGCGTATCGGGGGATGTCACGATGAAGTCGAGCCGGATGACGACCTGGATCCTTATTGCAATGGTGCTGGGAATCGCCGCCGGCGGCCTGGTGCACGATCAGTTCCCGGCACCGGCGGAACAGAAGCTGTTCGCCGGATACGTCTCCATCGGCAGCATGGTCTTCCTGCGGCTGATCAAGATGATCATCGCGCCGCTGGTGTTCTCCACCCTGGTCGTCGGCATCGGCCACATGTCGGATGCCGGCGCCGTCGGCCGCGTCGGCGGCAAGGCGATGCTGTGGTTCGTCACCGCCTCGCTGGTGTCGCTGACCCTCGGCCTGGTCCTGGTCAACCTGTTCGAGCCGGGCGTCGGCGTTCACAAGGTGGTCAGCGGCGTCAGCTCCGGCATCGACGCGCACGCCATGTCGCTGGACGGGTTCGTCAAGCATGTCTTCCCCGACTCCGCCCTGCGCCCGATGGTCGATAACGAAATCCTGCAGATCGTGGTGTTCTCGATCTTCTTCGGCGTCGCCTGCGCCGCAATGGGGGAGCGCGCGAAGCTGGTACTGGAAGCCACCGAGGGCCTGTCGCACATCATCCTGCGGGTCACCGGCTATGTAATGAAACTGGCCCCGCTGGCGGTGTTCTGCGCCATGGCCGCGACCATCGCCACCAACGGCCTCGGCATCCTGGTGAACTACGCCAAGTTCATGGGCCAGTTCTATTTCGGCCTGGTCTGCCTCTGGCTGCTGCTGGTGCTCGCCGGGTTCGTCATCCTGGGACCGAGCGTCAAGCGGCTCGTTTTACTGGTGCGGGAGCCGTTCCTGCTGGCCTTCTCCACCGCCAGTTCGGAAGCCGCCTACCCGAAGATGCTGGAGCAGCTGGCGAAATTCCCGGTGGCGCGCAACATCTCCAGCTTCGTGCTGCCGCTGGGGTATTCGTTCAATCTCGACGGCACGATGATGTATTGCACCTTCGCCTCGGTGTTCATCGCCCAGGCCTATGACATCCACCTCAGCACGGGCACGCAGATCGCCATGCTGCTGACCCTGATGCTGACCAGCAAAGGCGTGGCCGGCGTGCCGCGTGCCTCATTGGTGGTGATCGCCGCGACGCTGTCTCAGTTCAACCTGCCCGAGGAAGGGCTGCTGTTGCTGCTCGGCATCGACACCTTCCTCGACATGGGCCGCTCGGCCACCAACGTCATCGGCAATTCGCTGGCCACGGCGGTGGTGGCGAAGTGGGAAGGCCAGCTTGTCGCCGACGAGGATACCCGGGAGATGATCGAGGAGATGGAGGTGGAACCGGCATGAGGCGTCTTTGGGCGCTGGTTGTCCCGGCGATCCTGCTGTGTGCCGGAGCGCGGGCGCAGGATGACGTGCTGTCCGGCACGCTGAAGACCATCAACGACCGCGGCACCATCCTTATCGGCTACCGCGTCAGCGCGCCGCCGTTTTCGTTCCTGAACCCGGGCGGCCAGCCCATCGGGTTTTCCCTGGACCTGTGCCATGGCATCGCCGAGGACGTGGCGCGGACGCTGCACCGCGACCTGCAGGAGGCCGACGCGCCGGCGTGGCAAACCGGCGTGCGCATCGTCTATGTGCCGGTAACCGCCGAGGAGCGGCTACCGAAGCTGATAAGCGGCGCGATCGACCTGGAATGCGGGTCAACGACGGCCAACGCCGAACGGGCGAAGAGCATTGCGTTTTCGCCGGTGTTTTTCCTGGCCGGCACGAAACTGCTGGTGCCGCTGGTGAACGGACGCCCTGCGGTGACGTCCTACCGCGGGCTGGCCGGGCGCACGGTGGTCGCCGGCAGCGGCACGACCAATGAGGCCGCGATGCGCCGGCTGGCGGCAACCGTGTCGCCGCCGATTACGCTCGACGCGGTCCCTGGACTGGACGAGGCGTTCGATCGGCTGGCGGCCGGCAAGGCGGATGCGTTCGCTTCCGACGACATCCTGTTGTCGGGCTTTATTGCCACCCGGCCGGACGGCAAGCGCTTCGGCATTACCGGCGACTATTTGTCGTTTGAGCCGTACGCCATCGGCTTGCGCCGCGATGATCCCGCTTTCGCCGCCCTGGTCCGCGACAGTTTCATCCGTATGGCGAGCGACGGGAGCCTCAGCCGGCTCTACGGAAGATGGCTGGTCGATCGCCTGCCGAACGGCGAGACGCTGAATGTGCCGATGAGTCCGGCGCTGGCGGAGATGTACCGCGCACTGGGGCAGCCGGATTAGTCGGCGGCGGACGCATTGGAACCGACGGCATGGCCGCCGCCCCGTGTCAGTCGCGGATGAACGGGAACGCGAACTTTAGGACTGCCGGCACGGACATTGCTCCCGTGTCACGGCTGGATTTAGTCCGGCCATCCACGACTTGGCCAACCCCTAAGCACCGCTAGTCGCCGCGCCCATCCGTTGACTCATCTCCCCGCATCCATCACGTAGCATCGCAAAATCTGCTTCAGGAGTTGCCCATGCCCATCGAACCCGCGGGACTCGACCTGCTGTTCCTGGAAGCTCGCACCCACAACGCGTGGCAGGATACCCCGGTTCCCGACGAGACCCTGCACAAGCTGTATGACCTGCTGAAATTCGGACCGACATCGGCCAACAGTTCTCCGGCGCGGTTCGTCTTCATCCGCACCAGGGAAGGCAAGGAAAAGCTCCGCCCTGCTCTGTCGGCCGGCAATCTGGAAAAGACCCTGGCCGCGCCGGTGACCGCTATTGTTGCCTACGATCCGAAATTCCACGAGCACCTGCCGCGGCTGTTTCCGCACAACAAGGACGCGGCCTCCTGGTTCACCAGCAACGATTCGCTGGCGGCGACCACGGCGTTCCGCAACGGCACGCTGCAGGGCGCCTACCTGATCATCGCCGCGCGCGCGCTGGGCCTGGACACCGGTCCGATGTCCGGCTTCGACAACGCCAAGGTCGATGCGGCGTTTTTCGGCGGCAATGGCTGGCGCTCGAACTTCCTGGTCAATCTTGGCCATGGCGATCCGTCCGGCGTCTACCCCCGCTCGCCGCGGCTGACGTTCGAGGAAGCCGTCATCCTGGCCTGATCGCGCGCTTGGCCCGGCGCGGCCGGAAGCGTAGCGTCGTCCCGCCATGCGTATTCTCGCCCTGGATTCGGCCGTCTCGCGCTGTTCGGCAACGATCGTTGCCGATGGTGAGGTGGTGTTCGGCCGGCAGCAGGATCTGGAGCGCGGCCACGCCTCGGTTCTCGCCGTGATGGCACGGGACTGCCTGCGCGAATCCGGATTGAGGGCGGCCGATATGGACCTGATCGCCGTCACCGTCGGCCCGGGCAGCTTCACCGGCATCCGCGGCGGCATCGCATTGGCTCAAGGTATTGCGGTCGCGGCGCACCGGCCCGTTGTCGGGGTGACGGTGGGGGAGGCCTTGGCCGATGCGCTGCCGCATGTCGGCGGTCGGCGGGTCTGGTGCGCGATCCCCAGCCGGCGCGGCCGGATCTTCCTGGAAACCGGAGACTCGGTGCTGTCGCTGCCCATCGGCGAGCTACCGGACCCGGGGGAGCCGATAGCGGTCGCCGGCGGAGCGGCACCCGAAGTTGCCGCCCGGCTGGCGGCGCGCGGGGTCAACGTCATGCTGACCGATGCGCGCCTGCCCGCCGGCCGCCATATCGCCGTGGTGGCGGAGCGCCGCTTTCGTGAGACCATCAGGCCCCTGCCGGCGGAACCGCTCTACGTCGATGCGCCCGAGGCGAAGCTTCCGGCCCGGCGCGTGATTGCAAACCGCGCGTAGATTGCGACAGCCCAATGACGATGCAGCGAAATGCCCCGCGAAAAAGAATGGTCTCCCATGCAACCATGTTGCGCCGCGCCACCGCGGTCGACGGCGCGGTCATGGCGGCGATCCACGCAGCCGCCTTCCCCGCCCCGGACGCCTGGCGCGCGGATGTGTTCAGCCAGCAACTCGCACTGCCCGGCACCTTCGGCCTGCTGCATCCATCGGGTGGCATGATCCTGGCACGCCTCGCCGCCGACGAAGCTGAAGTCTTGACGCTCGCGGTCGCCCCGGAGGTGCGCGGGACCGGGATTGCTGCGGCTTTGCTGCAACAGGCGGCGGCTATTTGCGGCGCGATGGGGGCCTCGGCGCTGTTTCTGGAGGTGTCCGTCGGCAACGCCGCCGCCCGCGCCGCCTATGACCGGGCCGGCTTCCAGCCCGTCGGCCGGCGCCGCGCCTATTACGCCGATTTGTCGGATGCGCTGGTGTTACGGCTGGGGTTGCGCGATGCCGAATGACGGTGCGGCGGCGCGGCTTAATCTCCGCGGCGAATCAACACTGTGCTGATCCCGTCGGCATCGGTTTCCTGTGCCAGTACCTGATGCCCTTGCTCGGTTGCGGTGCGCGGAACATTCCGCAGCGGTTCGTCGCCTTTCAGCCGGACTCGCAGCGTCTCACCGGGCGCCAGGCGATCCAGCGCGAGGCGCGTTCTGACAAAAGTCATGGGACATATCTCCGCGGTGATGTCGATTTCGCAGGTTACATCTTGCATAGGCGTCACGATTCCATTTTATTCAATTTGTCCAGTCGCTGTTGCGAAACGGCAGATTGGCTACTTATATATATCCAGCAAAAAGCGACTAGAAAGGTTCCACTATGGCTGAAAGGCCGATTGACTCCAATTTGCTCGGGCTCACCGCCCGGATCGTATCGGCGCATGTTGCGAACAACCCGCTGGATGCCGGCGCGCTGCCCGTGCTGATCCGGGACGTCTACAAGACTCTGGCTCAGATCGACGAGCCCGCCGCCGAACCGGTTGAAAAGCAGGAACCGGCGGTGCCGATCCGGAAGTCCGTGTTTCCGGACTATATTATCTGCCTGGAAGATGGGAAGCGGCTGAAAATGCTGAAGCGCCATCTCGCGACTTCCTTCAACCTGACACCGGAGCAGTACCGCGAGAAATGGGGGCTGGACGCAAGCTACCCCATGGTCGCCCCGAACTACGCCGACAAGCGCTCCGCCCTCGCCAAGGAGATCGGCCTCGGCACCCGCCGCGCCGCTGAGTGACCGCCGCAACTCTGTGAAGGTTCCGTGTCAGGGGACGAAACGCAGCCGTTTCGTCCCCGTCGCGGGGCCAAACGCCCAAACTAGGCTTCCCTGCCCCTGCCCCGGCATTGTATGCGAATTCCTCAGGCGCCTCCGGCGGGGGACGCGCCGGAGCGCTGACCGCAAGGAGCCTTATGGAATCGCGCATCGAGCGCCTCTGCATCGATCGGGGTCTGAAAATGACCGGCCAACGCAGGGTGGTTGCGCGAGTGCTGTCCGATGCCGCGGATCATCCCGACGTCGAGGAGCTGTACCGCCGCGCGTCGGCGCTCGACCAGCATATCTCGATCGCGACTGTCTACCGCACGGTGCGGCTGTTCGAGGAGAACGGCATCCTGGAACGCCGCGATTTCGGCGGTGGCCGCGCCCGCTATGAGCCGACGGAAGACGGCCCGCACTACCACCTGATCGACATCGAGACCGGCAAGGTCGTCGAATTCCAGGACCCCGAGCATGAGCGGCTGATGCACGCCATCGCCGCGCGCCTCGGCTTCGATGTCGTCTCCCTTCGTCTTGAACTGTTCGGCCGGCGGCGCGAAGCATCGCCCGCGCCGGACCATCGCATCGCGCAGAACGAGAACGCCTCTCACACGCCTACCGGCGGCCGCGACCCGCGGCTGCGCGTTCCGATCAAGGACCCGGCCGATGACACAAATTGAAGACTGCATCCTCCCCGAGGATATCATCCCGCTTTTTCCGGAATTGCGGACCGGCAACCTCGGCGTGCGGCTCGCCGCCTGCCCGCAGGAGATCGACGCGGTGCAGGCGCTGCGCTATCGGGTGTTCTACGAGGAGATGGGCGCCCGCCCCGACGCGGCGACGACACGCACCCGGCGGGACCGAGACGCCTATGACACCGTTGCGGATCATTTGCTGGTGGTCGATCACACGCTGGGCGAAGGTCCGGAAAGCGTCGTCGGCACCTACCGGCTGATCCAGCGCGACGGGGCGGCACGCATCGGCGGTTTCTATTCGGCGGGCGAATACGACATCTCGCGGATCGAGGACAATCCGGGCCGCATCATGGAGCTCGGCCGCTCCTGCGTCGATGAAGGCTATCGCAGTCGCGCGGTGATGCAACTGCTGTGGCGCGGCATCGCGGCCTACGTGTTCCAGAACAAGATCGACCTGATGTTCGGCTGCGCCAGCCTGCCGGGCATCGATCCGGACGCGCTGGAGATGGAACTGACATATCTGTACTACAATCATCTCGCGCCGGCCGCCGTCCGGCCGCGGGCGTTGCCGCACCGCTATATCGAGATGCGGCGGCTCGACCGCGATGCCGTCGACGCGCGCGTCGCGCTGAACAAGTTGCCGCCGCTGATCAAGGGGTATCTCCGCCTCGGCGGTTTCGTCGGCGACGGCGCGGTGATCGATGCGGATTTCAACACCACCGATGTCGCCGTGGTGGTGCAAACCGATCTCGTGACGGATAAGTACTACAAGCATTACGAGCGCGAGACGCGCTGACTGCAGGCGTCATGCTGCAATCGCTGACGGATCGCCTAGCCGCCCTGCGCGGGTGGCGGGCGGATAGTGCGGCGGTTTGCGCCGGCGTGGTTTCGGCCCTCGCACTGCCTCCGCTTTACGTGTTGCCCGGGCTGCTGGTGGGCATTCCGGTGCTGCTGTGCCTGATTCGCGGCGCGCGCACCCCGTGGATCGCGGCGCGGCGCGGCTGGTGGTTCGGCTTCGGCCTCTATACCGTCGGCCTGTACTGGATCACCGAGGCGATCCTGATCGAGGCCGCGCGCTTCTGGTGGCTGGTGCCGTTGGCGGTGCCCGCTTTGGCTGCGGTGCTGGCGATCTTTGCCGCCGTTCCCGCCGCGGTGGCGTGGCGGGCGCGTCCCGGCTGGCCGGCCGCTTTGGCGCTGGCCGGCGGCTGGGTGCTGTCCGACCTCGCGCGGCAGTTCGTCGCCACCGGTTTTCCCTGGAATCCGCTCGGCAGCGTCTGGGAGTTCCCGGGACCTGCCGGCGACATCATGATCCAGCCGGCCTCGCTTGTCGGCGTGCATGGTCTGACGCTGGCGACCCTGGTGCTTGCGGCGACGCCGCTGCTCGGCTGGGCCTGGCGCGCCGGCGGCCTGGTCCTGCTGGCACTTTGGTGCGCTTTCGGCATCGTCCGCCTGGACCAGCCCTTGCCCCCCGCGCCGGACCTGACCGTGCTGCTGATACAGGGCAACGTCGCGCAGGGCCAGAAATGGGACCGCGGGCTGATGGTCGGGATTTTCCGGCGTTATCTCGATCTGACCCGGCAAGCTGTCGCGCAGGCGGGCGGCCATCCGGCGGTGGTGGTCTGGCCGGAAACCGCCAGCCCGGCCTTGCTGGAGAACGATGGACCCGCGCGCGCGGCGATTGCCGATGCCGCGCACGGTGCCCGGGCACTTATCGGCTCGGTCCGCTTCGATGCCGCCGATCGGCCGCGCAACAGCCTGTTCGCCATCGGGCCCGGCGGGACGATCGAGGCGATCTACGACAAATGGCATCTCGTGCCGTTCGGCGAGTATGCGCCAGGCTGGGTGCCCGGCGCGCTGCAACTGGTGCCGGGCGGCGGCTTCGCCAGCGGTCCGGGGCCGCAGACGCTGCATGTCCCCGGCATACCCCCCGTCGGCGTGCTGATCTGCTACGAGGCGATCTTCCCGAGCGAGGTCATCGACGAAGCCCATCGGCCGGCCTGGATCGTCAATGTCACCAACGATGCCTGGTTCGGCAACTCCAGCGGCCCGCGCCAGCATCTCGCGGCGGCCCGGATGCGGGCGGTCGAGGAGGGATTGCCACTGCTGCGCGCGGCGAATACCGGGATCTCCGCCGGCTTCGATTCGCGCGGCCATGAAGTCGCGCGGCTTGGCATGCAGCAGACCGGATTCCTGGCGGTGCGGCTGCCTCCGGCGATTGCGATACCATTTTATACACAGGCGGGTTTGTGGTTGCCGGGCGGAGCGGCTATGCTGCTCATTATTGTTAGTCTTGCGGCGCGTAAACGTGTGCAGGGCGGAGAACGTCCAAACTTTTATACGGTCTGAGTTTTTTGCCTCTCTATCACGTCGATTTTTTCGGTAACCGACAATTTTGGGTTGCAGTGGAGGGCCGTTACCTATAGTTTGATGCTCGGTTCTCCCGTCCCAGACTGCCATTGGCGGAGCAAGCGTTCGAACTGTATGCGGATGTGCTTAGAGGTAAAGGACTCGTAGTATGGCAGGGGTCGAACAAGCCATCGCCGGAGACAGGGAAAGTCGTCCCAGCCCCATCGACGTGCATGTCGGTTCGCGCATTCGTCTCCGGCGCACCTTGTTGGGAATGTCGCAGGAACGCCTGGGCGAATCGCTTGGCCTGACATTTCAACAGGTTCAGAAGTACGAACGCGGGGTGAACCGGGTCGGGGCATCCCGGCTGTTCGACCTGTCCCGGGTGCTGGACGTGCCGATAAGCTTTTTCTTCGACGACATGCCCGATAGTCTTGCGGCCAATTTCGGCGGCTCAACCGGCCGCCGGACAACCGGCTCGGCCGAGTCGCAGGATCCGTTCGCCGACGACACGCTCAGCCGGCGCGAAACGCTGGAACTGGTGCGCGCGTATTACCGCATTACGGACCCGTCGATCCGCAAGCGCGTGTTCGACCTGATCAAGTCGATGGGACCCGCTGAGCCCTAAAGCGATAATACTGCCGGAGTCCGGATCAGTCACTCCGCAGTTGCGGATTATCAAAATTGGCATTCCGCGAGTCGTGCATGGCGCTGCGCAGCGCTTCGAACAGTAAAGCCCTGTCCGGTTCGTGCAGAAATGCGCCAACTTCGCTGCCGCGGCCGCGGCTGCTCAACATCAGCCGCGATCCGCCTGCCCCCGCCTCCAGGTTCACCTGTAGCCAGGCAGCGGGAAGCGAGAGGCTTTGCCGCCGTCCGGCCGGATCGGTTCGCGTCACCGTCAGGGTCAGGCGATCGAGCAGGATCAGTTCGCTGGTTCGCGCGCGGCGGATGTTGATCGCCAGCAGCAAGCCCAGCAGCGGGACCTCCAAAACACTGAAAGCCAGCACCGGCCAGGCGCCGAGCAGCACGAACCTCAGCGCGATGGTCAGGCTCAGCGCCACCAGAAATCCGGCGAGGATCGCCGCGCTGCGCGGCGTCATGCTGCGGTAGGGTACGATCAGCGCTTCAAACACCGGATCGGACGGATGCAGGAGCCGTGTGGACATCGTGGGACCCTAATACCAAGCGGTGTCGAGGGCGACTCCCCCGCGGCCTATGCGCGAAGCCCTCGCTCGGCCCGGCAATCCACGACTTTGCCGCCACAATAGACCGCAAGTCGTCGGTGGCCGGACCAAGTCCGGCCATGACACGGGGGAGGAGCCGGGTGTCTTGTCCCTCATCTAGGCGGGAAAAACACGACCGCCGTAGCGCCAATCCCCTAACGCAGCATCAATCCTGCCGGTAGTTCGGCGCCTCGCGGTCGATCGCCACGTCGTGCACATGGCTCTCCCGCAGCCCGGCCCCGGTCACGCGCCGGAACCGCGCGTTGGTCTGCAATGACGCGATATCGGCGCTGCCGGTATACCCCATGCCCGCCTTCAGGCCGCCGACAAGCTGGTGAATTACATTACCCACGGCGCCCTTATACCCGACGCGCCCCTCGACGCCTTCCGGCACCAGTTTGAGCTGGTCCTTGATGTCCTGCTGGAAATACCGGTCCGCGGACCCCCGCGCCATCGCGCCGAGGCTGCCCATCCCCCGATAGGACTTGTACGACCGTCCCTGATACAGGAACACCTCCCCGGGCGCCTCCTCGGTTCCGGCCAGGAGGCTACCGATCATACAACAGTCTGCACCGGCGGCGATGGCTTTGACGACGTCGCCGCTGGTGCGCATGCCGCCGTCGGCGATGGCGGGAACGCCCTTCTCCCGGCAGGCGGCGGCGGTTTCCATCACCGCAGTGAATTGCGGCACGCCGACACCGGCGACGATCCGCGTGGTGCAGATGCTGCCGGGGCCAATGCCGATCTTGACGGCGTCTACGCCGGCGGCGATCAGCGACAGGGCGCCTTCGGGGGTGGCGACGTTGCCGCCAATCACCTGGGCGGTGTTGGAGGCTTTCTTGATCGCCTCGATCGCGCGCAGCACGCCCTCGGAGTGGCCATGCGCGGTATCGACGACGATGACGTCGCATTCCGCGGCGATCAGCGCATGGGCGCGGGCTTCGCCCTCAGGGCCGACACCGGTGGCGGCGGCGACGCGCAGGCGGCCGAGTTCGTCCTTGTTGGACAGCGGGTGCGATTCGGCCTTGTCCATGTCCTTGACGGTGATCAGCCCGATGCAGCGGTAGGCCTCATCGACGACGATCAGCTTCTCGATGCGGTGCTTGTGCAGCAAATGGCGGGCGCGTTCCGGGCCGACATCGGATGTCACGGTGACCAGGTTTTCCCGGGTCATCAGCTCGTAAACCTTGAGGCTGGGCTCGGTGGCGAAGCGGACGTCGCGATTGGTGACGATGCCCACCAGGCGATTGGTCTCACGTTCGACCACCGGAATGCCGCTGATATGGTGCGACGACATCAGCGCCTTGACGTCGGCCAGGGTCTGGTCCGGGTGAATCGTCAGCGGGTTCACCACCATGCCGGATTCGTATTTCTTCACCCGGCGGACCAGGGACGCCTGTTCCTCGGGCGTCATGTTCTTGTGGATCACGCCCATGCCGCCGAGCTGCGACATGGCGATCGCCATTTCCGCTTCGGTGACGGTGTCCATCGCGGCGGAAATCAGCGGGATATTCAGCGAAATCGTCCGCGTCAGCCGGGTGACGGTGCTGGTCGAGGATGGCAGCACCTGCGAGTAGGCCGGAACCACCAGCACGTCATCGAAGGCCAACGCCTCCTCCACGCGTGAGGCGCCGATACGCAGGGCCGGGGAAGAAGGAAGTGAGCCAGGGGGATTTTCGAGGTCCATGGGCGGGTGAGCCTTTCCGCTACCTTGGCGCCCCCACATAGGCGGAAGGTCGGGAGTCTGCAAGCAAAGGCTTCATGACGCAGGCGTCGTTGCGTCCCGGCGCGGCGGGATACGGCCTCGCCGCGCGGCGTTTGTCACGGCAGCGGGGTCAATGATCCGGCGCAAACCGGAGTTACTTTCCTCGCGCCCGTGTGTTCCCCGTGCGCCATTCCGGCCGGGTCGGTTCGGCTGTCCAACTCTGTCCTTGCTTTTATGCTGCGCTGCACAATATCCTTCCCTCATGCGCTCTCCAACGCGCTCGCGACTGAAGGCACATACACATGAGACAATCGGATCAGCACGAACCAGGCCGGACTCCATCCCACCAAAGGGTGCCGTTTGCGGCATGGCTACCGGTTCTGGCGGCGATGGCAATCATGGTGACAGGCTGCGTCAGCACCTTCCTGGTACTCCAGTTGGATGAATTCCGCCCCAAGGTCGGTGACATCGTGGTGTTCAAGCCGGGATCCCAGGATACCGACATGTGGGAGATGACCATCCCCGCGACCGTCATGACTCCGACCGGTTCGGCCGCCGGGACCTGCTTGCTCGACCCGAATGCGATGGCCGAAGACGGCGGCAGCCTCGTGGTCGAAGGTCGGCGCACCGAGCCGTCCTTGCAGTACATTGTCCATTGGGCCGGGGCGCAGACTGCGAAAGTGTCCGGCAATTGCGGCGCGGACGCCGACGTGATGGTGTCGCGCACCGACCTGCAGCGCCTGGCGAATGCGGCCGGCGGGTTTGGTATCGGCGACAAAGGCATGACGCGGTAGGGTTATCCTCCGGGAGTCGCGTGGGGTCAGGCCTCACCGACCCGCCTCCGGTACGAACCGCTGCACCCGGTTGCCGCCATCGACCTCGGTCGTAAAGACGTCGCCATGACTGTCGATCGCCAGGCTGTGCACCCAGTGGAACTCCCCGGGTCCCCGCCCTGCCCGGCCGAACGCACCCAGAATTACACCGTCGGTGCGGCGCAGGATGCGGACCACCTCATTCCGTCCGTCGCCGTTGAACAGCAGCGTCTGGCCCGGATCGGGCCATAGCCCGAGGTCCCATACGCTGCCGAGGCCGGTGGTTTCCGGCGCGATGCGGTATTCGGTGACGAACCTTCCATCCTTGCGGAACACCTGGATGCGGTCGTTCTGACGATCGCAGACATAGACCAGCCCGTCCTTGGCGAGCCGAACGCAATGCACCGGGCGGCCGAACTGCCTCGGCAGCGGCGCATGCGGATCATAATGCTGCGCGGCGTCGGATGGACGCTCACCATAGGCGCCCCAATGCCGCTTGTAGGCGCCGGTCTCCGAGTCGAACACGATGATGCGCCGGTTGCCATAGCCGTCGGCGATGTAGACCTCGTGCGCCGCGTCATCGACCGCCACGCCGGCGGGGCGGCCGAGCCGGGTGACGTCATTGCTGGCGGCGCCCGTCGCGGGGTGGCCGATCTGCAACAGGAACGCGCCTTGTTGGGTGAATTTCAGCACCTGGCCGTCATTGGCGCCGTTGCCGCCGAGCCAGACGAAGCCTTTCGCGTCGATGGTGATGCCGTGCTCGGACTGGAACCAGTCGTAGCCCTTGCCGGGACCGCCCCAGGTGCGCAGCACGCTGCCAGCCGGGTCGAATTCGATTACCGGGGGCGCGGCGGTCGGCCCTTTGCCGGGCCGCTGAATGATCCAGACGTCGTCGGCGGCATCGACGGCGACGCCGGAGACCTCGCCCAGCACCCAGCCGTGCGGCAGCGGCTTCGGCCAGGACGAATCGACCTGCATGCGCGGCGGGTCCGCCGCGGCGGCGGTGGCGGAGAGTAGCGAAACGGCGAGAACGGTAAGGAAGCGTTGCGCGATTTTGCGAATCGGCGGCGCGGGCGGGCGCATCGCCATCGCGACTCGATGCCGCGTGCTCCGGGTGGGGCGCAGCGGCCACGGAGCCCGTCTATTCTGTATAATTACCAACTTTTTAAACACCTTACTTAGCGCATCCTGCGCTTCGCTCTGCGAACTCTGCATCGAGAAAAAAGATGTACAAAACAAAGACCGACTCGGAAACCGGGGCGCCGAAAGACGCCACCGCAACAGGTCATGCCCCTGCCGCCCACCGCCCTACTTGATCCAGATCAAAGACGTCCGCGAGTCCCGCAACCTAGAAGCCGTTCACTCAGGAACGATCCACCGCCGCGAGAATCGGCCTTTTTGTTGTTATCGTTCGCAATTGAGGAACCATTTATGGCACGTTCCGACAACGGACTCGCCTTGCGCAGCTACCGTGGCCTTTCCGGCTGCACCGAACATTACATAACTATCGAGGCGCCCGGACATCTCAGCCTGACGCGGCAGATCGACACCGTCGGGCAGCGCTATGCCGAGGCGCTGCAGTCCCTGAGCCTGCCGCCGGAAAGCGCGATCTTCCGCCGCATTTACCTCAGCGACATTGCCAATCAGGCCGCTGTGCTGCGCCAGAGCAGCCTGTTCCAGGAGCCTCTGGACAGCCCCGTGGCGGTGTCCATGGTGCAACAGCCGCCGCTGCCGGACAGCAAAGTGGCGCTGCTGGCCTACCATATCGAGAGCCCCGCACCCTTCACCAAGCGCGTCGTTGCGCCCGACAGCATGCTGGTCGAGTCGAACGGGCTGGGCCATCTCTGGAGCACGCGGCTCTGCGCGACCAACATCGAGCAGCCCGGCTCCACCACCGAACAGACCCGCGAGGTCTTCGACCGCCTGATCGGCACGCTGGCCGACAACGGCGCGACCTTGGCCGATAACTGCGTACGCACCTGGATTTACGTCAAGGACGTGGATTTTTTCTACCAGGACATGGTCGCCGCCCGCACCGCACTGTTCGAGCAACAGGGCCTCAACCGCGACACGCATTACATCGCCAGCACGGGTATCGAGGGCGCCTGCTCTCACCGTTATGATACAGTGCTGATGGACGCCTATTCGATCCTCGGGCTGCGGCCGGACCAGGTCTCCTACCTCAACGACTTCGACCGGCTCTGCGCCACCAAGGACTACGACGTCACGTTCGAGCGGGGCACGCGAATCGCCTACGCCGACCGGGCACATCATTTCATTTCAGGAACGGCGAGCATCGATACCTCGGGGGAGGTCGTGCACCGCGGCGACGTGCACCGCCAGCTTGAACGGACGATCGAAAACATCGACGCGCTGCTGCGCTCCGGCGGCGCGGGGATCGAGGATATGACGCATTTCCTGGTCTACCTGCGCGACCCCAGCGACCACGGCATCGCGGAAAACTATCTGGCCGAACGGTTTCCGCAAATCCCCCGCCTGATCCTGCGCGGCGCGGTGTGCCGGCCGGAATGGCTGATCGAAATCGAAGGCATCGCCATCGCGCCGCACGACGCGCCGGCGCTGCCGCAATTTTAACATTTTGCTAACGGCACCTCGTGACCGGAAGGAACCCTGACATGAGTGAATCCGACGCCCCGCTTTCCATGATCAATGAGGCCGCCGTGGCGGCCGCGGAACTGCGGCATGATCCCTACGACTACACCTATATTGAAGAGGCCCTGCCGCCCCGCCTGAAGGACGAAGTCCTGGCCGATGCGCCGGTGATTCCCGATCGCGGCAGCTACGGCCTGCCCGATTTGGTGCGCGGCCCGCGCTTCGAAGCGGTGGTCCAGGACCTGCTCAGCGCGCGCTTCCGCCATCTGGTGGAAGAGAAGTTCGACATCGACCTGAGCAACCGGCCGCCCTGCATCGTCATGATGGGCAACACCTCGGGCAATTATAACGAGGGCTACGCCCATCCCGACAGCAAGCACAAGATCATTACGGTATTGCTGGGATTCTCCCGCGAGTGGCCATATGAAAAGGGCAAGCTGCGGGTGCTCCGCAGCGAGGATCGCGAGGACTACGCGTTCGAATATTCACCGGTGTTCGGCCGGATGCTGATGTTCCGCGTGTGCGACCACTCCTGGCACGGCTTCCTGCCGCAAAAGGGCCAGCGCATGAGCCTGCAGCTCTGCTATGTCGATTCCGAAGCCTATGTGCGCAAGGAATATGCGCGGCACAGCGTCAGCGCCTTCGCCAAGTCGGTGCCGCTGCTGCGCAAGATCATCGATATGGCGCCGCGGCGGATGCCCGGAGCAAAATAATGAAGTTCCCACCTGACGTTTCGGCCGACGTGATCGAGCGGCAGTTCCTGCATGCGCTGCGCACCTGCGAACGCTCGGAAAAGCCATACCGGACCTGGAAGCTGAAAGAGGTGTTCCCGATCGAGCTGTGCACCGGCATTTTGACTTTGCCGATTTGCCCGGCGTTTCTCGGCGATACCGACGGCACGCGCGGCACCTACAACGACGAGCGCACGTTCATTACGCCGAAGTTGCGGGAAGGCTTCCAGTGCTGCCAGGCGCTGGCCGATGCGTTGCAGCGTCCCGCGGTGGCACGCCAGTTGGAGGCGACCTGCGACATCCAGGTCGAAGGCGGCTATCTGCGCGTCGAATACATCCAGGACATCAACGGCGCCTGGCTGGAGCCGCACCGGGATATCCCGGAAAAGCTGTTCTCGATGGTGATCTACCTGTTCCACGGTCCGGAATCCGCGGAATGGGGCACCGACATCTACGATGCTGATCAGAAATGGATCGCCCGGTCATCCGGGGATTTCAACTCGGCAACGATCTTCATTGCCGGCCCGGCGACCTGGCATGGTTTCGAAAAGCGCAAGATCGTCGGTGTGCGGCGCCTGATGGAGATCAACTACGTCCGGCCGAGCTGGCGCCGGCGCGACCAGCTTGCGTTCCCGGAGAAGCCGATAAGCGTGGGGTGAGCGCCCCCGCGTCATGGCCGGACCTGGTCCGGCCATGACACAAAAACCTGGCCGGCCGGCTCTCTCTACTGCCCCCGCCGCCACTTGAGGAACTGCTGGAACAGCCGCTCCTTCTGGTCCTCGGACGTCCCCGTATTCCCCGCCGCACCGCCGCCGCCCGCACCTGCCGCTGGGGTCCGGCGCCGCGCCAACGCCACGTCCTGGATCGTCCCCGCACGGCCCCGCGCCAGCCAGTCCGCAACCGGCGGGAACCGTTCCCAGCCGGATACCTCGGCCGCCAGGTCGAAGCCGCGCAGCCCGCTGCCGTGCTCCACCAGCAAATCGCACAGCCGCGTCAGTCCCGCGAACATCGGCGTCGTGCTGGACCAGTTGAAACACGCCAGCACCATCGGCACCCCGAGCGTGCCAACCGCGCGGCCACCGCCCAACTGCGGATAATCCTCCGCCAGGATCTGCGCCGGCAGCAGGCCCATCGGCTGGCCGCCGGGTTCGCCGGCGGGCAGGAAGTGCACGTGGTCCGATAGATTCACGCCCTGGAACAGCTTCGCCGGTGCCGGGGCGACCAGCAGCATCGCCGCGAGCTCACCGCGGAGAACCGCCGCCAGGGCCTGGTCGTGATCAAGGTAAACCGGGTCAACCCGCAGCGCCATCCGGTCGAGCAGCACCGCACCCGTCGCCTGCGTCGTGCTGCCCTGCGGTCCCAGACCGACCTTCTGCCCGGCCAGGTCGTTCAGGCTGGCGATGCGCTGCGACGCCAGGACGTGAACCTCGCTGACCCCCAGGCGCGCAATGAATCGCAGGGCATACACCACGCTCGCGGGCAAGCCGGATCGGCTCATGAACGCCAGCGCCGCGGACGGCAAAATCCCCGCCACCGCCGCCGGCCGATCGGCCAGGTGCGCGGCGGTAAAGAGGACCCCGGAGGTGGGTTCGGCGCGCAGCCGGACATCGGCACCGCCCAACCGGGCAACGATATCGTTGGCTGCACGGACCGAGTCCGCCTGGCTGTCGGCCGCGAGCAGAACCAGTTCGGTCCCGGCGTCAACTTGTGCGTTTGCTAATCGGGGCCAGCCGAACAGCGCGGGTCCGGCGAGCGTCAGGCGGCGGGACAGCATGGCTTACCGAACCCCCGGGGCCTCGTCCGGCGTCCCGGAACAGCCGTGCCGCCGCACCGGCAATGCAATGAGTTTCCTGATACCAAGCGCCATCCCGTCCCCCGATGGGGCGGTTGCTTAACCCGGCGGGCACCCATCGCCTACCGGGTCCGTGTTCACGGACGGGTGAGCGGTCGGGACGAGGGCCCCCTCACCCGGCCGGGGTCACCCCGAAACGCCGGAACCACCCCAGCATACGGTTCCACCCGTCTTCCGCGTCCGCCTGCCGATAGCTCGGCCGGTAATCGGCGTGGAACCCGTGCGGCGCATCCGGATAGATGACGATCTCGATAAGCTCGTGCGCCGCCTTGGCCTTCGCCTCCGCCTGCCGCACCAGTTCGACCGGGATGCCGGCGTCTTGACCGCCATACAACCCGAGCAACGGGCACCTGAGCTTGTCCGCAACATCCAGCGCCGGCACCGGCTGGATCGGCGACGGCGTTCCGCCCAAAGGGCCGTAGAACGCCACCGCCGCCTTCAGATGCGGGCTGTGCGCGGCATACAGCCAGGTCTGCCGGCCGCCGCGGCAGAACCCCATGACGCCGACACGCGTGGCGCTGCCGCCATTGTCCAGCGCCCAGGCCGCGGTGGCGTCCAGATCCGCCATGTACCGGTCGTCCGGCGTCTTCGAGATCACCTCGGAGATGATCTGCTGCACGTCGGTCATCTTCGACAGGTCGCCGATGCGGGCGTAATATTCGGTCGCCACCGCGAAATAGCCCAGCTTGGCCAGCCGGCGGCAGACGTCCTTGATATATTCATGGACGCCGAAGATTTCCTCGTTCACCAGCACGACGGGAAACGTGCCCTTGTGCGCCGGCTTGGCGAAATAGGCCGGCAGCTTGCCGTCGGTGGTGGGAATCTGCGCCTCGCCGGCATCGAGGCCCTCGGTGCCGGTGTGGATCGCCTGCGCCTCCACCCGTTGCGTCGCCAGGGTGAAGCCGCTGATCAGGCCGGTCATCAGCACGCCGCGGCGGGCGAGCGGGTAGTCGCGCAGGCCGGCGGTCTCAGTCGGTTCGGGCATTGGTATCTCCTTCGGTAGCCCGGGGGCCCGGCACGGCGCCGATCGGCGACCCGGAACGGCAGTTCAGTGCAGCGGGGAGCCGTCTTCATAACGCTGCCGACGGCTTGTAGGATAACGTCCGCCTTATGATAAGCTGCCGCGGGACAATGCGCAGTCTCGCGTCCCGCGGCGTATCTACCGGGCGCAAAAAGCAGACGTTGACTCTATCAGAACGGCGTTGCCTGCTGCGGCCAGCGTGGAGAAACCATATGACGACCGAACCGACCATCATCTATACGCTCACCGACGAAGCGCCGCTGTTGGCGACGTACGCTCTGCTGCCGATCATCCGAACCTTCACCACGCCGGCGGGGGTGCGGGTCGAGGAAAGCGACATATCCGTCGCGGCCAGGATACTGAGCAGTTTCCCCGAGCACCTGACGGCGGACCAGCGCGTGCCCGACACGCTCGCCGAACTGGGCCGCAAGACGCTCGAGCCCGACGCCAATATCATCAAGCTGCCGAATATCAGCGCGTCGGTGCCGCAGCTTCTCGCCGCGATCAAGGAATTGCAGGCCAAGGGCTACAAGGTCCCCGACTACCCCGGCGACCCGAAGACCGACGAGGACAAGGCCATCCGGGCGCGGTACGCAAGGTGCATCGGTTCGGCCGTGAACCCGGTGCTGCGCGAAGGCAACTCCGACCGCCGCGCGCCGCGTGCGGTGAAGGAGTACGCGAGGAAGAATCCGCACTCCATGGCCGAGTGGGCGCAGGCGTCGCGCACCCACGTGTCGCATATGCGCACCGGCGACTTCTACCACGGCGAGAAGTCCATGACCTTGGACCGCGCTCGCGACGTGAAGATGGAGCTGCTTACCACCTCCGGTAAGACGGTGGTGCTGAAACCCAAGGTTGCGCTGCTGGACGGCGAGATCATCGACTCGATGTTCATGAGCCGCAAGGCGCTGTGCGACTTCTACGAGCAGGAGATCGAGGATGCGCACAAATCCGGCGTGATGTTCTCGCTGCACGTCAAGGCGACCATGATGAAGGTGTCGCATCCGATCGTGTTCGGCCACTGCGTGAAGATCTTCTACCGCGACGCGTTCGAGAAGCACGCCGCGCTGTTCGACAGCCTGGGGGTGAACGTCAACAACGGCATGGTCGATCTGTACGACAAGCTCTCCACCCTGCCCGAATCGCAGCGCGACGAGGTGATGCGCGACCTGCACGCCTGCCTGGAGCACCGGCCGGAACTGGCGATGGTCGATTCGGCCAAGGGCATCACCAACTTCCACTCGCCCAGCGACATCATCGTCGATGCGTCGATGCCGGCGATGATCCGGGCCGGCGGCAAGATGTACGGCGCCGACGGGCGGCTGAAGGAGGTCAAGGCGGTGATGCCGGAGAGCACCTTCGCGCGGATCTACCAGGAGCTGATCAACTTCTGCAAATGGCATGGCGCGTTCGATCCCCGCACCATGGGCACCGTGCCGAATGTCGGCCTGATGGCGCAGCAGGCCGAGGAATACGGCTCGCACGACAAGACCTTCGAGATCCCCGAGGACGGCGTGGCCAACATCACCGACCTGGCCACCGGCGAGGTGCTGATGTCGCAGACCGTTGAGAAAGGCGACATCTGGCGCATGTGCCAGGTCAAGGACGCGCCGATACGCGACTGGGTGAAGCTTGCGGTCACGCGCTGCCGCAATTCGGGCATGGAGGCGGTGTTCTGGCTGGACCCGTATCGCCCGCACGAGGCCGAGGTGATCAAGAAGGTGACCGCCTACCTGAAGGAGCACGACACCAAGGGCCTGACCATCCAGATCATGTCGCAGGTGCGCGCGATGCGCTACACGCTGGAGCGCCTGGCGCGCGGCTACGACACCATCGCGGTCACCGGCAACATCCTGCGCGACTACCTGACCGACCTGTTCCCGATCATGGAGCTGGGCACCAGCGCGAAACTGCTGTCGATCGTGCCGCTGATGGCCGGCGGCGGGATGTACGAAACCGGCGCCGGCGGTTCGGCGCCCAAGCATGTGCAGCAACTGGTGCAGGAAAACCACCTTCGGTGGGATTCGCTGGGCGAATTCCTCGCGCTGGCGGCGAGCCTGGAGGACCTCGGCATCAAGACCGGCAATGCCAGGACGACAATCCTCGCCAAGACGCTGGACGCCGCCACCGGCAAGCTGCTCGACAACCGCAAGTCGCCCTCGCCCAAGACCGGCGAGCTGGATAACCGGGGCAGCCAGTTCTACCTCGCCCTGTACTGGGCGCAGGAGCTGGCGGCGCAGACCGAGGACCATGCGCTCGCCGAGCACTTCGCGCCGCTGGCCAAGGCGCTGGCGGACAACGAGCAGAAGATCGTTGCTGAACTCGCCGCCGTGCAGGGGCATGCCGCCGACATCGGTGGCTACTACAAGCCGGACGAGGCCAAGGTGACGGCCGTGATGCGCCCGAGCGGAACGTTCAACGCCGTGCTGGCGTCGGTGGGCTGACGCGGGGCGTCCCGCGTCGTCATGCCGGCGAAGGACCCGGAAAAAGGCCGACAACCAGTCGGTCTTTTCACGGTTCGGGATGATCTGGACGGAAGCCGCCGAAGCATGGTGCACTGCACCGGTGAACCTGGAGCACCGGCATGGCTGCGATCGACGGCGACCGACTGCTGCGCGACCTCTACGCGGTGCGCGACATCGGCAAATACCTGACCGGCGTGCATCGCCCGACCTTCTCGCCGCAGGACGTCGAGGCGCGCCACTGGCTCGCCGCGCGGCTGGCCGATGCGGGGCTTGAGTCAGCCATCGACGGCATCGGCAATGTCTACGGCCGCGACCCCCGCCCTGCCCGCAAGCTGCTCATCGGCAGCCACCTGGAGACACAGAACCGCGCCGGCTGGCTGGATGGCGTGATGGGCGTGATCTACGGGCTGGAACTGGCCCGCTCGCTCGGCCGCGGCATCGACGTCGCCGCCTGGTGCGACGAGGAAGGCCATTTCGGATCGTTCATCGGCAGCCGCTCGGCCTGCGGCATGCTGACGGAGCAGGAGATCGACGTGTGCGCCAACCGGGAGACCGGGGTCTCCTTGCGCGATGCGCTGCGCCAGGCCGGGTTCTCCGGCCGCCCGCGGCAGAAGATCGACCGCGGGCGCTACCGCGGCTACCTGGAGGCGCATATCGAGCAGGGCGCCGATTTGGAGGACCATCACCTGCGGCTGGGGATCGTGACGGCGATCGTCGGCAGCCGGCGCTTCAAGATCGAGTTCAAGGGCCAGCAGAACCACGCCGGCACCACCCGCATGGCGGTGCGCAGGGACGCCGGCGTCGCGCTGGTGAAGCTGGCGGCTGGCATCGAGGCGCGGTTTCCCGCTGCGGCGGGGCCGCGGACGGTGTGGACGGTGGGCGACATCCATCTCGACCCCGGGGCGGGGAACATCGTCCCGGGTGGGGCGGAACTGATCTTCCAGTTCCGCGACACCGACCCGGACATCCTCGAGGCGCTGGAGGGCACGTTGAACGAACTGATCGCCGAGGCCGCGCGCGGGCCGTGCGAGGTGACGGTGACGTATCGCAGCGCCACGGACCCCGCCGCGATGGACCCCGGGTTCCAGTTGGCGCTGGCCTCCGCGGCGCAGCGCCACGCGCCCGGGCTGCACCAGGCGATGCCGTCCGGCGCCGGGCATGATGCGCAGATTATTTCGCAGATCCTGCCCTCGGCGATGCTGTTCGTGCCCAGCATCGGCGGCATCAGCCACCACTACACGGAGAATACGTGCGACGAGGACATCGTGCTGGGCTGCCAGGTGTTCGCGGATGCCGCGGAGGCGATCCTGGCGAAGGGGTGAAGGCAAGGCGGGGATCCGCCGCCTTAGTCTCGGGTTCCAAGGGCCGTCGGCCCTTGGCGGGTCCAGGGCGGAGCCCTGGCCTTGCTTCAGACTCCGTCACCGTGATAGTGCCCCCCGACTTTCTCAGGGGCTTGCAGCATGGCATCGACGTACGAAACCGTGGCGGGGATTATTGCCGACACCTGCGATATCGAACCGGACAAGATCACGCCCGACAGCCATGCGATCAACGACCTCGGCATCGACAGCCTGGATTTCCTCGACGTGGCCTTCGCCATCGACAAGGCGTTCGGCATCAAGATGCCGCTGGAGCAGTGGACGCAGGAGGTGAACGAGGGGAAGAAGACCACGGACGAGTATTTCGTCCTGAAGAACCTCTGCAAAAACATCGATGCGCTGGTCGCGGCCAAGGCCGCCTGAGCATTTCGCATGACACACTGAAACGGTGAGCTGATGCGACTGGAATATTTCCAGATGGTCGATCGGATCACCGCGCTGGACATCCCCGGGCGGCGGATCGTCACCGCCTGCCAGGTGCCGGAGCAGTCCCCGGTGTTCGAGGGCCATTTCCCCGGCTACCCGATCCTGCCCGGCGTGCTGATGATCGAGACGATGGCGCAGACCGGCGGCTGGCTGGTGCTGGCGATACTCGGCTGCACCAAAATGCCGTTCCTGATGCAGGTCGAGAAGGCCAAGATGCGGTCCTTCGTCTCCCCCGGCCAGGCAATGCAGGCCGAGGCGCATCTGGTGCATGAAGGCTCCGGCTACGCGGTGGTCAAGGCGTCCATCACCGCGGGCGGGAAAAAGGTCACTGACGCCGAAATCCGCTACGGTGTCGTGCCGTTTCCGAATGAGACGCTGAAGGCGGCGATGCTGGAAACCGCCCGGCGGGTCGGGCTGCCTGAGGAACACATCCATGCCGCATGAGCGCGACGCCCTGATCACCGGCATCGGCCTGGTGTCCTGCCTCGGGTCCGGGGTGGAGGCGCACTGGCAGGCGCTGAACAATCCCGCCGGATTCGCGCCCGTGCTGGATACCACGAGCTTTCCGCCGTTCGCCGTGCATCCGCTGGCGGAGCACAATTTCGACTCGCAAATCCCCAAGCGCGGCGACCAGCGGCAGATGGAGCCGTGGCAACGCATCGGCGTGTTTGCCGCCGGCCTGGCGCTGGAGTCTGCGGGCGTGAAGGGCAACACCGCGCTGCTGTCCACCGCCGATTTGATTGTCGCGGCGGGCGGCGGGGAACGCGACTACGCGGTGGATGCGGCGATCCTGACCGGCTACCCGAAGGCGGCCAACCCGGACGCCTTCCTGAACGAGCATTTGCTGGGCGACCTGCGGCCGACTCTGTTCCTGGCGCAGTTGTCCAACCTGCTGGCGGGCAATATTTCCATTGTGCACGGCGTGACCGGTTCGTCGCGCACCTTCATGGGCGAGGAAGCCGCCGGGGCCGACGCGGTGCGCATCGCCTGCGCCCGGATCGCCGCCGGGCAGGCCGACATCACCCTTGTCGGCGGGTCGTACAACGCGCAGCGCCCGGACGTTCTGCTGCATTACGAGATGGGCGGCCTGCAACGCCGGGCGCCGTTCGAGGGTGTCTGGGCGCGGCAGGACAGCGGCGGCGGCATGCTGCTCGGGTCCGTCGGCGCCTTCCTGGTGATCGAGAGCCGGACGCACGCGCAGGCGCGGGGCGCCACACCGTTTGCGCATATCGCGGCGATCCGCACCGACCGCTGCCACCGTGACCCGGGACAGGCGACGGCGAACGCCCGGGCGCAGTTCGAAGCATTGGCTCCGCATTACGATCCGGAGGGCGCGGCGGTGATCTCCGGCGCGTCGGGCGTGGCCGCGATCACCCGGGAGGAGCAGGCGTTCCTGGCGTCGCTCGGGCTGCCGGTGCGGGCGTCGGCAACGGCTGTCGGCGCGTCGCTGGAGCCGTCCTTTCCTGCCAGCCTGGGTCTGGCCGCGCTGTCGGTGCAGCGCGGCGCGCTGTTCGGGCCGCTGGAAGCCGCGGAGCAGACGATGACGGCGCCGCTGCGGCAGGCGCTGGTGACATCCTGGGGACATTGGCGCGGCGAGGCTCTCGCCCTCGTCACCGCGGCTTAAGGGAGACGGCGATGACACAGGATACGGATCATCTCGGCCGTCCGATCGTCGTGGTCACCGGCATGGGCGTTTTGACGTCGCTCGGCCAGGGGCAGGCGGATAACTGGAAGGCTCTTACGGGCGGCGTGTCCGGCATCCGCCGCATCACCCGGTTTCCGATCGACGGGCTGCGCACCACGATTGCCGGGACGGTGGATTTCGTGCCGGTACAGGAAATGTCGGCTCCGGCGCTGTCGCAGCGCCTGGCGGAGCTGGTGATCGACGAAGCGTTGACGGAATCCGGCATCGGCCGCCCGGGCGACTTCCCGGGCACGCTGTTCCTGGCGCTGCCGCCGGTGGAGATGGAATGGGCGCAGCGCTTCGCGCTGGCAGCGGCGTCGGGGGCGGATGAGACGGTCGATTACACCGACCTGCTGCGCGCCGCCGGCCGCGGCGGGTTCGAACGGTATTATGAACGGTTCCTGTTCGGCTCGGTGGCGGAGAATTTGGCGGAACGGTTTGGCACCAAGGGGTCGCCGATAGCGACGTCCACCGCGTGCGCCTCGGGCGGGACGGCGATCCAGCTCGGCGTGGAGGCGATCCGCCGCGGTGAGACCGATGCGGCTTTGGTAGTGGGGACGGATGCCTCGATCAATCCCGAGAGCCTGATCCGGTTTTCGCTGCTGTCGGCGCTGTCCACCCGGAACGATCCGCCGTCCTCGGCGTCGCGCCCGTTCAGCAAGGACCGCGAGGGTTTCGTGATGGCCGAGGGCGCCGGGGCCTTGGTGCTGGAAAGCCTGTCCAGCGCGCGGGCGCGGGGTGCCACGGTTCTGGCGGTGGTGGAAGGCTGCGGCGAGGTGGCGGACGGGTTTCACCGCACGCGGTCCTCGCCTGACGGCAAGCCGATCATTGCGTGTATGCGGCATGCGCTGGCGGATGCGGGGCTGTCGGGGGAGGATGTCGGGTATATCAACGCGCACGGCACCGGCACCCCGGAAAACGACAAGATGGAGTGGGTTGGCGTCTCCGCGGTATTCGGCGAGCGCGCATCTTCCATCCCCATGTCATCCAACAAATCCATGATCGGCCACTCTCTGACCGCGGCGGGGGCGGTGGAGGCGATTTTCACCGTGTTGACAGTGCGGCACGGTCTGTTGCCACCAACGATCAATTACGATATCCCGGATCCGGCGCTGCCGGCGGATTGCGTGCCGAATGTTGCGCGGGCGGTGGCGGTGAAGCACGCGATTTCGAATTCGTTCGGGTTTGGCGGGCAGAATGTTTGTCTGGTGATCGGGGCGGGATAGCCGATCGGCCTGTCGGCACCGCCTGTTTACCGACGGTCTCGTGGATTGCCGTTCTGAGCGAAGCACGATCCTCAAGGTTTGGGCGACCCGCGTGCTTGGCGCGGGATTACGATCTTTCAAAGTATCAAAACGGTCCCGGTTTTTTATCTATGGGGATTTCTGGCTCCGATGGGGCAGAGCCCGGACGTCCGCGCCATCCGCGACGAGCAAGCGGAAATTATCCGCGGCACGGTTCTTATCCGGCGCGGGTTGGCCGGGACCTGATCGTTGCTACGGCGCGTCAGCTCGTCACGCTAGAGTCAGGCGCGGAGTTTCAAGACAAAAGCAGGCGCAGCCTGGCTTCGCTCTATCATTACGCTGCGCCGGAATTTGCGCAATCGCTGCAAGGACAGGGGAAACTCGAAGCCGATGCGCTGGCTCCCATGAACAGGCTGCACGCCGGCGTCGTTTTCCTCAGCGTCGTCCTGTGCGTGCCGCTGGCCGCGGCCTGTGTTCGGCAACGTCTGACCACGCCGCTCATGTTGCTCGGGACAATCGCGCTCGGGCTGTTGGTGAATGCGGCAACCACGGGAGGTCTGGCGGGCGTGTTCGGCCGTTACGAGGGACGAGTCGTCTGGCTGCTGCCGCTCTGGGTGCTGGTTTCGGCCTGGACCCTGGCGGGCGGGCGCGCGAAACCGCCCGGCAGGCTCGCTCCGGTCACCGGGTGCTCCGGGCGGCCCTGACGGCGCGATCGCCACGGAACCCGCGCAGCGACGCATTCGGTTGCCGGTAAGTCAGGTCCGAACCGGACCCGGATCGTTAAGGACGCCGGCGCGAACCGGGCGGCGCCGGACCGGACAGCCGGGGTCCATGTGTTTGCAAGGCCCAAAAAAACATGCAAGCTGCATACGCGTTTTTTGCTCGCGACAGGAGCAAGCCGCCTACGAACAACGATATCAAGGAGGGACACCCTGATGATACTAACGAACCGTCGGAGATTCCTGACGTCCACCGCCGCCGGCGCCGCCGCGCTGGCGCTGCCCCGCCGGTCGCAGGCGAAAATGCCGCTCGGCCAGCCGCAGGCGCCGTATTTCTACCGCTTCAAGCTGGGTTCGGCCGAATGCACGGTCGTCTCCGACGGCCAGCTTCCGCTCGGCAACCCGGCCAACTCCTTCGTCAAGATCACCAAGGAGGAAATCGACACGGAATTGCGCGACAACTTCCTGCCGACCAATAATGCGGTACTGGAACAGAATATTCTGGTGGTGAATTTCGGCGACCGCGTCGTGCTGTTCGATACCGGAATGGGCACCGACGCGCTGTTCGGCGACAGCACCGGCAAGATGCTGAAGACATTGCAGGCCGCCAACATCGATCCCAAAAGCGTCGATGCGGTGGTCATGAGCCACGCCCATATCGACCATTGCGGCGGCCTCATCGGCGCCGACGGCAAGCGCAACTTCCCGAACGCGCAATACTTCATCGGCGAGGCCGACTTCAACTACTGGACCGATGACGGGACGATCCCGGCCAACTACCCTGCCCGGCCGCATTTCCTCGCCCAGGCGCGCAACAACCTGCTGCCGGTGAAGGATTCGATCCACTTCTATAAGGACAACGAGCAGATCCTGCCCGGCGTCACCGCCCTGTCCGCCCCCGGCCACACCGTCAGCCACACCATCTTCATGATCGACGTGGGCGGCAAGCAGCTTTGCTATATCGGCGACCTCGCGCACCACCCGGTGCTGCTGCTGGAGCATCCGCGCACCCAGTTCGCCTATGACACCGATGCGGCGCAGTCGGCCGAAAGCCGCGTACGCATGCTGACCATGCTGGCGTCGAACCGGATACCGTTGCTCGCCTACCACTTTGCGTGGCCCGGAATCGGGCACGTGGCCACGCATAATGACGGGTTCGTCTACTTCCCGGCGAATCCGCAGATGGAGACGGTTGGCGAGTTGTAGGCGGCAAAGGCTGGTCCGGCACGGTCCGGGCCAGCCGAACCCGGGCCATCGGCGACGCAACCCGTCCGCTTCGGCGGCGTTCTGTAAGTCGCAAGCCGGAGGACTTTTCCCATGCGCGTTGCCTTTGCCGTTCTGCTTCTGCTGTTGCCGCTCGGTTTAAGCGGCTGCCTGTCGTTCAGCAGCAGCGACCCGCCGCCCCCGTCCCACACCACCGTGGTGATGCCGTCAGGGTCGGTGCAGTAACGCCTGGCGCGAGGCCAGCCAGCGCGCCGGACCCATGACCTGACCGGCGAACAGCACGCCGGCGGCCGGCATCGCCAGGCCGCCGGCGCGCGCCACATCCGCAGTCCAGGTATTGCAGGTATACAGCCCCGAATAGGTTGCCGAAGCGGCGTAGAACAGGCTGCCCGGATAGGGTCCCTCCGCCAGCAGAACCGGCTGGTTCCCTGTCGTGTGCTCGAACTCCCGCCATAGCCGAGCGCGCAGCCGCGACAATTCGTCCGCGCTGATATGCAGGCGCACCACATGCGCGGCACCGAACGCCGGTGCCGGGTCCGTGCCCAGGGCGGTGATCAGCAGCGCGCCCCGGCCGGGCAGCAATGCGGCCAGCATCGACAGCGGCGACCGGTCGCGAGTCAGCAGGAACCGGCGGTCGCCAAAGCCGAAGGTGAGCACGCGCACACCGGGAAACGGCCGCTCCACCTCCGCCAGAGGCCCGGCAATCTCGTCGACGGGCAGACCGATATCGGTATGCCAATCACGGCCGATAACGTAGACCACGGCGTCGGCGGCCGGGTCCGGGCGGGGCGCCAACGCGGTGCACGCCGCCAGCAGGCATGCGGCAGCCAGCGCCACGATCACCCGTGTCACGCCGGTTTGTGGTCCGCTGCCGTGCCATTCGCCATAGGCAATCTCCGTGCGGCGTTCGCCAGCGTTCTTAATGCACAACGGGACGGCGCTCACACTCACAGTTGGTTTGTCCCGGGGCGCGGTGAGCCGATGTTGCACTGTCGTGATTGGGCAGACGCCGCCGGATCGCGATATCTGCCAGCCAGGTCAAAACGGGAGGGTTCCATGCTGCGTCAGTCCTTGATCGCCGCCGGCTTCGCGGTCGCATTCGCCGGCACCGCGTTTGCCGCGACGGAGAAATTCCACGCCACGCTCAGCGCCGCCTCGGAGGTGCCGCCGTCGAAATCCACCGGCTCCGGCGAAGCGACGGCCACGCTCGACACGGCCACGCATGAACTGACCTACGACGTCACGTTCAGCGGGTTTTCCAGCGAGGTGACCGCGGCGCATATCCACGGTCCGGCCGAGGCCGGAAAGAATGCCGGTGTCATCGTGCCGCTGGGCAACGCGCCGAAAAGTCCCATCCATGGCAGCGCCAAACTGACCGCGGAGCAGGAGAAGCAGCTCGCTGACGGGCTGTACTACGTGAACGTCCATTCGAAGAACAACCCGGGCGGCGCCATCCGCGGCCAGTTGGAAGCGGTGAAGTAACCCGCCGGACTTGCACCGGGACGCAATCTCACGGGACAATGGACTGCCCCGAAGAGCAGGACCATGATTCCCCGCATTGCGTTCGATCCCACCGCCCCCGCGCCGCTGGATGGCATCCGCGTCGTCGATCTGTCGCGCCTCGTCGCCGGCAACATGGTCAGCCTGCAACTGGCTGATCATGGGGCGGAGGTGATCAAGGTCGAGGACCCGAAGCTCGGCGATCCGCTGCGGGCCTGGAAAGTCAACGGCTTGTCGCTGCACTGGAAGGTGTATGCGCGCAACAAGAAAAGCGTCGCCCTGAACCTCCGTTCCGCCGCCGGGCGGGAGGCGTTGCTGGATCTGCTGGCCACCAGCCAGGTGCTGGTCGAGAACTACCGCCCCGGCACGCTGGAGCAGATGGGGCTGGGTCCGGAGGTGCTGCTGGCCCGCAACCCCGGCCTGGTCATCCTGCGCATCACCGGCTTCGGCCAGGACGGCCCTTACCGCGACCGCCCCGGCTTCGGCACCCTGGTCGAGGCAATGTCCGGCTTTGCCGCCAAGAACGGCTTCGATGATCGTCCTCCGGTGCTGCCGCCGCTGGCGATGGCCGACATGGTGGCCGGCCTGTATGGCGCCTACGCGGTGATGGTGGCGCTGCGGGTGGCCGAGCGCGGCGGGCCGGGCCAGGTGATCGACCTGCCGCTGCTCGACCCGATCATCTCGGTGCAGGGTCCGGACGCCGCCGCCTGGCGCCTGTCCGGCCGCAAACCCCACCGCACCGGCAGCCGATCGGCCACCACCTCGCCGCGCAACGTGTACCCGACGAACGACGGGCGGTTCGTGGCGATCTCCGCCTCGATCCAGGCAATGGCCGAGCGGCTGTTCCGCGCCATCGGCCGGGCGGATGTCATTGCGGACCCGCGCTTCCGCACCAACACCGACCGGGTGCGCAACATGGATGCCTGCGACGGCATCGTCGCCGGCTGGATCGCGGAGCGCACCCTGGAAGAGGCGATGGCGGTGTTCGAAGCGGCGGAGGTGACGGCGGCGCCGATATTCGAAATCGACCAGTTGCTGGACGATCCGCATGTGCAGGCGCGCGGCGTGGTGGTGGAGGCTCCGGATGACGAGGCGGGGTCCGTGCTGATGCATAACGTCATTCCCCGGCTGTCGGCGACGCCGGGCCGCCTGCGCTCCGCCGCGCCGTCGCTGGGGCAGCATACGCGGGCTGTGCTGGAGTCCATCGGCTATGACGCCGCCCGGCTGGCCGCGCTGGAGGCGGCCGGCGCCATCGGCGGGGGCTGAGCATGCGCGATGATCTGCCGGTATGGCGGTCGCTGCTGTTCGTTCCGGTGCCAGTGGAAAAGTTCGTCGCCACGGCGGCGGATCGCGGCGCCGACGCGATCATCCTGGATCTGGAGGACTCGGTCGCGCCGTCGCAGAAGGCGCATGCGCGGACACTGATCGCAGGCGCGATCCCGGTGGTGGCGCGCAACGGTGCCGATGTGGTGGTGCGGGTGAACCGGCCGTGGCGGCTGCTGGTGCGGGATCTGGAAGCGGCGGTCGTTCCGGGTGTGGCGGCGCTGATGCTGACCAAGGTGGACAGCGCGGAGCATGTGCGGGCCTGCGCCGACATCGTTACTGAACTGGAGACCGAGCGCGGGCTGCCGGCGGGGGCACTGAAATTCATCGTCCTGGTGGAGACTGCGGCCGGTTTCCTGCGTATCGAGCAGATCGCGAAATCGCATCCCCGGGTGGTGGGGCTAAGCCTCGGGTCGGAGGATTTCGCCGCCGATACCGGCATGCAGCCGGAGCCGGAGGCGCTCTTCTACCCCAAGCAGCAGACGGTTTTCGCGGCGCGGGCGGCGGGGATCCTGCCGATGGGCTTCATCGGCTCGATCGCGGATTTCCGCGACCAGGCGGCGTTTCGGGCGATGGTCAGGCGCTCCCGCCGGTTCGGCTTCGTTTGCGCCAGCGCGGTGCATCCGTTGCAGGTTGCGGTGCTGAACGAGGCGTTCGCGCCCGGCGCCGGGGAGGTGGAACGGGCGGAGCGGATGATCGCGGCGTACGATCAGGCACTCGCGGCCGGGCTCGGGGCTGTTCAGTTTGAGGGCGCGATGATCGACGTGCCGGTGGTGGAACGGGCGCGGTCGGTTGTGCGTCGGGCGGCGGCGTTGCGGCGGCGTGCAGACGGCTGACACCAGGGGCCACGCCACCCCCGGGGTCACGCAGGACGGGAGGAAGCCATGACCATGCCGAAGCATGACATCAGTCCGCTGACTTCGCAGGACAGGCGAGGGTATTTCCGGGCTGCCGTGGTTCTGCTGGTATCGCTTTGGCTGCTGCCACCGGCGTCCGCGGCGACGCTCGGTGGCGTGGATGTGCCGGACACGCTGCGCATCGATGGCCAAACTCTCGTGCTGAACGGCCTCGGCGTGCGCACGCTGACATTCCTGAAAATCCGGATCTACGTGGGCGCACTCTATCTGCCGAAAAAGACCTCCGACGCGCGGGCCATCCTGGCCTCTCCCGGGCCGAAGGTGATTGCGCTGCATCACATCCATAGCGGATCGAAGAGCCAGGTGCAGGACCGCTACCGCGAGGGCGAAAAGGTCAATTGCGGCGGCGGCGGTTGCGATGCCGCGCTGCAAGGCGATTTCGAGCGGCTTGTCGCCTCCGCCGCACCGGTGCAGGAGGGCGATGTCACCCTTTATATCGTCACGGCCAACAGCTTCCGGGTCGTCTTCAACGGACGGGAGGTCATCGCCTTCAACGGCAACCGCCTCGGGAACATGATCATCGAGGGCTTCATCGGCGCCCGCCCGCCGTCGGAGGTGCTGCGCGCGGGGCTGCTGGGCGTTGCTGCGCAGTAATCGGTTTAGCGGCTAAACCCGAGGCGTGATCTGTGGTTCAGCTTCGGCTTTATGCGCGAGATCCGATCGCGCACTTTCAAAATCCGTTTCTTGCTCAAATAACCGAGCCTGCCCAAAGCAGGCGTGCCGCCAAAACCATCCGGTTCCTGCCAGGTCATGTGCTAATTTTACGGCTATCGGCCGGTGACCGCGATGAGGATCCCGCCGAACCATCGCAAATGGCGTAACATCCGGTCAACCCGCCGCCAGCACCGCCCGGGCGATCTCCTCGATCAGCGTCACCGCCCCCCTTACCCCCGACAACCCTTTGTCCAGCACCAGCCGATCGGCCACGGGAAAGGCGACCTGCACCAGTTCGACGCCCAACGCATCGGCGGCGCCGCGATCCAGCGCCCGCCCGAGCACGATCTCCGCGCCGCCCGCCACGATCGCCGCCTCGATCTCGCCGGCATCTTCGCTGAACAGCACGCGCGTGCCGTAGCCTTCGGTCAGCGCCGCGATATGCTGCTGCAACGCCGCGCGGGACGCTTCCGGCGGACCGTCGGCGACAACCACCAGGCGCGGCAGCCAGCCCAGCGTCCCGGTCAGGAAGTCCGCCAGCCCGGCCGCGTGCAGGCTGCCGGCGACCAGCGCGAAACTCCGTTGCAGACCGTGCCGGAAATAGACGTCCGCGAGCCGACCGAGGTAGTGATCCTCGCGCCGCGTCTCCGCCGCGATGAAGGCTTCGACCGGTTCGACCGGCAGATCCAGCCGCGCCGCCAGATCGCGCAACAGGCTGCCGCTGGCCACGGCCCCCACCGGCAACCCGCCGGTGTCCAGCCAGGGCACACCGAAATCCTGTTCCAGCGCCCGGGCGACCTCGACACCCCGGGGCGACACCACCAGGCTGCTGCCGGCGCGCGTCAGGTCGCGCAGCCCGTCAATGCCGCCCTCCGGCCCGAACACCGGATTGGCGCGCAGGCCGATACCGGCCAGCAGGCGCGACCACTCGGCCAGGTCGCCCTCCCAGAACGCGTCCTGGCGCGGCACGATCCCCAGCAGATTGACCAGCAGAGGGTCGCGTTCGCCCGCCGGTTCGGCGAACTGCGCCAGCACGCCCTTCAGGAACAGCCCGTAGCCGTCATGCGCACTGCCGCGGAACCCGGCGGACGCGATTGACAGCACGGCAAATCCCTGGTCGCGCGCCTCCTTCGCCATGGCCGGCACGTCGTCGCCAATCATCTCGGTGGCACAACTGGTCAGCACGACGTGCAGGCCGCCATCCATGATCTTGACGGTGTTCTTGATCTGCTCGCGCAGCCGGGCGGTGGCGCCGAACACGACCTGCTTCTCGAACACGTTGCACGCCGGAGCCGCCAATCCGCCGAACCGGTCCGGGCCGCCCAAACCGGCGGCCGCTCCGTTCAGATGCGCCTGCACCGCACACCCCGCCGTCGCATGCAGGATCGGCACGACGCCAGGGACGGCGGTGGCGCAGTGCAACGCCCCATGCAGCGCGCATCCCGCGCCGGGGCTTTCCAGCGGACGGGCCATCAGCGGACCTCCTGCTTGACGTGCCAGTCGGCGCTGCGGCGCAGCCAGCCGGCGGCGTACGGAGACGGCGCGGCCGACAGACGGCGGAAGAAGGCCGGATTGGTCAGAGCAGCCCGTGCCCGCTCCGCCAGCCGCGCGGCACCGCGCCAGCCGATGAGGGCGGCCGGGGTCAGCCCCACCGCCGGGACTCCTGCCGCGGCGGCCAGGGCGGCCAGTTCCGGCGTGCCCATGAACAGGTCGAGGCACTGCTTCGCCAGCAGGTTGACGAGTTCGAACGGCTGTCCGGCGGCGACGTGCAGGGTGACGCCGGGGTGTGTACGGGTGAATGCGTCAAGCGCTTCGGCATGGCTGCTATCGATATGCCCGACGGTTACCCCGGCGACGACGCCCCCCAGTTCGGTGACCAGTTCGGCCGCGGCAAAGACGGCATCGGCCGGGAGGGCCAGATGCACGCGAACTCCATGCAGGGCCCGTTCCGCAGCACCATCCTTGTCGGAGGCGGCCGCCCTCTTCCACCCCCTCGTCATGGCGGGTTGATACGGCGGTGCCACCAGGATTCCGGCCGACGCCTGCCCGGCCGCCGCTGCGACGGCGTCCAGCCAGCGCCGGGTCGCGGCCAATCCAATGGGCACGCCGGCGCGCAGCACCGGCACGCCGTGCGCTGCTTCCAGCGCGGCGGCGAACACCATCGTCGCATCCGGATCAACGCAGATGGATAGACGTGCCCGCGCCGCTCGCGCAAAGCCCTCGGCATCGGCCCCCGCCGGCAGCACATTCACCTTCAGCCCGAGCTCTTCCAGCAAAGCCGCCGACGCCCTCGCCGCCGCGGCGTCGCGCGCCACGACATTGACCAGATCGTCTTGCCTCGCCTCCGCCACCGCCGGCACCAGGTTCAGCAGCGCCTGGCAGGCCGCATCGAAACCCGTCGCCGCGACGCGCGACTTGAACCCGTCGGTGCGCACCAGTTGCACCGGAATCCCCAGCTCATCCGTCAATGACAGCACCGTATCGCGCGCGTCGTCGGCATTGATCGCCACCACGGGAGTCGTCACCACGAACACCGCCCACGGCTCATGCCGCCGCACCAGGGCCAGCACGGCGCGCTCCACCACCCCCTCGGACCCCATGATCGTGTCGCGCTGGTCCAGCCCGGTGACCGCCCAATGCGCCAGCGGCGCGGCCCCAACCAGCGCGGCGGCGCAGCCGCGCGGGCCGTGCACGACGATCCCCACACCCTTCAATCGCCCGAGCAGGTCCAAAGCCGCCACCAGGTCGTCCGGCGCCGCCTGGGAGAACGTGCGGATGCGCTGCGTGGTCTCCCCCGCGGCGAACTCCGCCGCCAGCGCATCGGGCTTGTCCAGCCAGGCGCTGACCGCCTGCAGCCGCCGCTCCCGCGTCACCGCGCCCGGTCGGCGCGCCATCTCAGACTCCGCCGCCGGCTTCGACCAGTTGCGAGTCCTCGACGAAGATCCGGTCGCCCCATTCCTTCGCCCAGGACTTCAGCGCCGGACCGTTCAGCGGACGCGGCAGGGTGGTGGTCTCGTCATCCACCACGGCCCGCGCCAGCCGGCGGTAGATCTCGGCCTGCTCGGAATGCGGCGAGGATTCGATCACCGTGCGGCCGTACAACTCGCCCTGCGCCACCGCCATCGAGCGCGGCACGTAGCCGACGACCCGGGTGCCGGTGCGTCCCGCGAAATCGTCCACCAGGGAGCGGGCGTACGGCGCCTGAAGGTTGTTGGCGATGATGCCACCCAGCCGGGCACCGCCGGAGGGCGCGTATTTGCTGACCGCCTTGAACAGGTTGTTGGCGGCGAAGATCGCCATGAAATCCGACGACGTCACCACGAACGCCCGGTCCGCGATCCCGTCGCGTATCGGCACGGCGAAGCCGCCGCAGACCACGTCGCCGAGCACGTCGTACAGCACCACGTCGGGCTGGAACTGCTCGAACACCTCCAGCTCGTGCAGCAGATCGACCGCCGTGCTGATGCCGCGGCCGGCGCAGCCGACGCCCGGCACCGGACCGCCGGATTCGATGCACAGCACGCCGCCGAAGCCGAGTGCGGAAATGTCCTCCAGCCTGACCTTGCCCTGCTCGCGCAAGGTGTCCAGCACCGTGGGCAGATCCTCGCCGCCGCGCAGGATGGTGGTCGAGTCGGCCTTGGGGTCGCAGCCGACCTGGATGACGCGGCGGCCGGCTTCGGCGAGCGCGGCGGAGATGTTGGACGTGGTGGTGGACTTGCCGATGCCGCCCTTGCCGTAGATGGCGATGTGTTTGACGCTGCGTTCGGTCACTGGACCCCCGGTGCTTACTTCAAGAACGGCGGCCCGGAGAGCGAACCCCCGGGCCTGCTGACTCATTCCGCCGGTTCGGACACCAGCGTCCGGGCGGTGGCGAACACCGGCAGGGTCTCGTCCTGGATGCGCCAGATGTCGTGCTGAAGCGTGTCGTTCGAGGCGTTGCAGTCGCACACCTGCTGCCAGGTGAAGCCGGCTTTCCGCCACGCGCCCGCAATGGTGTGCGCGAGATCCAGATACCAGCCGGATTCCGGCGCGCGATGGCCTTCCAGCTCCGATCCCGGGTTGGGGCACCAGATCGTCGCGGTGGCGACGATGCCGGCCTCGGTCATGATGTGGATGCCTTCGACCGTCTTCTTCTTCGGCTCGATCCCGGCGACCATGTTGGAGCGCACATTGCCGCGGCCGAACACGCCGACGGCATAGTTCAGTGCCTTCACCCAATGGTCCCAGCCGCCGCCGCCGCGCGACTTGCCGGGGCAGATCGTGTCGTACATGTTCTTGTCCCACAGCTCGATATTCATCGCCGTGGTGCGGTAGCCGGCCTCCTTGAAGCGGTCGAGGTGGCGCAGGTCGAGCGGGGCGGCGACAACCGCGGTGCCGTTGAAATCCTCCAGCCCGGTGTGGTCCTGGATCGCCTCGGCAACATCCAGATAGTAGTCGAGTTCGCGCCGTTCCGGGATGACGCCGCCGCTGATCGTCAGGTGGTCGATCAGGCCTTCCTTATACGCGGCGGCGGCGACTTCGCCGATTTGCCCGGCGGTCTTCCAGAAGATGCCGCGCTTCTCGCCGTAGGTGTCCTTGGTCGAGTTGATGTTGCAGAACAGGCAGTCCTCGCCCTTGTCCTTGTAGGAGCACTCGTTGCTGTAGGCGACGAACAGCGCGCGGTTGCGATACAGCACGCCGACGGTGGACATGTCCTGGCCGTCGGAGGTTTTGCGGCTATACCACCCCGGTCGCGGGTGGAATTTCACCTCGCCATGCTCATGCCCGTCGCGCAGCAGGAGAGTGCGGTTGCCGTCGGCGGTAATAACGTTGTTGGACCGCTTGTTCCAGCGGAACCCGACGGACAGCCCATTCGGCAGGTCGTAGCCGGAGGGCAGCTCGAAATCATGGGTATCGAAATCCATTTCGAACAGGCTGTGCACCTGTTCCTGCGCGATGACGCCGGGCTTGATCAGGTCGAGCGCATCCTGCGTGATCGCAACGCCTTCATTGATCAGCTCGGCTTTCAGCGCCAGTTCCTGCCAGAGTTGGGTCTTGATCTCGGCAACAGAACGTACCGCGGGCATGCGAGTCTCCTTGGAGCGTGGCCGGGTCACGATCTGGCGTGGGCGACCCGGGCCGCGTTGGTGCGGCCAGGGAGAGCATTATACGCCGACGATTGGTGGGTCAACACGACATTCGGTGGAACTTGACGATTACCGTCTATGACGCGGGGTTTGATTGGATGGACGGATTTGGTGGCTGGACGTCATGGTTATCGCGGCGGCCTTCCACCTGTGTCACGACCGGGCCGTGCCGCCTACCGCGTGCTGGTCTGCGTGCCCCGGTGCCCCAGCGCCCACACATAATCCGCCACCGCGGCGACATCGGCCTGCGACAGTTGCGCCCCGCCCATCGGCGGCATCGCCCCGGTATGGTCCTTCGGCTGCGGCACCCCGCGCTGGATCGTCTGCGCGATCCCCTGCGGGCTGCCATCGCTCCAGAGGTAATGGCCGGTGGTCAGGTTCGCCCCGACATCCGACCCCTTCCCGTCGGTCCCGTGGCACCCGGTGCAGGTTCCGCCCGCCACCTGGCCGTGGAAGATGCGATCGCCCAGCGCCACCTGATCCGGCGAGCCGCCCGGCGGTACCGGCAAAGCCGCCCCCCCGGCGTCGGGATGCAGTCCCTCCGGCGGCATCGCATTGCCCGAGGCGGCCGGCTGGCCGGCCGCCACCCGGGCGCCGGGGGCGAGGCCGGCGTCCTTGCGGTCGCCCTGGAAGGTCACCCGCCAGATCCGCCCGCCCGCGTCGTCGGCGATGTACAGCGCGCCATCGGGTCCGGCGGCAAGGCCGGTCGGGCGGTGCGCGGCGCGGCCGGGCTGCTTGTCCGCCCCGGCGAACCCATCAGCGAAAATCACGAACGGCCCGGAGGCCTTGCCGTCCGCCAAAGGCTGGAACACCACGTTGTAACCGCCCTGCGGTCCGGGCGCGCGGTTCCACGAGCCATGGAAAGCCAGGAACGCTCCGCCCTTGTAAGAGGCCGGGAACTGGCTGCCATCATAGATCAGCACGTCGTTCGGCGCCCAATGCGCCGGGAACGCGGCGACAGGGGCCTGCTTCTCCGCGCAGACGCCCTGCGTCCGGCCGCCGTCGCCGCCGTATTCCGGAGCCAGCACCAGCTTCTTTTGGTCGTAGTCGAAATAGCACTCCGGCCAGCCGAAATCGGCGCCGCGCCGCAGTTCGACCAGTTCCTCGGCCGGGTTGTTCTGCCCCTGAAGCGGCTGGTACAGCTTCGGCCAGTTCTCGTACAACTGGTCGCGGCCGTGCTGGGTGCCGAACAGCCGCCCGGCTGAATCGAACGAAAAACCCTCGCCGTTGCGCAGCCCGGTGGCGAAGCGATCCGCCGGCGAAAAATGCTGGTTCAGCGCGTTGGCGTCGTAGCGCCATATGCCGCCGCGGGTTTCCAGCTCCGTGCAGGGTTTGTTGCCGGGGATGCCGGGGATGCGGTTCTGGCTCTGGCAGGCATTGGTGGCGGAGCCGAGATCGACATACAGGCTGCCGTCCGGGCCGATGCCGAACGGATGCATCGGATGGTCGCCGCCGAGCGGCAGGCCGGAGACCACGGTTTCCGGCTGTTCAGCCGGCGCGAGCCCATCCGCCGGCAACGCGTAGCGGACGATGCGGTCGTTGGTCTCGGCGTAGACATGGTTGTTGTAGACCGCGATGCCGGTGCCGCCGCCGTCCTCCTGGTCATGCGACGGTCCGAAGCGCACGATCCGGTCCGCCCGGCCCTCACCCTTGGAGTCCTTCAGCGCGACCAGCATGCCGCCCGGCGGGGGTGTGTCGTTATGGTAGTACCGGCCGCTCCAGGTGTTGGCGTAGACGGTGCCGTCCGGGGCAACCGCCAGGTGGCGGACATGGCCGAGCTTGTCGGCGAACACCGTGGCGCAGAAGCCGGGCGAAACCGTGATGCCGCCGGCGTCGCCTTTGCACGCGGTCTGCGCGTGTGCCGGCGCGGCGGCCAGCAGGAGTGTGGTCAGAGCGGTGGCCGCCGTGGCGGTGCGGATGGCGGGGTTCATGGACGCCGGCTCCTTGAATGGGGTGACGCGTGTGTTGCCGAAGGCAAATGTCCTCCGGCCGGGACCGGTTGCAGGCACGCGCGATAGCGTGAGCGCAGGCGCGCGGTCCCAAAGCAGACAGCAGCACATTTCTGTGATGGCAACATTTGCATCACGAAACCGTTTAGGCTGGCCGCTGCCAGCGCGGCCGCGATGCCGCCTTGACCCCACCGACCGAAGGATACTGACCATGCGTTTCACGTCGCTAGCCGCACTGTTGTTGCTGGCCCTGAGCGGATGCCTGTCGTTCAGCAGCAGCAGTCCGCGGGCACCGGCCAGCAATACCACGATCGTCGTCCCGGCCCGTCAGTAGCACCCTATGCCCACCGCCGGACTTGAACCGGCACGTCCTTTCGAACTGCGGATTTTAAGTCCGCTGCGTCTACCATTCCGCCAGGCGGGCAAAGGCGGCCCCTTTTAACGTCGCACCGCCGTATCGGCCAGAGGCAACGTTAAACGCCGGAACCGAGGCCTGCCTGGCCAAGGTGGCCGCCGCCGTGCCGCAGCCAGGCCTCCATGCCGCCGCCGCGGCTCCCGTTCCGCCGTCGCCGGCCCGGCGTCATGGCCGGGCTTGGCCGACCAGGACACATACGGGGCGACGTCCGCGCCTGCCAACCCCAAATCAGCGCCTACGCCGCATCGCGCGGCGGCGCGGACGAAGCTGAGTTCCGCACTCTCTCAAAGAGATGCAAATCCATAACATAAACCGCAATATAACACAAAATGCAAACTAAATGCCCAATAAAAAACCATAATAGCAACGAAATCCGGCAGACATCGCCATGATCAGGCTTGCGCACCCGCAAGAACCCGTGCATAAATCTTTCAGCACTGAGGCATGATTGCGACCGTTCCCGACGGCTCAAGCCGGCACCACAGGTAAGAATTCTTCCCGTTTCGTCAAAGCTGATCATCGCGAACCCGGGAAAGCTCCCCTGCCACGCTTCCGGCACGGACATTTCGGCTCTGTCGCAACCGGGACCAGGAAGACTGTCTGGTAGCGAAACATCATCTGATCGAAGGAGATGCGCCGGTGGCCGTCACACCAACCAAGCCAAACGCCGAAACATCAGGCGCTGCGGACGCCATGCTCGCCGCCGCCGCCGCCCAGGGACCGGAAACCGCCGTCGGCGTCGATAAAATCCGCGACCTGCTGTTCGGCAACCAGATGCAGGACTACGACCGCCGCTTCTCCAAGCTGGAGGAACGGTTCTCCCAGCGCTTCAAGGATGTCGAGGCGGACACCGCGCGCAATCTCAGCGCGTTTGAGTCGAACGCCAAGAAGCAGGTCGAGTCACTCTCCGCTCAATTGCGTGAAGAAAAAGACCAACGCGTCGATGCCGACAAGGGAATCGAGCGCACACTGAGAGACCAGAACGAAAACCTGGAAAAGCGCCTCCGCGCCATCTCCGACCAGCTCGCCAATTTCGAGCGCGAGATCGGCGATCGCGTCACCCGCGAAGTCCAGTCCCTGCGCGATGAAATCAAGCGCAAGCATGACGACACCCACCAGACGTTCGAGAAAATGTTCGCCGAACTCAGCAACGTCAAAACCGACCGCAACCTCCTCGCCGGCCTGTTCGTGGAGGTCGCCAGATGCCTGAACCAGGATGTCGCCGTCAAAACCAACGGCAACGGCGCGACCGCCCCGGCCCGGGGATGGCCGGCCGCCTGACACAACCGAGACGGTGAGCACATCCTCGCCCGAACCGCTCGAGTGGCTGCTCAGGCCGCCCTCGGGCGAGAACGGGTTCGACCGCAAGGCCCTCGCCGCCTTGCTGCTCGACATCGCCCGCAACGTCCGGCCGGAGCTCGCCGGGACACCCGATGCCGCACCCGCTACAGATATTAGACTAGAACAATTACGCACACTGCTGATGGGGCATGAGATCGAACTGCTCGCCCGGCTCAGCAATATTCTGGACGACCCCGAGCAGTTGGCCGCGGCCGTCGGGCGCATCCTGCCGACAGCCTTTGCGCAGGCCACCGGGGATGCCCGGCTTGGCCAGGTCCTGGCGCCGTCGCTGGAGAAGGCGACGCAGACCTCCATCCGCAACGACCCGCACACCCTGGTCAATATCCTCTACCCGCTGATCGTCCCGGCCATCCGCAAATCCATCGGCGAGACGATCGACCGGACATTCCAGTCGTTGAACGAAACCCTGAAGCACAGCCTGACCCTGCGCGGCCTGGCCTGGCGCTGGGAAGCCTGGCGGACGGGCCTGTCCTTCGCCGAAGTCGTGCTCAAGCACACGCTGGTCTACCAGGTAGAACACGTCTTCTTGATTCACCGCCACACGGGCCTGCTGATCTGCCACGCCGCCGCCGAGAACGCCGCCAGCCAGGACCCGCAGCTCGTCTCCTCCATGCTGACGGCAATCCAGGATTTCGTCCGCGATTCCTTCAGCGGCGCGGAAAACCAGGGCATCGATACGATGCGGCTGGGCGAACTCACGGTCTGGTCGGAGCCGGGACCGATCGCCACGCTGGTCGCGGTGATCCGCGGCAAGCCGCCGGAAGAACTGCACGACAGTCTCAACGCCGCCCTGTCGCGCATCCACCAGGAGCGGCATCAGGCGCTGCAGGACTTCGATGGCGACGGCACCAGCCTCGCCGATGTCGAAGCCGAACTGACCGAATGCGTGGCGCTGCGCCAGGCGAGGCCGCAAAAAACCCGCTTCGGCTTCCCCTGGCTGGCCCTGCCGATAGCAGTGGCGGTGCTGTTGTTCGTCAGCGCCCGGGTCACCCGAAGCTGGCAAGAGGATCGCCGCTGGGACCACTATCTGGCACAGCTTCGCGCGCTGCCGGGCATCGTCGTCACCGAGACGGGGCGCCGCGACGGCAAGTTCACCCTCACCGGCCTGCGCGACCCGCTCGCCGCGGACCCGCAGCAGGCGCTCGGCGCGATGGAAATCGATCCGGCCAACGTCATTGCCCGCTGGGCGCCGTACCAGGCGCTCGATCCGCAGATCGTCCTGAAACGGCTGGCGGCGACGCTTGATCCGCCGCCGGACGTGCGGCTCAGCATCGATGGCGACCGCATCATGGCCGAAGGCGCCGCACCCGCCGCCTGGCTGGAGCGCGCCCGCGCCATTGCCCGGACGCTGCCGGCGGGCGCCCCCATCCTCGACCTCGCCTCCATCCGCAACCTCGACGCCCAAGCCGATCGGCGATGGGATGATTACGTGGCGCGACTGAGGGCGCAACCGGGGATCGTCGTTACCGAAACCGGGCAACGGTTCGGCAAATTCATGATCGCCGGCTTGCGCGATCCGCTCGCGCTTGACCCGGAGGTGGCGTTGACCGAGGCGGGGATCGATCCGGCGCATGTCATTGCCCGCTGGGCGCCGTACCAGGCGCTCGACCCGCAGATCGTCCTGCGGCGGCTGCAGGCGACTTTGACCCCACCTCCGACGGTGCGCTTCGTAGTGGAAGGCGACCGCATCGTCGCGCAAGGCTCCGCACCGTCGCTCTGGCTCGAACGCGCCCATATGGCAGCCCGCATTCTGCCGTCCGGCGCGCCGGTGTTCGACCTGGACGCGGTGAAGACCGTCAGCGACGGCGCCATCGGCAAGCTGCGCGACGACATTCAGGCGCGCACCATCCGCTTCGACAACAACGAACCGCTGCCGGCGTCCGGGCAGGATGCGCTGCTGGATCAGTTGGCGGACGACCTGAAGGCGCTGGAAACCCTGGCGCCGAGCCTGCATGTGGTGGCGCGGGTGATGCTCACCGGACACTCCGACGCGCTCGGCAAGGGCACGTTCAACCTCTCGCTCAGCCTGGCGCGGGCCGAGGCGGTGCGCGCCCTGCTGCGCAAGCGCGGCGTCGATCCCGATCTGCTGCAGGTGCGCGGCGCCGGCGACCTGGAACCGATTCTGGCCCAGCCCACCGAAGCCGCGCGCTCGGCCAATCGCCGGGTCTCCTTCACCGTCGAGCTCGAGGAACAGCTATGACTGCGACGTTGCAAAAGAAGATCTGCATGCTCGGCGCCTTTTCGGTGGGCAAGACCAGCCTGGTCAGGCGCTACGTCTCCAGCGTGTTCTCCGACGCCTATCTGACCACCGTCGGCGTCAAGATCGACAAGAAGGCGGTCGACCTGGATGGCCGCACGGTGAACCTGATCCTGTGGGACCTGGCCGGCGAGGACGACGTCAACGCGCTGCGCCTGAGCTACCTGCGCGGCGCCGCGGGCTATGTGCTGGTGGCCGACGGGACGCGGCCGGCGACGCTGGACGTGGCGTTGTCGTTGCGCGGCCGCGTCGAAAACGACTATGGCCCCCTGCCCTTCGTGCTGCTGCTGAACAAGAACGACCTGCCCGATCAATGGACCATCACTGAAGGCGATATGATCGGCTTGCGTAACGCCGGCTGGTGGGTGCGGTCGAGCAGCGCACGCACCGGCGAGGGCGTGGAGGATGCCTTCATCGACCTGGCCAGCCGCACCTTGCGCTGACCGTGTCCGCTCTTCCCGCGAGCGTGGCGCACTGGCTGAGCGCCCTGATGGTGGACGAGCGGGCGGTGGCGTGGTTGCAGATCGATAACGGACTGGTTTTGACCGGCGCCGGCGGCCGGCTCGATCGCTACGGGCTGGCGGAGTTGCGCCGGGGCGAGCCGGTGCTGGAACAGGCGTTTTTCCTGGAAGGGCTGCTGCCGCTGGAGCAGCCGCGGTACTTCGTTCCTACCATGGAACTGGCAGGCGGTGTCTCGGCGGATCTGCATTTTTATAGCGATGCAGGGTCTGTCTGGCTGTTGCTGCTGGACGTTACGGCCGAGCGCGACGCGACGCGCCGCATCCAGCAAAAAGCCTACGATATGACCTTGCTGCAGGAAAAAGAGGTGCTGCTCAACCGGCGGCTGGAGGCGGTCAATGCGGCGTTGCGCGAGACCCAGCGGGAACTGGAGGCCTCGCGCGACCTGGCGCGGCGGGAACTGGAGCGCAAACATCTGGAACTCGCCGAGGCGCGCACCTTGCAGCTTGCCCTGGCGCCGCCGCCGTTCCGGGGCGTTGTCGGCGGGCGCGCCGTAACGGTCGATGTCGTGCTGGAGCCGGCCAAGGAAGTCGGCGGCGACCTGGTGGACCATTTCCTCATCGACGACGATCTGCTGGTGCTGCTGCTGGGCGATGTCTCCGACAAGGGCGCCGGGGCGGCGCTGATGATGGCAAGGACGCATGCGCTGTTCCGGGGCATCATCAACCGGCCGGATGCGTCGTCGCTGTTCCGCGCGCCGGAAAACGCGGCGCGGCTGGTGAACCGCACGCTGTCGGCGAGCAACGCTAGCTGCATGTTCGTCACCCTGCTGATCGCCGCATTCGATGGGACGGCGAACCGGCTGACCTACACGCGGGCGGGCCACGTGCCGCCGTTCCTGCGCCGCTTCGACGGCGCGGTCGAACGGCTTGGCGCCGCCGGCGGCCTGCCGCTCGGCCTGAGCGAAGACGCTGTCTACCGATCCGCCTCGGTGACGCTGAGTCCGGGGGACGAGGTGCTGATTGTTACAGACGGTATCACCGAGGCGATGGACCCGTCCGAGGCGCAGTTCGGTGAAGACCGGGTGGCGGAGGCGATGGGCGGCGATTTGCGGCGTCTGCTGGCGGATGTGCGGGCGTTCGAAGCCGGCGGCGTGCAATCAGACGACATCGCGGCTGTCCTGCTGAAAATCAGCCATGCGCAGGGCCGCTGTCCGGCCGGGCAACGACCACCGCACGGAAAGTCGTGAATGCGCGTAAAGTTGAGTTTCTGCCTGCCACAAAAGGAGTTGCTCGCGCCGCGGGCTGACAACTTTGCCGCCAAAGCGTCGCAATCGGACATGACGCGAAATAGAGTACATTTGGAACATTTTGACATCGCGGCAAAAGCGTGATCGCGAACTCGTGAATTTCCGATTGATGTTAACAAGTCCGTGAGCTAAACAGGAGGCGTTCCCTTCCAGACTTTGGGCTGTGGGAGGTTCCGCCTCTCGCAGCCATTCTTTGGACCGGGAACTTGGATTGCTCTCATGGTGTGGTGCCCGATGCGCAATACAACCCCGACACGGTCTGCCTACAGGGCCAAAACGACAGAAATCGGCCGCTGCTGTGCTACGCTGATGTTTGCCATTTTACTTATCGCAATCTGGTGGGGATTATGCGCCATATGACCGAACGGGACGGGACGGCCGGCAGGCGCCGTCTGCCGAAAGGCATAGCCTTCGAGATTGCCGATCTGGTTTTGGCCCAAAGCTGGGCTGCGGGCCAGGAGGCGGGGATCGCCATTCGCCTCGATCACGGCGCCGAAGACGAAGAATACGAGGAGGTGATCGAACTCCACACCGGGGCGGGTCCGGCGCCGCGTTTGATCCTGTGGCGCAATCTCATCGAGATCGTGGTTCAGCCTTTGCCCGGACGAAAGCAAAGTTTTGCTTCCATGGCGGAGGCGCTCGACAGCCTGCTGCCGAAACAGCGTGCCGTGCTCACCGACATTTCGGCGCCGGCCTGGCCGGTTGACTGATGGCTGGAACGATAGCGTTTCCGGGCGGCAATTCGTTCTGATATCGGTCGGCGTTGTTTTACTGCGCGGCTTTTGCGGGAGATGCATCAAATGTTCAGCCTGTTCGCGTTTCAGATCGCCCTGACCCGCCTCTGGTTGCGGGTTTTCGGCGGACCGGAGGCTTTCCAGCCGGTTGGACATGGCCTCTCACGCAGTGAATCCAAAGTCGCCTCGGATGCAGCGCTGGAGCTGGAGCGGATCGTCCTCGCGCATGCCGTACGCCGCGAGCGGATGAACTGAGACCAACCAATCAGCCCTGTCCCGGCGTAGTATCGGCCCCGGCGGCGGGACGCACGAACCTCAGCGTCAGGCGGTTGCGCCCGGCAGTGGTTTCATAGCCGACATCGCTGGCGAAGGTGCGGATCAGGTGGACGCCCCAGCCGCCCGGAACCGCGCTCTCCAGGCTGGTTGGCTGTATCGGCGGCGGCACCGCGCGCGGATCGAATGGCGGCCCGGGGTCTTCGACCGTGGCGACCAGCGAATCAGCCTGCCAGCCGAGTTCGACGGCGATCGCCTCGCCGCCCGCCGGTGGGGTGTGGTCGATCAGGTTGACCACCGCCTCCTCCAGGCATTGACGCACCGCGAACGCAACCTTGGCGGGAATCGCCATCCGGTGCTCCTGCTCGTCGAGCCATGCCGAGAGCCGAACCATCTCCGCCCTGTCATGCCTCAAGGTCAGGCGCGCCACGGCGGTCCTAGCCGCCCAATGCGGCGATGGCCTCCGCCTCACCGTGCACGATGGGCAGCATATCGGCGACGCCGATGGTTTGCAGCACCTGCTCGACCTCCGGCCGCGGGTTGATCAGCAGCAACTTGCCGCCGCGGCGCTGGACGGTCTTGGCACCCAGCACGAGGGTGCGGACGCCGATGGAGGCGACGAACGTCACCGCGGACATATCGACAAGGATATGCCGATGTGAACCGGCCGCCGCGCTGAACGGCAGGTCGATCGCCGCCGAACCGGCGGTGTCGAGACGGCCGGCGAGCACGACCCTGGCAGTATCTTGCAGTATCGTAGTAAAATGCATTTCCATGGCGAACGTCCCCTCAAGGCATTTACAGGACAAACGCCGGCAACGAAAGTCCCGGGCGGCCGTTCGGGTGGTAATACCAGGCCACGGTGACAGCGACCCTCCGGAACGCGATGAACCGGCTCCGCAAGGCGTGGATGGTGCGCCCTTCATGCACCATGCCGGCGGGAACGCTCACGGGCTGCCTGACCGGATACGCATCCGTTTCGGATAATGTTTTTGACCCGCGGCTTGCAATCGGACGTATGATCGCATTGAACATACGCTGCCGTCCTCCGCCACGGAGCCATCGTCATGACCTTGCAGATCAAGAACCAACGCGTTCCTGTCCTGATCGTCGGCGGTGGCCTGGCCGGACTCAGCGCGGCGTTGCTGCTCGCGTGGCGCGGGGTTGCCTGCCTGCTGGTCGAGCGCCGCGCCTCGACGTCGAGCCATCCGCGCGCGCGGGGCGTCAATCTGCGCAGCCTGGAGCTGCTTCGCGCCATCCCCGGCCTGGAAGCCGAACTCGCCGCGGCCGGTCGGCCCGGCACCGAGAATTTTACCCTGGTCGTGGCCGAAAGCGTTACCGGGCGGGAGTTCCACCGCATGGTGACGCCCGGCTACATCGACCCGCACGCCCTGTCCCCGGCCGCGATCTGCACCGCGGGCCAGGACCGGATCGAGCCGATCCTGCTGCGGTACGCCCGGGACTATGGCGCGGAGATCTGTTTCGCTACGGAACTGGTGGACTTCGCCGACGATGAGCGGGGCGTCCACGCCCTGCTGCGCGATATCGACACCGGCAAGCAGGCGGCCATCGTCGCCGATTACCTGATCGCCGCCGACGGCAATCGCAGTCCGGTGCGGCACCGGCTCGGTATCGGCGTGCACGGGCATGGTACTATGTCGCACAACATGTCGATCCTGTTCGAGGCGGACCTCGGTGCGGTGCTTCGGGGCCGCGGCTTCGTGCATTACCAGATCCAGGGCCCGGCGTTCTCCGGCATCTTCGTCAGCACGGATGATCCGAATGTCGGCCAGGTCGCGGTCGAATACGATCCGGCGCTTGAAACCACCTTCGATTTCCCGCCGGAACGGACGGCGGGGCTGGTCCGGGCGGCGCTCGGCGTCGCGGAACTGGAGGTCGAGGTGCGCGAGGTCATGCCCTGGCAGCGCTCCTCGCAGATGGCCGATCGCATGGCGGAGGGGCGGGTCTTTTTGGTTGGCGACGCCGCCCATACCATGCCGCCCAACGGCGGACTGGGCGGCCAGACGGCGATCCAGGATGCCGCCGACATCGCCTGGAAGCTGGCCTTTGTGCTGAAGGACCAGGCAGGTCCGGGCTTGCTCGACACCTACGCCATCGAGCGCCATCCCGTCGCCGAGCGCACCGTCGATCGCCAGACGACCGTCTACCTCGACCGCGTGCGGCAACGCGGTGCCCCGCAGGCGGGCGGGATGGATGCGAGTTACCTGGAAGCCGCCATGGGCTACCGCTATCGCTCGTTCGCCATTCTCGACGACGCGCCGGAGGATCATCGGCTGGCGGAGGACCCGCGGCAGCCGAGCGGACGGCCCGGCACGCGCCTGCCACATGCCGTGGTCACTGTCGGGGATCGGGTGATCTCGACCCTCGATCTCGCCGGCGCCGGCTTCTGCCTGCTCGCCGGCCCGGATGGCGCGGACTGGGCGGACGCGGCGGCGACCGTAGCCGCGCAGTGCGGAATTGAAATGGCCGCCTATCGTGCGGGGGCCGATTTCGCCGGCGACGTGCCGGACTTTCTGGCGCGGACCGGACTCGGCCGGGATGGCGCGCTGCTGATACGGCCGGATGGCTTTATCGCCTGGCGCGGGCGCACCCCCGGGCAGGATGCGGCGAAGATCTTGCGGACAGCCCTGGGCCGCGCGCTGTTCCGCGACATTCCGGCCGGAGCGAAACAGCGCGAGAGCCGGACAGCCTGACGGCAAACCCGGCAACTCCAAAGATTTCCACCGCTTCGCTCAGACTCTGTGGTAACAACGGCTCACACGTGTCGGGCCGGAACCCCTTTCATGAGTCGCTGCGCCGCTTTCACCAAGTCTCCCTGGCCGCGCCGCATCGCGTGCGTCGCACTTTTGACCGCCCTCGCCGCCTGCGGCAGCCGCCCGGCTCATCACGCGGCGCATCGCCAGTACGACCCGACCCGCTATTACCCGCCGCCGGGACCGCCGAGCGATCCCTGGGGGCCGTATATCCACGAAGCCTCCGGCCGCTTCGGGGTTCCGGAATTGTGGATACGCCGCGTCATGCGCCAGGAATCCGGCGGACAGGAAGACGTAATCTCCTGGGCCGGCGCGATGGGGCTGATGCAGGTGATGCCGGACACCTATGACGGGCTGCGATATCGCTACAGCCTGGGTGACGATCCGTTCGATCCGCATAACAACATTCTGGCCGGCACCGCCTATCTGCGGGAGATGTACGACCGGTTCGGCGCGCCGGGGTTCCTGGCGGCGTACAATGCGGGACCGAACCGGCTGGATCGCTACCTGAACAACGGCACGCCGCTGCCGGAGGAGACGGTGAACTACGTCGCGGCGATTGCGCCGCAACTCGGGCCGGGCACGCCGATGTCCGGGCCGCTGGCGGTTTACGCAGGGTCGCGGTTTGCATCGCGGCCGACCCGGTCGGGCTGCGATACGGATGCGGCGTTCGACCCGTCGCGACCGTGCCAGCCGGTGCGGCAGGCCACGGTCGTTGCAGTGGCGGCACCGGTCTACAGTTCCGCCGGCTGCGATGCGGATGCGGCATACGATCCGTCGCGGCCGTGCCAGCCGGTGCGGCAGGCGGCGGTCGTTGCCGTAGCGGCGCCGGTCTACAGTGCCGCGGGCTGCGATGCGGATGCGGCGTTCGATCCGTCGCGGCCGTGCAAGCCGGCTGTTGCAGCAACGGCGACGGTGCCGTCGTTCAGTTCGGCTGGCTGCGATCCGGATGGCGCCTTCGATCCGTCGCGGCCTTGCCTGCCGCCGCGCCCGCCCGTGGTCGCCGCGCAGCCGGCGCCGGTCTTAGCGCAAGCGCTGCCGCCGCCGATCGGCTATGCGAGACCGCTGCAGGAGACGCGGGCGCAACGCGCCTCCTACGACCCCGGGCCGCCTCCCGGCCGCTGGGCGATTCAGGTCGGCGCCTTTGCCAACCTCTCGACCGCGGAAAGCGCCGCCGAGAGTGCGCGCTCGGCGGCGCCCGATCTGTTGCGGACGGCGAAGATCGAGATGCCGGCGACAACGCCGTTCGGCACCCGGGTGGCGTTCCGCGCGCGCCTGTTCGGGCTGTCGCAGACTGCCGCGGCGGATGCCTGCGCGCGCCTCAGCGGGCGGGGGATGGCGTGCATAACCGTGCCGCCGGACCGGGGCAGTTTCTGATCCCCCCCCGGCTCCCCCGCCACCGAGCCGCTTAAGGAACGACCTGGAGAACCTCGGCGGTGTAGGTCTTGTATTTCAGCTTGCCGGCCGCGGCTTTCCACTCGGCGGTATCGGTGACCGACTTGATGTCGCTTTCCGCGCCCCATACGGAGGTGGTGACGATCGTCAGTTTGCCCGCGTCGGTGCCGGAGTATGACGCCTTGACCACGGGGGCCTTTTTCAGCAGCGCCACGAAGGTCGGGACCAAAGCGGCATTATTGTCGAAATCAGCCTGGTTTTCCGCCACCACGGTGGCGACGCGGACGACATCGGCGTTCGCTGCCGGAGCGCCCGCGAAACAGGCCAGCGCCGCCAGCGGCAACGCGCAACGAAATACGTTTCTCATTCAATATTCCTCCTTCGAGTGGAAGCGGAATCCGTAGGACCGGAAACGGAGTCCGCGTATTCATTCCGATCGCTCTCGCGGCCGGAACCCGGGGACTGATAGTCATTCTTGCGGAAACCGGCGCATCACGTTTCCAGGAGCACGTCCCGCGGGCGGGAACCATTATGTGGACGGATCTATCACCTTCAGCACCACCGGATGGTATTGGTCGCCGTACCCCGCCGCCTCCGCCTGCTGCAACCGCTGCATCGTCAGCTTCGCCGCCGGCAGGTCGAGGCCGGCGGCTTCGGCCATCTCCAGCGCGTAGGACAGATCCTTCATGGCGTAGCGGGTGGAGAAGGCGCGTTCGGGGAACCTGCCCGGCAGCATCGCCTTCATGCCGTGGTTGCGCAGCACGAAGCTGTCGCCGGAACCCATGGCCAGTGTCGGCAGCAGGATGTCCGGGGGGACGCCGTTGCGGCGGCCGATGGCGATGGCCTCGGCCAGCGCGCCGCAGTGCTGGAACACCAGCATGTTGTTGAGGATTTTCACCACCTGGCCGCAGCCGACGGGGCCGCAATGGGTGACGTCGGTGCCCATGGTCTCCAGAATTGGCCGGATGCGGGCGAAGGTTGCCTCGGTGGCGCCGACCATGATGCTGAGTTTGCCGCTTGCGGCGGCTTCGCGGGTGCGGGCGACGGGTGCGTCGGCGTAGTGGATGCCGTTGGCGGCCAGGCGGTGGCCGATGCGGCGGGTGAGGTTCACGGAGGACGTGCCGGTGTCGACGAGGCACTGTCCGGGGCGCAGATGCGGCTCGAGTTGGGAGACGACGGCATCGACCGCCTTGCCGTCGGGCAGGGACAGCAGGATGAGATCGCAGTCAGCCGCGATCTGCGCGATGGAGGCGGGTTTGACACCGTGCGCGGCGAGACGGTCGAGCGGATCGGCGCGGAGATCATAGGCGAGCACCGGCAGGCCGCAGCGGCGCGCGAGGTGGCCGCACATGGGTTCGCCCATTACGCCCAGGCCGATGAAGCCGATCCTCGCGATCGGGTGGCCGGTGGCGGGTTGGTTGGACATTTCGGTCTCCCGTCTTGTTGTATCGGGGTTTTCGGCGGGGTGGATGGGGAAGTCAAAGCGGGAGACTCCTTCAGTCCTGTGAGCGGATTGCAAGCCGGATCGTTTGATATCAAATGGTGATATCCTTGCCGGAGGGGCCGGTGGGCCAACTGATCGTTCGGGGTTTGGATGACCGGCTGATCCAGACGCTCAAGCAGCGCGCCGCCAGGACCGGACGGTCCGCGGAGGCCAAGCATCGGATCATCCTGGAGCAGGCTCTCGGTCCGGAGACGGAAAGCTTCGCCGAGTCCGCCGCTCGGCTGCGGGCGCGGACACCGCTGCAGAAGACCGACAGCGTTGATCTGATCCGGGAGGATCGGGATCGAGATCATGGCGGCGCGAAGCGGTGAAGGCCAAGGTTTGAATCAATCTCAGCAATGAGACTTTCGACGTCGGCAACATTAGTCACCAGGAATTGGCCTTGCTGTGCATAGAGTCTAGCGTTTTTCCGGCCGCCAACATTTCGGAACAATACCTCTCCAGACGATGCCTCTGCGCACGGTGTAGAGTGGTCTTTAACTTAAATCGATCGCTTCCATGACCCCTGAATTGCTCAGCGTCATGTTCTAGTCGGCTACGGTTTGCCCATTCCTTGAACTCCTTCCAGTTCGCGCAGAGCTGAGGCTTAACCCTGAGTATTTCCCAGCTTGAGAGCAAATACAATACAACCTTTTCTTCCTGAGGTATCGGCCCATTCGCCTTTGAGTCCCGTACCATTCTGATAAAGGACGGCACGATAGACTTTGATAGACTGTATTTCTTCGTCGGAGAGCTTTGGTTGGATTAGGCTACCGACGGGGTTGCATCGATGAACCACGAGGGGGTCAAGGGTTCGGTTCAAGCTAACCGTAACGGCCTTTGGTGCAATCTCCTTTCCCCACCAATGGATCGTAGCTTCCAGCAGACGATCTGCATCCATGCAGAACATTGCATCCGCCGCCTTTCCATCGATCTCAATCGAGCCGAACTGCCGAAGTTCCATGGCACAGGCTTTCGTCGAACTGACGGGCGCACCAATAGTCAAATGCACCCCGCGAATACGCCATACCTTCTTGGTTTGCAACAGTCGGGTATAGCAATAATTGTTGTCCTTGCGTGGTTCGGTTCCGATCCCCTGATCCTTGCAGGAGGACGCTCATTTGCTGCAATTGGATGTCCGGCTTCATAGGACTGACTTTGAAACCTCAAACCGCCTCGTCCAGATCCACCCCCCACATCTTCTCCAGCGCATACATCGTCCGGGCCTCCGGCTTGAACAGATGCACCACGATGTCACCCGCATCGATCAGCACCCAGTCCGAGCCGCCCTTGCCCTCGATCTGCACCCGCTTCAGCCCGGCGTCCTTCAGCTTCTCGCTCAGATGCTCCGCCATCGCGCTGATCTGGCGGTCCGCCAGCCCCGAGGCGATCACCATCCGGTCGCAGAACATCGCCTTCCCGGCCAGGTCCATCGCGACCACGTTCTCCGCCTTGTCATCCTCCAGACTCCCGACGATCACCGCCTGCAGACGATCGAGTTCCGAAGACTCGGTCTTGACCTTCTTGACGCGCGCCCCCGCGGCCCGCTTCGGCCCGGCGGCAATCGTCTTCTTGCGCGGAGTGCCATGCGCCACCGCGGCATCGGCCAAGGCCGGCTTGACAGCCTTCTTGCGCGGCGCCGGCTTGTGCCTGGCGGGGGACGATGACAGTGTCGGCGGCTTGGTTATAACACAGTTCCTTTGGCGGCATTGCGGATCGCGGTGGCGGAGGCGGCAGTCTGCCGCACCGGCAGGAACACCCAGCCCGGAGCGGCACCGGGCAGCAGGCTCGCCTCCCGCGCCAACCGGCGCCCTGCCCGTAGCCGATACGCCGCCTTCCCCGCAAGCGCCCGGCGATTATAATCCGGCCGCGGCAGCACCGCGAACGGCATCAGCCGGGCGATTTCCGTCCACCGCCGCCAGCGCGGCATCTCCGCCAGGATGTCCGCGCCCATGATCCAGACGAACTGCACCCGCGGGAACAGCCGCCGCAGCAATCGCAGCGTATCCAGCGTGAACCGCGTGCCCAGCACCGACTCGATCCCGCTCGCCACCACCCGCCGCCCGTCGGCGATCCGCCGCGCCCCCGCCAGCCGCGCCGCGAACGGCGCCATCCCGTCGCGCGGCTTCAACGGATTGCCGGGCGACACCAGCAGCCAGACCTGATCCAGCCGCAGGCAGCGCGCGGCCAGCAGCGCGACGTGGCGGTGCCCGTCGTGCGCCGGATTGAACGATCCCCCCAGCAACCCGACCCGGATCCGCCGGCGGTCCCCGAACCGCGGGATCGGGTCGCGCGTGCTCAGGGACGCACCTGGCCCGAGCCGACAACGACGTAGCGGTAGGTCGTCAGTTGCTCCAGCCCGACCGGGCCGCGTGCATGGATGCGGCCGGTGGCAATGCCGATCTCGGCGCCGAAACCGAATTCGCCGCCGTCGCAGAACTGGGTGGAGGCGTTCCACAGCGCCACCGCACTGTCCACGCCGCGCAGGAAGCGGTCAGCGGCCGCGGCGTCCTCGGTGACGATCGCCTCGGTATGCTCGCTGCCATGCGCTGCGATATGCGCCAGGGCGGCGTCCACGCCGTCCACCACGGCGACGGACAGCACCGCGTCCAGCCACTCGGTATCGAAATCTTCCGCGCTCGCCGCCGGCAGGTCCGGCACGATGTCGCGCGCCGCCGCGTCGGCCCGGAAAGAGCACCCCAGCGCCCGCAGGTCCGCCACCAGCAGCGGCAGCAGCGACGCGGCTATGCTTCGGTCGATCAGCAGGGTCTCCGTCGCGCCGCAGATCCCGGTGCGCCGCATCTTGGCGTTCGCCAGGATCGCGCGCGCCATCGCCGGGTCCGCGGCGTCGTGGACGTAGGTGTGGTTCAGCCCCTCGGCATGCGCCAGCACCGGCACCCGGGCCTCGCGCTGCACCCGCTCCACCAGCGACTTGCCGCCGCGGGGAATGATCAGGTCCAGCAGCCCTGCCCCGGCCAGCATCGCCGCCACGAAAGCCCTGTCGGCGTTCGGCGCGACCTGGATGCACGCTTCCGGCAGCCCGGCCGCCAGCAGGCCCGCGCGCAGCGCCAGATGGATCGCCCGGGCGCTGTTTGTGCTGTCCGAGCCGCCGCGCAGGATCACCGCATTGCCCGATTTCAGGCACAGCCCGGCGGCGTCCGCGCCAACATTCGGGCGGCTTTCATAGATCATGCCAATGACGCCGATGGGTGAGGCGATGCGCCGGATGCGCAGCCCGTTCGGCCGCGTCCAGTCCGCCAAGGTCCGCGCCAGCGGGTCCGGCAGCGCGGCGATATCCTCCAGCCCGCGCGCCATCGCCTCGACCCGCGCTTCCGTCAGGGTCAGGCGGTCGAGGAATGAAGCGGTCCCCTGATACGCTGCGACATCGGCGGCGTTGGCGGCCAGGATGTCGCGCAGGCCGAGCCGCAATGCGTCGGCCATCGCACGCAACGCCGTATTGCGGGTCTCGGCGGAACTGCGCGCCAGGACTCGGCTCGCGGCACGTGCTGCAACCGCGGCGGCTTTCAGATGTTCGGTTTCATCCATCACTGCACTATGGGTCAGTCAAAAGGAACATGTGCTTAGGCTATTCGCCGGAGCCAATCAATGCGATAACTTCCGGAACCGTCGCGGAGGAAACTATGACTTTAACCAACCGGCTTATCTGGCCTGCCGTCACCATTTTGGGCACGGTATCCTTTGGCATCGTCGCCCTGGCCCGCGGCGAACCGGTCAACGCCGCCTGGCTGGTGGTTGCAGCGGTCTGCATCTACGTCATCGCCTACCGGTTCTACGGGCTGTTCATTGCCAACAAGGTGTTCCGCATCGACCCGGCGCGGCCGACACCGGCCTACCGCCACAATGACGGCCTGGATTACGTGCCGACCAACAAATACGTGCTGTTCGGCCACCATTTTGCGGCGATCGCCGGGGCGGGGCCGCTGGTCGGGCCGGTGCTGGCGGTGCAGATGGGCTACCTGCCCGGCACGCTGTGGATCCTGGCGGGCGTGGTGTTCGCCGGCGCGGTGCAGGACCTCACCGTGCTGTTCCTGTCCACCCGCCGCGACGGCCGCTCCCTCGGCGACATGATCCGCGGCGAGCTTGGCCCCATCCCCGGCGCGATCGCCGGGATCGGCATCCTGCTGATCTGCATCATCGTGCTGTCGGTGCTGGCGCTGGTCGTGGTGATGGCGCTGAAGGGCAGCCCGTGGGGCACGTTCACCGTGGCCTGCACCATCCCGATCGCCCTTTTGATGGGAGTCTACAGCCGCTTCATCCGCCCCGGCCGCATCGCCGAGATGTCCGCTATCGGCGTCGTGTTGCTATTGGCCTCCCTCATCGGCGGCCAGTACGTCGCGGCGGACCCGGTCTGGGGTTCGTTCTTCAACCTGACCGCGCCGACACTGGCGCTGATCGTCATCGGCTACGGCTTCGTCGCCTCCGTGTTGCCGATATGGCTGCTGCTGGCGCCGCGCGACTACCTGTCCACCTTCCTCAAGATCGGCACCATCACCTTGCTGGCCATCGGCATCGTCGTCGTGCAGCCGTATCTGCAAATGCCATCGGTCACGCGCTTCATCGACGGCAGCGGACCGGTCTGGGCCGGCAGCGTCTTCCCGTTCCTGTTCATCACCATCGCCTGCGGCGCAGTCTCCGGCTGGCATGCACTGATCGCCTCCGGCACCACGCCGAAGATGATCGAGAACGAGAGCCAGCTTTGCTTCATCGGCTATGGCGCGATGCTGATGGAGTCGTTCGTCGCGATCATCGCATTGATCGCGGCGTCGTCGATCCATCCCGGCGTCTACTTCGCGATGAACAGCGCCGCCGGCATCATCGGCACCGACCCCGCCCACGCCGCCGAGGTGATCAGCAACTGGGGCTTCACCGTCACTCCAGACATGCTGACCCAGATCGCGCATGACGTCGGCGAGACGACGATCCTGTCGCGCACCGGCGGCGCGCCGACGCTGGCCGTCGGCATGGCGAGCATCCTGTCCGGGCTTTTCGGTGGCAAATGGCTGATGGGGCTGTGGTACCACTTCGCTATCCTGTTCGAGGCGCTGTTCATCCTGACCACCGTCGATGCCGGCACGCGGGTTTGCCGCTTCATGATCCAGGACCTCGCCGGCAACGTCGTGCCGGCGTTCCGGGCGACGGAATCCTGGGCCAACAACCTGATTGGCTCCGCGCTGGCCTGCCTGCTGTGGGGTTATTTCCTGTATCAGGGCGTCATCGACCCGCTGGGCGGGATCTGGACGCTGTGGCCGCTGTTCGGCACCGCCAACCAGATGCTGGCGGCGATCGCGCTGATCTTCTGCACGACTGTTTTGTTCAAAATGAAACGGCACCGCTACGCCTGGGTTACGCTGATCCCGACCGTGTGGCTGGTGGTCTGCACCGTCACCGCCGGCACGCAGAAAGTGCTCAGCCCGAACCCCACCATCGGCTTCCTCGCCCACGCCCAGCGCTTCAGCGAGGCGATCGACGCCGGCAAGGTGCTTGCCCCCGCCAAGAGCCTGGCCGAAATGAGCCGCGTCGTCTTCAACGACTATGTCGATGCCAGCCTGGCCGGCGTGTTCGCCACCATCGTCCTGCTGATGGTCTGGTTCGGCGGCAGCGCCTGCCTGCGCGCGCTGGAGGAACCGCGCGTGTCGGCGGTGGAGATTGATGGTGCGGTCCGGGGGGCGGGCGATGACTAGATTCAAACTCGTCTGCGAGCGGGTCGCCGAAACGGCTCGCCTGATGGTCGGCGTGCCGGACTACAAGACTTACGTGGCGCATCGGGAGGCGATGCATCCGGGCAAGGAGATCATGAGCTACGAGGCGTTCTTCCGCGAACGCCAGGAGGCTCGTTACGCGGTCAGTAAGGGGCGGTTGCGCGGCTGCTGTTGAGTGATTCGGCCGCGGCGCCGCTCGGGCGAGGCGCCGCGGCCGGGAGCGCGTCGGTGTCATCCGTGCGCTTAATCCGAGGAAATCCGTGTTACAACTTGCTTGCCCCTCATACCCGCCACGACGGGCGAATGTTGACCCGCCCCGCACCTCGTGCTGCCCTCATCCACAAAAGGGAGGAACAGCGATGAACGCGCCCGTGCAGGTCGATCCGTCCAGCCCCGCCTACAGCCTGCCATTGGATAATTTCGACGTCTCCGACCCGGCGCTGTATCAGAACGACACCTGGTATCCGTATTTCGAACGGCTGCGCCGGGAAGCGCCGATAAACTACGTGCCCGACAGCCTGTACGGCCCGTACTGGGCGGTGTCGAAATACCAGGACATCATGCACTGCGAGGTGCATCATGAGATCTTCTCCAGCGAACGCGGCGGCATCCAGATCGAGGACCAGCCGAAGGATCTCCAACGCCCCAGCTTCATCCGCATGGACCCGCCGAAGCACGACGAGCAGCGCAACGTCGCCAGCCCGATCGTCGCACCCGCCAACCTCGCGAACATGGAATCGCTGATCCGCGAGCGCACCCGGCTGGTGCTGGACGCGCTGCCCCGCAACGAAACCTTCGACTGGGTCGAGCATGTCTCGATCAGGCTGACCACGATGATGCTGGCCACGCTGTTCGACTTTCCGTTCGAGGAGCGCACCAAGCTGACCTGGTGGTCCGACGTCGCGATCTGCAATGTGCGCGATCCGGCCTCACCGGTTCATTCCGAGGAAGAACGGTTCGAGGAACTGAAGCAGATGGCCGCCACCCTCAGCGCCCTGTTCAAAGAACGCCGCGACCAGCCGCCGAAATTCGACCTGCTGTCGATGCTGGCGCATGGCGACGCGACGCGCGACATGCCGCTGAAGGAGTTCATGGGCAACCTCGCCTTGCTGATCGTCGGCGGCAACGACACCACGCGCAACTCCATGACCGGCGGGCTGCTGGCGCTGAACCGGTTCCCGAACGAGTACCGCAAATTGCAGGCGAACCCCGGACTGGTGGACAGCGCGGTGTCGGAGATCATCCGTTGGCAGACCCCGGTGATCCATATGCGCCGCACCACCACGCGGGACACCGAACTCGGCGGCAAGCAGATCAAGGCCGGGGAGAAAATCGTGCTGTGGTATATCTCCGGCAACCGCGACGAGGACGCGATCGAAAACCCGAACAGCTTCATCATCGACCGCCCCCGGCCTCGCCGGCATTTGTCTTTCGGGTTCGGCATCCACCGCTGCGTCGGTAACCGCCTGGCGGAACTGCAACTGAAGATACTATGGCAGGAGATCCTGACCCGCTTCCCGGCCATCGAGGTCGCCGGCGAACCGACTCGACTATACTCCAACTTCATCCGCGGGATCCGCTCGATGCCGGTGCGTATTCCGGGCTGAAGCAACCAGCCGGCAAAAGCCTCCGGATCGTGCGTTTGCAACGACCGGGAACGGTTCTAAGGTTGCTGCTTGGCCGCCTGTCAGGGAGAACTCACGATGTCCGCCAGCCTACCCGCCCGGGCGAAAAGCTCCGGCATCGTCACCGTGCTCCGCGTCGTCAGCGGCAACTTCCTGGAAATGTTCGACTTCTTCCTGTTCGGCTTCTACGCCACCTACATCTCCAAGGCGTTCTTTCCGACAGGCAGCGAGTTCGCCAGCCTGATGCTGACGTTTATGACCTTCGGCGCCGGCTTCCTGATGCGTCCCCTCGGCGCCATCCTCCTCGGCGCCTATATCGACCAGATCGGCCGCCGCAAGGGCCTGATCCTGACGCTGACGATCATGGCCAGCGGCACCATCCTGATCGCCTTCGTCCCCGGCTATGAAACCATCGGCCTGGCGGCGCCGATCCTGGTGCTGATCGGGCGCCTGCTGCAGGGGTTCTCGGCGGGGGTCGAACTCGGCGGCGTGTCGGTCTACCTGTCGGAGATGGCCACACCCGGCAACAAGGGCTTCTACGTCGCCTGGCAATCGGCCAGCCAGCAGGTCGCGATTATGGTCGCCGCGGTCATCGGCTACCTGCTCAGCACCATTCTGTCCCCGCCGCAAATCGGCGACTGGGGCTGGCGCATTCCGTTCTTCATCGGCTGCGCCATCGTGCCGTTCCTGTTCTACATTCGGCGCTCCCTGGAGGAGACGGAGGTTTTCCTGGCGCGCAAGCACCGGCCCTCGACCTCCGAGATCTTCGCCTCGATGGGCAAGAACTGGCGGATCGTGCTGCTCGGCATGATGCTGGTGGTGATGACGACGGTGTCGTTCTACGCGATCACCGTCTACACCCCGACATTCGGCAAGACCGTGCTGAAGCTGACGACCACCGACAGCCTGATCGTCACGTTCTGCGTCGGCCTGTCCAACTTCTTCTGGCTGCCGGTGATGGGCGCGCTGTCCGACCGCATCGGGCGTAAGCCGATCCTGCTGCTGTTCTCGGGCCTGACGCTGTTGACGGCGTATCCGGCGCTGGCCTGGCTGGTGGCCACGCCGACATTCCCGAACATGCTGATGGTGCTGCTATGGCTGTCGTTCCTGTATGGCAGCTACAACGGCGCGATGGTGGTGGCGCTGACCGAGATCGTGCCGGCCGACGTCCGCACCGCCGGGTTCTCGCTGGCCTATGCGCTGGCGACAGCCCTGTTCGGCGGATTTACCCCGATGGTCTCGACCTGGCTGATCGAAGTCACGGGCAACCGCGCCGCGCCGGGCATGTGGATGGCGTTCGCCGGAGCCTGCGGGCTTGTCGCGACCGTCCTTGCCTACAGCGGCAGTGCGGTCCGGGTGCGGGCGGCGCGCGAGGGGCAGATCGCGTAGCGCGGACCGCGGCCGGTGGTGGCCCGGATTGTCGATTGAACAAAGCCGCCCTGCGGATGCCGTCTGGCGGCCACAATCCATGGCTACAACCGCTTCACGGTCGTGGCTCGGGTTGAATCGGCGCAGCCGCTAAAACCCCCGCGGCGGCGGGCTGTTCTCTCTGAACCAACTGATACGGGATTCCCGAACATGCGCCATGGTTTCGTGCTGGCGGCTCTGCTCGTGCCGTTAGGCGGCTGCTACCTGCCGCCGCAACCGGCACCGGCTTACGGGTATGCCGCGCCCGGATATCAGCAGCCCGAATACGCGCCCGATCCCTACGCGGCACCGGTTGACCCCGGATACGGCTACGACGCCGGCGCACCGGTCATCATGGAGGGCGGGGCGGCGGTTCCCCTCGTGCTGTTCGGCAGCGAGTGGGGATATTACGACCACGAGCGTCACTGGCGCCGCGCGCCGGATCAGTATCAGCATCAAAACTGGGGCGGCCATCCGGGCGCTCCGCCGCCGCACTATGAAGGCCGCCCGCCGCAGGCATACGAACAACATCCGCACGACGGCGGCCGGTATGGCGGTCCGCCGCCCGGCCGGCCGCCTGAGGCGGTGCGGCCCGCGGCAGCCCCGGCTCAGGCGCCGCGACCCGCGCCGCAGCAGCATGAGCAGCACAACAACAGCCGCGGCTGTCAGCCTAACCAGCGCTGCTGACCGCTATTTGCCCGGCATCCGCTCCATGCCGCTGTCGGTCACCGCTTGCGCGGCCTCCGGCGAGGCGAAGAAGCGCAGCAGCGCGGCGGCTTGCGGCTGGTTGCCGGACGCGCTGACGATGCCGCCGGAGAACACGGTGTAGATCTGAACCTCGGGCGGCAACGGCCCGACGAGGTCGATCCCGCGGATGGGCTTCAGCTCGCTGATCTGTTGAAAGCCGATCTCCGCCTCGCCGCGGGCGACGACGGCGCCGACGGGTTCGGCGGGGATCATGCGGGCCTTCCCGGCGACCTGATCGGCGATGCCGAGCTTCTTGAACATCTCGTTCTGGATGTAGACGCCGCTGGCGCTGTCCGAGTAGGCGATCGAATTCGCCGCCAGCAGCGCCTGCTTCAGCGCCTCCACCGAGCTGATATCCGGGTGCGGCGTGCCGGCGCGGACGACGACACCGATGCCGGCGCGGGCGAGGTCCACGCGGCTGCCGGGGACGACTTTCCCCTGTTTAATCAGGTCGTCCAGCGCGTAGCCGACCATGATGACGGCATCGAGCGGCTCGCCGCGGGCGAGGCGCGCGGGGATGGCTTGCGGGGTTTCGCCCATGCTCGGCCCCCAGGCGATGAACAGGGCCTCGCCGGTTTTCTGTTCGTAGAGCGGCGCCAGGGCCTTGTAGGCCGCGGCAAAGCCGCCGGAGCTGGCGACGTGCAGTTCGCTGGCCGGTCCTGCGGCCGCCAGCAGCAGGAGGCTGCACAGGACGGCGGCGCGGCGTGTCAGGGCTTTCATCGGACGAACCTCGCGATGATGAAGATGGCGCAGTTTCAGACGACTCTACTGCTTCCGGCAATACCGGGTGCGGGGTCCGGGGATACTTGCCGGACAATCCAGCCCTGTTTCGACCCCCGGTCGGGGCCGATCCGGGCGATGGGACGCGCCGTGCGGTCAGAGCGCCCGACGGGTGGAGGGCGAGCGGCAGCGTAGTGAAGTTCATCAGCGGACCAAGCCGCCATTGGCTGATCGGAGATACGTCAGCAGTCGCGCTTCGTGCAGCGGCCCGAGCTTCTCCACCTCTTGCTGGTAAAAGCAAAGAAAAATTGTTACACAGATTTTCACTGATTAAGGGCACAGATTACACCGGATTCGAGACCCGGGTCTCTGTCGGGGTCCGCTCTAATCGACGACCATTGCACTGGCAATCAATGGTCTAAAAGACTGAGGTCGCAACGGTTCGCCCGGCTGCTATGCCTCATGATCCAGGACTTTTTCATTTGTATCGTCACGAATCTGTTGACGCCATCAGGGCTTATGACGAAGCTCTGCATATCGACCCGAGGCACGCCAGCGCCCTATATGGACGAGGGATCGCCTATATGACTCACGCCAATCACTCACGCCACAGTAACGGCATGAGTCCTGTTGATCGGAGCCGAAGGTCAGCCGTTGGACAACCTACCCGGACTGCCGATGATCGGTTTCGGCAGGCTCACTGCGGCATTTTGAAAAGCCAGCTATCAGCCTGCCAGCAGCGAGGAGCGGGCGATTTCCCGGCATTCGGGTGACGCCGGCGCCCCTCGTCCTATTCGCCTTCGCACATCCCCCATTGGACTCCCCCGCCGCCATTGTATCCAATCTCCTCCGAACCCCAACCAGAGCACAACCCATGACCCGCCCCCCCGCATCCAACCCCCGCGACCGCGTCCGTGCCACCGTTCCCAAGCTGATCGAGCTCACCGACGACGTCCTGTTCGGCGACATCTGGGAACGCCCCGAGCTCTCGAAACGCGACCGCAGCCTGATCACCATCGCCGTTCTCACCGCCACCTACCGGCCGGAGCAGCTCAAGGGGCACCTCCAGCGCGCCCTCGACAACGGCCTGACGCGGACAGAGATCTCCGAAATGATCACCCACGTCGCATTCTACGCCGGCTGGCCCGCCGCCATGTCCGCCGCCAACATCGCCCGCGACATCTTCGAGGCCAATCCGTGAAGGCCGGCTTCATCGGCCTCGGCACCATGGGCGCCCTCATGGCCGCCAACCTGCAGAAAGCCATCCAGCCGCAAGGCCACACCCTGATCTTGCACGACCTGAACAAAAACGCCGCCGTCGCCCTCGAACACAACGGCGCCCTATGGGCCGCCAGCCCGGCCGCGCTGGCCGCGGAGTCCGACATCATCTTCACCTCCCTGCCCGGGCCGCCCGAGTTCGAACAGGTCGTCTACAGCGAACACGGCATCCTCTCCGCCATCCGCCCGGGCACCGCGCATTTCGACCTGACCACCAACGCCCCCGCCACCGTGCGCCGCGCCCACGCCGAATACGCCAACAAGCAAGCCCACTTGCTCGACGCCCCGGTCAGCGGCGGCCCCAAGGGAGCCGCCAGCGGCAAGCTCGCCATCTGGTGCGGCGGCGACCAGGCCGTGTTCGCAAAATGCAAGCCGATCCTCGACGCCATCGGCGACCAGGCCACGCTCGTCGGCCCCATCGGCGCCGGCTCGGTCGCCAAGCTGGTGCACAACTGCTACGGCTACATCGCCACCGCCGCCGCGGCCGAGGTCTTCAGCCTCGGCATCAAGGCCGGGATCGAGCCGCTCGCCATCTGGCAAGCCGTCCGCCAGGGCGCCGTCGGCCGCCGCGGCGCCTTCGAGTCGCTAACCGACCAGTTCCTGCCCGATCAATACGAGCCGGCCGCCTTCGCGCTGAGGCTGGCGCACAAGGACGTGTCGCTCGCCACCGCCCTCGGCCGCGAGCTGAACGTGCCGATGCGCCTCGCCAGCCTCGCACTGGCCGACCTCTCGGAGGGGATGAACCGCGGCTGGGGCCAAAAAGACTCCCGTGTGATCATGGCGCTGCAGACCGAACGGGCTGGTATCGAGATCAAAGTTGATCCACAACGTCTGGCCGAAGCGATGGAGACCAGGGCGAAGGCCGGATAGCGGGTTGCAATCGCGGACGTGCGGCAAATATCCTTAATGCGTCCCCGAACGAGAGTGACCTGATGACCTTGGCAAGCTTTTCAGCGCGTTTCCTTAATGTCCGGTAGTAACCTGTTTGGCGAAATCCGGCGCCTCGCCCGCACATCCGGAGCTGTCGGCGGCATCGCGGCCCGTGTCGCAGGGGAGCGTGTGTTCGGCATCAAAACCGACCGCGCGGCGCATGCGGAGGATCTGAAGGCGATCCTCGGCGGCCTGAAGGGGCCGCTGATGAAGGTGGCGCAGTTCCTGTCCACCGTCCCCGACGCCTTGCCGGCGGAGTATGCGCTGGAACTCGCTCAGTTGCAGGCCAACGCCCCGCCGATGGGCTGGAACTTCGTCCGCCGCCGCATGGCGAGCGAGCTGGGTCCGGACTGGATGTCGAAATTCCGCTCCTTCACGCACGAGGCGGCGGCGGCGGCCAGCCTCGGCCAGGTGCACCGCGCGACCTTGCCGGACGGCATGGATGTGGCCTGCAAGCTGCAGTATCCCGACATGCCCAGCACGGTTGAGGCCGATCTGCGGCAGATGAAGATGGCGATGGCGGTGTACCAGCGGATGGACAACGCCATCCACCAGGACGAGATCTACAAGGAGCTGCGCGAACGCCTGCGCGAGGAACTCGATTACGAGCGTGAGGCGGCGCAGATGCGTCTCTACACGATCATGCTGAAGGATCACCCCAGCGTCCACGTGCCGGTGCCGATTACCGGCTACAGCACCAAGCGGCTGCTGACGATGACCTGGCTGGATGGCCGCCCGCTGATGCAGCGTTTGGCCGAGGACCCGCCGCAGGAGGAACGCAACCGCATCGCCGAGGCGCTGTTCCGCGCCTGGTACGTGCCGTTCTACCGCTTCGGCGTGATCCACGGCGACCCGCATCTCGGCAACTACCAGGTGAAGCCCGACGGCAGCGTCAACCTGCTGGATTTCGGCGCGATCCGGGTGTTCGGCACGAAGTTCGTGCGCGGCGTGAACGAGTTGTTCGAGGCGGTGCGCGACCGCGACGACGACAAGGCGCGCCAGGCCTACGAAAGCTGGGGTTTTGCCGATTTGTCGCAGGAGAAGATGGACGTGCTGAATGAATGGGCACGATTCCTGTACGAACCGCTGACCCAGGACCGCGTCCGCCGCATCCAGGAATCGGACGATCCGATGTTCGGCCGCGAAGTCGCGCAGCGGGTGCATGCCGGCCTGCAGCGCACCGGCGGCGTGATGCCGCCGCGGGAGTTCGTGCTGATGGACCGCTCGGCACTCGGCCTGGGCGGGGTGTTCCTGCGCCTGAAGGCGGAGCTGAACTGGAGCAAGCTGTTCCACGAGCTGACCGACGGCTTCAACGAGGCGGAACTGGCGGCGCGTCAGGCGGCGGCGCTGAAAGAGGCCGGGGTGCCGCTGGCGCGATAAGCTCCGTCATCATCATGGCGGCCGGAGGGCCGCCATCCACGCCATGCCCGGCGGACGGCTGCGACTCCTCAGAACCGCGCCCGGCCCGGATCAAGCCCGAACAACACGCGGCCGATCGGCTCGAGATTGCTGAGCGGGGCGACGGCGAAATGCTGGGCGCCCGCGTGGACGTCACGGAAGCACCGCTCCAGCCGGTTGCCCTCGAACAGCGACGTCCCACCGCCGCAGGCATACATCAGGTCAACCGCCTGGACGGCGTTCTGCGTGGCCTGGCATGCCGCCAGCCGCACCAGCGCCCGGCGTTGCAGGGTCGCCGGCCGTCCCGCCAGCGCATCGTCCCAACACGCCCCCAGCGCATCGAACAGGAACGCCCGGCCTGACCGCACCAGCGCCTCGGCCCGCGCCAGATCGGTTTGCACCGAGGGCTTCTCGCGCAGGACCGCATCGGATCCGGTCGGCGTCTTGGCCGAGGCGATCTGCATCAGCGCCTCGATCGAGGCCCGCGCGATGCCGAGCGTAACGATGGCGATGCAGGACACGAAGGTGGCCAGCATCGGCACCGCATACAGCGCCCCCGGCTGCACCGGCACCGGCGAAAATCCCGGGATCGGCACGGCCCGTTCTTCCGGGACAAAAACGTCCGTGACCTGGTAGTCGTTGCTTCCGGTGCCGCGCAGGCCGCCGACATGCCAGATGTCGAACACCTCGACATCGGCGCGCGGGAAGATGCACAGGCGCACAGCCGCGCCGCTGTCGCCCTGCACGATGCAGCCGCCGAGCACCCATTGGCTGTGAGTAATGAAACTGCCATAGCTCCAGCGTCCGGTTACGCGATACCCGCCGGGAACCGGTTCGGCTTTGCCGGCCGGATTGAGGGTGCCGACCAGAACCGCCCGGCCTGAGCCGAAGATTTCGCTGGCGGTGTGTTGCGCCATGCCGCCGGCCAGGCGTCCATAACCGGCCGGAATGACCGTGCACCAGCCCACGGAGCCGTCCTGCCGGGACAGTTCTTCGATCACTTCAAGAAACGAAAGCGGCGGCAGTTCGGGGCCGCCGAGCGCCCGCGGCAGCCACATGGAGAACAGCTTCGCATCGCCGATGGCATCGACCAGTTCAGACGGCAACTGCCGCGCGTTATCGAACCGGTTACGCAGCGATTCTACCAGCGGCTCCAGCGCCCGCGCGCCACCGAGCAGGTCTCCAGCCTCGTCCGTCTCCATCGCGGCCTCCCGATTTTTAGCAGATCGGATCGGTTTTCCTTCCAACCGTCAAGTGGGAGATCGCCAATCCGGCGAGCACCGAAGCCCAGTCCAAGGCGGCGGTGGCCGTCGCCGGACAAGCCTGCGCCCTTGACCTCCCATTTACCTCAAGTGCGACAAGAAGACGCTTACGGCGAGAACCTTCGTTCTCACCAGGGAGCAGAGCACTGAGGTTGACGCGGCCTTGAGTCGGGTCGGGGCGCGACGGTCCTGTTATGCGCGGATTCACGCAACAGGGTCGAGTCGGCAATGGCCACGACGGCCAACGGCCCTGCCGCCACCGCTGAATGAGGCATGAAAGAGCTAAGGAAATTACGTCTTCCCCGGCTCCGCCGCTTCCTTGCCACGCACATCGTCACGCGGGAAACGAAACGTGTAGTTGCAGAACTCGCATGTCATCATGATCTCGGACTCAGCCGCCATGTGGTCCAGATCGTCCGCCGGGAAACCCTCCAGAATGCTGGCCAGCCGCGCCCGGGAACAGCGGCACCCGAACGACAGCGCCCTTGCCCGGTCCGCCGCCACCCCCTCGGTATGAAACAACCGGTACAACAGCCGATCGGCCGGCAGTTCGTCGTCAAGCAGTTCCTGGTCGGTCAGGGTGGATGCGAGCATCGTCGCGGTCCGCCAGCTTTCCTCCTGCGCCGCGGCATCCATGTCCGGGTCGATGCCGCCCGCGCCTGCCACCTTCTCCAGGATCAGCGCCCCGGCCCGCCACCCGGCCGCGGTCTGGGCGCAGGCCAGCCGCACCTGGCAGCGGAGCTGCTCGCTGGTGTCGAAGTAATGCAACACCATCTCGGCCAAAGACTCGCCTTCGATCGCCACGATGCCCTGGTGCCGGTTCTGGTTGCCGCCCTGATCGACGGTGAACGCCAGGTAACCGCTGCCCAGCAGCGATCCGGCCGCGGGCGACGCATCGGCTTCCAGCAGCGCCGCCAGCTTCTCGGGCGAGGTGTGGGCGTAGCCGCGCAACTCCCCCGCATCGGTGCAATCGGCCAGCAGGATCGGCACCGGCCCGTCGCCCTTGGCCTGCAGGCTGAACGAGCCGCGGAACTTCAGCGCGGTGGACAGCCCGGCGGCCAGCGCCAGTGCCTCACCCACCAGCCGGGTGACGGCGGGGTGGTGTTCGTGCCGGCTGAGCAGTGCGTCGGCCAGCGGACCAAGCCGCACCAGGCGCCCGCGCACCGGGCGCTGCGGCAGGAAAAACGGCAGGACGCCGCGCGGCAAGACAAGGTCCGGAACCGGCGGGCGGCCGCTGTCGAGAAAGGCAGGTGTTTCGTGCATCAATGCAAGATAGGCGACCGGCCCGCCCGCTGCTACCCGCTGTTCACCGCGGGGCACGTCGAATCCGGCGAGGCGCGTGGCTGGTCAGTCGCGGGCGCCGCCGGTAGGGTCGCCGCGACGTCCGGCGCAGACCGGCACGAGGAGACGTATGCAGCTTCGCCCTTGGATCATCCTGACGGCCATGGCGCTCGGGCGCATCGCCTTCGGCTACCAGTTCCAGACTGTCGCCACCCTCACGCCCGGTCTCGTCAACCGCTTCGGCCTGAGTTACGCCGAAATCGGCAGCCTGATCGGCGCCTACAACGTGCTGGGGGTGTTCATCGCCGTGCCGCTCGGGCTGCTCGGGCGGCGGTTCGGCGACCGCGTGGTGCTGGGCGCCGGGTTGCTGCTGATGACCGCCGGAGCCTGCATCAGCGCCTGGTCCGACGGACCGGCCGGCATCGCGGTGGGCCGCACCGCCGCCGGGGCGGGGGCAGTCGCGATGATCGTCCTGCAAGGCAAGATCATCGCCGACTGGTTCACCGGCCCGCGCTTCATGATCGGCATCAGCGTCTCGGTATCCGCCTTTGCCGTCGGCATGGGATTGGCAGGGCTGGTGCTGCCGCCGGTGCAATCGGCGTACGGCCTGCGCGGCGCATTCCTGACCGGCGCCGTTCCGGCGGCCCTGGCCCTGGTGCTGTTTCTGGGCAGCTATCGCACTCCGCCGCATGCGCCGCCGGTGCCGAGACGGTTCTCGTTGCCAAGCCGGCGGGAGTGCCTGCTGCTGGTGATCGCCGGCCTGGCCTGGACGGCCTACACCAGCGGCTATTCCGCCTTCCTGTCCTACCTTCCCGCCAGCCTGGCGTCGCGCGGCTATGGCGTGGCGCTGGTTGGCGTGGTGATGACCGTCGCCACCTGGGGCAATGTGCCGGCGATCCTGTTCGGCGGCAGCCTGGCGGCACGCTTCGGCGGGTTCCGGATTTTCCTCATCGGCACGCTGTGCCTGGTCGTCGGGATGGTGGGCGGCGCCTTGGCGGGATGGCCGCTGGCCTGGGCGGTTGTGCTTGGCGTGCTGGGGGCGATCCATCCCGGCGTCATCATGGCCATCGGCACCCTCTCGGCCCGGCCGGAGAACCGCACCGTCGGCATGAGCCTGTTCTATACGCTGTATTACCTGGGCGGTTCGTTCGCGCCGACGCTGGCCGGCATCGTCGCGGATCATGCCGGACGGCCGGAGGGTGGGCTGCTGGCCGCGGCGGCGATCTCGGTGCTGGCGGTGCCGATCTATATGCTGCACCGCGCACTGGCATCGCATGAAACGATGCTGGTGCGCGCGTGACGCGACGGCGGTTATTGCTTCGGCGGGTTCGTTACTTCACCAGTCTTTGCGGGCGGCTCGGCGTTGAAGGCTTCGCTCGCGGCCTGTGCCGCGCGGGCGATCCGGTTGCCCGTGTCGGTGGCGGTTTCGGCGAGCGTGCCGGCGCCCTCGGCGATCGACTGGCCAATCGGTGATTCGCGTATTGCTCCTACGGCTTCCGTCGCCGTCTCGGTGACGCGCCCGGCCACGCTGGAGGCGGTTTCGGTGACGGCCTTGACGGCGCTTTCGAACGAGTCCGGCGCAACCGACCGAACGCTCTCGACGGCGCTGCTGGCCGCTTCGCCGACGGTGGCAGCGGCCTTTTCAGCGGCCTCTCTTGCCGTTTCGAGGGCGTCCTGAGCCTTCTTTTTCAGGGATTCCAGCGTCATTTTTCTGCTCCATGGACATGGTAGCCATTATATGCGGTGGCAGGCGATGCCGCCGCGGGTCTCCCGTCAGGCAGGTGCGGGTCGTACGCCGGGTTTGAACTCCGAACGAACGCAGGAGCATGGTGTGACACGTCCGGCGCGGTAATGATATCGCGGTTCAGATCGGTTTCCTCACTAGCCGATCAACTCCTCACGATCCGAAGGGAATCTGGCAGGAACGAGATCAAAGCTTAAGAGCAGACCGATTTGGCACGCCACCCAGGCCCTCCCGCCGCCCGACTGACCGCCGGCGCTGCCAACCCGTGATCGCAACCTCGGCCCCGCCGCTTCGTTTACCACCCCATGCAATGGCCCGGCGTCCGCGACTGGTTGTTCGCCACCAAGACCTTCGCGGCGGCGATGCTCGCGCTTTACATCGCCCTCCGGCTCGGGCTCGACCGCCCTTACTGGGCCATGGCCTCCGCCTACATCGCCGCCCAGCCGCTGTCGGGAGCGACCCGCTCGAAAGCCGTGTTCCGCCTGTGCGGCACCGCCATCGGTGCCACCGCGGCCGTCATCCTGGTCCCGCCATTGGCCAACGCGCCGGAGCTGCTGTCGCTGGCCCTCGCAATCTGGGTCGCCGGCTGCCTCTATCTGTCCCTGCTCGACCGCACCCCGCGCAGTTACGCCGCCATGCTGGCCGGCTACACCGCGGCGATCATCGGCTTCCCTTCGGTCGCCGCCCCGGACGCGATCTTCGAGACCGCGCTGACCCGCCTCCAGGAAATCGCCATCGGCGTCAGCCTTGCCAGCCTGGTAGCCACCGTCGTCTTCCCTCGCCCCGTCGGCGCCGCCCTTTCCAACCGCATCGACGCCTGGCTGGCCAACGCGCGCGGCTGGAGCCGCGAGGCGCTGGCCGGGGAAGGCGATCCGCAGCGCAGCGCCCGCCGCCTCGCCGCCGACGCGGTGGAGATCAACCTGCTTGCCAGCCAGCTCGCCTACGACGCGCTCGGCTGGGAGACCCGCCAATTCGGGCTGCTGCGGTCGCGCATGATCATGCTGCTGCCGGTGCTGTCCTCGATCGCCGACAGGGTCGCCGCGCTCGGCGAGGCGATGCCGCCCGCGATGGCGCGTCTGGCCGGCGATGTCGCGGAGTGGGTCTCCGCCCCGTGGCAGCCGGCCGAGGCGCTGCTCGACCGCATCGACGCGATGGAGGCATGGCTGGCCCCGCGTTCCGACTGGACCGCGCTGCTGCTGACCAGCCTGGCGCTGCGCCTGCGCGACCTGACCCGGATCATGCACGACTGCGCGCTGCTGCGCCGGCAGATGGGGCATGCTGTCCCGCTGCCGGAAACCGAGTTGCTTTTTGCCCGCGACGCCACCGCCGCCAGCGCCTGGCATCGCGACTACGGCATGGCACTGCTTTCGGCGGTGGCCTGCGGCGTGGCGATCCTGCTGTGCTGCGCCGCCTGGATCGCTGCCGCCTGGCCGCAGGGAGCGGTCGCGGCCGAACTGGTCGCCGTGGCGTGCAGCTTCTTTGCCGCGCAGGACGATCCGGTGCCGGCGATCATGACCTTTCTCGCCTGGTCCGCCGCGGCAGTGATCGTCGATGGCGTTCTGCTGTTCGGCGTGCTGCCGCACGCGTCCGATTTCATGACCCTGATGCTGGTGCTGGCCCCGCCCTATCTGCTTGGCGGGATTTTGGTCTCGATGCCGGCCACCGCCAATGGCGGCCGCGCCTTCACCGCGAACGGCGCGACATTGCTGGCGCTGCAGGACGCCTACGCCGCGGATTTCCCGACCTTCGTCAACTCCGGCCTGGCCTTCCTGCTGGCCCTGGTGATTGCCGCCACCGTCACCCGACTGATCCGCTCCGCCGGCGCCGGGTTCATCGCGGGGCGCCTGATGCGGGTGATACGGCTGGAGCTGGCCGTTGCGGCCGAGCGGCGCGGCGGCCATGACCGCGCGCGCTACGCCGGGTTGATGCTCGATCGTCTCGGTTTGATCGGTCCGCGTATTGCGGAAGCGCAAGAGGCGCCGGAGCATGCCCTCGCCGACATTCGCGTCGGCCTCAACATCATCGACCTGCGCCGGGCGCGGCATAGCGTGACGCCGCCGGTGCGAGAGCGGATCGACGCCATGCTGGACGCGTTGGCGGCTTACTATCGCCGCGGCAACCGGCCTGATATCGCCAAGGGGGCAGTGCTGCCCGCGATCGATGCGGCGCTTGACGCCGTGGCCGAGGCCGGACCGGAACCCGGTCGGGCGGACGCGCTGCTCGGTCTTGTCGGCGTTCGGCGGGGATTGTTCCCCGACGCCGCGCCGCTGGGTGCGTGATGATTGCTGTTGCCGCCCGCGATGTCATGGTGTCGGTTCGATGCATACCGGCGGGTGCAGCGAGCCGGACCAGGTCCCGCCATGACACAGAGATAGCCGGCCATGACACGGCGGCAGCGGCGGTAACCGGCCGGGGCACCCCGCACCAGACTGCCACGGGCCGAACCCGCCCGTGAGAAGCGAACTCAACCTGTTCGGCGTGTTCATCCCGGGCCTGCTCTGCGCCGGGCTGGTCGCGGTCACGGTCAACGCCGTGCTGCGCCGGACATTGGCGCGGTTCGGCTTCTACCGGTTCGTCTGGCACCGCGCGTTATTCGACGTCGCGCTCTTCGTCATGGTGCTCGGCGCGGTCGTCTGGATCTTCGCCGCGGCGGGCTGGCAATGAGGCCCTACCCGCTGCCCATCCGCGTCGCAGCTACCCTGGTCGCGGTCCTCGTTGCGGTGTTCATCGGCTGGCGGTTGTGGATCTACTACGAAGTCGCGCCATGGACCCGTGACGCCCGGGTCAGCGCCGACATCGTCGGGGTCACGCCGGACGTCTCCGGCCTGGTCAGCGAGGTCCATGTCCGCGACAACCAGCCCGTGCACCGCGGCGACCTGCTGTTCGTCGTCGATCCGGCCCGCTTCGACCTGGCGCTGCGGCAGGCTCAGGCGGTGGTCGCCAGCCGCGAGACGACGCTCCAGCAGGCGGTGCGCGACTTCAACCGCTACAGCGCCCTGACCACGACGGAAGTCAGCCGCCAGCAGGTCGAACAGGCGCAGGCAACCGAGCAGACTGCCGCCGCGGGCTTCCAGCAGGCGGTCGCCGACAGGGACCTGGCGCAACTGAATCTCGACCGCTCTCGCATCATCGCGCCGGTCAACGGCATCATCACCAATTTCGGCCTCCGTCCGGGCGACTACGTCACCGCCGGACAGCCGGTGACGGCGCTGGTCGACACCGACTCGCTGCGCATCGACGCCTATTTCGTGGAGACCCGCCTGCCCCGCATCCATATCGGCGACCGCGTCAGTATCCGCCTGATGGGCGTGCCCGCGCACCTGACAGGACACGTGGACAGCATCGCCGGCGGTATCGAGGACCGCGAGCGGCAATCCAGCGCCAACCTGCTGGCGAACATCAACCCGACCTTCGACTGGGTGCGGCTGGCGCAACGCATCCCGGTGCGGATCGTCCTGGATGACGTGCCGCCCGGCGTGCGGGTGATCCCCGGGCGCACCGCGACCGTCGATGTGGTCGAGGCCCGGGAGCACTGATCCGCCAGGGAGATGCCCGCCACGGGGGAACTGACAAAAAAACTACAACCCGGGCCGTTGACGGGAAAGGGAAGCCGTTGCGTTCGCGGTCCATTAACGCTAGGGTGGGAAGGGAAGGTGCATCACGCGCCGCCCGACCGTATTCCAAATCGTTGTTTTCGGGACCATGAAGCCGGACAAGCATCTTATCGGCGCCTGCGGGATTGTCCTCGCGGCGGCTCTCCTGATTGCGCTGACCTGGATCGGCACCTTGCGTGCCGTCCAGGCCCAGCGGCAGGAAAACGCCGCCCGGGTCTCCGCGACCCTGAACAATCAGGCGTTGACCCTGACCGAGCAGATCAACCGCCAGCTTCTGGCGCTCGACCAGACGCTGCAGATGCTCGTCACCGCCTGGCAAACCAACCCGAATGGCTTCGACCTTGAAGCGTGGCGCAGCCAGGCCGTCGTGCTCAGCGGCATCAGCCGCGACATGGTGCTGACCGATGAAAAAGGCATCGTGCGCCAATCCTCGGTCATCCCGGCGATCAACGCGGATGTCTCGGGGGTGGATTTCTTCGTCGATCTGGCGGCACCGGGTCCCCGGCCGGACGAGATGTTTATCGGGCCGGCCAGCATCGGCACGATCATGCGGCAATGGCATATGAACGTGGCCAGGGCGCTGCACAGGCCCGACGGCTCGTTCGCCGGCGCAATCGCTGCCGATTACCGCCTCGCCGCGATCACCGACATCTTCCGGCAAACCGATCTCGGCCGCGGCGGATTCATCACGCTTGTCGGTCTGACTGATGCCAAGATGCGCGGCACCGTCGGACCATCGGCGATCGACCCGGATGTAAGCATCGGCGAGACCCGCATGTTCGCCGCCATTCAGAACAGCGACAGCGGCGAATGGCTTGGTCCGACCGCAACCGACCCGTTCCGGCGCATCCATGCCTACCGCCGGATACCCGGCCGCTCGCTCGTTCTGGTGGTGGCGATGGACGAAGCCGAGGCTATGCATCCCGCCGCCGTATGGCGCCGGCAGGCCGAGATCTTCGCGGGGTGCATCACCGCGCTGCTGGTTGGCCTGGCCGGCCTGCTGATCAACGGAACGCGTCTGGCCCGCCGCCGGGAACAACGGATGGCGGAGGACCGCGCGATCCTGGCCGCCGCCAACGCGCAACTGGAGGTCGCCCGAGCCCTGGTCACCGCCAAGGCGGAACGCCTGGAGGCGACGCTCGCCGGCATGAGCGACGGCGTCTCGATGTTCGACGGTCATCTGTGCCTGGTCGAGTGGAACGCCCGGTTTCCGCAGATTGCCGGCGTCCCGGAAGACATCCTGCGCGACGGCCTGCCGATGGAGGAGGTCTTGCGCGCCCAGGTCGCCACCGGCCAGTTCGGCCGCATAACCGACCCCGAGGGCGAGGTGGATCGCCGCATCGCCCGCGTGCGGGCGGCGCCATTCGGGGTCACGCAGCGGCAAACGCCGGAGGGCCGCACCCTGGAATTGCGCCGCAACAAGCTGCCCGATGGCGGGTTCGTCACGCTGTATTCCGACATAACCGATCATAAGCTGATCGAGGAGGCGTTGCGCCGCGCCCGCGCCGATGCCGAGGCGGCCAGCACCGCGAAGTCCCGTTTCGTCGCCATCGTCAGCCACGAGATCCGCACGCCGCTGAACACGCTGCTCAACACATTGCGGCTGATGGGTGACGGCGCACTCTCGCCGCCGCAGCAATCGCTGCTGTCATTGGCGCGGCAATCCGGCGACGTGTTGTCAGGGCTGGTCAATGACATCCTGGAGATGTCGCAGATGGAAGCCGGCAAGCTGATCATACGTCCCGGGCTGTTCGACCTGCGCGATCTGCTCGACACCTCCACCGAGGTGTTTTCGCATGAGGCGATGGAGCGCGGCATTGCGCTGCGGGTCGCCGTCGCGCCCGGGACACCGGCGACCTTGCTGACCGATCCGGGGCGGGTGCGGCAGGTGTTGATGAACCTGATTGCCAATGCGCTGAAATACGCACGGCCGGGCGAGGTGCGGCTGACCGCCGAACCCGGACGCGACGACTCCACCGCTGTGATACTGATGGTCAAGGATGACGGCCCGATCATCACGCGGCAGGCGCGGGACACCCTGTTCCGGCCGTTTGCGCGCATGGATCACCCGGAGGGCATCGACTTCAGCGGAACCGGGCTTGGCCTGTCGATCTGCCACCATCTGATGACCCTCCTGGGCGGCGACATCGGCTGCGAGCCCTGGACCGAGGAGGACGGGCGGTCCGGCAACGCATTCTGGCTGTCCTTGCCGGCGGCGGCGCTGCCGTTCCGCGATGCCGGTGACGCCTCCCTCCAGGCGGAGGTTCTCGGTGCGATCCGGGCCGTCGAAGCGGGGCCCGACCCCGCACCGAAGCCCGACCCGGCACCTCCGGAAGACACCGTATCCGCCCCACCCGCCGCGCCGCCGGCAAATCGGCTGCCGGTGCCGCGGACCCGGGTCCTGCTGGCGGACGATATCCTGGCGAACCAGCTTGTCACCGCGACACTGCTGCGCCGCGAGGGCCACATGGTCGACGTTGTCGGCAGCGGCGAAGAGGCCGTCGAGGCCGTGCAGGAGGCGCCCTACGACCTGATCTTCATGGACATCTTCATGCCGGGAATGGGCGGCCAGGAAGCCGCGAGGATCATCCGCTCGTTGCCGGAACCCGCCGGCGGGACACCGATCATCGCGCTGACCGCAAATAGCAGCGACGAAGATGAGGCCGTGTTTCGCGCGGCGGGCATGGACGGCATTCTCGGCAAGCCCGTTTCGCTGGCCGATCTCCGAGAGACGTTGCGTACTCATGTCTGGGGCGCGCTGAAACGAACTGTTGTGCGGGCGGAGCCGGTCGAGGCGGTTGCCGGGCCGCGGCAGCACGATCCGTGGGCGGTGCTGTCGCTCGTCCGGATCCGCGAACTGCGCACCAACCTGCCGCCGGAGACGTTCATCAGCCTGGTGGAGGAGTGCCTGCAGGATCTCGACCACCGCTTGCCTGCGCTGCGCCGCGCCATAACCGCCGGAAATCCGGGCGCCATCACAGCGCACGCTCATGCCATGGTGGGAATGGCGGCCGGCTATGGCATGTCAGCGCTGGAAACCCGGTTGCGGATGATCCTGGCGGCCGCACGCGACGGTGATACGTTGACACTGTCGGCAGCCGTGGTGACCGAGGTCGAGGCGGATCTGGCGGAGGCGGCCCGGATGCTGCGGGAAATTTCGCAAACCGAGGTGGTTTGATTAACGGTCTGTTAACCTTTGGCCGGCAGAATGGCTGGCATGTTGCCGCCCACCACGCTCGCCGGGGTTGCCACGACCGCCGCCCCCATTGCTCCCGTCCCGCGCGCCCAGCCGGTGCGGGCGCTGAACCCGCAATCGTCGGCCACGCCCCCTTCTCCGCCGCAACCCAAGGCCTCGACAACTCAGGGCGCAACGCCGCCGCGGACGATGCCGCGCGGGTCTTTGCTTGACCTGACGGTTTGACAGCGGGTCGCGGGGTCGCACGTCGTGTGGCCGAGGCGCACACTTCGTCCCGAAAACCGCGCGGACGATGTCGCCCGGCTTGATCCGGGGCGCGTGATACCTCACGTTCCCCGGCATGGCTTCCTTCGCCACACGCATCCCAGAGGGGGACAACCGGGAACGCTCCGTCTGCACGGAGTGCGGCTATGTCGCGTATGAAAACCCCAAGGTGGTCGTCGGCTCCGTCATCGCCGCCGGCGACCGCGTACTGATGTGCCGGCGCGCGATTCAGCCGCGCAAAGGCTTCTGGACCATCCCTGCCGGTTACATGGAACTCGGCGAAACCCTGGAGGAAGGCGCGGCGCGCGAGGCCCGGGAGGAAGCCGAAGCCTCGATCGCGATCGAAGGAATCCTGGGCGTCTTCAGTATTGCCCGAATCGGGCAGGTCCAGGTCATATTCCGCGCCCGCTTCACCGAATCCGACACGCCATCCTTTGCGCCGGGGGCCGAAAGCCTGGAGGTCAGGCTGTTTCCGTGGGATGAGATCCCATGGGACGACATTGCCTTCCCCTCGGTGCACTGGGCGCTGCATGCGTGGCAGGACGCCGGTGCCGGGCAACTTGGCCAGCCGGCCGGCAATCCGCCGGACGATGTCCGCGGTGTGCACTGGTTGCCGCCATGCGCCGCGGATGCACCCGGGGGAGGCACGACATGACCCGCATCTTGTTGCTTTGCCTAATGATCTTCGCTTTCCCCGCCATGGCGGAGGAATTGCCGGTGCCGCCGATACCGCCGGAGAACCCGCCGATAGACGAGGCGGCGCCGACTCCGGATGTCAACGCGCGGGCGCCGGTGACGCCGGCTTCCGAACGGCCGTCGGTTGACGTCAGGCTGTATCGGTCCAATCCGCCGGATCCGAGCCTGGGATTTGCTCCGGGCTCGCGCTTTCAAACAGCCGAGGATCGCAAGCCGATTCAGACGCCCGGCCTCAGTATCACCGTACCGCTGAAGTAACACTTGCGTGCACCGCCCCGTTTCAACCGGCTGTCTTCGCTAGGGAACCGAACTGTTAACTCTTCGTTCATCCATGACGCTCTAGCGTAGCATCCGATGCTCGCAGGTCGCGTGTATCGGTTCGTCATGGAGGCTGCGATGAGGACGCGAAGCAGGTGGCGGAAGGCAAGAGCCGAGCCCGCGACCCTTGATGTTGTCGGTTTGGACGGTCCCCCGATGCGCCTGACGGGCGCGGCGTCCAGCCGCGAGGCATCCCGTCAGCAACCGGACGCTCATGGCGAATCGGCGTCGTGCCGGCGGGCGGTCGGAAGCCTGACGGCGCCGGCCCGGCGATCATGCCGCGTAAATGTTTCGCTACACGACGGTACTCGCATCACATTCGCAACGGCTGAACCGTTCGACGATCCGGCGGACCCGTAAGTCCATGATGGCAACTTTGTTTTTGCACCGACGCACGGATCCCTGGTTCCGTCGCTAAATTGTGAACCTCGGAATGGGTGGAATGCTCTCGCTTTCAAGCACTTATACGTGTTTTGTGGCATCAAACGTTTGATAACGTGTCCGTGGGCAAAATCGGGCCGGGCTGTTTCCAAGGACATTCACGAGCTCAAATCTGAAGGGACGCGGTTTTCGTAACATGACGTTTGCGACCATTGATTCGACGATACTAATATCCTTCCGTGAGCAATCGGCGGAGCGGGGCTTGGTCGAATGAAGCTTTCAACCAGACTGGTACTCCTCGTGCTGGGATGCCTGCTGCCGATACTCACGGTGCAGGTCTATTCGCAGATCAATCTGTATGCGGAGCGTCACGAGCAGCTCAGCGGTCTCGTCCTGCGCGAGGCCGAACTTGCCAAAGCCGACATGTCCAGCATCGTCGACGCGGCGCGCCAGCTAGGCGTGCTGGCCGGCCAGGTCCCGGAAATCCGCGCCAGCGGCGCGGCGTGCAATGACGAACTAACGGCGCTGCGGAGCGGGCTGACGCAATATCGCTTCCTGGCGCTGCTGGCCTCGGCGGATGGGACCGTGCTCTGCGCGTCCGCCGGCGCACCGCCCGGGATCGCATCCGGGCACTGGCCCGGAAGCCCTGGCGCCACGCCGGACGTTGCCGTCGGCCGGCTGGTTTCCGACGGCGTGCCTGACGGCCGCTATCTGCCTGTGACGGTGCGTGTCCCCGGTGCCGAGCCACGGACTCTGCTGACAGGTCTGAATGTGGACTGGCTGGCCAGGCACCTCGAGTCGGCGAAGGTCGATCAGGCGCCGGCTATCGCCCGCGCATCGCTGATCATCACCGATCGCGGCGGGACCATCCTGGCCCGCATGCCCGACTCCGGGCAATCGTTGGGCAGGCAGGTGCCGGACTGGCTCAAGCCCGCGGTTGCCGGCGATGCGCCGAGTGTGGCGACCCTGGCCGATCCGGATGGACGGACCTTCCTCACGGCGTTCGTACCGCCCACCGAGGCGACAGGCCTGGGTGTAGTCGAGTCTTTGGCGCTGCCGCCGCTGACCGCCGACATCGACCAGGCGACCTACCAGGATCTGCTGGCGATCGCCGGAGCCGCCACTGTGGCCATCTTCCTGGCGTGGTTCGCCGGCCGCCGGTTCATCTACCAGCCGACGGAGGCGCTGCTGCGCGCGGCCCGCAAATGGCGGGAAGGCGATCTCGGCGCCCGCGCATCGCTGACCGATGCCGGCTCCGAATTTGCCGCCTTGTCGCAGTCGTTCAATGCCATGGCCGCCGGGCTGCAGGCCCGGGAGATGGAGCGCCGGCTGCAATCGAGCTTCCTCGAAGCCCAGGTGGCCGAACGGACGCGCGAACTGTCTGAGAGCAACAACTTCTTGCAGGTGGAAATCGCCGGCCGGGAAAAGACCGAGGCCGCGCTGCATCAGGCGCAGAAACTCCAGGCGGTCGGGCAGCTTGCCGGCGGCATAGCACATGATTTCAACAACATGCTGGCGACGGTCCTGGGCAACCTGGAACTGATGGAACGCCGGGTACCGCAACCGGGCAAGGAATGGACCGACGGCGATTCGGAAAAGCTGCAGCGGCTGATCGAACGGGCCACCGGCGCGGTGCAGCGCGGGGCGCAACTGACCTCCCGATTGCTGGCATTCTCTCGCCGGCAGCGGCTGGCGGCGCGGCCGACGGACGTGAACGCGCTGCTGCGCGAGCTGATCACGCTGGCGACCAGTACGCTGGGGCGGCGGGTGCAGGTGGCGTCGGAACTCAGCGACGATTTGTGGCCGGCGATGGTCGACCCGAGTCAGGTCGAAGCGGCAATCCTGAACCTGTGCCTGAATGCCCGCGACGCGATGCCGGAGGGCGGGCGCCTGACCCTCAGTACATCCAATGTGACGGCAGGGGCGATCGGCTCCGCGCTGGTGAGTGATGGCGATCTGGCTCCCGGTAACTACGTGCGGGTTTGCATCTCCGATACCGGGGTGGGCATGACGCCCGAGGTGAAAGCGCGGGCGTTCGATCCGTTCTTCACGACGAAGGGTCCGGGTGCCGGTTCGGGCCTCGGGCTCAGCCAGGTCTATGGCATGGCCCGGCAATCCGGCGGCAGCGTGATGATCGACAGCGAACCCGGCCAGGGGACGCGCGTGACGCTGATCCTGCCGCGGGCGGTCGATGCCGAGGTGGCCAATAACGGTCCGCCGCCGGAGCTGGCACTGCCGGCGCCGGGCTCGCCGCTCGATCTGGTGCTCGTGGTGGACGATGACAACGCGGTCCGGCAGGTCACGGTGGAGATGGCGCGCGACCTGGGATGCGAGGTCGTGCAGGCGGCAGGCGGAGAGCAGGCTTTGAGCCTGATCGACAAGTTGTCGCCGCCGCCGAAGATCATCCTGCTGGATTACGCCATGCCGGGGATGAACGGTTTGCAACTGGCCGGGGAGCTGCGGGAGCGTGGCGTGACCGCTCCGATAGCCCTGATCACCGGGTATGCGGAGTTGTCGGAGGCTGATATCGCAGTCGGTCAGCTTGCAGGGTTGTTACGCAAGCCGTTTACGATCCGGGAGTTGCAAGGCCTGCTGGTTCAGCTTCGGGCGGCCGTCGCAGAGCAGCAGCGAACGGCGCCATGCATGGAGCCGGGACTGATCGAGGGATGAGGCCGACGGCGCGGCCATGACGGAGCCGGCAGAAGCCGATGCTCCGTATTTTACCACGCAAACCGCGGCACCGTGGCCACCGGATCAACCCCGGCGGCACGCGCCGCGGCTTCCGTCCGGATCGTGTCGAAGCCACCCGCTGCGTCCGCGAGATCCCGGCCATGGATGCCGCTCAGCACCCAACACGCGGCAAGATCGACGCCCGCCGCCCCGGCAACGTCGGTCAGCAGCGAATCGCCCACCGCCAGCACTTCCTCGGGCGGCAGCCCGAGTTGCTCCAACACCGGCTGGTAGATCGCCGGATCGGGCTTGCCCAGCGACCGCACGTCGCCGCCGAGTTCCTGGTAGCGCACCGCCAGCGACCCCGCGCACAGCACCCGCACCCCGCCGCGAATCACCACCAGGTCCGGATTGGCGCAAATCATCTTCAGCCGGTGCTGCGCGCACTCGGCCAGGATCGACTCGAACTCCGCCATGTCGCTCGGGTTGCGGTGGTCGTCCGGACCGGTATTCAGCACAAAGTTGGCATCGGCCGGCGAGTCGGTGAGCACCAGCGGCAGGCCGTCGAACACCGGGCGGTCGCGCTCCGGACCCAGATGGTAGACGCGCTGCCCGAGTTCCGCCCACCACAGGTCCGGCGGCGATATCAGCGCGAGCCGCACCGCCTCGCCGCTGGTGAGAATGCCGGTGTACAGCGAGTCGGGAATCCCCATCTGCCGCATCATCGTCCGCACCGCGTCGTTGGGGCGCGGCACGTTGGATAGCAGCAGCGTCCGCTTGCCGGCGTCGCGCAGCCGCGCCAGGCAATCCACGGCGTGCGGAAACGCATTCACCCCGTCATGGATGACGCCCCACAGATCAAGGACAAAGCCGTTGTACCGCTCGGCCAGCGGGGCGAACCCGGTGAGATGTTCCATTCAGACCTGCTCCGCCAGTTCTTGCGCCCGGGTGCCGACGGCATCCTGCACGTTCGCGATGCGCTCGTCGCGCAGGGCGGCGAGAAGCTCGGATTTCAGGCGCGGGATCAGCCCGGGACCTTGGTAGACGAACGCGGTGTAAAGCTGCACCAGCGAAGCGCCCGCCTGGATTTTCGTCAATACGTCGCGGCCGGTGGATATTCCCCCTGTGCCAATCAGGATCAGCCGCCCGCGAGCGAGCAGGCTGGCGCGCGCCAACATGGCGGTGGACAGTGCCCGCAACGGCTCGCCCGACAGGCCGCCGGTTTCGCGCGCGTGCACAGACTTCAGCCCGGCGGGGCGGGAGATCGTCGTGTTGCCGACGATCAGGCACCGGACGCCCTCCTCCACGCAGGTTTCCACTACCGACGCCAGTCCTTCATGCGACAGGTCCGGCGCGACCTTGACCAGTATCGGCGGCCGGTTGGCAACGGTCGCGACGGCTTTGAGGATGGCGCGAAGCTGGTCCTCCGACTGCAGGTCCCGCAGTCCGGGCGTGTTGGGCGAGGATACGTTGATGACGGCATAATCCGCCAATGGCGCCACCGCCTCGATCAACGCCTTGTAGTCGCGGACGGGTTCGGCACCCTCTTTGTTGATACCGACATTGGCGCCGAGCGGGATGCTGCGGCCGGACAGGTTGCGGAGGTTGCGCAGGTAGACCGCGAGGCCGGCGTTGTTGAATCCCAGCCGGTTGATCACCGCCCGGTCCTCGGTCAGCCGGAAGATGCGCGGCTTCGGATTGCCGCCCTGCGGCAGCGGCGTGACGGTGCCGGTTTCGACGAAGCCGAACCCGAGGCGCAGCAGCGCCGGACCGGCGGCGGCGTTCTTGTCGAAGCCGGCGGCCAGCCCGATGGGGTTGCCGAAGCGGCGGCCGAGGACGGTGACGGCAAGCGCCGGATGGTCGGGTTCGGGCACGCGCGGCGCAATGCCCAGAGCGAGGGCGCGGATCGCCAGCGTATGCGCTTGCTCGGGGTCGAGCAGGTGAAGCGCGGGAATCGCGAGGGAAGACAGAATGGACAGCATCGGCCCGGGCTTATGCCCTGAAGCCCGGGCAGGTGAAAGAGGCTGTCGTGGCCGGTGCGACTACCTTTCCCCGCCGGCACGGTATCCGTCGGTCAGGGTTGTAAGGAAAGCCACGAGATCGTCCACATCGGCACCGGACAGGTGCCTCTCGCCGCCGAACGGGGGACCCTTCTCGACATTGTCCGCAAATCCGGCGGGAAGGTCATCGAATTTATGCAGCGTGCCATCCGCTCCGGCCGGATACCATTTCGCCGGTTCGGTGTCCCGTTCGGCATAGAACGCGACCGCCTCACGCAGCGTATGAACGACGCCGTTATGATAAAAACTTTGCTTCAGCGCGACGTTCCGCAGCGACGGCGCTTTGAACAGTCCGCAATACTTTGCCACCGCGGTCAAATCCCTCCGATACGGCCCGCACAGGCCGAGATCGAAATAGCCGGGATCACTGTTCGCCGGGATCGCGTGGTTGCGCGGCAGCCCCAGCGCGGCAAAGCCGAAGTCGGTGAACAGCGGCGGCTTGCCGTCCCTGGTCACGGCGCTTTTGTGGCACGATGCGCAGTTGCCGCGTTCCGGGTCGTTGAACACCGCCAGTCCGCGCGCCTCGGGCTCGGACAGTTCGGCGGAACCGCGCAGGAATGCGTCATATTTGCTGCTGAAGGGGCTGAACACTGTTGGTGTTTGCTGGAAATATTCCAGCGCCTCGGTCACGGCGGCGAAGGCCGCCTGCGGGCGGCCGAATACATCCTGTCCATACAAGGCCCGAATGTCCGCGGCATACGACCCCTGCCCGGCCGCCGCGGCCACCGACGCGGCGCCGGCCATGGCCATTTCCTTATTATCAAGTAATGGGACTGCCGCCTGGTCGCGCAGCCGATCCACCCGTCCATCCCAGCCTCGCCCCCCGGCCGGACCTTGGTCCGCGCTTTCGTCGCCGTCTTCCTCGGATTCGAAGAAATGCTCCCGGAATGCGGGAGCAAACAGCCCGTAGGTCAATGCGGGGACCGCCCGCACGCCGGAACGCCGCAGGTCGGGGCCGCCCATCTGCACCGGCCGAGCATCCGGGCCCGCGAACCCGTGCGCCGGATCGTGGCAGGTTGCGCACGCCATCTTGCCGGATGCCGACAGCGCCGGATCGAAGAACAGCTTGCGGCCGAGTTCGGCGATGGCGGCGGCGCGGGCATAGGCGGAGGCGGCCGAAGGCGTCTTCCCCCACGGCAGGTTCGGCGCGTCCGCGGCGCGGGCCGGCAGTGCCAGGCAGATCACCACGGCCAAGGCGCGAACAGCGGGTATTGTCACGGAAATGCCATCCCGGGTTTGCACGCGCGGCTTATATGGTGCATTCGATGGTCACATTCTGAAACGGTCTGGTTGCGGGGAACGCATGATACGCAGGATTTCAGCACGTTGGGTTGCCGGCCTGGCCGCCACGGCGGCGGCACTCCCGGTGGCCGCTGCCGCCGCGCCGCGTTACGACGACATCCAGACCGTCGTCGTGATCTATGCCGAGAATCGCAGCTTCGACAACCTGTATGGCACCTTCCCCGGCGCCAACGGCCTCGCGCAGGCCTCCGCCGCCTCCGTCACCCAGCTCGATCGCGACGGCAAACCGTTGCGCGGGCTGCCGGCGGTGTGGGGCGGCACCTCGGACCATGTATTCCAGGGCGCACCGGTGGCGCCTGTCTCGCTGACCGAGGGACAGACAGCGACCTTCCTCGGCAGCTTCAACCATCCCTACGACGTCGCCGCGCTGTATCAGTCGGCCGGGTCCGAGGACACCGATCCGCTGCGCTATACCAACCGCGACCTGTACCACCGGTTCTATGAGAACCAGATGCAGATCAATGGCGGCGCCAACAACATGTTCGCCGCCTGGGCGGATTCCGGCGGCATGACGATGGGGTATTTCACCCCGGCGCCCGAGGCCGAACTGCCGCTATGGGACTGGGCGCACCAGTATGTGCTGGCGGACAATTTCTACCAGGGCGCGTTCGGCGGCTCGTTCCTGAACCATTTCTATCTGATCTGCTCGTGCACGCCGTATTACGGCCATGGCGGCATCAACCCGAATGGCGGCGCCAATCCCGGGGTCTCGGCGGTGGAGCCGGATGGCGTCACCCTGACCCTGGCGGCGAATTCGCCCGGCTCCGCACTGGACGGGCCGCCGGTCTTCAAGCTCAGCGGTCCGCTGACGCCGGATTTCTACGCGGTGAACACGATGCAGCCGCCCTATCCGCCGAGCGGCAATGCCGACGCCGCGCAGAAGACGGTGAAGCTGACGTCGGCGACGACACTGACGCCGCAGACGGAAGCCACTATCGGCGACCTGCTGACCGCGGCGGGTGTCGGGTGGGCGTATTATGCCGGAGCGTGGGATTTCGCCCTGTCGCATCCGCCGTTCGCGGCGGGGGTATCGGCGGCGGTGCCGAATTTCCAGTACCATCATCAGCCGTTCGACTACTTCGCGGCATTCGATCCCTCCACCGCGGCGGGGGCGGCGAATCGCGCGGCGCATCTGCTGGATGCGGGGGTGGTGACGGATCCGGGCGTGCTGCCGGAGTCACGGTTCCTGACCGATATCCGCAACGGCAGCCTGCCGCCGGTGACGTTCTACAAGCCGCAGGGATCAGTGAACGAGCACGCGGTCTATGCCAACATCGCCGATGGCGATCGGCATATCGCCGTGTTGCTGGACGCGCTGCGGGCCAGCCCGCAATGGGGCCATATGCTGGTAGTGGTGACGTATGACGAGTTCGGCGGCTGGTGGGACCATGCGGCGCCGCCGAAGGCCGATCGGTTCGGGCCGGGGACGCGGATTCCGGCGCTGATTATCTCGCCGTATGCGCGCAAGGGGACGGTGGATCATACGCTGTATGATACGACCTCGATCCTGCGGTTCGTCACCAACCGGTGGAAGCTGCCGGTGCTGCCGGGGATCGCGGCGCGGGATGCGGCGCTCGCGGCAAACGGGCAGCCTGCTATGGGGGATCTGACGGGGGCGCTGGAGTTGCCTTAAAGTAGGGGGGGATCCGGCGCCCTCCATGCGATCCCGAGCGTTGTGAACCGGTGATCGATCGCTTCCAAAGCCTCGCCGGCGAGCATTGAGGACATCATCAGCGCCGTGGCAGGGATAAAGACACGGCCCTCGAGGACCTCGCGGCAAATGTTCTGCCCATCGCCCAGGTCCCGCGCCAACGTTTCGTAGGCGTCAACCAGCGCGCCATTCTCGCCGAACAACATCTGATCCATGGCGTGCAAGCCTTTCGGCTCACGCATGATACTAATCCGGTAATCCAGTACGCCGGCCTGGCGCACCAGGAAAATCGGCATAGGGACATCAAGCCACTTCTCACGGGCCGTGCGGGCACGACGTGTCAGCGCGGCGCGGGCGTTCTGATCCTCACTCCAGTTTGTAACCTGATTGACGAAATTCAGATTGTAGAGACCGGAAGCACGGTCTGGCCTGATGCGGCATTGAAATGACCAGTCCAGGTTACCGGTTTTGGTATCTTGCGGACCACCAAATTTTTGATGCAACATAGTACGTAAGGCCGCGTCGCCGGCAAAAGTCGTGAAGGCAAGCTCAGTGCGGGCAACGAGGAAATGATCGTAGCAAGCATTCTTGAAGTGGATGATTTCGGTCAGCCGGCGGGCAACTTCCTTGTGAAACCGCTTCAGGCGTTTGGTCAGTGCTCCGGCGGAAAATTTGCCCTCGCTATCATAGACCCAGCTTTTCGTGTCGACGAGATCGCCGACGGTCGGCAGCAGGTGGCCGACGCCCGGCCTGTCGGTCTCGCGGGAATCGATGTTGAAGACGCAAACAATGTCACCCCAGCCATCGATGATGAAGCCATCATCTCCGGCCGTACTGTTACGGCGGTCGGGATCCGCCAGACGAAAGGCTCCCCACGGATCTGCCCGTTCCGCCTTAATCCCCGGGTGGGCAATCTGCCGCAGGAAGGTCAGTCGCGCCGAACGCTGCGCAAGTTGCGTCGACAGAACCGCCATCGGGGCTTTTTCACCGGGCGTGATGAACCATTCCGAACGAGCGGCATGCCGATCGGCGGTGAATGCGTCGGGGGGCCGCCGGGCCATCGCTGCAACCAGAGCGTTCCATTTGGCTTGCACTTCGACTGGATTCCATGGAGGCATCGTCTCTGTCAGCCATTCACGCCTGAACGGCAGGCCAAACTGCTGGCGAATGAAAAATGGCTCATCGTATTCGCGATTCGCTTGCGGCAACGTCGAGCGTCTAGGGTCGTCGGGTAGGGGGATTGGCTCGGACGCGATGATATAGTTCGAAAAGAACCGCCCATCGATGCCACGATACGGTGGAATTTTGGTCCAGACCACTTCCACGACATAGGGCGAGTTCCACCATAGCGCGCGAACCTCTAGATTCTGGTTATGGGAAAGAGGCTCCAGTTCGTTCATATCCTTGGCTGTCAAGCCGCCGGGTTGTTTATATGGACGCAGCGCGTCCAATGGTAACACAACCGGCCCGGAACCTATTGGGAGAGCGCCCGAAATTTCAAACTCCACTGGGGGCACGGCTTCCTGTCCGGCCTCTCGTCCCGAAGCATCTCGGGTTGCGCTGTCCATCGCCTGCGAGTGCACCGATAGGCGGGGCAACTTTCCAGGTCCGACTGTCCGGGCTTCCTCAATGCGGATTAAGTCGTACCGCCCGAGCAAGGGAAGGCAGCGCACGAAATGCGCCTTGTCTCTGTTCGCAGGCGCATCTACCCAGGGCGAAGCAAACAGCTCGCGCTGACCGGAACTGAAGGTGGCATGACGTTGCTGCCCGAACTCAATGCGGGCGGACAGCGGCAGAACATGCGCCCGTGTGGCGATACGCTGCAGCCGATAAATCCTGCTGCGTCCTTTACCTGATTCCAGATTATGGCCTAACAGGCGCATCAACGTGGGCATAAGCCGTTGTGTCAGGTCGTCAGCACGTGCAACGCGGTTGCCGGACCACCTCGCGTAATCCCGCAGTTGCGCCAACCTGAGGCGGACGCGAAGCTTGTCGGGCTCGGGCGTGCCGCGACCTGGCCCCACATCGGATTTGCCCAGCGCAACAAGCGCAGCCCCGAGCAAATCGGCGAGTGCATCGGCAGCCTTGCGCTGCGCGTCCCGAGTGTGCTCGCTATCCTCCAAATTGCCGCGCTCGTTTGCGTCTTTCGACCAGTTGCGCGCCGAGCGTCGCAACAGATCGTCCGGCGTCTGCTTAAAGTGCCCAAAAGACGTGGTCAACCAGCGCTCAAGGGCTGCGAACGGCGGCGTGCCGGGACCAATCAAGCTGCCGGAGCCAAGATCCAGGCCCGGGCGGCGAAGGCTGTCGAGGATCGCCCTCAGGACCCGGATGCAAACTTCCAGCCGAATGCGGACCTTCCGGATGCGCCAGACCCACAACTCGACGCCCAGTTGGAAAATGTGGCGGCCAAGCCACGGCTCACCATGTATGGTGAGGAGAAACGTTTTTGCAATACCACCGTCCAATACGGATTCCGTTGCCGCGATCTTTGGAAAGAGCTTGACGCTGCTGATCAAAGCAAATTGCCACGGTACGTCGAACACCCAGCGGAACAGTCTTGCAACGGACACATCGCGGGGTTCTGGTTCCGCTCTAAGATAGAGTTCGGCAAACTGCGTCTCCAGGCTCTGACGGTCCGGCACTGCGTCAAGGACTTCCCGTTCCAATAGTGGGCCTCGCAGCAACTCGCCGATCTGCACCCAACTGCCGGACGGCTTGCCAATGGTAGCTTCCGCTTCATCGAGGCCCACGATCTCACGTGCGATCCGGTACCCATCTTCCTCTTCCGTGATGCGCTCGATCGTCAGACAGAGCGCATGCCAATGGTCCCACGCTCCCCGGCGATTCTTGACCGCACCGTCGCGAAAAGCGCTGTACAGCAAATCGGCGGCGTCGCGTACGCCCCTTACCAGAGTTGCCGCGAGAGGCACCGGTGTAACGCGGTTTTTGCCGATGGCACGCAGGAAGCCGATCGCAGCGTGCAAACGGAGGAACCATATCGGCGGGCCGGGAACGCGTGGAAGACGCTCGAAGATTTCTCGCTCGAAATCGAGGTCGAAATCGGGCACCCTGGGCTGGCCATCCAGGATCGCTTCGAATCCTGCCCCCGGTACGTTGAGCGCCATCGTGAACAAATAGGCATCACCAACAGCCGCCGTAGCCAGCAGATCTGCCCCAACTTCGGTCAGTACCGTGCGTATTTCTTCGTGGGTCAGTTCCCAACGCCACGCAATGTCGTGCTGATTCGCGCTCCGGCCGAAGTCCTCGATCGCCGCATTGATCCTGTTGAGCAGCTTGGCAAAGGGATCGGAGGCACCGATCATCGAATAGTAGTTCGGCCCCGCATAGAGATCGGCCAGCTCAGCATGCGCGATTTCATGCGCAAGCTGCGGTTGCATATCCGGACGGTCCGGCATCCAATAGGAGGAGTTAAGATAGCGCAATGCGTTATAGGCCGCCGCATCGAGCGGCGGCTTGTGGAGATCCCACGCTTCGTCGAGATGGATCGCATCGATTTCATGCTGCCAACGCGACGTGTTTTGTAGGTCCCAGCGGTGCATGATTATCGGGGGTATTCGGCGGTCGGCATCGGGGTAGTGAACGGCGAAGCGGTTCTTGGTGCCGAGCTTCTTCAGAATCTCTGCCATGAGGCCCTGCAAGCTAAGGAAGCGATCGACGATGGCATCATTATAGATGCCTTGATCGCGTCGTCGGGCTGCCGAGGGGCGCGGATCTTGCTCAAGCGCCACGTCGATTTGCTGCTCGATCTGGCGCTGAATGTTGCCGATCCGCACGACGCGCAAAGCAAGTTGGGTCCGTAACGCCCAGCAGGCAAGCAGAAGGGGCCTAAGGCGTGCGCTTTCGATGTTCTGAAAATCACTGCGTTTCGCGTCGCGTACGCTTGGCGGCTCAAGCTTGATCGGCTGCAAGTGGGTTTGGATCAAGCCAAAGGCCCGAAGCGCGGCGTGGACTACGACGATCTTCTCGCGCAGCAGGTTTTGTTTGACGACCTGCAGTTCGGCTGTCATGAAAAAAATCCGGCGCAGATCCTGCGTCAGGTAGCCATGCCTGGAAGCAGCTTGCATCACATCCCATACATGGCGTCGAATATCAAGGTTTCTGGCCAGCACTTCATCCCCAGCCCCCAAATTCGGGTCCGGTTCCGAGTCGGATGGGAGCGGGTACCGGACGGTCCAGCGCTGCGCGAGGCCCCGGAATCGGTTCCGTATATTTTCTTCGCTGCGCAGGCTGTTCAGCCATAGGTCGCCAGGATTCTTTGTCCAAAGGAAATCCTCCTCGAAGCGCAAGACCGCGAACAACTCGGGCAGGCCAAGTTGCTGTATCAACGTGGTCTGCAATTGGCGGATTTCATGGAACAGCAGATCGGTGCGATCGATGACATCAAGGAATGTGATGAAACTGATTCGCTGAAGCGGGTTGGGCTGCGCTAACAAATGACTGATACCTCCCGACGTGGAGCACGACCAGACTCATGTCTGAATTATACCAATTCCGATATTGGATATTTCCGCTTGTTGCGCAAGGGCCGTTTGTGCAATATACCCCTCAGTGACTCTCATGGGGAGAGAGCTAAGTTGCGACAATGGCCTCCGTTCCTTTCTTCGGCACCGGATATCGGTGTGCCGAGGTGAACTTTTCGATGGCTTATTGTCCAAAGGGTGGGGACATGTTGGAAAAATTGTTCAATGAGGGGAAATTGCTGAAGGAGCTGAGCGCCTTCCGAGAGCGATTCGACCGACTCGAAGCTAGATTCGAACGTCTTGAAGCTCGGATCGATGCGACGGAGAGTGCAGATCGGGTTACCCGAGGCCGCAACCCACGGCACCAAAGCTGGCCCACGACCGATCCGAGTTGTTTCGTGGATTCCGGCGACTACGATGGCCGCCGCATGGAAGAACGATGATCGCAGCGACCACCGGTCGCCTCGCCGCTCTGTCCCATGGCTTGCTCAGCGTAAGGGCGCACCTGATAGGCCCGCCCCGCCAGATCATCGGACTTTGCTCTCTGATTGGGACATGCAATCGGCTAATCAGGCGATTGGGCATCGCCTTCCATCGAGCGTATCGCTATGCAAGGTCAGCCTCGGCGGTTGTCTTGGCGGGGATCGTCTGCGCCATGTTTATCCTGGGTGGTACTGCCCTGGCCACGTACCATCTTCCATTGCCTCTTGATCCGACTGGCAGAAGTGGCAACACGTTGATCGGCTGTCTGGTAAAGGACACATATTGGCTCAACGCTCCAGCATGCCATGCCGCCCGCCAGTCCTTTCGCGTGACGATTTGGATATTGCTGTGCTGCTCTTGGTGGCCCGCCTGCTGGGGCTACCGTTTGGTCAGGCTCCGTTCCGCATTGCCCGGCCGCACTCATGGCCCTGTGCCTTTATTCGCCATCGCTTCCCTGCGATCGAGCCGATCAGGTAAGCAGCCAAAATCGTCGGACCGAACAAGGACGCTGTTAGTTCCGTTCGGGGTTGGCCGTCCGGCCGTCGGGACCGGCATCGCCGTCGGGGGACTCGTGGCGATTGCGTTCTTTGGTCACGCGCCGGTCGGCATTTGGCATGACCTGAAAGTGCTGACCTTCTTTGTCGCGCTATTTGTCCTGATTGCTCTGGCGCCGGCCTATCTGACCGTCCGGGCGGAAACAGCCTCACCGCTAGACGACTATTTGCAACGGACATCGCGAACCGCGCGGCCGAGACTTGAGGAAGGCATGGGACTGATCCCAGAACTGGATTCCAAATTGGGACGTTGGTATCCTGGGCTATTCGCCCCCGACTTTCATGACTCGCGTTTCGCGAACCTGGTCACCTTCGCGCTGGGAACCTGGTTTGGGGTCGTTACGACCAGCATGCGCCCCGACCGGCTCACTTCGCTTGTGCATCTCCGCAGGCACGGACAGCAACGCGAATTGCTCTGCTATGGCCTTGGAAGAGTGATTATCGGCCGGCCGGCTAGCGACCTCGAGCCGGTTCCGCTTACCCACAATGCGCGTTTCATTGCCCTTTACTTTGGCCATGCACTCGCTACTTTTGGAGGGATCATGGTGGCGGTTGTCGCACTGGTATTTGCGAATTACACCGGCCTGAGCGAACATGAAGGCAATCCGATGCGGGTTCTTTCCGGCGCAGTGCTGCTTTGGTGGTCGCTGATGCTGCTCTATGCTTTCTCCGCTTGCTCCAGAGACATTGCGATACTGAGGGAGGATCTGGTGAACACCCGATCTTCTCCCTATTTGCCGACGAGTTTGCAAGACTGGCACTCAATTGAGCCGTTACTTGGCCTGCTCGACGCGGCGACGGTGAACTGGATACCGAAAACCGTGGGCTTGGCTAGCACAGTTATGCTGGTTGCCGCCCTGGCGGCAATTCAGGCGCTGGAAGCAGCGCCGTAATCCGCCGATTCAGCATCAGCGCGGGACGTTGCCTCACCCGAACCCCACCCCGGTCAGCTTCTCCGACATCGCCCACAGCAGGCTGGCCGCAGCGGTATCCAGCGCCTGCGGATAAACCCGCGCAATCCCCGGTGAACCGCGCGTCTCCCCCGGACCCGAGGGACCGTAATACGCCCCGCCCGCCGCCTCGGGCGCCATCGCCGCATACAGCGACGGCAGCGCCCCGTCCCGCGCCGATTGCGCCACCAGCCCGAACCCGAAGCTGATCAGCCACGCCTTCAGGTTCGGCTGGCCGCCGCCGATGCCGCTGCCGACAATGTCGGTCCTGGCCCAGCCGGGATGCGCCGCGATGCTGCGCAGCGCCCAGCCGTTCTGCTCCACCCGGCGCTGCAACTCGAACGCGAAGATCAGGTTGGCGAGCTTGCTCTGCCCATACGCCCGCAGCGCGTTGTAGGACCGCTCCGACTGCAGGTCGTCCAGCTTCAGCACGGCGCGGCGGTGCGCCAGGCTGGCGACGGTCACCACCCGGCCCCCGCCGGGCGCCGCGCACAGCGCATCCTTCAGCCGCGCCGTCAGGGCGAAATGCCCGAAATAGTTGACGCCGATCTGCCGCTCGAACCCGTCCGCGGTGAGTTGGCGGGTTGGATAGCCCATGACACCGGCATTGTTCACCAGGATGTCAATCGTCCCACCCTGCGCCGACGAGACGGCGTCGGCGAAAGCCGCCACCGAAGCCAGGCTGGCGAGATCGAGCATTTCGAAACGCACCTTGGCGCCCCGGATCTCGCGCTGGATGCGCGTCACCGCCTGCGCCCCCTTGGTCCGGTTGCGTCCGGCGACGATGGTGACGGCACCCTGGCGGGCGAGGCCAAGCGCGGTCTCATAGCCGATACCGCCGGTCGCGCCGGTGACGATGGCAACCTTGCCGTCGAGCACGGGCGCATCGTTCAGGGTCCAGTTGGGCTTCGGCGGGGAGATCGGCATCGCTGTCCTTATAATTGCTGTTTTGGACCCGGATGGCCGGCGACTCCGGCGCAGGATCGTAAGGATATGGCACGTTCCGCGCGACTGGAAAGGGACGGCGTTATCAAAGCCCGGCTGCATCGGCCTCGCACCTGCGCCCGACGGTCCAAGCCGACCGGGCGTTGCCCCCTCCGCCGGATAACGCTAGCAACGCTTCAGCCCAGATCCTTGCAACCTGGCCGGGCTGAAGTCCACACCAACACGCCTTTCCGATCGGAATGTCCGATCAGCCGTCCACAGGCGATCTGAAGGTTAACAATATCTTAACACAGTTCTTTAACTAGCCAAAACCTTTCTTTCAAAATCAATTAGTTAAACCTGTGCCCAAACAATCAGCAAGCCGCGTAAAGCCCGGTTGGACGCGCCTTTGGGGGCGTTCGAGCGGGACTGCCCACCGACTTATCCACAGATCCAAGGGATAACATCGGCGTCAGTCCGGTCGCCCTGACAGGCATCTAGAAGGCTGGGTGATCGCTTCGTAGGCAGCACGAATCAAACACGCCATGCCGCGGACGTCGATGACGACCGAGACGAAATCGGCGCCGCTGCTGCACCATCAGACGACGGCTTGGTGGTGCGGCGCGCTCTGATACAGCCGATCCATCGGCCATAGTCTGCCGCCTCAGGCGTGGACCAGCGGGCAATTGCCGTCCTGTAACGGCCGGAAGCCTTCCGCGGCCGGCGTAGTCGCCAGCAACTTGTAGTAGTCCCAGTCATACTTGCTCTCGGCCGGGCTTTTGACTTCGTACAAATAGACCGGATGCAGGGCGCGGCCGTCGGCCCGGATCGTCCCCGGACCGAAGCAGTCGTCATCGGTCGGGATTGCCTTCATCCGCGCCACCGTGGCCGCCCCGCTTTTCTTCGCCTCAGCCACGCCGAGCGCGGCGACTGCCTTCAGGTAGTGGAAGGTGCCGCCATAGCAGCCGGCCTGCCCCATGCCCGCCCGCGCCGTGCCGATGTTCGGCTGCAACCGCATGCTGAACGCGCGGGTGCGGTCGTCGCGATCCCAGTAGAACGTGTTGGAAACCACGATCCCCTGCGCGGTCTGCAAGCCGAGCGCATGCACGTCGCTGATGAACACCAGCAGGCCGGCAAGCTTCAGCCCGGCCTTGATGATGCCGAATTCGCCCGCCTGCTTGATCGTGTTCACCGTGTCGGCCCCGGCATTGGCCATGCCGATGACCTTGGCGCCGCTCGACTGCGCCTGGATGAGAAACGACGAGAAATCGGAGTTGCCGAGCGGCACCATCACGTTGCCCAGCACCTTGCCGCCGGCCCGGGTGACGAAGTTGGCGGTGTCACGCTCCAGAGCGTGGCCGAAGGCGTAGTCGGCGGTGATGAAATACCAGGTATCGCCGCCGGTCTTGACCATGGCCGCGCCGGTGGAATGCGCCAGCATCCAGGTATCCATCGTCCAATGCACCGTCGTCGGCGCGCATTGCGGCCCGGTCAAATCGGCGGTGGCGGCGGGCGAATTGATGAACGCCTTGTCGAGTTCCTTGCAGACGCCGGACACTGCCAGGGCGACCGCGCTGTTCGGCGTGTCGGTGATCATGTCGACGCCGTCACGCTGAATCCACTGGCGGGCCAAAGCGGCACCGATATCAGGCTTGTTCTGATGGTCGCCGGAGATCACCTCGACCGCGATGTCCCGCCCCGCCGCTTTTGAGTCGGCGACGGCCAGCTTGACGGCCGCGATAGCGATCGGCCCGCTCAGGTCGCGATAGACGCCGGACTGGTCGCCGAGCACGCCGATTTTGATGGTAGGGGTTTGCGCGCGCACCGGAATCGCCGGCAGTGCGGCAGCGGCGGCAGCGGTGCCCAGCACGGTGCGTCGGGTGATTGTCATGGTCGTTTCCTTATTAGACGGCGGAACTCAGATTGCACTGCGGGATGGAACGGTCAAGCACGCGCCGGTGACGTCTCGTCTGTACCTTCGAGCGCCTCGATCATGATCCGCGGCCCCCGCTCGCGCAGTTTCTCCTCGTGCAGGATGATGCCAAGGTCGCGCGACAAAAGCGGCCGCAGCGGCCGCGCCACGGTGTCCCGGGGGACTTGTAATACAGGATGCCACGTCCTGCACGGTTCAGCATCGTTCGAGACCGCCGTTCCATCGCTTGCCGACATGCGCCGCCGCCGGTCGGATCTGCTTCGCCTCGGGTTTCCGTATCTTGTGGCGGACAGATTGAGGTTTACCTGGCTTTGGCCGTATCGCGCAGCCCGCGCAGGCCCAGATAGTATCCCAGCACACCGAAGCCGGTGACCATGCCAAGACTGACTGCCGCCGTATCCGAGACCGGCCCGCGCCGCACCGGGTTGGAGATATGCACCTCGATCACCGGGAACGATACCTGGCTGATCGCCGCTGTGAGTGCCGGGTAGCCCCGCGAGAACCCGGCCGGGTTGACCAGGGCGCCGGCGAAGCCCTGATCATTCGCCTGATACAGGCGGTTGATGACCTCGCCTTCGATGTTGGAGTGGAAGATCTCCACCTCGACATCCAGTTTGGCAGCGTAGTCGCGTATGTGCTTGTTGTAGTCGTCGAGCGTCATCGTGCCGAAGATTTCGGTCTGCGTCTTGCCGCGCATGTTCATGCCGGCGCCCTGAACGACAAGGATTTTCATGGCGGCGTTTCCCCCGGTTTGCAGCGGAACGGACGCTATGCGTGCGGCCCGGAACTGACAAGCGCCCGCGCCGCGACCGGTTCGGCTGGCGGAGAGTGTTGGGTGTGCCGCTGAACAAAAAGCTGTCATCCGGCGATGCCGTTACAGGTGCATACAAGCATACCAAGGTATTTTTCGACGTTTGACTTTCAATATTTGATAGACGGACCGCGCGTTTTCGGCGAAAGCCCCCGATAAGCGGCTGGCCAGCGAGCGGTCCGGCCGACCTCTTACTTTCGGATGACGGTGATCTTGACTTTGACGCCAATCGTCACCAGTGTCTTCGGCAAGAGGTTGTGATGTTGTGGCATCACAGTTTCTCCTCGAGTAAGCCGGTTGGGCCTATTCCCGACCGGCTTTTTCTTTATGCACACCGCATCTGAACAAAGCGTTAACGGCGGGGTCGAAACCACGCAGGGGTTGCCCTGGCGGCCAAGCCTGCTTACTGGGCAGCCATGAACCAACCAGGACTCTCCGCCCCATGGAAGCTGTAAACCGCGCGCTCCAGCTTCTCGCCGATCGGCAGGTCGCCGTGACGGCGTTGGACGCGCCGCCGCCGCCCGGCCCGCATGAGGTGCAGTTGCGTGTCCGCGTCGTCGGCCTCAACCACATCGACGTGTGGGGCTTTCGCGGCATGGCCTTCGCCAAGCGCCTGTATCCGCTGACCGTCGGTGCGGAATCCGCCTGCGAGGTCGTCGCCGTCGGCGAAGGCGTGACCAACGTGCAGCCGGGCGACCGGGTCGTCCCCTACTCCGCCCTGACCTGCGGCGTTTGTCCGGCCTGCCGGCGTGGCCGCGACAATCTGTGCGAGAATGTCGCCGGGGTCCGCGGCTTCCATGTCGGCGGCTTCGCGCAGGACCTCACGAACCACCCGGCCCGCCTCGTCGTGAAAATACCCGATGCGGTCAGCTTGCAGGACGCCGCCTGCGTTGCCGTCGCGTACGGCACCGTCGAACATATGCTGTTCGACAATGCGCAGCTTGAACCCGGCGAGACGGTGCTGGTGCATGCCGGCGGCTCCGGCATCGGCAGCATCGCCATCCGCATCGCCAAGTCGCTCGGCTGCACCGTCATCACCACCGTCGGGACCGCGGACAAGATGGAGAAAGCCAAGGCGCTCGGGGCGGATCACGTGATCAACTACCGGGAGGACCGGTTCGAGGGCGTGGTGCGCAAGCTGACCGCCAAGAAGGGCGTGGACGTGGTGTTCGAGCACACCGGCGCCGACACCTGGGCGGGATCGCTGTTGTCGATGAAGCGCGGCGGACGGTTAGTCACATGCGGCGCGACTTCCGGCCCCACCGCCAGCATCAATCTGATGCAGTTGTTTCAGCAGCAGTATCGCATTATCGGCTCGTTCGGCTCGCCGTTGTCGGCGATCGCCCGGGCGCTGGAGCGGATCGCCTCCGGGGTGAAACCGGTGATCGACACGGTGTACGGGCTGGAAGACTTCGAGCCGGCGCTGGCCCGGCTGGAAAGCCGCGACGTGTTCGGCAAGCTGCTGATCGAACTCTGATCCCGTGCGGCGACATCTGATTCTGTATGGCGACCGCATCCTCGGGCGCGTGGTCAAGGGGCTGATCCGGCTGCTGCGGCGGGCGGATCCGGATCGCGCCGCCGATTTCGCCGGCCTGATCGCCCGGCGCTTCGGCCCCCTTCTGCCCGCCCACAAAATCGGCCTGGCCAATTTGCGCGCCGCCTTCCCCGACAAGGACGAGGCCTGGATCAGGCGGACGCTGAAGGACTCGTGGGACAATCTGGGTCGTGTCGCCGGTGAATACGTGCACATGGCGCGGATCTGGGACTTCGATATCGAGCACCCCAACAGCGGCCGCATCCAGACAGACGACGTGCCGATGTTCGAGATGCTGCGCACCGACGGCAAGCCCGCCCTGGTGTTCGCCGCGCATCTGGCGAACTGGGAGATCCCGGCCATCGCCGCCGCGGCGCACGGGCTGCCCTCGGCGGTGGTTTATCGCATGCCGAACAACAAGGCGGTGGCGAACGAGATCACCCGCATCCGCGCCCCGCTGATGGGCCGCCTGATCCGCACCCGGGCGCAAGCGGCGGTGGAGATGGCGGCGGCGCTGAGCGCGGGGGAGCATCTGGGGATGCTGGTGGACCAGCATTTTTCCCGCGGCGTTGATGTCACGTTCTTCGGGCGGCGCTGCAAGGGCAACCCCTCGATCGCCCGGCTGGCGCGGCGGTTCGATTGCCCGGTAGTGGGCGTGCGGGTGATCCGCCTGCCCGGGCGCAAGTTCCGCATCGAGGCGACCGGCCCCTACGAGCTGCCGCGCGGCGCGGATGGCGAGGTGGATGTGGCGGCGGCGACCCAGATGATCACCTCGGTGGTCGAGGGCTGGGTACGGGAAAATCCGGGGCAGTACCTGTGGTTCCACCGGCGCTGGCGTTAACGAAGTTCAACATTTCGTAATCCTACCGTGCCGCAGTTTTGGCACACCGATAGCGTAACCACCTGCATACGGAACAATTGATCGAAAGGTGCATGCACCATGCGCACTCTTGCCTTCGCCGCCGCGTTGCTTGCCGCGATGCCACTGGCCGCCCTGGCTCAGCCGGGGACGGACAATGAGCGGCCGGTCGTCCGCTCCGCCCTGCCGGCGCCGGACCTGCCGGAGAACGCAAAGGTGTCGGATTTCCTGCATGCGGCGCTGGGCGCTGTCGCGTCCGGTCGCGCGGGCCAGGCGGAGGAGGCGTTGGAAATGGCGCAGACCCGGCTACTCGACCGCTCGGTGCCGCTCGGCCGGACGCATGAACTGAGCGCGGATCCTGCCGTCGGCCAGATCGCGCAGGCGCGTCAGGCGCTTGGCGCCGGCGACCGCGTCGCCTGCCTGCAAGCAATCCAGGCGGCTATCCGGTCCACGACCGCCGAGGGATTGTAGGGCCGCCCTCCGCGGGACACCCACGGCCATGACACGGGTGAGGCAGAGGCCCTTGATCGGTCCGCTCGCTTATCCTGATAGCTTTGTCGCGTGCCCTGGCATGATGCGCGGGGAGGGTGCAGCCACTTTCAGCGGGCCTACCTGCTGGGCCTGCACCCTCCCGGCGTGCGCGACGCCAAGCGGTTCTATCAGGCCGTCCACGTCGCCCTTCTGGCCAACGCAACCGCCATCCAGTCCTTCCGCAGGCTCGTACCGGACGGAATGATCGGCCCCGTCTTCCCGTACATGCCGGCCTACCCCGCATCGCCGCGGCCGGAGGACGTCCTGGCGTTCGAAAACGCGGAGGAGTTCCTCCAGCACTGGTTTCTTGATCCATTTTTGCGTGGGCATTACCCGGATGCGGCCTTTGCCCGGCTGAAAGCGCGCGGACTGGCGCCGGAGATGCTGGACGGCGATGCCGGCCTTCTGGCTGCCGGGCGTCCGGATTTTCTTGGGGTGAACTACTATTTCTCGGTCTGTTACGCTGCCAATGCTGATGGTGTCGGCCTCGCGGGGATCAACAGCACCGGAGCCAAAGGGTCAACGGATGTGTCCGGCGTTCCTGGCCTCTACAAGACCGCGCCGAACCCGTTTGTCGAGACCACCGAGTGGGATTGGGCAATCGATCCGGTTGGCTTGCGGATCGTTTTGCGCAGGCTGGCGAACCGCTACCGCATCCCGATCATGATTACGGAGAATGGGCTTGGCGCTTTCGATACGCTGACGCCGGATGGATGTGTTCATGACGCCGATCGTGTCGGGTATCTGCGGTCCCACCTTGAGGAGTGCAGGATCGCGATCGATGAGGGGGTGGATCTTATCGGCTATTGCGCGTGGTCGTTTACCGACGTGCTGAGTTGGCTGAACGGTTATCAGAAGCGATACGGTTTCATCTATATCAACCGTGACGAAACCGATGCGCGCGACCTTCGCCGGGTTCGCAAGGACAGTTTCGCGTGGTATCAGCGGGTTATCGCAACAAACGGGGCGGCGCTGTAGTGGTTTTGCAATACGCGATCACGGCCGGTGCAAGTCCGCCCGCGGACGCGTCACCGTCCGTTCCCCACGCCGGAACACCGTCAGAGGCCCCCGCAACTCAGCCACCGCCTGTTCCGGGGTCGTCGCATCCATGATGACCACATCCGCGGGATTGCCGATGGCGATGCCGTAGTCCCGCAGATTCATCACCATGGCCGCGCGTTCCGTCACCATATAGAAACATTGGCGCAGCCCCTCCGCGTCGGCAATGTGGCAGATATTGGCCTGCAGGTTGGCCATGCGGATCAGGTTGCCATCGCCATAGGGCGTGTTCGGGTTCAGGATATCATCGCTGGCGACCGAGCAATTCACCCCGTTCTCCACCAGGGCGTTTGCGTCCGCCACGCGCCCCGTCAAGAATAGATCGGCTGCCGGCAGCACCGTCACCGCCACGCCGGCATCCGCCATCTGACCGGCCAGCGCCCGGAACGCCGGCGCGGGCAGAGCGGCATACGCGCAGCCATGCCCGACCGTGACTCGCCCGCCCAGCCGGTATTGCCGGGTCAGTTCGCACACCAGACCGATAGCCATGGCTTCCGAGCCGCCGCCGGCATCGAGGTCCATGTCGATATCGACGTTGTATTCTCGCGCCAGCTCGAAGACCCGCCGGATCTGTCCGGCCCCGTCCGGATCGCGTTCCGGCGCGCCGCCGATGGCCCTGGCGCCGCGTTTCAGCGCCTCCACCAGCAGGGCGTCGGAGCGAGGATTGTTCGTCAGCCCCTGCTGCGCGAACACGCACAGCTCGACCTCGATCACCGAGGCATAGTCGGTGCGCAGCGTCTCCAGCGCGTCGAAGCTGCGCAGCTCCACGCCGGCATCGAGTTCGACATGCGCGCGCATCCGGGTGGTGCCGTGATTGATGCAGTCTTCCAGCGTCCGGCTGGCGCGGCGGTAGACATCCGCCTCGGAGAAGCCCGGCTTGACCGCGGCGACCCGCGCCACCGCATCCGTGTCGCCGCCATCCACCGGCAGGCAGCGTTCGATAATGCGGCTCCGGTCCAGATGGATGCGGGTTTCGACCAGGCCGGCGCAGGCGAGATGGCCCTCGGCATCGAACACCGGGGCATTCGCCATCAGGTTGGTTTCGATCGCTATGATCTGGCCGGCCCTGACGCCGATATCGACCGGCGCATGCTCGGGGGCGCCGAGCAGGCGCGCATTGCGGATAATCAGGTCCATGCAGTCCTCTCGATGCCTTGGGTCAGGCCGGCGATCCGGAACGGGCGGGTCGCCCCGTGCCATCATCCGCCGAACCGTAGCACACCAACTCAACTCGGCGCGATGCCGATCGGCGGGGCGATTTGGCCCCGGGGGTGTTGCAGCGGCGCTTGAAATACAATGGAATTCTATGACATAACTGCAATTATCACAAAACCTGGATCGCCGGACGGCCGGCCCGCGAATTCCCTGCCGGGCCTGCTTGACGTCGCGGCGAAATAAAATCAATCGTATCAAAGCCCTAAGTGACATGGCCCGGTGCAGGCCGGGTCCCGGGCGGCTTCATTCGAGTAGACGTCCGGCACCAATATCACGGAAAATCCGCTTCTATATCGTTCTTGTTTTGGCTACAGAGAGACGGCCGATGGGCTGGAGCCACGCCAAGACACGCGCATGTAGAACCGATCGGCAGGACTGCTCTAAACGGATCGAAACACTATCCAACCCGTCGCATTGTCATTCCAAGGAGAATCGCCATGCCTTACCTCATCGATTGCTTCACCGGTCGCTTGCTGCGCGTTCTGCACGCCGATCGGCGGGCTGCGGGCGCGCTAGAATATGCTCTGCTGGTTTCCTTCATCGCCGTGGCGGTCATCGTGGGAGTAACGAAGTTCGGAACTTCGCTCAGCAACTTCTTCAGTGCCGTCGGCACCGACATCGCCGGCTGGAGCACTTAATACAAACCAGGGCGTTGTTACGCGTAACCGTCACACCGGGTCAGCACGGCGTCATCCGGCCAGGCAGCCGCCCCCGCGCGGCGCTGGCGGAATGCGTCCGGCTCGCGCCAGCGCCGCGAGACCGCAAATCGGCCGTCCGGTCCGATGATCCTACTGGTGGGTAGCGGCGTTGCACGTCGCGCATGGCAAGCGGGCTGGCGTCCATATGATAACGCCGCTTATCATCAGCCCAACCAGAGGATACGCCCGTTGGACGAGTTTCACCGCGACCTGCTGTTTCTGTTGCATGACGTCGCGCGCCTGTTGCGTGTCGATGCGGACAAGCGCGCGCGGGTGAACGGCATGACCCGGGCGCAATGGGCCATCCTGATCTGGCTCGAACGCCAGCCCGGAATCTCTCAGAAGGAACTGTCCGAAATCCTCGAAGTCGAGCCGATAACCGTGGCCCGGCTGATCGACCGCCTGCAGGCCCGCGGCATGGTCGAACGCCGCCCAGACCCGCGCGACCGACGCATCTGGCGACTGCATCTGCTGGACCCGGGGCGCGGTGTCCTCAGCGACATCGATGAACAGCGGGCCGACATGACCCGCATGGTCACCGCCGGCCTCAGCGAGGAGTCCATCGAGACCGTGACCGATGCCCTCTTGCGGATGAAGGCAACCCTGACCCGGGACCATGCCTCGCGCCGCGGCGCCGACACCGAAACGCGGGAGGCTGTGTGATGTCGCAATCCGCCACATCGCCCGGTCCGCGCATCGCCAACCGCGTGGCCGATGCGCCCGTCCGCTCCGGGATCAGCCGGAGCGCGCTTCGCCCGATCCTGATGCTGGGCGGCATCGTAGCCGTGATCGCGGCAGCGGCGGGATACTGGATCAGCGGCGGACGCGTGGTGTCGATCGACGATGCCTATGTCCGCGCCGCGAAAGAGGTCATCGCCACGGACGTCTCCGGTATCGTCGCCTCGGTGCCGGTGCATGAGGGCCAGCTTGTGCTGCAGGGCGACGTGTTGCTGCGGCTGGATACGCGGCCGTTCGAGATTGCCCTCGCGGGCGCGACCGCCGCGCGGGACGGCATGGTTTCGACGCTGAACGCGATGAAGCTCGACTACAAGCGGATGCTGCGCGACGTCGAGGTCAAGGAGGCGCAGCTCGCCTCCGACCAGGCCAGCTTCCAGCGCTATGCCGGATTGATCAAAAGCGGCGGCGTTACGCGCGCCGATTACGACAATGCGCGCTTCCAGTTGATGGCGGACACCCAGGCGGTGGAGGCTCTCAAGGTGACCGCCGCCGTGCAGTTGGCCCGGCTCAGCGGCAATCCCGAGATCGATGTGCGCACCATGTCGGACTACCTGCAGGCGCAGGCCAAGGTGGACGAAGCGCAGCGGCAACTGGACCACGCGGTGATCCATGCGCCGTTCAGCGGCATCGTGACACAGGTCGAGTCGGTGCAGCCGGGCATGTTTCTGGGCGCGGCGACGGCGGCGTTCGGCCTGGTTTCGACCGAACGGGTCTGGGTTGAGGCCAATCCGAAGGAAACCGAGTTGACGCATGTCAAACCGGGCGACCCGGTGGACCTGACGGTGGATACCTATCCCGGCGTGACCTGGAAGGCCGAGGTCGAATCGATCGCGCCGAACAGCGGTTCTGAGTTTTCGGTGCTGCCGGCGCAGAACACGTCCGGCAACTGGGTCAAGGTGGTGCAACGCATCCCTGTCCGCATCAAGGTCGAGCACAAGGACGGCGACCCCGACCTGCGCGCGGGCATGAGCGTGATCGCCGACATCGACACCGGACACCGCCGGACCTGGCGCGACCTGTTTTGATCTGCCGTTCGATGGCGGCCTCCGCTCCGCCCTCGCACCGTCATGGTCCGCGAAGGCGGAGCATCCATGCCTTGGCCCGCCTCAACACCGCAAGGCGTGGATGGTCCGCCTTCGCGGACCATGACGGGTAGCGCCGACCGTGCCGCCAACCCCGCAGGACCGCGTACCGCATCGCCTGATCATCACGCTTTGCACCGTGGGTGCGACGCTGATGCAGGCGCTCGACCAGACCATCGCCAATGTGGCGCTGCCCTATATGCAGGGCAGCCTGTCGGCGACCTATGACGAGATCACCTGGGTGCTGACTTCCTACATCACCGCCGCGGCGATCATGACCGCGCCGGTGGGCTGGCTGTCCTCCCGCTTCGGCCGCAAATACCTGTTCATCGCCTGCCTGATCGGCTTCACCGTCACCTCCATGATGTGCGGTGCGGCGCAGTCGCTGACGCAGATGGTGGTGTTCCGGCTGCTGCAGGGCGTGTTCGGCGCGGCGCTGGTGCCTTTGTCGCAGGCCACCATGATGGACATCTACCCGCCCGAGCAGCGCGGCATGGCGATGGCGATTTGGGGTGTCGGAGTCATGGTAGGGCCGATCCTGGGGCCGACGCTGGGCGGGTATCTGACCGAGATGTACAACTGGCGCTACGTCTTCTACATCAACCTGCCGTTCGGCATCCTGGCGACGCTCGGACTGCTGTTCTGCATGCCGCGCTCCTTCGGCAACTTCAACCTGCGCTTCGACTGGATCGGCTTCGGCGTGCTGTCGCTGGGCATCGGCGGGTTGCAGTTGATGTTGGACCGCGGGCAGGACCAGGACTGGTTCACCTCCCGGGAGGTCATCGCCGAGGCGGTCCTCGGCGGCCTGGGCGTCTATCTGTTCGTCGTGCACATGATCACCGCGAAGAAGCCGTTCATCCCGCCGGTGCTGTTCAAGGACCGCAACTTCGCGGCCGGCCTGATGCTGATGTTCGCCACGGGGACGATCCTGGTATCGAGTTCCTCGCTGATGGCGCCCTGGCTGCAGAACCTGGCGAACTATCCGGTGGAGACGGCCGGGCTGATCATGGCGCCGCGCGGCATCGGCACGATGGCGGCGATGCTGGCCGGCGGACGACTGTCCAACAAGATGGACCCGCGCATCCTGATGGCCGCCGGCATTCTGTCCTTGTCATGGTCATTGTGGGAGATGACAGCCTGGACTCCCGACATCGCGCAATGGCGGATCATCGCCGTGATCATCGTGCAGGGCGCCGGGATCGGCTTGATCTTCCTGCCGCTTCAGGTCGCCGCGTTCGCCACCCTGCCGCCGCAACACCGCACCGACGGCGCGTCGCTGTTCGCGCTGTTCCGCAATATCGGCGCGGCGGTGGGTGTTTCCGTCACCTCCGCCTTGCTGTCGCACAACACCCAGGTGCTGCATGAGCAAATCGGCGCCTCGGTGACGCCGTTCAACCGCGCCCTGCAGGATGGCGGGATGATCGCCCGGACGTGGAACCCGTTGCAGGCGCATGGCGCGGCGGCGTTGGACGGGATCGTCAACCAGCAGGCGCAGATCAACGCCTATATCGATGACTATCGCATGATGATCTTCACGACCTTGCCGTCGCTGCTGCTGCTGTTGCTGATGCGCCGGCCCCGTCTGGCCTCCGCGGCTCCGGCCGAGGCGCATGCGGCGATGGAATAGGCGGCAGCCAACTCAGGCGCGACTGACCGGGCCTTGCTTGCGGGCTTCCTCGGCCGCGCGATACAGGTACCAGGTCGCGATCGAGCGGTACGGCGACCACGCCAGGCCGATCTCCGCCAGCGCTTTCGGCTTCGGCTGAATGTCGAGGGCGTGCAGCACGCGATAGCCCTCGCGCACTCCGAAATCGTCCACCGGCAGCACGTCCGGCCGCCCGAGGGTGAAGATCAGCAGCATCTCCACCGTCCAGCGGCCAACCCCGCGGATTCCGGTCAGCCGCTCAATCAGGGCGTCGTCGGTCAGGCGATGCGATTCCCGCCGTGTCGGCACCGTGCCGTCCAACGCCTTGGCGCAGATATCGCGCAGCGCCGCGATCTTGCCGCCGGAAAACCCGCAGGCGCGCAGCGCCGTATCGGCGGTCGCCAGGACAGCAGCCGGATCGGGAAACGCATCGCCGGGGAACAATGCCGAGAAGCGGCCCAGGATCGCCTCCGCGGCTCGGCCATGCAGTTGCTGGTGCGCGATGGCCCGCATCAGCGCCTCATACGGGCTGCGCTGGCGCTGGATCTGCAACAGCGGTGGACCGACGCGGCGGATCAGCGCGGCGAAGCGTTCGTCGCCGCTGAGGTGCCGGACCGCGGCGCCGGAGGACATGCGTTTACGGGCCTGAAGCGGGACCTCGCTCGCCTCGCGGATTGCAGCCGCAACCTTCACTTGTATCGCTTCCATCCAATTCCTTTATGCGCTACCTATGCCGCGCTGCACCAGGAGGGTCGTTTGTACATACATCGTCCCCTGCTTGAGGAGTCCGTGCCCGACAAGGTCGCCGCGCGCCAGACCGCAGGTCTTGTCGGCATTGCCGTCACGCTTCTGCTTCTGGTCATAGGGCTGTTCCTGGTCCAGCAGCTACGCGCCTCCGCTGCGGTCGAGGACTGCCTGCTTGCCGGCGGCCGCACCTGCGACTCGCTTGTCGCCGGCGCGCATTGACGACCGCCTTCGCCGGGTGCACTCCGCCGCAGTGATGGATTGCGAGCGGAGGTAAGATGCGCATAGCCGATATGGACTGGCGGATGGTGGAAGACTGGGTCCGCCACGACGACCGGTGCGTCCTGCCGTTGGGGGCCACCGAGCAGCATGCGGGCCTGTCGCTTGCCACCGGCGCAATCCTGGCCGAACGACTCGCCGTCGAGGCCGCCGAACCGTTGAGCATTCCGGTCTTTCCGGTCGTTCCGTTCGGGCTATCCCCCTCATTCAGCGGATTTCCGGGCACCGTGAGCCTGCGCGTGGCCACCTATGCCGCCTTGATCCGCGATGTCCTCGACAGCCTGAAGGGCGGCGGCTTCCGGCGCATCCTGATCGTCAGCGGCGACGGCGGCAACCAGCCGGCCGCGGCAATCGCCCGGGAGTGGATGATGGATCAGCCCGATGCGCGGGTGCGTTTCCACGCCTGGCAGCGCGCTCCTTTGACCGCGGCGGCGGCGCGGCGGATCGACCCCAACGGCAGCCACGCATCCTGGGTGGACAATTATCCCTGGACCCGCCTGCCCCATCGGCCGCCGCAAGACGGCGAGAAAGCGGAAGTCGACGCCGATCGGCTGCATACCTTGCCACCGTTCGAGGTCCGTCTGCTGCTGGAGGATGGCAGCGCGGGCGGCCGTTATCAGCGGGATGATTCGGAGATGCTGGAACTCTGGAACGTGGCCGTGCAGGAGACCCGGGCCCTGCTGGAGGAGTGGTAGGGGCGAGAGGCGCCGGCCGCCCGCGGGATTTTCGCACTGTCGGCGGATTTGAATATACGCTATGGCGCTTTTCAGGTCATGACCTGCCCGCAGAATGGCAGCCGTGAACTTGTCAGGAAACGTTCTCGGAAGGCTGAATGGGATGGGCGTAAGCGCGACGCAGACGGGGGCGGCAGCACCATCGGCGAAACCGATGACCCCGGAGGAGAAGAAGGTCATCCTGGCCTCCTCCCTGGGCACTATTTTCGAGTGGTACGACTTCTACCTCTACGGCTCCCTCGCGGTCGTCATCGCCGGGAATTTCTTCGGCCAGTTCGATGAGGTCACGCGCAACATCTTCGCCCTGCTGGCGTTTGCCGCCGGCTTCATCGTGCGCCCGTTCGGCGCCCTGGTGTTCGGCCGGATGGGCGACCGCGTCGGCCGCAAATACACCTTCCTGATCACCATCCTGCTCATGGGTTCGGCCACCTTCCTCGTCGGCCTGGTGCCGACATCCGATACCATCGGCTTCTCCGCCGCCGTCATCCTGATCATCCTGCGCATCCTGCAAGGCCTGGCCATCGGCGGCGAATACGGCGGAGCCGCCACCTACGTCGCCGAACATGCGCCGCGCGGTCGGCGCGGATTCTACACAAGCTGGATCCAGACCACCGCGACACTCGGCCTGTTCTTGTCGCTGCTGATCATTCTTACAACGCAATCGCTCATGAGCGCCGGGGACTTCCGCGCGTGGGGATGGCGGATCCCGTTCCTGGTTTCGATCATCTTGCTCGCGGTCTCGGTATGGATTCGCATGCGGCTCAGCGAAAGTCCGGCTTTCCTGCGCATGGTGGCTGAGAACGCGCGCTCCAAATCGCCGCTGCATGAGGCGTTCTTCCAGTGGGCGCACGCGAAATGGGCGATTTTGGCGCTGTTCGGGCTGGTCGCCGGGCAGGCGGTGGTCTGGTATTGCGGACAGTTCTACGCGCTGTTCTTCCTGACCTCCGTGCTGAAGGTCGATGCTTTCACCGGTAACCTTCTGGTCGCCTGGGGGCTGGCGCTCGGCACCGGCGGTTTCATATTGTTCGGGTGGCTGTCGGACAAAATCGGGCGCAAGCCGATCATTTTGGGCGGCTGCATGCTGGCGGCACTGACGTATTTTCCGGTTTTTCAGTACATGGCAGAAACGGCCAACCCGGCGCTTGCTGCTGCGCAACAGACGGTGCGGGTCGTGGTGGTGGCGGATCCGGCCGACTGCTCCTTCCAGTTCAATCCGACCGGCCTGTCCCGCTTCAACCGGAACTGCGATACCGCGAAGGCCGCGCTGGCCAGGGCGTCCGTGCTGTATGCGCAGGAGGACGCGCCGCCGGGCACGCCCGCATCCATCCGTATCGGCGACAAGACGATCGATCCGGCGGCATTCGGCTTTATCAGCACGCTCGGCGCCGCGCTGACCGCCGCCGGCTATCCCGAGGCGGTGAATGCGTCGGTGGTGAGGCTGGCGCATCCGTGGGACATCTTCCGGCCGCAGCCGCTGACCCTGGTCGTCATCCTGGCCTATCTGGTTGTGCTGGTGACGATGGTATACGGCCCGATCGCCGCCGCGCTGGTCGAGCTGTTCCCGACCCGGATCCGCTATACATCCATGTCGCTGCCATATCATGTCGGCAATGGCTGGTTCGGCGGCCTGCTTCCGGCAACGGTGTTTGCCATGAACGCGCAGAACGGCAGCATCTATTTCGGGCTGTGGTATCCGGTCGTGATCGCCGCCGGAACCGCCATCGTCGGGCTGCTGTTCCTGCCGGAGACCAAAGATCGCGATATCTTCGAGGGCGATCTCGAATACCATCCGGAGGACACGCCGGTCGACTTCGACCCGAACGCGGCGGATTACTGACGCATCACCGCAGCGGCATCGCCGACCGGGCCGAAACGTCCATCATGACGCGTATGCGGGCGGTGAGGTCATGCAGCGCAAACGGCTTGTGCATGATCTCCATGCCGGGCGCGAGTTCCATCTCCTCCAGGGCCGTGCCGGCGTAACCTGTTATCAGCAGTATCGGCAGGTTCGGCTTGGCCCGGCGCGCTTCCTGCGCCAGCTTGCGCCCGTTCAGCCCGGGCAAACCGATGTCGGTGACCAGCAGGTCCAATTTTTCAAGTCCCCTGGCGAGCTGCAGTCCGGCAAGCCCGTCCTCCGCTTCTTGCACGCAACAACCGATATCCCGCAGCGCCTCGGCGATCATGACACGCACGCGGTCCTCATCGTCGACCACCAGGACCGTTCGCCCGGCTGCCTCGGGTGCGCGTTCCGCCGCGGGCTTCGCGGGTCCGGCGGTCGGGCGGGGCTGCTTCGCGGCCGCCCGCTGGACCTCACTGCGCGGCAAAAACAGGCGGACAGTCGTTCCCGCGCCGGGTTCGCTTTCCAGCCGCACGAACCCGCCCGATTGCCGCACGAAGCCGTAAACCTGGGACAACCCCAACCCCAACCCCGTCCCGCTGCCGATCGGCCGCGTGGTGAAGAAAGGTTCGAAGGCACGGGCCATGACGTCGGGAGTCATGCCGCAGCCGGTGTCGGTGACCGCAATCTCGACATAGGCGCCGGGCGCCACGTCATCGTCGTCCGGGATATCGGCCAGCGTCAGGGTCCGCTCACGGGTGGCGATGGTCAGGCGGCCGCCCTCCGGCATGGCGTCGCGGGCGTTCAAGGTCAGGTTCAGCAGCGCGCTTTCCAACTGGTTGGCATCGCATAGCGCCAGCCCGTCACCGCCGCCGGTGCGCAACTCCAGCTTCACCTCCGGCCCGATGCCGCGGCGGATCAGGTTTTCCATGCCGTGCAACAGCGCGTCCGGCTCTATCGGCATCGGCTGCAGGGCCTGGCGGCGAGCGAAGGCCAGCATCCGGCTGGTCAGGCCGGCTCCGCTGTTCAGCGCCGTCCGCGCCGAGGCCAGGTAGCGATCGACCTCCCGCGGGCGGCCCTGGGCGATGCGCCGTTCCATCAGGTCCAGGCAGCCGCTGACGACCTGGAGCATGTTGTTGAAGTCATGCGCGACGCCGCCCGTCAGCCGTCCGACGGTCTCCATCTTCTGCGACTGGTGCAGGCGTTCCTCGCTGGCCCGCAGCGCGCGCTCGGCCCGGCGGCGCTCGGTGACGTCGATCAGCACGCAGACGATCCAATCGGTCTGCTTGCGGTGTTCCAGCCGCGCCGACATCAGGACGCTGACGATGCCGCCGTCGCGGCGCTGGAACTGCCGTTCCAGGTCGAGGATCTGGCCATCCGTCATCAGCCGTTTCAGGTCGTCCGCGGCACGCCCGTCCGAGCCGGGCGGCTTGAAATCGGTCAGAGGCCGCCCGATCGCGTCGGCCTCGGCGTAGCCGAGCAGCGCCAGCCAGCTTTCGGATACGCCCGTGATGACGCCGTTGCCGTCGAGCGTATGCATCGGCACCGGAGAATGGATGAAGCTCGCGCGGTGGCGGGCTTCGCTTTCACGCAGCGCCTCATTCGCCTCCCGCAGTTGCGCGGGCGAGGGCAGCGCCAGCGCTCGCGGCAGAAGTTGCCATAATGCTATCGCAGTAACGATCGAGACGATGGCCGTCGCCGCCTTGACGACGGCTTCGGCGCCGTAGGCGGGCACCCAAAGCGTGACCACGTCGAGCAGATGCGTCGTCCCGCAGAGCAGGATGAAACCGGCGAACAGCCAGACCATCGGGCGGAATGCCAGGTCGCTGCGGCGGCGGGCGAAGACGGCAAGGGCGGCGGGGATGGTGAAGTAGGCCAGGGCGATGCCGGCGTCGGACACCGCGTAGGTCCAGATCAGCCCGGGTTGCCACAGCAGGCAGAAGCCGTGCGGCGTGAGCCCGGCCGGATCGAGCAGCCAACTTGCCGATTTGTCGAACATGCGATGTCACCCCCGGATCCGGATAAAAGCCGAGAACGTTGACGTTCTCATTCAAGTGCGCAGGCCGGCGCTATTGCTTAGTCAGTAATGCCGAGTGTTATATCAATTTGATAACGTCGTTAGAGACTCACCTCAAGTTGTAGCATGTGACTGCGGAGGACGAAATGCCAGTCGCACTATCCTCTGCGCCCGGATGCCGGCTGATCCGCCGCGGCCTGGTGCAGCCAAACGCAGAACGCCGACACGGCCGGATTGCCGGCGTGGCGTTCAGGGATATAGGCGCAGTAGCTGCGCGCCGGCAGCGCCGGGCTGCACATCGGAAGCCGGGCCTCGGTCAGGAAGGGTTTCGCGAAATGGCCCGTCACCTGATCGGGGCCGCCGCGGATGGCGACGTCATACGGTTCGGCAAGGGCTCGTGCGAGGTGGTCAGCCGCACCTCGGTTGCCGGATGCGCCGGATGGAACGCCGAAGGGCGCGGCGTCAGCCAGCGCATGGCGGGATTCTACACGGGCACGATCGGGTCGGGAGCCGTCGCTCCCGTGCTGTACGGCCTGTTGGGGGATGCCGTCGGCGCCAACCGGGCGATGGCGGCCTCAGCGCTGACGACCTTGGCCACGTTACTCCTTATGCTGGCGCTGGCGCCCCGGCTTACAGCGCACTGAAGCAACCGGACGCGGCGAGCGCCGCGTCCGGGATCGTCCGCGCGACTAAAGTTGCGCTTCGGCGTATTCGTAGTTCGCCAGCACATCCAGGAAGTTCTGCAGGTAATCCGGGCGCCGGTTGCGGAAGTCCAGGTAGTAGCTGTGCTCCCACACATCCGCGGCAAGCAGCACCTTGCCTTCGCCGGTGGCGAGCGGGTTGGAGCCGTTCGGGGTCTTCGTCACCTTCAACTTGCCGTCCGGACCCAGCACCAGCCACGCCCAGCCGGAGCCGAACTGGCTGATCCCCGCCGCCTTGAACGCGTCCTTGAACGCAGTCACGCTGCCGAGATCCTCATTGATTTTGGCTTCCAGCTTCGGCGGTATGACGCCGCCCTTCGGGCTGAGCGACTGCCAGAAGATGATATGGTTCCAATGCTGGCCCGCATTGTTGAACACCGGGCCGCCGGCCGCGGCGGTCGACGTGACGATCTCTTCCAGGGATTTGCCCTGCAGCGCGGGATCCTTCTCGACGAAGCCGTTCAGCGCGGTAACGTAGGCCTGATGATGCTTGCCGTGATGCAGGTCGAGGGTTTCCTCCGACATGTTCTTCGCGCCAAGCGCGGCCTTCGAGTAAGGCAGGGTCGGCAGTTCAAAAGCCATTGAAATCCTCCAGGAGAGTGGGGTCATGTGCCGCATTGCGGCCAGGAACATTCCGTAGCTATGGACGACCTGCCGCGCCGTCAACCCACCTGCCAAGCCGGAGAGAAGGCTCGCGGCCGATATTGCCAGGCGGCGCGATCCGCGCGACCACCCGGGGCATGAACGATGCAATCACCGCCCTGGTTCGCCGCCACGACCCCGATCGTTTTCTGACGGCGCTGTTCGCCCCGGCCGAACGCCGGGATGCTCTGCTGGTGTTATATGCGTTCAACCACGAACTGGCGCGGGCGCGGGAGGTGGCGAGCGAACCGCCGCTGGCGCTGATCCGGCTGCAATGGTGGCGCGAGGTGGTTGAGGGAGCGCAGCGCCGGCACGAAGTCGCCTCGCCCCTGTCGCAGGCGCTTGCCGCCGGGAGGCTGCGCAGCGCCCTGCTGCTGCCGCTGATCGAGGCGCGCGAGGCGGAAGCGTATGATGATTTCGCGACTGTCGCCGATTGGCGGGCCTGGCTGCTGGCCGGGGCGGGCGGCCTGGCGGTGGCCGCTGCCGCGGCGCTGGGCGCACCTGATCCGGAGGCCGTGCGCCCGTTCGGTGCCGCCTATGGCGTGTCCGGCCTGCTGCGGGCGAGCGGGGTGCTGGCGGCGCAAGGCCGCTGCCTGCTGCCGCACGACCTGCTGGCCCGGCACCGGCTGTCGCCGGAGCTGTTCATCCACGATCCCGGAGCCGCGGCATCCAGGGCCGCGTTGGCTGATGTGGTCCGGGAGGGGCAGGCATTGCTGGAAGCGCCGCGCGGGGCGGTGCCTCGGGAAGCGGTGGCGGCGGCGCTGCCGGCGGTGCTGGCGCGGCGGGACTTGCGGCGCTGGCCCGAGGTGGCGCTGCCGCGCCGGTTCGGCGACCGGATCGCGGTCACCGTGGCGGGGCTGACCGGGCGGGTTTAGGCAGCGGAGAAGCCCGGCCATCCAACGCGGCAAACCGCCCCCCCCTCCAGCAGTGCCGCCGGATACAGGTCGGCATCCGGCCTCGAGACGGGGCGGCTGGCGTTGGCCAGACCCTGAGGGCCGGTGCGGCAGGTTTGACAGCCGGGGGCATTTTGGTCGCATCAGGAACGATTTCGATAGCCTGAAGTCACGAAATACTCAGGACCCGCACGCGGACCCGGTGCCACGCGGCGCACAGATAGCCTTTGAAGTTCCAGACATCGTCCGGCCGCGCCGGCTGGGTCTGTCCGGCCGAGTCCCAGGCCCGCACCGTCAGCTCGTGTTCCCCCGCCGCCAGGTCGAGCGTCGTCCGCCAGAACGTCCAGCTCCACGGCGCCGCCGGGTCGCTTTCCAGTTCCGCCTGCCGCCAGGTCCGGCCGCTGTCGGCGGAGACATCGACCCGCGCGACGGTGCGGCCCGTCGCGATCGCATAGCCCTTAACGATGACGCGGCCCGCCGGCACGGTCGCACCGGCCGCCGGCTCGCAGGTGGCTGCGTTCAACGGCATATCGTTGATCGGGATGCCGGCGGCCCAATCCACCGTGTCCGCCGTCACGCCGGGCGGCAGCAGCTTGTAGTCCCGCTGCTGCATGTGGTTGTCCGACGGCATGTCCTGCACAGTGATCGCGTCGAGCCATTTCGGACTGCGCACGCCGGCATAGCCGGGCACGATGACGCGCAGCGGAAACCCGTGCTCGGGCGCCAACGGTTCACCGTTCATGGCAAAGGCCAGCAGCACCTCAGGCGACAACGCCTTGCCCATCGGGATCGACGCGCCGAAGCGAAAGCGGCCCTCACCGGGCATATCGACTTCATCGCGGCAGATGAATGCGACATGCAGCGCCGGATCGTCCCGCGCCCCCGCCTCCCGCAGCACATCCGCGAGCGCGACGCCGTGCCATCGGGCGTTGCCGATGGCGCCGGCCGCCAACGGATCGCCGGAGACCGGACGCACGGCGTGCATGTCGGCCCGGCGGTTGCCGGCGCATTGCAGCACGGCGGTCACCGAGCGGCGCGGGAAGCGTTCGCGCAAATCCCGCATCGACAGGTCGAGCGGCCGGGCGACGCAGCCTTTCACCCGCAGCCGGTGGATCGCCGCGTCCAGCCGGGGGATGTCGCCGTGGCTGCGAACATAGAAGTCGGACTGGCGGGTGATGAATGAAGCACGCAGGCGATGCAGCGGCGGTTCAGCATTAAAGGGCTGACTGGAATGAACGATCAGATCCGAGCTGTACGGGTCGGGCACGGCTGGCTTCCTCTTGCGGTGTGACGCGGCAAGAGATCAACGCAATACGGGACGGACGGGTGGCGAGGTGATAGCGTTCCCCTGGCAGGCAGTGTTTCCGCCGCCGCTCCACCCTGTTCTTCTCGCCCCCGATCCGCTATCGGGACGCGGAAAAGGAGTCCCCTCATGACCTATCTCGTTGCCGCCGATATGCCGACTGCCCCCGCGGGGGAGCGTTTTCGTGCGCTGCTCGCCCGGCCGGGTATCCTGCAGTTGCCGGGCGCGCATAACGGACAGGCCGGACTCCAGGCCAAACAGGCCGGGTTCGAGGGGCTGTATCTCTCCGGCGCCGCCATGACCGCCTCCATGGGCCTGCCCGACCTCGGCATGATCACCGTCGATGAGGTGTGCTTCTTCGTGCGCCAGATCGCCCGCGCCACCGGCCTGCCGATCCTGGTGGATGGCGATACCGGCTATGGCGAGACGCTGAATGTGATGCATATGGTCCGCAGCTTCGAGGATGCCGGGGGCGCCGCGGTGCAGATCGAAGACCAGTTGCTGCCGAAGAAATGCGGCCACCTGAACGACAAGAAGCTGGCGGACCCGCACGACATGGCGGCGAAGATCGCGGCGGCGCGGAAGGCGCGGCGGCATCTGTTCATCATCGCCCGCACCGATGCGGCGGCGTCCGAGGGCCTCGACGGCTGCGTCGGCCGCGCCAAGCTGTTCATGGAGGCCGGCGCCGACGGGATCTTCCCCGAAGCGTTGAACACGGCGGAGATGTTCAAGGAAGTGTCCTCCCGCCTGCCCGGCGTGCCGCTGCTGGCCAACATGACGGAGTTCGGCCGCACGCCGTTCTTCACGGCCTCCGAGTTCGAGGCGATGGGCTACAAGATGGTGATCTGGCCGGTGTCCAGCCTGCGCGTCGCCAACAAGGCTCAGGCCCGGCTGTATGCTGCCATCCGAAAGGACGGCGGCACGCAGAACATGGTGGACCACATGCAGACCCGGGCCGAGCTCTACGCCACCATCGGCTACCATGACTACGAGGCGCTGGACGCATCGATCGTGACGACGATCATCCCGCAGGCGATGCCGCAAGCGGTTTGAGCGTGGGGCCTGCATGACGCTGGAGGCGCCGGCCGTCCCGCCGCTTTTTGTCGGCAGCGAAATCTACCGGAACTCCAGCTACGGCCCGAAGCACCCGCTGGCGGTGCCGCGGGTGTCCGTCTGCACCGACCTCTGCCGCGCCCTCGGCTGGCTGCCGGATGCCGTCTATCGCGAGGCGCCGATGGCCACAGAGGCGGAGCTGACCCGTTTCCATGATCCGACATACATCGCCGCGCTGCGCCAGGCGGAACGCGACCAGTCGGTCAGCGCCGAAACCCGCGCCCGCTTTCGCATCGGCGCGGACGGCAACCCGGTCTACCGGGAGGTCTATCGCCGTCCGGCGATCTCCGCCGGCGGCGTCATGCTGGCGGCGCGACTGGCCGCGCAGGGCGGGATCGCGCACTGCCCGGGCGGCGGCACGCATCACGGGCGCGCTGATCGGGCGTCGGGCTTCTGCTTTCTGAACGATCCGGTGCTGGGGCTGCTGACCTGGCTGGACCTCGGACTGGACAACATCGTCTACCTCGACATCGACGCACATCACGGCGACGGCGTGCAGGACGCATTCCATAACGATCCGCGGGTGCTGACCATCAGCCTGCACGAGGCCGCCCGCTGGCCGTTCACCGGCGCCGCGGACGATCGGGCTGGCGGCGCGGCGCGCAACTTCCCGCTGCCCGCCGGCTGCAACGACTCGGAGTTCGAAGCGGTCATGCAGGACGCGGTGCTGCCGCTGATCGCCGCGCGCCGGCCGCAGGCGATCATGCTCCAGGCCGGGGCGGACTCGCTGCACGAAGACCCATTGGCAAAACTGTCGCTGTCGAACAACGCCTACCGGGCGGTGGTTCAGTCAGTCATGCCGCTGGCGTCCCGTCTGGTCGTGCTGGGCGGCGGCGGCTACAACCCCTGGACCGTCGGCCGGTGCTGGGCGCTGATCTGGGGCACTTTGAACAACCATCCGATCCCTGACCGCCTGCCGCCGAAGGCCGAGGCAACGCTGCGCGCCCTGCGCTTCGACCGCGCTATCGGCCGCCATCCGCCGGAGCATTGGATGACCACGTTGCTCGACCCGCCTCGCCCCGGACCGGTGCGCGACTCGGTGCGAAGCCTGATCAAGGAGAGCCTGTCCGCATGAAACGCCGTCTTCTGCTGGCGCTTGCCGCCGCCGCGCTGCCGCTCGGGCTTTGGGCGCAGGTGCCCGATCCGACCGGACCGCAAGCCGAACTGCCGAAGGAGCAACTGGTGATCGTGGGCCGCGGTGGAGTGGAACATTCGTTCGTGGTGGAGGTGGCCGCCACGCCGCAGCAGCAGACAGTCGGCGAAATGTTCCGCACCAGCATTCCGGCGGATGGCGGCATGCTGTTCGACTGGGGGTTCCCGAAGTCCAGCCAGATGTGGATGCGCAACACGCTGGTGCCGCTCGACATGGTGTTCATCAACCCGGACGGGACGATCCGCTCGATCGCCGAGGACACCACGCCGCGCAGCCTGGCGGCGATCGACAGCCGCGGGCCGGTGCGCGCGGTGCTGGAGCTCGCCGGCGGCACGACGGCGCGGCTGGATATCAGGGTGGGCGATACGGTGAAGCAGCGGATCTTTGAGAACGTGCAGTAGCAGCCGGCGGTCGCGGCCCGCCTAACGGGTCCCCGCGATCTTCAGGATCGCCAGGATCGCGGCAGCGAACGCGACCTGTCCGCCAAGCATCGTAGTGATCATCGCCCAAGTGGACGGCAGTTGCGCGATCCGCCCGCGCATCTCCGCCACGTCGATCTCGACCTTGCGCAGGCGATCGTCCATGCGCGTCAGCAGCGCCTCGATCCGCTGGCAGGTGTCTTCCAGGCGCTTGATGGCCATGTCCGGACCATGGGGATCGGAAGGGCCGCCCGAAAGAGGAGGCGCGTCACTCATGGTCCGAGTGTGGGATACCTGGACCATTGCGTCAACGAATGCGTTGGCCGGCATGCCCCGGAGAAGCGCCATGACGTATTGATGCCCCCTGCCCCGCCAATCCGCTTGCATCGGAACGCCGCCCCCCATAGGGTCCGCCCGCTTCCTACGGTCGGGGTGTGGCGCAGCCTGGTAGCGCGCCTGTTTTGGGTACAGGAGGTCGTGGGTTCGAGTCCCGCCGCCCCGACCACTTTCTTATCGGAGACGACCGCCATGCGTGCCCGCATCTTCCAGCCGCCGAAAACCGCCATGCAATCCGGCTGGGCCAAGACGCACGCCTGGGCGATCGAGTTTGCCAACGACCACGCCCGCCGCCCGGACCCCCTGATGGGCTGGATCGGCGGCGGCGACACCCAGACTCAGGTCAAACTAACCTTCGAGACCCGGGAAGAAGCCATCGCCTACGCCGAACGCGCCGGCCTGCAATACGAAGTCGAGCTGCCGCAGACCCGCCGGGTCAAGCCGAAGGCCTACGCCGACAACTTCAAGTGGGGCCGTATCGAAAACTGGACCCACTGAACCCAGTCCCATGGCGGTTTACACCGAGGTCACGGACGAGGCGCTGGAGACCTTCCTGCTGGGCTACGATATCGGCACCATCGTCGCTTTCCGCGGCATCGCCGAGGGCGTTGAAAACTCCAACTATTCGCTGAAGACCACGCGCGGCGACTTCATCCTGACTCTGTACGAAAAGCGGGTGGACCCGGCCGAACTGCCCTGGTTCCTCGGCCTGATGGAGCACCTGGCGCAGCACGGCCTGGTGTGCCCGCAGCCGGTGCGCGGCCGCGACGGCTCCGCCCTGCGGCACCTGAGCGGGCGGCACGCGGCGATCACCACCTTCCTGCCCGGCGTCTGGCCGCGGCGGGTGCGGCCGCAGCACTGCGGTCCCGTCGGCAAGACACTGGCGGCGCTGCATCTGGCGGGCACCGGCTACCAGCCGCGGCGCGGCAACACGCTCGGCCCGGACAGTTGGACGCCGCTGCTGGAGCGCTGCCGCGACCGCGCGGATGAGGTCCAGGCCGGGCTGGCCTGGCAACTGGATGCTGCGCTGGAGACGATCCTGACCGCCTGGCCGGCGGGGCTGCCCGAGGGGCATATCCACGCCGACATGTTCCCGGACAACGTATTCTTCCTGGATGACAGGCTGTCGGGCGTGATCGACTTCTACTTCGCGGCAACCGACCTGCTGGCCTACGACATCGCCGTCTGCCTGAACGCCTGGTGCTTCGAGCCGGATTTTTCCTTCAACGTGACGAAAAGCCGGGCGCTGCTGGCGGGCTACCAGTCGGTGCGGCGCCTGTCGGCGGCTGAGCAGGCCGCCCTGCCGGTGCTGTGCCAGGGTGCCGCGATCCGCTTCCTGCTGACCCGCCTGTTCGACTGGCTGAACACGCCGCCGGGCGCGCTGGTGACGCGGAAGGACCCGCTCGAGTATCTGCGGCGGCTGCGCTTCCATCTGTCCGCCTCGGATGGAGCGGCCTATGGCCTCTGACGACATCGTCGTGTCGCTGCCGCCCGATCCGGACAAGGTGGTGAACATCTGGACGGATGGCGGCTGCAAGCCCAATCCGGGTCCGGGCGGCTGGGCCGCGATCATGGTGTTCCGCAACGTAGTGAAGGAGCTGTCGGGGGCCGAGGCGAAGACCACCAACAACCGCATGGAACTGACCGCCCCGGCGATGGCGCTGGAGGCGCTGACCCGGCCCTGCCACGTGGTGGTGCATACCGACAGCCAGTATCTGAAGAATGGCATCACAAAGTGGATCACCGGCTGGGTGCGCAAGGGCTGGCGCGGCTCCGTCGGCGATCCGGTGGCGAATGTCGATCTGTGGAAGCGGATACTGACGGCGGGCGAGACGCACCGGGTGGAGTGGAAATGGGTGCGCGGCCATGACGGCAACGATATGAACGAGCGAGCCGATCGGCTGGCGACGGAGGCCAGGCGGGCAGCGTTCGGCGGCGGGTGATAGCCGAAGGCCGCCCGTGGCACGGCCTACAGGTCGTGCCGGAGCGGCCCGGGGTGCTATCCCAGCAGTCTCTTTTCGATAGCATCGATGGCTTTGCGCAGTTCGCCCAGAATAAGCCGATCGGCCAGCTTCTGGTCGATGTCGGGTACGTTCCAGTCGAAGATCGCGCGGTACTTCTCGACCAGCTTCTCGGCGTCGGTGACGATGGCGCCGTGATATTCGTCGAGTTCGGTCTCCTCGATACCTGGCATGGTTTTCTCTCCGGACTGGTACGGGGTTGGGGATCAGGTTTTGTCTTTGGCTTCCAGGCTAGGGACATCGCCCGGATAGCGGACCTGTCAATCGGTTCGACGGCTAGTGCCGTCGCTTCCGGGGGCGGAGTTTTTGTCGCGGACAGCTAACTTCGGAACCCGGCGATGGTTAGACCTTCGGCCCTGATGCGGCGCGCGCCGCCCGACGCTCTCGCGCCTTTCTGCTCTCGATCTCAAGCACTTGGCCGAACGTCAGTATCTTGGCATCCGGCTCGATTTCGGGGAGTCGATCAGGATCTTCCAGCTCCGCGCCCGCGCTGTCCGGCCCCGGACGTTTGCCGGATCTCAGAAACCCGAGGTGCTTGTCATTGTTCATCGTGATAAATCGCCTCTTCAGCGCTGCTCGCAAGCCAGACCGTGTAACTTCTGATAATGCCGACGTCCTCCATACTATCGTCATCGTCAGGGTAGGCGATGTCCGCCGCAAGGGTAAGAAGACGATTGTCGGGAGCACGACCGATAGCCCTGTATTGGCCATCGTAAGGGCCGACCACCTGGGGTTCAAGCCTTACGTTCGGGTCGTCCAGGACCATTGCAGCTTGCCTCATGAGGATGCCCTTCCTCCGGACCATCGCGGCTTTTCGTGTCTGCCAAGAGACCTCGAAGCGGCAATCCATAAGAACCAATCGGGTTCGGGTCCGGCCATCGACGCCCTCAACCTCTGAACCGCCATCCCAATCGGCCCTCACGTCAGGTGAATCGGGTGAACCTTTTCACCCGGTGATGAGGCTTGCAAGAAACTCATCATCCCACCCTGCCGCCTTGCGCCTGCCGCGCAACGAGTTCTTGCCTGGAGCTCGTCTGAGCAGGTTGAGTGCCATGTGCTTGATGGTGGTGAAATTGGCCGGGGCGTGCTCAGTCCGCAGCCGACACTCGTCATCGCGGAAAACCATGTCCAGCACCCAGTGCAGGCTGTTCTCAATCGCCCAGTGGCTGCGCACGACCGGCCCGAGGAGGTGCGCCAGCATAACCAGCGAGGTGATATAAAACCGTGTCTCCGTCTCGACTTTTCCGCTGATCTCACGGCTGCTTTCGACCATGACGACGGCTTTCAGCCCGGGCCATTCGTGGCGTTCCTGAAGCCAGCCGACATCCTGGATGACGGTGGTGGTTCGGGTTTCGATGCGGCCGTGGTCGCCATCGATCGTCGTATCCCGGCTGACCGTGGTGTCCGCAAAGCCCTTGGCTTTCTGTTCGGCGGCGAAGAGTTCGACATCCTCGCGCAATGAGGTCTGGTTGCCTTTCAGCGCCAGGACGTAATCGGCCTTCTTTTCGAGAACCTTCTGCGCAATGTCGCGCTGGCACCCCATGGCATCGATCGTGATGATCGCCCCTTCGATCGCCAGCATCTCCAGCAGCTTGGGGATCGCTAAGATCTCGTTGGATTTTTCCGACACCTTGACCTGGCCGAGCACGAGACGCTGGCGGGCGGCGAAGGCGGAAACCATGTGGATGGCGGCTTTGCCGGCGCTCTTGGACCGCCGCACGGTCTTGCCATCGATGGCGATCACGCCAGCCGGAATGCCGGTCAACGCGGCGACCCACGTGACGAAGCAACGCTGGAATTGGTCGGCGTCCAGCACCGCCAGGATGTCGCTCAGGTGACCGTGGTCCGGCGTGCCATCCTTGAACGGACGGAAGCGGCGAAGAAACGCCAGTTTTTTGACGCCGAACAGGGCGATCTCGGTGAAAGCCTCGGCCCCGGCAAGCACGCCGAGCAGGCACAAAAGCAGGACCTCATCGAGCGGGTAAGCCACCTTGCCTTGCTGGCGCGGGTCGCGCAG
>NZ_CAJATU010000130.1 GCF_903944925.1 uncultured Rhodopila sp. | reverse complement strand
GAGATGATCTTCCTTCCCGGTTGCCCGCACTCTCAACAGGCAGGGTGGCCGGGATCAGTTTGGAATGGTGGCCGCCATCAAGTCGGAACGGTGGCCGCCATCAAGTTGGAATAGGTGGCCGGGATGCGTTGGAATCCGCATTCCAGGATCTCCTGCCCGATCAGTTGGCCCTCCCGGTCGCAGTCGGTCGCACGCGAGCCAAACGCGCCCGGCACGTTGCAGTGCATCCCGGATCGCTTTCAGTTTGGCGGCTTTGTTGCCACCCGAAGCCGGCTTGGTGCCGTAGAGCCCTTCGGGTCGCAGGAGGATCGGCTGCCACCGCTTCCAGGCGGGCACGACATCTTCCGGTTCGAGCAGATCGAACAAGTGGCCCTCGGCGGGAAGGATCGTGCCGTAGCGAGGCCCCACCGCCGCCCGGACATCGTTCGCCTGGCTGGTCCTCTCGGTGATGACAAGCTGGTCAGTCATGCAACCTCGCTGGATGTTCTCTAAAGGTTCTGGACGGTGCGCGCCACCATTATCGTTCGAGGTTCGTTGCTTGACCCTCAGTGCGCCGCTATATCCCCATCCGTCGACGCAGGCCTGGCACAACGTTAGCCGGCGTGAGTCGCTGAATACGATGACGTCGATGCAGCCTCCGCGGCGGGGGTGCCATCATGCCATCGGTCACTGGGACGCAGACTGCGGCGATCGAGGCGTTTACGTCTGCCGAATGGGCTTATAGAGGTGGTCTTGCAATGAAGCGGCGATGGCAGGCGACGCGGCATCAGCAAGGCAAATCGGCCGACCGTCCGAAGCTGATTACTGGCCCCGTCCAGGTGCGCTGGCACAAATTCACTCGCTATTTCGATGTCGAATTGCGTGAGATCGCCATGGTGCAGCCGTTCCTAATTGGGTATAGTTCTCTCTGCTATCGATCCCGGCCACCTGCGACGAGAGAGTGGTCGCCGGGGCCGAGGCGACACGGTGGGCTGTCAGCCCGCACCCTCGGGCGCATTCCCAGGCGATGATCGCGGTCGGCTCAATTCAGCGACATGAAACGGTCCTGGCCGTACGCCAATTCATCCGCTGCCGCGCCGTTAACCTATCGTTAGCGATTGGGGTGTATCGTTTGGCCCACGCGAGACAAAATGTCATGTGTGCCATTTATCGAAGACACCTGACATGCCTATTTCCAGCCATAAATTCGTCCGTGGATTGCTCAACGAGCAGGTGACCATCAGAGAAACCATTGCCAGCCTCAGGACCGGAACCCTCGGCCGTTCTCTGACTCTCCCTCAAAGGGACGCGGCCATCAATGACCGCTTGGAGGTGGAGGCGGAAGTCTCGGCGTTGATTGTCGAATTCAGTCGGTACGGTAATTTCCCGATACTCTGCCCGCATACCGATCCGTGTGCGGCTCCCGTCATCCGAATACGCTTCCCCTCAGGCGACTATCGCGCCGAGGCGGCCGGAAGATTGACCAATGCATACCAGGATCGGGCCGATTTGTATGGACACGACGCCGGAGAGCCGCATGCTCACGACTCCGCAATGCCCGGGCGCGGCCGCCGGGTCACCTCCGGTCTGCCGCCGCGGCGGCGGAAACCTGGTGAACGCCGGATTGCGCAGGCGATGGTGCACGGCCGGTCATGCCGCGGCGACGACGGTCCATAGCGATTCATCGGCAACCAGGCGTAAGCACGTCCGAACGTCTCCTGCAAAAAAGCCACCTGTTCGACCGCGGTTCCGATTGCGGGGGGCAGGGCGGCTCGTTGACCGTCCGGTTTCAAACCGGACGCGCAGCGATGAGGCCACCGTGGAGCTGAGGCGGAACGTCTGACCGGCATCGGGCCTAGTGATAGATCGTTCTCGAGCCGACCTCCTGGCCAGAACCGCGCGATGCAATTGTCGCCTGCACGACCGAGAAGATCGGCTCGGAGCGGCTTGCAGGCGAGGCGTGCTGCTGCGCTTGCACCGGGTCGCGAAGCGTGTAGCCTCGACCCCACACGGTACCGATGATCCCGTCGGCTCCGGCCGCAGTTAGCTTTTTTCGTAGTTTGCAAATAAAGACATCAATGATTTTCGTGTCCGGTTCGTCCATGCCGCCATAAAGGTGGTTGAGGAACATGTCTTTTGTAACAAACTGGCCGCGCCGAAGAACCAGCAGCTTCAGCGTCAAATATTCTCTTCCGGTAAGGTCGATCAGTCGGTCCTTGAAGCGAACCTCTCGGGTTTCGACGGAAAGCGATAGATCACCTACCTCGAGGACGGATCGGCTATAGCCCCTGTGACGCCTGAAGACCGCCTGAATGCGTGCCGTCAGTTCGCCGATATCGATCTTTTGGTCAACCGCGTCATCAGCCCCGAGACCGAGTGCCCGAACACGGTCACCTGATTGGCGGCTGGTAATGGCAACCACCGGCGTTCCGTCTCCGGCTGTCCGCAGGGAACGCAGGAACATGAATCCGCTCTCCGGCAGCGAGGCCAGGTCGAGAACCACAAGATCGTACGACTCGTGGCGTAGCATCGATAGCGCGTCATCGGGCGCGTCCGTGCGGACAACAAACGTGGCATCGTCCGGCAGCTTTGACGTTAATAACGACGCCTGTCGTTCAACCGCTAAAAGTCGCATAGCATCTTTCCTACAACCTGCGATCGTAGTCTATCGCCACATCTCGTCAATTTGTATGCTTTTTTAGCGATCAGACGCCACTTTGCAGAGTTTTGATATCTCGCGCGAACTTTGATTATCGTCCGGCAAACGATTGAAATATTTGGGGCGTGCCGCGTTCGCCGTTAACCATTTATTAACCTTCGGCGCGCATCCTCTCGTATGCCCACGGTTCGCGACTCCATGGAGTGTCCCATGAACCACATGATTGATCCTGTGCTGTCCAAGGCCCCTGCGGCTTTTCGCTGGTTGCCGGCGACGGACCCAAAGCATGACGCCCGTGACGTGCTGGCCGAAGCGCTCGGGCCGATGTGGAGCGTCCATTGCGAGGCTGATTGTGAAGGCGAGGTCTCGATCGTTGTCCTGCCTGATGATGACGAAATCGGGCCGGCCTTCCTTCTATACGAGAAGGGCGGTCTGGCCTGGGTGGGAACCGTCAGCGGCGACGAGTGGACAAGCCGGGAGAGCTTTTCCGGCATCCAGGCTGCGGCAACCGCGATCATCGTCAAGACCGCCTCCGTCGCCGTGGCCAGACCAACCGGCGCTTAGATGGCAACGCCAGCCGGATCGCTGCCCTGAACAACGGTTGATTGACCAGGATGCCCCAGGAGCATCAGGGGGACAGCCAACATCGCGGCCGTCGCCCTTCATTCATTAAGCGACGATCCGACACGGCGGTCGTTCTCACTTTACATCAGCACGGGTGTCAGGATGCTCTTAACCTGTTTCGTGTATTTGTTGCGATATCAGGCGGTTAACGAAGCCCTAAACCTGTTTCCGAGGCCATTAACCTGTTTCGCAATGCTCTTAGCACCTTTCGAAAGTTCGCATAAACGTTGGGGGCATGGCAACAGGGGTCGGCCGGCCCGCGCACCTTGGTGCTCCTGCCGGACAGCGGCGGCCGGCGAGACCCTAACACCTTTCCGGCCGAAACAGGTAAAAGGCTTTTCTCCGCGGCGGACGGGCCGCGAAACAGCTTAAGGTCCCCCTGACAGCAACAATGTAGCATTGGATTGACCGAGAATATTAGCTGATCGGATTCGGTCCCAGATCACACATCCAATCGTCGTGTGCCTTGAGCATGGCGTGAAGGTCGTCGATCGCACGTAGGGCGTAGCGGAGTTGCGTCTTGCCAACCTGAACGACGAGGGCAGGAGGATCGAGGTCCGCTGCACGCCAAGCGTAGTACTCTCTACCCCGGCTTGGCGTCGATAGCGTCCATGGATTGCCTTGACTGCCCTCTCCTGTCGTCATTGCAGGTGCTCCCCCGACCCGGTTGCCGTTGTCACTGGCTACCGAGCCAGCGGGTTTTGTGCCAGTGAGCCGTCACGCCCAAGCATAGCCTGACCGGGCGGCTGTGACTGCGTAACTCGGCAGTCTATGCCGGATCAACCTCGTGGCGGGTTTCGAGCCTGTCGTCGCCTCGGCCGCCGGGCACGCGCGGCGATGGCCGTGCCGTCCGGGGGCGCCAAAGGCGACGGGCGCCATGTAGATGCCACCAAGACCGTTTTCGATCTACAACCCGCGGTCGCACAAAGCCTCGAGACTGCGACCCAGGTGCGCTTGAAGCAGTTCGCCATAAGCCTGCTCTCGTCGTCGTAACGAATCGCTGCTTTCATCCTTTCCACGATGTAGCTCAAGTCTGCGAATCAAGCTCAGCCGGCATTCGTCTCCGGGACCGCGTGCTTCCCAACCGCCGGTTTCGCGAAGCACACCAAGCGGGGGGCGGGAGTAGAAGAAACTAATTCGTGAAGCGTTCTCGCGGCGACGCTCCAATGTAAGAGCCAAGCCTCGGCGCTGCCAATCCACGCACAGGTGGACCGACTGACTTTGCCCGTCGTCATTCGCGATCGCGACGCCTTGGATGCCGGAGCGGGCGGCATGCCACTCCGCGCCAGACCAGATCCGATCGACCAGTGATAGCGCCGAGAAACGTGCCGTGCATTCGGCTGCGAGTGTGATCATGATTCGTTGCTCCTTGATACGAACTTAGCGGGTACGGGTGCGGACGACTCAGATAATTTAGTCACAAACATCTGGCCCATATTTCTCGCGGCGTCCTCCCCCGGCCTGCTGTCGCAAACTTACAACTCGGATACAGAGAGCAATTTTCGTGAAAGCAAGCCGGCCAGTTCCAGGATTGTGAGATCGGACTCGATTTCGTCGTCGTAAATGACGACATGCAGCCGCTCCTCAATATCTTCGCGGATGCACTGCCGCTCGAGGAGATCCAATCGCAGGTCGTACTCCAGGTACTGGTCAGGCGAGATGTAGCTGATCTCCAGTTCGTGGAACAAGTCGACGACTCCCCGTAATATCATGAATAAAGTACCATTCTATACTTCTGCTGCGCGCCGCGATCCGTCTGCTTAGACCGGAGCAAGGGAGAGACCGCGTAGTGATCCCGACTGTTTTACATCTGTAGTCTGTTGATGTTGTGACGCGGGTCACATCGAGGGTTCGTGATCAGTCTGGAAATAAATATATAGGGAATTCTGCGACGGTCCGTATTTCTCAAGGTCGTAATTCTCTCGCCATATCATTCTCGGCGGCGGTCTCGCGAACAGTTTTCGCCGGCTTGGTGTTCGAAGCGCGTCGGCGAGATGATGGGCACTTGCAATGCCCGGTGTAGACTTTTTCGGCCCCCCTTCGGAACTGTGACGTGGGGCATAGCCCAAGGTCTTCAATCTCTGCGACGAAGCTCACGACCGTCAGGGAGGCAGGGTAATGTTGAAGATTGTAAGGAATTTTTTCGTTCGTCTCGAGATCCGCCTTGGGAGCGCCGCATTCGACGTCGGAAGAACCGGGCTTGGGCGCCCGATTCGGTTCCTCGCACAGATCGACCGGTTCGTGCTCTTTCTGGCGCTGACAATCGTGGCGGCTACGATCCTACCGTGTCGCGGAGCCACCGCAACGTCTTTGCACTATACCGCCGTGGGAGCAGTTTCTTCGCTCTTCTTTCTGCAAGGCGCCCGGTTGCCTCGGGGCGCTGTCGTTAATGGGATTATGCATTGGCGGCTGCACATCTTTATTTTGTCCGTCAACTTCGTTATGTTCCCTTTATTCGGCATTGGTCTGTGGACGGCATTCCCGTCGCTGCTACCAGATCCGCTCTGGCTTGGTGTCATATTTGCCTGCACATTACCTTCGACAGTACAGTCATCGATCGCACTCACGTCGATTGCAGGCGGCAACGTAGCCGGTGCCGTTTGTTCTGCCGCTTTGTCCAACGTCATGGGCTTCATTCTGACCCCGATAATTTTTGGCGCTATCGTCAGCATCCACGCCACCGACGGGCTTAACGTAAGCGGGATCGGCTTGGTGGCACTGCAGCTTCTCGTTCCCTTTATCACCGGGCACCTGATGCGTCCTTGGATCGGAGCCCTGGCCGAGCGGAACCGTTTTCTGCTTTCGATCACCGACCGCGGATCCATTCTGCTGGTCAACTACGTCTCATTCAGTGGCGCCGTCGTCCACGGCATCTGGCTGCAGGTTCCATGTGGCACGCTGGCCTCGCTGTTCCTGGTGACCGGTGTGCTGCTTGCAGCGGTGCTGTTGTGCACGATGGCCGCGTTGAAGGCATTTGGTTTCGAACGCCAAGATGAAGTCGCCGCACTGCTGTGCGGCTCCCAGAAATCTCTCGTCAGCGGGGTTCCGATCGCCAACGTTCTTTTCTCCGCGGGTGCGATCGGACCAGTACTGCTGCCAATTATGATCTATTACCCGGTGCAAATCGTCGTGGGGAGTCTTATCGCAAAGTGGCATCGTCGAAGTGGCGCTAATGACGTGGCGGTCGGACCGAACAGACGGCCCGTCTGACGAGCGATTCCACAGCGGCGGCAGTGGTGCGATGGCATTCGTGGCCAGTGGCCCGGCCAGCATTGAGGATTTGTCGAGCGGCTTGGTCGCATCCATCGGGCTGTCGTCGGGCAGCGTCTCGACCAGCGACTTGGCGAAGGACGCACACGGTGTGATCGACCTGACCGGCGGCATCGGCGGGTGTCGTAACGTGACGCAGGTGCTGGCGGGGCTGAAAACCGACGGGCACGGCGAGACGGAACTGGCCCTTGGCGGAACATCGGTGCTCGATTTCGTCAACCCCAGCCAAAACCTGCTGACGGCGACACATTTCCGGGTGGGATAAACCGGAGGCGGTGGGCTGCAAAATCAGGCAATTTGCCAAAGTTGACTGCGGTGGGTTGCAGGTTGGCGACGAAAGATCGGCGTTTAAGGACGAGGTCACCCACATAGGTGGCTCGCTGCAGCCACTCTGGCAATCCGTTGCAGTCGACTTTGGAAACTGACAATCTGGTCGCCAAACGTTGGGGTAACGGAAGTCAAATGATTCCCGACACCCCGACGAATCGCTGCCTTGGGGGGCAAATGAGCATATTTGAAGGTGCTCCCCGCTGGACTTCTCCGTTTCTGTTGTCACCGGCCCGCATCGTCGGCGGTGCCAGCCGAACGCATATCTATGGCCGCTCATCGCCAGAGCATCCGTCCCGACCCTCCGGGACAGGCCGCCAGGGTCGAGAGCGGCTTGGCACTCCAGCGACTACCGCAGGGGTGCCCTCATCGCGCAGCCGTGACGATGATGATTGTCATTGGGCGGCCAAGCGGTAATGGATTGCTGTCAGCGCATCGGACCGGTTGTCGAAGAACGCCCGGGTGTGGGCCAGGCGCGGCGGGTGCGCCGTCTTCTAGCGCTGACGCTCGTTCTTGATGGGCGTCGCCGCAGTGAGGCGGGCCGCGCATTCCGGTCTTTTGACCGCCGAACCTCACGCCGGGCAGGCCGAATGCCCCGGCGTAGAGGCGTGCCAGCGAACCGCTGTCAAAACGGGTACACCGTCACGCTGTGCGTAAGTGGAAACATCGGGTTGGCCCCACCCGACCTCTCGGATCCAGTCAGGCAACCTGTCTGACTGCGGTTTGATCATGATGGCCAATAGCACATCATTACCTGCACATAGCATCCGGCGCGCGTCCTCCGGCGTGAAACCCGTCGTCAAGGGGATACGCCCGCGCGTGACCATCTCGAAAGGCATAAAAATGCCCCAGTCCGGAAAAAAGGCCCAGGTAGGTGAGTTGTTAACGAAATTTTCATTGGCAAACCGCTCAATCGCATCCGATGCCAATCCGACTCCGCCGGTTCTTGTCAGATCCGACAGCACAGCGAGACGATCGATCGCGTTGCCTATCATAAGTGGGACGATGACAACGATTGACAGTATAGGCGCCAGGAGGTCAGTGCGGCGCATGGCAAAGCAAAATGCTATCCGCTGGAGTGCAAGGGCCACAGCGATGTAGGCCACCGGCAGAAGGAGGGCGAAGTGGTGCAGCCAAAGGCGCCCGCCAAAGACTGCCGTCAACACTGCGGACCCGAGAAAAAAACCAGCTGCGAGAAAGATTCCCTGGGACCGGGGCGCCCGGAAAAGGTTGATAGCGAGGCCCAGCGCTGGCACCCCGAGCAGAACCGCAAGCTTCGTGGTTGGGAACGATAAGGGCAGTGCTTTGCCCAACATCATTGTAGCTGGTCCGACGTCGAGCATGGTCCAATTGACCATGTTGACAAAGTATTGGGCACGCTGGACAAGCGACATCGGCGAGTCGGCCACGGCAAGTCCGGCCAGACTGGCCACAAGGAAATTTAGGAAGCCGTGCACGCCACCAGTAGCCTTCAATATCAGAAGCGACGCGAGAAGATAAGGCGATCCACCGAGGGCAAGCCCCAATACCCAGCAAATAATCAGCGTCCGGCGGTTTCGCTCGCCGCGCCAACACCACAGCATATAAACGGCTGCGACCGGAACGAGGAATATATAGATAAAGTAGCCGTAGACTGCTAGACCGGCAAGAAATCCGCATGCCACTCCGACCGGAGCGGTAGGTCTAGTCCGCCGATGCTCCAGCAAAGCGACAGAAAAAAGGAGCAGCGCCACCGGAAGGAGCGTAATATAGAATTGGGTGCGAAAGCACTAGTGTCCGGTTAAAACCCAAACAGATTCAATTGGTTGGTATCCATTGAAGTATCGCTTTGGGACACCTCCGATGACAACGCAGTCTGCAACGGCATTTTTTCGAATATTGACACCGAAAGGAGCTGCATCAATCTGT
>NZ_CAJATU010000129.1 GCF_903944925.1 uncultured Rhodopila sp. | reverse complement strand
TCCGGCACGTGGCGCGGCTATCCGGAAATAGGGCAGGGCGGACAACAGCGCCTCGATCGTTGCCTCCGGACCGGCATCTTCCGACACCCAGGTCTTCAACTCGCGAACCCGGTCCGGGAACGGGTTGACATCGAATGCCGGTGCAAGCCGCCACTGCCCCCGATCGACATGCAGGAAGCCATGGTTGCGCAGATGATCATCGACATTGGTGATCAGGATGGAGAAGGCGATACGCCGCCAGAGTTCCTCCGTATCGGCTGCGGCGCGGCGCCGTGCATCCGCAGCGCATCGACGATTTCGGTATAGGCGTGCTCGCCGGACTCGGCGACGTCAACGCCGAGCATCGTGGCGGCGGAGACGTACATCAGCCGCCCGCCGCCCGGGAGGCGATCGAAGCGCCGGATCAAGGCCACCGGGCTGCCTTCGCTCTCTACCAAGCGACCTTCGGCGGCATTGATCCCGGCAGCGGCGGCAAGCCGCAGCGCCAGGATCTCGCCTTTGCTGACCGCGTGATCGTCGGCGACGCTGGGAAACTTGCCGATGGACAGCCATCCGTCGTCATCGACCACGGTGCATTTCGGGCGCAAGCCGCCCAGCGACGTGCCCCGGCCTCGAAGGTAGCGCAAATCCTCCGCCGTCTCGGTATGCGTCTCGATCGCATGCGACGCCGACAGCAGGTGGCCAAGTTCGATCAGCGGCGGCGCGGTGCGCCGGCCCGCTTCGGCCGCGCGCTGGAAGACGCCATCCTCATCGGCAAAGCGCAACGCACCGGCGCGGCTCGCATCGTCGACCGCCAGGAGGAAGTCGAGGGCGTTCAGGGGACGGCTCTCGACGTCCGCGCCGGCACGTCTCGCCTCCTGCCGCCGTTTGGCGTGGTCGCGCAGGATGACGCGGCGTGCCCAGCCATCCGGTTCGGTATCGGCAATTGCGCCATGAAAGACGGATCCACCGCGCTCGTTGGGATGGAATTGCGGGCCGGCCAGCAAGGGAAGGCCGGGGTCGATCGCGAATCCGTCGGCGGCCGTTCGCCACGCGGCGGCATATTCGAAGGCGGCGTTCTCACGCGCCCCCTGAGCGTCGAAGCGGAGCGTCCCGAGCCCGCGGGCGTTGTCCCCGATCGCGACATGGATGGTTCTTCTCATAGTCCGACCGGCGCCTTCTTCGGACGCACGCGTTTCGGCAGCCGTTCGGCGTCGAGCAACAGGCCCACGTCGTCACGACGCGGATCGACGATGTCGCCGATCGCGTCGCCGAACCCGAGCACGAACAGCGCCATTGCATAGACGCCCATCGAAACCGAGGGATCGCCCTTCTCCACCTTCAGATAGGTGGACTTGGCCGAGCCGATGCGCTCGGCCATCATCATCACGGTCAGGTTTCGTTTTCGGCGTGCGGTTGCGATGTCGCCGCCGAGCTTGGCCAGCGACCGCCGCAGCTTCGGCGAAAGCGACTCCAGGGCCGAGGACTGCATATTAAGGTCTCGTGCAATAGCCGGAACAGGTCGTGCGGTCTCGTTTATAAGACCTTGAGAGCGCAGGGTCTATGGTTCGCTCCTCGCTCCCGGCCCGTCACGCTGCCGGAGACCAATCCATGGCCGAAATCGCGTCGTGTTCGAGGGAACAGCCCGCTTGCGCCCACATACGACCGGAAATTTCGGTCCAACGCGATATGACGCGACAAACCCATGTGTTTTCCCCAAGGGTCCACGACCTAAGCGCGGTTATCGAGCCAGGGTGTCGAGGCTTCGCTTCATCTTCACGATGGCCTGGTCAAGGTGCTCCATCCAATGGTCCAGGTCGCTGTAATCGAACGCGCGGCGCTCGACCAAGGAAACCGGGGGCAGGGGGGCGGGCACAAAGGGTGCCTCGTCTTCGCGGTCTATCGGCGGACGGCCCCGGCCACGACCCGGTTCGGGACGCCGGGGCGGCGCCACCCGATCCCTGACGGGCGCGAGGGTGGAGAGGCTATAGAGCCGGCGCTTCGATCGATGCGTGACCTCAACTGCGATCTCGGCGCGGCAGAAGTCCTGCAGCAGCGCTGAGACGTTCTGGACGGCCATGTCGAGGCCCGCTGCCAGTGTCGAAGCGGACGCGATGGGCGCTGCTGCGAGCATGTCGACGGCCATGGCGGCGCGGGAGTTGCTGCGCCTGGCGGAAACCAGAGCCCGCGCCCGGAGCCACGCGCGCTCCATGTCGGTAAGGAGCTGAAGCCAGTCCGCGGCCTCGTCACCCAGCGCGTGCAGAAATAGATGAGTCCATGGTTCCTCTTCCCATTGCTCCTGAGGCTTGAGGGCCGCGGCACCGGTCAGCGGCAGCGGTAGCCGCGTGACCTTCTCCCGTGTCCAGAGCCTGACAATGGCGGTGCGGATGGGCGGGCGGGTGCCGCCGGCATCGAGCCAGGTCTGCATGGCCCGGGCGGCGGCGAGTAGCGGAGGCAGCCCCTTGCCGGCTTCGGCGAGGGTCTTCTCGGCCGCCTTCACCTCACCTTCCGCATCGAAGTCCGGCGCGGTCAGCCACTTGTAGAGGCTGAAGGCGTGGCGTCCGGCTTCAAAGATCCGGCCGCGCTCGGCGATCGAGAGTGCCAGATCCATGCGCAGCCGCAGCCCTTCGATCATCGCAGCGAGATGCCAGGGGTCAATGAGGCACCCGTCGACGGCGGCTTGCCGGCGCACCGCGTCGAGCCGCGCACGGTAGAGAAAGGCATGCCGGAGCGGGTGGTTCACAAGGGCCTGGTCGAGACGGGCGATGGCCGCGGATGCGTATGCGATGTCGGCGGCGAGTGCTGCCGTTGAGGTTCGATTCGGGGTTCTGAACATGCTTCACGTAACCCACGAATACAGGAGGTTAGACGGCAGCGTACTCTAAGCCAGCCTTATTATTCAATAACCCTTATTTTGTTTCCGGCCTCGTTCGGCCGTGCTCCGGCAGCCCGACAGGGCGTGGGCACCCGGGCATGGCGGCCCGCTCGCGGGGTTTGGCTGCCGGGCAAAAGGCCGCAGTCGCCGGTAAGCAGCGGCTGCCAACGGCGATTTTCACGCTATTAATCGATCTTCAACCCTCCGTTTCATAAGAACTTCCATGATCTGAAATGATGGGGTAGAGTGAGGAGCGGAGGCAAAACGATGGCTGCCGCGTGACCTTAATCGCGGCAATCTTGTCCCTTAATCGCGGCAAAAAGTTCGGGTACTGTTCGCATGATGGAGCTTTGTCGTGGGGCTAAGGGAGTTCGATGACGGTGTCGTTGATCGGCTATGCGCGGGTCTCGACCGACGATCAGAACCTTGGCCCGCAGCTCGATGCGCTGCGCACGGCCGGTTGCGGCGAGATCTTCGAGGAGCACGCCTCTGGCGGCGAGCGGTCGCGGCCGCAGCTGGCCGCGGCGCTGGCGCGGGTCAAGCGCGGCGACACCTTGATGGTGGCGCGGATCGACCGCCTGGCCCGTTCGCTGTCGCATTTACTCGACGTGGTGGAGGGCCTTCGGCTGCGCGGGGCGCACCTCAAGTCGCTGGCGGATCCGATTGATACCTCAGGCCCGAGCGGGGTTCTGGTGCTGCAAATGCTGGGGGCGGTGGCGGAGTTCGAACGGAGTCTAATCCGCGAGCGGACGGTTGTCGGCGTGAAGGCGGCGCGAGCGCGGGGCAGGGTAGGGGGTAACCCCGGGCTGCGGGCCAGGGATCCGGTGGTGCTTGGCAAGCTCGCAGCATCGCGGCGTGCCACCAGGCTGGCGCGCCTGACGGCTGAGATGGAGGCCTGGATGCCGGTTGTCCGGCGTCTGCGGCCGCAGACGGCGTGGCCGGAGGTCGCCGTGGCGGTGAATAGTGTCCTGCCGCCGGGAAGCCGGCGGTTCACCGAAGGCCGGCTGGTCGGCAGCGTGCAATTTCTGGTCGCGGAGGGCTTGGTGGATGCGGCGATTGTCGGCAAAGCGCCGCGGCGCAAGCCGCGCAAGGGTGTCGTGGCGCGTCAGCGGGCTTGTGATGCGGTCGCGGGTCTGCTCGCCGGCCGGCCGGGGATCACGCTCGGGGAGATGGGGGGCGAGCTCGTGCGGCTTGGACACCGGCCGCCGCGTGGCGGCGCAAGCTGGGCGCCCGCCTCGCTGACCGCGCTACTCATGCGCGTGCGCTTGGCCGGGTTGGTTCCGCAGGGGTCGAAGTGGGCCGGAATTCACGAAACAGCCTCCCGGCGGGAGTCACCCGGTGCGCCAGCTTCGCCTGGTGCTGGCGACACCAAGATCCGGACAAGGCCCAATAGGCCGTGACGAACGCCACTGGTGCGGTATGCTAATTCCGTCAGATGACGGAAACCAGGGTGCAGCCATGGGCGAACAGACCGAGAGGCCGGCGCGCGGGCGTCCACCCAAGCATGGGGAGGCGATGTCCGGTGCCAGTCGCCAGTCTCTCTACGCCAAGGCCCGGCAGCTGGACATGGCCGAGGTGGCGTTTGCTCTGAAGACGGTGCTGGCGCGGTCCAGGGCCGAGCGCAAGGCGTTCATCGAGGTCTACAAGGGCACGATATCGGGGGAGCGGTTTCGGCGCGGCTTGGGCCGGATGCTGATCGACGAGCCGGATACGCTGGCGTTCTTCGACGGGTTGTTTTCGTCAGATGACGAAAAATAGATAGGCCCTGAGGATCATACCGGACACCGGCAAACCAACCGGCAGGGCGGCGGTGCCAGCTTCACCCCGGCTGTTCGTTGGCCGATGTCGGCACGCGGACACGGCCTGCGCCAGCGCAGACCGGGCAGACGACGCGCTTGCCGCCGACCACGTTCGGCCGTCCGGCGAGGTAGTACGTCGTCTTTGCCATCGCATGTCGGGCACCGGACCTCGGCGGCCGGAAACGGCAGCGATAGCTGGCGGTCAGTCATGCCGGGCAGGCATTTCGCGCCGGCGACGGTCAGGTCATCAAGCACCGCGGGAGCGGCTGTCGTGAGCGAGGTCATGAGCGACGTATAGGCTTTGCACAAACCGATCAGGTCGCAAGCTAACGCCGTCCGCAATCGGCCCGGCCAGCGATGGCACGCCGAGCGCTTTTTTATGACGCGAAGGCGCGGTTCCGCCGACGTTCCGCTTGCCGTCTCCGGTCAGGCAGGTTCATGCTCCGGGGATGTTCTGTGTCAGTGAAGCAGATGCTGCGGCGATCCGCGTTGCCTTCGAGCAGGGCGGCGAGTTATCGGCCGCCGTCGAATTGCGCCGGCTGTTCCCCGGCCTCGCCAACAACGAGAATACTCGGGTCTGCGCCCGGTCCATCGCCAGTTGGACGCCGTTGCCGGTGCAGTCGGTGAAACAGCGCCGGGTCGGCCGGCGCCGCCGCCCGGCGGCCCGTGAATTCGTCAGGTGACGGAAAGGCCCTTCGGGCTTTGGCGCCCCGGTTTTGATTCGGGGCTGCTGGGAACGCTTGAGCAGACGATCTACCAATTCAGCGGGCGTAGTCCTCGGGCGCGTTCGACTTCGGCGCCGGGCAGGGCAGGGGGCTGCTCGGCCGGGACAACCACCTCACCGGCTGGGATAACGTCCAAGAATACCACCTTGCCGGGCTACGCAATAATCCCGAGAATCTAACGTTACGGGATCATCGTCGCCGTAGCCGGAGCGCTATTCCCGGTCGGCCGCGACCTCTTTACTCTCCCCGATCAGCCGGGCGCTCTCCGCCAGGGCGCCCTTCAACTGCTCCGTCTCCGTCTTCATTCGGGCGACGGCTTCCCGCACCCGCCGCACGGCTTCTACCTTGTCTGCCATCACCTTCTCCGCCTCCCGCCTAAGCGCCTCAAGCCCAAACGGCTTACTCAGGTAGGGGAAGCCGAACCGATCATACTTCATGGCTTCGTCGGGATGCCCCGACATCATCAACGCCGGGATGTTCTCGTTCGCCGCAACGTCAGCCAAGACCAGTCCGGGAACGCCGGGCAATACGCCATCAATCAGCGCCAGGTCGAACGGGCGGGACTGCAGCAGCGCCCTGCCATCGTGTCCATTGAGTGCGCAATGGACCTCGCCCCCGTGATCCTCCTCCAAGGCTGCGGCGACGAGGTCGCAGATCAGCCGCTCGTCATCGATGACCGCGATCTGTCGCATTTGCTCATCCCCACCGAGAAGTTTTTTGTGTCGCGCGCTTAATGGAAAGTCAATCATTTGAATTGAGGATACGAAACGGCCTCGGGGAGCGGGTCGAGCAGATCGATTTCATGTGTCTGTTTTATTTGTTTGGACGCCCGACATGGCAAGATCAGCCCCATGGCCGGCGTCGATTTCCCGATGAAGCATCTATGCTCGTAAGGAGCGCGCCGAATTTGCAAATCAAGGGAGCAACGTTTGCTGAAAGATGCGGGGCTGACTTCGGCGCCCGGTTGGCTCAAACCCCCGGTCCGGGAGGGCGTTAGCACCCATGACATCCAGCCCGATGATGGTGTTGGACGAAACGCTGACCGACCTTCCGGATCGGGCGGCCAGTGCGTGGCGCCTCGCCGGCTTGATCCCCGACGACCCCGCCGGACCCCGACTGGAACAACTCGCCGAAGACCTCGACGCCCGGATCGCCCGCTATGTCCGACAGCGATTGTAGGCGTGAAAATGAATATCGGCCCGGGCCGGCAGGTTCAGGGCTCCGATCCCACGGATCACAGGCACGTCGCGCTCGGCCGGAAGGCCTTCCGGTAAGACCCCCGGCGGCCTACCTATTTTTTATCATCTGACGAAAGCGTTCCGTGGAAAAACGCCAGCGTGCCCGGCTCATCAGTCAGCATCCAGCCCGTGCCTAGACCTCGATGGACGCCTTGCGCTCGGCCTGGAACAGTGCCTAGACCGCGCCAGGGGCGTCTGACGCAAAGGCGACCTCGGTCATGTCGCCACGCGATGAGGTGTGGCGTCAGCTCGACACAGCAACGGCCCCTCTGCTGACGTGCTGTCGGACCTTCACCGGAGCAGTTCGCCCAGCCCCGGAAAGTAGATATCGCACTGCTCCATCACGCCGTGGGCCTCCCGATTCGGACAGTCGGCGTTGATCCCGGCGACCGCGCCCCGCAGCGTCGCGTCAGGTCCGTGCTGGTCGATCAGCCGGGCAACGCCCAACCGGCCGCGGCGGTCGCAGCGCGAGCAGGCGACATCAAGGTGCAGGACCTCCGGCCGGAGATCGGCCAGCGTGTTCTGGGTCTTCACCGGACGCGCCCCGGCTTGCGCGCCCTGACGATGCGACTGGTGATCGCGCTGGAGGCGTCCGGGAGAAAGCCGACGAAGCAGGGCAGGGGAGGGGTCACGCTCTGAACTGGAGTGGCGTGTTCCGTTCTGTCTGCGTTTCAAAACATAAACGGACGCGCGGCGAGCGCATTGATCGCGGCGCCCGCATCGGGAGGGTGAGCGGTCCGTCGCGATCGAGGTGCGCCGGCCGTTCGCCGGCGTCGCCGACAATGCGCGAGCACGGGACTGTGCCAGGTCCCGGTTGGACGTCGCTGGCCAAGCCGCTGGCGACGGTGACGCGGTTGCGTCCCGGCAAATCGGGGTAGCCCATCCGCCCGATCTCGGCGGGCTGGATCATGTCTTGGTCCGCTCGATGCGTACTAGGTCGGCGCGCCACGTTTCGAGAACATCCTGAAAGACCACCAGCAACTCCCGGGCTGTGTCGGCCACATGGTCATGCCCGCTCCTGTCCAATTTCTCGATCAGGGTGATCTGGCGGGCAATGCGCGCCTCCCCCTCCCGGACATGGCGCTTGGCTTGAACGAGAGCATCCTCAGGAGCGGTCATGGCGACCTCCGAAGGCAATCCAGGCGCGGCCGAGCACCAGGCCGCGCCTGCCATCATTCACGGAGAGAGCAATCCACGCGCAACGGCACGCGATACGGTTGCCCCGGGCGTTTGCTGGATGCCTCTCCCTGATCAGGTCCGCCGAAGCGGTTATCGCCGCGCCTGAGTAGCTTTTGGCTTTCTACCAACCGGTCAAAGCTATCGGCGAAATGCCGTTCAGCCGGTGCGATCCCGGCCCGGTGTCTGGCGATAGCCTCGCGGTGATGGACGATGTCGGCTCTTATCCACTCCAGCTCCATCCGAAGCATGTCAGTCGAGGGCAAGCCGATTTTTGCGTCTAACATCGTTAGGTTGTTCCGGACGTTCGCGCCTCGAGTTTGGCGATATGACCCCTGATCGCGCCTTGCACAATTTCGTCGGGTCACCAGCCTATATCCGTCAGATGACGGAAAGCGGCCATGAGCGATTACTCTACGCAAAGGCCAGGGCGCGCGACATAGTCGCAGTCGGCTTTGCCCTCCAGGATACGCTGGCGGTCAAGGCGGTCCCAATTTTGAGTAGCTCAGGCTGAGATCGCCGCAAGCAGGGCGTGCTGAAATCGCGATGATCCGGCTCTGTTGAGCCAAGAACCGGGACTACATACCTGCGTTCGGGGCCGACAGCCCAAGGATTTTGGTGAGCCGCAGGAACCCGGTCCTATTCCGTGTCCTCACCGATCCAGACGCGGCTTATCGCAGACCTTGTCTGCCGACTCTAACTTGAGATGATCATGCAGTGGCATCGTACAGACCGGGAGAGTGGGTTGTCGCCCCGGGTGCGCCGCTGTCGCCGAGGACGTTTCACGCCACGCCGGAGGGCGCCCTGGCGGCCATTCGGTCCGCGCTGGCTGGATAGCGGCAAGAGGCCATCGGCCCGCTCGTGTATAAGGGGTCACCAACCGAAAGCCGGCCGTAGCGGGGCCGGTGGATGGCAAAGCGCGCTTCATTCCGACCGGTCCTGATACCCGCGACGTCGCTTGATCCGCAGCAGCGCGGCGAGTGCATTGATCGCGGCGCCCGGATCGGGGTGCGGGTCGAACCGGCGCCGTCCCTCGGTGCCGATGCGGCCCCATTGCCGCACCAGCAGAGCGCGGCCGAACAAATCGGGCCAAACCGCCATGCGATAGTATCGCCACTCGTTCAGCTCCGGCCGGATGCGCACGAGAGACGCGGTTTCCGCGAACAGCGGGAGCTGAACCGGAGGCGGCGGGGCAGGGGGATGGTTGCGGCGTTTGGGCATGATGTCGCGACGACTGTAACGCCGGCGGCGCGACGGGGCCACCGGAACCGCCCGTCCGTGGGCGCGAACCGGGCCGCATTCGTGACATCCCATCCGGTGCTGACGGCGATGGCCAAAGATCCGGCAGGGCAGGGGAGGCGACCGCGTCCGCGCAAACCGCAAACCCGGTTCGCCGACATGCGCGGCCGATTGGCGGCGCGCTGGTTCGCGCGCCCACGGCCGGTCCCGTGTTCCGCCGACAAGCGCAATTATCGGGCATACAGGGGTCACCACACGATTTGTGCAAAATCGTACGCTAAGGGTCCCAGGAAGAACATAACGAGGAGAAATGCCCATTGCCGGGGTGCCGCACACCCAATGGTCCGTCTTTTGATCGAGCGCGGCCAGGGGCTTTCACACACCGTTTGCCTTTCAGCCCGATTATGAAAGAGGGTTTTGAAAGGGGAATCTCCAGGATCTACCGTCTGGCGCAATGCCTTGCGCAAACGACCGTTTGTGAAAGCCTCTGATTCCAGGGCCTTTTCGGCTTAGCGTACGATTTCGTACAAATCGTGTGGTGACCCCATTCTCGTGGTGGATGGCATGGGTTCCCCATATTGCGACCTCTCGCTCGCAGAACGCCGCGTTGTTAGGTCAGGCTTCGAAAATGGTAGTGAGGCACATTCTCTATTCCTGGGCAAAGACTCAGAAATCAACCCCATAGAAAAACACTTAGCAGATAACGGACGTTGGCGCGCATTTCCATGCTCCGATCCTGTTGCAGATCAGCCAGATCCATGGCGACCTACTTCCCTTCCGTATACTTCAACAGAAGGAGTCGCGGAGTTTGTTTCACTGGGCCAAATGTATCAGTTGGTGGCTGAACACGTTTTCGGAAAAGGCGCTGATGCGCCAGGAAATCTGATGGCCCTGGCGGCGCTTGGAAAACCAGTGATCCCCACAGACGATTTTTTCAATTTTAAGGACGGTGTATTCGAATTCAAGTCTCTTGTCCCAGAACGGTTTTGCACCGGCATCAGACTCCCCAACGATTACAAAGAATATAGCGACCTAGCTTCCTCTACTCAAGCAGCTTTTGAAGAAGGCATCGTGCTATTAGCAAATCATGCATTCCAAGTGACAAGGTCGCCATACCTCGCATATTCTGGAGGGAGCGCGCTAAATGCGGTCGCAAACCGAAGAATAATAATCGAGAGCGAATTCGAAAGAGTATTTGTTCCTCCATGTCCGGACGACGGCGGAGTCAGCGTCGGCGCCGCACTGTGGGGAGCATCCCGATTGTCCAGAATTTTGCCAGATCGACGGTTGACCAAAAAAAGTTTTGGTAAAAAATATGGCGAGACAGAAATAGACCGAGCTAGCGTGTCAATGCCAAACATTATTCTTTGCTCGGACGATAACCTTGTCGATATGTGTGTAGACCTAATTGTGGACGGAAAGGTACTAGGGGTCTTCGATAGCGGATCGGAGCTTGGCCCAAGAGCCCTTGGTCACCGATCTATATTGTGTGACCCCAGACGCCCAGATATCAAAGACCACTTGAACCGCCACATCAAGTTCCGAGAAGGCTTTCAACCTTTTGCTCCGGTTTCTTTCAGGAGTGCGTTTAAAGAGTGGTATGGACCCGATGAACTCTCAAATAACTGCAAATTCATGGAGACAGCTGTATCAGTAGTGCAGGAAAATCTCGAAAAAATCCCTGGGGCAGTTCATTGTGATGGAAGCGCCAGGCTACAAACTATTGAAGACATCCAAAGCGACATTTTTGGTAGAATACTGATGTCGTTCTACAATAGAACCGGCATTCCCGTCCTGATCAATACATCTTTCAATGTAAAAGGAGAGCCCATCGTCGAAACTCCAGAGGACGCTCTGCGTTGTATGTTGTTGTCCGGAATGGACGCTTGCATCATTGAAGAAAGAATATTCTTGCCCCGAGACATTTTTTGGGATCCCTTAGAAGTTAGCGTGAGTCTAGCCGGCGACGTTTCATTGAAAGATGCAACGTTGACGTTCACTCGAATAACCGAGTATGGCCCTGATGTGCGTCACTTCGATATAAAGAGCAACCGGGCCAGAGCTATACTTTTTGTCAAAGACCGAAAAGGCGCTAGAGAATACACGGAGTTCCTCAGGTCGGTCAATCCTAGGTACCAGAGTTACGGTCTTAGGCACGTTTTGGCCCTCGAATTGCGGCAAGGTTGGATATCGCTTGACAAAGGTTGCTAGTTGTGCAACATGCCGGATGTTCTCGTTGTTCGATAGGCGCTGATCCTGGAGGGCAATCACGGTATACGGCGGCCACGCAATCCGGGATGGATCGGCGGACGATGCGCGATTGGGCCTATCGTTACGACACTGAAGGAGTGCCGGGTCTGGTGTCCATTCGGAGCGGCGTGCAGCCACTAGCCCATGAGCACGTTGTGCGATCGGCTGGTGAAGATCGGCGCGAAGATCGTCCGCCGCGGTCGGCCAAGCACGTCCCAGAGGGCCGAGGTCATGGCACTCCGAACGCTGTTCCAGCAGATACTCGACGCCTTCGCGGTGTCGCGTCCATTGGCGCTGGCGCGATGCTGATTCCACCGCAGTTACTGGCTGCGGAGACTGTTGGCAGGCGAATGTCGGTTGAATTTGGGGATTTTTAAAGTGGCGCAGACCGTTGCATTTACCGTTGGTGTTGGTGGAATTTACCCAAAGTTTGCGAGGCTGGCCGCCAGCTGCTTCGAAGCCTGCACTGGGGTTCGGCCGTTCGTTCTTGGAGAGAAGGAGTTCAGTAAGTCCGGCTATGATCACCCGGCGGCGCTACGGATTGACATGTTTAAGATTTTTGATGCAGAATGCGTTGTTTATTTTGACGCTGACTGGCTTTGTCTGAGCCGCTTGGATCTCGGGATTATTGCAGATAGACCAGAGCTATTGGCCTGTCGTGATTTTATCTTAAACGCGGATTACCCGCGACAAGATAATAACGTGCTTTCGCTGGACTTTCTCGGGAACGCTATTGGTGAAGCGGAGGGAGACATTGACTATTCGGATATTCGTGCAGAGTATGTAGATGAAGTCGCTAATTTTAACGGGAACTCAGATCCGGCCTCTCGTTGGATAAATACTGGCTTCATGATTTGTAATCGCATGCGGCACTCCAGTCTTTTTGAGCTTGCGCGCCATCTGTATCTCAGGGGCTTAGGGCATCACCAGAAGTACTATGAACAGCCAAGTATACAGAAAGCAATAGCGATTGCTGGTGCCGAGACATCCTTGCTTGCGCGAAAATTTAATGTGCTCTCAAATGTCGAACAGCGATGGCCGAGCACCGTTGTGGGCCTGCATGTGAAGCCACACGCTCACCCAAATCTGCTTAGTTCTTTATCAAGCTATCGCACGCCTGACGAGGCGCTGCATCTTGTAAGGTCAATTTGTCTCTAACGGGAGCGGTGAGATGGCAGAATGTGTCCATATTTTTTGCGCGATCAATGACGCATATGCAATGCCACTCTCGGTGATGCTATTGTCGATGGAACGCAATATGTTACAGTCAGCTGCCGTTGTCGCTCATGTTGCTTATCGCCGTCTGTCGGATCGGTCAATTCAAATGATCGAACGTACGGTCCAAGATACGTCAGTGTCGATAAGCTGGATTCCGGTCGATGAGCTCCCGTTTTCGGGCGCGAAAATCTGGGGTCATGTGAGTTTGGAGTCATATTTTAGGCTTTGCATGGGCGACTTCATCCCCAGAAAGGTGTGTAAAGTTCTCTATTTGGATGCCGATTTGGTGTTCTTAGGAAGCGTTAATGAACTTTGGGCGACTCCGTTGGGTCGACATACTGTCTTGGCGGCCCACGATGTATCGGAGTTCTCTGGGTATGTTTCATCTCCAATGGCCGTGAAGAATTTTCGGGCGCTCGGCATTCCAGCAAACCAAAGATATTTCAATGCCGGAGTGATGGTCGTCGATCTAATTAAATGGAGGAAAGATAAGGTGTTAGACTTATGTAATAGATATATGCAGCGATTTTCGAAGGATATTAACTACTGGGATCAGGACGTACTTAATGCAGTGTTATGGAATGCTTGCGGTGAGATAGATTATAGGTGGAATGTGGCCGCGGGAGCTGTGATAGACTATCCAAATATGGCTTCACCACCGTTCGATTCATTATCTTTTGCGAAGATGATTGACGAGGCAAAGATCTACCATTTTTCCACCAGTGAGAAACCATGGCATCTAAATTACGATCATCCGCGCAGAGAGCTTTTTCTTAGTTATTTTCAGGAAACGCCCTGGGTGCATGATGCCGCATTTGCCCATTTGTTAATCGACTCGCAATAAATCCCCCCGATCGGCGTGCAAAGGGGGCTCCTACTCAATGTTGATGCATTTCAATGTGACCGTGAGCCGCACACCGAAAGGGAATCGGCGTCGTGGCCGAGGGTATCTCGCGTGCTCCTTGTGGACCGATAATCGACCGTATCGAACCCGAGGCCGACGCGCTGATCATCGTGGCCCGGCCGGGCTCGGACTTCGCGATATGTCCGACTTGCGGCCAGCACTCGAACAGCATCCATAGCCGCTATCAACGTATCCATTCGGTGAAGACCGCGGAGGTCCGTGCCGCGCCGTTTCCGCTCAGTTACCCGCCATTATGTAGCACCCGCCACGGCGCTTGACGTGCGCTCTCGCCTCGGCCATGTTCTGTATATGTTCATGGTTCAGGGCGGCTCTCATGGCTCAGCATTTCCTCCTGTCCGCCGCGGCCCGCTCGCTCAGTCCGGCCAAGGTGATGCGGATGTCCGACGGGGGCGCCGAAAACGTGTTCCTGCGCTTGCGCTGGCCCGAGACCGACGGCAAGCCGGTCTGCCCGAATTGCGCCTGCCAGGTCTGCTATGATTGCCGCCGCCCGGCCGGTCAGGCCCGCTGGCGCTGCAAAGCCTGTGGCGCCGATTTCTCAGTGACATCGGGCACCCTGTTCGCCTGGCACAAGCTGCCGCTCAGGACCTTATGTGGACGGCACCCCGCGTCAACCTTGCGTATGCGGCATCCCGACGCAGGGGGGATCCCCCGGAGGGCGCTTCCCGCGGGTCATCGGTGGGGCCGGTGTCGCCAGGCTTAGGCCAACAGCCCGCTGTCTCAACCCTTG
>NZ_CAJATU010000128.1 GCF_903944925.1 uncultured Rhodopila sp. | reverse complement strand
TTGTAGCGTTGCCGGTTATCTTCCTTCCACATCCTCCACCCCGCGAATCGACGCGGGCCAGCGAATCACAGAAGATTCAATGGGTTCAAGCCCCCTCCGCTAACCGACTCTAAAGACTCGAAAAGTTCTCGGCCGGACACTGAAACCCGGGCGAAGAGTGCCCGTCTCACGACGCTGATTTGGCCACTGCATTGCCCGACGATTAGGCCCTAGTACCCAGAATCGCTAGACCGCGAAACACGGCTTCATCCGCTTCTGATGGACAACGCTCTTGGTCCACACGAACGGCGAAGCTTTGTCGTTGTAGTCGGCGATAAAGCTGGTGATGTGCGCAATCAGCTCGTGAACGCTGCGGAATGATCCTCCCTTGAGGGACTTGCCGGACAAAATCGAGAACCAGATCTCGATCTGGTTCAGCCAGGAGGTATGCGTCGGGGTATAATGGAAATGCACGTTGGGGTGGCGCGCCAGCCACAGGTCCCGCTTCGGCTTGTGCGTGGACAAGTTATCGAGCACCACGTGGATCTCCTTGCCGTCGTATAGCGTGACGACACGGTTCATGAAGTCGAGAAACTCGACCCGGCGCCGTCGTTTGTAGTGTCGCCCGGTAACCTTGCCCGTCGCCACCTCAAGCGCCGCGAACAAAGTCGTGGTGCCATTGCGCTTATAGTCATGGGACTGCCCGACCATGGCGCGTCCGTTCGGCAGTTTCAGGTAGCCCTGCGCCCGCTCCAGCGCCTGGATCGACGGCTTTTCATCGACCGACAGCACCACCGCATTGTCCGGGGGGTGCATATAGAGACCAACGATCTCGGCCGCCTTCGGCACGAACTCGGGGTCGGTGCTCTGGCACCAGGACTTGCGGCCCGACAGATCGATCTTCTGGCGCCTCAGGAAGCGCCAGATATACTGCTCGTGGATATCGACCAGTTCGCGCGCCAGCAGCGGAGCCGTCCAATTGGAATAACCCGCGGGCGGCGGCTGATCCAGCATGGCGAGAATACGCTTGCCATGCTCGGGGCCGTATTTCGGTTCAGCGCCGCGATCACCGGTTTCGCTCAGTCCGGCCATCCGCCGGCTGGCAAAGCGCACCCGCCACTTCGAAGCGGTGCCGGGCGTGCAGCCGAGGTCGCGGGCGATTGCGCGTGAACCGACACCGGATGCGGCCAGCAGCACGATCCGGGCACGGTCTCGCATGCGCGCCTCGCTCTTGCGGGACCCGGCAAGAGCCTCGAGCTCCTGCCGTTCCTTGGCGGTCAAGGCGATCAGGGTCGCCGAGGGAATCGCTTTCATTCCCTCTACGAATCACGACTCGCGCTTTAGCGATAGTGGGTACTAGTATCCGGAAGGAGCCATTAGGCAGGCTTATGAATGACCGGCGACAACCTCAATGACCTGACGGCGCTGATCGCCGTCGCGGAAGAGCGCAGCTTCACCCGCGCCGCGACCAGGCTGGGCGTATCGCAGTCGGCGCTAAGCCAAACGATCCGGGGCTTGGAGACGCGGCTCGGCATCCGCCTGCTGAACCGAACGACACGCAGCGTGTCGCCGACGCCGGCGGGCGAGCGCCTGCTCCAGACCGTGGCGCCGCGCATCAAGGAAATTGGTGCGGCGCTTGCGGCGACGAGCGAGCTTCGCCAGAAGCCCGCGGGCCTGATCCGCCTGACCGCGACCGAGAACGCGGCGGAGGCTGTCATCTGGCCGGCGATCCGCAAGCTGCTGCGCGAATATCCGGACATCAAGGTCGAGGTGATCATCGACTACGGGCTGACGGATATCGTAGCCGAACAGGTCGATGCCGGCGTGCGGTTCGGCGAGACCGTCGCGAAGGACATGATCGCGGTGCGGATTGGTCCCCCGATGCGGATGTCCGTCGTCGGCTCGCCGGATTATCTCGCGCGACACCCAGCGCCGCGCACCCCCCGTGATCTGACCGAGCACGAGTGCATCAATCTGCGCCTTCCGGCTAAGCGCGGGATATATGCTTGGGAGTTCGAGCGCAACGGTCGCGAACTGAACGTGCGGGTGGATGGACGGCTGGTGTTCAATACCGCCTCGCTGATGCTGAAGGCCGCGCTCGAAGGATTCGGGCTCGCCTACTTCACTGAACAGCAGGTGAGCGAGCATCTCGAGCACGGCGCCCTGGTCCGGGTGCGGGCAGGCTGGTGCCCGCCCTTTGCGGGATACCACCTCTACTATCCGAGCCGCCGACAGCCCTCGGCCGCCTTCGCGGTGCTGGTTGAGGCGCTTCGCTACCGTCCTGCACGTGGTGAACAAAGATCCTGATAAAGTAAGCCCCCGCCGATCGATTGTTGGAACCATGCAGAAGCCGAGTTGAAACGAACGGCAGCTTCTTGGCCTCGCCCGCTCCGGACCTGCCATTCCGTTATCGGCCGAACCAGGTCGTCCCCGGCGTTCTATGGCTTACCCCAGACAGGCCGCCTATGACCCGCGGCTGTTCCAGCCCTTAACCCACCACTGAACCGGTTCTTGTCCGGCGGCCTCTCGGTTTCGGGCCTTCTTTTGGAGATTGCCTGTCGTCTCGGCGATGATCTCATCAGAATCCATGGCCTTCCCTTCGGTTGCTGCCGGGCAGGGGCCGTCGCCGCCGTCTTGCGTGGCCTTCCGACTGGTCGCCGGATCGTTTGAATGACGGCGTCATCGTGGCTGGCGGGAAGAACTGCCTCCCGTGCCGTTACTAATGGCGCCTCTTGCCGTGAATCGTCAGCCTTCAGCCGGGCCTGACGCTCAGCCGCCGGTTCGGCCTTTGCGGTTTCGAAACCGCGGGCAAAGGCATCTAATTTCGCTTGCAGATCGCGGTTGGTCGCAAGAGCCTGCTCGCAGCACCCGATCGCTACGATCACGAGACGCTTCGGCTTCAAGCATGCTGCGCTGAGCCGCAAGTTTTGCCGCCGTCGCGAGGCGTGCCGCTTCCAGGGCTGCATCTCTTTCCCGAAGCGCGTGATGCAGCTTGGTGCGGAGTTCCTGGATGGTTGCCTCAGCATGGACCAGCTCACGTTCCGCATAGTCCCGAGCCCCCTGCGACCGGATGACCTGGCGCGCAGCTTTCATCGGATCGTTCAACGAGGGTGCCGCCGGGTCCGGGTCGGAGGGTCTGCCAAATGCCGCGGGGTTTGCTTTCATCGATGGGTGATCATACTCTCGGCAGATCGAATTGCCAAAGTGGATGGCTCGCGGCCTCTGTCTACCGGGCCGCGTGGAGGCGATGCGGGAACAAGGTTACGGCGGCTGGCTTGAGAGCGGGACCGTTCGAAGTGGGTAGCCGAACCCGCCGGGATGCTGCATCGACAGTATGGATGACGGTACGCTGCCCGCGGTTGCTCGATTCGGTGAGAAAAGGCTGACTACCGGACCGATCTTAGATTGTGCGCGTCCAGGGGCTGGCCGTTGTTGTCCGAATCCAAGCAGCGCGAGCAGGTTGCCGCCCCGAAAGCTTTTCCGAGGAGATCGTGATGCCGCCCGCCAAAAAATCCGCCCCTGCCGCCAAGAAGGTTGCGGCTCCCGCGAAGGGCGCCGTGAAAAAAGGCGCCGCGCCGCCAAGCAAGGCTGCTGCGCCGGTGAAGAAGGCCGCTGCGCCCGCCAGGAAGGCTGTTCCTGCAAAGGCCGCGCCGCAAATCACCGTCACGCTGAAGCACATCGCCGCCGAACTGGCGGAGGGGCACGACCTGTCAAAAAAGGCCGCCGAAGCCGTCCTGGACGATTTCGTGGCGTTCGTCACCCGGCAACTCATCAAGGGCGACAAAATCCGCCTGAGCGGCCTCGGCATCCTGCAGGTGCGAGACCGGCCGGCGCACACCGCGCGCAACCCGAGGACGGGCGAATCCGTCGCGGTCGCGGCGAGCAGGAAAATAGCGTTCCGGCCGGCCAAGGAACTGAAGAACGCCGTGTAGTGCCGGCGGGCGTCTGTCTCGGTTGGCGGCGGCAGTGAGAGGTGAACAGGGTTCCCATGGCGAATCGAGACGACAATCCGAACGGTCAGACGGTATCGCACTCCAAGGGCCAGCTGATCCGGCTCGGGGCGGAACCCGGCAGTCTCGTCCCGGTCGGCGGCCCATCCGACAATCGCCCGGCCAGGCGAACCAGGTCATCCGGCGATCCTGTGGACACATCCGCAGCGCTTGGGGCGCTGACGACGGCCCTGACGACGCTTGGCGGCCAGCTCGAACGGGAGCGGGCCAGGGCCGACAAGGCGGAGGCGGCCTTGTCGGAGGCCCGGGTGGCTCAGAAGGCGGCGACGGAGGAGGCCGCAGCACTTCGTCAGGAGCTCAAGCGGCGGCGCTCAACGGGACTGAGGCGTTTGGGACGTCTGGCGCGGGCGTGGGAGGGTGAGTAGGCGGGTTGAGGCCGGCGGCCGGTGAGTCCGAAGGCGCGAACGCGGGCTGCCGACGCCTCGCCGATTACCCCTTCGCCGTGCAGCAACGACTGAAGCTGCGCGATGGTGCTCGCGCTGTTTTCGGCGACGGCGATGTTCCAGTGGCCGCTGGTGCCGGTCATCCAAAACATCGGCCCACTCCGATCTGCCCGTGATTTCACAAACGTCAGTATACGTTGGGCCACCTGGAATCCTACGCTGCTGGATCCATTTTCGTTATAGAGGCGAACCCGACCTGCGAAGCCTGCCACAGAACATTGGAAGGAATCCCGTCCATGGTCCGCTACATGTCCGAATCCGATATCGTCGCCGACATCATCGCCGCTGGGCTCACGCCGTCCGTCGGCCAGCATCAGATCACCGTCCGCCGGTCCGACAGCATCGCCTCCGTGTCCTGCTGGGCGAACTCTGGCGAATGGGTAGTCGCCGGCCCGCGCATAGCCGACACCCGGGCGTTCTTCGACAATTGGGCCGATGCGCTGGCAGCGATCCATTACCGCTTGGCCGCACAATGACAATCATCATCGCGATCCTCAGTATCGCGCGGGTTCGCCAGCGGGATCGTCCCTTCCCCCGTTGAACGTTTTGTGCGCCGAGGCCGCGCTGAGCCATTCCTTTAATCTCGACCATCGCCGCCGCCCTGACACATTGCGCACCGCGATGGCGATCGCCTTCCTCTGGCCCACCAGCACGACCAGCCGCTTGCCGCGGGTTACACCAGTGTAAAGCAGATTCCGTTGCAGCATCGGGTAGTGTTGCGCCAAGACCGGGATGACGACGGCGGGATACTCGGACCCCTGGCTTTTGTGGATCGTCGCGGCGTACGCCGGCACCAGCGTGTCGAGCTCGCCAAAGCCGTAGATCACGGCTCGCCCGTCGAAGGTGGCGCTCAGCTCGCCGGCATCGGGGTCGACATCCTCAACATAACCGATGTCGCCGTTGTAGACCTCCTTCTCGTAATCGTTCTCGATCTGCATGATCTTGTCACCCGGCGCAAACGTCCAGCCAAACCGGCAGCAGTTCTCATTATGGGCAGGGCACGGGCTATACGACCCTCGGGCCGCCATTTCGGCGCTTTCGGATGATCTGAGACCGCCGCGTTGAGTCCCGGGGGCAACAGCGCCTGGCGAACTGACGGCTTGGCATGACTTTTTTCTTGCCGCCACGCGCGTTCCGCGATTCGACGGACCGGTGTCGATCCAGGACCGCCTGCTCGATTCCCTGCGCCGGTGCTGCCGGGCTCTGCCGGATCAACGGCGGGGCCGGAACACACGCTATGACATGGCCGACTTCGCACTTGCGGCATTCGCCCCCTTCTTCATGCAAAGCCCTTCTTTCCTGGCACACCAGAGGCATCTGGAAACCGGCCAGGGCCGGTCGAACTGCCAAACCCTGTTCGGCATGCGCAAGATCCCCGGCGATAGCCAGATCCGGGCCAAACTCGATGCGGTCGAACCGGCGATGTTCCACCCGATGTTCACCGACATCCTTGCCGAGTTCGAACAAAGCCGCGGCCTGGACGCCATGCGCTGCCTCGATGGACGCGTGCTGATCGCGCTCGACGGCACCGAATTCCACTGTTCGGACAAGATCCACTGTCCACAGTGCTCCCACCGCAAGCGCGGCAAGAACGGTGTCGAGTATTTCCACACCATGCTCGCCGCCACGCTGGTCGCACCGGGCCATAACCGCGCCGTGCCGCTGGAACCCGAGTTCATCCTGCCGCAGGACGGGCATGACAAACAGGACTGCGAAAGCCGTGCCGCGCGGCGTTGGCTGGCGGCGCATGGCGCACGCTACGCGCGGCTGCGGCCGGTGTATCTCGGAGATGATCTGTTTTCCCGCCAGCCGATCTGCGAGGCCGTGCTGGCGACCGGCGGGCACTTCCTGTTCGTCTGCAAGCCGGAGTCGCACAAGACGATCGAGGAGTTCCGCACCGGTATCGTTCTCGAGGAACTGAGCCGCAAGGTCCGGCGCGGCAAGCACTGGGTGACACACCGGTATCAATGGCTTGCCGATGTGCCGTTACGCGGCGATGCCCGCACCATCAGCGTCAACTGGCTGATGATCGAGATCAGCGACGCCACGGGCAGCGTGACCTACCGCAACAGCTTCATCACTGATCTGCCGGTCAACCGCGACGCCGTCGCCGAACTTGCCGCCGCCGGGCGGGCTCGATGGAAGATCGAGAACGAGGGGTTCAACGTCCTGAAGACCAAGGGCTACAACCTGGAGCATAACTTTGGTCACGGGCAGCGGAACCTATCGACCGTGCTGGCCATCCTGAATCTCTTGGCCTTCGCCTGCCATACCGTTTGCGAACCGGGAAGCGGCGCATGGCGCAGGGCCATGCGCGAACTGGTGACCCGGCAGGGGTTTTTTCAGAGCCTGCGGATCATGACCACCTACCTTGTCTTTCAATCATGGGATGATCTTCTCGCCACCTTGGCCTTCGCACGGCCACCGCCGCTGGGACCGTGACGGGTTCAAAAAAGCGCGTCACAGGTCGAGGGGGCAATGCGGCCGCTCAAAATGAGAACTGCTGCCAAACCGGTCGACCTTGCGCTCGCCGGCAGGGTTCAGGGCAGCCTGCAACTCGATGTTGAGCGACCGGGCGCCGACGCCGCCGCGGTTCATGGGGCATAACACCTGAATGTCGCGGATCGGATCGAGACCAAACCGCCGGGGGATATGCGACTTCACGAGATCGACGATCCGTGACACGGCGAGCTCAGGTTCATCCGCCTGAACGAAGTAGAAGTCACTATCGCCCTCCGGTTTGGAGAGATCCGGAAGAGAACCCTCGTTGATCTGATGGGCGCTCGTGATGATCCGGCTTTGGGCAGCTTGGCGAAAGACTTCGGTCAATCGCACCACAGGTACTGCACCGGACGCGATCAGGTCGGCCAGGACCTGACCGGGCCCGACAGAAGGGAGCTGATCGATATCGCCGACGATCAGCAGTCCGGCTTGATCGGGAACCGCCTTCAGCAGTGCCTGCATGAGCGGGACGTCAACCATGGACGTCTCGTCGACAACCAAGAGGTCGCAGTCCAGCGCGTTCTCGCTGTTGCGTTTGAACCCCCCGGTTTGGGGGTCGACCTCGAGCAGCCGGTGAATGGTCTTGGCCCCGAATCCCGTGGCTTCTGTCATGCGCTTGGCCGCCCGGCACCGTCGGTGCGCAAAGCAGCAGGGTCACACCCTTGGCGGCCAGAATGCGGAGGATGGCGTTGACAATGGTCGTCTTGCCCACACCCGGTCCACCGGTAATGATCAGGACCTTCGACAAAAGAGCCAGACGGATGGCCGCTATCTGACTCACCGCCAAAGCCAGGCCGGTCTTTTGCTCGATCCACGGCAACGCCTTCTCCGGGTCGATGTGCGGCCACGGCAGCGTTCCGGTCAGGAGACGTCGCAGGCGCTCGGCAATAACCTGTTCGGCACGGTAGAGGCCGCCAAGGAATACGCACGGCCTCTCGCCGACGGTATCAGTGATCACGGTTCCTGCAGCCAGTTCGAGATCCAGTGCCGGGGGCACCAGCTCGTTTGGAACCTCCAGCAGGTTGACCGCAAGCACCGCCAACTCGTCGGTGGGCAAACCGCAATGGCCGTTGTCCATAGCTTCGGTCAGCGCATAGGAGATGCCGGCACGGACCCGGATCATAGCCGTTTTCTCAATGCCGAGGCGCATGGCGATCGCGTCGGCGGTCTTGAAGCCGATGCCGCGGATATCGCGCGCGAGGCGATAGGGGTTGTCGGTCATCACCTGCACGGCGTCGGCGCCATAGGTTTTGTAGATACGCACAGCCCGCGCCGTGCCGACGCCGTGACTGTGAAGGAAGACCATGATCTCGCGCACGATCTTCTGCTCGGCCCAGGCCGAGGTGATGCGTCTGGCACGTACAGGCCCGATGCCCTCAACCTCCCGCATCCGAGCCGGCTCGGCCTCGATGATGTCGAACACTTTCTCCCCGAAGGCTTTGACCATCTTCCTGGCATAGATCGGGCCGATGCCGCGGATCATGCCGGACGCGAGGTACTTCTCGATCCCCTCGATCGAACTTGGCGCCGAGGTGCGCAGAAACCGCGCCTTGAACTGCTGGCCATGGGTGCGATCGTTGACCCACTCACCCCCGGCGGTGATCCACTCGCCGGCGGAGATCACCGCGGCGTGCCCGACGATTGTGATGAGGTCCCGATGTCCGCGCGCCTTTATGCGCAGCACGCAGAATCCGCTGTCCGCATTGTGGAACGTCACCCGCTCCACCGTGCCGGCGAGCACTTCGCGGTCTGTCTCGGTGGAGGGTGACGGCGTGGCCATGAGCTTGAATATTGGCTAGCGGCATGGATCTGGCGAGTGCAGGATCGACGCGGCGCCCGAATTCTCCGGCCCGGCTGATGGGATTTCGGCAACCGCGGAAGTGCCGAAGTCCAGCAGCAGTATTTCTTGCCATGCATTTTCGTCGATGTCGGGCAAGTCCCTGTAGCCGATACCGCGCGACCACCGCCCGGCTTTGTCGCCGGGTCATAGCCATCCGCGTTGGCGAAAGCAGGCAAGGTCGGTGCCGGACGGCGCGTACCAGCCTCCTGAGCGATAGCGAGCGCCGAGTTGAAGGGCGACCTCCTTGTTGCCGAAGGGGATGCGCAGGGGCGTGTCAGTCCCGGGCCCATCCGTTGAGACGGTGCCTTCCTTGACTTGATCCGGGCGGCTTGTGTGCCCTGTCGCGCCGCCGCCGTTCCGCTTGCGACGACGGTTGACTTTCCGATCCGGCTTGGCGAACACGAGATTTGACCGTGCGTCGTGATCGGTGGGCGGCACGACGCTATCGCCGTCGTTTAACGCCGGCCGCCCGGCATATGTCTTCCGTGCCGGTGCCGAGCGTGAGAGGCCGGTTTCGGCGATTGACCGGACGCCGTCGTCCGTCGGCGCATGCCGATCGAGAAATACGCGGCAAGCTGCACTTGAGGTGGTGTAGCCACGGGGCGGCTGGATCCCGTGTTGTTCGGCCAGGCTGCCGACGAAGCGCTTCATCGCCGCCGTCCGCGGCCGGTCGGCGCCGTCCGCCGTCCCGACGCTCAGCGGCGAGCCGGTTCCGCAGTCCGCCCCCGCCTGCAGCCGGCTGATGATGCGGCTGGCCTGCGCGCAGACGGCATCAATCGCGCCGGTCATCTCCTGCTGGCCGACCAGCACATCGTCGAGTAAACGTTCCATCTGCGCGGTCACGCCGGGATCGACCAAAGCCGGATCTGCCTGCTCCAGCACAGCGAAAAGCGACAGGCCACGCTCGGTGGGAACGATGTGCTTGCCACTCGGAATGAGAAAATCCTGTGCCTTGAGGCCGCGAATGATCTCGGCACGGGTCGCCGGCGTGCCGATGCCCTTCGCTGCCTTCAGACGTTCCCGCAGCACATCGTCGACGACGAACCGCCAGGCGGTCTGCATCGCCTCGATCAGCGTTCCTTCGTTGTAGCGCGGCGGCGGACGGGTTTCCTTGTCCTCGACGGCGGCATCCCGCAGCAGAGCCGTTTCGCCGTGCGTGAGGGGAGGGAGCAGTTGCGCATCCTCGCCCGTCTCCTCGGCTGGTTGCCAGTCGGGAAAGGCCGCTCGCCAGCCGGGCTCGATGGGCTGGCGCCCGGTTGCCCGAAACGGATGCGCCTGCACATCCAACGTCACCGTGGTCTGCCGGTAGCGAAAGTCCGGCATCAGCGCGGACAAATAGGAGCGGGCAATGACGTCGAACAGCCGTCGCTCATCGTTCGACATGCGCGGCCAGATCTCCCGCAAACCATCCACCGTATTGACGTTCGGGATCACAGCGTGATGGCTGACCCCGGCCAGACCCTTGTCATGGAAGATACCGCTCGCGCCCCGGCGGATGATCGGGGGATCGGGCACCGGGATCGTACTGAAGGCGCGCCCGACCCGCAGACCGGCAACAATCCGGGGCACGTCGGGGATCAAGGTTTCCGGCAGATAGCGGGTTTCGGCGCGGGGATAGGTGATGACCTTCTTGCCCTGGCCGTCATACAGCTCCTGAGCCACCTCAAGGGTCCGCGCCGCCGACCAGCCGAAGCGTGAGCCGCACAGCTTCTGGAGCGACGGCAGATCGTGCAGCCGCGGCGGTGCCTGACGTTTCTCTTCGATCCGGACGGCCAGCGGGCCTTGGAAACCATCAGCGGCCGTGGCAATCGCTTCCGCCTCATCGCGCTTGGTGATCCGCTCCTTCGGGGCGTGCCACATGCGAAACCGCCCGGTGTTGACGCCGGCGGTGGCGACCACCTCGAAGTAGGTCTGCGGCACGAAGTTGCGGATCTCCAATTCGCGCTTGCAGACGATGGCCAAGGTCGGGGTCTTCACCCGCCCCACGCCGATAACGCTGCGCGAGCCGCCAGCCAACGTAACGGTCGCGGTGCGGGTCAGAGACAGATTGTAAATCTGGTCGGCCTGCCGCCGGGCGACGGCGGCGGCATAGAGGCGTGCGTATTCGGCATTCGGCCTTGCGCATGCGAAGGCGTCACGGATGGTTTGCGGATCCTGAGCTGTGAATATGACCCGCATGACCACGCCGCGATAGTCATAGTGCTCCAGGATCTCCTGCCCGATCAGTTGGCCCTCCCGGTCGCAGTCGGTCGCGAGCCAAACGCGCTTGGCACCTCGCAGCGCATCCCGGATCGCTTTCAGTTTGGCAGCTTTGTTGCCGCCGGAAGCCGGCTTGGTGCCGTAGAGCCCTTCGGGCCGCAGCAGGATCGGCCTCCATCGCTTCCAGGCGGGTACGACATCTTCCGGTTCGAGCAGCTCGAACAAGTGGCCCTCGGCGGGAAGGATCGTGCCGTAGCGAGGTCCCACCGCCGCCCGGACGTCTTTCGCCTGGCTGGTCTTTTCCGTGATGACAAGCTGGTCAGTCATGCAACCTCACGGGATGTTCTCTAAAGGTTCCAGGAAGGACGCGCCATCATCATCGTTTGGGTTCGCCGTTCTGACCCGCCGGTCGCCGCTGTGTCTCCATCCGTCGATGCATGCCTGACGCAATGCCGGCCGGCCGTTCGGCGGGGAGGTCGCCGCATGCGACGACGTCGGTGCAGCCGCCGCGGCGGGGGTGCTATCATGCAATCGGTGACCAGGACGCAGTCTGCGCCGATTGAGGCATTCACTCCGCCCCGAGTGGGATTATAATACTCGATATGTTCTTCTCGACGCTTCCGGCCGTGGCCGAGGGGTTCCGGCTCAAAACTTGGGGCGGCGGACTGGAAGCGGGGAAGCCGAAGATCCCGCCGGTCGCCAAAGGGCTTCCGGAGCGTGATCAACTCTTTCATGTTCGCGTGCTTCGAGCCGTTCAGCGTGTCGCAGCGGAGGTGCCGCACCTATGGCCCGAATTGCCGAAGCAAGCCCGCCGGTGCCGCGATTTCAAGCTATGCGGCCCGCGCGAACCCTTTGGCCTCCGCCGCGTGGTCAGGACGTAAGCCCTTCTCCTCGGAATAGAACGGTTATGAGGAAACGGGCGTAGCGCGCGTCGTGCAGCGATCCCGCTTCCACGCTCGATCCCGTGCGCCATTGGCGGCCCCATCCTGCCGGCCTATCGCGACGGGGCAGGGTCACGCCAGCGATCGCCGCAGCGATGACGGGAATCGAGAGACGGGGCTATGTGGTGGATATGAATGTCGATGCGATGATCGGATCCGCCCTCGAGCGGATCGCCCCCATTTCCCGCCGGATCTGGGACGCCAAATACCGGCTGAAGGCAGCCGACGGCTCGCCGGTCGATCTGACCATCGAGGACTCCTGGCGCAGAGTCGCGCGGGCGCTGGCCGCCGGCGAAACCGACCCGCCCCGCTGGGAGCAGCCGTTCTACGAGGCGCTGCAGGATTTCCGCTTCCTGCCGGCCGGCCGCATCCTGTCCGGAGCGGGCGCCGATCGGCGGGTGACGCTGTTCAACTGCTTCGTCATGGGCGACATCGCCGACGACCTCGGCAGCATCTTCGACCACCTGCGCGAGGCCGCGCTGACCATGCAGCAGGGCGGCGGGATCGGCTACGATTTCAGTTCGCTGCGGCCGAAAGGCGCTGCCGTAAAGGGTGTCGGCGCGGACGCATCGGGACCACTGTCCTTTATGGACGTGTGGGACGCGATGTGCCGCACCATCATGTCCGCCGGTGCGCGCCGGGGTGCAATGATGGCGACGATGCGCTGCGACCATCCTGACATCGAGGACTTCATCGCAGCGAAGCTTCAGCCCGGCCGGCTGCGTAACTTCAACCTCTCGGTCCTGGCGACCGACGCGTTCATGGCGGCGGTCGACGCCGGTGCCGACTGGCCGCTGAGGTTCGGCGACAAGACCTATAAGGTTCTGAACGCCCGCGACCTGTTCGACAGCATCACCCGGGCGACCTACGACTACGCCGAACCGGGCGTCATTTTCATCGACCGTATCAACGCCCGCAACAACCTTGCGTATTGCGAGACCATCCACTCCACCAACCCCTGCGGCGAGCAGCCATTGCCGGCATACGGCGCCTGCCTGCTGGGATCGATCAACCTGGCCCGTCTGGTGCGCGCGCCGTTCACCACGGAAGCCCGGATCGACGAGGCGGAACTGGCTGATCTGGTGGCGGTGGCGATCCGCATGATGGACAACACTATCGACGCCTCGGGTTTTCCGCTCGAGGCGCAACGTCAGGAGGCCATCGCCAAGCGCCGGATCGGCCTTGGGATGACCGGGCTGGCCGACGCGCTGATGATGACCGGACTGCGCTACGGCTCGGTCGAGGCGGCGGAGAGGGCAGGGGAGTGGGCTCGGCAGATCAGCCGGGCGGCCTATCTCACCTCCGCTCGCCTGGCGCAGGAGAAGGGCGCTTTCCCGCTATTCGACCGGGACGCCTACCTCGCCGGCGAGACTGTCGGCGAACTGGATGAGGACGTGCGGGCGTTCATCGCGGCGCATGGCATCCGCAATGCGCTGCTGACCTCCGTCGCCCCGACCGGTACGATTTCATTAGTCGCAGACAATGTTTCCAGCGGCATCGAGCCGGTTTTCGCGTTGGCCTATACGCGCAAGGTGCGGCAGCCGGACGGGTCGAGCGTCGAGGAAGAGGTGTCCGACTACGCGCTGCGCTGCTTTCGTGCGATCCACGGCGACGAGGCGCCGCTGCCCGGATACTTCGTGACGGCGCAGGATCTGACGCCGGCCGAGCATGTCCGTATGCAGGCCGCCGTCCAGCGTCATGTCGACAGCGCGATTTCCAAGACGGTGAATGTTCCGGAAGACATCAGCTTCGAGGCGTTTCAGCAGGTCTACCTCGACGCCTACCGGAGCGGCTGCAAGGGATGCACGACGTATCGGCCGAATGCGATCACCGGGTCGGTGCTCGAGGTCAAGGCTGCCGAGGCGACCGCGTCGATCATGCCGAATCCGCCCGATCTGATGGTGCGATCCGACAAGCTGACCGGTGCGACCTACAAGCTGCGCTGGCCGGACAACGAACACGCGATGTACGTTACGATCAACGACATCGAGCAAGACGGTGTCGCTCGGCCGTTCGAGATCTTCGTCAACTCGAAGAACCTGGAGCACTACGCCTGGGTCGTGGCGCTGACCCGCATGATCAGCGCGGTGTTCCGGCGGGGTGGCGAGGTCGCTTTCGTGGCCGAGGAGCTGAAGCAGGTGTTCGATCCGCGGGGCGGCCAGTGGACCAACGGCCGGTATGTTGGCTCGCTGGTCGCCGCCATCGGCGATATCATCGAGCGGCACATGATCGACACCGGGTTCCTGGCGCCGGCTGAAACGTTGGTTGCCAAGGCGGCGGCCCGGGCTTCGCCAGGAACGTCCGCCACGCGGCTTGGTCCGCTCTGTCCGAAGTGCAGCCAGCCGGGCCTGGTGCGTGAGGCCGGCTGCCTGAGCTGCGTCCACTGCGGCTGGTCGAAGTGCGGCTGACGACAGAATGCGCCGGCAGGGCGCTGGATCGGCACGTTGACGGTGATCACCTCCGGTGCGGGCGCGTGTTCTCCGACACGCACTCTGCGGCATCGACCGGTGTGAAGATCGGCTGCACGATCGCCATATCGCGGACCATGGAAGGTTTCGGCCGGGCCGGCCGAAGGTATCAGTGTTCACCATGACGGAAACGCCGCCTGCACCGATCCCCGGATTCACGCCGAGTGAGCGAGCATATATCCGTAACGAACTCGATATTTTCTTCTCGACGCTGCCAAGCGTGGCCGAGGGGTTCCAGCTGAAGACTTGGCGTGGCGGCCCGGAACGCGGCAAGCCGAAGATCTCCCCCGTTGCCAAGAGTCTTCTGGAGCGAGGACTGATGCGGCTCGATACCGGTGAGCGCTTGGCGCGGCTAGTCTTCACCAAGACGGGCCTCGCCGCGCTGCGCGCGATGATGAGCGACCGCCGCCTCGCCGATCCGAAGAAGTTCGCGCATATCCGACAGGAACTTGGCATCGATCCTGAGCCGGAGACGCCTCAAGAGTGAATATCTTCTCCGGATCTATCTCACTATCACCGACCGCGGCACCGTCGCAGGACCGGAAGTCATGGGCCACAGTAACGACGTGCTTTGGTGTAGCCAAAAATGTACCGACCAACTCGATAGGGCGATCAGGCCCGGCGTCAGCGATTTCAGCAACGTTAAAATAACACGCAGGAAAGGCTATTATCACGCCCTATTGCTCCTACGCGGTCCAAACTGAAATAGTTTTCTCGCGATGATGTCGCGCACGGCAACCATAGATCCCGTGCCGGATTTCGACCCGTCGGCACATCCACCATTTCAGCTCACCGGCCCCGCG
>NZ_CAJATU010000127.1 GCF_903944925.1 uncultured Rhodopila sp. | reverse complement strand
TGCGATCATCAAGCTCGCTGACGAAGCGCTTTCCACTGGCGGGATCTATCAGAAGCCCATGCGCCATCCCGCAACCGGCGATGAATCCGCACCCGGAACCGATCCCTTCGTCGTCCGGGCTGGTTAGGGGCAGAAGCTGGATCTGGTCGAGTTGGACCGAGGCCGCACCGAGGCGCAGCGCTGCAATGAGGCCCTCGGCCGTAGCGCCCGGCTGGTTGGTGGTCTTGTAGTCCGCTGTCAGCCGCGGGTCCTGCACCGTGCGGAAATGCAAGTCCTCCGAAAATCCTCCACACGCGAGCACGACGCCTTTGCGGGCCCGGACGTTCTTCAGGAGACCGCTCCCCGGTTCTCCAAAATTGAATTCCTTGCGTACTGCAACGCCAATCACCCGCCCATCCCGATCGCGGTGCAGTCCGGTGATCTCCGCATGGAGGGTTATCGGCACATTGGCTTTCTTGAGTGCTTCGACCTGCTTGCCGACGACTTCCGAGCCATGCCCGTTGGCAGTTTGCAATGTCCGCGGCACCGAATGGCCGCCCATCATGTTGATCTGATCTTTGTAGGCCGCGCCGACCCGTCTCATTGTCCATTCGACGGCCGCGTTGGACTGTTCCGCAACGATACGGGCGAGTGCAGGATGATTGAGACCGAGGCCGGCAGCGAGCATGTCGCTGTACATCAGATCCGGGGAGTCCTTGATGCCCTGCTTTTTCTGAGCTGCCGAACCGGCTGCGGCAACCTGGCCACCGTTGATCCAGGAATTTCCGCCCGGTTTGTCCATCTTCTCCAGAATCATGACGGAGGCGCCCGCATCGTGCGCCTCGATCGCGGCGGCGAGTCCGGCAAAGCCTGAACCAACCACTACGACGTCGACGGTCTCGTCCCAAACGACGGTTTCACGGTTCGGCGTAATCGGCATGGTGCTCTCCTTTATGTCTCATGCAGGTAAGCAGCCGGAGAAACGAGATGATAGGACCGGAAAATACTCAGGTCAGCGGATTTTCACTTCAACGACTGGACGGCGGTCGATGTCGAAGACATGGGCAGCACATGCCATGCAGGGATCGAAGCTGTGGATTGTGCGCAAGACCTCCAGCGGCTTATCCGGCATCTCCAGGCGGTGGCCGTCCATTAGTGCGGCCTCGTAGGGTCCATGCTGGCCGCGTTCGTCCTTGGGTCCAGCATTCCATGTCGTCGGCACAACGGCCTGATAGTTGGTGATGACGCCATCATCAATGACCACCCAATGCGCCAATGCACCGCGCGGCCCTTCGATGGTGCCGATGCCGCGGCTGTGGCGGGGCCAATTCTCCGGCGCCCATTTGGCGTCATTGAACGTGCGCAGGTCACCGCGCCCGATGTTCGCCATGAGCCTGGCATGCCAGCCCGCCATGCGGTCGACGAGCAACTTGCTTTCGATGCCGCGCGCCAGAATCCGACCGAACGTGGAATAGATGGCCTCGAACGGCAGACCGAGCCGTGCCAAGGTTTCGGCCGTCAGCGCCTTGGCAGCGGTGTCGCCCGCGGCATGCAGCATCACCAGACGGGCCAACGGACCCGTTTCCATAGCATGGCCGCGCCAACGGGGCGCCTTGACCCAGGAATAGGTCTTGTCCGCATCGAGTTGTGCGAACGGTGGTTCCGGCCCCGTATAGTCCAGCGATGTCTCGCCCTCGAACGGATGCAGGCCTGTGTCCCGGCTGTATTTGTACCAGGAGTGTGCCACGTATTCCTGGATCTGCGCCGGATCTTGCAGGTCTACCGGAAGGATTTCCGACAGGTCGCGCCCCAGCACGGCGCCGCGCGGCACGCCAAAGCCGTTGCCCGCAGCCGAACCGGCAAAGTCCCCGTAGGTCAGAAAGTTTCGCACGTTCTCGCCGCGCCCGAACCAATCCTTGTAGCCGCCGCCGATGGCGATCAGGTCCGGCAGGTAGACGCCATCGACAAAGTCGCGCATCCGCTCGATCAACGCGCGCACGCGGATAAGGCCGGTTGTCGAGACTGCTGTAGCGTCAGCGCCCCCCGGCAGCTTGCCATCAACCGAGATCGCGCAAGGCGCTCCGCCGACAGCCACATTCGGATGCGGATTTTTTCCGCCGAAAATGGTCAGCAGCTCACCAATTTCACGCTGCCACGCCAGCGCATCGAGGTAATGCGACAGCGCAATCAGATCGACCTCCGGGGCCAGTTTGTATCCCGGGTGGTTCCACCACCCGTTCGTAAAGATCCCGAGTTGGCCTGACTCCACCAAGTCCTTAAGCCGCGCCTGCGCCCGTCCGAAATGATCCATCGACGTTTCGCTATAGCCGATCGTTTCGGCGATCCGCGAAGCCGCCTGCGGATCGGCCGCCAACGCGTGGATCGGGTTCACCCAGTCCAACGCCTGAAGGTGATAGAAGTGAATGACGTGGTCCTGCAAAAGCTGTGCGCCGGCCATCAGGTCGCGGATCAGTTCGCCATTCTCCGGCACCGTGATGCCCAGCGCGTCCTCCACCGCCCGCACCGAGGCGAGGCCGTGCACCAGCGTGCAAACGCCGCAGATGCGCTGGGCGAACGCCCAGGCATCGCGCGGATCGCGGCCCCGCAAAATGATTTCGATGCCGCGAACCTGCGTGCCGGCGCTGAGCGCCTCGACGATATTTCCCGCAGTATCGATCGACACTTCGATCCGTAAATGACCCTCAATCCGAGTGACTGGGTCGATAACGATACGTCTCGCTGCCATGCTCTATGGCCTGAGGCTGTCGGCGACAAGTTCGAGCAGGCTGCCAACCGTCTTGTTCCACTGCGCGGCTTTACCGCCGTGGTCCAGCGTCTGACGGCATCCGGAGCAACTGGTGTAGACCGTGTCCATCCCGGTCGCCTCGACCTGCCGCTGCTTGATCTCGAACGCCTTCTGCCGCAACGGCGCCGCGCGATTGATCAGCGCCACGCCGCCACCGCCACCGCAGCACCAGTTCGCATCACCGGCATCTTCAAGTTCATGCAGGTCCACCCCAAGCGCCTCCAGGATGGTTCGCGGTGCCGCCGTCGCGCCACCACGTCGAGAGACCTGGCAGGCGTCATGGTAGGTTGCGCGTTGCTTGACCGTTTTGACCCGGATGCGGCCATCCGCCAACCCTTCGGCCAGAAATTCGGTGATCTGCATGACCCGGAACGGCAACTTCCTGCCGAACGCGTTTGCTGCCTCCCACCGCATTTCGGTGAAGGCGTGTCCGCACTCCGGCATCAGCAATGTCTTCGCCCCGCAGGTCGTCGCCGCCTGGACGACCCCCAGCGTCGTTGCGCGCTGGCCGTCGCGGTCTCCCGCGGTCAATGAAACGTTGTCGGCATCAAACCCATCCGTCCGGAACGTCCATGACTCGCCCACGTGGTTCAGGATCTTCGCGATCGCCGCCATCGAACCGGGATAAGTCTTGAGGTCGATGGAGGAGACCGTTGGCACAATGTCCGCGGTTGCTTCGTCCACGTGCATGGCCACGCCGTACTGGTCCCCGATGGCGTGCAGCATCTCCCGGAACTTCGTTACGCTCAACCGGAAGGGACTGCCCGTCGCGTGCTCCTTCTCGGCCAACAACCCGAGATAGTCGGCCGGCGCCAGCCCGGCCGTATACATCCCGTGACGCGCCTTCTCCACCAGATCGGCGATATCGATTCCCATCGGGCAAATCAGCGAACAACGGCCGCACATGTTGCAGGAATCGTAGATCAGATCTTGCCAGCTCGTCA
>NZ_CAJATU010000126.1 GCF_903944925.1 uncultured Rhodopila sp. | reverse complement strand
CAATGCCTCATGTCCCGCGATCGAAGGATATAATGTCCACTAACCAGACGATCGTGGACATTAGCCCGCTCCCAGCAGGCTGACCGAAGTATCCCTCACGCGGAGCCAAATCGGTAGGCGGCCGACAGCTTACGCTTACCGACGTGGAGGTGGAACCCGACAATCACCCGGGTGCAGCGGTCGATGACCGCGGTGATCCACAGCCGCCCCAGGGGCAGGCCGAACCTGTCGTCCACGGCGACGAAGTCGAGCTTGTGGGCATCCAGTTCGTAGACCTGCCCGGGCAACGGCGTCGGCGGCAACTGGCCCTTCGAGCGATACTCCTCTTCGGCGGCGCGCAGGCCGAACCGCGCCCGGGCGACAGCGTAGGGCGGCAATCCGTTGATGGCCCGGCGGACCGTCCGCTCGCTCGGATAGTAAACATCCGGGATACCAGCGGCACGCGCGTCCGTGATGACACGGTCAAACACGTGCTTAACGCGCGTCCGTTGCGACGTGAACCAAAGGTCCTTTATCGCCGTATGCAGCAGCGGCGCGATGCTGTCCTCCACCTGGACGCCACGGACCCCGCGCTCACTTTCGGCGAAGCAGAGGCGTTTGATGCCCTTCGGGCCTTTAGGTGCCTCCCAAATCTCCACCCACTCGTATACTGCGGCGAGGCACGGCTTCCACTCACCCGCCTCGACCGCCTTCGGGTCTTGCATCCGCTTGCGGTGAACTTCGTCCAGCAGTGCCCGCACCTTCTGCGGATAGCCAAGACGGCGGTTCTCCAGGAACGCCTCGACATAGGCGAGCCTCATCCGTGCCCGCAGCTTGTCGGTCTCAGGCATCGAGTGGAAGTCCTGGCCCCATTTCCTCGCCCGTGCCGCCGGAAGCCAATCCGGGAGAGCAATGGTCACCTCGCGCCGTGCCATCTGCGACACGAGTTCAATGTTATCAATCCAGACCATGGCGTCTGTATCGACACGGAGGAACTTCTTCCGGGTCGGTTCGCGTTCCAGGAACTCGTACTTGACCCCCAATCGGTCGATGCGATCGCCACGCAGCAGGCGTGGAGAGGACACCACCACCGACATCCCGTTCGAGGGCAGCGGCAAAGGAATCTGGGCGTTCTCGTTCATTGCGCCCGCTCCTGTCCGGGAAGACCGATGACGGTGTCGCGCCGGACGGGACCGTCCCCGTGCAGACGCAGGATGCCCCGGCAAGCCATGGCGATGAGGCGTTGGTGGCTGACGCCCGCCTCCCGTTCGACGTGGTCAATCGGCGCCGGGCCGCGCAGCAGGACATCTGTCGCCTTCAGCACGTCCGCATCCGGCACCTTGACCGACAGATAGCGGAGGATGCCGTACGCACGCGTCGCCCGGGGGACGGCGGCCACCAGGGCGTGGGACAGTTCGACGTATCGAATGCCCCGGGCGGCATAGTATGCCCGGGCAAATTCGGCGACGGTCTGTTCGCGAACTCCGCGTGGCTTGCCGCATGTCGAAAGTTCGACCATCGAATAGCCGCCTTCCGTGCGGACCGAAAAGCTTGGCACGTAGGTCAGCCACTCTGTGTCGTCACGGAAACGGATGCGCTCGGGCCGCTCCTCGTACCACAGCACTTCAGGGGTGGTCTCGAAGAGGACAATGGCGGCGTGTTCGCGCAAGTCCCAAAAGCCGACCGTTCTCCCGGTCTTCACGCTCGGCATGCCTCCGCGCGGCGGCGTGCCATCATCAGGGTCATCGGGGTCGAAGGTCGGCTTGTTGTCGTAAGGCGCAGCCAGATTCGGATAGCGATCACGCTGGTTCCGGAAAGCGGATTTGGGTTGGGCCATTTTCGTTACTCGAATGCAGGTGGAAACCGCGACGTAGGCAGCGAGGGCTGGCAGCGAACCGCGCAGGTATTCGCCCGCTCGGCGATCCGAGTTGGTGGTCCATGTTCTCTCTCCATCGGGGGGTGCGCCGCCCGGGATGGGCGGCGTTTAGTCCGAGCTTCCCTCTTGCTCTTACTTTAATCCGGCGGAACTCTTGGAAAAACCGCCCAGGACCATCCATAAACGTAGCCATGTAATTCACAGCTATGTGATTGTACTTTCCGGGCCGGATCGACTCCATTCCAGCCAT
>NZ_CAJATU010000125.1 GCF_903944925.1 uncultured Rhodopila sp. | reverse complement strand
TGTATTCGATCAGCTTCTCGGTGCCCCGGTGCAGCAATCCGATATGCGGGTCGGCGCGTTCGACGATCTCGCCGTCCAGCTCCAGGATCAGCCGCAAAACGCCATGCGCGGCGGGATGCTGCGGACCGAAATTGATGGAGTGGCTGTCGATCTCGACGATCGCGGGCGTCGTACCAGTCGTTTCACTCATGCGGTCAGCCTTTCGCCTGCTCGGCGCGCTCGGTGAATACCTTTTCATCGCCGGGCAAGGTGGTCATCGCCTCCCAGGGAGACAGGAAGTCGAAGCTGCGGAAGTCCTGCGTCAGCACCACCGGTTCGTTGACGACCTGCTTGCGATCCTCGTCGTAGCGAACCTCGACATAGCCGGTCAGCGGGAAATCCTTGCGCAGCGGATGACCCTCGAATCCGTAGTCGGTCAGGATGCGACGCAGATCCGGCTGGCCGTCGAAGACGATGCCGAACAGGTCCCACGCCTCGCGTTCCCACCACGTCGCCGCCGGCCAGACCGAGCAGACTGAAGGGACAGGTGTCGCGGCATCCGTGGTGACGATGATCCTGACGCGCTGGTTCAGCGATACCGACAGCAAATTATACACGACGTCGAATCGTTCCGTCCGGTCAGGCCAGTCGACGCCGCAGATATCCATGACCTGCTCAAAGGCGAAGCGAGGGTCATCGCGCAGCGCAGTCGTCACCGCGACCAGCGAGTCGCGTGCCGCGTGGGCAACCAATTCGTTACTCTCGATACGATAGCCGACGACACCGGCAATCGAGGCGACCGCCTGCCCCAGCAGTTCCAGCGCGGACGGCGGCGGCGGAGCGGCCTCCGCTACGGGCGCTTCGTCAGCCACGAAGGATCGTCCCCGTGCGGCGGATTTTCTTCTGCAACTGCATGATCCCGTAAACCAGTGCCTCGGCCGAAGGCGGACAGCCGGGGACATAAATATCAACCGGCACCACCCGGTCGCACCCGCGCACCACCGAATAGGAATAATGGTAATAGCCGCCGCCGTTGGCGCAGCTTCCCATGCTGATGACCCAGCGCGGTTCCGGCATCTGGTCGTAGACCTTGCGCAAAGCCGGCGCCATCTTGTTGGTCAGCGTCCCGGCGACGATCATCACATCGCTCTGCCGCGGTGAGGCGCGCGGGATGATCCCAAGACGATCCAGGTCATACCGCGGCATATACGCGTGTATCATCTCGATCGCGCAGCAGGCCAGGCCGAAGGTCATCGGCCACAGGCTGCCGGTGCGCGCCCAGTTCACCACCTTGTCGATGTTCGCGACCAGGAAGCCCTTGTCGGCGATCTCACCGGTGATCCCCTTGATGACGGCGTCCTGTTCGGGGCCGGGCGGCAGGTGATCGCGGTTCCAGGCCAACAGAGTTGCGTCGCTCATGCTGCTACTCCCATTCCAGCGCGCCTTTGCACCACTCGTAGATGAAGCCGACGGTGAGAACGCCAAGGAAGGCGATCATCGACCAGAAACCGAATGCGCCGATTCCCTTCAGGGCGACGGCCCAGGGAAACAGGAACGCGACCTCGAGGTCGAAGATGATGAACAGGATGGCGACGAGGTAGTAGCGCACGTCGAACCGGCGCCGCGCATCATCGAACGCCTCGAACCCGCACTCATACGCGGATAGTTTTTCGGCATATGGCTTTTGGCGGGCGGCGATCAATGACCCGGCCACCATCGCGATGGCGATGCCGATGGCGATGACCAGAAACACCAGTATCGGCAGATACCCGAAGAGAACAGGCTGCATATTGGTCCCGCGCTATGTCGTTTGACTCCCGCCACAGCCTCGGCCACGCCGCACGCCTGTGGCGAGGGCCTGTCCGGTTCCGCAGTGACGTCGGTATTAGACTGATCCCGCCGTCACCGCCATAGGGGTCAGGCCGGAAAATGCCGCCGTTGCAATGACGGCGGCGAAAAGGATTACCTCGGAGGACGGTTTGCCGCCATCTCCGCTAAGATCAGCCGCGTGATATTTGGAAGACGATGCTGGCGCGAGAGACGGGGCTCGAACCCGCGACCTCCGGCGTGACAGGCCGGCGCTCTAACCAACTGAGCTACTCCCGCATCGGCAGGCCGCAGCGTTTAGGCTGGGCGGTCCCGGGCGTCAAGGGCGTTTGGTTGAGATCGGGCTTGGAAAGCCGTATATTATGGAGATCAAGGAGACGGGCATCATGATCCTGCACGCGACGAAGCGGAGCCTGCCGGCGACGATCGTCTGCAACCCCGAGATCATGGGCGGGGTCCCGACGATTCGCGGGACCCGGATACCGGTGGAGATGATTTTGATCCACCTTCGGGCGGGGTATAGCCGGCAGGAAATCGTCTGCGACTACCCGAGCCTGCCGCTGGACGGGATCGAGGCCGTCATTGCCTGGGCCGAGGAGAACATCGGCCCAAACTGGCGGGAAGTGCCCGTCGAAGCATGATCGACCCTATCCTGATCGACGAGTGGCTGTCGCCAAAACTGGCGTCGGTCGCGCAGGCTCGCGGCTTGGCTTGCATGCATGCACGTCACGTGGCTGAATCTGAAAGGCACCAGCGATTGGCACGTGGCGGGGTTGGCGGCCGAGCGGAACTACCTGATCGTCACCAACAACCGTAAGGACTTTTTACGGCTCTACGCTGACCTTGAGGTGCACAATGGTCTGATCATCATCGTGCCCGCCGTGGTGCGACGCGAGCAGATGCGCCTGTTCGATCTCGCAATCGACGTCGCCGAACGGCAGGACAGCTTGATCAACCTGCTGATCGAGGTGCACGCGGATGGTTCGGTCGAGGTGCAAAACTGGGCAAAGGATGGTTTGACGGGCGGCTGACCGTCATCGTTATAAGCAGGCCGTCGGAGCAAGGGCTTGTGCCTTACAGTCATAGCCAGGCTCGTCCCGGCCATCCGCGCTTCCACCGCGGTGCGAAGATGGCCGGGGCACGCCCGGCCATGACGGTAGAGGCGGTGGCGGCCCCGGAAAACGCCTACAAACTATGCAGACACATCGGCAAGGTAGGGGCCGTCTGGCGCTCTGGTGGGCGGTGACGGATTCGAACCGCCGACCCTCTCGGTGTAAACGAGACGCTCTACCGCTGAGCTAACCGCCCCGCCAAGTCCGGCCGCCCGAGGCCGGGTGACGCCGGCGCTGGCGCCACCCTGTCCGATTCAGCCGACGGAATCCTTCAGGCCCTTACCGGCCTTGAAGCGCACGGTCGTCGACTCGGGGATTTCCATCTCCTCGCCCGTGCGCGGATTGCGGCCCGTGCTGGCTTTGCGTGTGGCCGCGACAAAGGTGCCGAAACCGACCAGCCGGACCTCTTCCTTGTTCTTCAACGCATCGGTGATAGCGCCGAAGACGCTATCGACGACTTCACCCGCCTTAGCGCGCGAGAGGTCCGTCCCGTCAGCGACCGCTGCGATGAGGTCCATTTTGTTCACTGCGTTTCCCTCTCATGTCCACGACTCGAAAAACCGAACGGAAGGTCCGGAGAAGCGGGCGGACACTACTGGCGTGGTTTCCGGCGCGTCAATGCTTTGACAACGGATTCCCGGGGAAAACGGCCCGCAAGCTTGGTTTGCGGGCCGTTCTGGCTCAGTGTGGCAGAGAAGCCTGGGCGGCAGGCTGTGCCGCAGCAGCCGGAAGCGCCGTCTCGGACGGATCTTCCCACTCGATCGCCACCGGACGGCGGGCCAAAGCCTGGGCGATGACCTCGTCCACGTCAGCCACCGGGATCAGCTTCAGATGCTTTTTCACGTTGTCCGGGATCTCGGCCAGGTCCTTCTCATTCTCTTTTGGAATGAAGACCGTGGTGATACCCGCACGCAGCGCCGCCAGCAGCTTCTCCTTCAGGCCGCCGATGGGCAGGATGCGGCCGCGCAGGGTGATCTCACCCGTCATGGCTACGTCGCGCCGCACCGGGATGCCGGTCAGGATCGACACGATGGAGGTCGCCATCGCCACGCCGGCCGACGGCCCGTCCTTCGGAGTCGCCCCTTCAGGCACGTGCACATGGATGTCGCGCTTTTCGAACAATGTCGGCTTGATGCCGAACTTGGTCGAGCGGCTGCGCACGTAGCTGAGGGCCGCGGAGACGCTTTCCTGCATCACGTCGCCCAGCTTGCCGGTGTGCTTGACGTTGCCCTTGCCGGGCAGCAGCACCGACTCGATGGTCAGGATCTCGCCGCCGACTTCGGTCCAGGCCAGGCCGGTGACGACGCCGACCATGTCCTCGGCTTCCGTCTCGCCGAAGCGGAACTTCTTGACGCCGGCGAACTTCTCCAGGTTCTTGCGGGTGAATGCCACCTTGGCCGTCTTCTTGGTGACGATCTCCTTCACCGCCTTGCGCGCCAGGTTGGCGATTTCTCGCTCCAGGTTACGCACGCCGGCTTCACGCGAGTAGTACCGGATCAGGTCGCGCAGAGCGTCTTCCGTGATGCTCCACTCCTCCTTCTTCAGGCCGTGCGCCTCGCCCTGCTTGTCGATCAGGTGGCGCCTGGCGATCTCGACCTTCTCATCCTCGGTGTAGCCGGGGATGCGGATGATCTCCATGCGGTCGAGCAGCGGCTGCGGCATGCGCAGGCTGTTGGCCGTGGTGACGAACATCACGTCGGACAGATCGTAATCGACCTCCAGGTAGTGATCCGCGAATGTCGAATTCTGCTCCGGATCCAGCACCTCGAGCAACGCCGAGGACGGATCGCCGCGCCAGTCGGAACCCAGCTTGTCGACCTCGTCCAGCAGGAACAGCGGGTTGGAGGTCTTGGCCTTCTTCATGCCCTGGATGACCTTGCCCGGCATCGATCCGATATAGGTCCGCCTGTGGCCGCGCACCTCCGCCTCATCCCGCACGCCGCCCAGCGACATACGCACGAAACTGCGGCCCGTCGCCTTGGCGATCGACTTGCCCAGCGAGGTCTTGCCGACACCGGGAGGGCCGACCAGGCACAGGATCGGCCCACGCACTTTCGGGCTGCGCGCCTGCACCGCCAAATACTCGATGATCCGCTCCTTGACCTTCTCCAGGCCATAGTGATCGGCTTCGAGCACCTTTTCGGCCTCGGTCACGTCGTTGCGGATCTTGCTGCGCTTCTTCCAGGGGATGGACAGCATCCAGTCCAGGTAGTTGCGCACCACAGTCGCTTCCGCGCTCATCGGACTCATGGTGCGCAGCTTCTTCAGCTCGGCAATGGCCTTTTCGCGGGCTTCCTTGGTGAATTTCGTCTTTTTGATCTTGGCTTCGAGTTCGGCGTTCTCGTCCTTGCCGTCCTCGCCCTCACCCAGCTCCTTCTGGATCGCCTTGAGCTGTTCGTTCAGATAATACTCGCGCTGGGTCTTCTCCATCTGCCGCTTGACGCGGTTGCGGATGCGCTTTTCCACCTGCAGGACGCCGATTTCCGACTCCATGTGGCCGAACACGCGCTCCAGCCGCTCGCTGATGCGGGCGATCTCCAGCAGGTCCTGCTTCTCGGGGATCTTCAGGTTCAGATGGCTGGCGACCGTGTCGGCGAGCTTCGAGGGCTCCTCGATCTGGTTCAGCGAAACCAGCACCTCGGGCGCGATCTTCTTGTTCAGCTTGATGTACTGCTCGAACTGGGAGACCACGGTGCGGCCGAGCGCCTCCAGGTCCTTCTTCTCACCGACGACGTCGGGCATCGCCTCCGTCTGGGCTTCGAAGAACGCCTCGGTTTCCTTGAAGCCGGTGATCTTCGCGCGCCGGCCGCCTTCGACCAGCACCTTGACGGTTCCGTCCGGGAGTTTCAAAAGCTGCAAAATCGTGGAGACGGTGCCGATTCGATAGATGTCCTCGATCGACGGGTCGTCCTGGGAGGCGTTTTTTTGGGCAACCAGCAGGATCTGCTTGTCTTCCTTCATCACCGCTTCCAGCGCGCGAACCGATTTTTCGCGGCCGACGAACAGCGGGACGATCATGTGGGGAAACACCACGATGTCGCGCAATGGCAGCACGGCCATCACATCGCTATGGGCGTGAACCTTGCCTGCAGGCCGCTCCGGAGAGGGCCGATCTTGTTCCGTCATGCTATGACCTCCTAAAGGACAGTCAGCGACTCCCGCCCGACAGCGGCACGGAAAGCGCTTTCTCCGGGCTTGCTAAGCCCCGTTCGTCGGATATGGCCGCCGAACGGTTCGCCGCAAGCCCTTGAAACCAACAATCACGTCCTCGCGAGCCGAAGGTTCGGTGCGCCAAATAATCAGGCGGTGTTCTCCGCCCGCTCCTTCCCGTACAGATAAAGCGGATTGGCACGGGATTCCGCGACCTCCCGGTTGATAACGACCTCCTCGACGCCATCCAGACCCGGCAGTTCGAACATTGTCGAAAGCAAGATCTGTTCCATGATGGACCGCAGGCCGCGCGCGCCGGTCTTGCGCGTGATCGCCCGGGTGGCGACGGACTTCAGCGCGTCGTCGGTGAAGGACAGCTTGACGCCTTCCATCTCGAACAACCGCCCGTACTGCTTCACCAGCGCGTTCTTCGGCTTGGTGAGGATCTCCATCAGCGCGCTTTCGTCGAGATCTTCCAAGGTCGCCACGACCGGCAGACGGCCGATGAACTCGGGGATCAGGCCGAATTTCAGCAGATCCTCGGGCTCCACCTCACGCAGGATCGCGCCCATGCGGCGTTCGTCCTGCGACCGCACCTCGGCGCCGTAGCCGATGCCCGACCCCTTGCCGCGGGCGCCGATGATGCGCTCGAGGCCCGAAAACGCACCGCCGCAGATGAACAGGATGTTCGTGGTGTCGACCTGGAGGAATTCCTGCTGCGGATGCTTGCGCCCGCCCTGCGGCGGAACCGAGGCAACCGTGCCTTCCATGATCTTCAGCAGCGCCTGCTGCACGCCTTCGCCGCTGACGTCCCGGGTGATCGACGGGTTGTCGGACTTGCGGGAGATCTTGTCGACCTCGTCGATATAGACGATGCCGCGCTGCGCCCGCTCCACATTATAGTCGGCTGATTGCAGCAGCTTGAGGATGATGTTCTCGACGTCCTCACCCACATAGCCGGCTTCGGTCAGGGTGGTGGCGTCAGCCATGGTGAATGGTACGTCGAGGATGCGCGCCAGGGTCTGGGCCAACAGGGTCTTGCCCGAGCCGGTGGGCCCGACGAGCAGGATGTTGGATTTCGCGATCTCGATGTCGTTGCTTTTCTGGCCGTGGGCCAGGCGCTTGTAGTGGTTATGCACCGCGACCGACAGGACCCGCTTGGCATGATCCTGGCCGATAACGTAGTCGTCCAGAACCTTGCAGATCTCCTTGGGGGTTGGCACCCCGTCCCGGGACTTCACCAGGTGGGTCTTGTGCTCCTCACGGATGATATCCATGCAGAGTTCGACGCACTCGTCGCAGATGAAGACCGTCGGACCGGCGATGAGCTTACGGACTTCGTGCTGGGACTTGCCACAGAACGAGCAGTAGAGGGTATTCTTCGAATCGCCGGACTTGCTCATGCGCACTCCTCCCCCGAACACAGGGGCTCAATGGGGAATCATAACTCCCTATACGCGGCAGGGACAAGAACCGCGAAACGCCAGTCCCCTGAACATGTCGATCATACGGCGAACCGTGCCGTATAAACCACAATGATTCGGCTGAAAAAGAAATTACCGAGACGGCGCAGCGCCGCCTCGGCGGGTTTAAATACGATGGCGGTGATCAGCCCTTGGACGATGAGTCGGCGGATTCAACTTCCGGACGGCGATCGACCACTTCGTCCACCAGGCCGAAATCGCGGCTTTCCTCGGCGGACATATAAGTATCGCGCTCCAGCTTGCGTTCAATCGCCTCGATCGGCTGGCCGGTATGGCGCACGTAGATCTCGTTCAACCGCTTGCGCAGGGTCAGGATTTCGCGGGCCTGGATCTCGATGTCGGTCGCCTGGCCCTGGGCGCCGCCGGAGGGCTGGTGCACCATCACGCGCGCATTCGGCAGGGCGTAGCGCTTGCCCTTGGCGCCGGCGGTGAGCAGCAGGCTGCCCATGGAGGCGGCCTGGCCGATGCACACGGTGCTGACCGGGCTGCGGATGTACTGCATGGTGTCATAGATCGCGAGGCCCGCCGACACCACGCCGCCGGGGCTGTTGATATAGAACGAAATATCTTTTGATGGATTTTCCGATTCCAGGAACAGCAACTGGGCGCAGATCAGCGCGCTGACCTGGTCATAGACCGCGCCGGTGAGGAAAATGATGCGCTCCTTGAGCAAGCGCGAATAGATGTCGAACGCTCGCTCGCCCCGAGCGGTCTGTTCGACCACCATCGGAACCAGGGAGTTGCCATATACCTCGACAGGGTCACGGTCCCGCATGATCATCACCTAAAGGTTGCAAGAGTCGGTATAAGAAGCGAGTCATAAGTAAGTGCATGGCCGGGGAAGTCCAGCTACCCGGCCAAACAGCCGGATGATCAGGCGGCGGATGCCTCGGCGGCCTCGGGTTCCTTGAGCAACTCCTCCGGGGTAACGATGGTATCGGTAACCTTGGCCAATTCAAGCACAAAGTCCACCACTTTATCCTCCAGCAGGGGACCGCGTACGCTGTTCGTCAGTTGGGGGTACTTCCGGAAGAACTCATACATCTGCTGCTCCTGCCCCTGGTACTGCATCGCCCGCTGATACAGCGCGCGGTCCAGTTCCTGCTCGGAGACGCTGATGTTGTTGACCCGGCCAATTTCCGCAAGCAGCAGCCCGAGGCGGACGCGCCGCTCGGCGATCGCCTGGTACTCGGTCCGCAGCGTGTCTTCGTCCTTGTCCTTATCTTCTTCGTCCATCGTGCCGGCTTTGCGCGCCTGCTCCAGCTGCTGCCAGATCTGGTCGAATTCCTGCGTGGCGATCGAGACCGGAATCGGGAAGTTCGACAGCTTGGTCAGCGCGTCCAGCAGGTCCTTCTTCAGCCGCGTGCGGCTGACCGAGTCATATTCCTGCTGCTGGCGGGAGACCACGATTTCGCGCACCGCTTCCAGGGAGTCGGCGCCGACCTTCTTGGCCAGTTCGTCATCGATGGCGGGGATGACCTGGGTGCTGACCTGCTTGACCGTCACATCGAAGGTCGCCGGCTTGCCGGCCAGTTCGGCCTTGCCGTACGCCTCCGGGAAAGTGACGTGCAGGGTCTTGGTGTCGCCCGGGCGCACGCCTTCCAACTGCTCGGCGAAGCCCGGGATGAAGCCGTCGCCGCCGATTTCGACCGGCGTGTCGTTGGCCGAGCCGCCTTCGAACGGGACGTCGTCGATCTTGCCGACGAAATCGATGGTGACGACCTCACCGGTGACGGCGCCGTGGCCGCGGGCTTCCAGCGCTTCCGCCGAGACCGGCTCCAAGGTCCGGTTGAACTTGGCGATTTGCTGCAGCGACTTGTCAACCGCGTCGGGCTGCACCTCGGCCTTGGCGCGGGTCAGCTCGATCGCACTGAAGTCCGGCATGGCGATATCCGGCATCACTTCCATCTCGAGCTTGAATTCGAGGTCCGATGTCAGCGCGGTCGGGTTTTCCGTCACCATGTCGATCTTGGGCTGCTGCACCGGCCGCAGGCCGCGCTCGGTGAGCACCTTCTGGGTCGCCTGGTTGACCGAATCCTCCAGCACCTCAGCCGACACCGCCGTACCATAGCGCTGCTTGACGATCGGCATCGGCACCTTGCCGGGACGGAAACCCGGGATGCGCAGCGTCTTGCCCAGGGAGGTCAGACGCTCGGTCCGGCGCGACTCCAGGTCCGCGACGGGGAGAACCACGGTGTAGCCACGCTTCAGACCGTCGGAGAGCGTCTCGGTAACCTGCATTGCTTCAGCCAATCCTGACAAAAATTCCGTTCAAACCAAACCCGGCCGACGCGACTGCGGCAGCACGTGGTGCGGGCGAAGGGACTTGAACCCCCACGGCTTGCGCCACCAGAACCTAAATCTGGCGTGTCTACCATTTCACCACGCCCGCCCGATGCCGGGCGTTCGCGCGCCCGTCCGCTGCCGCGGTTCGGCTGCATCGGAACGGCGGGCTTTACCCCGGGCGCTGCGGAGCGGCAAGCAGCAAGGCGAGCCGAGTCGTCGTAACGTACTTGTGATAGTTTCAGCGACCCCCGCCGCCTGACCCGGGCTTACGCTCGTCCCTCGATCATATGCATTATAATTCATCACGAATGCCGGTTTGCATGGCACCCATGCAGCAACGCCTTTGACTGAAACCCGACAGGATGCAAATCTACTCCCAAGTAATTTTGGTGATGATCCGACCGTTTCTGCGTATCAACCGATCGCGAGCGGCGGGCTTCACTCTAGTAGGGAGAGGGTTCGGAAGATGGGGACAGCCAAGAGCAGCAATGGGACCGGCAAGTCGAAACTTAAGGCACCGCCCGCTGCGGCTGATCCGTTTCCCGCATCCTCGCCCCCGGACTATAATATAGCAGCGGTCGATCGGACGCTCGATCTGCTCGAAGCGCTGTCCCGGCTGGGGCCTGCGTCCCTGGCAGCGCTGGCGGAAAGTGCGGGATGCACGCGGACCGCGGCGTTCCGGTTGCTGCGCACCCTGAAATCGCGCGGCTTCACGATCCAGGACGAGGCGCGCGGCCTGTGGCGGCTGGGTGCTCGATGGAGCGCGCTGGGCCGTGCCGCGGCAGACCAGGGGGCGCTCGCGGCGACGGCGATGCCGTTCATGACCGCTTTGGGCAAGGCAACCGGGGAGAATGTGTATCTTCGGGTCCGCGACGGCATGGAAAGCGAGACGGTGGCGATCTACCAAACCGATCCGGCCATCCGCGTGTATACTCAGGTGGGCAATCGCGGCGCCTTGCATGCCGGCAGCAGCCGGGTGTTGCTGGCGTTCGCGCCGGAGGCGGTCCAGACCCAGCTTCTGGCGCAGCGGCTGAACCGGTTCACCCCCGCGACGCGGGTCGACGCCACCTGGATCGCGGCCGATCTCCAGCGCATCCGTTCGCGCGGCTATCTGATCACGTCCGATGAGGTCGTGGCCGGCGCGGTCGGCATTGCGGCGCCGGTGCGCGATGCATCCGGCGCGGTGGTGGCGGTGTTGCATATCAGTTCGCCGTCCATGCGGATGCGTCCGCCTCGGCCGCGTGCGGTCATGGCGCAGGTGATGGATGCGGCGGCGAAGCTGTCGATGGAACTCGGAGCCGTGGGCAAGCCAATCCAGGATGCGCTGCTGCGGGATGAGACGAGTGCTGCGAAGTGGGCCATGAGTGGCAGCGTGATCACGCACGCGCGGCCGCATACCATCTTCCGGTAGGCCGGTCCCCGCGTACCGGCCAAGTTGGCCGGGCGTGCGCCGCGCGCATCCAGAGCAAGTCTCTGCCCCTATCGCCATGGCCGGGACACGCCCGGCCATGACGGTGACCGGTAACTTCGCATCGTGGGTTATTGCCGCTATGACCTTCGACCCATCAAACGGTTATTACTTTCGTAGAATCTAATTATTCTTCAATCTGCCCGCACCATGACACATAACGATATCGCAGGGTCAGGTGGCCCCGACTTCCCGGGTCTCGGCCGGGTCATATCGATGCCGTCTTTGTGTTCGGACGGTCGTGCCTCCGGGGTGCTCGAATACGCGCTGTTGGCCAGCTTCATGGGCGCCGTCGTAGCGGTCGGGGTCAGGCTGTTCGGCACCGGCCTCAGCAATTTTTTCAGCAGCGTTGGAACAGCCATCGCCGCCTTCGCGACCTGATCGGGACGCAGCGGCCACCGTCGGGAGAAGACCTCCATGATCGTCGTCCACCATCTGAACGATTCCCGTTCCCAGCGCATCCTCTGGTTGCTGGAGGAGCTGGAGATCCCGTACGAAATCCAGCATTATCAGCGCGACGCGACAACCCGGTTCGCCCCGCCGGAGCTGAAAGCGGTCCATCCTCTCGGCAAGTCGCCGGTTATCACCGACGAAGGACGCGTGATCAGCGAGTCCGGCGCCATCATCGACTACATCATCCGCCACCACGGCCACGGGCGGCTACAGCCCGATCCCGGCACCCCGGCCTATGACGACTACGTCCAATGGCTCCACTTCGCCGAGGGTTCGGCGATGCTGCCCTTGCTGCTCAAGCTGTATGTCTCGCGGCTCGGTGCGGCGGGTGCGCCCCTGGGCCCGCGGATCGAAAGCGAGATCGCCAGCCACCTGGGGTATATCGACAACGCATTGCGCGGCCGGGACTACCTGCTGGGCAGCCAACTGACGGGCGCCGACATCCAAATGAGTTTCGTCGGCGAGATCGCCGGCGCACGCGCCGATCGGCTAGCCTATCCGGAATTGGATGCGTGGGTCCGGCGGTTCCAGGCACGCCCGGCTTACCGGGCAGCACTCACGCGCGGTGGACCGTACAGCTACGCGCCGTAGCCAACAAAAACGGGCGCCCGGTTAGGGGCGCCCGTTTCATCAAGCGGTAGCCTCTTGTCCGCCGTCAGGCGGCGGAAGGCTCATCCGACGCCGGGCGGCTGCGGCGTTCGGCCATGAACTGGTCGAATTCGGCCTTGTCCCTGGCGAACCGCAGCCGCTCCAGGAACGAGGCAAATTCTTTCTGCTCATCCTCCAGCCGGCGAAGCGTCTCGGTCTTATAATCGTCAAACGCGTGGTTGCCGGACGAAGCCGAACGGCTGCCGCCGTATGACCAGGATTTCCAGTCGCTGAACGGACTTGACTCCTGCCAGCTCCGATAACGCGCCTTGCGCGACCCGGCGCACCCCATGCGACCACTCCCCATCAGGTAAAACAGCAAAGCCAGGCCAATCGGCCACCACAGGATGAAGCCTAGTACGGTCGCACCAATGGCGACCGGGCGGCTCATGCCCGCCGGGTGCCAGAACGGGGGTGGCTCCGCGATCTGGTGGCCGGAGGACTGTGCCCCCCACGGGTCCCGCCGTACATCTCCTCTCGGGGCCTGACCCCAGCCGGAATTGCCGTAGGCGTCTTGGTTTACAGCGCTCGTCATGGAGTGCCTCGTGTGAATGTAAGCGATGCTTAGAGTGGGAAAGGCGCAGCGGCAGGTCAAGCAGCGATGTTCCAATTTCGTCCCGTCGCCCGGGAACGCTACCGCCCTTTCGCCACCCTGCGCCAAAGCCCGTGCAGCAAGCCGCCCACACCACCGGGTATCAGGAACATCACCGCGATCAGGATCACGCCATATACCGCGCCCGGCGCCGCCTTCGACACCTTGTCGGCAATGTTCGGCACGAACTCGATAAACGCCGCGCCGATAAGCGTGCCGCCGATGGACGAAACCCCGCCGACGACAAGGCCGACGAACAGGTAGATCGAGACGAACACCCCGAAGCTGTCCGGCGCGACGAACTGCACCGCGATGGCGCCGAGCGACCCGGCCAGACCGGTATACATGGCGCTCAACGCGAACGTCCGGGTCTTCACCATCGCGAGGTTGATGCCCATCGCCTCCGCCGCCATCGCATGGTCGCGGATCGCCATCATCGCCCGGCCGATGCGCCCGCGGACGATGTTCCAGGCGATGACGTAAAGCACCACGGCAACGGCCAGCGTGAAGAGATACAGCCACTGGTCGGGCGACAAGGGCAGCCCGAACGGCGCATCCGGCTTGTCGATCACCAGGCCCTGCACGCCGCCGGTCCAGTCCTCGAACAGCTTGTATTTGAGGATCTGCGGGATGGCGACCGCCAGCGCGAACGTCGTCAGCGCCAAGTACAGCCCGCCCAGGCGCAGCGCCGGCAAGCCCAGCAGGAACCCCACCAGCGCGCAGACCATCGCCGAAACCGGCAAGGTCGCCCAGTAGGGAACCTCCCAAGTCGTCATCAGGATCGCGGTCGTGTAGGCGCCGATCGCGTAGAAGGCGCCGTGCCCCAACGAGATCTGCCCGTTGAACCCGGTCAGCAGCGACAGCCCGAGGATGGCAATGGCGTAGACCACAACCATGGTAAGCTGGAACAGATGGTAGTCGGTGAACCAGGCGACGGGCACGATCGCCGCCAGCAGCACCAGGACGGGGATCACCCGGGACCCGTGCATCTCGGCTACACCCTGCTATACACTTTGCGGCCCATCAGCCCTGTCGGCCTGACGGTCAGCACCGCGACGATGATCACAAGCGCCAGGGTCAGCTTCAGCTCCGTCCCCACCAGATAGGCGCCTCCCAGGTTTTCGATCACGCCCACCGCGAACCCGCCGAGCACGGCGCCGAGCGGATTGTCGATGCCGCCCAGCAGCGCCCCCGCAAAGGCATACAGCAGGATGCCGGACATCATGTTCGGGTCGAGGAACACCACCGGCGCCACCATGCACCCCGCCACCGCGCCGATGGCCGCCGCCAGCCCCCAGCCGAGCGCCAGCATCCAGCCGACACGCACCCCCACCAGCCGGGCGGAGGTCGGGTTGAACGCCGCCGCCCGCATCGCCAGGCCGAGCCGCGTGTGGCGGAAGAACAGGTAGACCAGGACCAGGACGATCAGGGTGACGGCGGTGGAGCCAAGCTCATGCCCGGACAGGTAACCGCCCAGCATCGGATGATCCGGGAACGGCGAGGGAAACTGCTTGATCGTGTAGTCGAAAAACCAGCCGCTCAGGCTGTTGATGATCAGCAGCAGGCCGACGAAGACGCCGACGGAGGCCAGCACCGGCGCGTTCGCCAGCGGGCGCATCAGCGTACGCTCGATCGCCAGGCCGATGCCGAAGGAAATCACCACGGCGATCGCGAACGCCACCCAGTAGGGGAACCCGAGGTTGATGAAGGTCAGCGCGATATAGGTGGAGAACGTCGCCATCTCCCCCTGCGCGAAGTTCACGTGGTGGGTCGCCTGGTAGATCATCACCAGCGCCAGCGCGACGCTGGCGTAGATGCCGCCGGTGGCGATGCCGGACATGACCTGGTGGATTACACCTTGCAGCATCGCGCCCCCCGGGATGGCGCCAGACCATGGGGCAATAGCGACGCGGCGGCGCCATGCGTGTCATGGCCGGACCTGGTCCGGCCATCCACGACCTGCGGCAACATCGCGGATGGACGGGATAAGCCCGGCCATGACACACGTCGAGCGGACCAGGACGGGATGGGCCATTCCTTCATCCCCTGGCCACCTAATAGCCCAGGTACGAGCGCCGGATGCCCTCGTCCTTGCTGATCTCGGCCGCGGGGCCGGACATCACGATCCGCCCGGTCTCCAGCACATATGCGTCTTCCGCGAATTCCAGTGCCAAGGCCGCATTCTGCTCGACCAGCAGCATGCTCACCCCGGCATCCTCCCGGATGCGCTTCAGAATGCGGAAGATCTCCTGCACGATCAGCGGCGCCAGGCCGAACGACGGCTCGTCCAGCAGCAGCAGCCGCGGGCGCAGCAGCAGCGCGCGGGCGATCGCCAGCATCTGCTGCTCGCCGCCCGACAGGGTGCCGGCCTGCTGCCGGAAGCGCTCTTTCAGGCGAGGAAAGTATTCGAACATATGGCCGAAATCCGCCGCCGCCTCGCGCGCCGGGCGGGTGTAGGCGCCAAGCTTCAAATTCTCCTCGACCGTCAGTTCCATGAAGGTGCCGCGGCCTTCCGGGACATGGGCGACGCCGAGGCGCACGATGTCCTCGGTCGCCATGCCGTCGATCCGCCGCCCGCCCAGGCTGATGTCCCCCCGGGTGCGGACCATGCCGCAGATCGCGCGCAACGTGGTTGTCTTGCCGGCCCCGTTGGCGCCCAGCAGAGCGGTCACGCCACCCTGGCGTACCGCGAAATCGATACCATGCAGAACCTTGGTCTCGCCGTAGGCGGCGTGCAGGCCCCTGGCCTCAAGCAGGTTGCTCACCCGTGAAACCCGGGCGCGATGCCGTCGCAACCTGCCATGGACCTCCCCTGTTTTGCTGTTATGGTTCGAGCGTGACGAAGCCAACCGGCCGAGTCAATCGCGCCAAGTCTCACGACTCCGCAGGTTTGCCGCTTCCCCTTTGCGCCGCGGACGTTCATACTGGTGGCGTTATGGCCGATCCCGCGACCGTGCAGTTCATCTCGGGCCTGCCGAGGTCCGGATCGACCTTGCTCAGCACCCTGCTGCGGCAAAACCCGCTGTTCATGACAGCGGTCACCAGCCCCGTGCTGGATCTCTATACCGGCCTGCTGCGGCAGATGGGCGCCGCATCGGAATTCGCTTCGTTCTTCTCGGATGAACGGCGGGCGCGCATCCTGCAAGGGCTGATGCGGGACTATCACGCGCCCGGCCCCGGCCAGGTGGTGTTCGATACCGCGCGCCTCTGGACCCGGCATCTTGCGTTGATCGACACCCTTTTCCCAGGCGCACGCGTCATCTGCTGCGTCCGCGACGTGCCGTGGATCATGGACAGCGTGGAGCGGATGCTGCACCGCAATCCCCTGCAGACCTCGGCGATCTTCGAGCACATGGCCGGCCTGTCCATCGCTAACCGCACGCTGTCCCTGATGGAGCAGAGCAAGGGCTTCATCGGCGCGCCGTGGAGCGGGCTGCGTGAGGCATGGTTCGGGCCATTCGCCGGCAAGCTGATCATTATTCCCTACGAAAGCCTCGCCAACCGGCCAAAGGAAACGCTCGATCGCCTGTACGCGTGCCTGGGTGCCACGCCGTTCGCGCACCGGTTCGACGGCCTGGAAGGCAGCGAGCCCGAGTTTGATGCAAAGCTGGGCATGCCCGGACTGCACGACGTGCGCTCCCGGGTGGCCCTGGTTCCCCGCCAGAGCGTTCTTCCGCCGGAACTGATTTCAAAATACGCCAGCGCAAGTTTCTGGCGGGACGGGACCGAAAATCCGGGAGGCGCCACGATCCTGTAAAGGAGAGCCGCGAATCCTAATTCAACGCCTTCCTTCGCTGCCAGGTTTCCACCAGCTTCACCATCTCAGTCGGATTGATTGGCTTCGAAACATAATCGTTCATTCCGGCAGACAAAAGAGCCTCCCGGTCGCCGTCCATCGCATGTGCCGTCATCGCAATTATCGGCAGGCTTGACTTCGGACCGGCCATCGCCCGGATCGCGGCGGTCGCGTCGATGCCATCCATCCGCGGCATCTGCACATCCATGAAAACCATGTCGTAATCGCCAGCCTCCACCTTCGCCACGGCTTCGGCGCCATCGGATGCCAGTTCGATCAGATGCCCCGCTTTCGCCAGGATGCGCGATGCCACGAAACGGTTCGTCGCCACGTCGTCCACCACCAGGATGCGAAGCGAAACCTGCAGCGGTATCAACGAGATCTCGGACACCCGCGCGGGCGCCGAGGGCGCCCCCGGGTCGCGGCCGACAACCTCCAGCAGATGGGCAATAAGCATCTGCTGCCGCACCGGTTTGGTCAGAACGTAATTGATGCCGGCCGCCTTCGCCTTGACCCGCAGGTTCACCGTCGAGACGGACGTGGCCAATACCAGCGGCAGCGCAGCCAGGGCACTGTCGGCACGGATCGTCATTGCCAGGTCATAGCCGCTCACGTCAGGCATTTGATGATCGAGCACCGCGACATCGAACGGCCGCCCGGCCTCGGCCGCCTTCCGGGCCAATGCCAGTCCGGAACCGGCGTCGTTGGCCGCTTCTACCGTGCCTCCCGCGCCCTCGATCTGACGCCGGAAGACGTCGACATTGACCGGATTGTCGTCCACCACCAGCACACAAATCCCGGCCAGGGACTGCACCCGGTCGATAGCGGACGGAACGTCCCCGGTTCGCTCCAGCGGGATCGAGAACCAGAACGTGCTGCCTTTGGACAGTTCGCTCTCAAACCCGATCGTTCCATCCATCGCCTCGACGATCCGGCGGGAGATGGCGAGTCCAAGGCCGGTCCCGCCGTATCGGCGTGTCATGGACGAATCCGCCTGGGTGAACATGGAAAAAAGCTGCGGCTTCGCATCGTCGGCAATGCCGATGCCGGTGTCCTTGACCTCGAACCGCACCCGGTTCTCTTCGCCCGGGTCCGCCGACACGTTCACGACGACGATGCCGTGCTCGGTGAACTTGATGGCGTTGCCGATGAGGTTCAGCAGAACCTGGCGGATTCGTCCGTCGTCCGCGATGAAACCACCCTGCACGTCCGGGGCGACATAGCCGGCGAGGTCAATCTCCTTGTCGGCAATCCGCGGCGCCAGGATATCCAGCACGCCTTCGATCAGTTGCCCCATCTCAAACGGGCGGTTATCGAAATCCAGCCGTCCGGTCTCCATCTTGGAGTAGTCCAGGACGTCGTTGATGATCGACAGCAGCGCCTCGGCCGAGCTGCGCACGGTATTGGCGGAGTGCCGCTGATCGTCGGTCAGTTCGGTGTCGAGCAGCAGGTCCGTCATGCCGATGACGCCGTTCATCGGCGTTCGGATTTCATGGCTCATGGTGGCGAGGAAATCCGATTTGGCGCGGCTGCCAGCCTCGGCCTGTTCCTTCGCGGCGATCAGGCTGGCACGGTGCGCGCGGGAACGCTTCGCCATCACGATCGATATGAACGTCCCCCAGCCAACCGCGCATACCCCGCCGAAAATGATCGCGAAGGCACTGATCCGGATCTTCTCCAGCGACGCCAGGCCTTCGACCGGAGCAAGCACATAGGCTTCCATGCCCTCGGTCGCCAACGGCTGCCGCGCCATCACCGACGGAACCCCGGCGGCACGAAACGGAAACGGTTCGTCCTGTGTACGCACCAGCGGAAACGGATCGATGACATCGCGCTTATAGGCCAGACGGCGCTGCTGCGCTGTCATGGCGAACACCGTTGCGTCCGGAACCGCCGTCAACAGCCAGCCCGGGTCCGCCGCGATGACCACCACGCCATGCCGATCGGCGACGAACGCGCCGGGAGCGGAGACGGTGCGCTGGATGTTGGGCACGTTGATCTTGACGACGGCGGCGCCGATAAACCTGCCGTCACGCAACACCGGTTGCGAAAAGAACACACCCGGAATGTTGGTCACCCGCCCGACGGCATATTGCACGCCCGGCCCGCCCTTCCGCGCGGCCACGAAGTATTCCCTATCGGCAAAATGTTCGCCGACAAGCGAGTCGGGGGTATCGAAGTTGCTGGAGGCGACGCACAGCCCTGACGGATCGACGACAAAGGCCAGATCGACGTTGACGGTGTTCGCGATGAAGGCGAGGTAGGCGTTCAGCGCGGCGGTATCGCCCGGACGGCCGGACAGATAGTCCCGGACGATGGTTTCATTCGCCACCAGAATGGGAACGGAGCGGATATAGCTGATCGATTTGGCGAAGTCGCTCACGAAGCCGCTCAGCCGCAAATCAGCCTCTTCCCCCGCGCGGGCGACCTCGGACTTCGTTGCGTGCGTTTGCCACGCGCCGGTCAGCCACCAAACGGCACCGGCAAGGCCGAGCAAAGCGGCCAGCACAGCCAGCCTGGGCAATAGCTTACGCGTGGCATGCCGTTCGCTATCCCGCGTCATCAGCGACACCGACCCGCCACGGACGGTCGCGGGCGCCCGCTGGGTGCTGTCGTTAGGCTGGCGGCCTGATCGATCATCCGACTGATTCTACCGGCAAAATTGGCTGGCGCCGGTTTATATCGTTTCGCGCCGCTTGTCTGCCGCAATGTCGTTGCCTGCCGGCTGATGTCCCACTTGACCGGGCGGGCGGCGCGCGGCCCTTTTCGCGGATGCAAATCCTTCTCCAACTGGGCTGGCTCATCGGCTGGGTCCTGGGCATCATCGGCTTTTTCACTGCCCGATCCGCCCACCGGGAGTTGCGGCGGCTGCGCTCCCCACCCGAACCGGCCCCGCGGGATCTGTTGGCTGCGCCGCCGCCCGGACCGGCGCTTCCCTTGCCGCCGCGCCGCGACCTTGAAGCGCTGATCACCATGAATTGGGGCGTCTGGCTCGGCTCCGCGGCGCTGCTGTTCGCCGGGGTGTTTCTGGTGCGCTATGCGGTGGAGCAGGAACTGCTCGGCCCCGCCGCCCGCTGCGGCTTCGCCGCGTTTCTGGGCGTGGTGCTGCTGGCCGGAGCGGAGTTCCTGCACCGGCACGAGGGGCCGCCGCTCGCCGGTCCGTTCCGTATCGACCAGGCGCCGAGCGGGCTGGCCGCCGGAGGCACCGCCTTCCTGTTCGGCGCGGCGTATGGCGCGGGTCCGTTCTATGGCCTGCTGCCGCCGCTGTTCAGCTTCGTGGCGATGGCGGCGGCGTCGCTGATCGCTCTGGCCGCGGCGCTGCGCTATGGGCCGTTGACCGCGGCGACCGGCATTGCCGGGGCGTTCGCCACGCCTGCCCTGGTCGCCACGCAAAATCCATCCCTGCCGGGGCTGTTCGGCTATTTGGTCCTGGTTACCGCCGCTGCGCTGATCGTGGTGCGGCGCACGGCCTGGACCTGGCTCGGTTGGGCGGCGGCCATCGGCGGTTGCCTGTGGGTGTGTTTCGCCGGGCTGACGGTGGCGGCCGATGGCTGGGCCGCCGCTGTGTTCGTGCCCGCCGCGGCGGGCTTGAATCTGTTGCTGCTGCCGGGTGCCGCGCTGGAGCATCGGATCGGGCGCCGGCTGGCATGGCTGCCGTTCGCCGCCCTCGGCGCCGCGGGGTTGGTGCTGGATGCTTTCGCGCCCGGCCTGGCGCCGCAGGCGGCGCTGCTGGCACTGTCGCCGATCGCGGTCTGGAAGGGGGTGGCGGAGCCGCGGGCCGATCGGCTGCCTTGGGTCGCCGCGCTGATCGGAGTGCTGTCTCTGCTGATTTGGGCGGTGCCGGCGTGGCAGCCGACAGGCGAGGTCATCCGGGCGGACGGGGTGGTGCAGGCTGTCCTGCCCGGCGCCTGGGCGCCTGACGCGCTGCTGCCGTTCATCACCGCCGCGTTTGTGTTAGCGGGGTTCCACGCCGCCGCCGGGCTGTGGCTGGAACGGCGGGCGCCGCATCCTTTGCCCTGGTCCGCTCTGGTCGCCGCCGTGCCGGTGCTGACGCTGGCCGCCGCCTATGCCCGGATTACCGAATTCCAGACCGGAGTCGCCTGGGCCGCCGCCGCTCTGGTGCTCAGCGCGGCGTTGACCGGGACCGCCACTCTGGCTGCCGCGGATCGCCGCCGTGCCGGGGTGCATGCGGCGGGAGCGGTGGCTGCCTTGGCGCTGGGCTGCGGGATGCTGCTGCACGATTACCGGCTGACCCTGGCGGTGGCACTGTTGCTGCCGCCGCTGGCGTGGATCGAGGCGCGGGCCGATCTGCCGGCGCTGCGGCCGGTGGCGCTGGCGGTGGCGGCGGTTGTGATCGTCCGGCTGGTGCTGAACTGGTATGTGCTGGACTACGCGTTCGGGACGCTGCCGCTGGTGAACGGACTGGTGGCGGGATACGCGGTGCCCGCCGCGTCGTTCGCGGTCGCCTCGGCGCTGTTTCGCCGCCGCGGCGATGACCGTCTGGTCGCGACCCTGGAGGCCGGCGCGGTCGCCTTCCTGGCGCTGTTCGTCGCGCTGGAGATCCGGCACTGGTTCGGCCAGGGCGATCTGGCTCGCCCTGCCCGGTTTACCGAGGCCGCGCTGCATCTGCTGACGCTGGCCGTGCAGGCGACGGCGTATCTGTATCTGGCGCAGCGGACCGGGCGGGTGGTGCTGCGTTGGGCGTGGCAGGTGCTGGGCGGGATCGCTTTGGCTTACGGCGCTGCGCTGCTGGTGCTGAACCCGATGGCGACCGGCGCCCGGGCGGGGGTGTTGACGCTGGCGGCGGCGTATCTGGCGCCGGCCTGCCTCGCCGTGCTGGCGCGGCGGATGGCGGGGTTCGGCCGCGAGGTCTTGGGCGCCTACGCGGTGGCGGCGGGGTTTGCCTGGATCACCTTGCAGGTGCGGCAGGTTTTCCACCCGGATGGGATGGCGTTTCCCGGCCTGCCGGTGGAGGCGGCGGAGCTTTGGGGCTGGTCCGGCGCCTGGCTGGCCTACGGCATCGGGTTGATGGTTGCAGGCATCCGCAGCGGCCAGCGCTGGCTGAGGCTGACGGCGCTCGGCGTCATCGGCCTGGTGTGCATGAAGGTGTTCGCGATCGACATGTCCGGGCTGACCGGCCTGTGGCGGGTGCTGTCGTTCCTCGGCCTCGGGCTGGCGCTTATCGGCTTGGGCACGGCGTACCGGCGGTTCGTGCCGGTGCGGCGGGAGGGGGAGTGACGACGACGCGGGGATCAGCCCGGAAAGCTCAGCCCCTGATACAGCTCCGCCAATGGCAGGCTGATGCCGAGCGCGGGCAGGTCGAGCGCACCCTTCGTCTGCGCCGCGGCAATCCACGGGGCGCCCGGCTCGCGCTGGAACACCGTGGCGGCGACCGCGGTCTGCTCCAGCAGCACATACAGACGCAACGAAGGCAGCGCGCTGTAGTCGATCAGCTTGTCCACCCGGTCCGTTGTGGCGGTGTCGTCCGAGAGAACCTCGAAGATCGCCACCGCGTCCGTCAGGGTCCGGGTCGTCTGGTCGAGCGGGCCGGCGCAGACCGTGACATCGGGATAGCGGACACGGGCGCCGGCGCGCAGCCGCATCTCCAGCATCGCAATCAGCGGTCCATCGGCGAGCAACCGGATCAGCGCCGCCCAAAGATTGCCGGCGATGCGCTGGTGCGCGATGCTGCCTCCGGTCATCGGGATGACGTCCCGGCCATCGAACTCAAACCGGCCCTCCTGGCGGTCTTCCCAGGCGAGAAAGGTCTCCGTGGTCCATGGCTGGTCCAGCACTGTGTCCATGGCGGCAACCCTAGCCGAAAGCGGTTGGCGCGGTCGACTCCGGAAGCGACCCGCGGTTCTTGTTGTGCCGGCATCGGCACCGGAAGAGCGAGGTCGCGGCGCGGCCGGAGTGTCGGCTGAGCGACTACGGCGGCGCGGCCTCATACGTCTCCCGGAAGATCGCGTCCTGTAGCACCCCGTGGCTGCCGTCGTCGTAGCGCAGCAGCCAGTCGCCGGGGTGGCCGTGCAGCGCGTCCGGCTGCCAGCCGACGGGCACCCGGGTATCGCGGTCGAGTTGCAGCGCCAGCGCCACCGAGGGGTTCTTGCGATACAGCCCGTCCTGCCCGGCCACAGTCGGGGGTACTGGTGAATAGCTGGCAACGAAAAGATCCCGCCGCACCGGCCAATGCTCACCGCGCACGCCGGTCAGCACCGCGTCGCCAATGCGATAGCCGACTGGGCCTTCGAGGGTCTGGCAGGTGCCGTCCTGAAGGGCGAACGACACCCGCACGGAGATTGGCCGTTTGACCACCCGCCGGGCGCGGGGGTCGGTGGTGAGGTCGGGGATATCGCTCAGGTGAGGTCGTCCTGCTGCCGCCGCACCTGACTATGCCACGATGTCGTCTCCCGTGCCATCGCATCGGCGGCCCGCTTGGCGAGGTCCCGCACCAGCGACCAATCGGGCGCTCCCCCCGTGATCAAAGCCTTCAGATCATCCCTGATGGGCGTGAGCTCAACTTCGGCCTCCAAACTCAACTGAATGCGGTGAACGAAACCCAGCCGGGTCGTCACACCGTGCATAGCCGCGGCAAAAGCCGGCATCGCGGCCGTCCAGATCAGCGAATACCTTCCCTCGCTATCAGGGTACGAGAAGTGCCAGCCGACCACCCCTAACGCCACTGCAAACAAGAAGCCCGTCAGCCAGACCATGCGCCTCTCGGCACATTCCAGCTTTTCATGGTTTTCAAGATGATAGTTTGTTTGATCGCTGCCAATAAGGTCCAGCCAGTGTGCCGCTTCCAGCGGTTCCCGCGTCCGCAGATCCGGAAGACCCTGGTCGCGGACGACGCGTTTCACCCTGGCGAGCGCTCGCTGCGACTCTGTCGGCCGCGGAACCGAGTCGTCAGTGCAAAGCGCCGCCGGAACGACCATAAGCGGCAGGCACATGCGGGCGATGCGCAATTGCTCCGCGCCGAACCGGCAGGCAGTCCAGCGATCGCGCAACCTGGACAAGCGGCTAATCCCGGTAATCGCCAGGATCACCAAGAGCGCCGTGAGCTCGGCACCGGACCAGAACTTTTCCGGAAATATACGGGCTGATTCGATCGACCCGAGGACAGCGAACAGCACGGCGAACGCGGCGGCCAAATACGCGATCCAGGCGAAATCTCGATGAATACGCGAACCGAAGAGCGCGCTGCGGTCGAGCCGATCGAACCCGGCGACGATGGGCTGGCTGGAGTCCTGGGCCGCGCGATCTGTGACCACGTCTTTCCAGTTCCCGGGAGCAAAATAGGACTCGTTTTTCCAGTTCTTGAAGGAGAAGCATTTGCGCAGCTTGCGCTTGCTTTCGGCGAAACCGTCGTGGCGGCGGCCCTTCCAGTTGAATGCGAAAAGTTCCAGCAGAAATTGCTCCGGCCGGCCCGGAAGGCAGCGCAACGGGGGAAGCCAAAACCACCTCTCCGGGTCGAGGCCATTGGCAACGCCGCGCAATCGTTCCTTGTGGAGCAGCGCAGGCGCACCTGGGATAATGAACGGTTTGTGGAGGTCCGCCGCCAATTTCAGGAAGTCCTGCACCGGTTTCGTGAGCGGTCGAGCGGATGTAGGTTCGGGGACGAAGAGTCTGTCGGCCAGCGCCAGCGTCAGATCGTTGGTTTGCGCCTCGGTGCTGCCGGATGGCATTTGGGCCAAAGGCAGCGCCGTGGCCGGAACGTCCATGCCGGCGGGAAGCAAGACCTGGACCTCGATACGGGCTTTGGCGACGGCTTCGGCAAGCGTAAGGTCACCTGGGTTGGAGAGACGAACCAGCAGGCGGACCCGCAAATGCGGCCGGGTCAGGCTGGCGATCAGCGCGGCGGTGTCCGGCGGGGTGGTGCCGAAGAGCTCCGGCGCCAGCAGGACGACGGTGGTGTCTGGATGCCGGGGCAATTCGGCTCGGTTCGGTGGGTTGGTCATGGCGGCTACTTCCGGTGAGGGGATTGCGGGGCTGGCTGACTGAGGGCGGCAATGGCGCTGTCGAACCAAGCGAGAAACTTTTTCCACTCCGAATGATCGGGAAAACGTTCCAGCAATCCGGCGGGAATCCGCCTCCCGGATGCGAACGCATCGCGGGCCTCGCTCAACTGCTCATCCTGTTGTAGCAGGATACCAAACTTGGCATACGACACCGCGAGATCGCGCTGCCAGAAAACATTGCCGGGATCGGATTTCGCGATACGTTCGGCTATAGCCAAGTCGGCTCGGTAGGACTTTAGCGCCTCCGGCAAATTGCCTTGAACCCCCAGCAAGTCGCCGACCGCCTCGAGCGACACCGAGACGTCGCGTTGCGCGGCAACATTGTCAGGATCGGATTTCGCCAGATCGTTCCGGATATCGAGACTCGCCCGATATGATGTCAAGGCTTGGGGCAGATTACCCATAGCCTTGTCCACTGAAGAAGGCTTTCAGCGCGGTCCACTGCGCCTCGGCCTCGGCGCGGCCAGGGTCGTCCAGCGTGACCGCCGGGGCGTGCGGGCAGCGGAACACATAGATGTCCGGCAGGTCGCGCCCGGCCCGGCGCGCCTCGATGGCGGTGAGCACTTCATAAGCGGTGCCACTGGAAAACGGCTCGCCGGTGCGCGGATGGCGCGGGAAGCTGTCCGGCAGCCTTGTGCCGAGGCGGGCGCCGAAGATGGCGACGACGATGTCGCAGTCCGCGGCGTTGGCGATCTGGCCCTGGAAGCCGGTGTGGGAGGAGTAGAACTGTTCCTCCCACAATATCGGCTCGATCCGCACCCGCCCGGCGAACTCGCCGTTCAGGCGCTCCGCCGCCATGGCCACGCGCTGCCGCTCCGCACTGACGTCGGCGGGCGAGGAGATGAACAGACGGATGACAGATTCGGTCATGCGGGGCCTTCGGGAGGTCACGACAATATGGTAACTATTGCGTGATTAATGACCCGTGGCTAGGGGCCACCTCCCGGCGCAGTGCACCAACCGCCGGTGCGTTTCGCTGCAATCCCCGCGCAGGCCGCGCGACGGCTTAGCCCGGCAGTTCGGCTTTAAGTTTTGCAGCCTGCGGGTTGTTGGCGTGCCCCTCCAAAATCTCCCTGGTATTGACCTGTTTACGGTAATACGCGACGTCCTGTGCGATATTCGGGATGATTTCAGCCCTGCTAATGTCGGCACCAGCAAAACGACCGGACTCGCCGGACCAAACTATAACATCGCCCCTGGCGTCCGGAGCACGCCCCGGCGCGGATGCGTAGACGATCGTAAGGCCGGCGCCGCCATTCAAAGAAAAACCGCTGCCGCCAGTGAATTCCCTCACCGCCTTGTCGGTCGTCAGAATCATCGCCAGCGGCGCGGTGCGGGCGTCACGCGGCCCATCGATCGACACCCCGCCGATGGACAGGAACACCGGTTCACTCCAAGGGCCGCCGTTGTCATGCGTCAGCAGAACCCCCTGGCCGCCCGGGCCGCCGACGAGGAAAGACCCGTTCACCATTTCAGGCACGATAAAAACGCCTTTTGCGTGCTTCAGGACGGTCTCGAATCGCGTATCGGCCATAATCTTCAGGACCGTTTGCGCGGCATGATCGACCAGTTGTTGGCCGCCTTCACCGTTCATGGCTCCCGATTGGGCACGCACTGTGCCGGCGCAGACAAATTCCCCGATGGCCAGAGCAGCGATAGGGAGAAGCAAAGACCGAGTCATCGCTTAACCTCCTCTGATGGTCAGAGTAAAACGTGGCCGCACCTTTCCAGTTCATTACCCCGAGTTCACGTTCCGCGGAGCAGCCCGCGGACACCATCAACGCACCCGCACCGGCACGATCTCCGCAGACAGCTGCACCTCGTCGCCCAGCCCATAATAAGAATGCGCCGATTGCGACAGCCGGCGCAGCACCATGAACAGCCGCAGCCGTAGCCGCTTCAGCCGCCCCATGGTGCGCGATGGCAGCAGGTTCTCCAGCGAGATATGCACGATCCAGCGATGCCGGTTCGTCGGCAGGGCGATCTTCTTGTGCCGCGCCATCTCCTCCAGCACGCGCTCGACATTGGGTTCCTCCATGAACCCGAACTGTACTTCCACGCCGATGATGCTGCCCTGGAACCGGTCGCGGTAGAAAACCGTCACTTTGTAGCGGTCGTCATGGATATACGGCACCTTGCGATGGGTCACTTCGACGAAGAACAGGTTGCGCGGCAGGATGCCGTAGCGATCCAGCAGCAGTCCCAGCAACGCCGGCGCGCGGTCCGTCGGAGCCCGCAGCGGCTTGGGCGCCATCAGGATCGCGTTCCGCTCCATGAACACCTCGCTGTCCCGGTGCAACCGCACCAGCGCCTCCATCGTCATCGCCGGCCGGGCGGAATAGGCCGAGGACGTCGCTTTCCGCCCCCACCGCCAGGTGATCATGATCAGGAACACGAAAACGCCGATGGTCAACGGCACGAACCCGCCTTCGAGGAACTTCAGCGTGCTGGCGAGCAGGAAGGTGCCATTGACCAGCGCCAGCGACCCCCACAGAGCGGCGATCCGCAGCTTTCCCCAGTGCCAGTAGAAGCGAGAGATCGGGATCATCGCGATCGATGTAATCACCATCACCCCTGACACCGCCAGGCCATACGCCGCGCCAAGCGCCGAACTCGAGCCGAACGCCAGCACCAGCAGGATGCAGCCGGTATACAGGCCCCAATTGACGAACGGCACGTAGATCTGGCCGGCATGCGCGTGATGCGTATGCGTGATCACCAACCGTGGGAACAACCCCAGCCGGATCGCCTGCGACGCCAATGTGAACGCCCCGGAAATCAACGCCTGCGAGGCGATGACCGTCGCCGCGGTGGCCAGCAGCACCATCGGATAGATAAAAGCGTGCGGCACCAGGCTGAAGAATAAATTGCCCTCGCGGATCGGCGCGCCGCTGAGCAGATACGCTCCCTGCCCCAGGTAGTTCAACAGCAACGCCGGATACACCACCGCGAACCAGCTTGTCCGTATCGGCTTAGCCCCGAAATGACCCAGATCGGCGTACATCGCCTCGCCACCGGTGATCACCAACATCAGCGCGCCGAGAGTAAGAAGCGCTTCATACGATCCGGTGCGCCAGAGGTAGCGGATTCCGAGCCACGGATTGAAAGCCGCCAGGATCTCCGGGTGATGGCCGATCTGAAACGCGCCAAGGGCGGCGATGACCAGGAACCAGACCAGCAGGATGGGGCCGAAGACCCGGCCGACGCGCGCCGTGCCGTTGAACTGGACGGCGAACAGGGCGGTGAGGAGCAGGACGGTGACCGGAATGACCAGGCGAACAAGCGACGGGGTGGCGACTCCCAGGCCCTCCACCGCCGACAGCACGCTGATCGCGGGGGTGATGAAACCGTCGCCGAACAGCAGCCCGGCGCCGAGCATCAGCGACCACAGGATGACGGTCGTGCCGCGCCGCTTGTATTCGTGCAGCAGGCCGTAGAGGGCGAAAACACCGCCCTCGCCGTCGTTCTCGGCGCGCAGGACGAAGATGGCGTATTTGATCGCAACGATGACGGTGATGGTCCAGATCACCAGGGAGATGCCGCCGAGCACGGCATCGGGCGTCACCGCCAGTCCGGCATGGCCGAAGAAGATCTGGTCCAGCGCATACAGCGGCGAGGTGCCGATATCGCCGTAGACGATGCCCAGCGCGCCGATGGTCAGAGCGGCGAACCCGCCTTTGTGCGCGGGCGCGCCGGTGTCCTTGGGGTGGGTTGTCAAGATCGCGGCGGTACCCGGGTGGGCCGTGAGTTTCATGGAGCAGCAAACCAAACTGGCGTTGGGTGCACCCTACGTCGGCTTTTTGGCGGTGGCGCGGAGAAAATGACAAGCGGTTCAGGATTGACGCGGCTGTATCCGGTCAGCCCGAACGGACTGCGGGCCGCGTTCGCGATGACCGCCTACCGCAACGGAGTGCCGGGCCAAGCTCGCCCAGGCCGGATCAGGCTGCCTCCGGTGCCGCGCTGACCGGGTCCGGCTACGGCGTTTCGCCTGAGACGCCGAGCGGGTCGTGCGCCAGTGGCGCCGCTTGCGGTGCCAGGATCCCGAAAGACCGCCGCAGATGCGGAGCGGCTCGCTTGGTCGCGCTCCGCCCGACCGCCAGCACCGCCAGCAGCAGCGCCGCCGCAGCCATGAAATACAGCACGCCGTCGATCGTGAAATACGCCATGAGGCTGGTGCCGATAAGCGGACCAACCACCGAGCCGATCCCGCTCACCAGAATGAGCTGGCCGCTCACCGCGACCACCCGATCCGCCGGCATCTGATCGTGCGCGTTGGCGACGCAGACCGGGTAGAGAGTGGACATGAAGCCGCCGAGCAAGGCCGCAGCCGACAGCACCGCCGGCAAGGTCCGCGGCAGAAGCACCAGGGCAACGGCGCTGCCCGCGAAACCGACAGCAAGCAAGGCCAGCACGAGGCGCCGGTCGAAGCGATCCGAAAGCCGCCCGACCGGGACCTGGAACGCCAGGCCGCCCAGCACCGCCACCAGCATGAAAAGCGCGATCGTCTCGCGAGAGATGCCCTCATCCTGCATCCAGGCGGGAACCAAGGCGTAAAACGCGCTGCTGACGATCCCGCTGATCGCACAGCCGGCGACCGCGATCGGTGCCGCGCGCAACAGTTGGCCGTAGGGCAGCTTCACCGAAATGGTTGTCTGCGGCGGCTCGGCCCGGCTGGTGCTCACCATGACCAGCGGGATGGCGAACAGCACAGCAATCACGTTGAACGGCCCGGCCGATTCAATGTCCGTCCGGCTGATCAGCAATTGTCCCAGCGCCAGGGCCACGAACGTGCCGACCATATAGATCGAGAATACCTTCCCGCGTTCGGCGGGCTGCGCCTTGGCGTTGAGCCAGCTCTCGGTCGTGACGAAGATGCCGGAGCAACCGAACCCGATGACCGCGCGCAGCACCAGCCAATACAGCGAACCGGCCAAAAGCGGCATCGCAGCGGTGGCGGCGACGACCATGCCGGCGAACGCGGCGTAGGCGCGAATGTGCCCGATGCGCTCGATGATCCGCCCGCAGCCCAGAGCCCCCAGAGTAAAACCGGCAAAGTAGCTGCTGAGCACCAGGCCGGCCATTGTCGCGCCGAAGTCCTCGATCCCTATCCGCAATGAGATGAAGGTGCCAAAGAAACCGTTGGCAAGCTGTATGGCGCTGGTGGCGACAATGAGTGTCCCGATTTGCGCGCGCATCGATCCGTTCGGTTGCATAAGTCCCTCCCCGCCGCGGCCGCGCCGTGGCATTCCACCATCCCGAAAGTTGTGTCCGTTAACTTAATTCAACGTTTCTTCGATACGGTGCATGACATACGGAAAAAACGGGTTCCAGGAAATCCGCATGAGCGATGCCGGGCTGATCAGCAGCACGCCCACCTCCCCGCGCGCCGCCAACGCGCCGAAATGAGCACCGAAATCCTCGGTGGGGTCAGGATCCGGGCCATACAGGCTGTCTGTCGTTGGAAACGGCAGCGCGACATGCGACAGCGAGAAGACGTTGCGCGGGTAGATTTCCGGCAGCGGATTTGTACGCTCCGCCGTTTCCCCCGGCTCGGTAATCCGCTCGACCATTGCGTCCGTGTTCGGGTCGGCGTTGGCGATAACGGTCAACCGGAACTGCAACGGCGGTGTCGGCAACAGGCGTCCGAGCGCGAGATCGGCCGCCGGGCGCAGCAATTCCCCGAGCTTCGAGTTGGTGTTGCGATCGAACAGCACCAGTTCGCTGCCGTTGGCGGGCAATTGCAGATAAAGCGCGGTAATGATGGCGCGCGTGCTGACGGTGAAATCCATCACCGACTGAAATGTCAGCACCGGGGCCAGACCGGACAGCCGGCCGTCGCGCGCCAGGCGCTGGATCTGCTGCTGCAGCGCTTGCGTCAGCCGGTAGGATTGCCGCGCCCCGTTGACCGGGAAAGAGTTATACTTGAACGGGTTGAATTCAGGGACGATGCCGAGCCATGCCGCCTTGGCAAAGGCAGGCAGGATGGCGGGCAAGGCGGCGAGGCCGGCGAAACGCGCGAAGGCGGTAATGCCAATCATCGGCGAGATCAGGATCAACCGGTCGGGCCGCGGAAGCTGCGGATCCTCGATGGCATCAAGCGCGTATTGCATGGCCAGCGCGCCTCCGTTCGAGAACCCGACCATGTGCAACGGACTCGTGCCGCCCGACAATCGCCGGGCTTCCCTCACCGCCAGCCGTGTGGCAGCCGACCAGTCTTCCCACGCCACATCTGTCAGCGCCGCGGGCACCGTTCCATGCGCCGGTAGCCTTATAGCGACGGCGACATAGCCCAGTTCGCGGTAGCGGCGGGCGACGTGGCGCAGGCTATAGGGCGAGTCCGTCAGACCATGCAGCAGCACGACGGCGCCACGCGGCGGACCGTCCGGCATAAGGACGTAGGATCGGTTCCAGTCCATGGCAAAATGGCCGGGATACACCGGGCTTGCGGTAAAGTAGCGGTTGTCGGGTGTCCGGTCGCGCTCCTCCAGCCGATTCGACACCTCGGCTGTCACCTGGTCGAAGACGTGCCTTTCCGCGGCCATCCATCCCTGCCAGTCCATCTTGTCGATGGCGGCGGCATGAGCGTCGTCCGGCACAAACGTATGCCATGGCTCAAGCGGCGCGCCCCTTTGCGAGTCGACCGCGCGATACACCAGCAGTGTTGCGGCGATAATGAGACTCAGCAGGACTGCTCGTCTCGACCATCGAATGAATACTCGCCGCATACTTCGCCTTACCCCTGTCCATGACGCCGCGCTGCGCATTGCGCGGGATCGCCGCTGTCTTCCGTCTTGTTTTGAGCCGCCGGTGACTTAGCCGGCGGCGTCGCCCTTGGCCACCCTGGCAGGCCCTTTGGCACGCCCGCTCGCCCGCGGTGGATAATTCTGTAGGAACTGCCGCAGTTCGGGCGACGTCGTGACCCCGGTCTGCCCCGCCGCGATCAGCATATCCACCTGCGGACGGGTCAACGTCAGTGTGGTTGGGATCGCCTGCAATTGCGTCCTCCTGGCATCGTCCGGGTCGTCCGAGAGCGAAATGCGAATCAGGCTCGACTCGACGTCCCCGCACGGCGTGCCGTCGATAACCGGGCCGCGCCCGCAACGGGCAACACGGACCGCCTGCGTAACTTGCTGAAGCTGCTGGTTCACCGTGATCATCGTTTCGAAACCAATCCGGCCAATTTGCGCTCCGCTGACCAGGCCAAACACTTGCAACAGCCCGCCAACGACCCGCTGACGGGAAACGGCTACATCCTGCGCACCTTGCCCGTCCACACTGATCACCAGGATGCGGCGGACACGGTCAAGGCCGCGCGACACCAGCTCGTCAGGCGACTGCGCCAGATTCTGCATCATGCCGCCCATCATGCGCATGCCGAGATTGTCCGACACTCCGCCATCGGTAAGGTGCACATAGCGCATATCGTTTGGATCAAGATAACGTTCGACAACGGCTGCCTGGGCACCAAGCCGCGAGAGCGGGTCTCGCCGTTGCTCTTTGGTGATGTGACGGAGCCACCCCGGCTTGCGCCCGCCGCACTCCGCGGCGTGGTTGGTCAAGGTGACCGGCGAAAACAAGCCGGGAAACGCCGCCGATGCCGCCACGGCGCGCGCGACCGGCATTTCTTCCAGATCCGAGCAGATCAGATCGAACATTTCCTGGCTGAAGACGAACTCCGTGCCGGTACTCATCTCGGTCGCACCGACCACGATGATCGGGCGGCCACGTTGTTCCAGCGCCCGGAAGTTGGCGCCCTGGAACATGGTCCGGTCATACACCTCCGCCATGTAGTCGTTGGTGCCGACCATCGGGTTGATCAGCCAGCCCCAGTTCCAGGGCAGCAAATAGATCCCCCAGACATTGGCGTTGGTGTTGCGGTAGAGGAAGTCGTCCTCGAAGTGCCCGAAAGTCGCCTCGCGATGCAGGCCATAATAGGCCGCGGTGAAGCTGCCGCCGGAAATGCCCGATATCCCGTCAACCTGATCCAGCAACGGACGCGGACCGGCCGCGGTGGGCACGAGAATGTCCCGCATGCCCTTCAGCACCCCATAGCTATACGCCGAGGACCGTTTGCCGCCCCCCGATAGCGCGACCAGCACCATCAGGTCGGGTGAGTCCGGCGCGGCGGCCATCGAGGTGAGGCGGTAGCCGCCGGTGGAGATAGACTCGCTACCCGGGCGGCTGAGTTGAGCCGACGACAGCGGCTTGGTGTCGGGGACCGTCAGCGATGCGCAGCCCGCCAGCAACAGGGCTGCCGCCAACGGCAGTGCAGGCAGTCGTAGCATCATGATGTTCATCGGGCCATGCGCAGTGTACCCGATGCTTGTAGCATCGGGATCACACAGCCACCAGTTAATGTCCCGGGTGTCCGGAAACAAAGGAGATGGCGATCTTCCGCCTTAGCCACGAAGGACGACGATGCCACCCGTCATCGGTTCATCATCGGCCCCATGGACGGCACCGCGTTGCCGAGGCTGAACATGCACGAGGCGAACGCGTTGTCGTACTGCGCCTGGATCGACACGTTGGCATTGGAGGTGTTCCTGGCTGCCAACCCCGTGCCGCCGAGCGCGCCGCTGGCAGCCCCGATCCCTGCACCCCGGCCGCCTCCGACCGCGGCTCCCAGCCCTGCACCGAGCGCGGTCGTCAATGCCGCCGTGCCGAGGCCTCGCACATTGGCGCCCTGCGCCTGATCCTGCACCGCCTGGGCGGCAAAGTTCCGGCACACGGCCTGGTCGTTCTGGAATTGCTGGAACGACGTGTTCGGACCGGGCATGGTAGCAATGGTCGGGCCCATCGGCGTTTGGGCACAGGCCGGGAGCATCAGGGTTGCGGCCAGCGCCGCGGGACCGATTGCCCGTCGGATGGCGCCGGTGCGGCGATATGCAATGTGGTGCGGCTTTTGAAACAAGTCTTATCTCCTGGGCCAATTCTTGCTCGGGCAACCCGGCGCGCAGCGCGAGGCAATCGACCGGCGCCCCCGTGTTGTCGTCACGAAGCGTGCGCTTGCGTTTGCTCCGTAACGGCTGAAAGCATAGGACAGTCGGCCGGCGACGGTGCGGGTCGGATGTCCCGCAACCGTCCACCACGTTCCAAAGCGCCAGGCGCCGTTTCGCGCCCGGGCCAGCGGCTACACGAACGACACCTTGCCGGTCGCGAGATCGTAGACGCCGCCCACGACCAGTAGCTGCTTTTTGGCGACCATCTCGGCCAGGATGGGCCGGGCCGTCTTGAGCCGCTCGACATTGTAACGCACGTTGGCAACGGTCGCGCGCTGTTCGAGATCGGCACCCGGGTGTTTCACAACCGGTTCGATGCCCGGTTTCATGGCGCGCACGAGTCCGGCGATATGTCCCGGCAGCGTGTTGCCCTTCTGCAGGGCTGCAACGGTCGCTTTCACCGCGCCGCAACTGGTGTGGCCCAGCACCATGATCACCTTGACACCCAGGACCGCGGCGCCGAACTCCAGGCTGCCAAGACCTTCCGGGGTCACGAAATTGCCGGCCACACGGACCACGAACAGGTCGCCCGGATTCTGGTCGAACGCCAGTTCAGGGGCGACACGCGAGTCGGCGCAACCGAGGATCGCCGCGAACGGCGCCTGGCCGAGCGCCGTGCTGGCGCGGCCAGCCGAGAAGTCGCGCTGCCGCGGCTGGTTGGCGACATAGCGTGCGTTGCCCTCGGTCAATAGGCCGAGCGCGGCGTCCGGTGTCGCTGCCGCGGTTTGCGGCGGAGATTGCGCCCGCGCGCCCAGCGGGACCGCCGCCGCCAGCAGGCCGGCGCCCGCCATGAACAATCCACGACGATTCAGACCTTTGTCTGCACAATATAGACACATGTGTCGCTTCGCTCTCGTTGTTATGTTATCAGAACGGCGTGTGGCTCGTTCGCGCGGCCCCAGATCGATTTGGATAAGCCGCCTCCAGGTGACGTCTTCCCGTTTGCCTGATTGGTCAAGAGAAAAAAATGGCTCGGGCGGCTGACCTGAATGTGGTGCCGGCAAGACTGCCGTATGAACGTGAAAAAGGGCGCTGCCGTAGGGCGATTTCACGCCCTCCTTCACGAAACTCACTCTGCGCGGCCAAGATCTTTTGGGCACCGGAAGACAGTTTCCGCCGCCGGGATCAGCAAACGCTCACATGTCGATAACAACCCTGCTTCTCGTCAGGCTGGCGAATGCTGCGGCCCTGTTCACGATGGACTGGAATTCAGCGGACATGCCGACACCGTCGAGCGCGGCGCCCAAATGAACAGGCGAACGGTAGCGGTAAACCGCGATGAACCGGGCCATATCGCTGGAGAACACCGGAACTACGGCGCTTACTTTGATATCATGGGCCTGGCCCAATGCATTGAGTTCCGGCATCAGTTCCAGGGCGTCAGCGATCTTGTCGCGAGAAATGGTATACTCGCGCTGTACCAATACCGGGTAGCCCGGTTCCGGCTGGCCATACACGAACCGATAGACTTCCGGACCCGATAGAGAGCCGGCGGGATTAAGTCCGTGCTCTTCCCTCAATTTGGCAAAAGCTGGATCAGCTTGGCACTTTTCCCATATCTGCGCCATACTCTTACCGTCCGCGAACCCGGCAAAGAGCGCGATTTGGCCGGCCAGATCCCCCGCGATCACTCTCGCGACACGGGCAGCCGCGCCGTGCCGGGCATAGATATCACCAAGCGTGCGCGCACGCTCCGCGGCCAGCCCGGACTTTCCGGGGAACGGCGATACACTTCGAACCGATGCTAAAGACATCAGACGCCTCCACTTCGTGTCGTTAAGCAACATTCGTTATGTGACCGGTTTATCCGGCCGTGGGCATTTTAGGCGCTGTCAAAATCTTTTCCCAAGGTTTTCGCGCGGAGCTCCCCCCGGACGGTCACGCGTTCCGAGCAGCAGTCTTTCCGTCCACTCGCTGCGTGTTCGCGTAAATCAAGATTCGTGAATCCGAGGTATAATGGCAGACGCCGTTGAGACTTGCCTCGGCGAGGCCCATCTCCTTGACGCTCATCGGCACCGCAACGTGTATTGTGATCTCATCACAGCGAGGAAGACTTCCTTGTTCAAATATCCGGGAGAGCGCGAGATGCCGAGCATCTCGTTCGGGCCGGAGACCGGTGAGGCCCTACTCCCTGCCCCCTGTTTGCAGTGGGAGGAGGGCCATGTTCTCCTCCACGCCGGACGACGACGGGACTTTGATCGGCCACTCTGGTTGCACTTCAACATCGAGGTGCGCCAACGCCTCCGGCACCCGCTTTCAGGGTGTCACTTCGACCCGCTCCGGCTGCCTCAGCTTCAATTGCGCATCCGGCCCGATCGCCAGGGAGTGAATGTAAAAATAAGGGGTGCCGGCAGCAGCCGGCGCCATCACCGGCGACGGTGCCGAAACGATCAGCAGGCGACCGCACTGCCCGATCCAATCGGTGTGCCGGTGTCCGTGCATGATCACCGCCCGCCCGGCCAGGCGCTGCAACTGCCGGATCATCAGACTGCCGTTGACCAGCGCGGTGCCGATGCGCATCGACAGCGCGTTCGCCTTCTGCGGGTATTCAATAAGGTGGTGATGCAGCGCAACGATCCAGCAGGCCTGCGGATAAAGCCCCGCCGCGACGCGGATACGCTTCGCCTGGGCCGATGAGACCACGCCCAGCGCATTGGTAAAGGAGAAATGCGTCTCGGCATTGGAGTTCAGGATGATGATCCCCAGCCCGTCGGGCGTGGCGGGCGGCAGCACCATCGGATAGACCGCGTCCCAGACCTCGGCGAGCGCGCGCGACAGCCGCCGCGGCGATCCGCTGTCGGCAAATGCCGCCATCCCGGCAGCGTGCGGCGCCAGCGCCTCGGTCAGAAAGCCGCCGCCAACCACGCGCACGCGGCCACCCTGCAGGCGTTCCAAAGCCGAAATGGTCCGCAGTTGCCGCAACCGCTTGGTCGGGCTCATCTGCAGCTCCATCCGGGCGGGACTGGACCTGTCGACGACATTGACGTCGTGGTTCCCCGGCAGCGCGACGACGCGTTCCGCCAGAGCCGGATAGGCCTCCAGCGCAATGAAGAACTCCGCCCACTCGGCGGAACGGCCGGCATCGGTCAGGTCGCCGGTGATCAGGACCACGTCCAGCGGCTGCCCGGCATGGATCGCGTCCAGCCGCGCCAGGGTCTGCCGGAAACGATCATTGCCGCGCGGTCCGGCGCGGCCGCTTTCGATGCGGAACCCGAAGCGCTCACCCACCACATGGATGTCGGACAGATGCGCGACGCGCCAGACCCGGTCGCCCGGCGCCGCAGGGGCAAATCCCGCGAGGTCGCGCGGCTGCGCCATCAGCGCGTCGCCGACGCCCCAGACCAGCGTGGCGACGGCGCAGTAGGCCGCGATCAAGGTCAGGCTGTTGGCCAACAGCACCGGGACCATCAGATGGACCGAGGTCAGCCCGGCGATCGAGCCGACCCAGCGCGTGGCGGGCCAAAGGAGGGCGACGGCACCGCAGCCAAGCAGGAAGAGGGCGATGCCCGACACCGCCGCGCTCAGCGCCCGCACCGCCGAACGCCGGGACGGCCGCATCCCGGACGGCAGCAGCGATTCTGCCAAATGCCGCAATCCCTCCCGGAAAATCACATAGATCGGCTGCACCGCCAGCGCGTTCAGCGACCAGAAGCTGCTCTCCGCCAGGCGCAATGTCCGCCGCCCGCCGAACCAGCCGATGGCCGCCAGGGGCGGCAGCAGCAAGGCCGGCCAGATGTCGGTAAACATGTCCGCGGTCTTGTCCCAGACCGCCACCGCCCAGGCCGTGGCTACCAGCGGTGCCGCGCCCAGCAGCAGCGCCGGGATCAGCAGCAGGACGACCCAGACGGCCAACAGCTTGGGCAGGCTGATCTCGGCGAACAGGCTGCCGGCCAGCGACAACAAAGATCGCTGATGGGTGCTGGAGGCGTCATCCTCGAAGTCACCGTCGCGCGGGTCGAGGATCGGCTGCATGGTTCAGTCCTGTTCAGCCGTGGCCTGCCTGGCCGGGGCCGCGCCGAAGATTTCGACCACCCAGCGGCTGGCTGGATGCTCCTCGCACAAGGTCAGTACGGCGATGACGATGGGCACGCCGATGAAGGCGCCGCTCAGGCCCCATAGCCAGGTCCAGAAGAACACCGCGAACAGCACAACGACCGGCGACATCGCCAGGATGTTGCCGGACACGCGCGGCTCCAGGTTGCTGCCGACGGCGAACTGGATCAGGTTGAGGATCCCGAACACCAGCACCGCGCTCTGCAGCGTGTCGAACTGGGCGACGGCGAACAAGGTTGGCAGCACGGTTGCCAGTAGCGGCCCGATGACCGGGATATAATTGAAAGCGAAGGCGATGATGCCCCATTCCCGCGCCAGCGGCAGGCCGCAGAGCCAGATGAAGCCCCACACCAGCACCCCGGTGATGATACTCATCAGCGAGCGCACCAGCAGGTAACGCCGATACTTTGCCGCGACGCGCGCCCCGCCAACCAGCAGCAGTCGCGCGGTTTCCTGGTTGGTCATCCGGTGCAGCCGCTTGACCATCGGCTCGACCTCCAGAAGGCCGAGGATGATGTAGACCAACACCACGAGCGAGAAACTCAGCATGCCGTTCAGCATGGTGGTGATCCGCTGTGCCGCGCTCAGCAGCCAGCCGACGTTGAAATGCTCCGTCCAGAGGGCGGAGACCTCGATGCCGTGGCCCGCCAGCCAGTCCGTCACCTGGGTGTAAAGAAGCTGGAACTGCCCGGACTCGGCGACCGCATAGCTCCCGACATGGCTGAACGCCCAGGTGATCAGATACGCAAAGGCGCCGAACGCGACGACGGCAACGATCATGCTGATCAGCAGCGCCAGCAGTTTCGGCAAGCGGCGTTGCAGCTTGCCTTGCAGCGGCCAGACGATGGAGATGATGAACAGCGCGAAGATCAGCGGCGCGAACACCGGCTGCCCGATACCCAGGGCCGCGACGACCAGAATCGCGGTCCCGATTCCCACCATTGCGCGAAGGCCACGGCCGCCTGGCCGGCGGACTGCCTGGATTGGATTGTGCATTGCTGCATCGCTTATCTGATCGCCCGCACGGAAACAACCGGAGCTGCCTGCGCCAAGTCCGGCGCTGCATGACGTTTCGCCATTGCCGATCAGATTGGGACGAACTGGATTGTATGGGGACGCTCGGCCCGTCTTCACGCTTTGCCCGGCTGGTAGTAGTTTGCTGCAAACTATATCCTCCACCGTGTTATACCAACAGCCGTAAGGATTGACCTACTGGCAGGGTTGCCGCCACCGTCATGGCGGGCGTAGGCCCGCCATCCGCGCCTTTGGTTGTGCTCATGAAAGGCGTGGATGCCGGCATTCGCCGGCACGACGATGAAGGCCGGTGCTGCGGGTCGCACTGTATGACGAAACGTAGTTCAGTAATGTGCCGCGACGGCACCCGGGGGCGAGGCATGAACACAGCGCGGCGCGGAGATAGACCCTGGATGATCGGACGTTACGGCTGGACGCTGGCGCTCGCGCTGCCACTGCTCTTCACCGCCTGCAAGAAGGAAGAACAAGTCGAAGCGCCGGTGCCGCGCCCGGTGCGCTCCGTCACCGTCAAGCCGTCCGACTCCGGTGAGACCGTGATCCTGACCGGCCACATCGACGCGCAGGATTCCTCGGCCATGGCCTTCCGCATCGGCGGTCGGATGCTCCAGCGGTTCGTCAACGTCGGCGACGCCGTCACGCCGGGCCAGGAACTCGCCCGCCTCGACGCGCAGAACGAGCTGAACGCGCTGCGTGCCGCCCAGGCGAACCGGACCGCCGCCGCGGCACAGCTCACCCAGGCGAGATCCGCCTTCGAGCGTCAGCGCACCTTGCTTTCCCAGGGCCACACGCCGCGGGCCCAGTTCGAGCTAGCCGAAAAGGCACTCAGCACCGCACAGGCCAATGTCGACGCCAATGAGGTTCAGGTCCGCATCGCAGCAGATCGCGTCAGCTACACGATCCTGCAGGCCGATGCCGCCGGCACCGTCACCGCTCGCGGCGCCGAACCGGGGGAGGTCGTGCAGGCCGGCCAGATGGTCGTCACCATCGCCCGCAAGGACGGGCGCGACGCGGTGTTCGACGTGCCCGCCCAGGTGCTGCGCTCCGCGCCAAGCGACCCGCGCATCGCCGTCAGGCTGACGGATGATCCTTCGGTGACGACGACGGGCCGGGTGCGGGAAGTCGCACCGCAGGCCGATCCGGTGACCCGGACCTTCGCGGTGCGGGTCGGCTTGACCGATCCGCCGGCAGCGATGCGCCTCGGCGCCACGGTGAACGGCACGATGCGGCTGGAGGCGGACCAGGTGATCTCGGTCCCGGCCTCCGCCCTGACCGAGTTCAACCGCCAGCCGGCCGTCTGGGTGGTCGATCCAGAGAAGCTGACCGTGTCGCTGCGCAATATCGAGATGCTGTCCTTCGACCAGGCGGCGGTTTCGGTCGCGCATGGTCTGGAGCCGGGTGACATCGTCGTCACCGCCGGCATCCAGGCGCTGCATCCCGGCCAGACGGTCCGCCTGCTGGGGCCCGCAGGCTAGTGGGCCCCAATATCTCCAAGTGGGCGCTCGAGCACCGGTCGTTCGTCGTCTACCTGATGATCGCCTCCGTCCTGGCGGGGCTGTCGGCGTTCTACAGCCTCGGCCGCGATGAGGATCCGGCCTTCGTCATCAAGACCATGGTCGTCCAGGCCGCCTGGCCCGGCGCGACCATCACCGACACGCAGCAGCAGGTGACCGAACGGATCGAGCGGGCGCTCCAGGAAACCCCGCACCTCGATTTCATCCGCAGCTACACCCTGCCGGGCAAGACGACGATCTTCGTCAACCTGAAGGGCGCGACCCCGGCGCAGGAGGTGCCGGATGTCTGGTACCACGTCCGCAAGAACGTCGGCGACATGGCCCGCACGCTGCCCGCGGGCGTCATCGGCCCCGGTTTCAACGACGAGTTCGGCGACACTTACGGCATCATCTACGGCTTCATCGCCGACGGCTTCACCCAGCGCGAACTGCGCGACTACGTGGACGACGTCCGCTCCAAGCTGCTGTTGGTCCCCGACGTCACCAAGGTCGAGATGCTCGGCGCGCAGGATGAGCGCGTGTTCGTCGAATTCTCCATGCAGCGCCTGGCCGGCCTCGGCATCGACCGCTCGGCGCTGATCGCCGCCTTGCAGGCGCAGAACGTCGTCAGCCCCGCCGGCATCATCCAGACCGGCAACGAGCAGCTTCTGCTGCGCGTCACCGGCGCCTTCGAGTCCGAAGAGGACCTGAGGAACATCAACTTCGTCGCCGGCGGCCGCATGATCCGGCTGCGCGACATCGCCGACGTCCATCGTGGCTTCGCCGATCCGCCGCAGCCGCTGTTCCGCGTCAACGGCAAGCCGGCCATCGGCCTCGCCGTGGCGATGCGTGAGGGCGGCGACGTGCTGGCGCTCGGCCGGAACGTCGAAAAGGCGATCCACACCATCACCGCCGACTTGCCGCTGGGCATCGAGCCGATTTTGGTGGCGGACCAGCCGCATGTGGTGGAGCACGCGATCAGCGACTTCACCACGTCGTTGTGGCAGGCCATCATCATCATCATGGCGGTCAGTTTCGTCAGCCTCGGCGTCAGGGCCGGGCTGGTGGTGGCGATCTCGATCCCGCTGACCCTGGCGATTGTGTTTCCGATCATGCAGTTGGCCGGCATCGACCTGCAGCGCATCTCGCTGGGCGCGCTGATCATCGCGCTGGGCCTGCTGGTGGACGACGCGATGACGACGATCGATGTCATGACCTCGCGCCTCGCCGCCGGCGACACCAAGGAGCAGTCGGCGAGCTATGCCTACACCTCCGTCGCCATGGCGATGCTCACCGGCTCCTTCGTCACCGCCGCCGGATTCGTGCCGATCGGCTTTGCAAAGAGTTCGGCGGGGGAGTACACGTTCTCGATCTTCATCGTCGTCGGCGTCTCGCTGATCGTCTCATGGATCGTCGCCGTCCTGTTCGCGCCGCTGCTCGGCGTCTGGCTGCTGAAGACGCCGAAGCCGTCGGACAAGCCGAGCCGGATATTGGGCGGGTTCCGCTCGATGGTCGTCGGCGCCATGCGGTTCCGGTGGCTCACCATCGGCATCACCGCCGGCTGCTTCGCCGTCGCCGTCCTCCTGTCGCCGCTGATTCCCCGCCAGTTCTTTCCGCCCTCCGATCGGCCGGAACTGCTGGTTGACCTGAGGTTGCCGCAGAACGCCTCGATCTTCGCCACCGACGACATGGCGGAGCGGCTGTCGAAGGTGCTGTCAACCGACCCCGATGTCGCCAGTTGGAGCACCTATGTCGGCCGCGGCGCCATCCGCTTCTACCTGCCCCTGGCGGTGGAACTGCCGAACGACTTCTTCACCCAGGCGGTGGTCATCGCCAAGGACGTCGCGGCCCGCAAACGCCTGCAGAACCATCTGGAGGAAGTGCTGTCGAACCAGTTCCCCGCCGCCATTTCCCGCGTCTCGCCGCTGGGTCTCGGGCCGCCGGTGGGCTGGCCGATCCAGTACCGTGTCACCGGGCCGGATGTCTCCCAGGTGCGCGACATCGCGCTGCGGCTCGCGGGGATCGTCTCCAGCGATCCGAACGCGACTCATGTGAACTACGATTGGATGGAGCCGGCGCGGCGGGTCCGCATCAACATCGACCAGGACCAGGCGCGGCTGCTGGGCCTGAGTTCGGCGGCGCTGGCCGCGGTGCTGCAGTCGGTGGTGACCGGCACGACGGTGACGCAACTGCGCGACGGCATCTACCTGGTCGATGTCGTGGCGCGTGCCAACGATGAGCAGCGGGTCTCGCTGGCAACGCTGCGCAATGTCCAACTGCCGCTGCCGAACGGCCGGACGGTGCCGTTGAGCCAGTTGGCGAGCTTCGATTTCGACCAGGAATTCCCGCTGATCTGGCGCCGCGACCGGGTGCCGACCTTGACCGTGCAGGCCGACGTCGCGCCGGGCAACCTGCCGGAGGCGATGGTGGCGCATCTGGCGCCCGAGGTTGAGAAGCTGAACGCCAGCCTGCCGGCGCCCTATCGGATCGAGGTGGGCGGCACGGTGGAGGAGAGCGCGAACTCCCAGGCCTCGGTCATCGCGGTCGTGCCGCTGATGCTGCTGCTGATGATCACCTTCCTGATGATCCAGTTGCAGAGCTTCAGCATGCTGGCGCTGTGCCTGATCGTCGTGCCGATGGCGATGACCGGCGTCGTTGCGGCGCTGCTGCTGTTCCACCAGCCGCTCGGGTTCGTCGCCATCCTGGGCATCCTGGCGCTGATCGGCATGATCGCCCGCAACGCGGTGATCCTGGTCGAGCAGATCGAGGCCGAACGCGCCCTGGGCAAGGCGCCCTGGGTCGCGGTGATCGACGCCACCGTCTCCCGCTTCCGGCCGATCATGCTGACGGCGGTGTCGACCGTGCTGGGTTTGATTCCAATCGCGGCGACGATCTTCTGGGGTCCGATGGCCTTCGCCATCATGGGCGGCTTCCTGGTCGGGACGATCGTGACGCTGATCTTCCTGCCGGCGCTGTATGTCGCCTGGTTCCGCATCAAGGAGCCGCGGACCGAGGTCGCCCCCGTGGAGAGCGCCAGGACATGAACGCGCCGGCGGTGCTGCTGCGGGCGGGCGGGTTCCTGGCGCTATGGCTGGTGCTGGCGGGAGTCAATCCGGCCGACCTGCCGGCTGCTGCCGTCGCCGTCGCCGCGGCCACTTGGGTCAGCCTGAGTCTTTCTCCGCCGTCTGGCCCGAGGGTTTCCCTGCCGGACCTGGCGATGCTGATCCTGCGCTTCCCCGGCCAGTCGCTGCTGGCCGGCATCGATGTGGCCATGCGGGTGTTCGATCCGCGGCTGCCGCTGAACGTTGACACGGTCCCCTACTCGCCCCGCCTGCCCGAGGGTGCAGCGCGCGATGCCTTCACCGCCTATGCCAGCCTGATGCCGGGCACCGTGCCGGTCACCGCGGACGCCGGCGGGGATATCCTGATCCACTGCCTCGACGTCACCCAGCCCGTCGCGCAGCAGATGGCGCGGGAAGAAGACCGCTTCATACGCATGCTGGGCTACCGCGATGACTGAGTTCCTGCTTGCTGCGTCGGTCTTCATCCTGCTGATGGTGGCCGTCGGCCTGCTGCGCGTTCTGCGCGGGCCGGCCGATATCGACCGCATGATGGCGGCGCAGTTGCTGGGCACCGGCGGCATTGCCGCGCTGCTGCTGCTGGGGACGGCGACCGCGTTGCCCGGCGCGGTGGATGTCGCCCTGACCCTGGCGCTGCTGGCGGCCTTCGCGGCGGTGATGTTCGTCCATAGCGGCGGCTCTTCGTGATGCTGGTGGGGAACATCGCCACGGTCGTGCTGGTGTCCCTGGGCGCCGTGTTCTTCCTGGCCGGCACCGTGGGGCTGCTGCGCTTTCCGGACTCGATGACCCGGCTGCATGCGCTGACCAAGGCGGACAATCTCGGCCTCGGGCTGGTGGTGCTGGGGCTGCTGCCGCAAGTGGACAGCGTGCTGGCGGCTTTGAAGCTGGTTGCCGTCTGGGTGCTGACCCAGCTCGCGGGTGCGACCGTCACCCAGCTTGTAGCCCGCGCCGTCTGGCGCGGCGGCGGGTCATGACGCCGATGAGAGCGACCGTCACCGTCCCCTCGTCATGGGCCGCCCCTTCGTCATGGGTCGCCCCCTCGTCGTGGGTCGCCCCCTCGTCATGGCCCGGCTTGTCCGGGCCCCCTCTCGCGGCAGGTGCTTGCATAGGTGGCCCGGACAATACCCCGGACAAGCCGGGGCAGGGCCATGACGATTGGCGGCCGTGGCGCGATGGCGGCCCGTCATGAGCCTCGCGCTGCTGGCGGACGCGGCGCTGGTGCTGCTGGTGCTGGGCCTCGCTTTCTGGATCAATGCCGCGTCGCGGGCGTTCCCGGCGGTCGTCGGCTACGTCGCGTTCGGCCTGCTGCTGGCGCTGGCCTGGCTGCGCCTGTCTGCCGGCGACGTGGCGATGACCGAGGCCGCCGTCGGCAGCGGTGTTACCGGCGCCGTGCTGATCGCTGCGTCGGTGCGGCTTCGGTCCGCGGAAACCGAGGCTCCCCCCCCTGCCCTGCCGCTGCGCCTGCTGGCGCTGCTGCTGTCGGGGCTGGTCACGGCGGCGCTGGCAGGCCTGGTGCTGTGGACCACCGGCCCGGCGCCGAGCCTCGCCGATCAGGCGGTGCAGCATCTGCCGGGGCTGGGGATGGGCAACGCCGTGACCGGCGTGCTGATCGCCTACCGCGCCTTGGACACGCTGCTGGAGAAGGTGGTGCTGCTGCTGGCGCTGATGGGGATCTGGTCGCTGGCGAAGGACCGCTACTGGGGCGGCATCCCCGGGCCCTCGCGCATCCAACCCACCAACGGGGCGCTGATTCTGCTCGCCCGGCTGCTGCCGCCCATCGGCATCGTGGTCGCCGTCTACATCCTGTGGGTTGGCGCAACAGATCCAGGCGGCGCGTTCCAGGGCGGGGCGATCCTGGCGGCGATGTGGCTGCTGGTGATGCTCGCGGGGCTGCGCGACGCGCCTGCGATCAGCCGGCCGTGGGTGAGGCTCTGCGTCACCGTCGGCCCCGCCGCCTTCATCGCCGTCGGCCTGACCGGATTCGCCCTGCCGAACGGCTTCCTGTCGTACCCCGACAGCATCGCCAAGCCGCTGATCATCGCCGTGGAGTCGGTGCTGACGCTGTCGATCGCGGTGATCCTCGGCCTGCTGGTGGCCGGACCGCCGGAGCGGCAACCATGACGCCGGCAACGCTGTATGGCCTGTGCAGTGCCGTGCTGGTCGGCGCCGGCCTGTACGGGGCGCTGGTCAACCCGCAGCCATTGCGGAAAATCCTGGCGCTGAACCTGCTGGGCAGCGGCACCTTCCTGCTGTTCGGAGTCATCGCCCGCCGCGGTGCCGCCGCCGGCCTGGGCGGCGATCCGGTGCCGCAGGCGATGGTGATCACCGGCATCGTCGTCGCCTTCTCGGCCACCGCCCTCGCCGTCGCGCTGCTGCTGCGCGTCTACCAGGAGACCGGGCGCACCACGCTGGAGCAGCCCGCACCGAAAGACGTCGTGTGATCGCGCCCGCTGCCCTTCTGGTGCTGGCAATCATCCTGCCGGCCGCCGGTGTCGTGCTCGCCCTGGCGGCCGGCGGACGCGGCGCCGAACGGGTCGCCATGGCGGTCATCGCCGGCGGTGCGGCGATCGCGCTGGCAATTGCCGGCACGCTTTGGAGCACCGGAGCGCCGCTGAGCTACATCATCGGCGGCTGGGCGCCGCCGCTGGGCATCGCGCTGCGGGCGGACGGACTGTCGGCGTTCATGCTGCTGACCAGCGCGCTGGTCATCGGCGCCATCGGCCTGTTCGCCCGCGCCACCTATGTGCAGCCCGCGGGCACCCCTGAGCGCCGCGCGCCGCTGGTGTTCTGGATCATGCTGATGGGCGTCTGGACCGGGCTGAACGCCGTCTGGCTCGCCGGCGACCTGTTCAGCCTGTATGTCGCGCTGGAACTGCTGACCTTCAGCGCCGTCCCGCTGGTCTCGCTGGAGGGCAAGCCCGAGACGCTGGCCGCCGCGCTGCGCTACATGCTGTTCGCGCTCATCGGCTCGATCCTGTACCTGCTCGGCTGTGCGCTGCTGTACGGCGGCTACGGCACCTTGGACATCGTCCTGCTGTCGCGCCTGGCGCGGCCCGAGCCGGTGGTGTTCGTCGCGCTGGCGCTGATGACGGCGGGCCTGGCCGCCAAGACTGCGCTGTTCCCGCTGCACCTCTGGCTTCCACCCGCGCATGCCGGCGCACCGGCCGCGGCGAGCGCGCTGCTTTCGGCGCTGGTGGTCAAGGGGTCGTTCATCCTGATGGTCCGCCTGTGGTTCGACTCGCTGCCGGGCATTGCCGGCGACGGCGCGGCGCAGTTCATGGCGGCCCTGGGGTCCGCCGCGATCATCGTCGGCAGCGTGCTGGCGCTGCGGCAGGAGCGCCTGAAGCTGATGATCGCCTACTCGACGGTGGCGCAGATCGGCTACCTGTTCTTCCTGTTCCCGTTGGCCGGCGCCGCCGGAGACTGGGAGCGTCTCGCCTGGACCGGCGGCATCATGCAACTGGTCGCCCACGCCGTCGCCAAGGCCGCCATGTTCATGGCCGCCGGCCTGATCGGGGAGGCGCTGGGCCACGACCGCATCGCCGGCTTCGCCGGCCTCGGCCGGGCGCTGCCGGTGGTGATGTTCGCCTTCGGGTTGGCCGGCATGTCGCTGATGGGCCTGCCGCCGAGCGGCGGGTTCGTCGCCAAGGCGATGCTGCTGACCGCGTCCATCGGCGAGGGCCAGTGGTGGTGGGCCGTGGTCATCATGATCGGAGGGCTGCTCGCCGCCGGCTACATGTTCCGCGTGCTGACACCGGCGCTGGCCGGCGGGGCCGCGCCCGTGATCCTGGCCGCCCGCATCTCCCGGCCGCGCCAGGCGATCGTCCTGGGGCTGGCCATCTGCGCGCTGCTGCTGGGGCTGATGCCGCTGCGTCCGTCCGCGCTGCTCGAGGTGGGGCGCACCACCCAAGCGGCGGAGGTGAGGTGATGCCAGCTTCCACCGTCATGGCAGGCGTCCCTGATCGTCATGGCCTGCGAAGGCAGGCCATCCACGCCTTATGCGGTGGAGGCCGCAGCAAAGGCGTGGATGCCGACCTGCGCCGGCATGACGCGGGGTCAGCGTGGCCGGCATGATCTGGCTGGCCGCCACGCTGCTGCTGCCGCTGGCGATGTTGTTCGCCTGCCTGTCGCAGACGCTGCGCTATCGCATGTCGAACTGGCTGTCGGTCGCCGCGGTGCCCGGGCTTGGCGCAGCGCTGTTCGCGCCGGAGGCGTCGCTCGACCTGCCGCCGTTTCTGCTGCGCCTGCGGCTCAGCCTGGATCTGCCCTCCGCCATCCTGCTGGGGGTTGCGGCGCTGCTGTGGATCGCCGCCGGAGTCTATGCCGCGGCCTGGCTGCGGGATGACCCGCGGCGCGGGCGCATCGCCGAGTGGTGGCTGCTGACCTTGACCGGCAGCCTGGGCGTATTCATGGCCGCCGACCTGGTCAGCTTCTACCTGCTGTTCTCCATGGTCAGCCTCGCCGCCTACGGCTTGATCATCGAGGGCCGCGCGGCCGATGCCCAGAAGGTCGGACTGATCTACGTGGCGCTGGCGGTGTTCGGCGAGGCGCTGCTGCTGATGGCTTTCGTCATGCTGGCCCAGTCGGGGTCAGCGTCCGGGCCCGGCGATGGGTTGCTGATCCGCGATGCGGTGGCGGCGCTGGCCGTCTCGCCCTGGCGCAACGCCATCCTGGCGCTGATCATCGGCGGCTTCGGCGTCAAGCTGGGCATGGTGCCGTTCCATGTCTGGATGCCGATCACCTACCGCACGGCGCCGATACCGGCGGCGGCGGCGCTGAGTGGTGCCGCGGTGAAAGCCGGCGCCATCGGCTTGCTGCGGTTCCTGCCGTTGGGCCTGGCATTGCCCGATTGGGGTAATGTGCTGACCACCCTGGGGTTCATCTCCGCCTTCTACGCCGTGCTGATTGGAGTAACGCAGACCAATCCGCGCATGGTGCTGGCGTTTTCCAGCATCAGCCAGATGGGCGTCATCGCCGCCGTGTTCGGCATGGGACTGGGTGCGCCGAACGCGGATCTCGCGCTGATCGTGGCGTTTTACGCAGCGCACCACACGCTGGTGAAAGGCGGGCTGTTCCTCGGAGTCGGTCTGGCGCCGCTTTCGGGCCCCCGCCGCACGTGGTTGGTGCTGGTGCCCGCCGCGATCATGGGTCTCGGTCTGGCGGGCCTTCCGCTCACCGGGGGCGCCCTGGCGAAACTCGCCATCAAGCCGGTGCTGGGCGACGGTTGGGCCGGCACGCTGGGAATCCTGTCCTCGCTGGCGACGGCGCTGCTGATGACGCACTTCCTGTTCCGTCTTGCCGCCCTGCCCGAGGCGGTCGCGCCGAATGCGCTGCACGGCCGGTTGCGCTGGTCCTGGCTTATGATTGCCGCCGCATCGGTTGTCGTGCCCTGGGCGCTGTACCTGATGGTCATGAGCGGATCGGTTGCTTATGCGCTGTCGCCCGCTTCGCTCTGGGCCTCGCTCTGGCCGGTGGTGGTTGGGGCCACACTCGCGGCCGGGCTGCGGCCCTGGGGCAGCCGCCTGCCGCGCGTGCCGGACGGTGACATCGTCATGCTGGTCGCTGCGCGGGTGGCACGTGTCGCCGGCCGAACGGCCGCTGCCCTGGAATGGCTGGACGGCGCGCTGCGGCAGTGGCCTGTCGCTGTGCTGTCGCTGCTGGCAATCTCGGCCATCCTGGCGGCGCTTATGCTGGTCCGGGTGTAATATCGGGATCGTGATCCCATCCGCATGGGTCTATTTTGCCGGTTCAAGTCGCTGCGGTAGAAAAACAACGTTCCGCGATTGGGACGCACTGTCATGACGGTGGGACTTCCGGCCCATCCAAGGCTCTTCGAACGTTGTTAAAAGTTGCACGTCTGGCGGCACCGGTCGTGCCGGACAGAATAATCGTGATGTTGTTTCCCCGGTCAGGTGGAGAAAAAACGACCATGAACACGCGCAACAAGACATTATTCGCTGCAGCCGTTGCGACAGCCGGCCTGATGGTATCCGCCGCCTATGCGCAGGTTGCCACCACCCTCGAGCAGGCGGAGCTTGCCGGCCTGTCGGCGGAGAAGCGGGCCGAGGTGCAAGCCCGGGCCGTCAACGGCAACACCGTCTCGGAAGTGCTGACCACCATACTGCTCAACAGCATCAAGGCGAAGCACCCGGCCAGCAGCATTGTGGCCCTGGACTTTGGCCGCGGCGTCGCAGTCGTCAAACTGGCTGACGGCAAAATAGAGCCGGTCAACTTCGACACCACGACGCTGGCTATTAATAGCTGATCGGCTGTATACCTCAAAGCGTCGCGTGAACGCGGCCAGACCGCACCACGCGACGCACCACCTTCAACAACAGAACGGCGGCACCCATGTCCGACTTGCTGGTGATCGAGTACCCGACCGAAGAGAAAGCGGACGAAATTCGCCAGAAACTGCTGGCGATGCAGACCGAATACCTCATCGAACTCGGCGATGCCGTGGTGGTGACAAAATGTCCCGAAGGCCACGTCAAGCTGAACCAACTCTATTCCCCGACCAAGGCCGGCGCCCTGTCGGGCGCGTTCTGGGGCTCGCTGATCGGCTTGCTGTTCCTGATGCCGGTGGCCGGTGCCGCGATCGGTGCCGCGTCGGGCGCGCTCGGCGGCCGCTTCACTGATGTCGGAATCAATGACGATTTCATGAAAGAAGTCGGCGAAACGCTCCAGTCCGGCAACGCCGCCCTGTTCCTGCTGATCCGCAAGATGACGACCGACAAGATCGCCGCGGCGCTGGCCGGCAGCGGTGGCAAGATCATGCGCAGTTCCTTCGACGAGACGAAGGAACACCAGCTCCAGGCCGCCTTCGAAGGCGTGCAGCAGGTGGCATCGGCTGCCGCTTAAAGCCTGCGCGTCGAGCGGGTTGGGGATGCACTGCTGAAGTGGCGGAATTGAGCCGAAAGCCGACTCGGTTCCGTCGCTCACGAACTTGACAGTTCAAAATCCCTCCAGTCTGGTGTTCATGATTCGCGTGCATCGGAGGCACGCGGCGTCTCCGTGCATGTGCTACCAGGGCTGGCCCACAACCCACAGTGAGATCATGCAACCAGAACGCTTCGACACTGCCGATGCGCCTGCGGCCGACCAATATGAGGCGTGGCAGAGCTGGTTCGATCGCGTTTTCGATGTCGAAACCGACGTGCCGCCAGGGCATGGCTTCCGTGCCACGAGCGAGATGTGGCCGCTGGATGGTTGCGCGCTCGGTCGCGTCACGGCTCCCCCGGTTCGGGTGACCCGGACAAAGACGCTGATACGGCGCAATCCGCTTGACCCCTGGGTCATCACCATCGGCCGCCATACAACGAGCTCCATGATATCCGGCGGCCGGGAGTTCAAGGCGCCACCCGGTGTTCCGTTCGTCGTTTCGCTCGGCAATGAGCTGATCAGCCAGCGAGACCAGGATGAGCGCCTGCATCTGTATCTGTCGCGCGACGATTTCAGCGATATAGCGCCCATCCTGGATGCCGCGCGCGGCGCAGCCGTGGACACCGCGATGGGCACGCTGCTGGCGGACTACATGCTGATGCTCGAACGCCGCTTGCCGAACATCCCGGCCGAGGACCTGCCGCGGTTGAAGGATGCGATCTGCGCCATGGTTGCCGCTTGCGTCGCGCCGACACCGGACCGGATGGTGGAAGCGACGGAGCAACTAGACCTCGGCCGCCTGGAGCGCGTGCGTTGCGCCGTCCGCAAGCATCTGCGATCCCCGGCACTCGGCCCGAGGCTGCTATGCCGCTATATCGGCACCTCGCGGTCTCAGCTTTACCGGCTGCTGGAGAGCGAGGGCGGCGTTGCGCGCTATATCCAGCGCCAGCGCCTGTTGGCAGCCTATGCGATCCTGTGCGATCCCTCGACGGACAAGCCGATTGCCACCATTGCCGAGGAGTTCTGCTTTGCCGACGCATCGGGCTTCAGCCGGGCATTCCGGCAGGAGTTCGAAACGAGCCCGAGCGATCTGCGCGCCGCTTCGCGCGCCGGTGCGCGGCTGTCGGGGAAAGCGACGATTGTTTCCCGGTCCGGCACATTGAACGATCTGCTGCGCGCATCGTAAATGGCGAGCCTGCGCCCGCCATAGCGATTGGCTCGAAGATCAGCCCGCAACGCTACAGCCCGTGCAGCAACGGCTCCAGATCGAACGAGGAACGGACGCCCAGGTCGGCGCCATGCGCCTCGAGGAAACCCTCGGCTGCCTTGCGTCCCTCATCGCGCAGCATCGTCAGAAAAGCCCATTCCGCATTAAGTTTTGACGAAGAGCCGAGTTCCGTCAGCGTCTCGCTGGTAATGCGATGGATGCGCATCGCCGCCAGCATCTTCAGTTCCGGAACGTCGGAGATCGGCATTTGCCGGATCAGCGCCATCATGCGCAGTTCCTTCATCAGAACGGCGTTGAAGGCGACCTCGTTCAACCGGTTGAGGATGGCGCGAGCGGTCTTCGGCGTTTCGGTGCGTACGATCGGGTTGATCTGCACCAGGATTGTATCCAGCGACTGGCATTCGCGAACCAGCGGCGTCATCGCCGGGTTGCCGAAGTAGCCGCCGTCCCAATAGCTCTCACCGTCGATTTCCACCGCCGGGAACATCGTCGGCAGGCAAGCGGAGGCGAGCAGCACGTCCGGGGTAATCTCGGCATTGCGGAACACCCGGCCGCGGCCGGTGTGCACATTCGTCGCCGAGATGAACAGCTTGATCGGCGCCTGCTTCAGGCGATCGAAATCCACGCACTCGGCGAGAATCGGGGTGAGCGGATTGGTCCCCGCCGGGTTCAGGTCGTAGGGCGAGAACAAGCGTCCCAACACGTCCATGGTGAGATAGACCGGCGAATGGTCGAGCGACCAACGGCCAAGCAGCATGTCGATCATGGATCGCCGGAACGGGCTGAGTTGCGCGCCGATGCCGACGCGGTGCCAGAAATTGTGCAACGCCTTGCGCGCGCCCTCGGGTCCGCCGGCGGCGTAGCCGTCCACCATCACCGCCGCGTTCATGGCACCCGCGGACGTGCCGGAGATGCCGTCGATCTTTATCCAAGGCTCCTCCAGCAACCGGTCCAGGACGCCCCAGGTGAAGGCACCGTGCGAGCCGCCGCCTTGCAGCGCGAGGTCGATAAGCACCGGCTCACGCGTTGGCGCCGGTGAAGCGGGAGTCTTTATCCGTGGAGATTGCATTTTCATTCCTGAAAGCCGTTGATCGCTTATAGCGCGTGGACCGCTCCGGGTGCAGTCCCATTAAGACGGCGCCATAAAAAACGAACCGGCACAGCGTCCCGGCACCGTGCCGATGATCCCAGTATCAACTGATTAACCGCAAGAATAAGGACTTATCATACATCTTTTTTCGCAGTAAGCTGTGTCCCAGCATGCGGCGCAAATCAGTTGCCGCCATAGAAGGAGGAGTCCGCCATGTCAGTTGCTCAGGACGGCGCCGTCGGGGACGTGCTCGCCCGCGTCGATGCAGACCTGGACCACGCCCGCGAGCGACTGTTCGAGTTGCTGCGAATCCCCAGCATCAGCACGGCGCCCGACCATAAGAACGACGTGCAGCACGCGGCCGAATGGCTGCGCGCGCAGCTTGCGGAACTCGGTTTCAAGGTCGCGATCATCCCGACCCCCGGGCACCCGGTGGTGCTCGGCACGCATCCGGGGCCGGCCGGCACCAAGGCGCCGCGCGTGCTGTTCTACGGACATTACGACGTGCAACCGGCTGATCCGCTGGAACTGTGGAACAGCCCGCCGTTTGAGCCGCAGCTTGTCGATGGTCCTCGCGGCAAGCGCATCGTTGCGCGTGGTGCCGTCGATGCAAAAGGGCAGTCGATGATGTTCATCGAGGCCTTGCGCGCCTGGAAGACCGCCGGCGGCGGCATCCCGGCCCCGGTCATCGTGCTGATGGAGGGCGAAGAGGAAATCGGCAGCCCGAACCTCGAACCCTTCCTGAAGGCGAACAAGGACGCGCTCGGCGCCGACTTCGCGCTGATCAGCGATACCAACATGTGGGACATCAACACGCCGGGCCTGACGACGCGGCTGCGCGGCATGTGCAACTGCGAACTGACGCTGAAGGGTCCGAGCATGGATCTTCACTCCGGCCTGTTCGGCGGTTCGGCATTGAACCCGGTGAATGTGCTGGCGCATATCCTCGGCCAACTGCACGACAAGGACGGCCGCATCCAGGTGCCGGGCTTCTATGACGGGGTGCGTTCTGTCAGCCCGGAGCAGGCGGCGGAGTGGCAGGCGCTGGGCTTCGACGAAAGTGCGTTCCTGAAAGGCATTGGCCTGTCGTCGCCCGGCGGCGAGAAGGACGTGGCGGCGCTGCAGCGCATCTGGGCGCGGCCGACCGCCGATATCAACGGCATGTGGGGCGGATATATCGGGCCGGGCAGCAAGACCATCATCCCGTCGGAGGCATCGGCGAAAGTTTCATTCCGTTTGGTGCCGGGCCAGGATCCACAGGCTGTGTTCGAAGGTTTCCAGAAATTCGTCAACGACCGCCTGCCCGCAGGTATGCAGGTGTCTTTCCAGGCCTTCGGCATGGCGGTCGGTATCGAGATCGACACCAATACGCTATGGGCCAAAGCGGCGAAGCAGGCCCTGCAGGAGGAATACGGGCGGCCCGCGGTGATGATCGGCAGCGGCGGCACCATTCCGGTCGTGGAGCAAATCAAGCGCGTGCTGGGGATCGACTCGCTGATGATGGGCTTCGGCCTGGACGACGATCAGATCCACAGCCCGAACGAGAAATACGAGCTGACGTGTTTCCACAAGGGGACGCGTTCGCACGCGTTGCTGCTCGGCAGGTTGGCGGCGGCGGGGGCGTAACGGCGGCGGAGCCGGGCTGTCGGTTGCCGAAACACTTGCTTTCGTAACATGGTCGGCCCCTCGAGCGGTGCCGGCCATGACACGACCTCGGGGTCACCACACCCGGGGAATCGATAGCGGGAGCCTCAGACGAGGCGGCCGATCTGCGCAGGCCGGTGATTCTGCTGGTCTGCAATATGGTAACCTCGTTTTTGCCACGACCAACATCGCAATTCGTTTCTTGGACCTACCGGAATCTCCGGGCCGAAGCCGGGAGATGGCGATGACGGTGAAGAGAGGTCCCCCGGATCAGAACCGCCAAACCAGCGGCACGATGAAAGTAGCGACCAGCCCGAACATGATCAGCAGCGGCAACCCCAGCTTCCAGTAGTCGCTGAACACATACCCGCCCGGATTCATTACCATCAGGTTCACCGGAGTAGCCACCGGCGTCAGGAAGGCACCGGCCGAGGCGACCGCGATGCTCATAAGCACCGGTTGCGCTGAAACACCCATCGTTTTGGCCGCTGCCAACCCGATCGGGATGATTATCAGCGCCGTCGCGGTGTTGCTGATCAACTGCCCCAGGATCGCCGTCAGGACGAACAGGCCTGCCAGCAGCGCATACGGGCTTCTTTCGCCGACAAGGTGCACCAGGCCGTCAGCCAGCAAGTTGGCCGCGCCGCTTTTGGTCATCGCGGTCGACAGCGGGATCATCGCGCCAACGAGGATCACCGTCGTCCAATTGATCGAGCGATAGGCCTGCTCGACCGTCACGACGCGGAACAGCACCATGGCAAAGGCGGCCATCAGCCCGGCCATGACAGACGGCAAGATGTTGGCCGCCAGCAGCACAACCATCCCCAGCAGCACCGCGATCGCGGTCTTCGCTCCGATGCCCATCGGCACCGCCTGACGCCGCACAAGCTCCGGCGAGTCGACCACCAGCACCTCGGGGTCGCTCAGATGCCGGTCGAGCGCCTCCCACGTGCCTTGCAGAAGCAGCGTGTCGCCGGCCGCGAGTGTCGTTTCATCCGGCCCCGTGTCCTGGCCTTTTCGCTGCACGGCCAGGATCACGAGATCACCGCTCGGCGTCACCATGCCGGGAAACACCGACTTGCCAATCAGGAAAGAGCGCGGCGGCACGATAACTTCGGCCAGGCCGGAGCTCCGGTTGAACAGTGTGCCCGTCACGTCATCGGGCGCATCGGCGGTGCGGAACGCGAGGTGCTTGTCCGATGCGAGCGCACCGGCGGCATCGGCATCGCCGCGGACCACGAGCAGGTCGCCTTCGGCCAGGGCAGGCCGCCGCACGCGGCCGCTTCCGTCGGCCGCCTGCACCGAAACCAGCGTCAGGCCGCCATACGCGCCAAGTTCGACCCGTTCGGCCGGTGCGCCGACATAGGGCGAGGAAGCGCGGATGCGCAGTTGGAACATACCGTCATCCAGCCGATACTGCTCGACCAAAGTGCGCGCATGCTGGCTGAGATCGGGCGGCAGCGACCGCCCGCTGCGTGTCGGCAGCAGTTTCTGGCCGAAGAACACAACGATGGCGATCGTCCCGGCGATCAGCGGCAGGCCGGCAACGGCGAACGAGAACAGGCCGAACGCCGGATAACCTGCGTCGAACGCAGCCTCCGACACCAGCAGGTTCACCGGCGTGCCGGTCAGGGCGAGCAACGAGCCGGCATGCGAGGCGAACACCAGCGGCATCAGCAATTGCGACGGCGCGCGTTTCAGGCGCACCGCCATGACGACGACCACCGGCAGCAGCGCGGCAACGGCGCCATTGACGCTGATCAGCGCGGTCAGCACGGCAACCAGCGACATCATCAGGACCAGAAGCCGGGAACGGGACTCCCCCGCCTTGGCGATCAGGTTCTGGCCGGCCCACGCGGTGACGCCGCTCGCATCCAGCCCGGCGCTGACGACAAACAATGAGGCGATGAAGATCACCGCCGGATCGCCAAGGCCGCCCAGCGATTCCTGCAAGGTTGTCACGCCGGTGAAGTACAGGGCGAGCGCGGTGCCAAGTGCCACCAGGACCACGGGAATGCCGTCCCAGATGAACAGCACGACGATCCCGATTACGATCGCAAAGGTGATGGTTATGTCGCTCATGGCGAGCGCCATTCGTTCCGGTCCTGTCGCATGATTGTAATACCCTTTGCTATATGCCGAGCGGGATACCGAACAGGTACCAAACGATGAGGAGCACCGTCCATACAACATACAGGACGGCTGTATAGGGCAGCATCATGGCTACCACCGTCCCTACCCCCGCGTCTTTCTGATATTTCTGGGCAAAGATAACGATCATGCCGAAATAGGCCATCAGCGGCGTGATCACGTTTCCCGGCGAATCGCCGACACGGTAGGCCGCCAGCACGATGGCCGGCGCGACACTCAGCTTCATGAACAGCGGCACGAAGATCGGCGCCAGGATGGCCCATTTCGCGATGGCTGCCGGAATAATCAGGTTCACCAGCGCAGTCACCACCACGAACACGATCAGCAGCGGCAAGGGCGGCATATTGAGGTGTTCGATGACATCGGACAGATTGACCGCTGCGATCGTAGCCAGATTGCTGTAGTTGAAGTGCGCCAGGAACTGGCTGATCACCAGGAACAGGAACAGCAGGCCACCAAGGCCGGAGAATGTCTTGGTGATCGACGCGATGGCCTGCGTCAGATTGGTGATGGTGCCGGCGCCGCGGCCATAGGCGAAGCCGGTGGCGAAGAACACGCCCGCGATCAGGACGATCAGGCTGTTCATCAGCGGTGAGTCGCCGATGAGTGCGCCGGTGACCGGATTGCGCAGCGGCGCGCCGGGCGGTAGCGCCAGCAGGCCGATGACGACCAACGATCCGATCAGCGCAAACAGCGCGTTGCGCAGTCCTGCCGATTCGTTGGCGGAGGTGGCGTCGGCGGCCTCTGCCTTCGCGTCCCCGGTGTACGGTCCGAGCCGCGGTTCGATGACCCGCTCGGTGATGATCGTGCAGACGACGCAGAGCAGGATGCTCGACACGATGGAGAAATAGATATTCGCCGTCAGATACAGCGAATAGTTCGGGTTCAGCAGGTGGATCGCGTCGTTGGTGATCTCGGTCAGCACGCCGTCCACCGGGGTGATGATCAGGTTGACGTTGAACACCGCCGCGACGCCGGAAAACGCTGCCGCCAGGCCGGCGATCGGGTGCCGCCCCAGGCTCAGGAACGCCGCCGCTCCCAGCGGGATCAGCACCAGGTACCCGGCGTCGGAGGCGACCGAGGACAGCACGCCCATCGCGACAATGATGAAGGTGATCAGCCGCCGCGGCGCCACCAGGACGATCTTACGGATGATCGCGCCGATGAGTCCGGCCTCTTCCGCGAGGCCGACGCCGACCATGGCAACCAGGATCACGCCGACCGGGCCGAAGCCGAGGAAGTTGCGAACCACCGAAGTGATGATGAAGCGCAGTCCCTCGGGCGTCAGCAGGCTATTGACGGTGGCCGTGGTTTCCTGGACCTGGTGCGTCACCGGGTCGATCACCTGGTAGGTGACGCTGGTGCCCAGCATGTAGAAAAGCTGTGACAACACCATGACGATCGCCGACATGATCAGGAAGATGATCGCCGGGTGCGGCACTTTATTGCCGACGATCTCGACCCCGTCCAACAGCTTTTGCAGAAAAGACTTTCGTGACGCGATCGTCGCACTCATGTGCGTTTCCTCCGGATCGTTCTTGTCATCAGAAACGCCCTACTACCGCACCAACGATGCGGTTGGAGACGCCTAATCCGGCACCGGCTGACCCGGCGGCGGCCGAACCGCCGAACAGGTCGCGGCGGGTGAACACGTATTCCAGGCCGACATCCACGGCGCCACTGCCGAAGCTGCCATCGCGGATTGTGCCGAACGGGCTCCAGATCAGGTTGACGAAGACCTGCTGCATGTCGCGGTTCAGCCCGAGTGCTGCGGCCGAACCCGGCACGAACTCCAGCGCATAGGACGGATAGTCCTGCCTTGAGTAGGAATAGGCGAAATTGCCGCGCAGTTGCGGCGTCCAGAAGCGGCGATAGGCGGCGACGGCACCGTATGTCGGCAGCGCATTGAGGCTGCCACCAACCACGCCCGGCAGGCCGATATTCGACATCGCGTCCTGACCAGAGGTGTTGCCCGCGAAGTAGCGGCCGATGCCCTGGCCGTAATACGCCATACCGAGCAACTGATCGGCGCCGAAGCCGTCCCAGAGCCAGCGCATCGGCACGCCGACATTTGCCGCGAAACCCCAACCGGTGGCGTTCAGGTCCAGGTTGGGCGGCGACGCTGCGGTGCCGGCGGTGCGGACCGACAGCCGCCGCAGCATGCCGCGTGCCTCGGCGACCAGCCCGTCATCGCGGTAGGTCAGCCGCCCGAGCAGATCGGGGGCGGTGTTGAACGCCGGACTCGCGCCGTTCGTCGTCGTGTTCTGGGTGAAAACGCCGCCGACGGAGGTGTACTGGGTGTCGGGGGCCTCGATCGAGACCATGCCGGTCAGCCCCGGCGCGAGGCGGCCGGTGGCCCGGATCTGCGCCTGGCGGATGAACGACTGGTTGAGGTTGGTGGCGTCGAGCAGGGTCTCGAAGACGCCCTCGTTCCATAGGCTGTTGGCCTGACCGGCCAGCACGCGGAATTGCTCGGTGCCCAGTTCAGCCCAGGCCTGGCGCATCCGGAACTGGGCGTTGGTGGTCGTACCGCCGGCAAAGTCGCCTTCGATGCGGGTTTCCAGCGTGCCCCAGCCGGTGAGCGAACGGGTATCGACGCCGATGCGGCTGTAGCGCGCGGTCATGGCGAACTCGCCGCCCTGGGCGTCGGCTGCGCTGTTATTAAGCGGAATGGTCTGCGCGGTTGGCGCATCGGTCTGATTGCGGCCGCTCAGGTCGTAGTACGAGGAGATCTTGGCGAAGCCGTAGGTTCGTACCTCCGTTTCGGTCCCGGGAATGCGGATGGCTATGCCCGGCAGGTCGGAGCGAAGTGCGTCCTCGTTTTCGTACTGGTTGCCCATCGGTTCGGGCGGCTGCAAACCGGGGATATTCGGGTTGAGCGCGGCGGCGATGGATTGCTCGACCGTCGGGGCGGACGGCACCGCTGCCTGTGCCGGCGGCATGGCCGCGGCGACTGAGCCTGACGGAGCGCCGGCGAGCGGGGTTGGTGGAGCGCTGGCCACCGGGGTCGTCGCGGGCGGTGGCGCGGGTTGCGGCGCCCGCGGGTGAGCCTTGGCAGGCGGCGCGGCGGTCGCCTGCCGACCTGGCGCAGGTGTGGGCTTCGCCGTGTTGAGCCGGCCTTCGAGCTGATCCACCCGGTTCTGCAACTCGTCGATTTTCTGCAGCAATCGATCTTGCGTGCGCATGAGTTGCTCAACCATAGGCTGCTGATCAGCCGCCGGCTGTTGCGCCAGCGCCGGATCGGCCACAAGCAGAGAGCCCAACGCTGTCAGCAAGCCGTATAAAGGTCGCACGTTCCCCCTCTCGTATCCGGTTGCACGACCGGTTTCCCTGTGTCGCGATATCGAACAGCGCTTTTGCGTTGGCCCGCTGAAGGACGAAGTCTATGGCAATCGGCCGGCGAGGGTGTGGGGCGGATGTCTCACAACCATTCACCACGTTCCAAAGTGTACAGTACCAAATGGCGGCCGTAGACAGGGCGTTGCAACGCCGAGTATTCACGCAGCATGTATTGCCGGGTAGCGTGGCACACAATTTCGTGGCCCTTAAAATCACGTTGCAGCGATAACTCCTTATTTTGCTTGATCCGGCGTTGCATCCGAGCCCCGTGCATCTGCCGCTGATCGCCGATGCCGCCCCAACCTCTCCGGCCACGCCGCCTCGTCATGCCTACGGAGGTCGGCATCCGCGCCTTCTTGCCCGCACAAGCAAAGGCGCGGATGACGGGCCTGCGCCCGCCGTGACAAATAGAAGCGATCGTGCCCGATGGGTGAAACTCACTGCCGGTTAGTATAAAACACGATAACATTCAAGACCGACCGCCGCCTTATCTTGCCCGGCCGGCAAACTATCAAGAACTGCTGCCGGCCAACCGAGGGACGACTGCCCGAGCCGACGACCGTGTTCGTACCGGAACGGTCTGATAGGCTTTGGCTGGTGTCGTCCTGGCGCTTTTCCGGGTGGTCGTCCGCCTATTCGGGAATGGACTTGGTCGGGACGGCCTGGAAAGGCTCGCTTGCCGCAATCTGCTCCGGCCGGAACCTCGTCCCCGGCAGCACCTCGAAGCGCGGATCGAATTCCACCATCAACCCGGCAAGTTTGCCCAGGATGCTGGCATCGCCCTGAACTTTCGCGGTGCCGTCGGCGATTTGGGCCTCAAGGGTCTTTACGCCCATCATGGTCTGCACCAGGTCCGCGCGGTTGATCGTCAGCGTCAGATCCGGGGTCTTTGATTGAAAGCCCGCGAGATTGGTGAGTGTCGCGTTTTCCAGTTCAACGATGAACTTCTCACCGTTGTCCGGCGTGACCAGGTTGATCGTGAAGCGCAATCCGTCGGCCTTGCGAGCATCCATGCGGATGCCGAGGAAGTCGAGGAAAAGCTCCGTCGTCATCGCCTGGATCACGTCGGGATTGCTGGAATTGGGTGCCGCACCGCCGGGTATGCCCGTCCGCAGTTCATAAGCGCCGGCCAGGAAGCTGTTGCGCAGACCGGGGTTTTCCTGCTGGTAGCCGATTTGCTCCCAGACATCGGCCAGCAGGTCCTTGGCGGCCTGGTTGCCGGGTTCGGCGTGGACCAGCTTGTTGAGGATTTCCTGTGCGAGCTTGTACTGCCCGGCATCGTGCAACGCGCGGCCCTTGGTCATGATGCGCTCGGCACCGCCCATCATCTCGACGAACAGCGGCGCGGATTCGCTCGGCGATAGCGGAATGAGGGTCGCGGGGTTGCAGTCCCAGAAGCCGAGATAGCGCTGGACGACACCGCGTGCGTTGTGCTCGGGCGAACCGTGGTAGCCTCGGCAGTCCCACCTTGCCTGAAGGCTTTTGGGCAGCTCGTAGACGTTGTGGACCTGATTGATGGTCACACCCTGATTGGCCAGATGCAGCACCTGATTGTTCATGTGCGCATACAGATCTCGCTGCGCACGCAGAATGTCCTGCACGCGCGCGTTGCCCCAGCGCGGCCAATGGTGCGCTGCGAACAGCACCTCCGCCTCCTGGCCGTAAAGATACAGCGCCTGGCTGATGTATTTCGACCAGCGTAGCGGGTCCCGGATCTGCGTGCCGCGCAGCGTGTAGATATTATGCAGCGTCGCGCTGACGTTTTCCGCCATCCACAGCGCTTTCAGGTCGGGGAGATAGGTATTCATCTCCGACGGCGCTTCGGTCCCCGGGGTGTTCTGGAAGACCATGCGCACGCCGTCGACTTCGAATTCCTCGATGTCCCGCTCGATGATGCGCGTCGGCGCGATCAGGCCGGTTGCCCCCGAGGAAACCCCCTGCCCCAGCCCCTGGCTGACGAAACCATAGGGGTTCACCGGAAGCAGGATGCCGTATTGATAGAACAGCCGGCGGTTCATTGCGTTGCCGGCGAAGACGTTTTCCGAGACGACGAATTCAAGGAATGCGCGCGGCGCGATGATCGCGACCTTGCCCGACCGCACGTCGGCTTCGTCCACGATGCCCCGCACGCCACCCCAATGGTCCGCGTGCGAGTGCGAATAGATCACGGCCGTGACCGGCAGCCCGGCGCCCACGTGCTGCTGCAGCAGCTTCCAGGCGGCGCGCATCGGTTCAGCGCTGACCAGGGTGTCGAAGACGATCCACCCGGTTTTGCCGCGCACGAAAGTCGTCTGGGCAAGGTCGAAGCCGCGGACCTGGTAGATGCCCGGAACGACCTCGTAGAGCCCGTAATTGTTGTTCAGCCTGGCGATGCGGTGAAGCGAGGGGTGGATGCTGTCGAATTCCTCCTGCTGGTCGAGGAATTGAAACCGCTGCATGTCCCAGGCGACGTGGCCGGCATCGGCCCGAATCTGCAACTCGGTCATCGGCGCGATCAGGCCGCGTTTCTGCTCGTCGAAGTCGCGGGTATCGGCAAAGGGCAGGGTTGCCCGTGCCTGGCGCAGCGCGTCGAGGGTGAATTTCGACGGCGCTTTGCCTTTCGGATGGAAGTGCCCGGCCGGAGGCGGCGCGGTTGACTCCGCGCGCGCGGCATCGCCGTCGAGAAGGAACCGCCCGGACACCGCGAGTGCGGCCCCTGCCGCCGGAACGGAGCCAAGGATCTCGCGTCTCGTCGTCATAGTGTGTCCTTTTCTCCGAAGGTTCACGAGAGTGCCGGGTATGTTGCGTACTATGCCATCAATCCTCAGTAACGATTGCGTGCTGGGGACAAGCGCGGGGCCGAATCAAAACAGGTTATGACAAGGCGATGTCAGCGCGACTGTTGTCCGGCCTGGAAACCCTGCTGGAATGATCGGTCCTGGTTGTTTCTCCAGGCATTGGTCAGCAGGCCGCCGGCCAAACCGGCACCGGCGCCGATACCGGCACCGAGCGCGGCGTTCCCCGCCATCGCGCCAATCGCTGCGCCGCCCGCCGTGCCAATCGCCGTGCCTGTCAGTGCGCGCTGTTGCCCGGGTGTAAGATCGGCACACCCCGGAAGGGAGATGCTTAGGACCAAGATCGTCATCATCGTCTTTTTCATGTTCGGTACCCTCGATCGGTTAGCACTTGAGAGGCGATCACCCGTGCGAGTGATGCGGGGTCTCATGGGGGCAAGGGTAGCGGTCGATCAGATAGGTCATCAGGCCGACAACGGCTGGCTTTTGCAGGCGCGATGGGTCGCTGCCGGCCCATGATGCGAAGTCGCTCGCCGCCTGGTCGAGGGTGGGCGCGGGCGCCGGCAGGCAAAACGGCCGGTGGGATTGCGTCCCCGCGGCACTGTAGCTGAGCGCGATCTCAACGGCTCCCTCGGCAAAGCCCTGACAGAAGTTGAGTGCCGCCGCTGCCAGTGGATCTTGCTGCTGTGCAGTACACAGAGCAACCAGATCCGCAGTGGTCTTGGGAGGGAAATTATCCTGCGTGACCGCTGCATTGGCAGTGGAAAGCGCCAAGCCATACGCCATCGCGGTGCCCACGGTCAAAACACGACGTCTCATTGCGGTCCCCCTTAGTTCACTCCGTTTCTAACTGCCGTTTCGGCATTTGCCAATCGAGATTCCATTGCAAGAGGCCGATGAAAGACCCCTTAATGATCACGGCTGAACGTCCTCGATCACCACACTGAAGGCTATTCCCGGAAGGCCTCCAGAATTGTGTTGTCGTCGCCCGGCATGAGAGTCAGGCGGTTGGGATTTTGATCGGCGCCTCGGATGCCATCCGAGGCTTGATCGTTCGGAGTAGCCTCGGGAGATCTTCCTTGCGGACAAGATCTTGTTGTGGTTGCGCCGCGCTCCCTTCGGGCGCGAATCTCTTCCCCGGGCAGGTCTGGCAGTCATTGACGCTGGTGGTCGCCCGCACCATACCCGGGACGCCTTTGATCGTGATGGCATTCTCGAATCCGCGGACTCGCACGCCCTCGAACGGATGGCCCTCCTCGAGCGGCAGGATGGCGCTGACCAGGACGAAGCCGTCGGCGACCTGCGACTGATCCGGCGGGGTCGCGATCAGCTCCAGGTCGAGGATGCCGTCGAAAGGCTTCCCGCGTGCCATACCACCGGAAGACAATCGCCAAGCCAACCCGAAGCGAAAACCTGTGAAAACAGGTTAAGCAGCGTCTGTCCCAAGACGACCGATTTCGATTTCCGTTCGGATAAGTAGCAATAAGTGCAGTCGATGTTCCAGAACGGGGTTGGCTGGATGACCAGCAACTCTGTCTCGGGCATGGCGGTCACTTTGGCTATCGGCTTCGCAGCTTTCTCACCAGTTTCGCCAAAAATTGTTCCAGTTTGGCCAGGCATTGCGCCAGTTGTTCCGGGCTGGCCGCCCCCAACCCGGCCGGCCAACCGTCCGGCCCCAGTTGTTTCAACGATTCGCCCACACGAGATGAAAGTCACGGTTGGCCTGCCTGGAGATCTCGCCCGGTCCGGCCACGACAAAAACGGCTTCGCGAATGGCCTTGAGTCGTTGAGATACCGGGATATCCGGCGGGGCCGGCCGCTCCGCAGCGCTGTTTGGGAGTGCTGAGCCGAGGAACAGGGCTGCGCCGACCGCGCCCATCGGGACGAGTCTGGACACAATTCGGAAATATTTCTGTTTCATCCGATTCGGTTGACCGACCAAACTGGTGCCGATCGCTATCAGATTTGCGTTACGGCATCCTTACGAACAGCGGCTTTTCGCATCAGCAGCGAGTCTTCTTGTTGAAATCAGAACGATTCACTCCGTTGCCACCACAGCCGGTTTCCCGTCCTTCACCCCGACGATGAACAACGGCGTGTGGGCATGGTTTTGTTTGTCCGGCGTATACGTCCCGCCCAACAGTGACGGCATCACCGTCGTCTTCAGGGCCTGCTCGATCGCGGCCGGCTCATCGGAACCCGCCCGCCGGATCGCGTCAACCACAAGATACGTCGCCTCATACATAAAGAACGACCGCTGCGTCGGCGCCAGCCCGTAATGCGCCTTGTACGACTCGACGAAATCCTTCACCCCCGGCAGGTCCAGCAGCGGCGAGAACACCACGATGCTGCTCAGGCCGGACAACCCGCCTGCCGCCCTGAACCCAGGGGACACCGCGGCCAGAGCGGCGCCGACATCAACCCTGCCGCTTATCGGCACTTCCCAGCCGGACGCTTCATACGCACGGAAGAACCCCGGCGTCAGCGAACCCGGCATCACCAGCAGGGCATCCGGCGCGCCGGCCTTCAGTGTGTCCAGCAGCGAAGCAAAATCGCTGGTGCCCGGCGCCAGGATCTCGTTCGCGGTAACCTTGATTCCCGCATCCTGCGAGGCCTTGGCAAACGCCACCGCATTGGCCTCCGGGAACCGGCCCGTCTCCGCGACCACGGCGACCGACTTGATCGTCCCCGGCATCGCCAGGTAGCGGATCAGCCCACGCGCGATATCGACCTCGGACGGGATGGTCTTGAACGCATAGTCGTTGCCGCCCGCGCCCGAGGCATCGACGAAGTCCTGCCCGGCGGAGGTCGCGATGACCAGCGGGACCTTGGCCTCCTGCATCAGCGGCATGATCGCGTGGGTCACCGGCGTGCACAGTGCGCCGATGATGACCGGCACATGCTCCTGCTCCAGCAACCGCTTGGTCGCCGGCACGCCGACGTCCGGCTTGCAGGCGTTGTCGGCATAGAACGCTTCGACCGGCCGCCCCAGCACGCCGCCGGCCTGATTGATCCGATCGAGCGCAAGCTGCGCCCCGTATTGCTCGGACTGCCCCCGATCTGCTGTCGGGCCACTCAGGATGGTGGTGATACCGATGCGAACCGGTTCCGCGGCCTGAACGGCGGCAGCGGCAAACAGCACGGCGGAGCATGCCAGGACGGTGTGTCTCATGACGGTTCCCATCGGATCTGTGACCCAAACGATGGCAAAGCCGACTGGCCCGGACAATCGGCTGAAGCGCGGGGCAGGTTCCCGCTACTCCAACGCCATCGTCACCGCCTGCCGCAGCACCGGCAGCAACTCATCCTCGAACCACGGATTGCGGCGCTCCCACCCCGTCGTCCGCCACGACGGATGCGGCAGAGGCACGATGGCGGCCCCGAGTTCGCGAAACCCCCGCACCCAATCGGTCATAGCGCCCTTCCCCAGCCGGTGCCGCAGAGCATAGGACCCCACCAGCAATGTCAGCCGGACCTGAGGCATCAGGCGGATGAACCGGTCCAGCCACAGCGGCGCGCACTCCGCCCGCGGCGGCGCATCGCCACCATTTGGCAGGCGCCCCGGGTAGCATAGCCCCATCGGTACGATCGCGATCTTCGATGCGTCGTAGAAAGCCTCGCGATCCATCTGCAGCCAGCCACGCAGCCGATCGCCGGAGGGGTCGTTCCAGGGGAGGCCGGTGAGGTGGACTTTGGTGCCGGGCGCCTGGCCGATGATCAGCACCCTGGCCGTCTTAGAAACCCGGAAGACGGGCCGCGGGCCCAGCGGCAGTGCCATTTCGCACAGGCGGCATGCGGCGGCTTCGGCGGTGGCGACTTCCAGGCTATCGGCGGACGGGCCGGACATCATGCGCGGATAGAGGCGCGGTTCAGGCGATAATCCCGCGCAACCGCAGCGCCGACACGACCTCATCCGCCAGCGCTTCGGCCGAACCTTCCAGCGTGCGCAACCGGATCTCCGGTTCTTCCGGCTCCTCATACGGAGCGTCCACGCCGGTGAAATTGCGGATCAGTCCGCTATCGGCCTTCTCGTACAACCCCTTCGGATCGCGCCGGCGGCATTCGCCGATGGGGGTATCGACAAAAATCTCCAGGAATTCGCTTTCGCCGACGCGATCCCGCGCCAGCATCCGCTCGGCCCGGTAGGGTGAGATGAACGAGACCAGGACGATCAGCCCCGCCTCCACGAACAACCGAGACACCTCAGCGATACGCCGGATATTCTCCACCCGATCGGCTTCGGAGAAACCGAGGTCGCGGTTCAGCCCGTGCCGCACATTGTCGCCGTCCAGGATCATCGTGTGGTGGCCCAGCGCGTGCAGACGCTTCTCCACCAGGTTGGCGATGGTGGATTTGCCGGCGCCCGACAGCCCCGTGAACCACAGCACCACCGGTTTCTGGCCCTTCAGCAGTGATCGCGCCGCCTTGTCCACGTCCAACTGGTGCCAGACGATGTCAGCGTTGCGGGCGCGGATTGCCGTCACGAACCCGGCGCCGACACCCTTGCGCGTCAGGCGATCGACCAGCAGGAAGCCGCCCAGTTCGGCGTTCTCGGCGTAGGTGTGGCAATCCAGGGGATGCGTCAGGGACAGCGAGACCCGACCGATGTCGCCCTGCGCGAGTTCCCGCACGCTGACCTCGTCCAGCGTTTCCGGGTCCAGCCGCGTGGAGATATCGATCACCGTTGCCGTCACCGTACGGCCGCCAAGCAGCAGCAGATAGGCGCGGCCACGAAACAACGGCGTCTCGTGCGTCCAGACCACACGGGCATCGAGTCCGTCCGCCGCGGCCGGTTCGGCACTTTCCGATAGGGGCTGCGCTTCGTCCGCCGCCAGCAAGACCTGCCGCAGGCTCGGTCCCGAATACCATGTTACCTCGGTCGCGGAGCCGTCCTCGGACAGGCCAAGCGGGATCGGCGTGATCCGCTCGAAGGCCAGCTTCGGAGCGAGCGCATTGAACGCCCGGGAAATCGACTCAAAGGCGCCCTGGTCGTCGCCGAGAACCGCCACGATGGCCTGCGAAATGCCGGCCACCGACGCGATCGCCGCGAAACGGCTGGTCTCAGGCTGAAGGCCCGCGCGCCCGTCGACCAGCAGCAGAACGACGTCATAGCCGAATGATTCGCTGATCAGCCTTTCCGCGAAATGCTGAGGGTCGTCAGTCTCCGCGGTGGCGATAGGGCGAGACTCGGGATCTTCGGGCGCCGGCAACATGGGGCCGAACCAGGTCGAACCATGATCGTTGTCGCTGCCGCAAACCATCACGCGCACAACCGAGCCTGGCATCAGATGCCTCCCTTGTATTCCTCATCCCCTGCGCAACGACGGGACCGCTTCGGCACGATCGTCATTACCGTCATGGCGCGCGCAGGTCCGCTATCCACGCCTTTGTTTGCGCACGAGCTATCGACTACACACGCCGAACGATATAGCTCCGCTCCAGCGCCTCGACGATCGCATTGGCATGGATCGGATCGCGCGCCTCCACCATCACCTCCAGCTCGGCCGCTTGGACGGAGGCCGCGGCGAACAGGCGTTGGTGTGACACCTCGATGATATTGCCGCCGGAATCGCCGATCTTGCCGGCGATATCGGCCAGCACGCCGGGACGGTCCGGGATTTGCAGATGCAACCGCAGCAGCCGCCCGTCGCGCAGCAGGTCGCGCAGCAGCACGTTGGACAGAATGCGGGCGTCAATATTGCCGCCGGTGACGGGAATACCGACTTTCTTGCCGCGGAACCGCTCGGGATATGCCAGCAGCGCGGCGAGGCCGGCAGCACCCGCGCCCTCGGCCACAGTCTTGGCGGCTTCCACCAGCAGGCCGATGGCTTCCTCGATGGCGCGTTCCGGAGTCACCAGGATGCCGGCGATGCGGCGGCGGACCATCTCATACGGGATCTCGCCGATATCGCGCACGGCGATGCCCTCGGCGATCGTCGCCCCGCCGACGGATACGGTGCGGCCGGCCAGACGCTGCGCCATCGGGGCGTAGGTTTCCACCTCGGCGCCATAGACGGCAATCACCGGGCTCAGCGCGGTGGCGGCGACCAGGCTGCCGGCGAGCAAGCCGCCGCCGCCGACGGGAATGATCAACGCATCGAGGTCGGGCACATCCTGCAACATCTCCAGCGCCAGTGTGCCCTGCCCGGCGATGATGCCCGGATCGTCGTAGGGGTGGATAAAGACCAGCGACTCCGAAGCCGCCAGTTCGTGCGCATGCGCCGCCGCCTCGGCCAGGGTCTCGCCGACGAGCAGGACATTGGCGCCCCATGACCGGGTGCGACTGACCTTGGTCGTAGGGGTGAACTTCGGCATGACGATGGTGGCGGCGATACCCAGAAGGCTGGCATGCCGTGCCACCGCCTGGGCATGGTTGCCGGCCGACATGGCGATCACGCCTTTGGCCCGTTCGTCGTCAGACAACATCGCCAACCGGTTGGCCGCGCCACGTTCCTTGAACGCGCCGGTCACCTGCATGTTGTCCAGCTTCAGGAACACATCGGCGCCGGTAGCGCGGGAAATCGCCTGGTTAGGCAGCATCGGCGTGCGGATGACCCGCCCGGCAATGCGCTCGGACGCCTTCTCGACGTCCGCGAGCGTGATCATGGGGGTGATATGCCTGACGCCCGCTTCTAGCGGAACCTGACTTCGAGGATCTCGTAAGACCGGTCGCCGCCGGGTGCGGGGACCGACACGGTATCGCCGACTTTCTTGCCAATCAGCGCCTTGGCCAGCGGTGAGGAGATCGACAGGCGCGCGGCTTTGATGTCAGCCTCATACACGCCGACGATCTGGTAGGTCGCTTCCTTGTCGGTTTCCTCATCGACCAGCTTGACGTGGGCGCCGAACTTGACGTTGGAACCGGACAGGGAGGACGGATCGATCACTTCGACCGCGCCGACGATTTCCTCAAGCTCCTGGATGCGGCCTTCGATGAAGGACTGGCGTTCGCGGGCGGCGTGGTACTCGGCGTTCTCCGACAGATCCCCGTGCGAGCGCGCTTCCGCGATGGCGCGAATGATAGCCGGGCGTTCCTGCGAGCGCAGGGTCCGTAGCTCCTCCTCCAACCGTACCAGCCCCTGGGCCGTCATCGGAAACTTCTGCACGGCGTCCTCAATCCTCGGTAGATCATGGCGGACTGACGCGGCCGGAGGAATCCGGCCGCGACGCCTGCCTCAAAACGAACCGCGAAAGTAGGACTGTAGCGGCGCAACTTCAAGCGTTCCCGCTTTTAGCGCCGCAATGGCATGGACGGCGGCGCGAGCACCCGCCAGAGTTGTATAATGCGGCACGCCATGGGTGAGCGAACTGCGACGAATCGCGAAGCTGTCGGCGACGGATTGCGGGGTGGAGGCGGTGTTGATGACAAGCTGCACCTCGCCCGAGCGGATCGCATCGACGCAGTGCGGCCTCCCCTCCAGAACCTTGTTCACCACCGTGACGGGCAGGCCGGCGTCCTTGATCCGGGTGGCGGTGCCGCGGGTGGCACGAATCGCGAACCCCATGTCGTTCAGCCGGCGGGCCAAAGCGACGAGGCCCTTCTTGTCGGCGTCCTTGATCGACAGCAGGACTGTACCGGCCAGCGGCAGAATCACCCCGGCGCCAAGCTGCGCCTTGGCGAAGGCGCGCTCGAAGCTGGAGTCGAGGCCCATCACCTCGCCGGTGGATTTCATCTCTGGCCCCAGGATGGTGTCCACGTTGGGGAAGCGGGCAAACGGGAAGACGGCTTCCTTGACCGCGACGTGTGGGGCGATCGAGTCGTCGTCCAGCGTGAAGTCGGTGGCCAGTTTCGCCCCGGCCATCACCCGGGCGCCGACTTTGGCGATGGCGACGCCGGTGGCTTTCGCGACGAACGGGACGGTGCGGGAGGCGCGCGGGTTCACTTCCAATACGTAGATCGTGTCGTCCTTGATCGCGTACTGCACGTTCATCAGCCCGACGACGCCGAGCGCCTTGGCCAGCGCCTCGGTTTCGGATTTCAGTTCCGTGATCATGGCGGGGGACAGGGAATACGGCGGCAGCGAGCAGGCGGAATCGCCGGAATGGATGCCGGCTTCCTCGATGTGCTCCATCACCCCGGCAACGTAGACGCTCTCGCCGTCGGCGATGCAGTCCACATCGACCTCGATGGCGTCGTTCAGGTAGCGGTCGATCAGAACCGGATTGTCGCCGGAGACGATGACCGCCTCGCGCATATAGCGGTGCAGGCCGGTGCGGTCATAGACGATCTCCATCGCCCGGCCGCCGAGGACGTAGCTGGGGCGGATCACCACCGGATAGCCGATGCGTTCGGCGATGGCCTCGGCTTCATCGGCGGACCGGGCGATGCCGTTGTCCGGCTGGAGCAGGCCGAGGCGTTGCAGCAGAAGCTGGAACCGTTCGCGGTCTTCCGCCAGGTCGATCGCATCCGCGGAAGTGCCGAGGATTGGGATGCCTTCCCGCGCCAGCGCCTGTGACAGTTTCAAAGGCGTCTGGCCGCCGTACTGGACGATGCAGCCGAGGACGGTGCCGTTCTGCTGCTCGCGCCGGATCAGCGCGACGACGTCTTCCTCCGTCAGCGGCTCGAAATACAGGCGGTCGGAGGTGTCGTAGTCGGTGCTGACGGTTTCCGGGTTGCAGTTGACCATGATGGTCTCGAACCCGGCATCCCGCAGCGCATAGGCGGCGTGGACGCAGCAATAGTCGAATTCGATGCCCTGGCCGATGCGATTCGGCCCGCCGCCCAGGATGATCACCTTGGTCCGATCGGTGGGATCGGCTTCACACACGGGTATGCCGTAGCCGCCTTCGAACGTCGAATACATGTAAGGAGTCTTGGAGGCGAACTCGGCGGCGCAGGTGTCGATGCGCTTGTAGACCGGCGTGACGCCGAGGGCGCCACGGGCGTGCAGGATGTCCGCCTCGGCCCTGCCGGTGAGTTGCGCCAGGCGTTTGTCGGAGAAGCCGAGCGCTTTCAGGCGGCGCAATGCCCCGGCCTCGCGCGGCAAGCCGTTCGCCGCGACGTCGCGTTCGGCGACGATGATGCGTTCGAGTTCGCGTAGGAACCACGGGTCGAATTTCGTTGTGCCGTGCACGTCCTCGACCGTCAGCCCGGCGCGCAACGCCTGGGCGGCGATCAGCAGGCGGTCGGGGCGAGGCGTGGACAGGGCGGCGCGGAAGGCGTCGGGGCCGCCGTCGCCGGGGGGATCAACCGAATCGAGGCCGTTCAGTCCGGTTTCCATGCTGCGCAGGCCCTTCTGCAAGGCTTCGCAGAAGGAGCGGCCGATGGCCATCGCCTCGCCGACGGATTTCATCGACGTGGTCAGCAGGGCGGGCGTGCCGGGGAATTTCTCGAAGGTAAAGCGGGGGATCTTCACGACCACGTAGTCGATCGTCGGCTCGAAACTGGCCGGCGTGACCATGGTGATGTCGTTTTTGAGTTCATCCAGCGTGTAGCCGACAGCCAGCTTGGCGGCGATCTTCGCAATGGGAAAGCCGGTCGCCTTGGAGGCGAGCGCGGACGAGCGTGACACGCGCGGGTTCATCTCGATGATAACCATGCGGCCGTCGGCCGGGTTGAGGCCGAACTGCACGTTGGAGCCGCCGGTATCGACGCCGATCTTGCGCAGGCAGGCGATCGAGGCGTCGCGCATACGCTGATATTCTTTGTCGGTCAGCGTCAGCGCGGGCGCCACGGTGACGGAGTCTCCGGTGTGGATGCCCATCGGATCGACGTTCTCGATCGAGCAGATGATGATGCAGTTGTCGGCGCTGTCGCGCACGACCTCCATCTCGTACTCTTTCCAGCCGAGCACGGATTCTTCGATCAGCACCTCAGTGGTGGGGGAGGCTTCCAGGCCGCCGCCGACGATCTGCTCGAATTCCTCCTTATTATAAGCGATGCCGCCGCCGGTGCCGCCGAGGGTGAAGCTGGGGCGGATGACGGCGGGCAGTCCGGTCATCGCCAGCGCGGCGCGGGCCTCCTCCATCGTGTGGGCGATGGCGGAGCGGGGGGACTCAATGCCGATCTCGGCCATGGCGTCGCGGAATTTGAGGCGGTCTTCGGCGCGGTCGATGACCTCGGCCTTGGCGCCGATGAGTTCGACGCCGTGGCGGGCGAGGGCGCCGTTATCGAACAGCTTCATCGCGGTGTTCAGCGCGGTCTGGCCGCCCATGGTGGGCAGCAGGGCGTCCGGCTTTTCCCGCGCGATGATCTTTTCCACCATTTCCGGGGTGATGGGCTCGACATAGGTGGCATCGGCCAGGCCGGGGTCGGTCATGATGGTGGCGGGGTTGGAGTTGACCAGGATGACGCGGTAGCCCTCGGCGCGGAGGGCCTTGCACGCCTGCGCCCCGGAGTAGTCGAACTCGCAGGCCTGGCCGATGACGATCGGCCCGGCGCCGATGATCATGATGGATTTTATGTCGGTGCGCTTGGGCATGAAAGTTATCCCTTCTTACGACGTTTTCGACAATGAGGGATAAGTTCCGTTATTTCGGCTGCGTCCTTCGATCATCTCCACGAACCGTCCAAACAGATAGTGGCTGTCGCTCGGCCCCGGACTCGCCTCCGGATGGTACTGCACCGAAAACGCTGCCCGATCCGTCGATGCGATCCCCTCGTTCGAGCCGTCGAACAGCGAGACGTGCGTCACCTTCACGCCGTCCGGCAGTGACGCCGCATCGACCGCAAACCCGTGGTTCTGGCTGGTGATCTCCACCTTCCCGGTCGCCAGGTCCTGCACCGGCTGGTTCGCGCCGCGATGGCCACGCTCCATCTTGTAGGTCTTCGCCCCCAGCGCCAGCGCCAGCAACTGGTGGCCGAGGCAGATCCCGAACACCGGCACCGCGGCCTCCAGCACGCCGCGGATCGCCGGGACCGCATAGACCCCCGTCGCCGCCGGATCGCCCGGTCCGTTCGACAGGAACACGCCGTCCGGCTTGTGTCGCAGGATATCCTCGGTCGTCGCGGTCGCCGGCACGACCGTCACCCGGCACCCGGCCGAGGCCAAACAACGCAGGATGTTCCGCTTCGCCCCGTAATCCACCGCCACGACATGGTGCTTCGGCGCAACCTGCCGCCCGGTCCCCGCCGGCCAGGCCCAGGTGGTTTCATCCCAGCCATAGGACTGCAGGCAGGTAACGTCCTTCGCCAGGTCCATTCCCTCCAGCCCGGGCCAGGCCGCCGCCTGAGCGCGCAGCGCCGCCAGATCGAATCTCCCATCCGCCGGAAACGCCAGCACGCCTGTAGGCGCGCCGCCGTCGCGGATGCGGACCGTCAAAGCCCGCGTGTCCACCCCGGCGATGCCGGTGACACCCTGCGACCGCAGCCACGCATCCAGACCCTGCGTTGATCGCCAGTTGGACGCCTCGGTGACGTCCTGCTTGATCACCAGCCCCCGCGCCGCGATCGCCGGGTTCTCGATGTCCTCGATATTGGTGCCGACATTGCCGACATGCGGGAAGGTGAACGTGATGATCTGGCCGGCGAAGGACGGGTCGGTCAGCGTTTCCTGGTACCCGGTCATGCTCGTGCTGAAACACACCTCGCCAATCGGCGCGGTCCCGCCGGAGACAGCGCCGATGCCGCGGCCCCAGAAGACAGCGCCGTCGGCCAGCACAAGACATGCCGTCGCCCCGGCGGGCACGGACTCGGTCGCATCGGACATGGGTGCACTCGCCTGCTCGGTTGGAGTTTGCAAATCGGCCATGCTCAGGCCGGTGGCCGCGATGACCGCGGGCCAATGGCGGGACGGGATCGCGCCGTTCTGGCGCCACTTGCGCACCGCCTCGGTGCCAACGCCGGTCAGGCGCGCGGCAGCCTCCGCACCACCCAGGCGTTCTATGATATGATCGATCGGGATCGGCATGGTGACCTGAATATGGGAAAAAACTTCCCGCTGCAACCGATCCTCGTCTGAATGGGAAGTTTCTTCCGCACCAGGAGGAACCAAAGTGTACAAAACCCACCCCGTGATGACCGGCGGCTGCCAGTGCGGCGCGGTACGCTATGCGCTGTTCGAGTCGCCGGAATCGACGATCTGCCACTGCCGCATGTGCCAGAAAGCCGTCGGCGGTCCGTTCGCCGCGCTGTCGAAAGTGCCGCTGCCGCGCTTCGCCTGGACCCGCGGCGAGCCGGCGGTGTTCCGCAGTTCCAGCGCCGCCGAGCGGCATTTCTGCGCCGCCTGCGGCACGCCGCTGACGTTCCACTTCCTGGACGGCGAGGCGATCGAGGTCACCACCGGAAGCCTCGACAGCCCCGCGTTGGCGCCCGCCACAAAGGTCTTCGGCGCCGCCTCCCGTCTATCGTGGATCGGACTGGTCGCGCCCGGCGCCCTGCCGGAAGTCCCGCCGGATGGCAGCCGGGACATTGTCAGCCGCCAGCATCCCGATCACGAAACTGCAGACTGGGTGTCCCCGGCTTAACGATTCGGTATCCCGGTCCGCCATCGCTATATTATATCTGCACGCTTGAATATCGGCCCCTCCGCTTCATGGCCCGGCTTGACCGGACCATGACGCGGACCTGGTCGCTATAATAGCAGGAGCCCGGACCACGATGAGCCTGAGAGAGCAGTTCACCGAGCAGTTGAAGGCGTCGATGAAAGCCGGTGATGCGCCTCGCACCTCCAGCCTGCGCATGATCCTGGCCAAACTGAAGGATACCGACATCGCGTCCCGCCCCAAGGGCATCGACAAGGTGCCGGATGAGGAGATCGTGGCAATGCTGCGCGGCATGGTGAAGTCCCGCCGTGAATCCGTGGAGATGTACACGCAGGGCCAGCGCCCCGAACTGGCGGCGAAGGAGGAAGCCGAGATCGCCGTGATCGAAAGCTTCCTGCCGTCGCAGATGGACGCCGCGGCAGTGCAACAGGCGGTTGCGGACGCGGTCACGGAAACCGGGGCGTCCAGCATTAAAGACATGGGCAAGGTGATGGCCGCGCTGAAGGCGAAGCACGCCGCGTCGCTGGACATGGCCAAGGCCGGTCCGCTGGTCAAAGCGCGCCTGTCGGCCTGATCGCGCAGGTTCTCGATGGCTCTGCCAGCCGGCTTTCTTGAAGAACTTCGTACCCGCACGCCGATAGCGGCGGTCATCGGGCGGCGGGTGCGGCTGGCTCGGTCGGGCAAGCAATGGTTGGGCTGCTGCCCGTTCCACGGCGAGAAGACCCCCAGCTTCTACGTCTACGACGACCATTATCACTGCTTCGGCTGCGGCGCGCACGGCGACGCCATCGGCTTTGTCATGCAGAGCCAGGGCCTGCAGTTCATGGAGGCGGTCAACCAGTTGGCGGCGGAAGCCGGGCTGGAGGTGCCGAAGCCGACCCCGGAAGCGGCGGAGGCGGAAAGGCGGCGGCTGGATATCGTTGGCGTGCTTCAGGCCGCGCAGGCGCATTACCAGCGCCGGCTCGCCATGCCGGAGGGCCGTGCCGCGCGAGATTATCTCGCCGGCCGGGGACTTACGGATGAAACCATCGCCCGCTTCGGCCTGGGCTGGGCGGGCGACCGCGGCGGGCTGAGCGCCGACATGGCGCGGCAGGGGATCGAACTCGACCAACTGAGCGAAGCGGGATTAATTCGTCGTGATGAGGAAACCGGTCGCACCTTCGAACTGTTCTCGCACCGGGTAATGTTCCCGATTTTCGATCGCAGGGGTGTGATCATCAGCTTCGGCGGCAGGATTCTAGGTTCCGGGCAGCCGAAATACGTCAACGGGCCGGAAACTGCGGTGTTTTCAAAGCGCCGCAACCTCTACGGCCTGAATCTGGCCCGCGAGGGCGTGCGCAACGGCGCGACGCTGATTGTGGTTGAAGGGTACATGGACGTCATTGCCGCCGCCCAAGCCCAGTTTGCCGGTGCCGTTGCCCCGCTCGGCACCGCGCTGACGCAGGACCAGTTGGACGAACTCTGGCGAGTCTCCCCCTGCCCGGTGCTGTGTTTCGACGGCGACTCGGCGGGCGCGAAGGCCGCCGCGCGGGCGATGGAGCTGGCGCTGCCAATGCTGACGCCGGAGCGGTCGCTGAAATTCTGCACTCTGCCGTCCGGCGACGATCCGGACAGCCTGGTGCGCAAGGCCGGCGCCTCGGCGTTCCAGTCTGTGCTCGATATCGCGCGTTCGCCGGCCGAAGCGCTGTATGACATGGTGCGCGGCGAAGCGGGCGATACGACGCCGGAGCATCGCGCCGCGCTCCGCTCCCGCCTGATCGAGGCCTGCGCTCGGATCAGCGACAAATCACTGGCGGGAGAATACCGCAGCGCGCTGTTAGACCGGTTCTTCGCCAGCCGCGCGCGGCCCGGGCGGCGCGGCCCGGCTCCGGCGACCGTGCTGCGGGCGCCTCGCGCGCAATTGCATCAGGACGGCACCGCATCGGAACGCACACGTATTCTTACGGCGATCCTGCTGCGGCATCCGTTTTTGTTGAACGAGGTGTTCCAGGCGTATAACGCCCTGGCGCTCGATACGCCCCTGGCGCGCCTCCGCAGCGCAATGGATTCATGGTCTCAAAACGCTGAAACCCTTGACTCTGCTGGTCTGATGGACCACCTCACGAAATCTGGATTAGAATCTGAAATTCAGCACGTCCTGGCGGAGGCCACGATGCCTCTTCCCGCGTGCGCAAGCTCGGACGCTATGCCAGCCGAAGCGGAGGCGGGATGGTGGCATATATTTGGCTTCCTCAACGTCGAGCATTTGCGCGAAGAAGTGGTTTTGGCCCGGGCGGACGCCGACAGGAACCTGACCGCCGACACCGAGCGCCGGCTGCGTGCGCTCGTGGAAGCGTTCAATAAGGTGCGAAGCGGCGAACCCGACGGTGTGGGTCTTGTGGATGCATAATTATAGAGGGGTCCCGGCGATTGCCAGCCGCGACCCGTCCGACGAAGGAGTGCCCTGATGGCGACGAAGCCCCTGGCTGCCGGCGATACCGCCACGGTAGAACACGAAGTCGAGACAACCTTGCTGGACGTCACGACGGTCGCTGTCAAGCGGCTGATCGCCAAGGGCAAGGAGCGCGGCTACATCACCTTCGATGAGCTGAACGCCATCCTGCCGCCGGAGCAGAACAGCTCCGAGCAGATCGAAGACGTGATGGCCAATTTCTCCGAAATGGGCATCCAGGTCGTCGAAAGCGAGGAATCCGAGGAAGGCGAAGCCCCCGCCGCCAAGGCCGAAAAGGCCGACGACGCCGAGGAAGAAGAGCAGAGCGGCAACGTCGATGAGGCCAGCCTCGGCCGCACCGATGATCCCGTCCGCATGTACTTGCGCGAGATGGGCAGCGTCGAGCTGCTGTCGCGTGAGGGCGAGATCGCCATCGCCAAGCGGATCGAAGCCGGCCGCGACATGATGATCAACGGGCTGTGCGAAAGCCCGCTGACCTTCAAGGCGATCATCACCTGGCATGAGCAGCTTAAGGCCGGGCGCATGCTGCTGCGCGACATCGTCGATCTGGAAGCCACCGATGGCGCGGGCGCGCCGGTGCCGGATGCTACCGAGCCGGTCGAAGGCGGTGCCGATGCGCCCGCCGCCGCGTTCCCCGCCAACGACGACATGGACGGCGACGATGAGGACGGCGGCCCCAGCATGTCGCTGTCCGCCCTGGAAGAGAAGCTGAAACCCGAGGTGCTGGCGACCTTCGAGGAGATCGAGAACCTGTACAAGCGGCTGCACAAGATGCAGCACCGCCGGCTGGAGACGATCACCAGCGGTGAGGAAATGAGCCAGCGCTCGGAAAAGGGCTACGAGAAGACGCGCGAGGAACTGGTTGAGAAAGTCGGTCAGGTGCGCCTGCACAACAACCGCATCGAGGAGCTGGTGACACAGCTCAAGCTGCTGAACCAGCGGCTGACCACGCTGGAAGGCCAGCTCATGAGGATGGCGGAGGGCTGCAAGGTCAACCGTGAGGAGTTCCTGAAATACTACCGCGGCGCGGAGCTGGACCCGAACTGGCTGGAGCGGGTCGGCCAGTTGACCGGCAAGGGCTGGAAGCTGTTCGTCGCTAAGCACCCGACCGATATCGGCAAGGTGCGGGCGCAGATCGGCGCCGTCGCGAACGATGCCAGTTTGCCGATAGCCGAGTTCCGCCGGGTGTACATGACGGTGTCGCGCGGGGAGCGGGACAGCGCCCGGGCGAAGAAGGAGATGATCGAGGCGAACTTGCGCTTGGTGATTTCTATTGCAAAGAAATACACCAACCGCGGGTTGCAGTTCCTGGATCTGATCCAGGAGGGCAATATCGGCCTGATGAAGGCGGTGGATAAGTTCGAGTATCGCCGCGGCTACAAGTTCAGCACCTATGCGACGTGGTGGATCCGGCAGGCGATCACTCGGTCGATCGCCGATCAGGCGCGGACGATCCGGATTCCGGTGCATATGATCGAGACGATCAACAAGCTGGTACGCACGAGCCGCCAGATGCTGCACGAGATCGGCCGTGAGCCGGCCCCGGAGGAACTGGCGGACAAGCTGGGCATGCCGCTGGAGAAAGTCCGCAAGGTCCTGAAGATCGCCAAGGAGCCGATCAGCCTGGAGACGCCGATTGGGGATGAGGAAGATTCTCATCTGGGCGACTTCATTGAGGACAAGGCGGCGGTGATCCCGCTGGATGCGGCGATCCAGGCGAATCTGCGCGAGGCGACGACGCGGGTGCTGTCATCGCTGACGCCGCGCGAGGAGCGTGTGCTGCGCATGCGCTTCGGCATCGGCATGAACACCGACCACACGCTGGAGGAAGTCGGCCAGCAGTTCAACGTGACCCGCGAACGGATACGCCAGATCGAGGCGAAGGCGCTGCGCAAGCTGAAGCACCCAAGCCGGAGCCGTAAGCTGCGGAGCTTCCTGGACGATTAGGGGTGGGAGCGATCTGTCCCATCGTCATGGTGTGCGCGGCACGGTTCCGCGCAGGCCGTTTGTGCTATCGTCATGGCGGGCGCAGGCCCGCCATCCACGCCTTCGCGTGCGGCAGTCCTGTCGGTGAGGTC
>NZ_CAJATU010000124.1 GCF_903944925.1 uncultured Rhodopila sp. | reverse complement strand
GGGCGCAGGCCCGCCATCCACGCCTTCGCGTGCGGCAGTCCTGTCGGTGAGGTCTCGGTTCGCTATTCGCGCATAGAGGATCTCGACGTGGCGTTGCCGGAACAAATCGCGGCCCGAAGACCGCGACTATGAGTTCGACGGTTTCCGCCCGGTGGCGATGGCCCCGGCGACGCTCAGGCACAACGACATCGTGTGGAATCTCCGCGGCGCACTACGCGACAAGCTGCCCGCGGGCACCGGTTGCCGGCCCTACGGTCCTCAGCAGCCGATAGAGACCGTCGATGGCGCCCTTGGGAAACCGGACGTGTTCGTCGCCTGCTCAACGCAGCCCGGTGGCGCCCTAACCATTGCCTCTCCGGTCGTCGTGTTCGAGGTATTGTCCCCGGGAAAAGAGAACTGGGAAACGGACGAGATGACGAAAGTCGACGGCGTGTTTTTGAAATCAGCGGTGGAGTTTGATGGCGCCGGGGGGCGATTGCTAAGCGGCGCTACCGGACCCGCCCGATCACGCCTCCGATGCTGCGGGACGAACCCGGGATCATCGGCAAACCCCTCGACGGTGGGCGGTGGGCATCGTCCGCCCGATGGTGAACAACGCAGCCGCCCCGCCGCTGCAATGCAACCGATAGACCCGATCCCTACTGCGGCACGGTGTCCGCCATCCCTTTGTTCCGGGCAAACGCCTCATACCATGCCGCCAGCTTCGGATGCTCCGGCCGCCACGGCTGAGATGCGAAGCGAAAATCCAGATACCCCAGCGCGCAGGCCACCGTGATCGAGCCGATATCGACGATTTTGTGCGGCGGATCGCGCTCCAGCGCATTGACCGTGCGGGCGATGACATCCTGATAGCGCACCATCTGCCTGTCCCGCGCGTCCTCCCGCGGCTTCGCCTGTTCGCCGCGCCACGGCACCGCCGCATCCAGGATCCCGTCGCCCAGAGACTGGAACTTCAGCGCCCGCCAGCGCGGCGCACCTTGCGCCGGAAAAAGCTGCAGTTCATCGCCGACGCTATCGAGGTATTCGCAGATCAACTGGCTGCCGAACAGCGAGAGGCCGTCATCCGTGACCAGGCACGGCACCTTCGACAGCGGATTGTCCGCCAGCAATTCGTCCGGCGATTCATGCGGATTGGTCACATGCCGCTCTATTCTTGAGTCCAACCCGCGGATGATCGCGCAGGCCACGACTTTCCGTACATACGGACTGGTTGGAGAATAGTACAGCTTCACGGCGGCGAAACTCCCTTAGAATTTATCCTTCTTGGCGCGCACCGCGGCGAAACTGGCCGCATCAGGCGCGCGCAGAAACGGGTTGACCTGGAGTTCTTCCGCCAGGACCGAGGGCACGCTAGGCTGCCCGGCAGCGCGCAGTTGCTCGACCTTGGCGACGAAAGCGTGCAGCGCCTTGTTGTCCGGATCGACTGACAGGGCGAAGCGGGCGTTGCTCTCGGTGTATTCATGCCCGCAGCAGACCTGCGTGTCGCCGGGCAGAGCGGCCAGCTTGCGCAGGCTGTCGAACATCTCCTCGGCCGTGCCCTCCAGCAGGCGGCCGCAGCCGAGGCTGAATAGCGTGTCGCCCGACAGCAGGATGTCACCGTCCGGGAAAAAGAAGTTGATCTGCCCTCGCGTGTGACCGGGGGTCTCGATCACCCGGCCGACAGCGTCGCCAAGCCGCACCTCATCTCCGTCCTTTACCGCATCATCCAACTTCGGCAGCCGATGCCGATCGGCTGCGGCGCCGATGACGGGACAGTTGAAGCGGGAGCGGACTTCGTCGGTGCCGGCGGTATGATCCGCGTGATGATGCGTCAGCAGGATCGCATCCAGCCGTCCACCGGCCTTTTCAATCGCCTCGATCACCGGCGCGGCGTCCGCCGGATCGACAATGGCTGTGGCGCCCGTGTTGCTGTCTCGCAGCAGCCAGGCATAGTTGTCAGTCAGGATCGGGACCGGTGTCGCGGAGAGTGTCATGCTCGACTTCTTATCATGCGTTCATTCGGCCGGAAACCGCATGATGTGCTATACGCTGCCGCTATGACAGCGGATGCACATCTCGTGGCGGAATTTTACGGCTCCGCGCGCGGCGCGGTGACCGCGCGCGTGCTGCGCGAAAGGCTGTTCGCCATGTGGCCGTCGATGCCGGGGGAATCGGTGCTGGGCCTAGGCTATTCAATGCCTTACCTGCGGCTGTGGCGCGACCAGGCGAAGCGCTGCATCGCGCTGACTCCGGCGCATATAGGTGCCGCGCGCTGGCCGGCGGGAGCACCGAACCTGTCATGCACATCGGAAGAAGATTGCCTGCCTTTCGCGGATTTAACCTTCGACCGCATTTTGCTCGTTCACGGCCTAGAGATGGCGGAGAACGCGCGGCGGCTCCTGCGCGAGGCCTGGCGGGTGCTGCGGGATGACGGGCGGCTGCTGATCGTCGCGCCGAACCGCAGCGGCATGTGGGCATACTGGGACAGCACGCCGTTTGGGCACGGGCTGCCATATTCGTCCGGCCAGCTCAGCCGGCTGCTGGCGGGCGCCTTGTTCCGCGTCGAGCGGCGGGACGCGTGTTTGTGGATGCCGCCGTCACCGATGCGCCTGCTGCTGCGCAGCGCGCCGGTGTTCGAGCAGGCCGGTCGCAAGTTTATGCCGGGATTGGCCGGAGTGACGCTGACCGAGGCGGTCAAGGATGTGTATGCGGCGATGCCGATCGAGGCGGTGGCGCGGCGGCGCCTGGTACTGGCGGAGGCGGCTTAGGCTTCCACAACCTCACGGCATCCGCCGCAAAATATAATGCATCGTGAAATTGAACTCGATCGGCTCGTTCCCCGGCGTCGGTAGTGGCGGGATATGCGCACCCCGGAACATCGACTGCAGTGCCAGGTCCAACCACATCGACCCCGACTTCGAGATCAGTTCGACATCCGTCACTCTCCCGTTGTGCTGCGCGACGACATGGACCCGGACATCGCCGTCCTCAAAATTGGCGCGCGCCTGCTCGGGATAGTAGGCGTGCTCCGACACCCATCGGGAAAACGCGTTCCGCCAGTCCGGGCCGCCCTCGTCGGTGTCGATATCGGCAAACGGTGAGATGTTCGGCGCGCCTTTCTTCGCCGGCCCCATCGACATGTCCAGCGTGCCCGGCGGACGCGGCGCCGCGGATGTTCGTGTCCTCGGCTGCGGCGCGCCCAATGGCCGGCCCAGGCTGAAATCCATCGGCGCGGGGAAGTCCGACGGCTTGGGCGGAGGCGGCCGCTTCGGCGGAGGCTTCGGCGCCGGCGGCGGACGCTCGATCGGGGCCTTTTCAACCGGCGGCGGCGGAGGCGGCGCCTCGACAGTCGACGGTACCGGCACCGGGGGTGCCGCAGGCGCCGGAGCTGGCGGAGGAGGCGGCGGCGGCGGCATCGGAGGCAGCGGCAAAGGCTGCTGTTCCCGCACCGGCGGCGCTTGCTCGCTCGGCGAAGCTTGTGGCGACGGTTCGGGCAGCGTCGGCCCTTCCTTCCGCCCGCTCTCGAACACCATCGTCACCGGCGAGGGCGGTGGCAGCCACTCCTCGCTGCCCTTCCGCTTCAGCGTGACCAGCAGCACCACCAGGATCGCGAGATGGAGGGCCAGCGACACCGTCCAGGCGCGGCTGAAGAACGAGCCGCGGCGCTTGAAGCGCCGGCTGGCCGGAGTCCGTCGCCGGTTGGAACCGATCAGTCGCATGGAGACGAGTCTATCGGCGCCGTAGCAGGAATACGCCCTGCTCCCCAAAAATGTTCGCGAGCATCAGGAAGCGCGTCCATGGCGCCCGCCGCCCGCCATCGTCGGCGGCTAGCCACCGCTCGATGACATAGCCCTCCTGCTCGCACAGGGAGAAAAAATCATGGATCGTGCACGGGTGGATGTTCGGGGTTTCATACCACGGCCGATCCCAGGCCGGAGTCATCGGCATGCGGCCGGTGGCCAGAAGCTGCCAGCGCACCTGCCAATGGCCGAAATTAGGAAAGCTGACCACGGCGCGAGTGCCAATGCGCAGCATCTGCGCCAGCACCTCGCGCGGCCGTTCAACCGCCTGTAAGGCGCGCGACAGCACCACGTAGTCGAACGCGTCGTCGGGATAATGCGCCAGATCGGTGTCGGCGTCGCCCTGCATCACCGGCAGCCCGTGCGCCACGGCCTGCGTCACCTGCGCCATGTCGATCTCGATGCCGCGCGCGTCGCAGCCCTTGGTCTGGAACAGGTGGTCGATCAGGAAGCCGTCGCCGCAGCCGATATCCAGCACGCGCGAGCGCGGCGCGATCATGCCGGCGATCAGGGCCAGATCGACGCGCATGTTCTTCGCCAGGAAGCGGACGGGATCGGGCGCGCTCACAGAGCCGGAAGCCCCGCATGCATGGCGCAGCCGCGCAGGAAGCCGGCGAGGGTGCGATGGAAGTCCGGCTCGTCCAGCAGGAAGGCGTCGTGGCCCTTGTCGGTGGGGATCTCGACGAACGACACGTTGGCGCCGGCGCGGTTCAGGGCGCGGGCGATGGCGCGGCTCTGAGAGGTGGGAAACAGCCAGTCGGACGTGAACGACACCAGCAGGAAACGCGTCGCGGTCCCTTTGAACGCTTCCGCAAGGTCGCCGCCGCTGTCGGCGGCGAGATCGAAATAGTCCATCGCCCGGGTAATGGTCAGATAGCTGTTGGCGTCGAAGCGCTGCACGAACGCGCTGCCCTGGTGCCGTAGATAGCTTTCCACCTCGAACATGTCACCGAACAGGTTGATCGCCTCGGTGCTGTCCTTGGGCGCGCATTGCAGGCGGCGTCCGAATTTCCGCGTCAGCGCTTCTTCCGAAAGGTAGGTGATGTGTGCGCACATCCGCGCCACCGCCAAACCGCGCGCCGGCAGCCGGTGCTTCTCCCAATACCGACCATTATGCCAGTCCGGATCGGCGAAGATCGCCTGGCGGCCGACCTCGTGGAAGGCGATGTTCTGGGCCGAGTGATAGGAGGCTGCGGCGATCGGCAGGGCGGCGAAGACGTGATCGGGGTATTGCGCCGCCCATTGCAGCGCCTGCATGCCGCCCATCGATCCGCCGATGACGGCGAACAGCCGATCGATGCCGAGATGCTCGACCAGCCGCTTCTGCGCGCGGACCATGTCCCGGACGGTGACCGGCGGGAAGTCGGTGCCCCAGGGTTCAGCCGACTCGGTGCCGTCAGGATTTTCCCGGCGGCAAAGCGGGCCGGTGCTACCCATGCAGCCACCGAGCACATTGGGACAAACAACGAAGAAGCGGTTGGTATCAATCGGCAGGCCGGGGCCGACAACGGATTCCCACCAGCCGGGCTTGCCGGTGATCGGATGAGTCTCCGCGACATACTGATCCCCGGTCAGCGCGTGGCACACCAGGATGGCGTTGGAATGGTCCTCGTTCAGGGCGCCGTAGGTGCGATAGGCGACAGTGTGGCGTCGCAGGGTTGTCCCGCACTCCAGGGCGATCCCATCGTCGAACGTGACGTGGGTGTGGATGAGGTCCGTGCTTGCGGCGGGTTGATCCATGGATGCGCCTGAATAGGACCTGCCGAACGGCCTCGCAACCGGACGATTGACCCGCGCAAGACAAATCGTTTGTCCGGCCGGCGGCCGCCCGGGGAACCGAATGGGTTTGCAGACTGGTGCACATCCGCTAAGTCTGCGGTCCCCTAACGGCAAAAGCGATGTCCAGCTCCGTTTCACCAGTCGATATCCCTTCCGCTCCTCCCGGCCCGGCCGCGGCCAAGGATGAGCCGCCCCTGCAGGATGACTGGCGCAACGGCGGGCTGACGGCGCTGCGGGCCGAACTCGACCGGATCGATACCGAGATTCACGACCTGCTGATGCAGCGCGCCCGGGTAGTTGAGCACGTAGCGCGCTCCGGCAAACCCGCGGCGTTTCGTCCCGGCCGCGAAGCCGCCATCGTCCGCCGGCTGCTGAAGCGCCATCAGGGCGGCTTGCCGGCCGCCTCGCTGGTCCGCATCTGGCGGGAACTGCTCGCGGGCACGACGTCGATGCAGGGCGGGTTTTCGTTGGCGGTGTGCGACGCGGAACACGGCGCGGCACTGACCCAGTTGGCGCGCGAGCATTTCGGCGGCCTGACTCCGCTGCGCGTGCACGGCAGCGCCGGGCAGGCCTTGGCGGATGTCAGCCACGGCACCGCCTCCGTCGCCGTGCTGCCGTTTCCGTCGGACCAGGATAGCTGGTGGGTGTCCCTGCTGCATCACGAGCCGCGGCTGTTCATCATTGCCCGGCTGCCGTTCTGGAACGCCCGCCCGGACGGGTCGCCGGTGTCCCGCGCGCTGGTGGTCGCCTCCACGCCGCCGGATGCCAGCGGCGAAGACAGATCGTTCCTCGGGCTGGAATGCGACAGCGATGTCAGCCGGGCGCGCCTGTCGGGCGAGTTGCTCGCTGCCGGACTGAAAGCCGAGGCGATGCTGTTGTTGCGCGTGCAGGGATCGACCATCTCCAACGTGCTGGTCGAGATCGAGGGCTACCTGGCCGACGACGATGCGCGGCTGAGCCATCTCGGATCCGTCCTCCGCAGACCTGTCGTCATCGGCAGTTCCGCATCACCGATTGGCGGAGCCGCCTGATGAGCACCCCATCCCCGCGCCCGGAAGTCCTGACCATCCAGCCCTATGTCGGCGGCGAGTCGAAGATCGCCGGCGCCAACCGCACGGTGAAGTTGTCTTCGAACGAGGGCGCGTTCGGCGTGCCGCCCTCCGCCATGGCGGCGATCGGGGCCGTGGCGCCCGAGGTGTTCCGCTATCCTGACGGCGGCGCGGACAGACTGCGCGCGGCCATCGGCAAACGCTGGGGGCTGGACCCGGCGCGGATCGTCTGCGGCGCCGGTTCGGACGACCTGATCTACCAGTTGTGCCTGGCCTATGGCGGGCACGGCCGCGACATCATCATGTCCGAGCACGGGTTCTCGATCTACCACATCGCCGGGACCTACGCGGGTAGCCGCGTAACGAAAGTGCCGGAGCGGAACCTGACGGCGGACCTGGATGCGATGCTGGCGGCGGTGTCGGGATCGACCCGGCTGGTGTTCCTGGCCAATCCGAACAACCCCACCGGCTCCATGGTGACTGAGAAAGAGGTCGCGCGGTTCCGCGCCGCTCTGCCGCCGGAGGTGCTGCTGGTGCTGGATGCCGCCTATGCCGAGTATGTCACCCGGGCGGACTATGATGCGGGCGTCAGGCTGGTGGATGCGACCGGCAACACGGTGATGACCCGGACGTTCTCTAAGATTTATGGCCTGGGCGGGATGCGCATTGGCTGGTGCTATGCGCCGCCCGCGGTGGTGGATGTGCTGGACCGGGTGCGCGGGCCGTTCAACGTCTCGGTCGCGGCGCAGGCGGCGGCTATCGCGGCGCTGTCGGAACCGGGCTGGGTCGAGGCGGGGCGCGAGCACAACGCGGTCCAGCGACCACGACTGACGGCGGGGATCGAGGCGGCGGGCATCAAGGTCTGGCCGAGCGAGGCGAATTTCGTGCTGGCCGATCTGGAGACGGCGGAGGCGGCGAACGCGGCCGATGCGTTCCTGCGCTCGCGCGGGCTGATCGTGCGCAAAGTCGGCGGCTACGGCCTGCCGCAATGCCTGCGCGTGACCGTCGGCACGGCCGAGGAGGTTGATCTTGTGATCGAGGTGTTTACCGAATTCATGCGTCATGCCTGTGGCTGAACCCGTCTTCCGCCGGCTGGCGCTGCTCGGCGTCGGCCTTATCGGCTCCTCGGTGGCGCGGATTGCGCGCGAACGCGGCGATATCGCGGCCGAGGTGGTGGTGAACGCGCGCACGCAGGCGACGCTTGACCGGGTGGTGGAGCTTGGTTTCGCGGACCGCGTGGAGTTGGATCCGGCCAAGGCGGTGGAAGGGGCGGACTGCGTGATGCTGTGCGCGCCTGTAGGGGCGTTCGCGGATCTGGCGGCGCGGATCGCACCGCATCTGGCGCCGGGGGCGGTGCTGACGGATGTGGGATCGACAAAACAGTCGGTGATCCGCGATGTCGGGCCGCTGGTGCCGGCGGGGGTGCATTTCGTGCCGGCGCATCCGATCGCGGGAACGGAATATTCCGGTCCGGATTCCGGGTTTGTGGAACTGTTCGAGGGGCGATGGACGCTGCTGACGCCGGTGGCCGGAACCGATGAGGACGCGATCCGCAAGGTCGAGACGTTGTGGCAGCGTTGCGGTGCGCAGACGGAGCGGATGGAGCCGGGCCATCATGACCGGGTGCTGGCGATCGTTTCTCACCTGCCGCATTTGATTGCTTTCACGATCTGCGGCACGGCGGATGACCTGGCGGATGAGAGCCGGCAGGGGGTGGTGAATTATGCCGCTTCCGGGTTCCGGGATTTCACCCGCATCGCGGCGTCCGATCCGGTGATGTGGCGGGACATTTTCCTTAATAACCGGGAGGCATTGTTGGAAATGCTGGCGCGGTTCATGGAGGATGCTCAGGCGATGGCCCGCGCGGTGCGCTGGGGGGATTCGGCCTACATCGAGGATAAGGTGGAGCGCGGGCGGAAGATCCGGCGGAGCTTGATCGAGCGGAAGCAGGCTTAGGGGTCGCGAAGACGTTGAGACCGTGTAGCTGCCGGGCGGCTCCCTGCCGCGTCGCCCGTGTGTCTCGCGTCATGGCCGGATTTAGTCCAAGGCCGTCCACGACTTGTGATGCTCAAAGCAGTAACTTGCCAACTGCGGGTGGACACGACCGGCTGGAAACGTTTTCATAACTTGCAACTAACGGATGTCGGGGTATCTTCGACGCCGCCTTCAACCCCAGGCCGTCGGGATTGCAAACGACGATCTTTAACAGAGAGGAAGCGGAAGGCCACGGAGACACCGAGCGGAACAGATGGTGGTGCGCTGGAACAAACATTCGCTGAAGTGCCACCAAAACGAACGGCAGGTGCTCGAAACACGGCCTCGAAGGCCGCATAGCGAGAGGCGCCATACTTGCCTTCTCTGTGGACTCTGTGGCCCTCCGACTTTCCTCTGTGTTAAAAATACGCTGGTCAATACCTCGCCGGCCCGGATACGGTCGCGTTGTCCGAACTCAATGGAAGCACTATACGCTCCGACCCGACAACCAAGCGCTCGCCTCACCCGGCCTTGGGCGCACCCGCCTCGCGCGTCGCAGCGACAGCCTGTTCCATTTGTCCCCTCGTTGCCGCCCCGTCCCTGACAAAAGCGTCATCCCGCTTGAGCCGCACCCCCTCGCCGCGCTACAGGCTAACCATCGGACTGGATCGGGGGAACAGCCGAATACCCCGCCCGCGCTCCCGAGAGGTCCCCCATGATCCCGTCACGCACACCCCGCCTCGCCGCGGCCCTGCTTCTCATCCCCCTCGCCGCCCGGGCCCAGATTCCTGAAGCCGGCTTGCTCGACGCGCTGTCGCTGCTCAGCGGCGGCCTGCTCGCCCCGCGCGACCCGCCGCCGCAGGTGACGCATGACGGCGACCTCTACCGCGTCCGCGTCCCGCTGGCCGCCCTGACCGAGCCGCCCGATGCCGCGGTCGAGGCCACCGCCCGGCCGCTCGGGGCCGGAGTCTGGGACATCGCCACCCTCACCCTGCCGCCCGCCGGGGTGCTCAACACCCCAGCCCAGGCCAACGCCGCTCCGGGCGTACTGACCTTCGCCATCGGCCAGCAGAGCTTCCACGCCAAGGTCGATCCGACCCTGGCCACCCCCTCCCCGTTCAAGGCGCAACTCGGCAAGATCACGCTCCGCACCGAAAACGCGCCGCAGCACACCGACCAGACGATCGAGCAGTACAGCATGGATGGCACCCTGTCCGGCGACCATGGCCGCCTGAACGCGCACGCCCTGGGTACGCTGACCAACTGGCTGATCACCGGGGCGGCCGACAAACCGTCCGACTCGTTCAAGCTGTCGATGCGGTCCGCCACCATCCGCTACGCCGTCGAAGGCCTCGACCGCGCCCGCGCCGAGCATCTGCGCGCCAGCCTGCAGAGCCGCCCGCCTGCCGCACCGGCAGCGACACTCACCCTATCCCCCGCCACGCGCGAGCGGCTGCACGCCATGATCGAGGATTTCGGCGGGTTGCTCACCCGCTTCAACATCGACGAAACCATCCAGAACGTGCATTTCGAGGCTGCCGGCGCCAACACGGTCGCCATCGGCAGCGTCCGGCTCGGTCTCGCCGGAGACACCGGCGATGGCCGCGTGAACGCCCATCTCGACATCAGCGTCGCCGACCCGTCGGCCAGCATGGTGCCGTCGGACTACGCTGCGCTGATGCCGCACGTTGTGACCATCCGCCCCGCGGTGTCTGGCGTGCGCAGCGGTGCGCTGATGCAGTGGCTGCGCGAATTCACCGCCGAGGGCACCGACGCAACGGCGTTGCAAGCCAGCGCCATGGCTTTGCTGAATGACCCGCAGGCGCGTGTCGGCGTTGAAAGCCTGGCCATCGAAACCGGTCCGCTGAAAGTCCAGGGTGCGGCCCGGGTCCTGCCGCTGCCGGGCAATACCCCGGGATACAGCGTCCACCTGACCGCGAGCGGGCTGGATGCGATGATGGCGACCCTCCAGCAGAACCCGAAGGCGATGCAGATCATACCCATGATCTTCCTCGCCAAGGGCATGGCGAAACCGCAGGGCGACAGCCTCGTCTGGGACATCAACTACGCCAACGGCGCGGTGACCGTGAACAACGTGCCGCTGGCTCAGCCCCCGGCGAGGCGGTAGAGCACCACGTCGCGGACGGTGCGGTCCTCCAGTTCCAGCGTCGTCTCGATCCGGTACGACGCGAACGCCTGCAAGCCCGACTTCGGCAAATAAGCCCGTCCCGGATCTGCGATCCACACCTCGGCGGTGGCGGCCATCGCCGTCAGCCAGGGCATGATATGGCCGGTCATCGGCGCCTCGTAGCAGACATCGCCGCACAGGATCAGGTCCCAGCGGCAGGCCTCGCCGACGACGTCTGCCGCCAATGTCACGGCAACACCGTTGGCCGCGGCGTTCAGCGCAACGGCGGCCAGCGCCAGGGGATCGATTTCCGACGCCTCCACCGATGCCGCCCCCGCCAGAACGCAGGCGATGGCGGCAATGCCGCAGCCGGCGGCGAAATCCAGCACGCGCTTGCCGGCGACCAGGTCAGGCTTGTCCAGGATGTGCCGCGCGAAGGCCCTGCCACCCGGCCAGGCGAAGGCCCAGAATGGCGGCTCGACGTTCCGCTCCGCCAGCCAGGTTTCCGTCGCCTGCCATATCGGCGTGATCTCGCAAGCCAGGTGCAGCCGGATCTCCGGCACCAGCGGCGCCGCGGTAACCACCGTGTTGGCGCGGATAAACGCCTCCGGATCCGTCAGAGCCATCCCACCAGGATCGCCAGGCCGACGGCCAGCCCAACCTCCCGGTTGGCGCGGAACAGCCGCAGGCAGCCGGCGGGATCGTGGATGTCGAGCGTGGCCACCTGCCGCGCCAGCAGCACCGCCGGCAGGATCAGCGCCGGGTAGAACCAACCTCCCAAGCCGACCAGCCAGCCGGCTACGGCCAGGACAATGATCATCGCGCCATAGCAGACGACCAGGAACGGCCTTGTCTTTTCGCCGAACAGCCGCGC
>NZ_CAJATU010000123.1 GCF_903944925.1 uncultured Rhodopila sp. | reverse complement strand
TCCAGTCTTCTCCCGAACGATCGAACAAAATCAAGCCCGCTCAATCCGAGGCAAAACACGGTCTCATCCACCGCTCGCGCAGTGAATGACAAGGACGCCGCCAACGTATCCCTTCCTAGCCTATTCGATTTTCAAAGAGCACCGGGAGAACCCGGCCCGGCGAGGCGGAAGAACCGTCCGTCGTGGGAGGCGGGTTCTAGGCCCCGGCCCTCCCCCTGTCAACGCGAATAACGCCGTCCGCGACAGTTTTATGAATGTCGCCTAAATTATTGAAAAATATAGATGGCAACCCGCTAAACCGGATTTTGTCCGCACACAGGGGAGCCATGCGGTCACCGCATGATCGGCCGGGCGACGATCCGGCACCGCCCTTGGGGCGGGCGCTCGGCGGCACTGCCGCACACTATATAGGGGTCAGCCGATATGAAATGCCCCACCGCTCCCCGAGTCTGTTGCCACGCCCGGGGCGGTGCCGGTTTCCTCCGTTTGCAGCGATCAGGCAGTCGCGCCGGTTCGGCGGTGGATCTGGCCCGGCGCCGCGTGCCGCGGCGACGAGGCGGCTCGACGCCAGTCGGCACCGCATCGGCCGGCGCATTCAGTCGCCGAATGCGACGCGCGCCTTGTCTGCTCGAGCGCTTTTGTCGTCTGAAGCTTTATCGTGCGGTCTCCATGATCGCCCGGACCAGGTGGCGATTGCCAGCCGACGACGCCTTCGCGGGGCTTGTCTAGGCTCCGAACACAATCTTCTCCTTTTGATAGATCCGCCGAATCAGCTTGAGCACCAGCGCAATCTCCGGGGACCGATCGCCCTTACGACTGGACATGAAGATCGGTGAAAAGACCTGTTCCTGGTCCAGCGGCCAATACGTTACGTCGTCGCGGCGCAAACGTTCGACGGAGGCCGGAACCAGACAGACTCCGGCGCCAGCCGCAACAAGGCCGAGCGCAGTCTGCAACTCGCGCACCTCATACAACCCTGGCGGCTTCAGTCCGCGATCACGGTAGAGCGCGAGCACCTGGTCAGCGTAGCTCGGCCGCGGCGCCTTCGGATAGACAATCAGCGGCTCGGTGGCGAGGTCCGCCAGCCGCAGTGGGCCTTTTCGGCCAAGCACCGCATGGTTGATCGGAACCGCTGCAATCAGTTTCTCGTTGCGCAGGAGTTGGCGTTCAACCGCGGGGTCATCGAGCGGAATACGCCCGAAGCCCACATCGATGCGGCCTTCTTTCAACGCGGCGATCTGCTCGAAGCTGGTCAATTCCAAAAGCACGATTTCGACGTCAGGACGCGCCGCGCGATAGTTCCGGATGACTTCCGGCAGCTTGCCGTACAGCGTTGAAGCGACGAAGCCGATACTGAATCGATCGCGGTGGGCCTCGTGAAGCCGTCCGACCGAGGCGCGCATCTCGTCAAAGCGTTCCAGCACCTGGATGGCCTGCTCATAGAATAACCGCCCCGCCTCGCTGAGGTGCAGCGGCCTGGTCCCGCGTTCGATCAGGACAAAGCCCAACTCGTCCTCGAGCTGCTGCATCTGCCGGCTCAACGGCGGCTGGGCGATGCGCAGGATCTCGGCCGCGCGCGTGAAGCTTCCCTCCCGCGCAACGCAAACGAAATAACGCAGGTGCCGCAGCTCCATCTTATACCCCAAAGGTATTCTACCAACTTATTTGGTCTTGGACCGCGGGTTTGGGAACAGGCAAGAACGTGGCGGCGGGGGAAGCAATCCTCCCCCGGTCGGGACCAAAGATCCCGGTGGCGGTCGCGAACAAAGCGGCGGTGCAAAGGAGGAATTCGAATGCTCGACACGATCCGGAAGACGCTCGACACAGCCTTGGAGGATGACCGGGCCAGCGGCAATTACCGCGTAGGTCGCGATATTTTTACCGACCCGGCAATCTTCGAACTCGAGATGAAGCACATTTTCGAAGGCAACTGGATCTACCTCGCGCACGAGAGCCAGATCCCGAACAATAATGATTACTTCACCACCACCATGGGCCGCCAGCCGATCTTCATCGCGCGCGGCAAGGATGGGGTGCTGAACGCCTTCATCAATGCATGCAGCCATCGCGGCGCGATGCTGTGCCGCCATAAGCGGGCCAACAAGTCCACCTATACCTGCCCGTTCCACGGCTGGACTTTCAGCAACACCGGCAAACTGCTCAAGGTGAAAGACCCGCGGGACGCCGGCTATCCGGAAAACTTCAACAAGGACGGTTCACACGACCTGACGAAGGTGGCGCGCTTCGAATCGTATCGCGGCTTTTTGTTCGGCAGCCTCAATCCGGATGTCGTGCCGCTGGCCGAGCACCTCGGCGAAGCGGCGAAGATCATCGACATGATCGTCAACCAGTCGCCCGAGGGTATGGAAGTCCTGAACGGTGCCTCGACCTATGTCTACGACGGCAACTGGAAACTACAGACCGAGAACGGCGCTGACGGCTACCACGTCAGCGCGGTCCACTGGAACTATGCCGCCACGACCAGTCGGCGCAAGGAAGCCGAGCAGGTCGACAACGTCCGTGCCATGTCGGCAGGCGGCTGGGCCAAGCAGGGCGGTGGCTTCTACTCCTTCGAAAACGGACATCTGCTGCTCTGGACCAACTGGGCCAATCCCGAGGATCGGCCCAATTGGGACCGCCGCGACGAACTGGCCGGTCGCTTCGGCCAGGCGCAGGCTGACTGGATGGTGCAGCGCTCGCGCAATCTCTGCCTGTATCCCAACGTCTACCTGATGGACCAGTTCAGCTCGCAAATCCGCACCTACCGGCCGATCGCCGTCGATAAGACCGAGGTGACGATCTACTGCATTGCACCGAAGGGCGAAGCACCTGAGTCGCGCGCCCGGCGTATCCGCCAGTACGAGGATTTCTTCAACGCCAGCGGCATGGCAACGCCCGACGACCTGGAGGAATTTCGCGCCTGCCAGATGTCCTACATGGCCAGCGCCGCGCACTGGAACGACATGAGCCGGGGTGCGCAGCATTGGATTACCGGCGCCGACACGGCGGCCGAAGCCATCGGCTTGAAGCCGCTGCTGAGCGGGGTTCGCACCGAGGATGAGGGGCTCTTCGTCGTGCAGCACAAATACTGGCACGACACCATGGGCAAGGCGCTGGCCGCGGAAACCGGTGGCAAGTCGTAGGGGGAAACGAACATGTCCGAAACACCGCTTTCTATAGAGAATGCGCAGCAATTCCTGTTCGCCGAAGCGCGCGCGCTCGACGACAAGGACTGGGACGCCTGGCTCGGTTTCTATGCGCCGGATGTCGAGTTCTGGATGCCGTCCTGGAGCGATGACGACAAGCTGATAACCGACCCGCAGAGCGAGGTTTCGCTGATCTACTATGCCCATCGCGGCGGATTGGAGGACCGAGTCTTCCGCATCAGGACCGAGCGGTCGAGCGCCACCAGCCTGCCGGAGCCGCGCACGTCGCACAATATCAGCAACGTCGAGATTATCGAGCAAACCGGCGGAGAGTGCCGGCTGCGCTTCAACTGGGTGACGTTCAGCTTCCGCTACAAGACGGTGGACACCTATTTCGGCACGTCGTTCTACACGCTCGATACCAGCGCAGCACGCCCGCTGATCAAGCGTAAGAAGGTCATTCTCAAGAACGATTACATCCACCACGTCGTCGACGTCTATCAGATTTAAGTCGGGCGCGTATCAACAGGAGGAAACCATGGGACACAACATCGCGCTCAACTTTGAGGACGGCGTCACCCGCTTTGTCGAATGCCGGCCGGGTGAAACCGTTGCCGAGGCGTCGTATCGCGTCGGCATCAACATCCCGCTCGATTGCCGCGACGGTGCCTGCGGCACCTGCAAGTGCCACGCTGAATCCGGGGACTATGACGGCGGCGACTACATCGAGGATGCGCTGACGGATGAGGAGGCGGCGCAGGGCTATGCGCTGGCCTGCCAGATGCGGCCGAAAACCGACCTGGTGATTGCCATCGCCGCCTCGTCGGAGGTCTGCAAGACCGCGGGCCAAAACTTCAAGGCACGGCTGAACGCTGTGGAGAGGCTCTCGCCGACCTCCATCGCCTTCTCGCTGTCGCTGGAGGGCAATGATGGCCTCGGCTATTTGGCTGGCCAATACGTCAACGTGCTTGTGCCGGGCACCGACCAACGGCGGTCGTACTCGTTCAGTTCCCCGCCCGGGGCGACCGAACTGTCGTTTCTTATCCGCGATATACCGCGGGGTGTGATGAGCACCTTTCTAAGGGAGAATGCCAGGCCCGGGACGCAGATGGAATTCATCGGCCCGTCCGGCAGCTTCTACCTGCGCGAGATCAAGCGCCCGCTGCTGTTCCTTGCCGGTGGCACCGGGCTGGCGCCGTTCCTGTCGATGCTCGGCCGGATCGCCGCCACCGGCAGCGCGCACCCGGTTCACCTGGTTTACGGCGTTACCAACGACGAAGATCTTGTCGGCGTGGACCAACTGGAGCAGTTCGCCGAGCGCATCCCCAACTTTACCTTCTCCTGCTGCGTCGCGGCGGACGCGAGTGCCTATCCGCGGAAAGGCTACGTGACGCGCTACATCGAACCCGCCCACGTCAACGGCGGGGACGTCGATGTCTATCTGTGCGGCCCGCCGCCGATGGTCGAGGCGGTGCGTGGCTGGCTCGGCGAACAGGGCATCGCGCCGGCGAATTTCTACTTCGAGAAATTCTCACCGAGCGGCGCCGTGACCACCATCGGCGAAACCCACCGGCAGGCGGCGTGAGGAGGTCATGATGATCCACGCAAACCGCTTCGCCGGTAAAACCGCCGTCGTGACCGGTGCGGCACAAGGAATCGGCCGGGAGGTCGCCCTGCGGCTGGCCCGGGAAGGGGCCAGCGTGGCGCTGGTCGATCGTTCCGATCTGGTAGGGCAGGTCCGAAACGAAGCTGAGGCCTCCGCTGCCCGGGCGATCGCGATCATCGCCGATTTGGAAAGCTTCGCCGGCGCTACCACCGCCATCGACACCGCCGGAGAACGCTTCGGCCGGATCGACATCCTGATCAACAATGTCGGGGGCACCATCTGGGCAAAACCCTACGCAGCCTATGAGCCGGAGCAGATCGAGGCCGAAATCCGCCGATCGCTGTTTCCGACCTTGTGGTGCTGCCGGGCGGTGCTGCCGGCGATGGTGCAGGCGGGTGGCGGAACGATCGTCAATGTTTCGTCCGTCGCCACGCGCGGCATCAACCGCGTTCCCTATGCAGCGGCCAAGGGCGGGGTGAACGCCATCACCGCCTGCCTGGCCATGGAGTATGCCGAGCATGGAATACGCGTCTGCGGCGTGGCTCCGGGTGGCACGGAGGCACCGCCACGGCGCATTCCGCGCAACGCCGCGCAGCCCTCGGAACAAGAAGCACGGTGGTACCAGCAGGTCGTCGAGCAGACAACCTCATCCAGCCTGATGAAGCGATATGGCACCACCGAGGAACAGGCCGCGGCGATCCTGTTCCTGGCCTCCGACGAGGCTTCCTACATCACCGGCGTAACGCTTCCCGTCGCGGGCGGGGATATTGGCTAACGAAACGTAAATCATGGAGGACGTAAAATGAGTGAATCCCTAATGAACACGCAGCAAGTGGAAGACCTTATCACCAAGGTCAGCGGTGTCACCAATGACGCCGGCAATCCGCGGATGAAGCGCATCATGCATCGGCTGATATCCGACCTGTTCCGCACCATCGAAGACTTCGATGTCCAGCCTGACGAATTCTGGTCCGCGGTAAGCTATGTCACGGCACTCGGCCAGGCGAACGAAGCCGGACTGCTGGTGCCGGGTCTGGGCATCGAAACCTTCCTCGATCTGCGCATGGACGAGGCGGAGCGCAAAGCCGGCATCGAGGGCGGCACGCCCCGCACGATTGAAGGTCCGCTTTATGTTGCCGGCGCACCGCTGTCCAAGGGCGAGGCGCGGCTTGATGACGGCAGCGAGCAGGGGGAAGTCCTGTTCATGGACGGGCAGGTGCGCGACATGCACGGCAAGCCGATCGGGGGGGCGATCGTCGATGTTTGGCATGCCAACACCCTCGGCGGGTATTCGTTCTTCGATCCGTCGCAGCCGAAGTACAACCTGCGCCGCCGTATCGAAACCGATGCCGACGGACGCTACACGTTCCGGTCTCTCCTGCCATCGGGTTACTGCTGCCCGCCGGATGGCCAGACACAGAAGTTGCTGGATCAACTCGGCCGTCACGGCAACCGCCCGGCGCATATCCACTTTTTTGTCTCGGCACCGAACTACCGTAAGCTGACGACGCAGATCAATATCGACGGCGACGCTTACCTGCACGACGACTTCGCCTTCGCCACGCGCGACGGCTTGATCCCGCAAGTGCGGCGTTCGACCGATCAGGCAGCGATCCACGCTCGCGGCCTGAACGCGCCGTTCGCCGAGATCACCTTCGATTTCGTGTTGCACCCGGAGAGCGCGGTGGCACCGAAAACCGTGGTGACGCGGGCCCACGCCGAAGCCGCCTGACGCCTTGCCCGGCCGCCGATGGCGGCGGCCGGGCTTTTTCGCGGAGCCAATCATGCCGGACACAATCCTCCCCGTTCCCACCGATCTGCGGCACGACCTGACGATCAGCGAGATCAAGAGCACAATCGTGGATGTGCCGACAGTTCGGAAGCATAAGCTGTCTTCCCTGTCCGTCACCGCGCAGAGCTATGTCATCGTCGAATTGCGCCTTGGTAACGGCGTCATCGGCATCGGTGAAGCTGCAACACTCGGCGGCCCGCGCTGGAGCGAGGAATGCGTCGAGGGCATCAAAGCAACGATCGATACCTACCTGGCACCCGCTCTCATCGGCGCGGCAGCGGAGCGCTTCGAAGCCGCCCGCGCCCGGATGGACGAGGCGGCGAAGCGCAACAATGCCGCGAAGGGCGCTATTGAAAGCGCGCTGTTCGACGCCGTCGGCAAGACCCTGGGCGTGCCCGCGGTGCAGCTTCTGGGCGGCGTGGTGCGCGACAGCGTGCCGGTGCTCTGGACGTTGGCGTCCGGCGATCCCGGCCAGGAAATCGAGGAGGCGGAACGAAAAATTGCCGCCCGCCTGCACAACATCTTCAAGGTCAAGATTGGCGCCAAGACGCCGGAAGCTGACATGGCGCGCATGCGCCAGCTCGCCGGCGCGCTGGAAGGCCGGGCAACCCTGATCGTCGACGCCAATCAGGCGTGGGATGAAACCACGGCACTGCGCTGCCTGCCGATTCTGGCGGAAATTGGCGTCACCCTGGTAGAGCAGCCGCTACCAGCCTGGAACATTCCCGGTATGGCGCGCCTGCGTACACGATCCGCCGTGCCGCTGATGGCCGATGAATGCGTATTCTCGAGCCACGACATGCTGGATGTCGCACGTGCCGGCGCGGCCGATGTGGTCTCGTTGAAACTGGTCAAGCACGGTGGCCTTCTGGCGACGCGCGATGTCGCGGCCGTCGCCCGGGCCGCGGGTATCGGCCTGTATGGCGGTTGCCTGCTGGAAAGCTCCATCGGTGCCGCGGCGCACTTGCACGTCTTCGCCGGACTGCGCGATCTGACCTGGGGCTGTGAGCATTTTGGCCCGCAGATCCTCACCGGCGATCTGGTGACGGAGCCGCTGCGTTTCGAGGATTTCCAGATCCACCTGCCGATCGGCCCGGGCCTGGGTATCACGCTCGACCCGGACCAACTGCGCCGCTACGCGCGACAATAGGGGGAAAGTTCGATGTTGTATTGCGTCCAAATGGAAGTGCGCATTCCACACGACTTGGACCCGTCGCACGCCGATACTCTGAAGGCGGATGAAAAGGCTCGCGCGCAGGAACTCCAGCGTGCCGGCAAGTGGGTTCACTTGTGGCGGGTGGCCGGACGCTATGCCAATATCAGCGTTTTCGATGTAACGGACCACGACGAATTGCACACTATTCTGTCGTCGCTGCCGCTTTTCCCGTTCATGGACATCGCTGTGACGCCACTGGCCCGGCATCCGTCGGCTATTTCCCCGAGCATAGCGCCGCGGAGCACGTGAGCGGCCGAGAAGTCCGAACCTTTGCCTACCGGCGCGAGCCTCGGCGTCACACGCGATCCGGACCGATTGCACCGTTTCATCCGGATTGAAAATCCCGGGCAAGCGGCGGTCGGCGTGCTCAGTCGGACCGATTTCGGGTCGGATCGGGTGCACGACGGCACACCTGTCGGAGACGTGATGCCTTCGCAGGATTTCAGTCAATAAGATCGAGTGGTTTTTTCCGATCCGCGGAGATTGATCGGTTGCAGTGATAAGGATCGACATCATGGCGAACATGAGCCTGCACCGTGCACTGCTCGAGCCGCGGTCGGTCGCTTTGATCGGCGCATCCGATGGCGGCGGGATTGCGGGCGCCGTCACCGCCAACCTGCTCGCCGGCAAACCTGTCGTTAGTGTCTTTCCCGTGCGGTGGGGCAGTTCGGCGGCGCAGCATGACGGCTGGTTCAACAGTTTGGCCGAGGTGGCCGCAACGCCTGATCTTGCGGTGATCTGCGCTCCGGCGGATTCCGTCGCCGAGGCGTTCGAGCAATCGGGCCGGAAAGGCGTCAAGACCGCCGTGATTGTCACGGCAGACGCTGACGGCCCCGGCCCCGGCACCAGGCTGAAGACCGCGCTGCTCAAGCTCGCCAGGGAACTTGGCTGCCGGTTTCTGGGGCCAGGGTCCGCCGGCATCATCGTGCCATCCATTGGCCTTAACGCGAGCTGGATCGATAGCCCCCCGTCCCCCGGAAAGCTGGCGCTGATTTCCCGATCAGGCGCAATGGTCGCGAGCGTTGCGGGTTGGGCGGCATCGCGAGGCATCGGCGTGTCGCGGATCGTTGCAACGGGCGATGAGGCCGACATCGCCATCGACGAGATGCTCACCCTTCTGGCTACGGATACGCAAACGACGGGCGTTCTGCTCCATCTCGACGCGCTGGCCAACGGCCGGGCCTTCGTGACAGCGGCACGCGGCGCGGCGCGGATCAAGCCGATCCTGGTGTTGAAGCCGCGCGGGGGCGTGTCCGAACAACCGATTGATCAGGACGCGGTCTACGATGCGGTGTTCCGGCGTGCCGGCCTTTTGCGGGTATGTGACACCGAAGAATGGTTCGAAGCGGCAGAGAGCCTCAGTCGCGCCCGTGCGCGACGGGGCGGCAAGCTCGCCATTGTTGCAAACGGCAAGGGGCCGGCCAGTCTTGCCGCCGCACCCGCTGCCGCCGAGGGCTTGCTGGCAAGCTTTCAGGACAAGACCATTTCTGCGTTGCACACCCTATCCTCCGCGTCAGCGGCGGCGGGCAATCCGGTCCTGCTCGGACGTGAAGCAACCGCCGAGCATTATGCCGGCGTGTTGGCGGCGATGCATGACGACGCCAACATCGCCGCCGTGCTCGTTGTCCATTCGCCCTCGCCCGGAGAGGCTGGCGCGCCGGTCGCGCGCGCCATCGCTGACGCGGCCAGGCGATCCACTCTACAGGTTTCCGCGTGCTGGTTTGGCGCCGCGCGCGACCACGAGGCGCGGGCCGCATTTGCCGGATCGAAGGTGGCATTATACGATTTGCCGGAAAACGGGGTGCGCGCGTTCAGCAATTTTGAACGCTACCGCCGTAACCAGGAGACTCTCCGCCAGGTTCCTGCGGTGCGACGGCGACAACTCCTGGGCGCGGTTCCGGGGTCGCCTTCGGGCGGAACGTCCTCCCCTCATGCACTTATGCTAACGGACGAGACTGAGAGTGCGGCGTTTCTTGCCGCCTATGGCATGATCTGGCGCGCCATCGAGACCGAGCCGGCGGCACTGGGAGAGGCCGAGTCCGTTGCCGTGCTGCGGGCTTTTGGCTTTCGCGTCTCGGAAAGAACGGAAGGCGCGCTGCCGTTTTCGTTATCTGTCTATAACGACCATGTGTTCGGCCGGATCATTCTTATCTCCGCGGCGGGCAGGCGCGCGGTGGCATTACCGCCGCTTAACAAGGAACTCGCCGAGCCATTGGCGGCCGACGCGCATTGCGCTGTCGTGACGGCAACCGGGGTCGATTTGGGCATCGACGCCATTCAGGACTGCGCCATCCGGCTGGCGAACCTGACCGTCGACGTGCCGGAGGTCGTTTCGATCGAGCTGAGGGTCGCCGGGGTCGAGGACGGCGAACTCCTGGTTCGACCCGTCCGCATCTGCGTGGCGGTGCCAGAGCACGCAGACGCGCACCTGTCGATCCATCCCTATCCGCGCGAACACGAGGAACGCATACGGCTAAAAGGAGGCCGGGAGGTCGTAGTTCGTCCAATCCGGATCGAGGACATCAGGCTATATCACGAAATGCTGAGCCAAATCCCGAAAAATGAGCTGTTTCTGCGTTTCTGCAACCAGTTCGGCGATATTGCGCAAGCAATTCCGACCGAGATGTTGGCCAATCTCACTCATTTCGACTACAGTCGCGACATGACTTTTATTGCCATCTCGGGCGACAGCGCCGGCGCACCGGAGGCCCTCGGTGTTGTCGATGCGTTTCCAGCGCCCGGCCGCGATCAGGCGGAATACTCGATCTTGATACGTTCCGATATGGCGGGAACGGGCCTCGGGAAGGCGTTGATGACGAAGATCATCGGCTATTGTCGCGTTCAAGGCGTCGCGTCGATGTTTGGCCTTGTGCTGCGCACGAACGAGAGGATGCTTGGACTGTGCGAGCGGCTGGGATTCGTGAGGATGGCGGACGAGGATGATGAGGACATGGTCAAGGTCGTTCTGTCTATTTAAAGTCATCCGGTGACGTGCATGTCGACCTCGGTCCGCTCGGCACATCCTATCGTTCTGCATCCGCGCGGTGGCACCGTCGTTGACCGCCATCTCCAGGCGGTCCCGTCGGGATCCCGCCCGCGCTTCTCAATGACGATCTATGCGACGTCCACTGCCCTTCGGCGATGATTATATGGCCAGATGGACTGTCTATTGCCCTTGTCTTGAATTATACCGAGAATATTGGCGGCGGCTGCGAGAATATTGGTGCCAGGACCATAGACCGCAACGACGCCGGCCGCCATAAGCGCCGGCAAATCGTGCGCCGGAATGACTCCACCGCACGCCACCAGAATGTCATCGGCGCCAGCGTCCTTCAGTGCTTTGATCAGTGCAGGCACCAAGGTCATGTGGCCACCCGCCTGGCTCGATACGCCGATGACATGCACATCACTCTCGATCGCCTGCCGGGCGGCTTCTTCGGGTGTCTGGAACAAGGGCCCGAGATCCACATTGAAGCCGATATCGGCAAAAGCGGTTGCAACGACCTTCGCGCCGCGATCGTGTCCGTCCTGACCCAGCTTGGTCACCAGAATCCGAGGTTGACGGCCTTCCGCCTTGGCAAAAGCGTCCACCTCGGCGCGGATGCGCTCGAAGTTCCGGTCGCCCTCGTAGGCTGATGCGTAAACTCCCGACACCGACTGGATCTCTGCCGTGTGGCGGGTGAAGACGCGCTCAAGCGCTTCTGATACCTCGCCGACGGTGGCGCGTGCCTTCATCGCTTCGACCGCGAGCGCCAGTAGATTGCCGTCACCGGTCCGCGCCGCCTTGGTCAACGCAGCGAGGCATGCATCAACCACCTGCGGCTCACGGGTGGCACGAATCTGTTCCAGCCGCCGGATCTGTTGTTCCCGGACTTTGGCATTGTCCACCTCCCGGGCGCTGACCTTGGACGCTTCGGCGCACCGATACTTGTTAACCCCAACAACCACCTCCTCGCCGCGGTCGAGGCGTGCCTGCTGTCGAACCATCTCCTGCTCGATACGGAGCTTGGGCATCCCGGATGCGATGGCCTTCGTCATACCGCCCAGGGTCTCGATCTCCCTGATCAGATCCCGGGCCGCCGCGGCAAGGCTCGCCGTTAGATGTTCGATATAGTAGGAGCCGCCTAATGGATCGACCACGTGGGGAATATCGGTCTCTTCCGCGATGATCAGTTGCGTGTTGCGCGCAATGCGCGCTGCGGTCGTCGTGGGCAGGGCTAACGCCTCATCGAACGAATTGGTATGGAGTGACTGGGTTCCCCCCAATACCGCAGCCATGGCTTCGATCGTCGTACGCACCACATTGTTGCAAGGGTCCTCCGCCGTCAGTGAGATACCCGAGGTCTGGCAATGGGTGCGGAGCTCCAGGCTCGCCGGCTTCCCGGGTGAGAATTCAGTCATGAGCTCCGCCCAAAGCAGGCGAGCAGCCCGGAGCTTCGCAACCTCCATGAAGAAATTCATACCAATACCGAAGAAGAACGAGAGACGTGGCGCGAAGGCATCGACCGCCAGCCCCCTGGTGAGGGCGGCGCGCACATATTCCAGGCCGTCGGCCAGCGTGTAGGCCAGTTCCTGCACCGCGGTGGCACCGGCCTCCTGCATATGATAGCCGGATATCGAGATCGAGTTGAATCTCGGCATGTACTGCGCCGTGTACTCCATGACGTCCCCGACAATACGCATCGACGGAACCGGCGGATATATGTAGGTGTTGCGGACCATAAATTCCTTGAGGATATCATTCTGGATGGTCCCCGAGAGCTGGTCGAGACGTGCACCCTGCTCGATCCCCGCGACGATATAACTGGCCAGTACCGGCAATACGGCGCCGTTCATGGTCATCGACACGCTCATCTGGTCAAGTGGAATGTCGCTGAACAGGATCTTCATATCCTCTACCGAATCGATTGCCACGCCGGCTTTGCCGACATCGCCCGCGACCCGCGGATGGTCACTGTCATAGCCGCGATGTGTTGCGAGATCGAAAGCGACCGACAGGCCCGTCTGTCCCGCACCGAGGTTCTTCTTATAGAAGGTGTTGGATTCTTCCGCGGTCGCGAAGCCCGCATATTGTCGGATCGTCCAGGGCCTATTAGCATACATGGTGGCACGGAGGCCTCTGACGAACGGCGCGAAGCCAGGCAGCGTGTCGAGGGTCGCAAGTCCTTCGAGATCGTCCGGTGTATAGAGTGGCTTGACGACGATCCCGTCGCGTGTGGTTCGGGTTAGTGTACTCGGTGATGCGCCCTTCAGCTCTTTGGCTGCGAGCCGCTGCCAGTCGGCAATGGTGTGTTTAGGGAATTCTACCAAGGGATTTCTCCTGACCGTCACGCCATCGGATCGCGGTATGGGGCAATGCCACCCCCGGCCCTCACGACAATCGCAGTGAGGATGAGCCCAGCCCGCACCATAAAGCGTCCGCCGAATGTTATCGCATCGCACCGGACCTGCGATGGCACCGGGGTGAGTATGCGGGCATGGAATGTGCCGCTGCCTGGCTGTATCGTTACGATCGCATCCTCGAAGCCCAGCCAGGTTCCCGCAACCGGGAACCAGGCCTTGAATACGCTTTCTTTTGCGCTGAACAGGACCCGATCCCAATGCACACCCGGCGGTGCCGCGGTGAGCCAGTCATGCTCCTGCGCTACGGCTATTTGCTCGAGCGTGCCGGGCGGCAGCGGTTCGTCTGTCTCAGCATCGATTCCAATCGTGGCTATGCTCGTACGCATCGCCGCGGCTGCCGCGCGATACCCCCTGCAATGCGTAATACTTCCGACGACACCGTCCGGCCACACCGGTTCCCGCGTGGCCCCCCTTGGGATGGATACCGGTGGCAGATGCAGTTTTCGCAGCGCCATTCTCGCGCAGGCTCGGCCTGTCGCAAACTCCCGCACCCTGCTTTCAATCGCTCCGTGGATTTGCGCCGCCTCTTCCGGAAACAGGACAGCGAGCGGATCATCGCCCCGGGCCGCGGCAGCCGCAACCTCGCGCGGCAACAGGTGCTCGATCATGAACGGCTCCGCGCCGCTGCCTTGGTTCGCCGGGCCATCATGGGCTACGTAGCGGCAAGTGGCTAACGGACCGCTTCAAGCCGCTGATCCCGAAACCGAATGCCCGCGCACGCGACAGTTCCTCGAACAATGGATGGCTGACGAGCCACAGGCCGAAGATCCAGCCAATTCCCGCCGAGAATGCTGCCGACGCCAGCAGCGTGACCGGTAAGACGGCCCGACCATCGATGCCAACAGCAATGGCCAGCGGGCCCACGGCACTCAATCCCGATATCACTGCACTCCGCCACACGGCTCGTGCAAGCTCGCGTAGTTGAAAGGGGATATGTTTGCGCACGAGTCGAACGGATAAAGCGACATTGATCGGGGTCGTGATGCATGCGCTCAGCGCAACGGCGACAAGCCCGAACTGGGCAGCGAAAGCCAACGTTGCCAAAGAGATAACCGTCTGAATAATTGCAAGAGCGACCGTTTGTTTGATGGCACCAACCGCGACTTGTATCGGATAGTTCAGACCGGTGGGAAAGTTGAATGCAAATGCAACCGCAAAGATACGCGTGATTGATACGACGTCGCTCCATTGCGGGCCAAGCAACGCTGACACGAGAGGGCCGGCAAAGATACCCAGGAGAATGAGAGCGGGCCATTGAATGGCGGTGATATGCTCAATTGCAGCGAGGTATGCGGCCTTCAGGTCCTTTTCGCCCCGCGCGTGCTCAGAGAACGCTGGCAACGCCACGGCGCCGACGCCCGCCAGAATGACGCGTTCGGGGAACTGCGACAGCATGACGGCTCGCTGGCAAAGCGCAACGGCGCGTGCATCCAGAAGCCCGCCAAGAATGAGATAGAAAAACGACTCCGAGGCTTTATAGAGAAGAGCGGTCGCGCTGCCGTACGCACCGAATGAAAGTACGCTCCGCCATTCGGATAGCGACGGACGATAGATCGAGAAATCCCGACGCACGCAAAAGCCTGCCAGTGTCCAGACCGCATTGGAGATGACCGCAGCCCATGCGATGCCGAGATAGCCAAAGCCAAGTCGCACGAGATAGATGGCAGCAGCAGAATTCGCCATCGTGGTCAATATGTCGATCCCGGCAAGCGTCGCGAACGCCATGTCTCTACTGAGCAAGGCATAGATTGGATGCGCAAACGGTGCGATCGCATAACTGAGGGCTATGATGCGCAGGTACTGACTCAAGCCCGGCTCGTCAAACAGGCCCGCCAGCGGCTCCGACACGGCTATGAGCAAAGTCGCGATGACCAGGGTCACGGTGAGGCTGATCGAAAAGACGGTCCGCACCTTCGCTAGCGTAAGGTCTTTTTGTTGAACGAGATATGCGATCGAGCCGAGTTCACGGATCGCTTCCGCGATAGCCAGGATGGCGGTTCCGAGCACCGATATGCCGAATGCCGAAGGGGTCAGCAAGCGCGCCAGGATGACGGTGGATATGAGACCGGCGGCCGTCACAATGTAGCGGCCGGCCGTCGCGAACAGCAGCGAGCGCCTCAGTGTCTGCCCCGGCGGAGCGCTGATCGACGACCGCTTTGCGGTGCCGAAGTGGCCGGGCTTGCCGGGCGCAGCCTCGCGGGCTTCAGGTGCCATGCGAGGCGTGCTGCATTTGCAGATCCTTTGCCGAAGCCGCCTCGCCTGTGGTCGCGGCCGGCAATGTCTCGACAAAGCCCGGCTGCTGGATCCACTTCATGATGACGCCGAACAACCGCTTCCGGTCGGCTTCGGACGTAAACACGTGATCGCAGCCGTCAAAGTAATCCAGGCGAAGCTGACCTTCGAATGGGACCGAGGGAAATGCGTCCAGGATCTGACGCCGGTAATTGTGCTGATGCGGGAAGCCGGACGTGAAGACAGCCTGGCACTGTGTACCCAGGTTCATGGTCCTGCGGTAAGCGCTCTCCAGGTAGGCCCTGACAGCCGGGTCGCCGAGTTTGATACGATGACTCTCCAGAACTTCCTCGGACCTGTCGCCAAGAAACTTTCGAATCCAGTTCCACACCCGACCTCGCCCGATCAGCATGTCGCCCCATGACTTGGGCTGCCGCAAATGCCGAGCGAAATAGCGACAGTAATACTGCAGCGTCGGCGGGATAGATGGATCCAGCAGCACGAGCCCGGCGACGCGCGGGTCCGAACTTCCGTAGATCAGCGCATGGTCCGCGCCGGAGCACAGCCCGATCAAGATGATTCGCTGCGCAGATTTTGAGGTCGCGAGCCAGTCAACAGCCTCCCTTATGTCCGCGATCGCTGCATCCAGCGGAGACAATCCGTCCAACCGGTTTTCGCTATCGCCGATCCCGGAGAGATCGAAGCGCAACACCTGGCTGCCGGCCGCGGCGAGCATGCGGGCAAGAGCGACGTACATCCGGTGGTGACCGACGCGGTGAATGATACCTGAGTTCAGGATGACGCATACCGGGCGGCCAGACGGGACGTATCCGGCGGGTTGCGTAACGATCCCGACCAGGGACTGCCGCCGGCCGATCGTTACGGCTTGGTTGACGATTTTGGCGCTCATGCCAGCCACTCGACGATACGCCGCAACACCTTGACCGGTGCGGCGCCCGAGAGCGGATGGCCTAACGGCAACTCGATCCAGGGAGGATGATCGGCAATAAACTCGATTGCCTGGTCCCGTTTATTTTCATCCAGCACCCGCCGCAAGCCGTCATGAGATGGCAGCGGGTGAGACGCCACAATAAGGCTGCGCGCCGGCAAAGCAGGAGCCAAAGCGATGAGGTCGAGCGCTTTCATTTCGGACTCTATCTGGTCCGTCAATGGAAAGCCCAGGATATCATATCCGCCGCCGTCTTCCGGCGCCCTCGGTCGCGGCTTGATCGCTTTCTCGCCCGGCGGGGATTCAAGGTGCAGTTCGCGAACATGCTCCTCGCCGCGCAGCACCGGATCCCACAGCACCAGTGACCTGACCTTGGCGCCTGCTGTGATCGCTATAGTGGCGGCAAGTGCCGCCCCGAGGCGCAATCCGACCAGCGAGACCTGCCTCGCGCCCGTGATGTCCAGAAGTTCCGACATCGCCGTCCGAATGTCGGCTTCCCAGCCGGCCAGCCGTGCCTCGGTCATGTCACCGGCAGAATCGCCGGTGCCAAAGTAGTCGAAGCGCAAGGTGTGAAAACCGGCGGCCGCCAGCATGTTCGATAGCTGGCGCAACGACCGGTGCGCGTGGATATATTCGGGGCCCCACGGGTGGCACAGCACCGCGGCGCCTTTGACGGGCGCGCACCGCGCCGCCTCGTAGATACCGAATAGTTGCCGATCCGATGATCCAAAGAAAAATGGGGTCATCGTGCGGTTATACGCTCGCTCTGCTTCCGCTGGACGGCGGCGGCGACCTGACGGAGGGTTTGGAAGAACAGGATGCGTGGCTGAATGCGGCACCCGGTCTGCCGTTCGATGGCCGCGGTCACACGGAGCGACAGCAGGGAATGTCCGCCCACCTCGAAGAAATTATCATCCGCACTGATCCGATCGGTTTGCAGCAGGTCCCGCCATATGCCGGCGATCAGTTCTTCCAGCCCGGGGGCCGGCGCCTGGAAAGTCGCTGGCAGGCCGGCGGCATTCCGGAACGGATCCGGTAAAGACCGCACATCCACCTTGCCATTCGGCGTCATCGGCAGCACATCCAGGGCGACAAAAACCGAGGGGATCATGTACTCGGGCAGCGTCTGCCTCAGGTGTGCGCGCGCCTCGCTGGCCGTCAGGGACTCCGCCGGGCGGTAAACGACGTACGCCACCAACCGTGGATGATCAGACCCGGGGTTTCGGGCGACCGCCACGGCGCGGGCGACGGCGGGGTGCGTCTCAAGCGCAGCCTCGACCTCTCCCAACTCGATACGAAAGCCGCGCAGCTTCACCTGCCGATCGATGCGGCCCATATGGAACAGGCGTCCATCGTCGCCGAAGCGGCCGAGATCGCCGGTGCGGTACATGCGCGCGCCCGGCGCGGGCGCGAACGGATCAGCGGCGAAGCGGGCGGACGTCAATTCCGGCCGTTGATGATATCCTGCCGCAACCCCGGCACCTCCGATCCAGATCTCACCGGGAATGCCGATTCCCGCCGGCTGACCTTCCGAATCAAGAACATAAACCGCTGTATTTGCGATCGGCCTTCCGATGCTGATGGCCGCTTCGCCGTCTGCGACCCTTTCGGCCGTCGACCAGATCGTGGTCTCCGTAGGGCCGTACAGGTTCCACAAGGCGTCGACCTTCGGGAGGATCGCGTTGGCAAGATCCGCGGGCAGGGTTTCGCCACCGCACAATGCCCGGAAGCCGGCGCGGCCCTGCCAGCCGGCCTCGATCAGCAGCCGCCAGGTCGACGGCGTGGCCTGCAGCACCGTCACGTTGGCGGTGGACAGGCATTGCGCGAGCGCGATGCCGTCGGTCGCGACATCCGAAGCAACCAGCTCCACACGCGCGCCCACCGTCAACGGCAGGTACAGTTCAAGTGCGGCGATATCGAAGGATGCCGTCGTTACTGCGGCGATGACATCCGATGCCGCAAGTCCCGGTGCGCACCGCATAGCCCCCAGGAAGTTGGACAGCGCCCCGTGCGACACCGCTACGCCGTTTGGACGTCCGGTGGAACCCGAGGTATATATCACGTAGGCGACATCATCGGCATGGATCTCCGTGCCGAGATCAGAGGCGTCCCGGGTATCGCAGGCACTGACGTCTCGCTCAACCGAAATGATCTGCACCCTGGCCGGAACGTCGAGGCCGCCCGCTATTTCATCCGACGCGACCAGGGCGGCAAGACCGCTATCGGCCAACATGAACCGCAAGCGATCGACCGGGAAACCCGGATCAAGCGGTACATAGGTGGCACCGGCTTTCTGCACGGCGAGCAATGTCGTGACCATCGTCAGGGATCGATTGAGGCAGACCCCGACCAGGCTGCCTCGACCGAGGCCAAGAGATCCCAGATAGCGCGCCAGTTGGTTGGCGCGCCGATTCAGCGTCCCGTAGGTGAGTTCCTGTCCCTCGAAGCAGATCGCCGGACTGTCAGGACGAAGCACAGCCTGACGCTCGAACTGCACCGTGAACGGTGCCGGATCGAGCTCCTGCGCGGTCGCGTTGAACTGCTCGATCAACCGGGTCCGCTCGGCTGCGGTCAGCAGCGAGATCTGGCTGATCCTACGGTCGGGATCGCGCACCATGGCGCGGACGGCGCTTTGCAGATGGGTGGTGATCCGCTCGATCGTGCTCCTGTTGAACAGGTCGGAGCGAAATTCCAGCGACCCTTCGATGCGTCCGTCGACTTCGCGCGCGAACCACGTCAGATCGTGGATAGCCCCGCCGCTGTCGATCGGTGAGGTCGATTCCTCGGACGCGTTGTGCAGCACCACGGCGACCTGGAACAGCGGCGAGCGGTCGAACGAGCGTGCCGGGGCAAGCCGCTCCACCAGCCCTTCGAACGGTGCCTGGCGATGGTCGTGGGCGTCCAGTACAGCCTCACGCGCTCGCGTAAGAAGTGTCGAGAAGGTTGGATCGTCCGAGAGATCGAGGCGGAGGACGAGAAGATTGACGAAGGGTCCGATCATCGATTCGAACTCGGCGCGCTCGCGCATGCCCATCGGACTTCCAAGGACGATGTCGCCCTGTCCGGTGTATGCCCGCAACACCGTCGCACACACCGCGATCAGCGCCATGTAGGGTGTGGCTCCCTCGCGTCGCAGCAGGGCGCGCAGATCGGCCACCAGGTCAGCGTCCCAGGCGAACAGGCAGGTCGATCCGGATTGGCTTTCGGTGGTCGAGCGATCCACGGGAAACGAGCAAATCTGCGGGATGCCCGCCAGTTTCGCCTCCCACCAGGCCAAGTCGGCAGCCAGGGTTGCGTCGTTACGCGTACGTCGCTGCCAGGCCGCGTAATCGGCATATTGCAGCGCCGGTGGCGGCAGCAACGCGGTGCCGGCCGCGATGGAACCGCAAGCTGCCTCCAGCCCGCGGCGGAGGAGTGAAAAGGACCATTCGTCCATCGCAATGTGGTGGGCCGCCGCCAGGACCGCGACCCGATCCGGGCTCAACTGGTAAACGGTCCAGCGAACCGGCGCCTCGGCCGCCAGTTCAAACGGAGCCAGCGTCGCAATTGAGATGTCGGCACGTATTGCGTTGGCCTGGTCGGTCTCGGTGTGGTCACGCAAATCCCGGATGGCGACCGGCACAGCCTCCGGTGACAGGAGGTGTATTCCAGGTGCCAACCCATCGTCGCGAAATGTCGCGCGGAGGATCTCGTGGTCACCAAGGACGGTGCGAATAGCACGTTCGGCCTGTTCCGCGTCCAGCGCCACGGGGATCGGCCAGGCCGTCACCATGTTGTAGGCAGTACTCTCCGGTTCGAGCCGATGCAGCACCCACAACCGCTGCTGGAATGACGACAACGGCAATGGACGCGCGCGTGAGATGGCAACCAGTTGGTCGGACGAATCCGCCGGCTCCTCGGCCAGCAGGTCGAGCAACTCGGCTTTCTGTGCCGTAATCGCCTGCTTGATCTGCTCGGTCAGGCCCCCGCGCGGGGCCGTGATCCGTAGGCGTTCGCCGGACGCGGTGATCCCGACGCCCAACGACCGCAGCCGCGCGACGAGTTGCCCGGCGCTCAAAGCAGGATCTCCTCTCGATCTTCCGAAACCTCAGCCATGGCAGGGCGGGAAAGTGTATCAATACGTTCTGCCAGACGCCGTATCGTCGGCGCGGTAAAGATATCGCGCAGGGCGAGGCGGACCCCCAGTGCGGCGGTCACGCGCGCCAGCACGCGGGTGGCGAGCAGCGAGTGCCCGCCCAGTTCGAAGAAGTCGTCATCGATGCCAAGGTTGGTAACGCCAATCAATTCCGTCCAGATCGCGGCGAGGCGTTGCTCGACTTCGGTCACCGGCGGATCGGAGCGATCATTCGGCGCCACAGGTGATAACGACCCGGGAGCGTCTGATACGGCGACCGCCGGCGCGGCAACCCGCACCGAGGATGCTTCCAGATCGTCGGACGTCATGACCACCCGGCCAAGCCGCGCTGCCAGGATGCGGGCGAACGCATCGACGCCGTCCCGGGTTGAAATGGCTGTGCTCAGGAACGCGTCCCGCGCCGCTCGCATGGAGTCCGGAACGGCGAGGTTCGCTGCCATGCCCGTTTCGCGCCACGCCGCCCAGTTGATGGCGACGACCCGCTGCCACGCCGCGGGCCGGGCGGCGCTGTCGATGAAACTGTCGAACACGGCGTTGGCGGCGGCATAGCCGCAGGTGCCCGGGCTTCCGACAACCGAACTGATCGAACTCATGAGAGCCACGAAATCCAGTTTGCTGTCGCCAAGCAGCCGCACCAGGACGGCCAGCCCGTCGACTTTCGGGGCAAGCACCGATCGGATGTCGTGTTCGTCCTGCAGCACTGAGATCCGGCCGTTGCCGGGCACACCCGCGGCATGGATCACGCCGTCGATGCCGCCCCAGCACGCGCGCGCCGTGCCGATGGCCGCGGCCATGGCGGACACATCGGCGGCGTCGGCGACAGCAGTCATCACCTCGGCGCCCAGCGCTTCCAGATCGCGGATCGCCTTGATGATCGTGACGATTCCGGCCTCAGCCACGGGATTCGCCAGCAGCGCACGCCACTGTTCGCGCGGCGGCAGTGCGCGGCGACCCGTCAGCAGAAGACGCGCCGTGGCCTTCTCCGCAAGCCAGGCCGCGAGCGCCAGGCCGATGCCCCCCAAACCTCCGGTGATCAGGTAGACCCCGCCTTGCTTCAGCGGCAGGTCGGCATCATTGGGGGTGGGCAGCGTCACCGGCTGGAAGCGTCTGATCCAGCGGCGCCCCTTGCGCCACGCGGCAAAGTTCTCCTCGGTTTCGGCCGCGGCTTCGGCGACGAGCAGGGCCGCGACGGTCGAAACGTCATCGCGGTCCTCGAGATCGACGCTGCGAAGCCGAACGCCGGGCATCTCTGTCGGCAGTACCAGCACCGGCCCGAACAGCAACGCGGCCTCCGGCCGGACGACCGGTTCATCCAGCACGCTCTGGGCCCCTGATGATGCGACGATCACGCGTATCGGGGTGCCGGTGGCGGTGGCATCCAGCGCCGATGCGAGCGCAATGAGCGCGGCATACCCGCGCGGCGGAGACGCTGCGCCGGCTTCGTCCCGAACCACAATCGCACCGGCAACCGGGCCATGCGAGTCACCAACGTCGCGCATAAGCGCGGCGATGTCCTCCGGGTCGTCCCGCCGAAGCTGGAAGCTGGCCGAACCAAAGCGCCGATAAGACGCTCCAGTGTCCGCAACGATCGGCGTCGCACCCGCGGCCTGCAGCCGATCGGCCAGCGCCTCGGCCAAGGCTGCGCGGTCGGCAAAGACGATCCAGGCGCCACGCAGGCGCGCAGTGGTCGCCGCAACCGCCTCGTCACGTGACCATGTCGGCGCATACAGGCGCTGCCCGGCCGCCGCGGGCCGTAAGTCCGGTCCGGCCGAGGCGATGCCGGCACCCGTCACCGTGTCGACGGTGTGTCGTGTGCGTTCGAACGGATAGGTGGGCAAGGGTATCCGGCGTGGGGCGGCACCGGTGTGCAGTCCCGTCCACGCTATCGGCGCACCGGACAGCCAGAGCCGTCCGGCTGCTTCCAGCATCATCCCCAGGTCGCTTTCCTGCCGGCGCGGACGAGACAGCGACGACGTGATGTGGGCGGCTTTTTCCTGCCCAAGCGTCGCCCGCGTCAGGGTGGCGAGCGCATTGCCCGGCCCGACCTCCAGGAAGAACAGCGCGGGATCCGCCGCGAGCGTGCGGATGCCGGCCAGGAACTGCACGGCATGGCGCAGATGCGTGGCATAATAGCCCGGACTGGTGGCCTGCTCCGCGGTAATCCAGGTGCCCGTCACGTTCGAGATGTACGGGATCGTCGGCCGCGCCAGCGGGATATCCTGCAACAGTGCCAGGAACGGGGCGAGCGCGGGTTCCATCATCGATGAGTGGAAGGCATGCGACGTGTGCAGCGGGCGGCACTCGATGCCGCGTGCCTCCAGGCGTCGCAGGACATCGGCCATCGGCTCGGGCGGGCCCGATATCGTGCACAAGCCCGGCGCGTTCTCGGCAGCGATCTCGACACCGCCGCCAAGCCGGGACGCCAGTTCGTTTGCCGGCAGATGCACCGCGGCCATCGTCCCGGGCGGCAAGGCTTGCATCAGCCGGCCTCGCGCCGCCACCACGGCGGCAGCGTCAGCCAGCGAAAATACCCCGGCGAGGTGCGCCGCGACGTATTCGCCGAGGCTATGGCCGATCATGGCCCGGGGCGTGAGTCCCCAGTGCATCCAGAGCGTCGCGAGCGCATATTCGGTGCAGAACAATGCAGGCTGCGTGTAGCCCGTTTCGTTGATCAGGCCGGCATCGTCGTTCGAGAAGATGATCGTCCTGATGTCCAGGCCGAGATGCGGCTCCATCAGCGCCGCGCATCGGTCAATCGCATCCCGGTAGTGCGGCTCCGTATCGTACAGCGTGGCGCCCATGCCGGCATGTTGGCTGCCCTGACCGCTGAACAGGAAGGCAACGGGGCGGGTGCCGCCTTCATGCACGGCACTCAGGACCGGAACCTGTCCGGGGCGGCGCAGCGCCCGGGCGGCTTGCGCCGCATTATGCGCGACGACGGCCCGGCGGTGGGCGAACGCTTTGCGCCCGGCCTGCAAGGTCCAGGCAACATCGGACAAGGACAGGTTCGGCTGCGCTTCCAGACAGTCCGCCAGATTGGCGCTCGCCTGTTCCAGCGCCGTTTCGGTCCGGGCGGACAGCACGAGCAAATGCTGGTCGCGCGGTTCGGGGACCGCCACGGCGTCCGCCGCCTCCTCCAGCACCACATGCGCATTGGTGCCGCCGATGCCGAAGGAACTGACGCCGGCCCGTCGAGGCGCATCCCCGCGTGGCCACGCGCACGCCACGGCGCTGGCGGTGAACGGACTGTGCTCGAGATCGAGTTGCGGATTGGGCGAACGGAAATTCGCCAGGGGCGGATATTCCTTGTGCCGCAGCGCGAGGACGGCCTTGATCAGGCTGGCGACCCCGGCCGCGGCGTCGAGGTGCCCCAGATTGGCCTTCAACGACCCGAGGCGACAGAAGCCGGTGTCGGATGTCGCGGCGCGGAATACCCGGGTCAGCGCCGCGACTTCGATGGGATCGCCGAGCGGGGTGGCGGTTCCATGCGCCTCGACGTAGGAAATGCTGCGCGGATCGACGCCGGCCAAGGCCTGGGCGGCGGCGATGACTTCGGCCTGGCCATCGATACTCGGCGCCGTGTAGCCCGCCTTTCCGGCGCCGTCGTTGTTGATCGCCGCCCCCCTGATGACAGCTTGAATCGTGTCCCGATCGGCGAGCGCATCAGCCAGACGCTTCAGCACGACGACGCCGGCGCCGGCACCGGCGCGCGTGCCGGCCGCCGCGGCATCAAACGGCCGGCAATGCCCGTCCGGCGAGAAGATCATGCCGCTCTGGTAAAGATAGCCCGCCTGCTGCGGGAAATTGAGCGATACGCCCCCGGCCAGCGCCATGTCGCACTCCCCAGACTGCAAGGCGCGGCAGGCGAGTTCTACGGCGACAAGCGAGGTCGAGCATGCGGTTTGCACGCTTATGCTGGGGCCGCGCAGGTTCAGCTTGTACGACACCCGGGTGCAGAGAAAGTCCTTGTCGTTGCCCAGCATCAGTTGATACCCGCCGACCGCCTCCATGAGGGCGGGGTTCCGCAGTATCTGTGAGAACAGGTAGGTATTGATGCTCGATCCGGCGTAGACGCCGACTGGCCGGTCGATTGTGCCGGCGGCGTAACCGGCGTGCTCCAGCGCCTCCCACGCGCACTCCAGGAAAACCCGTTGCTGCGGATCAATGATCTGCGCCTCGCGCGGCGACAGGCCGAAAAATTTGGCATCGAACAGCTCGGCGCCTTCGAGCCTGGTGCCCTTGCGGACGAAATCCGGATTGCTTCGCAGGCTTTCGGGGACGCCCGCGGCATCGAGTTCGGCCTCATTAAACGTCTCGAGCGATTCGACGCCGGCGCGAATGTTGCGCCAGAAATCATCCAGGTTTCGCGCGTCCGGGAACCTGCCGGCCAACCCGATGATGGCGATCGCCTGCTCAGGCATGCGAATTTCAACCATGAAATTGCCTTTCATCACGGGCACGTATCAAGACATCGCCGGACCTGGAGAGCGATGACAGCCGCGCCGCCTGACTTGCGACGGTGGTATGCTGGAACAGTTCGACGAGCGGGAAGTTCGTTGCGAACTCTTGTTCCAGACCGGCATGCAGCTTGACCAGCAAAAGCGAGTGGCCACCAAGATCGAAGAAGTTGTCGTTCAATCCCGCATCACTGCGCAACACCTCGCGCCACAGCTCGGCCACGCGCCGCTGCTCGGGCGTCATCAGCACAGAGTTCCGCGGCTCCGGGGGCAGCTCCGACGCCGGAGGCGGCGGCAGTGCGTTGCGGTCGATCTTGTTGTTCGGAGTCAGCGGCAGCGCCGGCAGCACGACGAACGCGGCGGGTATCATGTAGTCCGGCAGTTGCCGGCGCAGGCCGGCGCGCGCGGCTTCAGGGTCGAACACCGTGCCGTCGTGCACCGTGACATAGGCGACAAGGCGCTCATCGCCGGCGGAGAACGATCGCGCGGCGACGACGCAAGATCTGACGCCGGCACAGGTAGCAAGGACGGCCTCGATCTCTCCGAGCTCGACACGATATCCGCGCACCTTGACCTGGTGATCGCGGCGGCCCAGCAACTGGAGCTCTCCGTTGCCGCGGAAGCGGGCCAGGTCCCCGGTCCGATAAAGCCGGACGCCGCGGCCGTCGGGCAGGACCACCGAAACGAATTTCTCCGCGGTCAGCTCCGGCCGCTTGCGGTAGCCGCGCGCGACGCCCTCGCCGCCGATGCAGAGTTCCCCCACCACACCGGCCGGCGCGAGCTGCCCCGATTCATCGAGGACGAATGTCTGCGTATTGGCTATCGGCCGGCCGATGGTGATCGTTTCCGCGGCGTCGGCGACGCGCCCGGCCGTGGACCAGATCGTTGTCTCCGTCGGCCCGTACATGTTCCACAGCCCGCCGGTTCGGTCGATGATGTCGGCTGCGAGGTCAGGCGGCAGGGCCTCCCCGCCGCACAGCGCCTTGAGGTCGCGCTTGCCCGTCCAGCCGGCGGCAATGAGCAGCCGCCAGCTTGCCGGCGTGGCCTGCAGCACGGTGATGTCATGCTCTTCGATCAGCCGGGCGAGGCGGGCGCCATCCAGCACGTCGACCCGCGAGGCGACGACCACCGTTGCCCCGGCGCTGAGCGGCAGCCAGATCTCGAGACCGGCAATGTCGAAAGCCAGTGTCGTCACCGCGAGCAGCCGATCGGCTGATGTCAGGCCGGGCTCCCGCCGCATCGCCTCCAGGAAGCTGACGAGGTTGCGGTGTTCGATCTCGACCCCCTTGGGGCGGCCGGTCGATCCGGAGGTGTAGATCACGTAGGCCAGGTCATCCGGCTGGACCTCCACGGCCGGAGGCACCGCCGGAAGCGTCTCGAGCAGCGCCCGGGCTTCATCCAGCAGCACGGTCGTTACCGCGACGCCGTCGAAGATTGGCAGGAGATTGCTGGTGGTGATCACACAGGCGATGCCTGCATCCTGCAGGATGTAATGCAGCCGTTCCTCCGGATGCGTCGGATCGAGCGGCACATAGGCCGCGCCGGCCTTCAGCACGGCGGCCAGCACCATCGGGACGTCGACCGTGCGTTCCAGGCAGACCGCGACCAGCGCGCCGCGGCCGATGCCCTGCCGGCAGAGCAGCCCGGCGAGCCGGTTGGCGTGCGCGTCGAGCGAGCGGTAGGTGACCGAGACGGACCCCGCGATCACCGCGATCGCATCCGGCGTCGCGCGCGCGCTGGCCTCCAGCAGATGATGGACGCATCGGGTGCGATCATGCGGCACGGAGGTGGCGTTCCACTCTTCCAGCAGCAGGCGTTCATCCCGCTTCCCAAGCAGCGGCAGGGCGTCCACCGGGCAGGACGGCGTCGCGACAATGGCGTTCAGCAGGCGCTCGAAATGCGCGTGCATCCGGTCGATCGTCGCAGCCGCGAACAGATCGCTATCATAATCGTACAGCGCCTTGTATTCGCCGCTATGCCTGCCCTCGGTGACCGGCAGCAACTCGATCGTCAGGTCGAAACGCGAAATACCGCTGTCAAGATCGACAAAGTCCGCGGTCAACCCGGCTGGAGCGAGCGAGCGTGTCGGGAACGACATCAGGGTAAACAGAACCTGGAAAATTGGCGCATGGCCGGCACTGCGGTTGGGATTGAGTGCCTGCACCAGCCGATCGAACGGCAGCTCGCGATGGTCGAAGGCCGACAGCGTGGTCCGTTTCACCTGCTCGAGGAAGTCGTTGAAGCCGGGATTGCCGGCCAGCCGTCCGCGCAGCACCACATTGTTCACAAGGCAGCCGACAATGCCTTCCAGGGCGGGGAGATCGCGATTGGCCATCGGCGTGCCGATGACGACGTCGTCCTGTCCCGAGTAGCGGTACATCAGCACCTGCCATGCCGCGAGCAGCGTCATGAACAGCGTCGCACCGTGATCCCGGCTGCATTTTTCGAGCGAGGCGATGAGGCTGCGGTCGAGGTACCGGTGCAGCCGGCCGCCGCCGTGAGACGGGACGGGCGGCCGCTTGCGGTCGGTTGGAAGAGCGAGCGTCGCGGGTGCGCCCGCAAGCTCCCGCTTCCAGTAGGCGAGGTGTTCGTCGAGCCGGCCGGAGCGACTTTGTTCCGTCTCCCACGCCGCATGATCGACCGGGCCGATCGGCAGGGGCGACAGATCCGGTGATCGACCGGCGAGTCCCGCATCGTAGAGCGAACAAATCTCATGGCATATGATCGACAGGGACCAGCCGTCCGACACGATGTGATGCATCGCGAGGAAGAACATATGATTGTCAGCATCCAGCCGGACGATGACAAAGGCCGCCAGTGGGCCGCGCGCCATATCGAAGGGCGTGCGCAGCAATGCCTCGCCGGCACGCAGCGCGGCGGCCTCCCGTTCCTCGGCGGGATGCGCCGAAAGATCGAGCAGTTCGACAGGCGTTCGGGCTGTCTCGGAAATTTCGAGCCAGGGACGGCCATCGCGTTCGCCGATGGTGGTGCGGAACGCCTCGTGCCGCACGGCCAGCTCGCCAATGACCTTTGTCAGGCGCTCCACATCGAGGATACCCCGGAACCTGAGGCCGCCGCCTATGGTGTACTGGGTGTTGCCCGGATCCATCTGGTCCAGGAACCATAGCCGCTGCTGAGCGGCGGAAACCGGCAACGGTCCGGTCCTGGAAATTCTGCGGATTGCATGCGCGTCGTAGTCACACGCAACCGGTGCGGGCGCTCGCAAATGAGCAATGATGGCGTCGCGGCTTGCGGCGATGGCAGCCTTGATTTCGCTGTCGAGCGCGCCGCGCGGCGCGTTGATGCGCAGACGATCGCCGTCCAGGGACAGCCGGATGTCGCGTTGTGCGAGCTGCTCAAGCAACCGGCTGACGTCGGTTTCGGGCGTAACCGGTTTTGCGCTGAGTTCGCGGATGTCCCCCAGTGAAATGGCCGGATCGCCCGTCAGCATGTCGAGCATGACAAGATATTGGTCTGCGAAGCGCCGTATAGTAACTTCATCGAAAAGATCAGCGCGATACGCGAATGCACCGGCGAAACTGCCCCCGCGTTCAAACAGTTGCAACGAAAGCTCGAACTGCCCCTCCTGTTGCTGGATCGGATAGGGACGCAGCCGCAAACCGGCGCGCTCAACCGGGACATCGGTGACGCTGCCGGTCAGAAGGGTGTTTACTTCATTGAACTGCTCAAAGCGCTGAAACAGAAAAAATGCGTCGAACAGCGGCGAGCGACCTGGCTCACGTTTCGGCTGGAGGCGCTGCACAAGCACCGGCAACGGAAATTCCTGGGCCTCGATCGCCTCGATCACGGTCTGCCGGACTTGTGCGATCAGCGCGTCAAACGTCATGTCCCTGGTGACTTTGCTTCGCAGCGCGAGGGAGTTCACGAAGTTCCCCACCGTGCGAAGAAATTCGTTGCTGCGCGCGAACAGAGGCGTTCCTGTGACCACATCCTCGTTGCCACTCAGTTGGAATAGAAACGCCTGAAACGTTGCCAGCAGCACGACAAAGGGCGTGGTGCTGTTGTTTTGCGCCAGGTCCTTGACCCTTTTTGTTACCGCAACCCCCATCTCCAGCGGCACGGACGCGCCGGGCGATGTCGAAACGGCGGGACGAGGCCGATCAGTCGGGAGATCGAGCCGCGCCAGTGGGGGAGCAAGCTTCTCTTGCCAATAATCCCAAAGCCGATTGGCCTGCGGTCCGGCGAGCCAGGCTTCCTGGCAGCGGATGTAGTCGGTGTACTCGACTTCCGGCCGGGGAAGGCTCGCCGCATCGCGGCCGGTCGCTTCGGCGTAAAGCGCGAGTAGTTCCTCGACAAGCAGCAGCATCGACCATGCGTCGACAGCGATGTGATGAACCGTCAGCAAAAGGACATGGAAATCCGTACGGCAAGTGAAAAGTGACGCACGGAAGACAGGCCCGCGCGCGAGATCGAAGGGCCGTTTGTAGTCATTTTCGATCATGCGCCGGCGCTCGTCTTCCGCGACACCGGAAACCTCGTGGATCTCAAGCGTTGGCACGCAGGTCCCGGCGATACGCTGGACGAGCTCGCTTCCAGCCATGGTGTAGGTCGTCCGCAGCGTGGCGTGCCGGTCCACCAGCGCCTGTAGTGCCTGACGCAACGCTGGCAGGTCAACCTCACTACAAATCTGCATCGGCATGGCCAGGTGATAGCGTGCGCTCTCGGGTGCCTGCTGATGCGAAATCCATAACGACCGCTGACTGAACGACAACGGGCAAACCTTTTCGGCGGTCGCGGCCAGGGCGCGCAGATGTGCGGTGATTTCCTCTCGCCGTGCCGAAACATCCGCGCGCATCTCTGCCGTCAGTGCGCCCTTCGGCGCACGAAAGCGGAGCCGCGCGCCCTCGAACCAAAGTTCGATGCCCTGCTCGTAGAGTTTGTTGACGAGCGCCGCCGCGTTCAAAGTGTCCCCAGTTCCCATACGACCTCTTTATCGGCGTTAACCGCTGGTTGCTCTTTTCCTTCTGTTGCCTCAAGCACCGCCAAGGTTAACTCCTCGACGCTTGGACCACGCAGGAATTCGATGATCGGCAGGACCGCGCCCAGTTCGGCTTCGAGTCGGCTCTTCAGTTGGACAGCCATCAACGAGTCCAACCCGTAGGACGAAAGCGATGCCGTGATGTCTAGCCGATCGGCGGGCATGCCGAGTACACGCGACGCTTCAATCCGCAAATAGTCGCCGATCGCCGAACAGCGATGTTCCGGCAGACTTGCGGCCAGCCCCCCCGATGACGGAACCGCCGCGCGCCCGGGATGGTCGCGGGTCGCCCCGGCGACCAGTGCCTCGAGGAACGGATCCGCGGCAATCGCCGGATGCGCTTCGGCAAAATCCCGCCAGTTGATCGGCATGACCGCCGCCCGGGTATCATCGCCGAGGAGCAATTGCTGCAAAGCCGCAAGCCCCGTCGCTGTAGCGATCATTCCGGCCCCCTTCGGAACGCGGCCCCTGGCGTCCGCCGACGCCGCCATGCCCACCTCGCTCCACGTTCCCCAATTGACGGCCAGCGCAGGAAGGCCCGAGGCACGCCGGTGATCGGCGAGCGCATCGAGAAAAGCATTCCCTCCCGCATAGGCGCCGAGGAGCGGCGAGCGCAGCAGTGCAGCACTCGAGGAGCACAGCACAAAACAGTCGAGAGGCTGATTCTGAAACAAACGATGGAGCCGCCATGCGCCCGAAGTCTTTGCCGCCACTGTACTGCGAAGCGATGCACCATCCTGGGTTTCAAGGGGATCAAGCCGCACGACACCGGCGGCGTGGAACAGGCCACAAATTGCGGGTGCGCCGCGCGCGTGCCGCTCCGCCAGGTGATGTTCCAGTTCGCCGGCCTCGGCGATATCGCAGGCCACCACCTCAACCGCGGCCCCCAGCGCCTCAAGGTCCAGGATTTCGCGCGATTGCTTGCCCTGAGCACTGTCCGGATCAAGGCCCGTCCACGCACGCCGCGGCGGCAGCGCCTGTCGCCCCAACAGCAGGAGATGCCGCGCACCGCGTTCCACGAGCCATCGCGCCATCGCCAGGCCGATGCCGCCAAGGCCGCCTGTGATGAGGTAGGCCGCGTCCGTCCGCGCGGCAAACTCGGCAGGCCGGCGCGGATGAACCGGTCGTCGCGCCAGCCGTGCCACGTATCGTGCCCCGGCTCGCAGGGCCACCTTGTCTTCGATGGTACCAGCCGCGATTTCCGCAACCAGCCAGTCCGCGGTCGAGGGCGCGGGATGGCGTTCCACGTCGATCAATCCGCCCCAAAGGTCAGGGTGCTCGGCAGAGAGCGACCTACCCAGACCCCAGGACACGGCCCCCCAGGGCGCAGTGCATTGGTCATCATCAGTAACGGCCTGCGCATCGGATGTAATCAACCACAGTCGAGGCCGTGGGCGCCCCTTCGCGGACTGCAGCGCGTGCAGCAGGTGTAGTACGCTTTCAGCTCCGAGAGCGAGCGCCTCGGAGATTGGCTCGCCGGCTTCGGGCGGGTCTGCCGCATCGAGACTCCACAGGTGCACGACGACCGATGGCTTGGGAACCGCGTCGAGCAGTCGCGCGTAGTCCTCGGGATCGCCGCGCCGAATGATCGCCTCGTGACCGTCGAAACGCCAGGATTCACCCGTGGTTACCAGGATTGTCTGTTCGCCAACCGCGCTGCGGGACTCCGCGATCCGGTTGGCCAGGCCGGTCCTGTCGGCGAACACGAGCCATACGCCATCGGCCGGGTCGCGGACCCGCGGGCCTTCAAGATCACGCTGGCTCCAGCGGACGACGTGATACCAGTGATCCGGCACATGCACCGGAGCAGACCCGGGCTCGCCGCCCAGATACTGAAACCGTGCTCCCTTCGTCTCGCTGACCAGACGACCTGCGGCAGTATAAATCGCGAGATCGCCGGTGACTATCGGACTCGTGTCACCGTCAACGGACCGTAGCTTCGCATGAACCCATAGATGACTGCTGTCGGGCGCTGCGTGGAAGCAGATCTCGTCCACTCCGTGGCCGACGACGGCTCCGTCGGTAGCCCCTCCGGTAAGCTGGATTGGCATCAGTGAGACCAGGACATGGGCGCAAGCATCTGCTACCGCGGGATGCAGACGGTAATGCGAAGCCTCGGGCGAAAGCGACGACGGCACCTGCACCCGGCCGACTGTTTCGCCTTCGGCAAGCCACAGGCGATCCAGGCCCTGGAACGCGGGGCCCCAATCGTTGCCCTTATTTGCCAATGCCCCGTAGAAAACGGCTCCATCCAGTTCGGAACGGCACCGGTCTCGCGCCGCCTGCACGATGACCAGCCCGGACTCACCATCGGCGGATGAGGTGCCCGCGCCAAGTTGCGCCGCCATGTGAAGAGTCCAGCCGGAAGTGCCCGGAGAATGCTGCGCGTCGCGCAGCAACGTGCGGCCATGGACCGCGAAGCGCGCCGTGCCATCCTCGCTGCGGACCAACGTGCTCTGAACGAGATAGCGCCCGTCGTTGCGAAGGACAATCGGACGCACATTCTCGATCCGGCGAACACGTATCGGTCCCGCTTCGAGAATATCGCCGGACGCTGCCAGGGCCATTTCGATATAGACACTTGCCGGAACGACCGCGACGCCTTGCACGCGATGGTCCTGGAGCCACGGATGCGTGTCCAAGCCGATCTCGCATTCCCATGTGTAGGTCCCGGGTGCCGATGCAAGTTCACGCTGTTCACCAAGCAGCGGATGGCCCCGCCGCTCCACTGTGCGCATCGGCGCGGCGGACAACCCCCAAAAGCGTTCCCGTTGGAATGGATAGGTCGGTAGCCTGGCGCGCCCCGTCGTTGCGCCGCCGCCCAGGGCGTCCCATCGCAGCGCGGCCCCGCCGACGTAAATTTGCGCCAGACTCGATAGCATCTGCCGCCGCTCGTTCTGGCCTCGGCGCAAAGACGGCAGCGCGCGCCAGTTCGCATTCGGCACGGCCTGTCCGACCAGCCCGAGAAGCGTCGGATGCGGGCCGATTTCGATGATCGTCGTGATGCCCATGGCTTGCAGGGTTTGAACCGACGATGCAAAGCGCACCGGTTCGCGCGCATGCTGCCGCCAGTAGCGGCCATCGATGCGCTGACCCGGGGGAAGGGATTGACCGGTCAGGTTCGAGATGAACGTAATCCGTGGCTCACCATGAGTGATCCCGTCCGCGCGCTGCTGTAACGCATCGAGCATCGGATCGAGCCGGTGCGAATGGAATGCATGCGAGACGTCGAGCATGCGGCTCCCGATCCCGGCCAGGCCGAACTCCGCCGCCGCATCCGCCACCGCGTCGGCATCTCCGGAAATCACGGTCTCTTCCGGACCGTTGATCGCGGCGATGGACAGGCGGTCCGTGCGCCGCGCGAGACCGGCGCGCACCCGCGCCTCATTGGCAAACACGGCAGCCATCCCGCCGCCCGCGGGCAGCGCCTGCATCATACGGCCACGCGCTGCGATGAGTGCCAAACCGTCTTCCAGGCTCAATATGCCGGCGGCATGGGCGGCTATATACTCGCCGACGCTGTGCCCCAGAACAACTGACGGGACGACGCCCCAGGACCGCCATAGTTCGAGAAGCGCATATTCCAGCGCAAACAGCGCCGGCTGAGTATAGTAGGTCTTTCCGAGCAGCGAATCACCGGATGGCGAAGAAAACATCAGATCGAGCAAAGGCCGATCAAGTTGCTTGTCAAGAATGGTTGCGGCCCGGTTCAGTGCCGAGCGGAAAACCGGCTCCGTGTCATACAGTTCCCGTCCCATGCCGGCATACTGCGCGCCCTGCCCGGTGAACAGGAAGGCTATCCTCGATTTCTCTCCCGCCCGGGACGTTCCAAGCCAGGCGTCGCGTGGCACACTCCCCGATACGAAGACCCGCAGAGCCTGCTCTAGCTGGCCGGTCGAACTCGCGACCAGCGCCAATCGGCACTGCATGTGGGCCCGCCCGGCCGCGGTCGTGTTCGCCAGTTCCGCGAGAGATATATTTGATCCTGAAGCGATATGATCGGCGTGGCGGCATGCCAGGTCGCGAAGTGCCGCATCGTTGCGGGCCGACAGCGGGACCAACACCGCAGTCTCGCGCGCCCGTACCGGGTTCGGCTGGCGGAGGGGGGCCTCTTCGACGATGATATGTGCATTTGTTCCGGAGAAGCCAAAGGAGCTTACCCCGGCTCGCCGAGGGGTCGCACTGCGCGGCCATGGCAACACAGTGCGCGGAACGGTCAGCGGCAGATCCGGCCACGGGATGCCGGGATTGGGGCTGGAGAAATGCAGGTGCGGAGGGATCGCCTCATGCTGCAGGGCCATGACGACCTTCAGCAGGCCCGCAAGCCCCGAGGCAGCCTCGCTGTGGCCGATATTTGTCTTGATCGAGCCGATAGCGAGCGGCTTCGTTGCCGCCCGGCCCTCACACATGATCGCACCGAGCGCCTCCACCTCGATCGGATCGCCGAGCGGCGTGCCGGTGCCATGTGCTTCGACATAGTCAATGTCGGTCGGCTTCAGGTCGGCCTTGGCCAGCGCTGCCTTGAGCAAAGCCTGTTGGGCCAGACCGTTCGGCGCGGTAAGACCGCTGCTTCGGCCATCCGAATTGACTGCTGTACTCCTGATCACCCCCAGAATCGGCGAGCCGTCGGCGATTGCGTCCGCCAAGCGTTTGAGCGCAACCACCGCGCATCCTTCACTGCGCACGAACCCGTCCGCCGACGCGTCGAAAGTCTTGCACCTCCCGTCAGGCGCCATCATTCCCCAGCGCGAGAAAAGCACCATCGCTTCGGGCATTAGGATGATGTTGACGCCGCCGGCGAGGGCCAGATTGGTCTCCCGGTTGCGCAGGCTTTCGCAGGCGAGATGCACGGCCACAAGCGAGGATGAGCACGCCGTATCCACGGCCGCGGTGGGGCCCTGAAAGCCGAATGTAAACGACAGGCGGCCGGCGGCAGCGTTCAAGACGTTTCCGGTCGCGACATATACGTCCGGTTCCGTGGAGTGATCCCGCCGCAGCAAGTCTCCGTAATCGCTTGCGGTGATGCCGACAAACACGCCCGTGGCGCTGCCGGAAAGGCTGTCGGGGGCAATTCCCGCACTCTCGATCGCTTCCCATGCGGTTTCCAGCAGCAGGCGCTGCTGCGGATCCATAGTCAGGGCTTCCCGCTGCGATATTCCGAAGAACTGCGGATCGAAACGGTCTACCTGAGACAGGAAACCGCCAAACCGTGTGATCATCTTTCCCGGCGTTTTCGGATCCGGATCGTAATAGGCGTCCACATCCCACCGATCGGCCGGCACCTCCGTTATGGCATCGCCACCATCTCGCAGCAGATGCCACAGCGCCTCGATCGTTTCGACGCCGCCAGGATAGCGGCAGCCGGCGCCGACAATGGCGATAGGTTGATGCGTTGCGCGCTCGGCCGCGTCGAGCCGCGCCTGAAGGCGCTCGATTGCGGCAAGTGATTCGCGTAGAAGAGAAGAACGGTCTGTCATCGTACTTCCTGTAGCCGCGCCAGTAGCCGTGCTTCCAGCTCGGTCTCGGTCAGATCGTCGAATGCGGTTTCCTCCGGTATCGGTAATGAATCGGCGTCGGGCCTGTCCGTCTCTCCGGCCGTCTCACCGAGTTCGCAGGCAAGAAATTCCGACATCGCGCGCAGGTTCGGATAGCTGAACGTCAGTGACGACGGCAGCGATCGTCCCGTCCCGCGTTCCAGCCGCCGCTTCAGCTCGACAGATGTCAATGAATCCATGCCCAAATCGAAGAAGCCTGTCTCGGGGTCGATCGGATCGTTGGCCGCGAGTCCCAACACGCCGGCAACTTCTGCGCGGACGAACTCATCCAACACGGCCCTGCGCATGTCCGCCGGCGCTCGTGCGAGCCGCTCCGCGACGGTGTCCGATGCTTCCGCACGTTGCACCGGCTGGCTGCGCTTCGGTGCCGTCCCCAGGTCGGCCAGAAGCGGGCGTCGATGCCGCGCTTCCAGCAAAGGCCGGAGCACGCTCCAGTCGAACCGTCCGACGACACGCCGATTCTCGTTGCTAAACAACAACCGTCCTAAAGCGGCAAGTGCTTCGTTAGGTGGCATCGGCACCAGACCACCTTCGCGGAAGTCGTGATTTTTGTCCGCGCTGGCTTCCCAGGCGCCCCAATTTGCCGCAAGTACCCGCTTGCCAGGCCCGCGGGCAGCCTCCGCCGTGGCGTCGAGGAAAGCATTGGCCGCGGCATAGTGCGCATAATTTGCCGCCCCAAGCACCGCCGCCGCCGACGAAAAAAGCACAAGAAAATCGATTTCGCAGTCCCGTAGCGCGCGTTCCAGAACAACCGTGCCATCGATTTTTGCTCGCAACGTGCCTGCAATGTCCGCGGCCCTGTGGCTGACGATGGGGAAGGCGCCAAATTCGGCCGCTGCATGCATGACGCCGCGCACCGGCGGTGCTTCGGCAGCCAGACGGGAAAGCGCCGCAGTCATGGATGCCTCGTCCGCGACATCGGCCGCGAGCGGAATGACACGCGCCCCGAGTGCCGCCAGCGCGTGCACGGCATCCGCCGCGACGTTCGGATGCCGTCCAACCAAGGCGAGGTATCGTGCACCGTGCTCCGCCATCCAGTGCGCGACCAGGAGGCCGATGCCGCCGAAACCGCCGGTAATCAGGTAAGTCGCATCGGGTCGGAACCTGACCGGTTCCCGGACCGGCGGCGCAGCACCCGACAAACGCGGGACGAGCCTTGCCCCGTCACGCCACGCTGTCTGGTCTTCGCCATCGCCGGCATCGAATGTCGCGAGAAGTGTATCCGCCCACTCCTCGTGCGAACCGGCGGGCGGCAGGTCCACAAGCCCGGCCAATCGTCCGGGCTGCTCCAGCGCCAAGGTACGGCCGATCCCCCAAAGCGGTGCCTGCCAGCGCGCGCCGCTGGACAGGCCACCCGGGGCCGGCTGGGCGCCGCGCGTCACCAGCCACACACGATCCGAGCCGGCACTGGCCTCGGCAAGACAGCGAAGCGGCAACGTGCATGCAAGGTTCTTGCAGGACTCAACCGCGGTCGGGTCGTCGTACGCCCGATCGGCAAGTTCGAGTGCGCCAAGATACACGATGGAGCCACCCGGCAAAGCGGTGGCTGTGTCAGCGTCGGCGCAGACCAACACGACGCTGTCCCCGCGAGCCTCCAGGCGCCTTGCAAGCGCCGCCCCGACACCGTTGACGTCGCCGATCAGGGTCCAGCGATGACCACCCGACGAACTGCGCGCGACGACCAGCGCCTGTTGCGATCTGCTTCGGGGATAGTGGGCGTCATCTTGCGTCGCTACCGCCACGGTGAAGCCGCTGGACGTCAGCAGGTCATGCCACGCGTCGTGACTGATCAAGGGATAGTCCGGCCGCAGCGAATGGTCCGAGAAGCGCCACCAGCCTTCCGTCAAGCCGAACGCGAAATCCGCCCAACGTTGTGGCCGAGCGGCTTCAAGCAGGAACAGCAACCCGCCCGGCGCCAGGAGGCTGCGCACATGCCCGACCGTCCGCCTCAGGTCCTGTGTCGCGTGCAATGCATTGGCGGCGATGACCACGTCGAACTGACCGGGCTGGAAGCCCTGGCCGATCGGATCCTGTTCGATGTCCAGCAAAGCCGTGCGCAGGAAGTCATATGCGCCGAACTGAGTGACGGCGCGTTCGAGGAAGATCGGTGATACGTCCGTAAATACATAGTCCACCCGGCCCGCGGGCAGGCGTGGCAGCACGTAGCTGGTGGTGCCGCCGGTGCCGGCACCGATCTCCAGCACGCGCAGCGATGCGCCGGACGGGAGCTTGTCGATCGCGGCACTCAAGGCCTCGGCCAGGGCCGTGTTGTAGGTCCGGGCCGCCGGCGATTCCACGTAGAGCTTGCGCGCCTCGCTGAAAGAACCGCCGGGAAACAGGAGCTCGAGAGGATCCTGGTCTCCGGTGAGCACCCGTGCCAGTTCGCGGCCGCAACGCTGAAGGATGCGCAATTCGCCGTCCACGTCACCATAGGCGGCGATGGCCGCACGGGACAACTCTTCCGGATCGGCAAGCGTCAACGGCCCGCTGATGACCAGCGCCGCACCGTCCCGGCGCACGACGCCATCGTCGCTCAAGGAGTCGAGCAGCCGTGCGAAGAGGCGCCGATGCCGCGGCGCGATCGACAGTCGCGCCGCCTCCTCCTCGACCGCGACGACCCGGCCGATTGTCGTGTCGAAGCCAAGCTGGCGCAGCGCCATCGCGAGATAGGCGGCGGACAGTCGATCCAGTTCCGGCAACAGCCGATCGTAGATCGACAGCCCGTGACTCTCGGCGAGTGCGGCGAACCGTTCGCGCACCATCGGGGCAAAGTGTTCAGGTGCCGTGAGCGAAGCGGCGGCGCGGTTCGGCAGTGGCGCCGGTTGCCAAAGCAACTGGTAGAACAGATCGTCGACCGCCGCGCCGCCCGTAGGCGGCCTGTCGTCCGGCCGGGCCGCCAGCGACGCGGGTCCGTTGCCGCGAACCGCCGCCGCATGCGCCATGTCGTCGATCTCGGACGGCGAATACCAGAAGCTGCGATGCTCAAACGGATAGGTTGGCAGCCGGCATTTGCGCGCGCCCTTGCTGACCTCCGCCCAGTTCACCTGCCCGCCCTGGACGTAGTAGGCGGCGAGCGCATGACTGATCCGGTTCCAGTCGTCCTGGCCAGGCGTTACCGGCGTCAGGTGCACGACGTCCGCGCCGGGCGCGCGCAGCTTCATTGGTTCCGTCAGGACCGGCTTGGGGCCGACTTCCAGGAAGCTGCGATAGTTCGCCTCATACAGGCGGCCAACCGCGTCCATGAAGCCGTCCGGTCCAGGCCGCCGATGGCGCCAGTATGCCTCGCCGGGCGCCTCATACATGGAGGCACCGCCGCCGCTCCACGCAACCGGGATGCGAGGCGCATTGGCGGGTGGCCAGCCCGACCAGTCCTCCGCTGCATCCGGCGACGCATCGGCGCTTCGCAGAAACTGGCCGCCGCCGGCAAGGCCGCGCAGACACGTCTCCAGCGAGAACACGCCAGCCACGCAGGCGGCGGCATACTCGCCATCCGCGTCGCCGATGACCGCCGCCGGCTCGACACCGAACGACGTCCAGAGCCGGGCAGCGGCGTACTGCGCCGCGAACAGGCTCAGGCGGGCCCAAATCGCCGCGTCAGCCGGCGCCCGATCGCCCGGGGACAGTCCAAGCGCGGATTTCAGCGTCCGGCCGAACGAGTCCGGCCCGATGAGCTCGTCACATCGGTCGATGGCATGCCGATAGATGCCGGAGGTCTCGTAGAGCTGGCCCGCCATGCCGGGATAAGCTGCCTCCTGGCCCGCGAATACGAAGACGACTTCACCCGGTTGGCCCGGCACGGCGGTTCCCGTGTGCAGTGCCGGATGCGATCCACCGGCGGCAAAGGCGTTGAGCGCGCTGATGGCCGTTGCCGCGGTATCGGCCACGATCGCCAGACGCCGGGTCAGGTGCGACCGCCCGATGCCAGCCGTGTGCGCAACGTCGCCGAGCTTCGGGTCGTGCGACATCGTCCGGGCGTAGCGGGCGGCAAGCTTCGCCAGGGCGCTCTCGGTGCGCGCGGACAGCGGCAGGCAATGAAACGACCGCGGCTCCGGCGCCCCACCCGAGCGCTCGCTTCGCGGCGGCTCCTGCACAACCGCATGGGCGTTGGTGCCGCTGAAGCCGAACGAGCTCACGCCCGCCATGCGTGACCTTGCTCCCGGCGGCCAGGGGCGTTCCGTCGCCGTCACCGCGACCTTGCATTCGTCCCAGGGGATGTGCGGACTCGGGTGCCGGAAGTGCAGGTGCGGCGGGATCGCGCCATTCTCCAGCGCCAGGATGACCTTGATGACACCGGCAACGCCGGCAGCGGCCTCCAGGTGCCCGACATTGGACTTGACGGAACCGACCAGCAGCGGCCTGTCATGCGGCCGGGCGCCGCCCAGTGCCGCAGCCAGCGCGCGGATCTCGATCGGGTCACCCAACGAGGTGCCGGTGCCGTGCGCCTCGACGTAGTCGATCTCCTCCGGCGTCGCGCCCGCTTCATCCAAAGCGGCGCGGATCACGGCTTCCTGCGCCGGGCCGTTGGGCACCGTCAGGCCGCCGCTGCGGCCGTCCTGGTTGACGGCGGTGCCTCGGATGACCGCCAGGATGGTATCGCCATCGCTGATGGCATCGTTGAGCCGCTTGAGCACCAGGACGCCGCAGCCCTCGCCCCGTGCGAAGCCGTCGGCGGCCGCGTCGAATCCCTTGCACCGGCCGTCCGGCGCCAGCATGTGCGCCTTCGACAGGGCGATCGTGGTTTCGGGCGAGCACATCACGTTGACACCGCCTGCCAGTGCCAGGCGGGTCTCCTGGCTGCGCAGGCTTTGGCAGGCGAGATGGATCGCGACCAGGGAGGAGGAGCAGGACGTATCGACCGTCAGTGCCGGGCCGCGCAAACCCAGCGCATAGGCGATGCGGCCGGCCGCGACGCTGGGCGCGTTGCCCGACGCCAGGTACGCGTCGATCGAATCGTGGCCGCGGCGCAGCAGGCGCTGGAAATGATCTGTGTTGCACAGGCCGACGAACACCCCGGTGGCGGAGCCGGCAAGCCGATCGGCCGCGACATTGGCGTGCTCCAGGGCTTCCCATGTGACCTCCAGCAGCAAGCGCTGCTGCGGATCCATGGTGATCGCCTCGCGGGGCGAGATGCCGAAGAACGCTGCGTCGAAGCCACTGACATCGTCGAGGAATCCGCCGCTGCGCACCGACATGCGCGCCGGTGCATCAGGATCGGGGTCGAACACGCCGTCGATGTCCCAGCGATCCGCCGGCACCTCGCGTATCGCGTCACGCCCCTCCCGCAGCAGCTCCCAGAACGACTGCGGATCATTGCCGCCGCCGGGAAACCGGCAGCCGATGCCGATGACCGCGATGGCATCGGGCCGGCGCCGGCTGATTTCATCAAGCCGCCGCTGCTGGTCGAACGCCAGCAGCATCAGTTGCTTCTGCGTCAGTTTGCCAAGCCGATCGAGCAAATCACTCATGTCAGACGCCGTCCCCCCTGCGTGACGCGAGTAACCTGTCCACGTCTTCGTCGGACATGCCTTCGACCGAGCCGACAAGATCGAGTTCCGCGACCGGTTCGGCCGCGTCCGCGACAGGCGGGTCGTCTTCCCCAAGCCGCAGTACGTCGTTGAAGAACTGATCGGTCAGGGCCTCGATCGTCGGGTAGTCGAACAACAACGTCGCCGGCAGGGACTGCCCGACAGCCGCGCTCAGCGTGTTGCGCAACTCGACCGCGAGAAGCGAATCGAGGCCCAGGTCGCCCAGCGGCATCAACGGATCGAGACGCTTGCCGGTATCCATGCCGAGGATGCGCAACGCGCAATCGCCAATGAACTGCGCGACCATCCCACGCCGCCGCGGCTTGGGCGTTTCCTCGAATTGCCTGCGCAGATCTTGTGGGGGCAACGCGGCCGGCGCCTCCGCATCGGCGCGCCGGTCGTGCCGGCCAAGCACCTCCATCAGGAACCGCCGTGGCGCCGCGGCAGATCTGGCCGCGTAACGCTGCCAGTCCATCCGCAACACGCTCACCTGCGCGGCGGACCCGTGCAGCAGTCGTTCGAGCGCCGCAATGCCCTCGGCCGGGGTCAGCGCATCCAGTCCGTTGGCCGCGAGCCGTTCGGCGAGCCCGCGCTCGGCCGCCATGCCGGTGTCCGCCCAGGCGCCCCAACCGATACTCAGCCCACAGAGACCGCGGTTCCGGCGTTCCTCCGCGATCTGGTCAAGCACGGCGTTCGCCGCCGCGTAATTGGCCTGGCCCGCCGAACCGAGCACCCCCGCCACCGACGAGAACATGACGAAGCAGTCGAGCGGATCGGCGCGGGTAAGCCGGTCGAGCAACCAACCGCCGCGAACCTTGGGCGCGAGCACGCGCAGCAGTCCGCCCGTGTCCTGCTGCAACAGCCCGGCGTCGTCGATCACACCCGCGCAATGGATCACGCCACGCAGGGGCGGCCCGGACGCCCGTATCCGGGTCAGGAGATCACCCAGCGCCGCTTCGTCGGTCACGTCGATTGCCTCGGCAACGACGTCCGTGCCGCCCGTACGAAGACGATCGATCACGGCGGCGGCTTTAGCTGTCGGCGCCCGCCGGCCGATCAGCACCAGCCGCCCGGCCTGCTGCTCCGACAGCCATTGCGCCACCAGCAAACCCAGGCCGGACAGGCCGCCGGTCACCAGATACGTGCCGTCGGGCCGGACCCCGTGCGGTTCCGGCGCCCCGTGCCGCACCACGATCTTCCCGACATGCCGGGCCTGCGCCATGAGCCGGAACGCGCGCGGCGTGTCCTCGATCGCGAATACCTGGCGTGGCAGCGACGTGAGACGGCCCTGGTTCACCTGGTCGATCAGCCGGGCGAGCATGGCGCCGATGAAGGCCGGACGCGTCGCGACATCCTCGCTCCAATCGACGATGGAATAGCTCAGGTCGCGCCCGAGGCTGGCCACGTAGTCAGCCGACTTGAGGTCGCGCTTGCCGATTTCGATAAAGCGGCCACCACGGGCGAGGACCGTGAAGCTAGCCTCCATCAGGTCGCCGGTCAGCGAGTTGAGCACCAAGTCGACGCCGCGCCCGGCCGTGAGCGCCATGACCTCCCGCGCAAAGCCGGTGTCGCGGGAGTTCAGAACATGATCGACGCCGATAGAGCGCAGCAGCGCGCGCTTCCATTCCGATCCCGCCGTGGCGAACACCTCGGCGCCCGCAAGCTGGGCGAGGCGGATCGCTGCCATGCCGACACCGCCCGCCCCGGCGTGGATCAGCACGCGGTCCCCCGCCTGCATCCTGCCAACATGCGACAGGCAATACTCGGCGGTGAGGAAGGCGATCGGGAAGGCAGCGGCTTCTTCGGCGCTCATTGTCGGCGGCCGGCGCTGCACCAGTGCAGCAGGCAGTGTGACAAACGCGGCGAAGCAATCCCGCCCGACCGCCATCACCTCGTCGCCCGGCTGCAGGTGGGTCACGCCGGGACCGACGCGGGTGACGCGGCCGGCGCATTCACCGCCAATCGGGGTATCGGCTCCCGGCACCATCCCCAGCACCGCGAGAACATCCTTGAAGTTGATCCCGGTCGCCTGCACGGCAATCTCGACCTCATTCGAAGCGGGCGGGCGACGCACCAGCTTCTCCCGCCGGAACTGCTCGAATGTTCCGGGACGTGCGGGCACCAGCCGCCACGGCTCCCCGGCCGCCTCCGATTCCGGCTCTCCAACCCGCGGCGTTCTGACCAGGCGCGCCACGAGGCGTCCGCCTGCCCGCAGCGCGACCTGCGCTTCCGTCCCCCCCGCCGCCAGTTCCGCGACCAGCGCTTCAGCTTCGGCGGCATGCGGCCCCGGGTCGAGATCGATACAGACGCAGTTCAGCTCAGGATGCTCGATCGCGACCGAGCGCCCCAGACCCCAGGCAGCCGCCTGCACGGGTGACAGGCTGCGCTCGGTGCCGTCGGCCTGCTGGCCCCCGCGCGTCACGATCCACAGCCGCGGTGGATTGGCCTCCCCGACCAGGGCCTGCGTCAGCAGCAGCGGGCTGACCGCGCCGCGCGCCTGAGCCTCCGTCAGGTCGTCGCTGTCCATGCCATCCCGGGCGCGGGCATCCATCGACCAGGCGTGGATGACGCCACCCGGGGCGCGGCCGGAAGCCCGGAGCTCGAACAGCAGGCGGCGATAATCGTCGGCGTTGACCGGATCGATGCTGCACTGTCCCGGTCCAAACGTGAAACGCCCGGGGTAGACCAACGTGCATCGGTCGCCCGCGTCCTGCATCCGCGCCGCAATTCCTGCCGCCACGCCGGCAACGTCCGCGAAAATCAGCCAGTCCCGCTTTGTCGAACCACTGCCCGCATCGCTCCCGCCCTGCTCCACGGCGGCCGAACGCCACTGCGTTTGATAAAGGCAGGAGTCCAGCCACCGCTCACCCGGGCGGGCGAGCGCGCCGCGTGTCACGCGCTTCAGTTGCACCTGCCGCAGTTCGGCGACCTGTTTGCCATGCGCACCGAACACCAGGATGTCGGCGCGGCGAACATCGCCCGTGTCCGGCTGGACCGCGACGTGGCACCAGCACTGCCCGGCTGCTTCGCCGTGCACGCTGTAGGAACCCACCCCAACCGGCAAATAGAGGATTTCCGGGTCCTCGGCCGGCAGCGCGGCGGCGATGACTTGGAAGCATCCGTCCAGCAGCAGGGGATGCAACACGTAGTCCGATACCGGCTCTGTCGATGACGCGGACAGGGCGATCTCACCGATGGCCTGTGCGGCACCCTGCCAGACCCCGCGGACGGTGTGGAACGCGTCTCCGAAGCGAAGCCCTCGCTGCCTGAAGCCGTCGTAGAACTCGGCCACCGCGAGCGACGATGGGCATTGCGCCCGCAGCTCAGACAAGCTTGCGGATGGCGCCGGACACGGATCGCCCGTGCCGACACGCGCCGAGGCATGACGTGTCCAGGCCGCCGTATCGGCTGGCGACTCTGCAATGCTGCTTATGGAAACCGCGGCGGTCCCGCCATGGCCGGGTTCGAACACCGTCTGCACGATCCGCGCGGTGCCGTCATCCGGCAGCAGCATCGCCTCGCTGATCGCCACATCCTCGATGCGGACGGACGGTGTGCGCAGCACGTCCCGCGCGCCGGCGACGAGCATCTCCAGGTAGGCGGTCGCCGGCAGGATGACATGATCCAGCACGCGGTGCTGGCGTACGAAGTCCGGTGCGTCGGCGCTGAGGGTTGCCTCATAGATTGCTCCGGGGATTGCCGAACGCAGGCGCGCGCCAAGCAGCGCGTGGCAACCGGGGCGGGCCGTCGTTCGGCGAGGCTGCGCGTCCGGCCGGGCCCGAAACCAGTGACGCTCCCGCTGGAACGGGTAGGTCGGCAGATCGACGATCCGGTCCTGGCCAGCCTCGGTCAGGCCGCGCCAGTCCACCCGGGCGCCCGCCAAGTACACCGCCGAGAGACCTTCCAGCATCTGACGCCAGTCGGGCTTGCCGCGGCGCAGCGACGCGACCAGTCGCGGCGGCGATGCCGAGAACGCCTCGGCCGCCAACGGCAACAGGGTCGGGTGCGGGCCGATCTCGATGCAGCAATCCGGCCGGGCGTCCTGCAGCGCACGCAAACCGTCACCAAAACGAACCGCCTCCCGCATGTGCCGCCGCCAATAGGATGGCTGGGTGATTTCATCGGCAACGGCCGCCTTTCCCGTCACATTCGATATCAGGCGAATGCGCGGCGGTGCGAAACGGACGGACCGTGCCGTCTGTTCGAACTCATCCAGTATCGGCTCCAGCAGCGGCGAATGGAACGCGTGCGACACGGGCAGCGGATGGCACTGGACGCCCTGATCGCCCAGGCGGCGGCAGACCGCTTCAAGCGCCACGGCGTCCCCGGAAATGACAGTCTGCCGCGCGCTGTTTACGGCGGCGATCGACAGGATGCTTGCATGCGGAACGATCATCGGGGCGACCGCCGCCTCCGGCGCGGCCACGGCCGCCATCGCGCCCCCTTCGGGCAGCGACTGCATCAGCCGCCCTCGCAGAGCGATCAGGCGCAGTCCGTCCTCCAGGCTAAGCACGCCGGCTACGCAGGCCGCAACATACTCCCCGACCGAATGGCCGATGACCGCGTTTGGGGTCACCCCCAGGGAACGCCACAGTTCGGTCAGCGCGAACTCCACTGCAAACAGCGCCGGCTGCGTATAGCCGGTCTGGTTGATCAAACCCCCTTTCGCGAACAGAACATCGAGCAAAGGCCGATCGAGATGCGGTTGCAGGATGGCGGCACAGCGGTCGAGCGCCGTGCGGAAGACTCGCGACGCCTCGTAAAGGCCCTTCGTCATGCCGGCGTATTGCGCACCCTGGCCAGTAAACAGGAACGCAATCCGCGGCGGGTCCTGGCGTGCAACGCGCTCATGCATCAGTCCGGCAGCGTCCTCGCCTCGGGACAGCGCCGCCAGACCAGCGCGGAGCCCCTCCATGCTTTCAGCGATAATCGTTGCCCGGTCGGCAAAATGGGCCCGCCCCGTGTTCGCCGTGCGGCACACGTCACCAAGCGTATCGTTGCCCGAATGCTGCAAAGCCGCGGCGTAACGTTCCGCGAGCTGGGCGAGCGCGACGGAGTCACGCGCCGACACCGCGAACAGATGGCTGCGTTCGGACCCGGCATCGACGGCAACCGGCGCCGGCGGCGCCTCTTCCAGGACAACATGCACGTTGGTACCGCTGAAGCCGAATGAACTGACCCCGCCGATGCGCCGTCCGCCGATCGGCTGCCAGTGAACCGCCTGGCGGGGCACAACGAACGGCAGATTCTCCCAGGCGATGTGCGGACTCGGCGTCGTGAAATGCAGATGCGGCGGAATGGTTTTGTGTTGCAGCGAAAGAACGACCTTGATCAGCCCCGAAACCCCCGCCGCGGCTTCCAGGTGACCGATATTCGTCTTCACCGAGCCGATGACCAGCGGCTGTGCCGGATCGCGGCGGCCAAACACCGCGCCGAGTGCCTTGACCTCCAGCGGATCGCCAAGTTGCGTCCCGGTTCCGTGCGCCTCGATACAACCCACTTCGTGCGGCGCGATGCCGGCGAAGCCGAGTGCCGCGCGAACCACCTCCTCCTGCGCCGGGCCGTTTGGCGCGGTCAGGCTGCTGCTGGGTCCATCCTGATTGACAGCGCTGCCGCGGATCACCGCCAGGATGCGGTCGCCGTCGGCCCGGGCCAGACTGAGGCGCTTGAGGATGACGACGCCACACCCCTCGCTGCGGGCAAATCCATCCGCGGCCGCATCGAACGTCTTGCACCGTCCATCGGGCGCCAGCATGCGCGAATGCGAAAGCGCGACGTACAGGTCGGGTGCGAGTATGAGGTTGACGCCCCCGGCGATGGCCATGCCGCAGTCGCCATTCCGCAGCGCCTGGCACGCCAGATGGACGGCAACCAGCGATGATGAGCACGCTGTATCGATCGTCACGCTCGGCCCGCGCAGCCCGAGCAGGTAGGATAGCCGTCCGCTGATGACGCTGTGGGCGATCCCCGACGTGAAGTGCGCGCCCAGCAATCGGGAGTCGCCCGATTTCAGTTGCAGATAGGCGTAGTCGCTACTGCAGATCCCCATATAAACGCCCGTCGGCGTTTCTTGCAGCCGATCCGGGGCGTGACCGGCATTCTCGAGCGCCTCCCAGGTCACTTCGAGCAGCAGGCGCTGCTGCGGATCCATTCCCGCCGCTTCCCGCGGGGCGATGCCAAACAGCGCGGCGTCGAATGTATCGATTGAGCGAAGGAACCCCCCCGAATGCGTTGCGATGCGACCCGGCGCCTCCGGGTCGGGGTCGTAATACGCGGCATGATCCCACCTGTCGGCTGGGACCGGCGTGATCGCGTCCACCCCGTCATGCATCAGGCGCCAGAAACCGGCAGGATCGTCCCCGCCCGGCACGCGGCAACCCACACCGATGACGGCGATCGGCTCCCGAGCTTCCTGCTCCTTGGCCGCAAGCCGCGCCTCGGCGTCCTCGAGGGCAAGAAAGGCGCGCTTGAGCGGTGTCATCGCTTCAGGGCCTGCTGTTGATGACATTGGCCTGCTCGCGGCTGGGCGTCCGTTCAAAACGCCGGGACAATAAGACTTCAATTTCCTCATCCGTCATCGCGGCCACCGCCGCGGCGCCCAAAGGCGCCTGCGCGGTCGCGACTTCTTGCGGATGCACGACGGACTCCTCATCAGGGCACAGTCGTTGCAGGAGATACGCGGCCAGTTTCTCTATGGTGGGATAGTCGAACATCAGGGTCGCGGGCAGCGTGGTGCCGAAGCCCAGCCCGGCGCCCAACTGGCCGCGCAACTGCACCGCCATCAGTGAATCGAGACCGAGATCCGTCAGACGATCATTCCGATCCGGCCGATCGGCGGCATCGCGCCGGAGCACCCGGACAACGCGCTGACGCACGAACTCGCGAAGCAGATCCATCCGGTCCCCGGGTGGTGCCGCGAGGACAGTGTCGTGCATGTCTTCCGCCGCGGCGTCAGCCGTTGCGGGCGAGGCAGCCGCTTCCGTCAACTCGACGGCGACGGACCCGACATCAGCCGCCAGCTCTCCCGCCACACGTGCAACCAACACATGCTGGCCGAGATGCCGAGCCGGCGAGTCCTCCGCAGGCCAGTAACTCGACTGCTCAAATCCCGCAGCGGCCAACGCTTCGGTCCAGGCTGCCGCGGACAGCAGCGGGTGATCGTCGCGCAGGCCGTCGGCAAAATGCTGCCATCCCTCGATAAGACCGGTCGTCATGTCGAACCAGGTGAAATGGGTCGTCGATTCGATCAGAACCACGACGCCACCCGGCGCCAGCAGATCGCGCAGCCGGCGCAGCGCCGCCGGGACGTCGGCGCTGGCGTGCACCACATTGGCGGCCACGATGATGTCGAAACTGGCGGGTGCATAACCCTGCGCGAGCGGGTCCTGATCGAGATCCAGCCTGCCGAACGTGATGTCGGTGTTGTCGGCGAAACGCTCGCGCGCGCGGTCGAAGAAGAAGTCGGAGACGTCGGTGAATGAATACCGGGTCCGGCCGGCTGGCAGCACAGGTAAAACGGAAGACGTGGTGCCGCCGGTACCCGCTCCGACCTCCAGCACGTGGATCGAACGACCGGGCGGGATCGTGTCGGTGAACGCCGCGACCGCCGCCGCCGCAAGCCCGTTCACGTAGCGCATGGTGCTGGAGCGTTCGTACAGGTCCTCAGCAAGATCGAACGCGCCGCCCGGGAACAGGGTCTCGAGCGGACTCTCCTCGCCGCGAAGAACCGAGCCCACAAGCGAGCCGCAGTGGCGCACATAGGCCAGCAACGGCCGGTTATCGTCGAACAGCCGATCGGCCTCCGCCCACAGGGCGGAGAGGCGGGGATCGGGGAGGGGCGCGTCGGCCACGTATCGTTCACCCGCCTGGCGCAACGTCCCCGTCGCAACCAGGCCGCCGAGCCAACGGCGTATCAGGCGGCGATACGCTGCGCCGGCGCCGATGGCCGCAAGCACGTCGTCCAGTGTGTGCGCTTCGGCCGGTCGTTCGAACAGTCCGCTCGCCCGAAGCACCTGGACCGCGTGCGCCGAGGTCAGGCGCGCCAGGCAGGCAAACTTCGCCGGGTAGGACAGGACATTCAGATCGAGCGGCCCCTGGCTCGCCTGCCGGGAGATCGCCTGCCCGGCACGCGACCACCGAACCGCGGCGCTGACCGATGGAACCGGAGCGGCCGATCGGCCGGTGGTATTGATCCAGTGCCGCCGCCGGCGAAACGGATAGGTGGGCAAGGCAACGCGCTGATGGCGATAATCCCGCGCGAAACCGTCCCAGTCGATCTCGACGCCCGCGACGTACAGCCGCTGCATGCTCTCGAGCAGATCGGACCACGCCTCCCGGTCCCGGCGCAGCGACGGCAGCCATTCTGCCTGCTGTCCGGGGAGACACTCCGCGGCCATGCCCAGCAGCACGGGATGCGGGCCCATCTCAATGAAATGCGTGACGCCGAGGGCGGCAAGGGTCTGCATCGCGTCGTGGAACTGCACCGGCGCCCGCATATGACTGAGCCAGTACTCCGGGCGCTGGATCTCCGGTCCGGCGAGCGCCCCGGTGACATTCGACACCAGGGCGATGCGTGGCTGCTCGAAACGGACGCTCTCCAGGACCTGGCGGAAAGCCGGCGACACCGGTTCAACCGATCGCGAATGGGCTGCGTACGACACGCGAAGCGGCCGGGCCCGCACGCCTTCAGCCTGCATGCGGTCAAGCGCCGACGCGACGTCCGCGCGCCCGCCACTGATGACGAAATGTTCCGGTCCGTTATGGGCGGCAATGCACAACGCCCCGTTGCCGCGGGCAATCACCGCGCCAACATAATCCTTCGGGCCAAAGACCGCGGCCATCGCGCCGTCTTCGGCCAGCGCCTCGGTCAACCGCCCCCGTTCCGCCACCAGGCGCAACGCGTCGCGAAGCGGCAACACGCCGGCAATGCAAGCCGCGACATATTCGCCCAGGCTGTGGCCCAGCACCGCCACCGGCTCAACGCCCCAGGACCGCCACAGCACCGCAAGCGCGTATTCGATCGCAAACAGCGCCGGCTGCGCGGCGGCTGTACGGTCGAGCGGAGTCGCCGGCGACTGGCTCCAAAGCAAGTCCAGCAGCCCGGTTTCGAGATACGGCGCCAATCCTTCGGCGCATGAGTCAAGCGCGCCACGGAACGTCGGGGACGTCTCGTAAAGCGCCCGTCCCATCCCGGCATACTGGGCGCCCTGCCCGGTGAACAGGAAGGCGACCCGGGGCGTCGCCGTGCCGTCGTGCCGGCCAGTTGCGACCGCCGCACATTCGGCGCCATCGGCATACGCTGTGAGCGCCCCGCGCAGCTCGGCGGCATCGCGGCCGACAACTGCGAGGCGTTCGGCAAGATGCGATCGGCCAGCGCTGGCGGTGTAGCAGAGATTGGCAACGGCCACGCCGCCGGAGAGCACCGAAGTATAGCGGCGGGCGAGTTCAGTCAGCGACGAACCGCCCGATGCCGAAAGCACCAGCAGGTGCAGCGGGCGCTGTTGGTCCAGCGCCGGTGCGTCCGCCGCAGGCGCATCCTCCAGGATGACATGGGCGTTGCAACCGCTGAATCCGAAGGAGCTGACGCCGGCCAGACGGCGGCCATCGATCATCGGCCAAGGGGTTGCCGTAACCGGAACCGTGATGGGAATGGAAGCCCAGTCGATGCGGGGATTGCCGGTCCGGAAATGCAGATGCGGCGGTATTTGCTTACGTTGCAGCGACAGTATGACCTTGATCACGCCGGCAATGCCGGCGGCTGCCTCAAGGTGCCCGATGTTCGTCTTAACCGACCCGATCGCCAGAGGCTGGCGGCCGTCGCGACCCGGACCGAATACCGCCGCAAGCGCACCGACCTCGATCGGATCGCCCAGCGCCGTGCCTGTCCCGTGTGCTTCCACATACCCGACGGACGAGGCCGCAAGCCCGGCCGCGGACAGCGCGGCGCGGATCACCGCCTCCTGCGCCGGTCCGTTGGGCGCCGTCAGGCCGGCGCTGCGGCCGTCCTGGTTGACCGCACTGCCGCGCACCACGGCCAGGACGCGGTCACCGTCGGCGACGGCATCGGCCAGCCGCCGCAGCACCAGAACGGCACAGCCCTCACCGCGCACATAGCCGTCCGCCGCCGCATCGAATGTCTTGCACCGGCCGTCCGGCGCCATCATCCGCGCTTTCGAGAAGCTGATGTTCATGTCCGGAGCAAGAATGAGATTGCTGCCGCCGGTCAGCGCCAGGTCGCACTCTCCCAGCCGCAGTCCCTGGCAGGCCAGATGCAAGGCCACGAGCGACGATGAACACGCGGTGTCAACCGCCATGCTCGGCCCCTGCAGGCCGAGGAAGTACGACAATCGTCCCGCCGCGACGCTGAAGGCGTTTCCGCTGCTGGCATAGGCGTCGATCATGTCAGTATTGGACAATAATGATCTGCCGTAGTCGCTGTTGCAGATGCCCAGGTAGACGCCAGCCTTGGTGCCGGCGAGCGCAGCCGGCGAATGACCGGCATTCTCCAGCGCTTCCCAGGCAATTTCCAGCAGCAGGCGCTGCTGCGGGTCCATGCTGGCGGCCTCGCGCGGCGAGATGCCAAAGAAATCGGCATCAAACTGATCGACGCCGTCCAGGAACGCGCCACGGCGGGTGATCATCTTGCCGGGTGCATCGGGATCCTCGTCATACAGCGCATCGACCGGCCAGCGGTCGGAGGGGATGGGGCCGACGGCGTCGGTTCCGCTCCAGAGCAGTTCGGCAAACGTCCCGGCGTCGATCGCGCCACCGGGGAAGCGAAGTCCCATCCCGACAATCGCTATCGGCGCCGAGTGCGCGGCTTCGGCCCGTGCCAACCGGGCGCGGAGATCGCGGATTTCGATCAGCGCCCGCTTGACCGGACTGACCGTTGCGTCCTGGTCCATCACGTTTGCTCCCCGGCCGGTGCCAGCATGAGTTCCGCGTTCAGCAGGGCTTCCGCGTCCTCGTCCGACAAATCGGCGATGTCGTGCATATCCGTCCGGGCGAGACGCTCGACGGTCTCCGGTGGCGGTGTGTCCTCCAGCCCCCAGGCTCGCCCGAGGCAAGTGGCGAGCGCGTCGAGGGTCGGATAGTCGAACAACAGGGTCGTCGGCAGCGCCACGCCGCCCGAGCGAACCAGGACGTTGCGCAACTCCACCGCCATCAGCGAATCCAGGCCAATATCCTTGAGCGCGCTCCGGACGGGGATTGGGGCGGCATCCTGCAGCCCAAGCACCAGCCGCACCCTGTCCGTCAGGTGGTCGATCAGTGCCTGGCGGCGGAGGCCGGACGGCAGCGCGCGCAAGCGTTCGGAGATCACGACGAGGTCTGACGATCGTGCGGTATCGTGCGGGCTGGTCGCCGCTGGCGCCAAAGCTGCGAAGAAATCCCGATCCGCCCCGAACGGCAGTTGCCGCAGGAACCGGCGCCAGTCGATGGGGATCACCGCGCCATAGGATACCTGATCTGCCAACAGGCGCTCCAGCCCCGCAAAGCCATTCGCGGCGTTGATCGAGGCGAGACCGCGTGCCGCCCAGACATCATGCCCGCTATCGGCCATGTCGGCTGCCATGCCGGCGCCGGACCATTTGCCCCAGGCAACGCTCAGCGCCGGCAGTCCGAGTGCATGCCGGAACCGGGCCAGCGCATCCAGTTCGGCATTGGCGGCCGGATAAAGCCCCTGCCCCGGCGCCCCGAGAACAACACCCGCCGCTGAATAGAGAACAAAGAAGTCAAGCGGCAGGTCGCGGGTCAGCGCATGCAGCAGCCATGCGCCGTGTGCCTTCCCGCGCAATACCTCCCGGGCATCGTCCCAACGCTGGTTGACCAGCACCCCGTCGCGCAGGGCTCCGGCGGCATGCACGGCGCCGCGCAGCGGCGGCATCGTCCGCTCGATCTCATGCAGGATGAACCGCATCCGGTGATGGTCCGCGGCATCGGCCTGAAACACGCGGATCGACGCCCCGCGCTGTTCAAGCTCGCGAATACGCCGCATGGCCGCGTCCCCGGGCGGTCGGCGTCCGCTGAGCACCAAGTGCCGCGCGCCGAGACGGGTCAGCCAGTCCGCGGTTTCCAGGCCGAGCGCGCCGAGACCGCCGGTGATCCAGTATGTCGCGGCGGCCGAGACGGGCACGGCGGCGGATGTCCCGGCCACGCCATCCTCGGCCACCCGAACGACGACCTTCCCGATGTGCCGGGCCTGAGCCATGTAGCGCATCGCGTCCGCGACACGCGCGAGCGGAAACACCGTTACGGGCAATGGGCGCAGCGAGCCATCGGCCAACGCGGCGAGGATCGCCTTGTACATGGGTTGCAGCAGGGCATGGTCAGCCTGTGCCAAGGCGCCCAGGTCATACGGAAAATAGGCGACATCCGGCCGGGTGCCGGAGACCGTCTCCGCGGCCCAGATGCCGCGCTTGCCGAGTTCGAGAAACCGGCCGCCCGGCGCCAGAGTGCGAAAGCCGGCCGGAATGAAGTCGCCCGAAAGCGCGTTCACCACGACATCGACGCCGCGGCCGCCGGTTGCCGACACCACCTCATCGGCAAACGCCAGCGATCGCGAGTCCATGACATGCGCGACGCCCAGCCGGCGGAGCAGATCCCGCTTTGCGTCCGATCCTGCGGTGGCGAAAACCTCCGCCCCGCAGCGCTGGGCGAGTTGCACGGCCGCGAGACCGACACCGCCGGCCGCGGCGTGGACCAGCACGCGTTCGCCGCTTTGCAGGTGCGCCAAGTGATGCAGCCCGTAATAGGCCGTCAGGAAAGCAACGGCGATTCCGGCGGCATCCTCCGACCGCATCCCATCCGGTGTGCGGGCCAGGAACGCCGCCGGTACGACCGCCTCCGAACCCAGACTGGCCGGAGCGAAGCCGAACACTCGGTCGCCGGCGCGGAAACCATCGACGGCACTGCCAATCTCAATAACGATCCCCGCACACTCGACGCCGAGCGGCGGGGGGGCACCCGGATACATCTGCAGCACGGTCAGCACGTCACGGAAGTTGAGGCCCGTTGACTCCACGCGGAGCCTGACCTCATGCGGCTGCACCGCGGCACGTACCAGCGGCTTCAGTGCGAGACCGTCGAAACTGCCGGGCTGAACCAGTTCCAGGCGCACGGCGCGATCGTCGCTCGGACCGGACGAAGGCTGTACCGCCGCAGCATAATGGTGCAGGCGAGCAACCCAGCGGTCCTGCCCGCGCAGGGCGACGCGAGCACCCGCGTGTTCAAGCAGCTCGCTGACCAGCCGCCGGCCGTCGGCACATTCCTCCGCCGGATCGAGGTCGACCAAGCGGATGCGCAGGTCCGGGTGCTCCAGCGCCGCGATCCCGGCAAGGCCCCAGACGCCTGCGGCGCGTGGCTGGAGTTCCGCTGCCGACTCCCTGCCGGTGACGACCTGGCAGCCGCGCGTGAGGACGTAGGTTGGGCAGCCGCCGGCCGGAGCGTGGCTGGCCAGTTGCTGGAGCAGATGAAGCAGCGAACCGGTTCCGAGCGTGTCGTCGCGATGGAGCTGGTCCGGTTCCGTCGGCTCGCCGCGGCGGGTGTCCAGCGACCAGGAATGGACCACGCCCGCGGGGGCCAGTTCCTCGAAGAGCCGCTGGTAATGATCGGGATTGACCGGATCGATGGTCCAGCATCGCGGCGCCTCATGCGCGCAGGCTCTCCCGGCGCGAACCAGGTGGCAGATTCCGCCGGCCGCTTCCAGCGCCGCAGCGACCGCCTCGGCAGTACCGCCGTTGTCGGCAAAGATGATCCATGCACCGCGCGCGCTGTTCGGCAGTCCCGGCGGCGAGGCCGGGGCCTGCGTCCAGCCAACCGTATAGAGATCCTCGCCACCCTGCTTCGACCACGCGACCGACGAGCGATCGGCGCGGGCAAACCGCATGTTTTCGATCGCCACCACCGGTTCCCCCGATGCAGTCTCGATCAGCACATGCGCGACCAGGGTCGCCGCCGTGGCCGGCTCCGCCAGACGCACGCGCACCCGCAGCCTGTCGTGCCGACCGGGGCGAAGGCCAAGCCGATCGGCGGCGACAGGGAGGAGGAGGTCGGGAGCCGATGACTCGCCATGCGTGGCGGCCAGCCAGCACAGTTGCAAGGCGGCATCGATCATGACCGGATGCGCGGCTGGGAAGTCGTTGCTGTCCGACAGGGCGGCCGGCAACGCGATCATGGCCTGCGCTGTCCGGTCACCCAGCCTGACCTCCTCAAGGCAACGGAAGGCCGGCCCGAATGCCGCGCCGCTTTCGTCAAAACGATCGTAGAGCGGACCGACAGCAACAGCCTCGAGCACGGGCGTGCCCTGGCCGTGCCCCGCGTGGTCATCGATGGACCATTCGTCCATCCAGTTTTCCGCGCCGGATCGTCCCATGGCGCTGGCGACAGGCAGCCACTGCGTCACGGTCCCGTCGGGTTCCGCGACGGCCGCGTACAGCGCCACATCAGCGCAATCATCGGCCTGACGCTTCACAACGACCTGCCAGCGCGCGTGACCGTCGCCCGGCTCCGGCAGCATCAAGGGCTGCCGCAGAGCGAAGTCCTTCAGATACGGCTGCTGCCATGACATCGCCTTGCCGACTGCCGCGGCCAGCATCTCCAGCATCGCCGCGCCGGGAAGCAGCAAACGTCCGAACACGCGGTGGTCCGCCAGCCAGCCTGACGCAAGCTGCGATCCGCCCTCGAAGACATCCGCGTCGATGCCGGCCACCGCGATCCGGCGCCCGACCAAGGGGTGCCACTCGCCAGCGGCACCCGGGGCGCCGGTTGCGTCCGGTCGCGGGCGGATCCAGTGGCGGGTGCGCTGCCAACAATAGCCGGGCAGGGTCACCACCGACCCCGCGCTTGGCTGAACCAGCTTCCAGTTCAGGTCGCAGCCCGCCGCGTATAGGCCCGCGCAGGCCAGCAGCATGGTCTCGCGCTCCGGCCGACCGCGGCGAAGCGAGGCCAGGACAACCGGTTCGAGATCCCGGGAAGCCAGGCATGCCGCGATCGAATGGCCGAGCACCGGGTGCGGCGACATTTCGAGGAACAGGTTGCAGCCATCGACATTCGCGGCGGCGATCGCCGCGGCGAAGCGAACCGGCTGGCGCATGTTGCGCGCAAAGTAGCCGGCGTCGAGCATCACGCCGTCCGCCGCCGCGCCCGTCACCGTCGAATAAACGGGCACCTGCAGCGGCAGGCTGCGTATCTCGGCGAGCGCATCCATCAGCGGCTGCCGCAGCGGCGCCATCTGCGCGCTGTGGAACGCATACTGCACCGGCAGCAGCCGATGCGTGATGCCGCGTGACGTGAGTGTTGCGAGCGCCGAGTCCACCGCTGCCGGATCGCCCGACAGCACGACGCTGGCCGGCTCGTTGATGGCGCCGACACTCAGGCGGTCACCGAAGGGCGCCGCGAGCGCGAGCGCGTCAGCCTCGGATAAACCCACCGATGCCATGCGGCCCTGGCCGGTCGCACGCTGCATGATCCGGCCCCGATGCCAGACGATCCGCACCGCTTCTTCCAGCGGCAGGACGCCCGCCACATGGTAGGCGGCGATCTCGCCCACGCTGTGGCCGACAACGGCATCCGGCGGCACGCCCCATGACCGCCACAACGCGGCGAGGGCCACCTGTAGCGCGAACAAGGCGGGCTGGGCGACTTCCGTCTGGTCCAGCCGCGACCGGTCCGCGGGCATTGCCAGTTCGTCGAGCAACGACCAGCCCGACAGCGGCCGCAGCAGGGCATCGCATTCGGTTACGGCGGCACGAAACACCGCCTCCCGGGCCAGCAATTCCTGGCCCATGGCGTACCACTGCGGCCCTTGTCCACCGAAAACGAAACAGATACCCGGGCGAGTGGCCGCCGCACGGACGGGCTGCGCCAGATGGTCCTGAAGCCGCTCCCGCAGTTCGGCACGCGTTCGGCCGATGACGGCGACGCGAACCTCATGGCGGGTCCTCCGCTGCGAGGCGGTAAAGCACAAGTCGCCCGGCGAGGCGGGCGTTTCGGCGAGGAAATCCGTCCACGCCCGCACGGTGTCGCGCAGTGCCTCGGGCGTTTTCGCCGACAGGGTCAGCAGATGGCAGTCGTCCGGCGCCGCTGGCGCCTGCCCGCGTGTCGCCGCCGCCGGAAGGCTGGGCGCCTCCTCGAGGATGACGTGGGCGTTGGTGCCGCCAACCCCGAAGGAACTCACCGCCGCGCAGCGTGCCACCGGTCCCGCCGGCCAGGGCGTGAGAGTCGCCGGCACGTCCAGCCGCGTGCCGGTCAGATCGATATGCGGGTTCAGCTTATGATAGCCGACCTGGTTCGGCACCGCCTCGTGCTGGAGCGCAAGCACCGCCTTGATCAGGCCGGTCGCCCCGGCCGCCGCCTCCAAATGCCCGACGTTGGCCTTGACGGAGCCCAGCAGGCACGCGGGACTGCCCGGCGACGGCTGCCCGATCGTCCGGGCGATCGCCTCGACCTCGATGGGGTCGCCGAGGGCCGTGCCGGTTCCGTGCGTCTCGACGAAGCCGATCCGGTCGGGCGAGATCTGCGCGCAGGCCAGGGCGTCCCGGATCAGGGCCTGTTGCGCCGGGCCGCTTGGTGCCGTCAGCAGCGTTGAATGGCCGTCCTGGTTGACGGCCGAGCCGCGAATGACCGCCAGCACCCGGTCGCCATCGGTGATCGCGTCGGACAGGCGCTTCAGCACAACGACGCTGCACCCTTCGCCGCGGCCGAAGCCATCGGCCTGTGCATCGAAGGTCTTGCAGCGGCCATCCGGCGCCATGAACCCGACCTTCGACATCGATACCAGCAATTGCGGCGCGATCATCAGCGAAACGCCGCCGGTGACCGCGATAGTGCTCTCGCCCAGGCGCAGGCTTTGGCAGGCCAGGTGAACCGCCACCAACGATGCCGAACAGGCCGTGTCGATGGAGATGCTGGGGCCGCGAAGGTCCAGGAAATACGACAGGCGATTGGCCAGGACGCTATGCAGCGTGCCGGTCAAGGTCCGCAGGTCGATCCCGTCCGGATCGCTGAACTGCATCTGCGCGTAGTCGTTGTGATAGCTGGCGACAAACACGCCGGTGCGGGAACCGGCCAGCATGTCCCGGGAAAGCCCCGCGTCGTCGAGGGCCTCGATGGCGACTTCCAGGAACAGGCGCTGCTGCGGATCCATCCGGTCCGCCTCGCGCGGCGGAATGCCGAAGTAACCCGCATCGAACGCGTCGATGCGATCGAGGAAGCCGCCGGATTTCGTAACGGTCTTGCCCGGTGCGGACAGGTCCGGATCATACCAGCCATTGCCATCCCAGCGATCGGGCGGGACATCCCGCACGGCGCAAACACCGTCTTGCATCAGCCGCCAGAAACGATCCGGCGTATCCGCTCCCCCGGGCAGGCGGCACCCCATGCCGACGATGGCGATCGGATCGGATTGCAGCGCCCCGGCCGCCCGGGCGCGCACCTGCTTCGCCATAAGCGCAAGCTTGAGCGCCGATACGCCGGCGAATGGGGACGGTGCGTCGTTCATGCCGCGCCGCCGGCAGGTTGGCCAAGCAGCGCGAGCATGGCGGCTTCGTCCGACAGCGACGCCACGGCGGCCAGCGATTCGGTCAGTTCGTCCCCATCTCCCGGGACTGCGGGCATGATGGCGCGCGGAGCGTCCGGTTTGTCTTCGGCAAGGACGCCGACGATCGCCTCGATCGTCGGATAGTTCCAGGCCAGCGTCGCCGAAAGCGGGCGGCCCAGGACGGTTTCGAGCCGGTTCCGCAACTCGATCGCCATGAGCGAACTGAGGCCCATGTTGCCAAGCGATTTCCGGCCATCGAGGCGGGCGGGCGCAATTTTCAACACCTGGCCGACAGCGCTGCGAACCAACGGTTCGAGTATTCGCCGCCGCTGCGCCGGGTCGGCCGATGCGAGTTGGCCAAGCAATGCCGACGGCTCGAGCACCTGCGCGGTCAATCCCGCAAGCAGGTCCTTGAACAGCGAACCGGGGCGCGTTGATCGGGCCTGCTGGAATTTCGCCCAGTCCGCCCGCAGCACCGCCACGGCCGCCACCGAACCGCCGCACAACCAGCGGAACAGTGCTGCGGCTCGCCCGGTTGGCATGGCCTGAATGCCGAGACGGCCCATCTCGGCGACGGCGTGCTCACCGGCTTCGCCCAGGGCCAGACCGGCATTTTCCCATGGCCCCCAGGCAATGCTCAAGGCCGGTAGCCCCCTGGCGCGGCGATCCAGGGCCAGCGCATCAAGGCCGGCATTGGCGGCGGCGTAATTCGCCACCCCCGAGTGCGGGAGAAACCCCCCGATCGATGAGAACAGCACGAAGATGTCGAGATCCGGCAGTAGCCGATCCAGCAGTTGCGCTCCGCGCATCTTGGGTCGAACCACTGACTCGAATGTCGTGGCGGACATCGACCCCGCCAGGCGATTGTCGAGCGTCACGGCCGCGTGGATCACGCCCCGGATCGGCGGCCACCCCTCGGCCATGTAACGATCGAGAAAGCTGCGCAGTTCCGTTTCGTCACTGATGTCGATCGCGGGCGTGTGGACGGCCACACCCATCAGCTCGAGCGCGCGCACCGCTTCGATGCGCTGTCCGGCCGGCGACCCGGAGGGCTCCGCGCTCCATAGCTCGCGCGGGGGTAACGGCGTGCGGCCCGCAAGAATAAGGCGCCGCGCGCCTCCGGCCGCCATCGCCCGGGCGATCTCCAGGCCGACACCGCCCAGCCCGCCGGTGATCAGGTAGGCTGCGTCCTCCCGCCATTTCAGCGCGCTGGAGACACGGTCCGGAACCGCTGGCACCAGCCGCAGGGCGTAGCGGCGGCCCTGCCGGAAGGCCACCTGATCCTCCCCATCCGGGGCGAGCAACAACCGCGCCAGCAAACCGGCATTGAACGAGGGCGGTGCGGCGGGATCAAGGTCAACCAGGCCGCCCCAGAAGTCGGGATGTTCCTCCGCAACGACGCGCCCGGCGCCCCACAGCGCCGCCTGGTCCACGGAAACGCGTTCCGTCCCGTCCGGCAGCACCGCGTGCGCGCCACGCGTGACGAACCAGCAACGCGACCGCGGCAGCCGGTTCGATCCCCCATCCGCTGACAGATGCGACTGGAGCACGCGAAGCGGCAGGAAGGCGGCGTCTTTGTTTTCCTCGGCCAACACCACCACGCCGAGCGCCGGCGCCGCGGCGGATGCCTGCGCCCGCAGGGCGGTCTCCAGATGCCGCATCGCCACGACGTCCGACAGAACGCCGGACGTGGCCAGCGCGGCGGAAATGGCGCTGCCCATCGCTTCGTCGCCGGTCACGACAAGCCAGCGCGTTGCCGCGGCGGCGGAACTTGCCTCGGATACCTCGGATGGCTTCCATTCCAGGTGGTACAGCCAGCCTAGGGACTCCTCGTCGGGTCGCGAGGCCGCCGAACGGGGCGCGGCGCCAGCCGATCGCATTTCCGCCGCATCGACCCAGTAACGTTCACGCTGCCAGGGGTAGAGTGGCAGCGGCACCGTCTTGCCCCGTTCCGGCATAACGCGCGGCCAGTCGAGCGGCCAGCCGGCCGTCCAAAGCGCCCCGAGGGCCGTAAGGAAAGCCGGCTGCTCGGGTTCGTCCCGGTATCCAAACGCGATCGTGGTTGCTGCAGGCAGGGTCTGCTGCACCGAAGGCAGCAGGACGGGATGCGGGCCCAGTTCCAGAAACAGTCCGATCCCGTCCTCGGCCAGCAAGCCTACGGCCGTGCTGAACAGGACCGGATCGCGCAGATTGCGCGCCCAGTGGCCGGCGTCAAACGCCGGGCCCTCGGCGCGGCAGCCCAGCGTCGTCGAAACGATCGGCACGCGCGCGGATGCCGGTGTCAGGCCGTCCAGCTCCGCGGCGAGTGCCGCTGCCAGCGGCGTCATCTGCGGGCTGTGCGATGCGACATCGACCTTGATCAGACGACAGAACACGTCGTCCTCCTTCAGTCCGGCCATGACCTCTTGCACCGCCTCCGGCACGCCGGAGATCACGCTCGATCTTGGACCGTTACTTGCCGCGACCGAAACCCGATCCTCCAGCCCGGCGAGGCGCCGGCGCAGCTCGGCCATGGGCAGATCCACGAGCGCCATGGCGCCCTGTCCGCTGACCCGCCGCATCAGCGCGCTGCGTGCGCAGACCACTTGCATGGCCTGATCGAGGCTAAGCGCGCCGGCGATGCAGGCCGCAGCCACTTCACCCATGCTATGGCCGACGACCGCATCCGGTTCGACGCCAACCGAACGGAGAAGTTCCGCGTACGCGATCGCCAGGGCAACGAGCACCGGCTGGATCACGTCGATGCGGTCGAGCAGGACATCATCGGACCCGGGGGCAGCAGCCAACTGTCCTATGATCGACCAGCCGGCAAAGCGGCCCGCGGCCCTGTCGCAGCGTTCCAGCGTGGCGCGGAACACCGGTTCCAGGGCGATGAGTTCGCGCCCCATGCCGATCCACTGCGCGCCCTGACCCGGCAGCACGAAGGCGATGCGGGGCGGTGTGTCGGTGCGCACCACGCCCTCGGCCGCGGCGGGTTCGCCGGAGGCATAGCGCCGCAGCGCATCGGCCATGGCGGCCCGGTCCCCGGCGACGAACGCCGCGCGATGGTCCAGCGCCGTCCGGCGCGTCGCGGCGCTCCAGCAGACATCGCGCAGCGCGGGTGCCCCGTCACCGGACAGCAGTTCGGCGTAGCGTTGGGCCAACGCGCGCAACGCCTCGGGGCTTTTCGCCGATAGCGGGAGGAGCTGCGTCCGGCGATGGCAGTCCGCGAGCGGCGCGGTCTCGGTCGCCGGAGCCTGCTCCAGGACCACATGGCCGTTGGTGCCGGCAATGCCGAACGCGCTGACGCCGGCGAGGCGAGGGGACGCTGTGTTCGGCCACGGCGTGGGTGTACGCGGAATTTGGCACGGGATGTCCGCCCAGGCGACCACCGGGTTGAGGTCGCGGCAATGCAGGCTTGGCGGAATGAGACCATGGTGCAAGGCGAGCGTCGCCTTGATCAGTCCGGCAATGCCGGCGGCGCCCTCGGTATGGCCGATATTGGTCTTGACCGATCCGACATAGGCGGGGCTGCCAGGCGTCCGGCCTTCGTCGAGGACGGCACCGAGGGCGGCGAGTTCGACCGGATCACCCGCCCGGGTGCCAGTGCCGTGCGCTTCGACATAGGCCACCTGCGCGGGCGGCACTGCGGCATCGCCGTAGGCGGCACGCAACAGTTCTTCCTGCCCGATCCGGCTTGGCGTACCCATCGAGCCGCTGCTGCGGCCGTCGTTGTTGACCGCGCTGCCGCGGATCACGGCGTAAATCCGGTCGCCATCGTCCAGCGCATCGCGCAGCGGCTTCAACACGACGAGTCCGGCGCCCTCGCTGCGGACATAGCCGTCGCCGCCGGCGTCGCCGAACTTGCATCGCCCGTCGGGCGCCATCATCCGGCTTTGGGAATACGCCACCATGATGTGCGGCTGCAGGATCACGTTGGCGCCGCCGGCCAGGGCCAGCCGGCTCTCGCCCGCGCGGATGCTGCGCACCGCGAGGTGAACCGCCACCAGCGAGGACGAGCACGCCGTGTCGATCGTCAGGCTCGGCCCCCGCAAGCCGAGGAAATACGACAGCCGGCCCGACGCGGCATAACGGCCGCTGCCGGTGGTCATCTGGAAATCGACGGCCTCGGGGTCGCCGAAGAGACGCGATTCGAAATCGCTGAGCCATTGGCCGACGAAGACGCCGCTGCGTGTGCCCTGGAGGCGGCGCAGGTCCTGCCCGGCATCCTCCAGCGCCTCCCACGCGGTTTCAAGCAGCAGGCGCTGTTGCGGATCCAGCCGTTCCGCCTCGCGCGGCGAGATGCCGAAGAAGTCGGCATCGAATGTGTCGATACTGTCGAGAAAGCCGCCACGGCGGGTCATCATGCGGCCGGGTGTGGCGGGTTCGGCGTTGAAATAGTGTGCGACATCAATCCGATCGCCGGGGATCTCGGCGATGACGTCATCCCCGGCGATCAGCCGCCGCCAGAAAGCATCGGTATCGGCAATGCCGCCCGGGAAACGGCAGCCGATGCCGACAATGGCGACGGCCTGCGTGTCGTCGGCCGCGTGCCGCGCGCTCATGCCGACGCGTCCGACATCACCGCGTCGCGCAGCATCGGCGCAGCGACCGTGGACACCTCGGCCAGCAACGCCGCGTGCTGGTCATTCAGATAGAAATGCCCACCGGGGAAAAGTCTCAGGCGGACCGGCCCCGTCGTCTGACCGCGCCATGCCTCAAGATGGGCGCGTGGCGCGAGGCGGTCATGCACGCCACCAAACACCGAGATCGGGCAATCCAGCGGTGCCCGCGGACCCGGTTGAAACGTCTCCAGCGCAGTGAAGTCCGCGCGCAGGCCCGGCAGCATCAGTGCCATCACCTCGGGCTCCCGAATCAGTTCCGCCGGGATGGCGCCGTAGCGATCCCCGACAGCGGCGATGAAGGCGTCATCCGGTAGCCGGTGAATGGGCGCTTCCATGCCTGGCATGCCGGGCGGCCGGCGACCCGAGACGATCAGGTGAAGCGGCATCGGCGCCTGACGCCGCGCCAGCGCATGCGCGGTCTCGCAGGCCAACACGGCACCCATGCTGTGGCCGAAAAACATGAACGGCACATCGGCCCGAGCCGTCACTGCCTCGGCAATCCCGTCGGCCAGTGCTGCCATGTCGGCGACCGCGGGTTCGTCCAACCGGCTTGCGCGCCCAGGCAACCGAACCACCCACACCGCCAGTTGTGACGGCAGTCGGCCGGGCCACAACCGGAAGGTCGCTGCGCCGCCACCGGCATAAGGGAAGCAGATCAGGTTAGCTTCAGCCACCGCCGCGCGTGGCCCGAGTCGAAACATCCAGCGATCAGTCATAGTGACCATCAAGATCACGTGAGGGCGGCCCGGCATGCGGAGGAGGCTCGTAGGCAGGGCAAAAGGCGGCAGGACACTTCCACTTGACCATGGCAACGATTCCGTCGAAAAAACAGCGCATTGTTATCTTGGACGCGGTTATGCTTCATGGCGCATCCCATGATCGGCCAAAGATCCGTGGCATGGCGTCATTATCGTGACTAACACGCTGAAGCCTCGCTACCCCTCCTTTCGAGGTATGACCGCGGAAACGCACTCCAAAAGTGTCTGGCACGGAGCTCCTAAGGCTGATGCCTCGGCGCTTCGCAAAACGCGGCAAACGCCTCGTGACGTGTCTTGGTCTTGGCAACACGTTCAAGTGCTTATGCGCCGGAAACGTGACCTGGTCATTGCGATCTTATTGCGCGCCGGTGGGGCTCCCGGCAAGGCCGGACAGTATAATTTAGCAATGAATCAACTAGCGTTTACCAAATTCAGCCACGACCGCATTCCACAGCGCCACGGCCTCCAGCAGGGCATCGCCAGTCGGCGGCAGATATACTCCCGTCTGCACCATCACCAGTTCATTATCCGGATCAACAAACGCCCATTGTCCGTGAATTCCAGCAAGAGCAAACATCAAACGTTCGCCCGGGTAGATCCACATTTGGTAACCATAACCCCAAAAGTCGAAAAGTTCACCACCTGCGAGATAATGCGTTTCGGGCGTGAAGCTCGTTGCATCGGCCAGCCATTGTCGCGGCACGATTTGCTGGCCATTCCATGCACCGTGATGTGCCAGCATCAGCACCAGCCGGCCCCAATCCCGCAGCGTCGCCACGAAACAGCAATATGCGATTTCCTGGCCGAACCGGTCGACATCCCAGCCGGCGTCCGCTTCCATTCCCATTTTGGCCCAGATGCGTGTGCTGAGATAATCGGAGAGCGTCATATGAACGGCGCGACTGACGACAAGGCCGAGGATCTCCGTGTCGGCGCTGGAATAGTTCCACCGTGTTCCCGCCGGAGCGACGCGGGTGTTGAACTGACCGACGGCGGCCACTGCTCCCCGCTCAATCAGGCCGAGGCCCAGTTTCCAACTGTCGTCGCCTGGTCCATAAGTCTCGTGATAAGCAATGCCGGACGACATGTGCAGCAAGGCCCGGATTGATGTTTCGCCGTAAGCTGTGCCGGCAAGTTCCGGTACGTAGACTGCAACGGCGTCGTCGACCGAGTGAATTGCACCCTCTGAGACCGCGATGCCGACCAGCAGGCCCGTAATTGTCTTCACCATGGACTGTGAGAGGAAGCGGTCTTTATCAGAGCGAGCATAATTATAGTGCTCGAACAGGATTGTATTGTCGCGTGCAATCAACAGAGCGGTCACGGGATTGCGGGCGAGATAGTCGTGGATGGTGCTGGTGCGGCCATTGTATGCATATCGCGGGACGATCTCCGTGGCGCTTCGCAGAAAGCTCGATGGCATTTCGCCCCGCGCCACGCGCCGCAGTTGCCGGAGTTGATCGTAGTGGCTGTAGTATCCAACCATGTTGGCCTGATCGAAGTCGAATGCAGTTGGTGGCACCGGGTATCCCTGTGCCGCACCGAATGATGGAGCATCGAAACCGGTGCCGGATCTAACAGGCCCACCAGGCGGGTCCGCCGGCGCAGGCGCAGCTGCAACCGGCATCGCACAGATCAGTGCGAAAATTATTAGGCCTCGAGATATGGCGTGCCCCTTTTTTGCCGGAGAGTTCAATGTGTCCGAGCAGTCGTATCGGTAACGACATAGGTGGTAAGTCCGTTGATACCGGCGGCCGGCTTCGCGACAATATCGGATGACGATGTCTTTTCCGGCTGGTCCACAACGATCAAGAATCCTGTCAATAGCTTTCTCGTCAATCATTGACCATCCACGACAGGTGTCCTGCCACCGGTAGTTCGGACATGCGGCAGACCTTACCGATACAGCTCGGGCCGCGCGTTCACGATCAGAGGATACTGCCAGCGTACCCGGCTTGGTCAAGCACCAGTTGTTGACGCGGAGGCCTTCGGCCCAGCCGACGTCCCCGCTGCTGGAAAGCGCCGGACCATGTGCAGCAGACGCCTGTCGCCGGTACGCCGTGCCATCAGGATATCGTGGTTCACCCGGTCGAACGATCACTCGACAGACTACCTGCTCCACCCCTGCTGCAGGAGCCGCCCGCCAGCTTGCGTTGCCCTCCGTCACCTTGGGCGGCGGGAGTCACCGCCAACGCCAACCATGCCGAAGGGTCATCCAATTCATACCTCAACGGCATTTCCGCCGCGTCACGCCATCTGCGAGTTTGTCTGTGCGCCCCGAACAGGGGTGCAGCCCGAACCGCCAGGTGTCGCAGTGTAGCGCAACGCCGACTAAATCCGGGCCAACCAGGGAACAACAGGTAATCGCTCGACAGTATCCCACCGATCACGAAACCACAACAACTCAGAGGAAAACATGAAAAAGCTCACAACAATACTGACCGCCGCCGCGCTGGCGCTGGTGTTTGCTCCTTCCATCATCAACCCTGCTTCCGCCCAGTCGCAGAGCCGCAGTGAGATCGTCGCCTCGGATCACAGCATGCGCACCAGCAAGCTGATCGGCATTGAAGTCTACAATGACAAAGGCGAGGACATCGGCAAGCTCGAGGATATTATCATCAAGGATTCGGCTTCGGAACCGCAGGCGGTGCTTTCCGTCGGCGGGTTCGTCGGTGAAGGGCCGAAGCTGGTCATCGTACCACTCAGCCACATCTCCCTGAAGGCTGACAAGGCAAGCATGTCAGCAACGAAGGCGCAAATGGCGGCGTTGCCGAAGTGGCAGTTCAATGGCGAGGGCGGTGGCAGCTGATCCGTCTCGTCATAAATGGCCGGGCGGCTTTCGTCCGGCCATTCAATCTTATACCGTTCGCACCAAAATATAGTCGTCCGGTCGCGGTCCAACAACGGCCCGCGGGAGTATCGGAATGCAAGCCGCCACGCCCTCGAACTCGCCTGATGTGCCCGCTTTCAGCCTCGACTCGGACGCGGAATGGCTCGACGCCGATGGGCTGGGTGGTTAAGCGTCCGGTCCGGTCCGGGTTGCGCGGACCCGCCGATACCAGGCGTTGCCGCTGACCGCGACAACGCCGCCAACCGGGCGCGTCGTTCTGGCCGGCATGGACGTTCCGCGTGTCGGCCGACATCACGGTTGAGCAGGAAATCTTCGTGGCGCGGGGGGAACGCGGCAATTCGGGTTGAGCAGCAACTTGCGTCGGTCGACCACTCGGTGGCGGAGCTGGACACGTGGGAGAACGCCCACTTCGCCGCCGAAGATGCCCGTCATGAGGGCGCTGCAAACGGCGAAAGATCATACCGCTGTCGCTGATCTGTTGTTTTTTGAAAAATGGCAGCTCGCCTGGCCAGCGCATTTGGCCAAGAAGCTACGCGCCATACAGATCCGTCGGGCCAATCCGCAGCTTTCCGATGACGCGAAGATGGAGTAAGTCACTGATAAATAAGCATCCTTAGATAATACGCTACTCTGGGTTGATTATTTATTTTGTTTTCTATCAAATTAGGAGTCCGAGGCGGCTAGACAAGGCGGTCACATATCGGTAGTACTCCGGGATGTGCGCAGGAGGCTTCCTTGTCCATGCCGCCCGGAGATAGTCTCCTCGCTTGGATTGAACGTTACGCCACCGGCGAGTATGTCGGCGCCTTTGTAGGTGAAGGTGCCGCACCCGGGGCGATCCCGGATTTTCCCGGCCGGGCGCCGGCGATGCGACGTTGCTTATCGCTGGATGAGGCCCGCCAATGGATCGAGCGGGAGGCTGCGGCCTTCGGCGTTCCGATCAAGTGGGTGAATCATGTCGCAAGAGGATAACTCACCTAAGCCTGCTCATTACTGAGTTCGGAAGAAATATTTATTACGTTTTCGGTATCGTGCATAGCAACGACGGGTGCTGCGTCGCCATCTCCGCACCTTGACGAAAAGCCGCACGTCCGCGGTGCCATCGCCTTTATTTTGGTGCTCGTCGCGGGCCCGGGCTACGCGACGTTCAGTATCTGGAGAGACGTCTCCGCCACCGGTCAGGACGACCTGGCAATCGGCGCATTCGTGCTGCTCCGTCGGCGAAACCCTGCTGCCCCTTGTCGCGCCAACGCCGCTTGCGGTCGACATAGGCATATTGCACTCCGGTTTCGACCGACGTCAGCTGCGGGAACTCAGGCTGCGTCGGGCAGCGCCAGCGCCGCCTCCACTTCCCGCCCGCGGCCACCAGACCTGAACTCGCCGGCAAGTTCCGGGCGCTTGCCGAGCTGAAGGTTGTAGATGCGGTGGGCGGCAGCGATCAGGTCGCCGTTCCGGCCTAGCGCGCGATCACCCATCTCGACAATTCGCAGGTTTGGCCAGATCTGCGGCCGGATGCGCAGGATATCGGCGAAGATCGCGTCACCCGGGCGGTCCGGCATCGCCTGTGCGATCAGCAGGGCCGTCGACGCCGATGACCTGGAAACGCCGGCATGGCAATGAACGAGAAGATGCGCGTCAGTAGCGGGCTCGCGGCCCAGCGCGGCACCGAAGGCCAGCACCTGCTGAACGTCGCCGGCACGCGGGGCAACCGAACCGGGGCTTTCGTCGATCACGTCGTGAAAGCGGCGCTCCAGTTTCCGGTGTGCGCCGAAATGGCCGAATACTTTGGGAACAGGCCATTCCGGGTCCAGGATGGACAGCACGTGGCTGACCCGGGCTTTGCTGTGGACGGCGAGCTCATCCAGCCCGCAGACGGTAATGCGAAATGGCAGTTTCATGGATGCCCCGGGGACTGGAGGAAAACGCGTCAGGAAAACAGGAACACCGCGGCAGCGATAACACAGGTCCAGTGACCGTCCGGGCCGCATTCGGCCGTCGCCGTGATGGAGGTGCTGTCGATGATCAGATGGCTGTGCTCATAGATCTGCTTGCGCTCGTTCCATGCGGCGTCGGGATCGAAATCCAGCCCGAGGGTGGAGGCGAGCATGGTCGCGGCCAGGTCCTCGGCCTGCTCGCCGGCCGCTTCGGCGGTCATGCCGTACCCGTGCTGCTCCGAAATATATCCGTACATTTCCGGGTCGGCCGGCTTGGCCAGCCCGAGGCTGGCGTAGACATGCCGCCCGAACTCGTTCGTCTCCGCCCGCGCCATGACGCAGAAGGTGATGTCGCCGGGCTTGAGCGCCTCGGCCCCCGCCTCGCGGCTGATGACCTCGCAGCGCGGCGGCAGGATGGAGGAGACGTAGACCAGGTTCTGCTGCTCGATATCCGCGTCGCGCAAAGCGAACTCGAACGCGGTCAGGGCGTGGCGATGCACGCCGACACCTTTCGTCAGGAACATGCGGGTCGGACTTGGGAACATTCCAGTCTCCGTTAAGCGTGCTGCGCCCGGGATTTATTGCACAACCGGCTGCAAGGACATCGTTACATGCACCGCATCGTCGTCGTGCCGCAGCGTCATCGGCAGCCCGCTTCGCCTGAAGACGCCCAGCATCGGCAGGTTGCGCGCCAGGACATCGGCCTCCAACCGGGAAAGTCCGTTTTCCCTGGCGATGCGAATGAGGTGCCGCATCAGGCTGCTGGCGATGCCAAGCCCCTGATAATCTTCTTCAACCGTGAAGGCGACTTCCGCGCTGCGATCCGGGGCGGCGGCATCGGTGGCGAAATAGCTGGCGCCGCCGATGACGACCTCGGTATCGCCGGAGCCAATCGTTACAAGAAGCGCGACGTCCCGGTCGAAATCCACGCCGGTAATCCGGGCGAGTTCCGCATCGGTGACCTCGTTCTTGTACGCGAAGAACCGCGTGTAGACGGTGTCGGCCTCGAGGTTCCTGAAGGCCTCACGAATCTTGCAGCCATCGCCCGGATGGGCCGCGCGAATGGTGATGATGGTGCCGTCTTTCAGGGTTTCTTCAACGGCGTAATGCTTCGGGTCAGCCATGAATCGCCCTCCGGAACGCCTGCCGCGTGCGATCTGCATGCCACGTTACCCGCGCCGCTTGAAAGCACGATAGCAGCCGCGGCGCCAAACTTCATGGCATCGTCATCCGCGGTGACCCGGAATTTAATCGCCAACCGACCCGATCCCGTCCAGCCTGCGGGCGATCACCGCATTGCTCGTGCTGCGCGACAAAGCCATCAAACCGCTGCTCGCCGGCGCACAGGGCAACACCCCGACGCCGGGTAGGGCGAAATCCGCGGGCCGTCGATCGCCACTACCAGTACCTGCGCCTCGCTATGAAGGGCGTCTTTTGCGAACTTGGGATCGCTGCCTGATTAGCATTAGCGACGAAGATTTTGTTGCGTCCATCCGGCGATCGCGTTCAGACGGTGATGGCCATACCCCGGTAGATGCGCGAGCGATAACGGCTGTCCTCAAGGTTAGGCATCGGCGCCCCGGCCAGCAGCACCGCACGTCCAAACCGTTCGATCTCCTCGGTCGTCTCCTCGGGCGTGACCGGCTCCTCGCTGCGCACGCGGCGAGTCAGATTGACCTGGTTGACCACCGCGCCATGCACCATGCGCTCGCATTCCACCGCCAAGGTGCCGGTCAGGGCGTGCAGCGTGGTCTTGATGAAGTTCGCCAGCGCGAAGGCAGCGGCGCTGCCTTTGGCGGGCACGTCCGGCGCCACCAGCACGAGTTGCACGTCGTCGAACAGCGCGGCACGGCCGGCGACGCGGAAGTGGTGCGTCAGGTTCTCCTCGATCAGCGTGCGGAAGCCCGCGGTATCGAGCGGCTGGCGCTCCGTCGCGGGATCGAACAACTGCTCCGGCAGCGGGCTGAACGGCATCGAGATGACCGCCGCCGGCGGCGCCCCGGCGGCGACAAGGGCGCGGTCGAGGCCGTCTTCGATCGCATCGCCCGTGACGATCGCCCGGGTGGCGTCCTGCGCGGCCGGCTTCAGCAAGGCCTGCACCGCGGCTGCGCCCTGCTCGGTGCGGGTCAGCAGAATGACCCGCTGCACGCCCCCCTCCTCGACGAAAGCGTTGGCGGCGCGGGCGAGGTGCGCCGTCAGGTGCTCGCCGATAAGCCAGATCGTGCGTCCCCGCAGCGCCTCCAGCCGCTCGCGCTTGGCGCGCCCGAACAGCTCGCGCTCGGTGCTGGAGCGCTCCACGCTCAGCCCGCCCGAGGGCTGGAAGGTCTCGCCGGAGACCGCTCGATCGGCGAGGTAGAACACGGTCGCCTGCGCGACCTCGAACTCGGTGGGCATCCGCCCAAGGTGCAGCAGCGAGAGAACCCCGGAACGGATGCGCTCAGCCTCGCGTGCCACCTCGCCGGGCGGCAGGAACGGCTCGGGCGGCACCGGCAGGGCGCCGATCCACGCCGCGCCGAAGCGCTCGCCGCCGCCGGGTTCGTGCTGGAACGCCCCGCTGCGGCGCAGCCGTGACAGCAGCTTGTCGGCAATCCCGGCGGTCATCAGGAACTCGCCGCAGGACGCGCCCTCCTTGCCCTCCTTCGCGAAACCCGCGATCTCCTCGCGCATCCGCGCGGGCAGCGCCTCGTCCCGGGCGATCGTCTCGATCCGGTTGCCGGCGAGCCGCTCCAGCATCGCGGCGACCGGCGCGCCGTCACGCGCCGCCCGCACCAGGGCGGCATGCACCGCGTTCAACCGCCGGCGTTCGAGGATCAGTCGCGCCCGCCGCTCATAGAGGCCGGCCCGGCCACCGGCGCCGCGCAGCCGCTCGCCCTCCACCGGCCCGGGCGAGATCGCGTTGATCTGGATCTCGGGCCCCAGGAAGCGCGCGAGGTTCTCCGCCAGCGCCCGCTGGCCCGCCTTCGACGTCGCGTAGTCGGCGCGGTTCGGATACGGAATCGTCACGTAGCGCTCGCCGCCGAAATACGACGACACGTTGACCACGTAGCCGGTGCCCTGCCGCTTCATCTGCGGCACCAGCCGCTGGATCAGCGCGTAGTTCGATACCAGGTTGGCGTCGAGGGTGCGCCGCCAGGCATCGAGCGGCATGTCCACCACCATCTCCTCGGCGCCGGCGACACCCGCGCAGTTGATCAGGTAATCGACCCTGCCGAACGTCGCGAGCGTGACGTTGGCCGTGTGCTCGACCGAGGCGAGGTCCGCCACGTCCACGCCGGCCAGGATCTGCACCCGGTGCCGGGCGCCGGAATACCCGCTGTCCTCCAGCTCGGCGACGATGCGGTCGCGCATCTCCTGCAACTGTTCGGCGCCGCGCGCCACCAGCATCACCCGGGCGCCCGCCACGGCGAGCAGCCGGCCGATCTGGCCGCCAATGCCGGAGGAGCCGCCGGTGATCAGCGCCACCCGGCCCTTGTGCAGGCCAAGCAGGTTCTCCATCCAGCCGAGTTCGGCGCGCCTCGCACCCGTCGCCTCATGCTGCGATGGCGGCAGGCAGAGGTCTATCGGCTGCAGCCGCCGCTCCTTGAACAGCAGCCGCGCCGCCTTGCCTCCGGCGAAGGACACCTCGTCGGCCTCGGAGTTGGTGTAGCGGATGACCTGATTGCTCCACTCCGCCCGGACGCGCTGGCCGCGTCTTGCGGCGTCCGCGCTCTCGTCGCGCCAGACGCGCACGAGCTGACCGACCGCGGCGCGCAGCAGCTCGGCGTAGACATTGCCGCTGCCGTCGTCGCCGTTGCTCATGAAGACCGTGCGCGGCGTGCGCTCCAGCGCCGGGCAGCTCTGCCAGTAGCGGCTGAGCTCGCGCGCCAGCGCGACGGCGCCGACGAGCTCGCGGTCGATGAACGCATCGACATCCGTATCCAGCGCATCCCGCAGCGGGCCGGTCAGCGCCCCGGGCGCCAACGACGGCAGGATGATCGCCGCGGTCAGGCGGCCGTCGCCGCCGTGTTCGCGCAGCGCCGCCGCGACCGTGGCCGGGCGCGCGCGATCCGCCACAACCGGCTTGATCGCCGCATCGGCAGCGCCGCCGGTCAGGCTGAGCGCCGCGGCATGCAACTGCTCCTGATCGGCCACGCCGAGCAGCACCGCTGCTCCGACCGACGCCTGGGTTCGTGCGACCGCCAGCGCGTCGTGCAGCTCGTCGCCGGCAAACACGATGACCGCGGCGCCGGTGCCGTCAACGGTCCGTAATCCCGGCCGGTCGAGGATCATGTTGCCGGCCTCCTGCGGCGCCGACAGTCCGTGGGTGATTTCCAGATCGTGGCCATTCAGCGCCGCCGATTCGTCGCTGGCCAGGAACAGCGCCGCGTTGACCACGTCGGCGACAACGGGGAAGGTGTGCTCGGGCGCGCGTCCCTCGAACGACCGCGCCAGCGTCATGCGGCGGAAGAATGTGCCCGCCGTTGTCCCCTCGGCCTCCTCGCGCAGCCGGTCCATCGCCGAGAAGACCGTCCTGATCCGCTCGCTTTCGATCGGCCCGGGATAGATCGTGTTGACGCGAATGCCGTGCGCGCCGAATTCCGCCGCGAGCCGCCGCGACAGCGCGTTCAGCGCCGCCTTCGGCACGACATAAGCAGTGCGTCCGTAGTATTCCGTCTTCGAGAAGATGGTGGACACGTTGATCACCGATGCGCCCGGCCGCAGCAACTGCGAAGCCGCGCGCACGACGTTCCAGGGCACCGCCAGCAGGTTGCGCGCGGCGTCCCCCACCGTCTCGGTGTCGCCGCCGAGTTCATCGCGGCTCAGCGGGATGTCGTCCAGCCTGCGCCGCGGGCCGGCCGAGCCGGCGTTGTTGACGATCACATCCAGCCGGCCGAACCGTTCGATCACGGCGGCCAGTGCCGATCGCACCTGCTCAGGGTCGGCGCCGTCCATGCGCAGCGCGGCGGCCTGCGACTCCGCCGCGCCGGAGGCTTGCAGCACGCGGGTGCGCGCCGCCTCCAGCCGGTCTGGATCGCGGCCCGTCATCACGACGGTGGCGCCCTCGCGCAGGAAGCGCTCCACGATGTGCCCGCCGAAATTCCCGGCCGCGCCGGTCACCAGCGCGATCTTGCCGCTCAACCGGCCCTTGGTCGCAGGGCGGTCGGTCTTGGGGGTCTCGCGCAGGAAGCGCTGCACGATGTGTCCGCCGAGTTGGCCGGCGGCGCCGGTCACCACCGCCATCGTGTCGCCCAGTCGGCTCACGGCGGTCAGCCGATCCCGCGATTTCGGTTCGCTATGCATGCTTGGACCCCCTAATTTGTGGATTGGCCGGACGCGGCCCACGCCTCGAACAGTTCGTCACGCGACCGCAGGCCCAACGCGGGCAATGCGTGATTGCAGACATAGGTGGCGCCCTGGTGCCGGTTCTCCCACATCGCCTGGTGGGCTTCCGGCAGCTCGGGCCACCCGACCACCGTCGGTTCGGTCGCGTCGAGCAGGCCGGCGGCGAGCATCTCGTTCATCCGTGCCACCTCGAATGCGTTGCACAGATGCGTCCCGGCGATCGTCGCGGTTGGCATCAGGATGCGCCGCTGCCGCGTCCAGACCTGCGGCGCATAGAAGGTGAAGCGGCGGCCGCGCATTTCCTCGGCATAGACAACCCGGCCGGTGAACGGCTTGACCAGCGAGGTCGACACGCTCAGCGCGTCGTGGCCGGCCCGCTCGATAATAAGGTCGGGCGCGCCACGCGGGTTGTCGGCCGAGCGCAGCACGCGGCCGACGGCGGCGCCGAACGGCTTGGTCGTTCGCTCCTGGAAGGCGCGCACAGCCTCCTTGAACGCCGCGGTTTCGCGCTTGGGATCGGGCAGGCGCGGCAGGGACGACGGCCACTCGAACGCCTCGCCTTCGCGCCGATGCAGCTCCTCGATCGTCACGACGCCGCGCACGCTGTCGCCGAACCCGAGCGACTGGATGAACTCGCGCTGCCCGTCGGTCAGCGTCGCCACCACCACGCGGGCACCGCCGGCGCGCGCCGCCTCGATCATTTCCAGCCCAGCCTGATCGATCAGCTCCGCACCATCAGCGACGCCATAATAGACAAGCACCGCCTCGCCGGCGCGCAGCCGGGCGCGGCGCAGCATCGCCGCGGGCGACGCCGCGCCCGGCTTGCCGGCGAAGCTGAACCAATAGCCGCTGGATGCGCCGAAGAACGTCAGCGTGCCGCCCTCGGCGAGCAACTGGAACGAACGCGGGAACGCGGTCTCTCCGGCGTGCGAGACCACATAGTCCGGCAACCGTCCGCCCAACGCTTCGCGGCATTCCTGCACCAGCGCCTCGCCTGCCTGCTGCCAGGCCGCCGCCGCATCGGCCCCGTCCGGGACCGTCGTGAACAGTCCGGCAAACCGCGGATCGCGGCGATTGACGGCGCCCTTCGCGCCTTGGGCGCGCACGAACGCTGCTCGTTCCTCGCTGGAGACGAGGCCGATGGCGTCGATGCCGCTGCGCACGGCGGTCTTCAGCGCGTCCAGGCCCGTGCCGGTGGCGGCGCCCTCGACGAACAGCGTCCGCCCAGGCTCGATGCCGAGCGTCGTGAACAAGGCCCGCACGATCGTGCCGAGGTTCAGCGTATAGGCGCCGGCGGTTTCCAGCTTCATGTCGGCCGGCGCCGGCTGCAGTTGCGGCCCCTGTACCAGCAGGAACTGCTGGTGGCTGCCAGTATCGGTTTCATAGCCCTGGATGGCGAAGCCGGCGAACATCGGGTCGCCGCCGGCAAGCGGCGAGAGCAGATCGGTTTGCCCCGAATAAATCGTCACCAGCTCGCCGACGGCGAGCCGCCCTTCGCGCCGCAGCTCGGAGCCCAGCGCCGCGACCAGGCCGATGCCGCCCGAGCCGGTCACCTGGTAGTCGAGATCGTGGCTGTCGAACGGCGACACCGGGATGCCGGTGATGCCCCAGATGTCGTTGAAATTGACTTCGGAGGCGAGCACGTAGACCAGCGCCTCGTTGGGACCGGGCTGACCCACGGGCACGATCGCCTCGCGCTCGGCGCGGATCGGTTCGTCATGCCGCGGGGCGCCGGTGACCGGATCGCGGGTCACCGCAAAGCCGAACTGGTACGTCGGCAGCGGCGTAAAGCCGGGGTAGAACGGCGCGCCGATGGGCAGAAGCCGGCCGTCCGTCAGCATCCGCGCGCGCTCCTCGGCGGACGGCTCGAACCAGCGGCGCGTCGGCAGCGGCGCGCTGCGCCGATCGAGAAAGTCGCGAATGCCGCGCTTGCCGCCGTCCGGATCGGCTACCGCCTCGGCGAACAGCCGCGCCTCGTGCGACAGGCCGGCCTCCAGCCCGTGCCGCCAGCCGTACGAGACCGCCGATAACGCCCGGTCGGCCGCGGCGGCGCGTCCGGCGGTGCCGGCCTGGCGCAGCAGACGCTGGATTTCGCCGCCGGCGATCACGCTGTCGAGTGACAGCTCGCCCGGCTGTTCCCACCGCGCGAGTGCGGCGGTGCGCCTGCGGTGCGCTTCCGCAACCTCGCCTTGGCCGGACACCGCGGCCGCACAGGCCAGTTCGACCGCCACGCCGAGCACGCCGGACGGCGAGTCGGTCACACGGTCGATCAGCCCGATCGCCGCCGCCTCCTCGGCGGTTACCGTGCGGCCGCCCAGAATCAGCTCCAGCGCCTGCGTCAGACCCTCCGCACCTTGCCGATCGGCCAGCAGCCGCGGCAGGCGCTGGGTGCCGCCGTAGCCCGGCAGCAGGTTGAGGCGTATCTCCGGCTGGCCGAAGGTCGCTGTCGGTTCGGCCAGGCGGTAGTGGCACGCCAGGGCGAACTCGCAGCCGCCGCCGAGCGCCACGCCGTTGACCGCCGCGATGCACGGCTTGCCCATGCGCTCGATCTTGCGGAAGGCGAGATGGGCGTTGTTGGGCAGCGGCAGCGCCTGCTCCACGTCATGCACGTCTTCCAGCAGTTGCCGGATGTCGGCGCCGGCGACGAAGGAGCCGGTGCCCTCGCCGCTGAACACCACCGCGGCCACGTCGTCGCGGCGCGCCAGGTGATCGACCACCGTATTCAGTTCATCCAGCGCCCGCTCGTTCAGCGCGTTGACCGGCGGGTTGCTGATCGTGACCGCGGCGACCTGGCAGCCCGGCCGGACGGGGTGATACTGGATGCGGAAATAGCGGAAATGCTCGAACCGCCGCTGCGCTCCGCTCAGCCGCTGGCGCTGCTCCCAGGCGTGCACCGCCTTCGCGATCTCGTCCAGCGCATCCGGATTGCGCAGCGTGGAGGTGTCGCCGACGGGCGATCCGTCGACCAGCGCGCGCACCATGCGGCGCATGTACTTGCCGCTGCGGGTTTCGGGAAACTGCGAAACCTCGATGAACTCAGAAGGCACTGCCGTGGCGCCCTTCTCCTGGCGCACCAGCTCGGCCAGCCGCCTGCGGTCGTCCGCGCCAAGATGGCGGTTGGCCGCCGGCCGGACGAAGGCGAGCGGTGTGAGACCCGACTCGCGATGCGGCGCGCCGACGACGATCACGTTGCCGACGGGCGAGTCCGGGTTGACCTGACGGTCGCGCAGGATCGCGCCTTCGATCTCCTCGGTGCCGAGCCGATGGCCGGAGACGTTGATCACGTCGTCGCTGCGTCCGTGCAGCGAGAAGCTGCCGTCGTCGTGACGGATCGCGAAATCGCCCTGGGTGTAGGCGCAGGCGCCGGACCAGCGTTCCCAATAGGTCGCCGCGTAGCGCTGCCGGTCGCCGTACCAGGCCCGGACGACCCCGGGGCCATCGACGGCGAAGGTTTCCGCATCGCCCCAGATCGTGCGGGCAAGATACGGGTAGGGTGCGGCGATGACGATCTCGCCCTTCTCGCCCGGCTCCGCCCGCCGCCACGCGGCGCGGCCGTCAGCGGCCTGCCCGGTGGCCACCCACACGTCGCCCTCGATCCAGGGCAACGGATAGGTGTGCGCATCGGCGCGCAGCGGGAAGTCGCCGTTGCCGAAGAAATGCGTCCAGGCGATCCCGCCGTGCTCGGTCGCCCAGTAGGAGTTGATGTACCAGGGCGTCATCAGTTGCATGGCGAACTGCTGCACCGTCGGCGAGGTCGGTTCGGCGCAGAACGTGGCAACGCGCAGGCACGACATATCGTACTCGCGGACGTCGGCGGCGTTCTGCGGGTCCTGCATCACCGCCTTGAGGAACGTCACCCCCGCCTTGAAGATGTTGACGCCGTAGCGGGAAATGATGGAGGCGAAACGCCCGGCCGAGGGGAACAACGGCGCGCCCTCGCCCAGCACGCTGGTCACCCGGCTGGCGAGCGCGGCGGCGATCATGTAGCTCTGCCCGGTGATCCAGCCCGGATCGGCGACGACGTACATGACGTCGCCGGGACGCGCGTCGAACGACACGCGCATCGTCTCGACCAGGCCGGAAAGATAGCCGCCGTGCACATGGACGACGCCCTTCGGCTTGCCCGTCGAGCCCGAGGTGTAGATGATGAAAAGCGGGAATTCCGCGTCGAGCGGGACCGGTTTCGTGCTCGCCCACACCGCCCGCACGAAGTCGCGGTCCGGCAGCGCCAGCAGCGCCGCCTCGTCATTGACCGCGAAGCCGGCCTCGCGCGCCGCTGCCAGCATCGTCCCGGTTGCCCGGGCCAGCAGCTCGTGGCTCCAGCAATCGCGCCCGGGCCGCCACGACAGGTCGGACTGGCCGGTATGGCGCACCACCACGACCGCCTCGACACGCCGCGGCGCGGCGACGAGCGCGCGGGCGATCGAGGTGCGGATGCCGCTCGCCGCTTCGGCGTCGAGCGCGCCGCCGCCGATAAGTTCGGCCAGCGCGCGTCCGACGCCGCGCATCACGTCGCTGCGCTCGACGGTGATCTCGCCGGCGACTGCTTCGGCCGCGCGCCGGGCAATCAGTTCGGCCGAACCGGCCGGCACGCCGAGCGCATCGAGCTGGCCTTGCATGGCGCCGAGCGCGGTTTCGACGGGCAGGTAACGGTCCAGTGCGGCGTCGGTGTAGACTTCCTTGAACGGCACGATCTGCGCGTTGCGAAAGCCACCGTCGGCGGTGACCACCACGCGGGCGCCGCAATCATGGATGCGGTCCGACAGCGTCTTGTCGGAAAAACCGCCGAACACCGGCGTGTAGATGATCCCCAGGCGCTTCGCCGCCTCGGTGTAATAAACCTGTTCGGGGATGTTCGGCATATTCAGCGCGATGCGGTCGCCGCGACCCAGCCCGAGCGACTGCAGCGCCAGGGCGGCGCGCGCCACTTCGAACAGCAGCCGGCGGCGGCTGATCGCATAGTGCACCACCGGGCCGCCCTGCCCGCCGTTGAGCGACTGGTCCCACCGGTCACCTTCGAAGAAGAAGGCCGGCTCCTCGCCGTGACCCGCCAGGACGTGCCGGTCGACCTCGTTGAAGCAGGCGTTCGTCAGGCCGCCTTCGAACCAGCGGTAGAACGGCGGCTCATCGCCGTTGAACGCGCGCGACCAGGGTTCGTGATCCGCCGGCAGGTTGGGGGCGGCCGGCGCGCCGGTGACGGCGTCGTAGCCGGTCCAGTCTCGGCGATCCTCGTCGAACGTGATCCAGGCGCCATTCGGGCCGACGCCGGGTGCGAGCCAATGCAGGTTCCGCCGCGCGATCACGCCGTGGAAGCCTCCGGGATCGCGTCGGCACGCCTCGCGCGCGGCTGTCCACGCGGCATGGTCGACCAGACGATTGACGCGCGGCTGGACGGGTGGGACCGGGCTCGGCGTCCGCTCCTGCTCGAAGGAGATGTCGTTCACGTGGGTCATGCTCCTGTCCCGGTGTGGGTGCCGATGCGGCGCTGGCGGGGCCGGGGGACGGACGCGCCGGCGGCGTCCTGCAGCCGGCCGCAGACCGCGGCGCGCAGCTCGCTGACCGGCAGCACGGCATGCAGAGAGCCGACATGCAGCGCGCGCGAGACGCTGTGCACCGAGTCGAACTCGCGCGCGAAAGCGGTCTGGATTTCCGCCTCCACGTCGGCCAGCACGGCTTCGTATGCCTCCTGCGCGGCACGGTGCTGATCGGCGGCCACCCGGCCGAGCGCCTCGCGGGCGTCGCGAACGCGCGGGTGGGCGTTGACCCGCTCGGCAACCAGCCGGGTGAACACCACCGCCGCCGCGGCGCCGCCGCCGATGACGCTGGCATAGCTGCCCTCCAGGGCGAGCGACTCCAGGCTGCCGGACAGCCGGCGGGAGAACACGACATAGGCGCCGCCGTGATAGCGGGCGATGACGCAGAACAGGATCGGCCCGTCGAATTCGACCACCGCCTTGCCGATCTCGGCGCCGTATTCCAGTTGCCGCTCGCGGATCGACTCCGGCGATCCGTCGAAGCCCGACAGGTTCGCAACCAGCACGACCGGGGAGATCCCGCTGGCGGCGCGGATTGCCCGCGCGGCCTTGCGGGAGGAGTTCGGAAACAGCGTTCCGCTCATCCACACCGCCGGTCCGTCCGGCGGCCCCGGCCGGCGGCGGGGGATCGGCTGGGACTCGATGCCGACGAAGCAGACCGGCTGTCCGTTCATCTGGCCGTGCATCGCAACCGTCGTCTCGCCGCCCGCCATGTCCGCCCACCGCTCCAGCAGCGGTGCGTCCTGGTCGCTGATCGCGCGGATCACCTCGCGGATCGCGAACGGCTTCTTGCGGCCGGGATTGGTTGCCTCCGAAACCACTGCGCCGATCGTGGCGAAGCCGCCCGGCCCATTGTAGGGATACACCGAGATGTCGCGGCCGGGCGGATCGCTGCTGCGCACCGCGCGGGCGCGCGGCTCGCCCGGCGGCACGTAGGTGTAGTCGTAGTGGCGCATGAGCACCTGGTATGCCGCATGCAGATCGGTGGCGGCATACTGCGCTTCGCCGTTGGCCAGCATGATCTCAAGGCCGCCGATGGCCTCGTTGGTCGCTGCCGCGACCGAGCCCGACACTTCCAGCGCGCGCTTGCCGGTCAGCACCATGTAGCCGCGCGGTGTCATGACAAGCGCGCCGCGGCAATGCATCAGCATGGTCGCCTCGGCGTTCCAGTAGGACTGCGCCCCGACGCACGGCCCGTCGACGATGACGTTGACCACGCCGCCCGCGGCGGTGAAGGTGACGATCCGCCGCAAGACCGCAGCGGTCCAGTCGAGGTTTTCGGTGCCGGAATCCAGCGCGATGCGCGCGCCGGCCGACAGCGCGACCCACTCGACCGGCAGCCCGCGCTCTTCCGCGAGATCGATCGCGGCGACGATCCGGCGGCACTCCGCCTCGCCCAGCGAGCCCATCTCCATCGTCGCGTCGCCGATGATGAGCATACGGGTGAAGCCGTCGGGGAAGCGCGCCGACCAGTTGGTGATCAGGCCCAGCACGACGCCGGCCGGGTTCTCGCCCCAGGCGCGGTCGCGCACCGGCGCCAACCGGCTGCCGGCCGGGCCGTCGAGATCGAGCTCCTCGAAACGGCCGCGCTCGATGCCCTCGATGCGGGGCGCGATGAGCCAGCTAACGACCTCGTAGGGGTGGAACAGGCCGTAGCGGCGTGCCGCGAGCACCTTCTGCTCATAGGTCGAGCGCGTCGGCACCGGCCGATCGGCTGGCGGCCCGATCTCCAGGCGGGGGCCGAGCGCCATGACGTCGCGCCATTCGACCACCTGCTCCCGGGCCGCGCCGTTCCCGCCGAAGGTGAAACGGCCGATGAGCGACGCGGTCTCCAGCCCGAGGTCGAGGCTGGCCGGCGCGAGCCGCTGCGCCAGCGCCTGCAACTGCTCCCGGGTCAGGTGAACCGGCGGCCGGATGAACAGGGCGATGCGGTTCATCGCGGGCACACGGCCGCCCGCCGCGCGCAGCACGTCGCGCATCGCCTGCGCGGCTTCCAGAAAGGCGGCCTCGAATACCGGCACGCGGACGAAATGGCCGTCGATGGCCGCATCGAATGCCTCCACCTCAGCGAAGGCGAGCAGCCGCTCGTCCCGACCGGCGGTGGCACGCAGCAGCACCACGCCGGCCGGCGCCGGCTCGCGGCTCAGCACGAACGCCCGATAACGCGACAGCTCGCGCGCGATCGGTCCCGCGGGATGCAGGTCGCGGAGCAGCACCTGTTCGGCCATCGCGCCGCCCTCGGGAAGCCCCTCGGGAAGCCACGTGGCGCCGCGCATCGCGCCGTCTTCCGCCCACAGCGCGGTCCAGCGCGCCCGTGGATGCAGCGCCGCCTGCAACAGCATCTGCGGCGACGGCGAGAAGCCAAGCAGCAGGTCGGCTTCCGTCTCGCGCGGCAGCGCCGCCAGCGCAGGGGCCAGATCGTCCGGCTCGGACACCAGCAGCCCCGCGACCAACGTGCCGCCGGCCAGACGCACGGTCCTGCACGGGATGCGGCCCAACAGCGGAGCCGAATCGATGAACGCCACATCGCCGTAGATGCGTGCCATGACGAACGCGATCAGCCCATTGCCTGAAGCCGCCGAGAACGGCAGCGTTCTGACCAGGATAGCCAGCGGCATTGCGCTCAGCGCCGGTTCCGGCGGCTGCTCCGGCAGGCGCTGCCACATCGTCCCGGCCTGCGCCAGGTCGGCCGCCGTCCTGGCTTGCTGCGCTGGCAGGTCGTGCCAGCGGTGAATCAGGTTCCACGCCGCGGTCGCCACCCGGCGGTCGCCGCGCTGCAGCGCCTCGTTGGCCAGCTTCTCGAAGATCACCCGCTGCTCGACCGCGCCGCCTGCGTCCTGCTCGTCGCGTGTGCGGGCCAGCGCGTGCAACAGGTCCAGCAGAAGACGGCTCGGCGAGCCTTCCGCCGCCCGCGCCTGGAACAGGCGCATCAGCGCGTAGCCGACGCGGGGATCGCTTGCTTCCTTGATGTCGTGCAGGTCGAGAAAGCGGCCAAGCCGGCGAATCATGCGCGCCGACAGGCGTTGCTCATCGAGGCGGCGGTGATGCACGAACCACGTGAGCTGCTCGAGGCTGCTTTCGCGCGCATCGTTCATCGCGTCGTCGTATTGTCCGCTCTTGAACACCTGCTCCTGCACCACCGCGGCGCGCAGCAGCGCCATCAGGCGGGAGCGGCTGACGGAACTGTCGGTCTCCAACGCGGCCAGCGCCTGATCGACCTGCTCGGCGGTCACATCGAAGCCGAGCAGCCGCGCCTCGATCACCCGCAGCGGATCGAGTGGCGGCTCCTGCCGCGGCGGCAATAGCGGCGATCCGGCCTGGCCCGGCGCCGCCTGCTCGTTCACGTCGATTTCCACCATGACGTCCCCGGCCGCCACCAGCGCAGCCGGCCGCACAAGCACCGACCTGACCGTGCCGGACAGCGACGAGGTGATGGTGGTTTCCATCTTCATCGCCTCGAGGGTGATCAGACGGTCGCCGGCGGAGACCTGATCGCCCGGCTGGACGTGCACCTGCGCAACCGCCGCCGGCAGCATGGCGCGCATGCGACCGTCGGAGACTCGGCGAAAGCGGTGCGCTACCCCGTCCAGCTCGACCTGCACCTCGGCCGGGGTCGCGCAGCAGATCGCCGCGTGGCGGCGGCCGTCCATCTCCAGATACAGTGTCCAGTCGTCCGCCTGCTCGACCCGCATCAGCGCCTGCCAGTCGCCGCTGCGCAGCAGCTTCTCCTGCGGGCCGATGGTCGCGACCTCCATCTGCACCGGCCGGCCGTCGAGTTCGTAGGGCAACGTCACCGGTCCCTGTTCCGGGATGTTGCGCGGCAGGCCGCGCTGCGTCTCCTCGATGAAGTTCGCAACTTGCCCGTAACGAGTGCGCAAATAGTCCATGATTGCCGCGGCGGCGAGCGCCATCGCAAGATGTGGCCGCTGCGCGGGGGAAGGACGATCGGTCAGGTAGCGATCAAGCCAGACCGTCGTCACCGGGCCGTCGCGGAACGCGCTTTGCCCGACCAGCTCCAGCAAAAGGGCGCGGTTGGTCAGGCCGGAATCGAGCACGATGATGCTGTCCTGTAGCCCCGCTTCCATCAGCGCGAGCGCGCGTTCGCGCGTGGCGCCATGCGCGATCACCTTGGCAAGCATGGAGTCGAAGGCGGTCGGCACCGCGCTGTTGGCAGAGTAACCGGAGTCTATCCGTATTCCCAGGCCCTGCGGCGGCTTGAAGCGCAGCAGCCGCCCGGCCCTTGGCGCGAAGCCCTGATCGGGATCCTCGGCGTTCAGCCGCGCCTCGATCGCCACGCCGCGCGGCGGGGGTGGCTCGGCCGCGGGCAGCGGCAAGCCGCGGGCAATATCGATCTGCAAGCCCACCAGGTCGAGGCCGTAGACCTCCTCGGTGACGGTGTGCTCGACCTGAAGGCGTGTGTTCATCTCGAGGAAGTAGAAGGTGCGCCCGTCAGGGAGCAGCAGGAACTCGGCGGTGCCGGCGCTGACATAGCCGCAGGCGCGGGCCAGCCGCACCGCGGCCTCGCACAGCGCACGCTCGACCTCGGGCGCCAGGCCCGGCGCCGGTGCTTCCTCCAGCACTTTCTGCTGGCGCCGCTGCATCGAACAGTCGCGCGTGCCGATGGCCCACACGCCGCCATGCCCATCGGCCAGCACCTGCACTTCGATGTGACGCGCCTCGGAGATCAATGCTTCGACGAAGATCGAGGGATCGCCGAATGCCGCCGCGGCCTCGGCGGCGGCGGACTGGAATGCGCCGGCGATCTCCTCGCGCCCGTAGACGCGGCGGATGCCGCGGCCGCCGCCGCCCGCGGTCGCCTTGAGCAGCACCGGGTAGCCGATGCGCTCCGCCCAGGACTGCGCTGCCGTCGCGTCCACCGGCCCGCCGGACCAGGCGCTGACCGGGACATCGCAGGATTCCGCCAGCCGCTTGGCGGCGATCTTGTCGCCGAGCGCCCGCATGGCGCTGGCCGGCGGTCCGAGGAAAGTGAGGTTCGCGGCCTCACAGGCGTCCGGCAACTCGGGCTTTTCCGAGGCGAAGCCCCAGCCGGGCCAAATCCCGTCCGCCCCCGCCTCGCGGGCCAGGCCGACGATGCGGTCGATGTCGAGATAGGCGCTGCGGGACCGCCCATCGGCGTCGGGCACGAAGGCCTCGCCGATGCAGATCGCGCGCGACGCCATGCGCACGAACCGCGCGCCCTCGTCGGCCCGGGTGTAGAGCGCGATCGTCTCGAGCGGCGCGTTGTGCTGACTGGACCATGTGCGCGCGGCGCGCATGAAGCGCACCGCCGCTTCGCCGCGGTTGGCGACCACGATGCGCGACAGGTTCCGACGTTGCGCTGTTTGTGCGCTCATGCGGACGCGCCGCCGCGGCGGTCGGCGCAGGGGGAGCGGTCACCCCGCAGGGGCGTCCGACGCCCGGCAGATGGATCTCCGGCAGGCTTCCTACGGCCTGAGCTGCGCATCGCGTGACCCCCCCGTTTCTTATCCCCAGCTGCGCCCGCCTGTCCCTGGCGCCTCGGTGACAGCGAGGGGCCTTGCGCTGACAGGACGCTAGGGCGGATTGCTGCGGTCGCGATATTCAGAAATTCTTATACTACAATAACTGCGGCTTTGGGCTGACGGCACGCCGGACGCGGCCCGGAATGGCGACCTGCTCAAGATGGTGGTGTCCATCTCGCCTTGGACAAGGTGGATCCCGCTTTCAAGTCTGCGAGAAGCGGAACAGGCGGCTGGAGCGTTCTCCGGCTGACGGCCATTGCGGCACCACACCATCAGATCCAGCCTTGGATCGGCGATCAAATGTCGGCCCAGCTCAAACGCCCCCGGTAGCGCGCCGATACTCTGCCTTCCGCCGATATCGTCCAGAGATGCAGCCAGCCATTGTCCAGCAGTTGACGCACTGTTGAGTGCTTGCGGATGATATCTTCGATCGCGGCGCGCGGCGCCTCGATCATCACATTCAGCCTGATCGGCTCATGTATGTAACGATTCCCGTCATGCAGTGACTGCCGCGGCAGGCCGACGCGCAGGTCGCCGGCATTGCCTTCAAGAACGCCGATCGTTCCGGAGACGTTGTGGAGCACCTTGTTTCCGCAACCGAACGTCTCGTTATTCACAGTGGAGCCGTAGTACTGAAGGTTGATCCAGCTCGCGACGACCATCGGCGCGGTCATGATCAGCTCGAGGGTCTTGAAGCCTTGATCCTTTTCCCAGTCATAGTCGTGCAGAAAGGCGCGGCCGCCGAGATCGATCCCGCGCGTGCGGGCGCGGGGTGCCGCGATGAACGCGCCGTTGCCGGCGAGCCCCCATTCGGGGCGAACCTGGGCCCAGTCGCGGCTGCGGTATTTCACCTGCTTGTCGACATCGCCGCCCGGGTGGATTCCCAGCAGCGCCGACCGCTCAAGCCGGGCGAGCGCACTGGCGCGCGCGACCAGGGCGCGCAGGCGTGCCAAGTCCTCGGCGTGCCCGGGCGGCACCGATTGCGTGTCGAAGATCCTGACGTCGTCGGTGCAGGTATCGTGCAGGCAGCCAAGGAACCATGTATCGGCCGGGATCGCGATCCCGCGCGCCTTGAGGCCTGCGCGCACCTCCGGGTCGTTCAGGATCAGCGCCGCGGTGCGCGCGTTCGCCTCGCCAGTATAGCCGCCGCAGGCGCCGCAATTCAGGCCGGCGGCACGCGGGTTGTTCACCGTCGTGCTGCCATGGCCGGTCAGCATCACCAGCCGTGCGAATGGCCCGGTCATCGACATCGCGCGCAGCACAGCCTCCGCCATGTCGATGCGCTGTTTCGGATCGAACCCGGTGCGCCGGCCGCTCACCAGGCCCGGCTCTATGCTCGGGCCCAGCCGATCGATGACCTTTTCGTCGAGGCCGTCGGTGTTCGGGTCGTGCACCGTGCGTGTCAGCCCCAGGCTGTCGCTGAGCAGTTTCGCGCCGTAAAGCAGGCCGGCGGATTCGACGAAAATGAAGGAGGAGACGGCCATCAGCTTGAAAGCCTTCCATGCCTTGAACACGCGCCGGCGCATCAGGCGCAGGCCCATGATCTCGGTCTCCTCCGCCGCGGACACGCCGCCCACGGCCTCGCAGACGGTGAAGGCGGGGCTGAGCAGCACCGGGCAGTGCGCGCGGCCCCGCACATGGCCGATCGGCAGGTATTCGATCGGAAAACCGAAGAAGCCGGCGAAGCCGATGGTCTGGATGCCGGCCGATTGGCTTTCCAAGGCGCGGCGGTAGATCTCCGATCGCACGTCGATGCAGAACGCGGCTTGCACCGACGGACGGTCCGGATGCGGGGCGGCGGGGGCCTGCGCGAGTTGCGCCAGCAGCCGGCGCTGGAACGCCGCCTCATACGCCTCGTGCAGCACCATATCGATGCAGAGTTCCGGATCGTCGCCCAGCTTTTCGTCCTGTGGCGGCAACGCGGCATGCGCCATCGCCTCGCGCCACGCGCGCCGGAACGCCTCGTCGGTGCGCTGCATGAACAGCGTGTAGCCCCAGACCACGCGTATGGCGAGCAGTTGCTCCAGCGTATCGTCTGCGCCGCCATGCAGCTCGGCCTGCCATTTCAGGTAACGGGCATAGGCGGCCCAGCCGCCGATATCGAGCAGCGCCTGGTGCAAGTAATCCGCAACGGCCCGGTTCGGCACGCCCTGGCGCTGCACGACCGCGCCGATGGCCGCGACCGGGTCGGAAGGCAGCTCGGCGACAAGCCGGCGGAAGCCGGAAATTCCCATCGCCTCGGGGTTCAGGTCGTAACGGACGGAGGAACGCCAGGCGGCGAACGGGGTCAAGCCGCGGGACGGCATGCGCCACACCGACTGGCCGTCGTCGAAATAGGCGGCACACCATCTCGAGATTTCATCGATCATGAATTGCGTGCGCGCCACCTGCTTGTCGCCATCCGCAAGCTCGTTCAGGACCTCGGCGACGGTGGCCACATGCGCCGGATGCCTGAGACCGGACGTTTCATTGCTGTCAAGAACGGACTTCAGCGCATCCACGGTCGGCGGCAGGCGCCAGTCCGGCTGCGCGCCCGCGAGCGCCTGCGCCAGATCCTGGTCCTCGACCGTGCCCGCCGCGAGTGCCTGTCGATAGAAACTGCGCGGCATCAGCGCGCGGGTGCGGGCTACCCGGTGCAAGGTCGCCACCGTCGCGTGGAAGCTCTGCTCGATGAACCCAAGGAACGGATTGACCGCGACGAAGTTCTTCAACGGCCAGACCGGCGCGATGCGGGAGCAGGCGACCTTTATGGCGGCGGTAAGCTCCCCCGGACCGGGCATCGTCGCGGTTGCGTCCCGTTCGGCCAGCAGGCTCATGCGTGCGCTCCCGTGCTTCGGGACGGCGCGGGTCTTGGCCAATACTGCAGCACCAGCCGGTTGGCCAAAGTGTTTACATAGAAGCCACTATGCACATGCGCATAGAGCGCCTGCCAGCGCGGCTGCGCCTGATGCTTCGCCGCAGATCCCTGCAAGAATATAACGACTGAGTAAGAACCGACGATCATCGCGACCAGCAGCACTCCGAATGGGCCGCGCAACGGCTGCGCTTTCGGCAGCGAGCCGTCCAGCAGGTAATCGGCGCCGAACTGCAACCCGAAATAAGCGATTGCGACAAAGCAGGCCATCGCCAGCACGCGCCCGACGACATAGCCGTTCGGCCGCTCGTCGATGCCATTGGCGACCAGGTGCGTCAGGCTGAGCAACAGCACGGCGCCGAGCGCGAATACGCCGGGCTGTGCGGTGATGGTGTAGCCTGTCGCCACGCTGAACAGAAACGTCACGGCAAGCACGCCGCCGATTGCGAAGATCCAGCGCAGCGGGTGCGGCTTGCCGCCGGGGTTCGGCGTGAACGATGTGCGATAGATATCGATCACGCTGCCCGAGGAAAGAAACGCATGCGCCTTGTAGAACGAGTGCGCCACGATGTGCAGCGTTGCGGCTGAGAAAGCGCCGAGGCCGCATTCCAGCATCATGAATCCCATCTGCGCCACGGTGGACCAGGCGAGCGACACTTTGATGGATGTTTGCGTCAGCATCACGACCGAGCCGAACAGCGCAGTGCAGCCGCCAAGCAAAGCGAGCATGTGCAGGGACGGCAACGACAATGTGATGACGTCCGAGAAACGGATAATAAGGAAGCCGCCGGCATTGATGATTCCGGCGTGCAACAGCGCCGAGACCGGCGTCGGCGTCTCCATCACCTCGATCAGCCAGCCATGGGTGGGGAACTGCGCGGATTTCAACATTGCCGTGCAAACCAGCAGAATGGCGATGGCATGGGCCGCCGCCGGGGTTTGCGCCACACCGCGCATCGTGTCGGCGCTGGCAAAGATGGCCGCGTAGTCGAGGCTGCCGAACGCGCGGTACAGTAGAACGCAAGCGCCGATAAGGCACAGATCCCCGAGCCGGCTTGCAACGAATTTCTTGCGTGCCGCGAGCAATGCGGCCGGCCGCTCCGGATAGAACAGCAAGAGCCGATTCAAAGCCAAGCTTGTGCAGAACCAGGCCACTGCGAACAGCAAAAGGTTGCCGGCCAGGATCACCAGCAATACCGCGGACAGCGTGATGCAAAGCCGGCCGGTGAACCGCGCATGACCGGGGTCGCCATCCATGTAGGTGCGGCTATAGGCCACAACGATCGCGCCGACGAACGCGACAAGACACACCATCACCGCGCTTAGCCGATCGGCGTAGAGGCTGAAGCCGATACCGGACAGGCCCAGCGTGGGAGATTGCAAACTGCCGTGCACCGCAACAGCCCCGGCGGTTGCCAGCGCCGCGCCGAGCGCGAGCAGGGCAGCGGCCTCCGCCAGCCAGGTGATGCGGCGTATCGGTGCGCTTGAAGTCCGCGCCGCATAGCAACCGATGCCGGCGAGGGAAACCGGACCGGCCGCGGCAAGCCAGAGAGACGTCGTAACCATTCAAGCCTCCAGCGCTGGAGTGAATGCAAGCGCAAGCCGGCCTCGGGGGATGGACACGCGCAACGTCATAGCCATCACGGCCGGGACGGATATTCAGAAGTTTTTATGCTTTCATCAACGCGTCTGATGTTGCGTTCCAAGGTCATGAATATCAATGGAACCGACCCCAGAATAGCGAAATCTTCGCCTTCCCACCACTGCTCCGTTTATGGTAGGCAACGCGAAAAATCGGAACGGGGGAAAGGTCGGCATGAACATCACGCTGCGCCAATTGCGGATTTTTGAGGCTGTGGCGCGGCACGCCTCCATATCGCGCGCGGCCGGAGATCTCCTGCTGACCCAGCCGGCCGTCTCCATGCAGGTCAAGCAGCTTGAGGATCAGATCGGGTTGCCGCTGATCGACCAGATCGGCAAGCGGCTCTGCCTGACGGAAGCAGGGCAGGAACTGCGCAACCATGCGGCAAGGATCAACGCCCAGGTGATGGACCTGAGGTCTGCGATGGACCAGTTTCGCGGGCTGGAGCGCGGGGTGCTCCGCCTCGCCGTCGTCTCCACCGCGATTTATTTCCTGCCGAAACTGATCGCCACGTTCACCGGGCAATATCCGGGTGTGCGCATGAGCCTGCAGGTGGTCAACCGCGATGCGGTGCTCAGCGCGCTCTCGGACAATCAGGCCGATCTGGCCATCACCGGCCAGCCGCCGGAGGGCGCGGATACCGACGCGCAGCACTTCATGGACAATCCACTCGTCGTCATCGCCGCGCCCGACCACCGCCTCGCCGGGACCGGTCCGATCGCGCTCGGCCGGCTGGAGGATGAGACGTTGCTGCTTCGCGAGCCTGGATCAGGCACGCGTGCGACAATAGAGCGGCATTTCGCGGCCAATAAGCTGGCCTACCGGCCCGGCTGCGAACTCAGCAGCAACGAAGCGATCAAACAGGCGGTGCAGGCCGGCCTTGGGATCGGCATTGTACCGGCGCAGACGATAGAGCTGGAACTTGAAACCCGGCGCCTTATTATCCTGCCGGTTGAGGGTTTTCCGATTGTCCGCAAATGGTTCCTTCTCCAGCGGCGCGACAAGCGCCCTTCCGGCGCCGCGCAGGCCTTCATATCGCTGTTGCTGGCGGACCGTCAGCCAGGGCTATCGTAACGACCGGTGGGGCAGGGTGGTGAAGACGGGCTGGGCCGCAACTTGAATAAGCCCAACCGACAGAGTACGTTTGAATGACCACGATAGGAAGATTCTTGTAGAAGATCGAAGACGGGACGCTATCGGAACGACATGCGCGGGCCGCAGATCCGGTCAGTGTCGGTCCCGCGGTCATCCGAAGACAAAAAAAGGGAGGCGGATCCATGCGCAGTAAGATTGTTACGGCTGACGAGGCAATCGCCCTGATCCATGACGGCGACACGCTGGCCAGCACCGGCTTTGTCCAGACCGGTTTCGCCGAAGCGCTGCTGTCGGCGCTCGAGCGCCGCTTCCTGGCCACCGGCACGCCCCGCAACCTTGCCGTGTTCGCTGCCGCCGGCCAGGGCGACGGCAAGGAGCTGGGGCTCAATCACCTCGGCCATGAGGGTTTGCTGCGCCGGGTCGTGGCCGGCAACTGGGGCCGCATGCCCAAGGTGAGGAATCTCGCGCTGGAGAACAAGATCCAGGCCTACAACCTGCCGCAGGGCATCATCGCGCAACTGTTTCGCGACCTTGCGGGCGGCAAACCCGGCTCCTTCTCGAAGGTCGGGCTGCACACCTTCGTCGATCCGCGGTATGGCGGCGGCCGGGTCAACGAGGTCACCACCAAGGACATTGTCGATGTCGTGACTATCGAGGGCGAAGACTGGCTGTTCTACAAAGTCGGCAAAGTGAATGTCGCCTTCATTCGCGGCAGTACCGCCGACACCTTCGGCAACATGACCATGGAGCGGGAAGCGCTGACCTTGAACAACCTCGCCATGGCCATGGCGGCCAAGAACAGTAACGGCATTGTTATTGCTCAGGTTGAGCGCATTGCCGAGCGCGGCTCCTTGCCGCCGCGGCAGGTGAAGGTTCCGGGCATCCTGGTGGACTGCATCGTGGTGGCCGAGCCGCACGAGCACAAGCAGACGCTGCGCACGCAATACAGCGGGGCGTATGCGGGCGAATACCGCACGCCGCGTCCCAGCCAGGCGTCGAGCGCCATCGACGAACGCAAGATCATCGCCCGGCGTGCCGCGTTCGAAGTGCCGCCCAACGGCATCATCAATCTGGGTGTCGGCATGCCCGAGGGCGTCGCCGCGGTGGCCAGCGAGGAAGGCATCCTGCATCTCCTGACGCTGTCGGTCGAATCCGGGCTTGTCGGCGGCATTCCGTCCAGCGGCGGCGATTTCGGCACCGGCGTGAACATGGACGCCGTGCTCGACGAGAATCAGCAGTTCGATTTCTACGACGGCGGCGGCCTGGATATGGCGTGCCTCGGCATGGCGGAGTGCGATGCGGCGGGGAACGTCAACGTCAGCCGGTTCGGCGGACGGGTCAACGGGGCGGGCGGATTCATCAACATCAGCCAGAACGCGCGGCTGGTGGTGTTCGTCGGCACGTTCACCGGCAGCGGTCTCAAACTGTCGGTCGAGGACGGCACGCTGCGTATTCTGGAAGAGGGAAAGCAGCGGAAGTTTCCCAAACAGGTCGAGCAGATCACCTTCAACGGCCAATACGCCTACGACCGGGGCAAGCCGGTCTATTACGTCACCGAGCGCTGCGTGTTCCGCCGGGTGCGGCGCGGCCTGGCGCTGATCGAGGTTGCGCCCGGGATCGATGTCGCCCGCGACATCCTGCCGTATATGGATTTCGAGCCGATCATCAGCGAGTACGGGATGATGGATGCGCGGATTTTCAATCCGGAGCCGATGGACCTCGGCGCCGAACTGCTCAATCTGTCGTTGCCGGAACGGGTAACCTACGACGCCGAGCGGAATATTCTGTTCCTGAATTTCGAAGGCATGTACGTGCGGGTCGCCGAGGACGTCAAGGCGATCTGGGATATCTGCGAGCAGCGCTGCCGCGCCGCCGGCACACGGGTCGGCGTGGTGATCAACTACGACCGGTTCCGCATCAGCGAGCATATGATCGACGGCTATGCCGAAATGGATCGATACTTCCTGGCGCATTACTTTACCAAGATCACACGCTACGCGACAAGTGCGTTCATGCGCGCGAAGCTGGGCGAAGCGTTCTCAAAACGCAACATTGCCCCGCATGTGTTCGAGCGCAAGGAGGAAGCGCAGGCTTTCCTGACCATTGTGGGCAAAGGCGGCGGCGACGCTCCGGACCATCCGGTGACCTAGCCGCGGCTCGCCGCCCGGGACGGGTTCAGCATAAGGACGGCGGCCAACCCGGTTTCGGCATCGCAATGGCGTTGCGCGCGTTCGGCGGCCTGGCGCCGTCCTGCCGGCCGGCGCGCTCGATGGCTCACCGAGTGCGGCCTTCGCGATCGGACGCTGGGTTGCTGTCATTTCGCGTGCTGCGCTTTCAGGCACGTCGGCGGCGAACTGTGCCCAGTACTTTTCCTGTCGGATGTAGAGATCCTCGGCGCCATCCGCCCGTGGGATCGGGGGCGCCAGTGCGCAGGCAACGGTGCCATGCGGAAACCGGTCGCCAAGGCTGGGGGCGCCCTCACCGCTGTCGGGTGCCAGACCGGCGACAAAGACCAGGGCTTTGAGTTTTTGCTGCCGTTGGTCTGCCGGCCTGACCTGCCATGTAACGATAGTGCTCGCAACGTACAAGACAGGCAGTCTTTTCCGACAGAACATGATTGCTCGGCCGCGCCGCGGCGCGGTTCGTCGGGCGAGGGCGCGGTGGCAGCTCGTCGGGTTTGTGGCGCCCATACGGGTTTCTTCCAGAATGCCGGGCTAAGAGTCGGACGGGGAGACCGCGGGCTTCGACATGAACAGGTCGAGGCCAAGCCGGTGCGACAGCGCCTTGGCGGCCAGGATGCCGCGCACGCTGTTACCAGCCTGGTCCAGCGGCGGGGCGAAGGTGCCAAGCGCTCCCTTGCCCGGTGACACTGTCACGATGCCGCCCCCGATACCGCTCTTGCCGGGCAAGCCGATGTCGCACAGCCATTCACCCGAGTTTTCGTACATGCCCGCCGTCGCCATGACCGCCAGGGCGTAGCGGCAGGAATGGGCGTCCACGACCCGTTCGCGTGTCAGGGGATTGACCCCCCCGTCAGCCAGCGTCGCGCCCATCACGGCCAGATCATGCGCCGATACCGACAGCGAGCACTGCCTCGTGTAGAGATCGACCGCCTCCATCGGGTCGCAGAACACCCGCCCGCGCGAGTGCAGGAACTGTACGATGCTGCGGTTGCGGAAATTGGTGTCGGTCGCGGAGGCCAACACCTCCTCATCCAACGCCAGATCACGGCCGGCGAAACGGGACAGCCCTTGGTGAATGAACTCCCAGCGGGCCGCGACCGAGCCACCCGGCACGAGGCTCGTGGTGGCTATGGCGCCCGAATTGACCATCGGATTGGTGCGGCCGTCGGCGCTGACCTCGATCGCGGCGACCGAATTGAAGGGCAGCCCGGTAGCGTTGGCGCCGACGCCATCGCGCACCCGCTCCCACCCGACCGCCTGGCAGACAAGGGCGAGTATGAAAGGCTTGGACACGCTCATGATGGAAAACAGGTACGCGGCGTCACCGGCCTCATAAACGTTACCCGTATTGGCAACGATCGAGACGCCGAACAAGCCGGCGGGGACCCGGGCCAGGGCCGGATAGACCTGCGACACGTCGCCCATGGTCTCGGTGGCGTAGCGGGCGTGCACCTCTCGAAGCGCAACAACCACGTCCTCCTCGACCGGCAGGTTGCCGGTCGAAACATACCACGGGTCGTCTTGGTAAGCCGTTACCATCCCGTCTCCCGCCAGGCGCACCGTTCTTGTACATGACGGTTCCACTTACCGGACCGTGCGGCGATGGCCCATCGTCTCACGACTGTTCATACCGTCCCAATCTTGTCGAACAAGAGGGTAGAAACGCTCGCTGATACGTCTTGAATTCGCGGCAGTCATTCGTTATACGCGATAATGGAGACTTGACGACCACTGAAGGGACCGCAAAGACGTTACGGTTTATGCGCCCAAAGGCACATGGATCGACCGAATGCATGCTCCCGGACTGCAATTGGTTAACGTTCCCGGCATGGACAGCAGCGCCTGCGAAACTTACTGTGCCAGGCAGGCACCCCTACAACGATCATCTCCGGGCGGCCAACCCGGTACAGGGAGAAAACCAACGTGATTGGCGCGATCGTCAGGAGCAAGACTGTGTTCGACCTCGCAAGGTTCAGTTTGCACTGGGACCTTTGCTCTGAAGGCGCCGGGCAATGAATACCGATCTCGCTCTGGTTCTGCTTCTGCTTGCCGCCGCGGTGGCAATGTTCGTGCTCAACAAGCCGCGCATGGACGCCGTGGCGCTGCTGATGATCGTGCTGCTGCCGTTAACCGGCGTGATCACGACCAACGAGGCGCTGGCTGGTTTCAGCGACCCGAATATCGTGCTGATCGCCGCCCTGTTCGTCATCGGCGAGGGCCTGGTACGCACCGGCGTCGCACGGCGCCTGGGCGACTGGCTCGATCGGAAGGCCGGCAGCAGCAGCAGCCGCATGCTGGTCCTGCTGATGCTGGCCGTCGGCGCGCTCGGCTCGCTCATGAGCTCCACCGCGGTTGTCGCGATCTTTATCCCCGTGGTGCTGCGAATCTCGAAAAACACCGGAACTCCGCCGAGCCAGTTGATGATGCCCTTGAGCGTCGCCGCGCTGACCAGCGGCATGCTGACGTTGGTGGCCACCACGCCGAACCTTGTGGTGAATGCCGAACTGATGCGCCGGGGCGCGCAGGGTTTCAGCTTCTTCAGCTTCACGCCCTTCGGCCTGCCACTTCTGCTCCTGGCCGTCGTCTATATGCTGTTCGCGCGGCGCTGGCTGCCAGCCGCCGCGAAAGGCGCGGGCGGCGATCAACGCCAGACCAGCCTGCGGCAATGGATCGATCAGTACCACCTCGCCGATCGCGAGCATCGCATGCGGGTGTTGCCGGGGTCTCCGGTCATCGGCAAGCGGCGCGAGGATTTCGTGGTTCGCGCGTCCGGCATCAGCCTGCTTGCCGTCGAACGGCCAATACGTTTTGGTACAGAATTGATACGGCCACAGCCGCGCACCGAATTCCAGGCGGGTGACATCCTGCTGTTCGATATCGAGCCAGCCAGCCTCGACATCCCCGCACTCTGCGGGCAATACAGCCTCAAGGAACTGCCGTTGGCGGAGGGCGCCGGCTACTACACGGACCACTCGCAGGAACTCGGCATGGTCGAGGTGATCCTGCCGGCCGACTCCGAACTGATCGGACACACGATCCGGGAGGCCAGGGTCCGGCGGGACGTTGGCCTGACCGCGATCGGTTTGCGCCGCGGCGCTGTCGTGCTGGGGCAGAACCTGCTCGACCGGAAACTCGATGTCGGCGACACGCTGCTGCTGATCGGTTACTGGTCCGACATCGACCGGCTTGGTTCCGCGCGGGAAAATATGGTCGTGATCAACAGGCCGGCGGAGTTCGATGAAGTGCTTCCCGCCGCGAGGCTGGCGCCGCAGGCGTTGGCGGTCCTGGCCGTGGTCGTCGGCTTGATGGTCAGCGGTGTGGTGCCGAACGTGCAGGCCGCATTGATCGGTTGCCTGCTGATGGGCTTGCTGGGCTGTGTCGATTTGAACAGCGGCTATCGCTCGATCAGTTGGCAGAGCATTGTGCTGATCGTCGGCATGCTGCCGTTCTCGATCGCCTTGCAGCGCACCGGCGGGGTCGATCTGGCGGCCGACGGACTGATCGCCGTCGTTGGCAACGCGACGCCTCGCATGGTCCTCGCGACACTGTTCGTGATCACCGCTCTGCTGGGCCTTTTCATTTCCAACACGGCGACCGCCGTGCTGATGGCGCCGGTGGCGCTGGCAATCGCCAAGGACCTGGGCGCCTCACCCTATCCATTTGCGATGATCGTGGCGCTGGCGGCCTCCGCGGCGTTCATGACGCCGATATCGTCGCCGGTGAACACGCTCGTGGTCGGACCGGGCAATTACGTATTCGGCGATTTCGTCAAGGTTGGCGTGCCATTCACGATCATCGTCATGATCGTCAGTGTGTTGCTGGTGCCTTGGCTGTTGCCGCTGCGGTAGGACGTGGTGCCGTCAGCGCTCTCGTCATCGTCTGAAACCTCCCGGCAAGACGCACGCGCCGGGAGCAGACTTCCGCAACCGATGACACCCAGGAACCTGACCGACTTCGGAGCGCTCACGCACACCGAACAGCAATTGCTCGCCGCATTGGATAGCGACTTCTATCATAAATGCGGCGACGGCGGTCTCCCCGCCGAAGGCGATGAGGCATGTGCCATCCGGGCAAGCCTGCTTCGCCTTATCCTCCTTGGCGGCCCGGATGCGCCTCGCCTTCACGAAAAGGGATTGCGGTTGAGGGGAGCGTGGGTGACCGGAACGCTCGATCTGCACGGCTGTCGCATTCTGCGCGACATCGCGCTCGCGGACTGCCGGTTCGCCGCGCCGATAAGCCTGCAATCAGCGGCGGTGGACACGGTGTTGCTCGACGGATCCGTCCTGCCCGGCCTGATCGGACGGCGTCTGGAATCAAGAGGAGGCATAACCCTGCGGGCGGTCGAGATCGGCGGCACAATCGACATGCGCGGCGCCCGTCTCGAAGGAGAGCTCATCCTGGACGGCTCGTCCGTCACGAAAGATACGGACGTGGCATTGGACGTGTCCTATGCAACCATCCGAGGCGACCTGACTTTGCGTGGCTGCCGCTTTCGCGGCCTGGTCAAGGTGTCCGGCGCGCGGCTGACGGGCGACCTGAGTCTCGTGGGGGCACTGATCGACGGGGACGGGAGCGTTGCCCTTGCGGCGGATGGCGTGACCGTTGGCGGCGATGTTGTATTGCACGAAACCCGGATCATAGGGGAAGCGAGCCTTATCGGCACAAGGGTGAGCAGAGATCTTCGAATAGAGAGCGGTTCATTCGAAGCGCGGGGCGCTCGCGCGCTTACACTGAACCGAATGAGAATTGAAGGTGCGTTCTTTTTGCGACACGAAGCCAAAGTGGACGGCGCGCTGGGCCTGAACGGGGCCTATGCCGGCACCATCGTCGACGAGCGTACCAGTTGGCCGAAACACGGGGATTTGCTGCTGAACAGGTTCCGCTACGGCGGCTTCGTTGCTAGCCCGGTCGATGCTCCCACTCGGCTCGACTGGCTGTCGCGTCAAGATCCCGAACGTTGGGGAGAAGATTTCTGGCCACAACCGTATGAGCAGCTAAGCGCCGTTTTGGGTGAAATGGGCCATCAGGAGGCTGCGCGCACGATCCTGTTCGAGAAAGAGCGCCTGCAACGCCTGGCCCGCCGCGCCAGAGCAAAGGGGCCGATGCAGCGAGCCTCCCTTTTTCTGAAGGACTTTCTGCTCCGGATAACCGTCGGCTACGGGCTTCATCCCCTGCGATCCTTTGTCTGGCTCTTGCTGTTTTGGTTAGCCGGGGTCGTGTTGTTAACAGCGGTCCAGGGACAGGAACAGTTGCGGCCCAACATCTCCGTTTATCTGCGTTCCCCGGAATGGGTCCTGTGCGGAGCGCCGACAACCGAGGAAAGATCCTTGCCGTCCCTCAACCAGCGCCGTCCGGGGTTGGCCGCCTCAGGCCAAGCGCAGATTGACTGCTTCCTGAAGCAACCCGAAGCGCAGAGCTTTCCAAAGTTCAACGCGTGGATATATTCACTTGAGGCCGTGATCCCGGGCCTTGAGACGGGACAGCGCGACTATTGGTCTCCTGATACACGGTTCGATCTGGGGTTCGCCAGCAAGCTATTCGAGTATCTGCAGAGGATTGCAGGACTTGTTCTTGGTTTGCTGGCGTTTGCAGGCTTCTCCGGTCTTGTAAAGTCGCAGTAGGTGCCCGCTTCAGCATCAATGGCCAGGACATCGTCCTGCGCCGCGATTTTGTCGCCTTAACCAAACCTTGCCGTCTGGAAGCGGGTCAGGACGTGATCTGGCAAGAACGGGAATGAACACGACGTATCGGCTTAGGGATAGAACGCAACGCAACATCCATGGAAATCTCCTGCGGGACCAATACCGTTACTATGCGATCACGCCCCCGCTCGACGGTATTTGCACCGCCTTCCGCCAGCCGGGCCAGCGCAGCAACACCGAACGCTTGGGCTCCACCTTTCCGGTCTAGTCCACCGAGTGGATCTGGAAGATGGACTTGGCTGTTTACAGGCCAAACCCGGCAGCCCTCATGACGGGCGGCTCCGTTTTGCCCGTTCCACCGAACCGCACGTTGGCACATCGATGCCGTTGGAGGCGGAACACTTCATCTGCCGGAGGGAGCGCTGCGGCGTGCCCTCTCCGCCGGCCAGCGCCAATATCGGCGATGCGAGTGCGATACCTCCGTCCCTTTCATGGCTGGCAGGATCCCGACGAACCGGAGGCGCCAATCCCTTCAGGTCCCGCGGGCGCACAGCGGTGCCGATCCGGCGGGCGGCAAGGTCCGCGCGTGGAAAAAATACAAAGAAATCGAAATTTTTTTGTACAGAGGATGTTTGTTATGGCAGAACGCATGCATCAACCCGGCGGGAGAGCCTTCCGTGCACCAAAACCTCCCGGCGTCGGCCTGCTTGGCCACGCCCGCGTCACGCCAACCGCATGGACCTCGCCACCCGGGCGACTCCAGCCGGCGTCGCGCGCCGGTCCGTCCGGAATAGGCCATGCCGCCATCTTTGAACGAAGCCGCCGCGCAGCACCTGCGCAGGTGCGCACTGCTGATGGCCGCCGGCAAGCTCCAGGATGCGCTGCACGCCGCCAGTGATGCGTGCCACGCCGCACCCGATCATCCGCATCCGCATTATGCCTACGGCGAAACAAGGACAGCGCTCGGGCAGCCCGCCCTGGCGGCGCAGGCCTTCGCCGCGGCCGTCAGCCTCGCCCCCGATTGGGCCGACGCCTGGGTCAACCTGGGTATCGCCCGTTACCGCGAAGGCAGCATCGAGGACGCCAAGATCGCCATGCGGCAGGCTTTGGCCCGCGACCCCGGTCATTCGGCCGCGGCGGCCAACCTCGCCGCGTTCATGCGCATCACCGGCGACCCCGCCGCCGAGGACGTGCTGCTGGCGGCCCTCGCCCGCGACCCCGGCAACGACGCGGCGCGGCTCAACCTGGCCGCCGACATGCTGCTGGACGGACGCGCTGAAGAGGCGCTGGCGTTGCTCGATGCGGGCCCGCCGCCGGCCGATGAGGCCGCCCACCGCCACTGGCTGCTGCAACGCGCGCTGGCGCTGCTGCAAGTTGGCCGCGCGGCGGAGGTCCCCGGCGTACTGGACGCCTTCGTGGCGCTTGGTCCGGTGCCCCCTGCCCTGGCGCCGCTGCTGCACTGGCGCCGTCTGCTGCTAGCCGAGGCCGCCGGCGACGACGATGCGGCGCTTGCGCAAGCCGCCGCGATGCAGCAGGCGCTGGAGGCAATGGGCGCCGAGGGGCTGCCCGAACACCGCATCATGGGCCATTACGACCTGGCGAAGTTCTGGTCGGCCCGGCGGCAGCATGCCGCCGCCTTCACCCACTGGCAAAAGGGCCATGCGCTGCTGCGGCTGATGCAGCCGTTCTCCCGCACGGATCATCTTGCGTTCATTGAGGCCGCCATCGCCCGGTTGGATCGCGCCCGGCTGCATGACGGCCCGCGTGCATCGCCAGACGACCCGGCGCCCGTGTTCATTGTCGGAATGCCGCGGTCAGGCACGACCCTGTGCGAGCAGATCATCGCCGCGCACGCCGATGCGCATGGCGCGGGTGAACGAGCGGCACTGGCCCGAATGTTCACCCGGTTGGGCGAAGGCGACGACGCGGCGGCGATCCACCGGATCGCCGAACTGGACTCGCGGACGCTGAATGCGGCGGCGGCCCACTACCTCGACGAACTGCACGCACTGGCGCCCGGCAAGCTCCGCATCGTCGACAAGATGCCGGGAAACTACCTGTATCTGGGCCTGGTGGGTCTGTTGCTGCCCGGCGCGCGGATCATCCACTGCGTGCGGGATCCGCGCGATATCGGCCTGTCGATCTTCACCTTCCGTTTCCATGGCAGCCACGGTTACGCGCACGACCCGGCCGAACTCGGTTGGACGATCGGGCAGCAGCATCGGCTGATGGCACACTGGAAGGCGGTGCTGCCCAATCCGGTGCTGACCGTGGCGCTCAGCGACTGGGTGGACGATTTCGACGGCACCCTGGCGCGGGTGCTGGCGCATCTGGACCTGCCCGCGGACCCGGCCTGCGAGCGGTTCCACGAAAGCACCAGCCGCGTCCGCACGGTCAGCCGCGCACAGGTGCGGCAGCCGGTGAACGCCCGCGGACTGGGGCGCTGGAAGCCCTACGCCGCCGAACTGCAACCGCTGATCGCTGAACTCCAGGCGGCCGGAATGCTGGCGGACTGGGACGACCAGTCGAAACCGGTCCGGCGCGGCGCGCCGTTCGAACCAACCTAACCGCAGAAAGAGGCCCGGCTGATGACTACGACAACCGTTTCCACGGTCGCGCAACTCAACGCGGCGATCGTCAGTGCATCCACGGTGACGACCGCAGGCACCATCACGATCAGCCTGAGCGGCAACATCGCGCTGGGCACGACGGCGTTGGAGGCGATCAACCTGCATGCCGGCGTCGTGCTGGACATCGAGGGCAACGGCCATACGCTGGATGGCGGCAAGTCGGAACGCGGGCTGTTCGTCTACGCGGGCACGGTCGATGTCGCCAATCTCGCCCTGAACAACATGCTGGCGCAGGGCGGCAACGGCGCCAGCGGCGGTGGCGGCGGGGCCGGGTTGGGCGGCGGGTTGTTCATCGGCTCCAACGTCGCAGGGGATGCCGGCAACGTCACGCTGACCAGCGTCACGTTCAGCGGTGATGCCGCAAAGGGCGGCAACGGTTCTGCACCCGTGCCTATCTATGGTGGCTTCTACTATTACGAAGGCGTGCTAAAACATTATATTATAGGGTTGCAACGCGGCGGTGGCGGCGGCATGGGCGGCAACGCCAGTGGCAGCGGTGGCGGTGGCATAGGTTCCGGAGCATCCGGCAGCGGCACCGGCATCGTCCCCGGGGCAGCCGGGGGCGGCTCCGGATCGAACAAAACCAGCGGCGGTGCCAGCGGAGGACGCGGGGGTGGCGGTTCCACTGGCGGCGGCGGCGGCGGTGTCGGCGGGCATGCGCCGGTAATTTTTGCTCAACCGAAGTACAATGGCACTAACGCGAGCGGCGGTGCCGGCGGCTGGGGCGGCGGCGGCGGCGGCGGCAACGGGACGAACGACGCGGGTGGCAATGGCGGTTTCGGCGGCGGCGGCGGCAGCGGCTACGGATTCACCGACGGCTCCTTCGCGTATTCCAGCGGCCAATACCTCTACACCGCGGGCGGCAACATTTGGGAAGGCGTCCTTCCGGCCCACTCGGGTCTCGGTGGTTGGGGCGGTGGCGGAGGTGCCGGCAGCGCCGCGGGTTGGTTTGCCTTTGCCGGCGTGGGCGGCGGCGCCGGCCTGCAGTCCGGCGGCGGCGGCGGCCTTGGCGCGGGCGGCGACATCTTCGTCCAGGCCGGCGCGTCCCTTGTGCTGGCCGGTTCGGGGTCGGTCGCGGCCGGCACCGTCACGGCCGGCGCCTATGGCGGCACGCTTGACCCGGGTTCCGATGTCCTCGCGCAGGCCTGGGGCAACGGCATTTATATGCAGGGCGCCGGCAACGCGCTGACCTTCGCGCCGCAGGGCACGGAGACCGTAGCAGGCGTGATCGCCGACGATGCCGGCTCGGTTCCCAGCAGCATCAACTACGCCGCGCTGACGTGGGCATCCTACTACACGCCCTTCTCCAGCGTCGGCGTGGTGGTGAACGGCACGGGCGTGCTGCTGCTTCAGGCTGTCAACACCTACACCGGGGGAACCACGATCAAGGCGGGAACGCTTGAGATCGCCGCCGGAGCCTCCGCCGGATCGGGTGCCATCACCTTCGCCGGCGCAGGAGCGTTGCGCATCGACGGGCCGATCAACGGTTCGACCGCATTCGCCAATACCGTGGCCGCCTTCGGGCCAAACGAAACGATCGATCTGCCGGGGATGAAACTCGCCGCCGGGGCGCATGCCAGCCTCAACGGCTCCACCCTGACGGTGACCAGCGGGGCCGACAGCGAAAGCCTGATCCTGGCCAACCCGCTGGCCACCGTCGCCAACTATGTGGTCGTCGGCGACGGCTCGGGTGGCAGCGCGTTGGAGGCACTGCCCGCCGTCATCACCACGATGTCCGAACTGAATGCCGCTATCCAGGCGGCGGATAGTGCGATCTCCGGCACCGCGACGATCGCACTCGGCGCCAACATCAACCTCGGCAGCACCGCGCTTGAAGCCATCAACCTGAAGTCCGGGGTGACCCTGGATATCATCGGCAATGGCTACACCCTGGATGGCGGCACCACACAGCGCGGGCTGATCGTCTATGCCGGAACCGTGGACGTTAGCAACCTGTCGATCAACGACATGCTGGCGGCGGGTGGTGCCGGCAGCGCGGGCGGCGGCGGCGGCGCGGGCCTCGGTGGCGGCCTGCTCATCGGCGCCAACGTGGCGGGCGATGCCGGCAACGTAACGCTGACCAATGTCAGCTTCGCCAATGACGCGGCCAAAGGCGGCGCGGGCGGCCTGAGTGCCGGAAACGCAGCGTTCGGCGGTGGCGGTGGATTGGGCGGCGCCGGCACCGGCGGTGCGGGCGGCGGCGGCGTCGGGCCGACGGCCACCGCGGGTGGACCCGGTATCGTCCCGGGCGCGGCGGGTGGTGGCATGTCCGTCTTTGGTCATGCGGGCGGCGCGAGCGGCGGCGGCGGCGGCGCCAATTCGGCCGGCGGCGGCGGCGGTGTGGGCGGCCAGGCCGGCTCGGATTCCTATGGCTGGGTCGGCGGCGCCGGCGGCTGGGGCGGCGGCGGCGGCGGCAGCATCAAAGGCGCGAACGGCGGCTTCGGCGGCGGTGGCGCCGCGGGCGTGACCGCCGGCAATGGCGGCTGGGGCGGTGGCGGCGCCGCGGGGACATCGAAGTCCGGGGTCGGGGGCTTCGGCGGCGGCGAGCCCACCTCCAAGGGCGGCGGCGGCGGCCTCGCCGCGGGCGGCGATATCTTTGTGCAGACCGGCGCCTCGCTGGTCATCGCCGGTGCCGGCACGATCGCCGCCGGCACCGTCACGGCCGGGGCCGATCCATATAACGGTGCGCTGGCGAATGCCTGGGCAAACGGCATCTACCTGCAAGGCGGCGGCCACGCGCTGACCTTCGCCCCGGCAAGCACCGAGACCATCGCGGGCGTCGTCGGCGACGATGCCGGCTCGACCGGCGTCGGAGCCTACGGCCATACCGGCGTGGTGGTGAACGGCGACGGCACATTGCTGCTGACGGCCGCCAACACCTACACCGGCGGAACCTCGATTCAGTCCGGGACGCTGGAAATCGCCTCAGGCGCGTCCGCCGGATCGGGCACCATTACGCTGGCCGGAACCGGGACGGTGCTGCGCCTCGATACGGCGGTGACCGGTTCGGCAAGCTTCGCGAATACAGTTTCCGGCTTTGCTATCGGCGATACGATCGACCTGAAGGGTTTGGTGCTGGCTGCCGGGGCGCATGCCAGCCTCAGCGGGTCCAAGCTGACGGTGACCAGCGGCGCCAACACCGAGACACTGACCGTCGCCGGCGTGTCAGCCGCCATCGGCAGCTTCGTGGTGACCCGCGACGCAACCGGCGGCAGCGCGCTCGAAGGCTTGCCGTCCGCGATCACCACCGCGGCGGAGTTGAACCTCGCCATTTTGGCGGCCGACAACGCCGCATCCGGCACGGTCGCCATCACCCTCGGTGGCAACATCAATCTCGGCACCGCAACGCTCAGCGCCATCAACCTCGCATCCGGCGTGACACTGAACCTGATTGGCGGCGGCTACACGCTGGACGGCGGCGGCACGCAACAGGGGTTGATCGTGTCCGCGGGCAGCGTGGCGATCAGCAACCTGGCGCTGAACGATATGCTGGCGCCCGGCGGCGCCACCGGCCTGGGCGGCGGACTTTACATCGGTTCGGGTGTTGCCGGCGACCCCGGCCAGGTCACGCTGGCCAATGCCAGCTTCTCCGGCGACACCATCGCAGCCGGCGCGGGCACCGCTGCGGCTGGCGACATTTTCCTCCAGAGCGGCGCCTCGCTGGCGGTTTCCGGCTCCTTCAGCGCGAACCCGAGCGGATCCGGCAATGCGATCACCATGCAGGGCGGCGCGCCGGTATTCGCGCCCGCCGGGATCGAGACGGTAACGGGCGTCATCGCCGGCGCGGGCGGCCTGATAATGAACGGTCCCGGCACGCTGATACTGTCGGCGGCAAATACGTTCAGCGGCGGCACGACGATCGACGCCGGCACGCTGGAGATCGCGGCGGGCGGCTCCGCCGGTACGGGCGCCATCGGCTTCGCCGGTACCGCGGCGACCCTGCGTCTGGATGCCGCGGTCAGCGGCACGGCTCATCTGGCCAATACGATCGGCGGCTTCGTTCCCGGTGACGTTATCGATCTGGGCGGGCTGAGCTACGCCGCGGGTGCGCATGCGACCGTCAGCGGCAACACGGTGACGGTGACCAGCGGCGCCAATGTCGAGACGCTGACGCTGAGCAGCGCACCCGGCCTCGTCTATGTGGCGAATGACGGCAGCGGCGGCACCGCCCTCCGCGATGTACCGGCGCTGATAAAGTCGGCGGCGGACCTCAACGCGGCGATCACGGCCGCCGATGAGGCGATCTCCGGCACGACGACGATCAGCCTGGGCGGCAACATCAATCTCGGTACGGTGGCGCTGAACGGGATCAGCCTGGCGTCCGGCGTGACGCTGGCGATTGCCGGCAACGGCTACACGCTGGATGGCGGCGGCACGCAGCAGGGGCTGATCGTGTCATCGGGCAGCGTGGCCATCGGCAACCTGGCGATCGACGACATGCTGGCGCCCGGCGGCGCAACCGGTTTGGGCGGCGGCCTGTTCGTCGGGGCGAGCGGCAACGCGACGCTGACCAACGTCAACTTCGCCGGTGACAGCATCGCAGCGGGCGCGGGCACCACCGCGGCCGGCGCCATCTTCCTGCAAACCGGCGGCTCGCTCGCGCTGGCCGGTGCGGCGACAATCGCCGCAGGCAATGGCATCTACGCGTCCGCGGGCAATGCCCTGTCCGTCGTCCCGACCGGGACCGAGACGGTCGCGGGCGTCATCGCCGGTCCCGGCAACCTGATCCTGAACGGTCCCGGCACGCTGCTGCTGGCCGGGGCGAACACCTATTCCGGCGGCACGACGCTCGATGCCGGCACGCTGGAGATCGCGGCGGGCGGGTCCGCCGGAACCGGCACCATCGGCTTTGCCGGCACCGCGGCGGCCTTGCGGCTGGATGCCGCGGTCAGCGGCGCGGTGCCGTTCGGCGATACGGTGGCCAACCTCGCCTCCGGCGACATGATCGACGTGCATGGGCTCGGCTTCGTCTCCGGCGCCCACGCGGTCATCAACGGCAACACCCTGACGGTCATCAGCGGCGCGAACCGAGAGTCGTTCACGCTCGCCAACCCGCTTATCGGCGGCGCACTGGTGACCAACGACGGTTCCGGCGGCAGCCTGATCCAGGCGGTGCCCGTCGGCTTTCCGTTCACGGCGACCGACATCAACACCCTGAACGCGGCGATTGTGGCGGCGGATCAAGTCACCTCCGGGACGCTGGTCGTCAACCTGGGAACAAACATCGCCCTGAACGGGGTGGCGCTGGATGCGCTGAACCTGAAGTCCGGCGTGACGGTCGACCTGATTGGCAACGGCTACACGCTGGACGGCGGCGGCACGCAACAGGGGCTGGTTGTCGCCGCGGGCACCGTCGCGGTCAGCAACCTCGCGTTGAACGACATGCTGGCGCCTGGCGGCAGCACCGGCCTGGCCGGCGGCCTGTACCTCGGTTCGGCGGTGACCGGCAACGCCGCCAGCGTCAGCCTGACCAATGTCAGCTTCGCCGGCGACAGCGTCGCGGCGGGTGCCGGCGCAACCGCCGCGGGGGACGTGTTCATTCAGACCGGAGCGTCGCTGTCCGTCTCCGGCACGCTCGCCGCGAATGCCAGCGCCAGCGGCAATACCATTTATCTTCAGGGCGCCGGCACCAAGGCGTACCTCGCGCCCACCGGAGCCTCGACGATCTCCGGCGTCATCGCGGGTGCGGGCGGCCTGATCGTGGACGGCCCGGGAACGCTGACACTCGCAGGCACAAACAGCTACACCGGTGGTGTCACGATCGATGCCGGCCCCACCTTGCAGGTCGCGGCGGGCGGCGTCCCCGCCGGCGGCACCATCACGTTCGGCGGCACCGCGGCGACGCTCTGGCTGAACGACAGCACCGCGCTGAACGCCGCGATCCTGGCGGCCGACGCGGCAACCGCGGGTGCGTTCACCTTCGACATCGGGTCGAATTTCGCCCTGACCTCAAGCCTCGCCGCGCTGAACCTAAAGGCGGGCGTGACGGTCAACCTCATCGGCAACGGCCATACGCTCGACGGCGGTGGCACGCGGCAGGGCCTGATCGTATCGGCCGGCAGCGTCGCAGTCAGCAACCTGGCGTTGAACGATATGCTGGCGCCGGGAGGCGCCACCGGTCTGGCGGGCGGGCTGTTCCTCGGTTCGGCGGTCGCCGGCGACGCCGCCGCTGTTACGCTGACGAACGTCAATTTCGCCAGCGACACGTCCGCGGCCGGCGCGGGCACCACCGCGGGCGGGGATATCTATATTCAAACCGGCGCCTCGCTGACCGTCGCCGGCACGGACAGCATCGGCGTGGCAACGGGAGGCTCCGGCAAAGCCATCTACCTGCAGGGCGGCAGCGGTGCGCTGACTGTCGCACCGGGCGGGCTCGAAACAGTCTCCGGCGTCGTCGCAGGTGCCGGCGGCCTGATCCTGAACGGGCCGGGCACGCTGGTCCTGTCGGCTGCCAACAGCTACACCGGCGGCACGATGATCGACGCGGGGATCCTGGAGCTTGGCGCCACCGGCACGGCGGGAACCGGGACGATCAGCTTCGCCGGCGCGTCCGCGACCTTGCAAGCGGATGCCGCGGTCAGCGGCACGGTGCATTTCGCCAACACGATCAGCGGGTTCGGCCTCGGCAACGTCGTCGACCTGCGCGGAATGAGCTTCGCCGCCGGTGCGCATGCCGTCGTCAACGGCACGACCCTCAAAGTGACCAGCGGCACGGCAAGCGAGACACTGACCCTCGGCACGGCATCCGGCGGCGCCAATGTGGTCAACGACGGCACCGGCGGCACTGCGCTGCACGCGGTGGCGGCGCAGGTCGCCTCGGTGGCTGACCTGAACACGGCGATCCTGGCTGCGGATCAGGCCGTTTCCGGGACGGTCACGATCGCGTTCGGCGGCAATATCGCACTGAACGGCACGGCGCTGGCTGCGATCACCATGGCGTCCGGCGCCACGCTGGACATTATCGGCAACGGCTACACGCTGGATGGCGGCGGCACGCAGCAGGGGCTGCTCATCAACGCCGGGTCCGTCGCCATCAACAACCTGACGATCGACGACATGCTGGCGCCGGGCGGCACGGCCGGTTCAGGCGGCGGACTCGACATCGGGACGTCCGTCTCCGGCAACCCGGGCCATGCGACATTGACCAATGTCAGCTTCGCCGGGAATTCGATCGCGGGCGGGGCGGGAAGCAGCGCGGCCGGCAACATCTTTGTCCAGGCCGGCGGCGCGCTGACGATCGCCGGTTCCGGCACGATTGCCGCAGCCGCCGCGGGCGCCGGCATCTCGATACCGGGCGGCAGCGCGGCGGCCTTCGCACCCGCCGGGGCCGAGACGGTATCCGCGCTGATTTCCGGCGCCGGCGGCCTTATCCTGAACGGCTCCGGCACCCTGCTGCTGTCGGCCGCCAACACCTACAGCGGCGGCACGACGATCGATGCCGGCATCCTGGAGCTTGCCGCGGGCGGCTCCCCGGGGCCGGGCGCCATCAGCTTCAACGGCTCCCCCGCCACCCTGCGGCTGGATGCCGCGGTCAGCGGCGCGGCGCAGTTCGGCAATACCCTGCTGAACCTGGCCGCCGGCGACACCATCGACCTGCGCGGTCTCGGCTTCGCTGCCGGCGCCACGGCCGTCGTCAGCGGCAACACCCTGACGGTGAGCAGCGGTTCCAAGAGTGAATCCTTCATCCTCGCCGGTGCGTCGGTGGACAGCGCGAGCGTGGCCAATGACGGCTCCGGCGGGGTCCTGGTCACTGCGCAGCCGTTTGCTTTCCCCGCCACGGTCAGCGATGTCTACGCGCTGAACGCGGCGATCACGACGGCTGACCATGCAACGTCCGGCGCGTTGACCATCAGCCTGGGCGGCAACATCAATCTCGGCACGGTGGCGCTGAACGGGATCAGCCTGGCGTCCGGCGTAACGCTCGATCTCATCGGTAACGGCTACACGCTGGACGGCGGCGGCACGCAGCAGGGGCTGATCGTGTCCGCCGGCAGCGTCGCGATCAGCAGTCTGGCCCTGAGCGACATGCTGGCGCCCGGTGGCGCTTCCGGTTTGGGCGGCGGCCTGTTCGTCGGGGCGAACGGCAACGCGACGCTGACCAACGTCAACTTCGCCGGTGACAGCATCGCAGCGGGCGCGGGCGCCACCGCGGCCGGTTCGATCTTCCTGCAAACCGGCGGCTCGCTGGCGCTGGCCGGGTCAGGGACGATCGCGGCCGGCAACGGGGTCTATCTGTCCGCAGGCAATGCCCTGTCCGTCGTCACGAGCGGGACAGAGGCGGTCTCCAGCGTCATCGCCGGTCCCGGTGGCCTGATCCTGAACGGCCCCGGCACGCTGCTGCTGGCGGGGGCGAACACCTATTCCGGTGGCACGGCGATCGACGCCGGCACGCTGGAGATCACCGCGGGGGGCTCCGCCGGAACCGGCACCATCGGCTTCGCCGGTACCGCGGCGACCCTGCGGCTGGACGCCGCGGTCAGCGGCGCGGCGCAGTTCGGCGAGACCGTGGCCAACTTCGCCGCCGGGGACGCGATCGACGTGCATGGCCTCGGCTTCGTCTCCGGTGCCCGCGCGGTGATCAACGGCACCACCCTGACGGTGATCAGCGGCGCCAACAGCGAGTCGTTCACGCTGGCGAACCCGCTTATCGGCGGCGCGCTGGTGGCCAGCGACGGTTCCGGCGGCAGCTTGGTAGAGGCGGTGCCCGTCGGCTTTCCGTTCACCGCGACCGACATCAACACGCTGAACGCGGCGATCGTTGCCGCCGATTTAGCGACGTCCGGCACTCTGACGGTCGATCTGGGGGCCAACATCGCCCTGAACGGGGTGGCGCTGGATGCGCTGAACCTGAAGCCCGGCGTGACGGTCGATCTGATTGGCAACGGCTACATGCTGGACGGCGGCGGCACGCAGCAGGGGCTGGTCGTCTCTGTGGGAACCGTCGCGGTCAGCAACGTCGCCATCGATGGCATGGCGGGCGGAGGCGGGGTTTTCGCCGGGGCGGCCGGTAACGTCACGCTCACGGATATCAGTTTCACCGGCAATTCCGGGGGCGGCATCTACGCGCAGGCGGGAGCATCGCTGCACATCGCCGACGCCGGCACGGTCGCCGGCGGGGCCACCTCGGGCAATGACATCTACCTGGAGGGCGGCGGCAGCCCGCCGGTCTTCGCGCCAGGCGGAATCGAGACGGTTTCCGGTGTCATCGCCGGTCCCGGCGGCCTGGTCCTCGACGGTTCCGGCACGCTGGTTGTGTCGGCGGCGAACACCTACTCCGGCGGTACGACGATCGACGCCGGCACGCTGGAGATCGCGGCAGCCGGCTCCGCCGGATCGGGCGCCATCAGCTTCGCCGGTTCGCAGGGCACCCTGTTGCTGGACGCCCCGGCCAGCGGCGGCAGCTTCGCCAACGCTGTGGCGAACTTCGCGCTCGGCGACACGATCGACCTGCGCGGCCTGAGTTTCGTCCCGGGCGCGCGCGCCAGCATCGCCGGCGGCACCCTGACCGCCGTCAGCGGAGCCAACTCCGAATCCTTTGCGCTGGTCAATCCGTTGGTTGGCGGTGCGCTCGTGGTGAGCGACGGGGCGGGCGGCAGCCTGGTCGAGGCGGTGCCGGTCAGCGCGGACTTCACCGCGACGGACCTGAACACGCTGAACGCTGCGATCATCGCCGCCAATCTTGCGACCTCCGGGACGCTGACGATCGAACTGGGGGCGGACATCGCGCTGAACGGCGGCGTGCTGGATGCCTTCAACCTGGCGTCCGGCGTGACGGTCGATCTGATTGGCAACGGCCATACACTGGATGGCGGCGGCACACGCCAGGGGCTGTTTGTCTACGCGGGCACCGTCGCGGTCAGCAACCTGGCGATCGACAACATGCTGGCTCAGGGCGAATCGGGCGGACCCGGCGGGGGCGGCGGCGCCGGTCTGGGCGGCGGGTTGTTCGTTGGCTCGAACGTCGCCGGCAACGCCGGCTACGTCACCCTGGACAACGTCAGCTTCGCCGGCAATGCCGCCGCGGGCGGCGCGGGCAGCGCCACCGACTGGGTCAGCAGTGCCGGCGGCGGCGGCATGAGCGACAGCTCGGCGCCCGGCGTCGGCAGCGGTTACAACGGCGGCTCTCCGTTCGGCATCGGCGGTTTCGGCGGCGGCGGTGGAACCTCGGTTTTCACCGCCGGCGGCGGCGGTTTCGGCGGCGGTGTGGGAGTCGGCTTCTGGTTTCCCAACGGCAGCGCCGGTTACGGCGGCGGCGCCGCGTTTTCCGGCGGCGGCAACGGGCTTGGCGCCGGGGGCGACATCTTCGTCCAGGCCGGCGCTTCGCTGGTCATCGCCGGCAGCGGGACCATCGGCCAAGGCACGGTTACCGGCGACCCTGACGCAAGTGTTCCCTCCGCCTGGGGCGATGCCATCTACCTGCAGGGCTACGGCAACACGTTGACCTTCGCACCGAGCGGGACCGTGACGGTGAGCGGCGTCATCGCCGACGGCCTCGGTGCGGGTCTCACCTCAGGGTTGAGCAATCAAGTCGTCTATAACGCCGGCACCGTCGGGCTCACCGACATCGGCCCCGGCACACTGGTCCTGACCACCGCCAACACCTACACCGGCACAACCACGATCGAGGCCGGCACGCTGGAAATCGCCGCGGGCGCGTCCGCCGGATCGGGCGACATCAGTTTCGGGGGTGCCGCGGCGACGCTGCAGATCGACGATCCGGCATCGTTCACCAACACGATCCTGAACTTCTCCGCCGGCGACAGGATTGACCTGCGCGGCCTTGCCTATAGCACGGGCGCCGGAGCCGCGTTCTGGCCAAACTCTACAGGGCCATTCCTGACCGTGGCCAGCGCCGCAGGCAGCAACTCTTTCGTCCTCCTGGACGGACCAGGCGTGAATCTCAGCGTGACCGCCGACGGCAGCGGCGGCACGTTGGTCACCGGCGAGCAGCCCTGCTTCGCGGCCGGCACGCTGATCGCCACGCCGGATGGCGAGGTTCCGGTCGAGACACTGAAGCCCGGCGATGCGGTGCTGACCGCGTCGGGCGAAGCGCGTCCGGTGCGCTGGCTGGGTTTCCGCCATGTCGATCTGACACGCCATCCGGAGCCTGCCAGAGCACAGCCGATCCGCATACGGATGAATGCGTTTGGGGAGGGATGGCCGCGGCGGGACCTGTTTGTCTCGCCGGCCCATGCGGTGTTGCACGACGGGGTGCTGATCCCGGCGGAACTGCTGATCAACGGCGGCAGCATCGTGCGCGAGGTCCGCTGGCGGGCGGTTACCTACTACCATGTCGAACTGGACACGCACGACATCCTGCTGAGCGAGAACCTGCCGACGGAGAGCTATCTCGACACCGGCAATCGCGGGATGTTCGCCAATGGCGGCGTGCCGATCTGGCTGCATCCGGACATGAGCAACGACCACAGCCGGCGCGTGGGCGGTTCCTGTGCGTCGTTCGCGGACGATCCGGCGCGGTTGGAACCGGTCTGGCACCGGTTGGCGAAGCGTTCGGTTCAGCTCGGCTGGGCGCTGCCGCCACAGCCCGCCACCACCCGCGATCCGGCGCTGTGCCTTGTTGCCGACGGCCGCCGGATCGCGCCGGTGGCCGTGCAGCGGGGCTGCCACAGCTTTATCGTTCCCGCCGGTGCGGCCGACATGCGCCTGGTTTCCCGTTCGGCGGCGGCGAATGCGCTGACGCCTTGGGTGAGCGATTCGCGCCGCCTGGGGGTCCAGCTCTCCAGCGTGGTTTGGCGGCGGCAGGGAGAGGTTTGTCCGGTGGCGCTGGACAATTTGGCCCCGGGCGATGGCTGGTGGGCGCCCGAGTGGCATGGTGCGGCGACACTGCGCCGCTGGACCGGCGGCAACGCGCGGCTGCCGTTGCCTCGGGCATTTGGCGGAGCCTGGCTGCTGGACGTGACCGTGGCAAGCACGGTTGATTACGTGCTTGCGGAGGACGTTGTTGTGCCGGTCAGGCGCGCGGGGTGAGCCCGGCCACGCGCACCCGCCGAGCAGCGCGGTCAGCGAGGCGGGCGCCCAGCTTGCGCCGCCGCGCGGCGGCCGGTGTCCAAGCCGCACGAGATCGCCCCCCATCTCGGCGAGCGTGATCCCGGGCCGGCCGCCGAGCAGATGGCGCCACTATCCTCGACATGGAGTTTTTTCCACCAAACCTGATCAGATCTAAAGTTCGATCCTACTACGGCCAAACGGATTTGGCAGGTGGCGCCCACGCGCCACCTGCCAACCCAACCGCCTACCCCGCCGCGTATCTCTCCCTACTCCGAGCCTCCTGCACCTTGAACTGCCCGAACCGCGGCAAAAACTTATCCCAATCGATGATATGCGCATCGATCTCCGGCCCGTCGATACAGGCGTGCTTACGCACCAACTTGCCATCCAGCACCACCGGCACCATGCAGGCCCCGCACATCCCCGTGGCATCCACCATGATCGAGTTCAAACTCGCCACGGTCTTCACCCCGAACGGCCGGGTCATCTCGCTCACTGCACGCATCATCAGCGGCGGGCCGATCGTTACGACTTCCGCAACTTTGATCCCGGTGCCGGCCTTCGCCGCCTCCAGCATCGTCAGCAACGGCACAGTAACAAACCCCTTGATCCCGAACGAGCCGTCATTGCTGGTATAGATCACATCGAGCAAATCCCCATACTCAGCCTTCAACTTCTCAACCCGCTCATCCTTGCCCACCCAGAACACCAGATCGGCCGAACGGAAACCCGCAATCAGCGTCACATGATTCCCAAGCCGCAAGTGCTCGCGCATGATCGGATAAACCGGAGGCAGCCCCAGCCCGCCCGCGGTAAACACCACCGTTTCACCCGCCGGATACTTGTGCAGCTCGCTCGGCTGCCCCAGCGGCCCGGCGATCCCGGCGAACACCTCGCCGACTTTCATCGCGTTGATCGCCAGCGAACTGGTGCCCATCGCCTGCACGACCAGATCGATCGTCCCGGCCTCGACGTCCCAATCCGCCAGGGTCAACGGGATCAGCTCCCCCTTGTCCCAGGCCAGCACGCGAACGAACTGCCCGGCGCGCGCGGCATGCGCGATCAGCGGCGACCGCACGACAAACTCCTCGATCCCCTCGCCGAGATGGATCTTCTCGACGATCTCCTGCGGCGCCTGTCCCAGCGAGGAATACCGGTCCGCCTTCGCAACCAGATCGCGCACCTCCGCCGCGGTGAACGTATTGCCGCCGACGATCTCGCGCGCCGCCGCCTGTCCGTCCCCCGCCGCCCGGATTGCGGTGGAGCCGCCCCGCGCCGCGTCGCCGCCGGAAAACACGCCCTCGATCGAGGTCGCCTGCGACCCCTTGCCGGCCACGTCGATCGTGCCCCACTTGGTGGTCTTCAGCGTCGGTTCGGCGTCCTTGACGATCGGGTTCGGCGTATTGCCGAGCGCCATGATCACCAGGTCCACCGGCATCCGCTCGGTCCGGCCCGTCGCCACCGGCGACCGCCGCCCCGACGCATCCGGCGCGCCCAGTTCGATCACGTCCAAGGTCGCCGCGATCACCACGTTCGTCGCCGCATCGCCGATGAACTCGGACGGCGCGCGCAACTGCTTCAGCGCGATGCCCTCTTCCAGCGCGTGATGCAACTCCTCGACGCGCACCGGCATTTCCGACTGCGTCCGGCGATACACGATCGTCACGATCCCGCCCAAACGCCGGGCGGTGCGGGCCGCGTCCATCGCGGTATTGCCGCCGCCGATAACGATCACCTGCTTGCCCGCCGTCTCCGGCAGCGGCGTCTCGAACCCCGGACGCATCGCCTGCATCAGGTTGACGCGCGTCAGGAACTCGTTGGCCGACATCACGTTCAGCAGATGCTCGCCCGGAACGTTCATGAAGCGCGGCAGCCCCGCGCCGGTGCCGACGAAAATCCGCCAGAACCCGGCCTGCTTCAACTGCTCCAACGTCGCCGTCTTGCCGACGACGAAGTTCTTCACGAACCGGCCGCCGAGCATGGTGATCTTGCCGACGACGTCATCGATCAGTTCGTTCGGCAGGCGGAACTCCGGAATGCCGTAGCGCAGCACGCCGCCGAGTTCATGGAACGCCTCGAAAATCGTGACCGGATATCCCTCGGCCGCCAACAGATACGCGTTGATCATGCCGGCCGGCCCCGATCCGACGACCGCCACCGGCGGCTTGTCGGCGCGTTCCCACGGACTGATGTAACCAACCGGGGCATCGGAGAAAACCGGAGCCTCGCCATACGCCTTGGCGCGCTGCGGCAGGAACCACTCCAACTGGCCGATTTCGATGGGCCGACCAGTATGGGTGCAGACGCCCTGGCATTGGAGTTCTTGCGGACAGACGCGGCCGGTGACGTTCGGCAGCGGGTTGCAGCCCTCGATCAGTTCCAGCGCCTCGCGGAACTTGCCGTTGCCCAGCAGGTCCAGCATCTCGGGGATGTGGATCTTGACCGGGCAGCCGCCCTTCGCCTCGCGACCCGAGACCGGGATGCCGATTTCGCACGGACGATCCTGGCACTGCTTGTCGCGCAGGACTTCCAGCCAGACGAACAGATCGACTTCACGCGCGCTGTAGCCCAGGGTCATGTAGCCAAGGTAGCCCTGGTTCACCAAGCCGAAATCCTGCGCCCGCTCGTCAGCGGGACGCATGTACGGCGGAATGCCGTTATCGCCGGGCCAGCCTTCCGACAGGCCCTTGAACATCGGGTAGCGGTCCGACAGGTGCACGTCGATCGCCCGGATGAACTTCCGCTTGAAGCGCAGCGGGATCGCCCAGATGAAGCGGAGCAAAATCGTGCTCATGTCGTCGTTGCGGGTCAGCAGGTCCCACAGCGTCTTGGTGAACTGGGCGCCCAGCTCCTCCTGCTGGAACTCCCAGGCCACCGCCTGGATGCCGTCGGCGATGAACATCTGGCGGAACGCATTCGGCTCCGCCAGCAGCCGCCGGCGCAGCAGGGTGATCTGCTTCTGGAACAGATCGACCTCCGCGCTGGTGGCGAGTTCCTCCAGTTCGCTGCGGTTCGTTTCATACGCGCTGCTCGCGTGCATGAAGCGCACGAGCTCGCCGCCGGGCGGTGCGATGTGGGTGCTCATCGAATGATCTCCGCATCGCAGTTGGCCGCCACGCGGGCGATCCGGCTGAGCAGCTCCGGCGTCACCGTGACATGCTCCAGAGCGCCCGGGATCAGCCGCCCGACCTCCCTGGATTCACCGTTCACGACGATCCGGGTCTTCTCGAACAGCTCGCCGAGATCCTGGTAGCAGGTCTTGCAGTTCGTGCACTTCGCCTGGTCTTCCTCGGCCAGGGACACGATCGCCCCGTTGCTCTTCGCTGCCGCCGGAGCCGCAACCTGGGCCGGCGCCGACGGGGCACCGAACGCCGCCCCGCCAAGCTGCACCGTCGGCGGCGCGTTGGAGGACGCAGCGAGTTCCGACATCGCCCGCGCGATCCGGTCGATCGAGCCTTCGCGTTCCTGCACCGACTGCTGGAAGCGCTGCTGCAGTTCCGCCATCGCCGCGCGATGTTCGGCGTCGGTCCGCTGCACCGGCAGACCGGCCAGATGCTGCAACGTCCGCCAGTACTTCCGCCGCTCTTCGACCAGATGCACAATCGGCGCATCCAGTTCCAGCCGGATCAGGTGCTTGTCGTCATCGGTCGACCAGACGAACGGCGTCTTGCCCTCGCGGGCGGCCGGCGACAGCGTCACATACTCATGGATTGGCGAGCCTTCCGCACCGTCCGCCAGCTTGCGGAAGTGCTTCTTGAACCGCGACTCGTTCCGCGCGAAGTCGGCCGGAGTCATCGGAATGTTCAGCAGCTTCAGGGAGCCGTCGGCATCGACATACTCGATCGTCGTGCTCGCCCAATCCTTGTCCGGCTCCGGATTGCCTTCCAGCGAGAACCACTCGCTCAGCGAGTCGCCGCGCCGCGGATCATGCACGAACACCGGGCTCATGCGGCTTTCCACCGCCAGACGCCCGTGCTCGGAGGCGGCCGCGTCGGCGATGCCGTGCTCGGCCTGGCAAGGCGTGTAGACGTCCAGCACCGCCGGCGAGTCCGAGTAGTTCAGGAACGCCAGCATGTTCTTCATGAAGTGGCCTTGCAGCGCCGTGCTGGTCTGCACCACGAAGACATTCGGATGGAACGCCGCGATCAGCCCGAGTTCCTTGCGGTCCTCCTGCTTGCCCGACTGCGCCTTGCCGAACCGAGTCAGGTCGGAGTCTTGCGACGAATAGCTCGCCGTGGAAGCCTGCCCACCGGTGTTCGAATAAACCCCCGAATTCAGCACCACCACCTTGATCGGCGTATCGGTGACCAGCAGCCGCGACAGCGCGCCGAAGCCGATGTCGTAGGTCGCGCCGTCGCCGCCCATGCTGATGACCGTCGGCAGCAGGCCCAGTTCTTCCTTGGTGAACTGGCTCCAGCGGAAGAACTTGAAGAACGCATCGTGCGCCACGGTGTCATACGCGTCGTCGAGTTCCAGCCGCGCCGTCCGCAGCGCGCGGAAGTCGGCGACCGCGGAGGCGCTCAGCCCTTCGAAGATACCCTTCGCCACCGGCGCGGAATCCTGGAACAGGCTGTTCACCCAAGGGTCGTTGTACGGGTTGAACGGGAAGGTCGAGGCGAACACGCTGCTGCAACCCGTGGCATTGGCGATGACCGCATTGGCCGGGCCGTTGCCGCTCGGGCCGCTCTCGAACAGATAGAGCCGCTTTTCCAGGGTATCGATGGTGCGCTGGATGCGCTCCGCCCGCACCGTGTCGTCGCCGATGGTGGTCAGCTTGCCTTGCAGGTTGTCGATCAGGTTTTCCAATTCGCGCACATGCTCGCGCCGGCGCGGCTCATGCAAAGCGCGGTTGGCTGCGACCACCAGACGGATCGCCGTGACCTCGCCGCAACCGCGGCAAGCGCCGTGGCCGCCGGTCATGGCGTAGTAGTTGTCGCGATCAAGCAGCAGCCGCTTCGCATCGCCGCTGGCGTCGGTCGCGCCGTCGACAAAGCGGTTGGGGCTGCTCGGCGTCCAGCTCAGGAACTCGAAGCGCTTCTGCAACGTGTCCAGCACCGCGGCGTCCTGATGCCGCTCCACCAATGCGCCGGGTCCGCAGACCTCGATGCATTCCAGGCAGCCACTGCACTTCCACGGATCGACACCGACGGAGAACAGGCCGCCGCTGCCCGGCTGCGCCTTTTCCATGGCATCGAAGAACGGCCGCGTGCGCGCCACCGGGAAACCGGCCAGCACCTCCGACATGCGGCCGAGATTGCGCTTCAGCACGGCATTATCGACATGCAGCGCGTTGACCGCCTCCGAGACGAGTTCGGCGAACGGCTTGGCGTCCTTCTGCGTGCGATAAGCCTCGCGCACCGTCTCGGCCAGGCCGAACACCGTGCCGCGCATCGCTTCGCGCTGCGCCTCGGCGAGGTCCATGTGCTTGATCGCGGTCAGCAGCAGGTCGTGGATTTCGTGCACGGTGTTGGGGATCGCCGCATCCGGACAGACCAGTGAGCATTCCATGCAGCCTGTACACTTGTCGGCGTCGAACTCCGGCACGTTCAGGCGGAACAGCCCCTTGTCCTTCCAGGCGGCACTGCCGGCCGGCATGAACAACCCGGTGCCCGGAATGACCGGCGCCTCTGCGACGGAGCCGTCGCGGAAATGGCTGGCGACGACATCGTCATAGTATTCGCGGTCGAGGAAACCAGCCGCCGAGGCCGGCGCCGCGGCGCGACACATGGAGGCGGATATGGCAACGCCCCGCCCGACCGTCGCGGCGACGGCCTTTTCCACTTCGGCAAAGCCGGGCTTGTCGTAATCGACACGCTTGGTGGCCTCCAGGCCCTCGCGCATCACCGCCATGTTGCCTTCGACGATCTTGCCGCCCTTGGCGCCGAATTTCTTGCTGATCTGCTGGCGGATCTTCTCCAGCATCGCGGATTCCGACGCATCCGCGACGATGCGGTCAACGTGGCCGCAGACCGCGCCGATGAAGGCGATGCCCATCATGCGGGTTTGCAGTTCCGGCGTCGGCGCGTGCTTCAGCGCGACCGCGAAAGCGTCAATGGTGTAGAAGCGGATCTTCTTCTCACGGATGGTGCGGCGCGTGTGCGCCGGCAGATTGGCCCAGACATCCAGCGGCGCGTCGCTGCTCTGCAGGATGAACGTTCCGCCCGCGGTCAGCCCCTTCAGGGGGTCGGTGTGGATGAACACCTTATGATCCGCCGAGACGACGATCTCGACATCTTCCAGCTCGGCATTGGTGATCTTCACCGTCTCCGGGCTGAGCGTGATGTAATAATTCGTCGGCGCGCCGCTCTTTTCTGAGCCATATTTCGGCGCCGACTTGGAGTGCAGGTCAAGCGCCCCGGCCAGGATGTCGGTCAGCAGCTTGCCCGTCGCCACGGTGCCGTAGCCGCCAACCGAATGGAACCGCACGCGAAACGCGCCCGGCGGCAGCAGATGCGGATTTTCTTCAGTCTGCAACGCCATCAGCCCGGTCTCGGGATAGGCCGCCTTCAGGCGGTCCTGCAGCGCCTTGACGCGCGGCGATGCGCCCTCGTCGAAGAATTGCGAGCCGAGATAGACGAACGGCGCGCTGTCCTTCTTTTCCATGTTGGCGAAGGCCGCGATCAGGTGGCGCGGCTGCAGATCATGCGCGCCGAGACCGAAGATCGCCGTGGTGACGCGCGGCAGCTTGTCGATCGCCGGAATGCCGACATGGCGGATGCCGTCAGCGTTTTCGCGCGCCCGGAACAGTGCCTGGGTCACGAAGCCGGTCAGCGCGGTGACGTCGGACCGTTCCAGCACCGTCACAGCAGTCTTGCCGCGCAGCGCCTCGATCAGCTCCGCCTCGGGGAAGGGCTGCAGCAGCTTGACCGAAATCACGCCGACTTTCTTGCCCTTGCTGCGCAGATACGTTGCCACCGCCTCGGCATCGTCGGTCACCGAACCCAGGCCGATCACCACGTGTTCGGCATCGTCGTTCAGGAAGGTATGGATCGGCTTGTAAACGCGGCCGGTCAGCTCGCCGTATTCCGCCATCGCCTGGCGCACGAAGTCCGGCACCGCGGCGACGAAATGGGTGCGGTGATCCGCCGCGCCGGCCTGGAAGTCCGGCTGGTTCTGCACGCCGCCGGTCAGGCCGGGGTTGTGCACATCGACCAGCGCCGGCACGCGCGGACGGGTGCCCTTCTCGGCCGCGTTGAGCCACTGCCGGCGCCATTGGCCATGCAGTTCCTCCGGCACCCAGGCGAGCGTGTTGCCCACCAGCTTGCCGTCGTTGTCGGCCTCGACCTGCGCGGCCACCGAACTGAGGTAGGTCCGCAGCTCATTGATATCCGTCGGCGCGAAATCGGCTTCGTGGCGAGCCAGGTATTGGCGGAGCTGAAACACGCGCCCCTTGGCGCCGAACAGCATTTCCTGCGCCACCGTCGGGGACGGGATGCGGCCGGCCGGGTCGCCGAGGAATTCCTTCAACAGTTCCGGTTCCGGTATCAGCGCCTCGCACAGCATGTGGCTGGTCGCGAAACCATCCATCGCATTGGCAACCGGCACCAGCGACGTTGCGCTGACCTTATATGAAATCGCCGCGAGATCGGCTGCTTCCTGCGGATTGCTGCCGAAAAGAATAGTGTACCCGGAGGACAACAATGCATAAACGTCGTCATGGCCAGCCATGACATTCAGCGAATGCTTGGAAACGACGCGCGCCGCCACCTGTAGCACGAACCCGCCGACTTTCTTGCCGACGGTTACGTAGTGGGATTCAAGGCCGTAAAGGATGCCCTGGCTGGACGATGCGTTTGAAACATATTTACCGCCGGTCAGCGCCGCGCCGAGGGCGCCGCTCTGCGCGGAATGCTCGCCTTCGGGATGGAAGAAGAACGGGTGCTGGCCCCAGACGTTCTGGCCACCGCCGGCGCGAAAGGCTTCATAAAGCTCAGAAATTTCGGTCGAGGGCGTGATCGGGTAGCCGATAACGCCGCCGCAGACCTGCTCCATGACATGGGCAACCGCCCCGTTGCCGTGAATAACGACCGGGAGACCGGGGTATTTAAAACTCATCTGCTACATCCTGGACCTTGGTTTCTAATCTCTACGCACGAAAGCGCGCCCGCACCGGACGCAGAGTAAGTTCACACTATCCGCGCCATTGCTTCCTCTGCCCATGGCTTTTGATAGATGGTACTTGCATGGCTGACCTTCACCAAAAGGAGTCAATTCTTTATGTAAATCAATTGCCTTCCTGTAAAACAGTTACATGCGTCGTCTCTCGCAGGTTCGCGCTGCCGCGGCGAGACGTGTCTTGGCCGGTTTGTGGTTGATCGATCGCTTGGATATGCGGCCGGCGAACCAATCGGACGAGACGGCCAAAACTGCCGGGCCGTCTTGCGCGACGGCTGGAAAACGGCAAGCCTCCCCAGGTTGACTGTCAGCCGCATACGTGATCGCTCCCTTAAACCCCGCTTTTAGGGAACGCATACAGCCCAACCGGCCAGGAGACTTTGACATGCCTCAAATCGGACGCGTGCTTTATCGGAGCGCCAACGGAGACAACTGGTCCCTGGTCCGCGGCGATGACTCCGGCATCCCGCAGGTCCTGCACGAACCCAACCCGTCATCCGGCGGCCGCGCCTCGCGCAGCAGCATCGGGGACTTTCTGACCCGGGACGCGAACGGCCCGCAGCACGCCGAGCTGCTGCGGCTCATCGGCACGCTGGTCGACGCCGGCGACGGCTAGCTGGCGGATCGGGAGTCCGGTTCGAGAAAGCAGGCGTCGCCGTAGGAATGGAAGCGGTACCCCGCCGCGATGGCGTGCGCGTAAGCCGCCAGCATCCGCTCACGCCCGGAGAACGCCGACACCAACATCAGCAGGGTTGACCGCGGCAGGTGGAAATTCGTCAGCAGGCGGTCCACCGCCTTGAAACGGTAGCCCGGCAGGATGAACAGGGAGGTCTCGCCGAGGAACGGCCGCAGCGCCCCGTCCGGCAGCGCCCCGCTCTCCAACAGGCGCAGGCTGGTGGTGCCGACGGCCACCACCCGGCCGCCGCCACGTCGCGCCGCGTTGATCGCCGCCGCCGCCTCGGCGGTAATTTCGCCGCGCTCCGCGTGCATGCGATGCTCGGTCAGGTTTTCCACCCGCACTGGCAGGAAGGTGCCGATGCCGACATGCAGGGTGACGGTGACGCGGCGCACCCCGGCCGTTTCCAGTGCAGCCAGCAGGGCGGGGGTGAAATGCAGCCCGGCCGTCGGCGCCGCCACCGCGCCCGGCCGATGGGCGAAAACGGTCTGGTAGTCGGTGGCGTCGCTCGCCAGGGGGCCGTCCGGCCGGTGGATATAGGGCGGCAGCGCCAGCGCCCCGGCGCGCCCGAACGCTGCCATCAGATCATCGCCGTCGAGGTTGAACGCCAGGCCGATGCTGCCGTCCGCGTCCTTGTCCACCACCCGCGCGGTCAGGACCCCGGCCCCTTCGATCGCCAGCGTATCGCCGGCGCGCAGCCGCCGCCCGTTGCGCGCCAGCGCCTTCCACGCCCCGTCCGCGCGCGGACGATCCAGCGTGATGCCAATCCGCGCAGCCCCGCGCAGCGCCTGTAGTTGCGCCGGAAACACCCGGGTGTCGTTTGCCACCAGCACATCGCCCGGCCGCAGCAGCGAGGGCAAGTTCCGCACCAGCCGATCGGCCAGCCCGTCGCGACGAATGTGCAGCATGCGCGCCGAATCGCGCGGCCGGGCGGGTTCCTGGGCGATACGATCGGGCGGCAGATGGTAATCGAAATCGGCCAGGGTCAGCGGGGACGGATCGGTCTCCACGTCAGCCGCGGCAAAAAAGAATAGGAAACACAAATGAACACGAATGAACACAAATAGGCATTGCCGAGAGGCACCGAACCTTAGGCCACATTCTATTTGTGTTCATTTGTGTTCATTTGTGTTTCCATTTTCTTTCCAACAATCCGCGATCAGCGCGACTGGTAAGAAGAAATTTCCACCAGATTCCCATCCGGATCGCGGCAATACACCGACATGATCTCGCCCAGCGCACCCGTCCGCTCCACCGGGCCTTGCAGGATCTGCACCCCGTTGTCGTGCAGATGGCCGATGACTTCGTCAGGCGGCACGGCGGTGATGAAACAAACATCCGCGGCGCCCGGCTCCGCGCAAACGCCGGTAGGCCAGGTCCCGGCATCCTCCTCTATCGGCCGCAGATTGATCTTCTGGCCGCCGAATTTCAGCGCCGTGCGATGCTGCGGGCCGAAATCCTCCCGTTCCATCCCCAATACGCGCTGGTACCAAGCTGCGGTGATCTCCACGTTCTTGCAGTTGATCACGATGTGGTCGATGCGGTCTACAGTAAATCGCATTTATTCCAGCCCATCGTAAAAATCGTTTCCTTTATCGTCCATTACGATAAAGGCCGGGAAGTTCTCGACCTCGATGCGCCAGACCGCCTCCATCCCGAGTTCGGGGAATTCCAGCACCTCGACCTTGCGGATGCAGTCCTGCGCCAGCCGCGCCGCCGCGCCGCCGACGCTGCCGAGGTAGAAGCCGCCATGCGCCTTGCAGGCATCCTTCACCGCCTTGGACCGGTTGCCCTTAGCCAGCATCACCAGCGAACCGCCGGCCGCCTGGAATTCCGCCACGTAGCTGTCCATGCGCCCCGCGGTCGTCGGCCCGAAGCTGCCCGTCGCCATGCCGGCCGGAGTCTTCGCCGGCCCGGCGTAGTAGACCGGATGATTTTTGAGGTAGTCCGGCAGCGGCAGGCCGTTGTCCAGCCGCTCCTTCAGCTTGGCGTGCGCGATGTCCCGCGCCACCACCATCGTGCCGGTCAGCGCCAGCCGTGTCTTCACCGGATAGCGCGTCAGTTCCGCCTGGATCTCCGCCATCGGCCGGTTCAGGTCGATCGCCACCGCATCCCCGCCGAGATGCTCGTCCGTCGTCTCCGGCAGATACTTCGCCGGATCGGTTTCCAGTTGCTCCAGGAACACCCCTTCCGGCGTAATCTTCGCAAACACCTGCCGATCGGCTGAGCAGGACACGCCGATGCCGACGGGCAGCGAGGCGCCGTGGCGCGGCAAACGCACCACCCGCACGTCATGGCAGAAATACTTGCCGCCGAACTGCGCGCCGATGCCGAGGTTGCGAGAAATCTCCAGGATCTGCTGTTCCAGCTCCAGGTCACGGAAGGCATGCCCCGACTTATCGCCGGTCGTCGGCAACCCATCCAGCCATTTGGTCGAGGCCAGCTTCACCGTCTTCAGGGTGAGTTCCGCCGAGGTGCCGCCGATGGCGATCGACAAATGATAGGGCGGACAGGCCGAGGTCCCCAGCGTCCTGATCTTGGTTTCCAGGAACTTTGCCAGCCGCTCCGGCGACAGGATCGCCCGCGTCTCCTGGAACAGGTAAGTCTTGTTGGCGCTGCCCCCGCCCTTGGCAACGAACATCAGGTGCAGTTCGTCGGCATGGTGCTCGCCGGGGGCCGCCATGATGTCGAACTGTACCGGCAGGTTGTTGCCGGTGTTGACCTCATCGAACATGGACAGCGGCGCCATCTGCGAGTAGCGCAGATTCGTCTCGGTGTAGGTGCGGTGGACGCCGTAGGACAGCGCCTCCTCCTCGTTGCCGTCGACCCAGACGCGCTGGCCCTTTTTGCCGAACACCAGCGCCGTGCCGGTGTCCTGGCACATCGGCAGCACGCCGCCGGCTGCGATGCAGGCGTTCTTCAGCAGGTCAAACGCCACGAAGCGGTCGTTTGAACTGGCTTCGTTATCGTCCAGGATTTTCCGTAATTGCGCCAAATGCGCCGGGCGCAGCAGGTGCGCCACGTCATCGAAGGCGTGCAAGGCGAGCTGCGTCAGCGCCTCGGGGGCGATGCGCAGCACCGTCTTGCCTTCGAAGCTGATCGTCCGCACGCCCTCTATCGGCAGCTTGCGCCACGGCGTGGTGTCGGGCCCCGGCGGGAACATCGGGGAATAGAGAAAATTGGCAGGCCGGTGGGCTGGGGTGTCCACGAAGCTGTCCTTTCAAATGCGGCAGGCGGCCTAGCCTTGGGGCGTACGGCGGCGGAAGGCGTCCAGGCTGACCACCTGGCCCGGTTCGGCCGGGGCCGCCGGTTCCTGCGCTTCCGGTTCCGCGGTTTCGGGTTCGGCTTCCTCGGCGTCAGCCTCCTGGTCGAGCGGCTGGAACCGCAGCCCGTAGCGGATATGCGGATCCGCGAACTCCACCACCGCATCGAGCGGGATGGTCAGGCTGGAGGGCACGCCGCCGAACGACAAACCGACGGTAATCGCCCGGGTCTCCCGGTCATAGGCGAGGTCCCAGAACTGGTGCTGCAGGACGATCGTCATCTCGCGCGGGTATTGCGCGCGGACCCGCTGCGGGATCGCCACCCCCGGAAAGTCGGTGCGGAACGTTATGTAGAAATGGTGGCCGCCGGGCAGGCCCTCGGTCGCGGCGTGCTCGACCGCCTGCGCCACGACCTGGCGCAAGGCCTGCTCGATCCACCTCTCATACGGCAGCAGGCTCTCCGGCCGCTCCTTCTGATCATCGTCCATCGCTGTCCCCGCGCCTTGAAGTGCGCCATTCGGCGCCACCCATAGCGCGTAGCCGCCTCATGGCAAAGAGGGTTGATCACAGGGCGGGTCCGGCGCCGCCCGAACAATTCCGGGTGTCAGGTTGCAGACCGGCGCCTGCGCCCGCAAACTCCCGGGCAAAGGAGAACCGTCGCCATGTGGCCCATCCGATCCGCATTGTTCGTGCCCGCCCACCGCCGCGACTGGGTGGCGAAGGCAATCCGCGTCTCCCCCGGCGCCGCCGTGCTGGATATCGAGGATTCCGTGCCGCCGCAGTTCAAGCCGCAGGCGATGGAGCATCTGAAGAGCGAAATCCATGAACTGCGCGAGGCCGGCACCGGCGCCTTCGTCCGCATCCAGCCGCTGCACGACGGCACCGAGGCGGAAATCGCCGCCGCGGTGACGGATGGCCTGACCGCGGTCGTCATGCCCAAAGTGGCGGCACCGGATGAAATCCGCCGCGTGCATGACCTGCTGAGCTATGCCGAGGGTCGCGCCGGACTGCCGCTCGGCACCGTCGGCATCCTGCCGCTGCCGGAGACCGCGCAGGGGATGCACGACGCCTATAACCTGGCCAAGGCCAGCCCGCGGGTGCGCGGCATCCACGGGGCGATCAGCGGCCCGGTGTCCGGCGACTTCGCCCGCGCCTTCGGCTTCCGCGCCACATCCGGCGGGGAGGAGCAATTGTACCTCGCCTCCAAGCTGGTGCTCGACAGCCGGGCAGGCGGCGCCGCGTATCCGATCGCCGGGATTTTCGGCACGCCGCAGGACGATCTGGCGGCGGTGGAGCGGCTGATCCGCAAGGCCAGGGATATCGGCTACTCCGGCGTCGCGGTGATGCACCCGTCGCATGTCGCCATCGCCAATGCGGTGTTCCGGCCGACACCGGAGGAGGTGGCCTACTTCACCGGCCTGCTCGCCGCTTTCGAAGCCGCGGAAAAAGCCGGGCTGGGCGCGGTCAGCTACCAGGGGGCGATGGTCGACTACGCGATGCTGCCGCTGGCGCGGGAGATCCTCGCCGAGGCGGCGCGCGGCCGATAGCCTCCCTATATATGCCAGCCGAACCTATGCCGGAGACACCATGCCCGCCGATTCCATCCGCACCGATGCTGCGTCTGCCGAGATCCGCCTCGCGGATTACACCCCGCCTGCCTTCCTGATCGACACGGTCGACCTGACATTCGAACTCGGCGAGGCGGCAACCACCGTGGTGTCGCGGCTGGCGCTGCGCCGCAACCCCGAAGCGGACCCGGCGGCGGCACTGCACCTGGATGGCGAGGCACTGACGCTTGTCGCCATCACCCGCGACGGCGCGCCGGTGACGCCGCAGGAGACGCGGGACGGGCTGACGATCGAGGCCATGCCGGAGGCCTGCGCGCTGGAAATCACCACACGCATCTCGCCGAAGGACAATACCGAACTCAGCGGGCTGTATGTCTCCGGCGGCAACTATTTCACGCAGTGCGAGGCGCAGGGCTTCCGCCGCATCACCTTTTTCCCCGACCGCCCGGATGTGATGTCGCGCTACCGCACGACGATCATCGCCGACAAGCGGGCCTGCCCGGTGATGCTGTCGAACGGCAACCCGGGGCCGGTGATGGACCTCGGCGACGGGCGGCACAGCGTGACCTGGTCCGACCCGCACCCGAAACCATGTTATTTGTTCGCGCTGGTGGCGGGCGACCTGGTTTCGGTCAAGGACAGTTTCACCACGCGGTCCGGCCGCCGCGTCGATCTCGGCATCTACGTCCGCCGCGGCGATGAGGACCGCTGTTCGCATGCGATGCAGTCGCTGAAGACCTCGATGGCCTGGGACGAGGAGGTGTTCGGGCTGGAATACGATCTCGACGTCTTCAATATCGCCGCGGTGTCCGACTTCAACATGGGCGCGATGGAGAACAAGGGGCTGAACGTCTTCAATACGAAATACGTGCTCGCGCGCCCGGAGACCGCGACCGACTCCGACTACCAGGGCATCGAGACGGTCATCGCGCACGAGTATTTCCACAACTGGACCGGCAACCGGGTGACCTGCCGCGACTGGTTCCAGCTTTCCTTGAAGGAAGGGCTGACGGTCTACCGCGACCAGGAGTTTTCCGGCGACCAGAACAGCCGCGCGGTGAAGCGGATCGCCGATGTGCGGGCGCTGCGGGCGGCGCAGTTCCGCGAGGATGCCGGACCGCTGGCGCATCCGGTGCAGCCGCAGGCTTACCTGGCGATCGATAATTTCTACACCGCGACGGTCTACAACAAGGGCGCGGAAGTCATCCGCATGATGGCCACCATCATCGGCCGTGCCGCCTTCCGCCGCGGCATGGATCTGTATTTCGCCCGGCACGACAACCACGCCGTCACCATCGGCGATTTCGTGCAGGCAATGCAGGACGCGTCCGGCGTCGACCTGGGCGAATTCAGGCTGTGGTACCATCAGGCCGGCACGCCGGAAATCACCGTCGAGGATGCCTACGACCCGGCGACGAAACGCTACGCGCTGACCATCAGCCAGCAGACGAAACCCACCCCCGGCCAGCCGGACAAGCAGCCGCTGGTTATTCCGGTGGCGATGGGGCTGCTCGATGGCAACGGGCAGGAACTCGCCACCCGCCTGGATGGCGAGGCGGAGACGAGGCACGGCACGCGCGTGCTGCTGGCCACCAAGGCGACCAACCGGTTCGAGTTCGTCGATGTCGCCAGCCCGCCGGTGCCGTCGCTGCTGCGCGACTTCTCCGCGCCGGTGAAGCTCTCCGGCCTGTCGGCCCAACGGCTGCGCTTTTTGGCGGCGCATGACAGCGACCCGTTCGTGCGCTGGGAGTCGGGGCAGCAATACGCCTCCACCGTGCTGCTGGGGATGATCGCGGCGATCCGGCACGGCGATCAGCCGGAGGTCGATCCGGCGCTGATCGAGGCGATGGCGTCTACGCTGAAACAGGAACCGGCCTTCGCCGCCGAGGCGTTGTCGCTGCCCGGGGAAGCGACCCTGGCGGACAGGATGCAGGTGGTGGATGTCGAAGCGATCCATGCCGCCCGCGATCTCGCCCGCGCCGCCATCGGGCAGGCGTTGGCCACGGAATTGCGCGCCATCTATGAGTCCCTGGCCGATGACGGCGGCTACAAGATTGATGGCACGTCCATCGGCCAGCGGTCGCTGCGGAATGCCTGCCTGGGTTACCTGGTTGCCGGCGGCGACCGCTCCGCTGTCGGCTTGGCCAAGGCGCAGTTCGACGCCGGCCGGAACATGACCGACACGTTGGCGGCGCTGTCGATCCTGTCCGGTGTCGATAGCCCGGAACGGCTGGATGCCCTGGCCGCGTTCTATGATGCGTGGCGCAGCGATCCGCTGGTGCTGGACAAATGGTTCACGATCCAGGCGCTGTCGCCGTTGCCGGATACCATACAGGCGGTGGTGGCGCTGTCGCACCACGCTGACTTCGATCTGCGCAATCCGAACCGCATCCGCGCCCTCATCGGCAGTTTTGCCGGCAATCAGGTGCGGTTCCATGACGCCTCCGGCGCAGGCTACCGGCTGTACGCCGACACGCTGATCCAGCTCGACCCCACAAACGGGCAGGTGGCGGCGCGGATGGTGTCGCCGCTGGGCCAATGGCGGCGCTTTGATGAGCAGCGCCAGGCGCTGATGCGGCAGGAACTGGAGCGAATCCTCGAGCTGCCGAACCTGTCGCGCAACACCTTCGAGATGGCGTCCAAGAGTTTGGCATGAAGGCGGGGGCATGACAGGGTTCTGCGACCTTGCGTGGCAGCAGACGGCGGGACTGCGGGCGGCAATCCACAACCTGCCGTTCAACCGGGAGCTGGCGGCGGGGACGCTGGATAAGACGCGGTTCCACTTCTACATCGTCCAGGATGCGCTGTACCTCGACCAGTATGCGCGCATCCTGGCGATGGCGGCGGCGCGCGGTCCGGATGGCGCGACGCTGCGGCTGTTCGCCGATGCCGCGCTGGAGGGGATTGCGGTGGAGCAGGCGCTGCATGCGCAATACCTGTCCGAATTCGGCGGCGCTGCGGGCGAGGCGGAGCCATCGCCGGACTGCCTCGGCTACACCAGCTTCCTGCTCGCCACCGCCTACCATGAGCCCTGGGAAGTGCTGCTGGCAGCGCTGCTGCCGTGCTTCTGGATCTACTGGGTCGTCGGCCAGGGCATCGCGCGCGAGGCGGCGACGGACAATCCCTATCGCGCCTGGATCGACACCTATGCCGATGACGGCTTCGGCTCGGTCGTCCAGGCGGTCAAGGGCGCGAGCGATCGCGCCGCCGCGGCGGCCTCGGCTGCGGTGCGGGCGCGGATGCTGACGGCGTTCATCCGGTCAACGCAGTATGAGTGGCTGTTCTGGGACGGGGCGTATCAGCTTCGGCGGTGGCCGGGGGATGCGGCGTAGCGGCCGCCGGCTCGCTCACACCGATTTCGCCTTTTCGCAGAACCCATCCAGCGCCGCCGTCTCGACGCAAGGCCCCTCGAAATCCGCCGCGATCGCCTCATACAGCCGCGCCGCCGCCTCATAAAACCCCGCCCCGGGCCGATCGGCGCCGATGAAGGCGGCGATTTCCTCCATTTCGGCGACCCAGCGATAAGCCTTGCCGTGCATCTTCGGCATCTGTGATATCAGCCACTTCAGCAGCGCCGGCTGGCTGACGCTCATCTCGGCGATCAGCGCGTCGTCGGTGCCGGCCCGCGTCGCCGCCAGCATCATGGCCGCGCCCAGCGCGGTGAAGCCCTTGGTGATCCCGGCATAGGACATCTTCATCGCCGAGGCCGCGCCGACGGGTCCCGGCTGAACCGGCATCGACAGCCCGAACGCCGACAATCCCGCGACCTTGCCGGCATCCGACCCCGACAGGTAGATCCGGGTCTTGCTCGAATCCGGCTCCGGCGGCGGACCGATGATGCCGCCATCGACGAACGCCGCGCCGGTTTCCCGCACCACCGCATCGATCCGCCGCACCGTCTCCGGACTCACCGCATTGCAATCCACGAAGATCGTCCGGCGCGGCGCAGCACGCAGTGCGGGGGCCAACTGCTCCGCCAACGCCAAAGCCTCCCCGGGAGGCACGATCGACAGAATGAAATCGGCCGCCGCGATCTGCTCCATCGACGCGTCCCGCATCCCCGCCGCCGCCGCCCGCGCCACGGTCGCCGCCGATCGGCCGGCGAGCAGGGTGCGGACTTCGAGGCCGCTGGAGGTGAGGCGTCCGGCGACCGCACTGCCCATCATCCCGGGGGCGATAACCGCAACAACCGGCTGCATCGGCGTCCTCCATGATTTGCAGGATCAGCATGCCCCCGGACGACCGACCGGGAAAGAGCCAGCAAAAAGGCCCGGCTGAGGAGATTCCTCAGCCGGGCCTTTGCAATCGGAAACGGCTAGGCCAGCCGGATCAGTCGGTGCGTATGGAGGTCGCTTCCGGACCCTTGGCCCCCTGGACGACATCCATCCAGATGGTCTGGCCTTCCGCGAGCTGCATGACACCGGCCCGCTGCAGCGCGGAGGCGTGCACGAACACGTCCTTGCCGCCCTCGGACGGGGCCACGAAGCCGAAGCCCTTGGTCGCATTGTACCATTTAACGGTACCCTGCATTTCCACCGAAGGACCCGTCGGCGCACCGCGGCGGGGGGCACCACCGCCTGCGGCACCGCCACCGAAACCGCCCGGACCGCGCGGCGCACCGCCCGGAGGACCACCGGCACCGCGGCCGGCGGACGGCGTGGCGGTGCTTTCGTCGACCGATAGCACCTCCGACACCTGCCGACCCTTCTGGCCCTGGCCGATACGAACCCGGAGTGTTGCTCCGGGACTTACGGCACTGTGACCGGACTGATTGAGTGTGTTGGCATGTAGGAACGCATCCCCGGACCCGTCGGACAGCGCCACGAAGCCAAATCCCTTTTCGGGATTGAACCACTTCACGGTCGCGTCGTGCTCCGGGCCAAAACCCGCCGAGGAGGGCCATGACGGTGGGGTCCGCGGCAGGTCGCCTGGCGGAGCACGGTCAAAGGCGAAGTCGTCGTCGAAGCCGCGCCGCCGGCTTGGGCGTCCGCGGCCGCGGTTGGTCATGTTCAAGAGAAAATCGTCCCTATTATCATACGCGTTGTTCATAGCACCTGATGCCCTTGCGGGCCACGGTGCCGGTTTCTCCCGTTTGGGTAACCGAGCCAGGACAAAAACCAAACCCTGCCGGGAGCGGTCACCGTCCTCGTGTCGTCACTACAGGCTGGTACACTATACGGCGTGATCGCGCATTCGCCCATAGCTAATCGGGCAGTTTTCGTCGAATCGCCCAAATTTCGCCCGGTTTTCCATTATAACGTTCTCGGCATGCCGTCTACCCGGCAGCCAGCACCCTGATTCGAATACGATTTATCCACCAGGGGCACGCCGCCCGAAGATCCCCGGACGCGCAAATTTCATGGTGCGCGGCCGCCCATTTCCTGCGACCAGGCGCAATTTTAGTTCGAATCCCCACCCCGCGCACGCGCCTTTGTTCAAACATCGCGGAAATAGACTCGGCCGTTGCAGCATCAGGCGGACGCAGCAACAACCGAACGCTGCCCATGGGCAAGTTTCGGCAAGACCGGAAGCAACAGGTTCAAGTCGCGTTCGGCGACACAGACAAGATATTGCTCCGCGCGCGGCGCATCACCTTCCGACTCCGGCAGCGGCAACCCGTCGGAACCCAGCGGCAGGGCGGTCAGCCCGAGATCGCCATACACCTTCAACAGATCCGGCCCGGCGCGCCAGACAGCGGCGTCGAGGCCTTCCTGGCGCGCCAGGTCGCGCAGGCGCCAGATCGCCGAGACACGGTCGTTCTCGTCCCCGGCCGGGTCGCCCAACCCGAGCAGCACCCGGCCGCAGCGCCGGAACGGCACCCCGGCCCGGCCTGCCTCGCCCATCACCAGGCCGTCGGCGCCGGCCGAACAGGTCTGTTCCGGATGCGCGCCCAGGCCGACGAGCACGTCGCGAGCATTAGCGTCCCATGGCAGGTAGCGGACCTGTCCCGGCCGGACCAGAAGCCAGAGCGCGGTCAGGCCCAGCAGCACCGAGATCGCCACCGCGACTCGGACGGAGTTCGGCTCCTGCCGCGAGATGACGACCATCCAGAAGGCGTTGTTCTGCAGTGCGTGGGTGTGCGGCCGGGTGACCGCCAAAGCCATCAGGCAGACCACCAGGACGACGATCGACAGCGCGCTACCCGGTTGCAGCGGTCCGGTGAACATGTGCGCGTGCCGGTAGAAGCAGGCGCGGAACGGCGCCAGCAGCAGCGTGGTCAGCACCAGGATGCCGACGACCCACAGACGGTTCTCCTGCGTCGCGGCGAATGCGGCGCCGGTGATCAGCAGCAGGATGGTCAGCACCCACGCAAGATTGACGCGGTGCGACAGCCCGATGGCCATCAGCACCAGGCCGGCGCCGATAAGCGAGGGGACGAACTGGCCGGCCTGGCTGGCGAACTCCGCATAGTCGGGATCGAGCCAGGAAAAATCCGTCTGCGGCGCCAGCACGCCCAGGCACAGCATCAGCGCGCCGCACAGGCCGACGGCCCCGGTCGCCGCGGTCACGGCAAAGTCCGGCTCGCTCCAGCGCCCGATCGCCTGGACCGGCGCCGAACCGCTGCCAAAATATTTCAGCAGTCCGCCGCCGCGCAGCAGGATTTCGTTCCCGGCAAACAAGGAGCCGGCCAGGAAAAGCGGGATGATGTAATAGTACAGCCTGAACACCAGGATGGCGCCGACGATCTGCGGCGCTTCCAGGTAGGGGGCCAGGCCGAACAGCATCGCGGTGTCGAACACACCGATACCGCCGGGCAGGTTGGCCGCAAGGCCGGCGGTGTAGGAGGCGACATAGACGCCCAGGAAGATCAGCCAGGTCAGTCCTGGAGCCTTTGGGAGCAAGGCATAAAAGATCGTCGCAGTCACCGCGACATCAATGGTCGCCAGCAGCACCTGGACGATCGCCATGCGCCAGCCGGGCAGTTCGATCTGGTTGCCGAACATCCGGATATGTCCGAGCACCTTGGAGAAGGTGACATAGCCCAGGACGATCAGCCAGAGCAGCACCCCGACGCCATACAGCGCGATGGCCGGCAGGTGCTGGCCGAAGAACGGGATCGCGCGCGGCTCCATGAACAGGATCGCCCCGCCCAGCACCATGCCGCCCAGGCCGAAGGTCAGGCTGCAGAATGCCACCGTCTTGCCGATTTGCAGCGGGGTCAGGCCCCAATGCGCGTACAAACGGTAGCGGACGGCGGCACCGGACACCGCGGCGAAGCCCAGGTTATGCGATAGTGCATAGGCGCAGAACGAAGCGAACGCGACCTTGCCATAGGACACCTTGTGGCCGGCGTAGATGGTGCCGAGGCGGTCGTAAAACGTCAGGATGAAATACGACAGGATGGTCCAGACGAACGAGAACAGCAGCGCATTGCGCGGGATCGCGCTCAGCGCCTCGCCGATGTCTTTGAGCCTCAGGTGGCGGAATTCGCGCTGCACCACATAGATCGCGCCAATCAGCAGCACCACGCCGAGAACCGCGGGCAGATGACGGAGCCAGCTTTTCAGGCTCTCTCGCTTGCCCGGCTCCATCGTCAAGCCGGGTCCGGCCGGCGGGCGAGCGCCGTTCGGATGAGCGCAATCGTTTCTTGGATGCCATACAACGCGACGAACCCGCCGAACCGGGGTCCTTCCTGCTGGCCGAGCAGCACCTGGTATAGACAGCCGAAAAAGCTGCGCAGGTCCGCAAACGGGTGGCGCTTGCCGACTTCGAAGACGACCGTCTGGATCGCCTCCGCCGAAGCGTCCGCCGGAAGCGTGCCGAGCGCGGTCGCGAGATCCTCCAGCGCAGCGCGTTCCATCGCATCGGGCTCGCGGTAGCGCTTCTCCGGCCGGACGAAATCCCGATAGTACGCAACAGCGTGATCCGCCAGGCGGTCGAGCAGCGGCTCGGTTTCCGGGCTGGCGCCGGGGACGTAGCGGCGGATGAAGCCCCACAGGATGCCCGGCTCATCCGCGTTCACCACGCTGGCGAGGTTCAGCAGCATGCCGAAGGATATCGGGCTGCCCTCGTGCTCGGGGATGCTTCCCGCATGGATGTGCCAGACCGGGTTGGTCGGCTGTTCCTCGGCGGCCTGGGTGCGCGCTTTGTCGAGGTTGCCGACATATTCATCCACCGCACGCGGGATGACGTCAAAGAACAGCCGCTTGGCGCGCTGCGGCTGATTGTACATGAACTGCGACAGCGAGACCGGCGGCGCATAGGTCAGCCATTCGTCCACTGACAGGCCGTTGCCCTTGGACTTGCTGATTTTCTGGCCGTCCTGGTCGAGGAACAGCTCATAGGTCATGCCCTCGGGCGGCTTGCCGCCGAGGATGCGGCAGATTTTCGTGGATAGCTTGACGGAATCGATGAGATCCTTGCCCGACATCTCATAATCGACCGACAGCGCATACCAGCGCATTGCCCAGTCGGCCTTCCATTGCAGCTTGCAGGCACCGCCCTTGACCGAGGTTTCGAAGCGATCGCCGGTATCCGGGTCCGTCCATGTGACGGTAGCGGCGGCGGCATCGATGCGTTCCATCGGCACCTGCATCACGATCCCGGTGTGCGGGTGGATTGGCAATATCGGCGAATATGTCGCCGCTCGTTCAGACCGCAGCGTCGGCAGCGTGGCGGCCATCACGGCATCGTAGCACTCCAGCACCCGCACCAGCGCGGCATCGAAGCGCCCCGCCTTGTAGTAGTCCGTGGACGACGCAAACTCATACTGGAAGCCAAAGGAGTCAAGGAACGCCCGCAGCCGCGCGTTGTTGTGCGCGCCGAAGCTTTCATGCGTGCCGAACGGGTCGGGGATTTGCGTCAGCGGCTTGCCGAGATGCGACGCCAGCTTCTCCCGGTTCGGAACGTTGTCCGGCACCTTGCGCAGCCCGTCCATGTCGTCGCTGAACGCCAGCAGCTTCGAGGGCAGGCCGGTCAGCTCGGTAAAGGCGTGGCGCACCCAGGACGTGCGGGCAACCTCCCCGAAGGTGCCGATATGCGGCAGGCCGGACGGGCCATAGCCGGTCTCGAACAGGGCGCGATCCTTGCCGGAGGCGGCAAGGCGCTGGGCTACCTTTTTCGCTTCCTCGAATGGCCAAGCCTTTGGCACGCCGGGCGCGTCGTTGCGGACAGTGTCGGACATGGGCCGGAAGCTATGGACCGGGGTGCTTCAGGTCAATCACAACCATGATGATTACGGGCCGATACCGCCCGGTGGATGTAAATTCATCCAAGCGGGATTTGCCTTGCCGTTCCGAAGCGGGCGCTTCGGTGTGGATGCGATGCGCAATCGCGCCCGGCGCCACATCGTCATGCCGGCGGAGGCTGGCATCCACGCCTTTGCCGCAACAGGTACCGCAAGGCGTGGATGGCGCGCCTTCGCGCATCATGACGACGGGGGGTGCGCCAGGCCCGAGCGCCCCCTGACTTACCGCCTCGGCCTGCGCACACCCTGACCGTATAGGCAGCCGGTTCGACTACAGCCCTTCGAACAGCACGGTGGAAATGTACCGCTCGGCGAACGACGGGATGATCACGACGATCCGCTTCCCGTTGGCATATTCCGGCCGCTTGCCCACCTTCAGTGCAGCCGACAGGGCCGCGCCGGAGGAAATGCCGCCCGGGATGCCCTCGACCCGCGCCAGCCGGCGGGCGTTGGCGAGCGTTTCCTCATTGGTGACCTGGATGATCTCGTCGATCGCCTTGGTGTCCAGCACTTCCGGCACGAAGCCCGCGCCGATGCCCTGGATCGGGTGAGGCGCCGGCTTGCCGCCGGACAGCACCGGGCTGGCCGCGGGCTCGACCGCGATTAGCTTCAGGCCCGGGCGGCGCGGCTTCAGCGCCTGCGCGATTCCGGTCAGCGTGCCGCCGGTGCCGACGCCGGAGATCACCGCATCCACATCGCCATTGGTGTCGAACCAGATCTCCTCGGCGGTGGTCCGCGCATGGATCGCCGGGTTGGCCGGGCTGCCGAACTGATTGGCGGTGACCGCGCCGGGGGTGTCCGCCAGCAATTCCTTCGCCCGCGCCACCGCGCCGTTCATGCCCTTCTCGCGCGGTGTCAGTTCCAACTCGGCGCCGAGATAGGCCAGCACCTTGCGGCGCTCGATCGACACCGATTCCGGCATGGTCAGGATCAGCCGGTAGCCGCGCGCCGCCGCGACGAACGCCAGGCCGATCCCGGTGTTGCCGGATGTCGGCTCGATGATCGTGCCGCCGGGCTTCAGGTCGCCGGATTCTTCCAGCGCCAGGATCAGGTTGACGCCGATACGGTCCTTGACGCTGCTGAGCGGATTGAAGAACTCAAGCTTCAGCAGGATGTCGGCGGTGATGCCTTCCTCGGCCAGGATCTTCGGAATGCGCACCAGCGGCGTGTTGCCGATGGTCTCGGCGATGTTGTCATAGATCCGACCGCGCAATGGGCGATCGAGGACGAGTGGCTTGTGTTCAGTTCCCATGGCGATGACCTTTTCCTGGCAACAACCGCGAAGCACCGGCAAGCGCGGCTCCATTGCGCGCATAAGAGACAAATTTACTCAGGCTGGCAAGATGCGCAGGAACAATCGGAAAAACTTTGTATCGACACGTTGGTGTATGGAATTTCCTTCTCTAAACCCGGGACTGGCGGCATCGTGGCAATCACCCGCGCGTGCTTGGCTGCGCGCTTCGGCATCGATTGGTGTGGGGGAAAACTCACCCGTTTTGTGATAATCGGCCACGGTCAGCGGGCGAGTGGCAACCGCCGGGGGGTGCGCCAGAACCGCAGGCTCATTGACGTCCACGTTTCAGGCCTCCTCACACAAAGGCGCCGATAGCACAAAAGCGAAGCCACCCCAAAGCCCGGGCCGCCTTGGCAACCGGACGGGGGAATGCACATCTACACCGATACAAAGGACATCCGTCCGCGCTATCCGCCGCGACGATAAGCACGCATTGGGGATTTGATGACCGACTTCGCCACACCAGCAACGCCCATCGGCGTCACCCCCCGTCGCGGCGGCCAATGAGCCTGCTTCCTCACGACCACCGCCGCCCGGCCGTCGGATTCATCCTCGTCACCCTGGTGATCGACGCCCTGGGTTTCGGCCTGGTGGTGCCGATCGTGCCGTCGCTGGTTCTGGAGATGTCCGGCCTGACAGCGTCCGGCGCCGCGCTTTGGGTCGGCACGCTGCTGACGGCGTTTTCGGTCATGCAGTTCGTCTGCGCGCCGATACTCGGCGGGCTGAGCGACCGGTTCGGCCGGCGCCCGGTGATCCTGCTGTCGCTCGCCGGGGTGGGCGTGAACTACGCCATGCTGGCCTGGGCGCCATCGCTGATCTGGCTGTTCCTCGGCCGCATGATCGCCGGAGCGACGGCCGCGAATGCCGCCACCGCCTCCGCCTACATCGCTGACGTGACGCCGCCGAAGCTGCGTGCCTCTCGGTTCGGCCTGATTGGCGCGACGTTCGGGCTCGGCTTCGTGCTTGGGCCGGCGATTGGCGGCTTGCTGGGCACGTATGGTTTGCGGGTGCCGTTCATGGCGGCGGCGGCGCTGACCGCCTGCAATGTGCTGTATGGCCTGATCGTCTTGCCGGAAAGCCTGCCGCCGGAGCGCCGCCGCGCGTTCGAGTGGCGGCGCGCCAACCCGCTTGGGTCGCTGAAGGTTCTCACCGGGAGCCCGAACCTCGGCCGCCTGGCGATCGCCTGGGGCTGCACCTGGTTCGCCATGGGCGCGCTGCAAACGACGTTCGTGCTGGCCAACCAGCTTCGCTTCAACTGGGACACCCAGCAAAACGGCCTGGCCCTGGCGCTGGCCGGCCTGGGTTCGGCCGTGGTCCAGGGTCTGCTGGTGCGCCGCATCATCCCGCATTTCGGCGAACTGCGCTCCGCTCTCATCGGCAGTTCGATCACCATCGTCGCCTACCTGCTGATTGCGTTCGCACCGTTCGGCTGGGTGGTGCTGCTGGGCATCGCGATCCAGGCCGGAGGCGCCATCACCAACCCGGCGGTGCAAGGCCTCGTTTCCGCCGCGGTCCCGGCCGATCGGCAGGGCGAGACTCAGGGGGCGCTGGCGTCGATCCAGGGGCTGGTGGCGATCGCCTCGCCGCTGGTAGCCGGCACGGTGTTCGCCCATTTCACCGGTCCGTACGCGCTGATCCTGCTGCCGGGGGCGCCGTTCGTCGTCTCGGCGCTGGCGTATTGCGTCTCGCTGTGGGCCGTGTCGGGCGTCCGCCCGGCGCCGGCCCTGGTCCGCGCCGAGGCGGGCGCATCACTGATCCCCGGGCCGAAAGCGGCAGGAGGCGACTGATGGACACCCGCGCGCCGAAGCAAAAAGCCCCGCCGCTCACCACGGATTGCCACTTCCATATTTTCGGCCCGTTCGACCGGTTCCCGATGAGCCCGGCGCGTCATTATACGCCGCCCGAGGCGCTGGTGCCGCCCTACCTGCGGGTTGCGGAAGCCCTCGGGATCGAGCGCATGGTGGTGGTGCAGGCGAGCATCTACGGTACCGACAATGCCGTGACCCTGGACGCGATCTCGCAGTTCGGCCTGCACCGCGCCCGCGGCGTCGCGGTGATCGATGACAGTTTCGACGCGGCGGCATTGCAGCGGCTGCACGACCAGGGCATCCGCGGTGTGCGGTTCAACATGGTATCCGGCAACGGCACGCCGGAGGACCAGTTGGACGCGCTGGCGCGCCGTGTCGCGCCGCTCGGCTGGCACATCCAGATCTATGCCGACGGGGCGAAGCTGCAGGAGATCGGACCGAAGCTGGCGGGGCTGCCGGTGGAGGTGGTGATCGACCACTGCGGCGGGGTAAAGGCCGCGCTGGGCGTGGACCATCCGCAGTTCCAGGCGCTGTTGCGGCTGTTGGACAGCCGCCGGGCATGGATCAAAGTGTGCAGCTACCGCGCCTCATCCGCCGGGTCGCCCTGGGCGGATGTCGGAGCCAACGTGAAGGCCCTGGTCGCGGCTGCGCCGGATCGCTGCGTATGGGGCACGGACTGGCCGCATGCGCAGATGAAGCCGGCGCCGGAAGCGGGGTTGCTGCTGGACCAGTTCTTCGACTGGGTTCCGGATAGCGCGGTGCGCCAGCAGATTCTGGCGGATAACCCGGCGCGGCTGTACGGGTTCTGATCGCATTGGCCGTTCAGTCTAGCCGCCTCGTCATGCCGACGCAGGTCGGCATCCGCGCCTTTGCCGCAACCGGCACCAAGGCATGACGGCGCCTCTACGCTTCGCGTCGCGTCACCGGCCCGGCGGCTGCAGGCCGTGGCCGCGCAGGACGGTGACCGTCCGAAGCACCCGGCCGCCCAGGCGAATCGAGGTCCCGGGTAGAATCTCAACACTGCTGAACCAGCGCTTTGCCTCGTCCAGACTCCCGCCGACCGGATCCGGCAACAACACCAAGACGTCCCGTTCGGCAAAGCCGCTCACCGCATCGGCAACACCGAACTGGCGGCAATCGCGGTTGAGGCACAGCATCGTGACGTCCGGACCAAGCGCGTAGCCGAGCTTGCCGGCGTCGCGCCAACTCACCGAGGCCGCAACGGCACCGGGAGGCAATTCGCCCCGCGACCGCAAATCATCTCTCACCGATGTCCAGTCGAGGCCCTCGGCTGTCGGGTCCTTGCCCATCGCCGCGGCCAGGCTGCCGCCCAGAAAGTCGAACTGGATTTGCAGACTGATGATGGTCATGGCGGCAAGCACCAGCGCGGCGCTGCCCGCGATCAGCCGTTGCACCCCGGGCCGGTCCAGCCGATGTGCGATGGCTTCGCCCAGCAGCGGGAACAGCATCAGATAACCGGGGGCAGCCCAATGAAACAGTATCCGCTGGCTCGACCACGCGGATATCAGGGCGAAGCCAATGATTGGCGGCGCGGCCAGGAACGCCAGCAGGCGATGCGTCCAGGGCGCGCTCCGCCGGAACCCGCCAACGAACAGCACCATCATTGGCGCCCAGATCCAGGGCAGGACGAACAGAGCCTCCCCTCCCAGGGTGGCCAGCGGCGCAAGCGGGTGGAACCGCAGCCCGACGGCCCGGTCGCCCTGAAACGCGAATGACGCCCAGCCATGCGTCGCGTTCCAGATCAGCACCGGGCTGAAGACCAGCACGGCAAGTCCCACTGCGGCGTAGGGTTGCCAACGGCCCAGCCAATGCCGATGGGTCCGGCTGGTCAGCAAATACAGGAACGCGCCGCCGATCGGCAGGACCGCGGTGTATTTGGAAAACAAAGCCAAGCCGGCGCAGACGCCTAAGCCGGCCCACCAGCCGAACCGGTGATCATCAGACGAAAGGGCATTGAGCAAGCACAGCACCGCGCCCAGCAGCGCCGCATCCAACGGGCCGTCCGGCAAGACCCAGCTTCCCGTCGTTACCCCGAAGACCGGCGACAGGTTCAAGGCGACTGCCGCCCATAGCCCAGCCCGGCTTCCTGCAATACGGCATCCGATGCGCCAAACCAGGACTTGCGATACGGCGAACAGCAGGACGAACGGCAACCGGACGACAACCGGCGCTTCCGTCCCGGACAGATGGGCTGCTCCCCTGGACAGCCACCACGAGGCCGGTGGATGGTCGAAATAGCCGAGGCAAAGAACCCGCCCGGCCGTCACCATGTAGCTCTCGTCCACCCCCAGCCCGGTGGTGGCGGCGAACGCGATTCGCAGCAGCGTCGTCGCGCAAACCAGCACGACGATCGGAGAAACCTTCATCGCGCGCGTCGGATTTCGCGCGCAGCCGATCGGCCTGACACCGGCTAGGCCGGTACAACCCTCTGGGTTTGGATGCCGAGGCCTTCGATCCCCAGGCGAATCACGTCGCCGGCCTTCAGGAAAATCGGCTCCGGCTTCTGGCCCATGCCGACGCCCGGCGGTGTTCCGGTCGCGATCACATCGCCGGCATGCAAGGTGATGAAGTGGCTGACATAGCTGACCAGCTTGGCCACCCCGAAAATCATCGTCTGGGTGGAGCCGTCCTGCATTCGCTTGCCGTTGACCTCGGTCCAAAGGGGCAGGTCCTGCGGATCGCTGACCTCATCCTTTGTCACCAGCCACGGTCCCGTCGGCCCGAATGTGTCGCAGCCCTTGCCTTTGTCCCACGTGCCGCCGCGCTCCAACTGGTATTCGCGCTCGCTGACGTCGTTGCAGACGCAATAGCCGGCGACATGATCCAGCGCCTGATGCTCGGGCACATAGCGCGCCGTCTTGCCGATAACCACGCCGAGTTCGACCTCCCAGTCCAGTTTCGTCGCCCCGCGCGGCTGCTTCACGTCGTCGTTCGGGCCGTTGAAAGCGCTCAGCGACTTGAGAAAAAAGATCGGCTCCTTCGGGATCGGGTTGCCGGTCTCGGCCGCATGGTCCGCATAGTTAAGGCCAATACAGACGTAGTTCACGGGCCGGACCACGCAGGCCCCGATACGCGGGTTACCCTCGACTTTCGGCAGCGTGGCGGTATCGACCGCGGCGATGGTCTTCAGGGAGGCTTCCGAAAGCGCGAATCCATCGATATCCCGCACGATGCCGCTGAGGCAGCGGATCGTGCCGTCGTTTGCGAAAATCCCCGGCTTTTCGGCACCGGCAGGACCGTAGCGCAGCAGCTTCATCATTTGCCTCCCTGTTTCCGCCCACGCGTCGTGGCACCGACGGTAACCGGTACTGCATCAGAAATGAACCGGTGATTGCCGCTGCCTCGGCCGCAGCGTCATCTTGCCGCAATCCGGCTCCTGGCGCGAGTATGCTCCGATACCGATCAGGAGAGGAAAAACGTCATGGCCGAACGCCCTTTCACCCAGGCCGATCTCGACACCCTGGCGCAATGGGACACGCCGACGATCTGCAACGGGCTGGAGATCGTGGTGCCGGAGCGCCGCGCCATCGGCTTTACGGTTGAGCCGATGGTCTGCATCGATCCCAAGGCCAAGCCGATCGTCGGGGTGGCGCGGGTCGGCATGATCCGCTCGACCGAGCCGCCGCGTTCAAAGGTGACCGATCGAGCCGACTGGTACGATTATGTTGCACGCGTCGATTTTCCCACGATCGCCGTCATCCAGGACATCGACGGCCGCATCGGCTACGGCGCCTATTGGGGGGAAGTGCAGTCCACCATCCACAAGGCGCTCGGCTCCATCGGCTGCGTCACCAACGGGTCGTTCCGCGACCTGGATATGTGGGCGCCCGGCTACCAGATGATCGGCGGGCGGATCGGGCCGAGCCACGCCCATGTGCACATGGTGGATTTCGGCAAGCCGGTGAACATCTTCGGGATGCAGGCGGCGCACGATGACGTGATCCATGCCGACTTCCACGGCGCGGTGGTGATCCCGGCCGACGCGGTGCGCAAGCTGCCGGCGGCGATCGACCTGGTCTCACGCCGGGAGAAGGTGATCCTGGATGTTTGCCACGCCGCCGATTTCACCCCGGCCAAATTGCGCGAAGCGCTGCGGCGATCCGGCGAAATCCACTGAAAAGCGGGATGTGACAAACCATGTAACGCAGTGCATCAAAAGCAATAAGAGCAATGGCTTGCAGCGTTACACGGGGCAACAATCATTGACTCGGCAGGAGCATCCGGACGCGTTATCCAGCATCATGGCAAGTGGCAATTTCGCTGCCGCCATGATGGAATCGATGGAATGGACGGCTTCGCCAGAGTGATTTTTGACCATTCGGACGGGCTTGGGTGGCGGCAACGCACACTGAAAGCTGCGATCGGCTGCGTCGGAATCGGCGTCCACTCCGGGAAGCGGGTCAACCTGACCCTGCGTCCGGCGCCGGCCGATCATGGCATCGTCTTCCGCCGCATCGACCTGGGCCACGACGTTGCCGCTCGGTTTGAGAACGTTTCCGACACCCGCATGTGCACCTCGCTCGCAGACCCGGCGATGCCGTCGGCGCGGATCGGCACGGTCGAGCACATCATGGCCGCGCTTTCCGGCATGAATATCGACAACGCCCTGATCGAGGTCGACGGGCCGGAAATTCCGATACTCGACGGTTCGTCGGCACCCTTCCTGTTCCTGATCGATTGCGCCGGCATCGCCGAACAGGACGCGCCGCGCCAGGTGATCGAAGTCCGCGAGACCATCCGCGTCAGCGCAGGCGCCGCCTGGGCCGAACTGCGCCCGCTCGGGCCGTCCGCACGCTCCGCCCAGCCGGTGCTGGAGATGGATCTGTCGATCGACTTCGCCGCATTGGCCATCGGCCGGCAGTCCTGCTCGCTGCGGCTGACCCCGCAAAGCTTCCGCCACCAGATCGCCGCCGCCCGTACCTTCGCGCAGGCCGAGGAGGTCGAGCAGCTTCGTGCCGCCGGCCTGGCCCTCGGCGGCAGCCTGGAGAACGCGATCGTCGTCGATGGCGCGGAAATCCTCAATGTCGGCGGACTGCGCATGGAAAGCGAGTTCGCCAACCACAAGATGCTCGATGCCGTCGGCGACCTCGCACTCGCGGGCGGCCCGCTGCACGCCCGGTTCGTTGCCCACCGTACCGGCCATGAGTTGAACAACCGCCTGTTGCGCGCGTTGTTCGCGGATGCCGACGCGTGGCGGATGGTCAGCACGGACCCGCTCGTCGCCGCGGCATAAGCGGACTCGATATCTCTTCCTGCCCCTGTATTCGCGGTCGAGTCCGGTGATATAGAGGCGGAGATGATCAAGAGTTGCCCCATGCCTCTCCGCGCGACACGCGTTATCGCTCTTTGTGCGTTGGCTGTTGTGCCACTGCTGTCCGCATGCGGCAGCAGCGACGACAATGCCAAGAAAGCCTCCGTCGGTTCGGTGGAGGAGCTTTACAACAACGGCGTCGATGCATTGAATGCGCGGCGCTTCAGCACCGCCGGGGATCAGTTCACCGCGATAGAGCAAAATTACCCGTATTCCAGTTGGGCGGTGAATGCCCAGTTGATGTCGGGTTACTCGCTATACCTGCAGAATAAATACACGGATGCCATCGGCACGCTGGACCGGTTCATCCAGTTGCATCCGGCGCATCGCGACATCGCCTATGCCTATTATCTTCGCGCGCTCTGCTATTATGAACAGATCGCCGACATCCAGCGCGACCAGAAGGGCACCGAGCAGGCGATGGCCGCATTGCGGGAGGTCACGACCCGCTTCCCCGACAGCACCTACGCCCGCGACGCCAAGCTGAAGATCGATCTGTGCGTCGACCATCTCGCCGGCAAGGAGATGGAAATCGGCCGCTTCTACCAGAAGCAGCATCTGTATGAGGCCGCCATCGGGCGTTTCCAGCGGGTGGTGGACGATTTCCAGACCACCAACCACGTCCCGGAGGCGCTGCACCGGCTGACCGAGATCTATCTCGTGCTCGGCCTGAAGGACCAGGCGCGGAAAACCGCCGCGGTGCTGGGTTACAATTATCCAGGCAGCGTCTGGTATGACGACAGCTACAACCAACTTCTGGCCGATGGTGTGGCACGTCCCGACGGCAAGGCCCCGCCCGGAGACTCCGGTCCCGGCTTCTTCTACCGCACGTGGCATGCGGTGTTCTGAGCGTAATCCCGCTTCATGCTGACCGCCCTCTCGATCCGCGATGTGGTGCTGATCGAGCGGCTCGACCTGACGTTCGGACCCGGCCTGACCGTCCTGACCGGCGAGACCGGCGCGGGAAAGTCCATCCTGCTTGACAGCCTGGGGCTTGCCATCGGCGCCCGCGCGGAAGCCGGGCTGGTGCGCGCGACCGCCGAGCAGGCCTCCGTCACCGCTTGTTTTACCCCGCCGGAGGATCATGCGGTTGCGGCGGTGCTCGACGAGCATGGCCTGACCGCCGAGGACGAGATCGTCTTGCGCCGGATCGTCACCAAGGACGGCCGGTCGCGCGCGTTCGTGAACGATCATCCGGTCGGGGTCGGGCTGCTGCGCCGGGTTGGCGGATTGCTGGTGGAAGTGCAGGGCCAGTTCGAGCAGATGAGTCTCGCTGATCCGGCACGGCATGCAGGTTTGCTGGATGCATTCGGCACGCCCACGCCGGTGCGCCAGGCTGTTGCCGAGTCCTGGCGGGCGTGGCGCGATGCGGTGAAGACGTTGGAACAGGCGCGCGAAGCGATCGCGGCGGCTGAGCGCGACGAAGAATGGCTGCGGCATGCGGTCGATGAACTCGCCACCCTGGCGCCGCGGCTCGGCGAGGAAGATGTGTTGGCGCGCGAACGCCAGCGCCTGCAACAGAATGAACGCCGCGCCGAGGCGATCGCCGCCGCTTTGTCGGAACTGACTCCGCGCGATCGGCGGGGTTCCGGTCCGGCCTCGTCGTTGCGTGCCGCGGCCCGGTCGTTGCAGCGCCTCGTGCCGTCCAGCCAGCCGGAGGCGGTGAATCCGGCTGATCCGGCGCTCGCGGCGCTGGAACGGGCGGAAGAAGCGCTGGCCGAGGCGGAAACCCTGCTTACCCGGCTTGCCGCCGATGCCGAGGTGGATCCCCGGCTGCTGGAACAGTCCGAGGAGCGGTTGTTCGCCCTGCGCGCCGCCGCGCGCAAGCACGGTGTCGCGGTGCCAGATCTGCCGGAGCTGCTGGATACGCTGGCGGCACGGTTGGCGGCGCTGGAGACAGGGGCGGCGGAGATCGCGTCACTTGAACAGGCGGCACGCGACACAAAGGATCGGTTTGCCGCGGCAGCCGGGAAGCTGTCGGCCGCGCGCACCGCCGCGTCGGGCAGGCTGGAGAAGGCGGTGGCAAAGGAATTTCCGCCGCTGCGGCTGGACAAGGCGCGGTTCTTTGCCGAGGTTTCGGATCTGCCGGAAGCCGGCTGGGGTCCGGGCGGGACGGATCAGGTGCGCTTCCTGATCGCCACCAATCCCGGGCAGGAACCGGGGCCGCTGGCAAGGGTCGCCTCGGGGGGTGAATTGTCGCGGCTGATGCTGGCGATGAAGGTGGTGCTGTCGGCCGGTTCGGCGGTCCCGACCCTGGTGTTCGATGAAGTGGATTCGGGCATCGGCGGGGCGACGGCGGCGGCGGTGGGGGAGCGTTTGGCACGCGTGGCCGAGGGTGTTCAGGTATTGGTGGTGACGCATAGTCCTCAGGTGGCGGCGCGCGGGGCGGCGCATTTGCGGGTGGCGAAGGCGTCGGGCCGGGACCGGACGTCCACGACGGTGAGCCAGCTTGGTGTGGACGAGCGGCGGGAGGAGATTGCCCGGATGCTGGCGGGAGAGACGGTGTCAGACGCGGCAAGGGCGGCGGCCGATGATCTGCTGCGGGTGCAGAGGCCGCCCCAGGGGTTGTTGGTGTGAGGGCTTCTTCCTTGTGTCATGGCCGGGCTTGGCCCGGCCATCCACGACTTTGGGTCAGCCGGCACCGCACGTCGTGGATGGCAGGACCAAGTCCGGCCATGCCACGGGATCGGAAGCGGCGGCTCCCATGACGGAATCCCAAAACGCCATTGACACCCTGACGGAATCCGAAGCGGCTGCCGAACTCGCCCGGCTGGCGCAGGAAATCGCGCACCACGACGCCGCGTACCACACGCATGACGCGCCGGAGATCACCGACGCGGACTACGACACCCTGCGCCGCCGCAACGCCGCGATCGAGGCCCGCTTTCCGGCGCTAATCCGCCCCGACTCACCCTCCACCCGCATCGGCGGAGCGCCCGAATCCGGCTTCGCCAAAATCCGCCACCGCGTGCCGATGCTGTCGCTCGACAACGCCTTCGACGCCACGGAATTCACCGATTTCTGCACCCGCGCCAAACGCTTCCTCGGCCGCACCGAGCCGCTGGTCTTCGTTGCCGAACCCAAGATCGACGGGTTGTCGATCAGCCTTACCTACGAACACGGCCGCTTCGTCCGCGGCGCCACGCGCGGCGACGGTATGGAAGGTGAGGACGTCACCAACAACCTCCGCACGATGAAATCCGTGCCCGACCACCTGCACGGAGCCGCACCCGCACTGATCGAAATCCGCGGCGAGGTCTTCATGACCAAAGCCGACTTCCTGGCGCTGAACCAGTCCCAGGCGGAGGCCGGCGCCAAGGTCTTTGCCAATCCCCGCAACGCCGCCGCCGGCAGCCTGCGGCAGCTCGATGTCAACATCACAGCCACCCGCCCGCTCTCGCTGTTCGCCTATGCGCAGGGAGAGAGCAGCGAGCCGGTCGCCTCCACCCACTGGGAATACCTGGAATGGCTGAAAGCCCGGGGGTTCGACGTTAACCCGCTCTCCCGCCGCCTCGGCAGCGAAGAAGACGCCGAAACCTTCCACCAGGAGATTGGCATCCAGCGCGCCGGCCTCGCCTACGACATCGACGGAGTCGTCTATAAAATCGATGACCTTGCCTTGCAGCGCCGCCTCGGCTTCGTCGGGCGCGCGCCCCGCTGGGCGATCGCCTGGAAATTCCCCGCCGAGCAGGCCACCACAGTCCTGCGCGAAATCCGCATCCAGGTCGGCCGCACCGGCGCCCTGACCCCGGTCGCGGAACTCGAGCCGGTGAATGTCGGCGGCGTCCTGGTCGCCCGCGCCACACTGCACAACGAAGACGAGATTGCCCGCAAGGACATCCGCGTCGGCGACACCGTCGTGCTGCAACGCGCCGGCGATGTCATCCCGCAGATCGTCTCGGTGGTGCTCGATCGACGCCCGGAGACCTCCGAACCGTATCGCTTCCCCGAACTGTGCCCCGCCTGCGGCAGCCACGCCGTGCGTCCGCCCGGCGAAGTGGTGCGGCGCTGCACCGGCGGCCTGATCTGCCCGGCACAGCGGGTGGAGCGGCTGATCCATTTCGTCTCCCGCCCCGCGTTCGACATCGACGGGCTGGGCGACAAGACGATCCAGGAATTTTACGACGAGGGTTGGCTGCACGGCCCGGCCGACGTGTTCAAACTGCCTGACCGCGAGGAAGAAATTGCCACCCGCGAAGGCTGGGGAAAGCTGTCCGCGCGCAACCTGTCGCGCGCCGTCACCGCGCGCCGGACGATCCCGCTGGAGCGGTTCATCTTCGCCCTCGGCATCAGGCGTATCGGCTCGACGAATGCGAAACTGCTGGCGCGGCATTACGGCAGCTACGCCAACTGGCTGGAACAGATGCTGGCGGCGCGGCAAATTGGCTCCGACGAGCGGCTGGCCCTGGGCAGCATCATCGGCATCGGCCCGACCATCGCCGAGGAGCTGGTGGATTTCTTCGGCGAACCGCGCAACGTGGAAACCCTGAAGGAACTGGCCGCCGAACTGACCATCGAGGACGCCGAACATGCCAACGCCGCGGACAGCCCGATCGCCGGCAAGACCGTGGTGTTCACCGGCACGCTGGAGACGATGACGCGGCCGGAGGCGAAGGCGCGCGCGGAGTCGCTGGGTGCGAAGGTGACCGACTCGGTGTCAAAGAAGACGGATATCGTGGTCGTCGGCACCGATGCCGGTTCGAAGGCGCGGAAGGCCGCGGAGCTGGGGGTCAGGACGATGACCGAGGCGGAGTGGCGGGAGCTGGTCGGGTAGCGCCCTCGCGCGGGACGCTATCCCGGCGCTGACTTTCGGGCGCGGGCATCGCGCTATGCCGACGGCGGCCGGCTGCCGCGCCGTTTGCGCGCGAATGAATGGCGGGCCTACGCCCGCCCTGACGATGGGGCGTTTCCGCCCGCGATGACGGTCCTTCAGATCTTCAAGCCGGCCGGGATCGGCATGTTCAGGTTGTTGGGGACATTCCAGACCTCACGCGCCTGCCGGACGATGTAGAATCCTGCCCGCCCGTATGTCGGCAGGGCGCGCGGGTGGTCCGCGGTGCAGGTGTTTACCGTCATGCCCTTGGCCCCGGCGCGCCAGACCTCATCGACCGCCCGGCGCAGAAACGCAAAGCCGACGCCCTTCCCGATCGCGTGCGGCATGAGCCCGAAATAGCTCAGGTTGATGTCCGGCCAAGCTCGCGCATCCAGTTCGAAGAACCCGGCAGGCTCCCCTTTTGCATACAGGACGAACAGAGCAACCGCGCGATGCCGCAGCAGGGCGGCCAGCTCCTCGTCCGTGGTCGTGCGCCGCAGCCACCAGACGTAGCTATTGCCCACGGTGTTGTACAGGTAACGGTAGAACCCGACGGTGGGGGTCTCCACCCGGACAAGCTGCATCGCGTGCGGCAAGGCCGGCGCGGGCTCGCGCGGCGCCTGGTCCATTCTCAGGAACGTCACTGTGACGGCGACCCGGGTGACCGTCCCCATCTGGCTTTCTCCGCGTAGCGGCAAAATCATAGCGTTTACCCCCAAAGGAGACAAACCGCCGGCATGCTGCCGGGAACCCCATCCTACCCCGGCTGTGGTCCGTCATAACCCTCGATGATCACGACTTCCGCCTCCGCCCGGCCCTGCCGCAAAGCGAGGGCCGCCGCGTATTCGGGCGAGTGATAGCACGCGACGGCGGTCTCGTAGTCCTTGAACTCAAGCACGATATTGCGTGAACGGGCGGTTCCCTCCACCGCCTCGAACCGGCCGCCGCGGACGATGAATCGCGCCCCGAACCGACTGAAGGCGGCGCCGTTGGCTGCCACGTACTCCCTGAACCCCACCGGATCGGTTACATCCAGCCGCGCAATCCAATAGCCCTTCGGCATCGCCATACCTCCCTAGGTACAGATCAGCCACATACCTATGAATGCGGCCGATCGTTGAGCATCGTGGCGAGGAGAGGCTCCATCGCCTTGGCCATCATAGCCATCCCCTGAGCGGTCGGATGCAGCGGAGGATCTGCGGGCGTCAGCTTGGGATCGTAATACAGGTCGCGGTTCAGCACGCCCTTGCGCATGAACATCGCCCCGAGGTCGAGGTATGACACGTCGGCCGAACCGCGATACTTCGCCGCCAGCATCTGGTTGATCTGCGCCGTCGTCTCCGTTGCCCAGGCCGAGCGCTCCGACGGCAACACCGCCAGCAGCAGGAGCTTGGTGTCCGGCAGGCGCTTGCGGAGCTCGTCGATGATGGCGTTGATGCCGGTGACGGTATCCTCGGCGGACCAATGGACCCTGCCCAGGTTATTGGCGCCAATCAGGATCACGGCGGCTTTCGGAGCGATATGGTCGACCTCCCCGTTGCGGATGCGCCATAGCAGGCTGGCCGTGGTGTCGCCGGTGAAGCCGAGATTGATCGCGTTGCGGTCGCCATAGAAGCGCTTCCATTCCGGCGCGAAGTCCTGCCAGCCGGGCGGACCGAATTTTTCCCAGTTCTGGGTGATCGAATCGCCCAGGAAGATCAGGTCAGGCTTGGTCTGAGCAAGCTCCTTCAGCTTGGCCTCATGCCGCGCCCGCCACCACGGCAGATCGGTCCGGCCGATGGGCGTCGCCGCCATGATCGTCGCGGCTTCGGCCGCAAGCGGTATCAGGAGAGACAGGCTCAGCAGCGCAATCGTTGCTGCCCGCATCAGGGCCGAACGCCGGTTTAGCATTTTGAGTGTAATTCCTTTGATCATCGCGGCTGGCACCGCGCGGCGGAATACACTCCGTTCCGGTATCAGGCCGCAAGCCGATGTTGATCCAGGCTGCTGCGTTCTCCGCACAGCCGGCGCGGCAGCATCAATGGCAGGATCAGGCCCAGCCCGGCACCCCAAAGCTCACACGCCACAAATGATTGCAGCATGGCGGGCGTTTGCCAGCCGAATGCGATCGGGTTGCCGGCGAGCGGGCGGACGACGAACCAGGATAGCAGCATGGCGCACAGCCCGGCCGCCAGGCCGTTGACCCACAACGGTCCTCTCAGGCGAGGCGCGGCCCAGCCGAACACGCCGCCATACACCGCACCCCAAAAGGTGATGCTGGCGACCATGGGGGCATGGAACGGAGGCACCTGGGCGATCCGGAATGCCGCCTGCGGCGCCAGTCCCAGCCAGAAGAAGATTTGCAGGGCGGTCTGGTGGAACGTCAAGACGGCAATGGCGCCAGCGACGCAGCCCAGAAAAATGCGAGTCGAGAATGAGATCATGCAATGCGTCCGCGATGGCAACCAGTATAGCGCTCCCATGATCGCCAGACGGCGTTGTTCGTCAATCCTGCACTGCACCAATTGCACGGGCCGCATGTGCAAGGACGCTGTCATGGCCCGGAGCCGCACCGGACCATGACGACAAGCGGAAGCGCGTCAGCCGCGGCGGCGGCGGACGTACCCTAGACCGGCCAGGCCGGCGGCCAGCAGGGCGAATGAAGCAGGCTCCGGCACCGGCGCGCCGGATACGCCACGGATCACCGTGCCGGGTGTCGCCTGGATCAAGGTGTTGAAGTCCTCTCCGGTCACCTGGGTGCCGCTGGTATCGCCCAGCACATCGGTGATCGACACCAACTGGTTGGGATCGGCCCCATTGTCCATTTTGGGCATATTGTCGGTGGTGGAGGTGACGCCGTAGATCGTCACGGTGCCGTCCGCGTTGACCACGCCGGTGATGTCGCGCAGGCCTTCTTCCGTGACCGTGCCGATCAGGCCGTCGCCATTCGCGGCATCGTAGGTCTGGGTCATCCCGACCAGGCCGGTCTGCAATGTGTAGTCCAGTTGCCAGGTGCCGCCGACGAGGCTCCATTTCTCGAGGCCGGCGTGGCTGCCGAGGCCGACATCGGCCGCGTCGCCGGTGCCCTCGTCGGCGACATACAGCGTCGTGCTGTTCGCAAAGAACAGGCCGAACGGCGTGTAGTCCGCACCGGGCTTTGCCAGCCCGGTCGGGAGACCGGGCAGAATCGTTATCGGCGCATTGGCCGGCAGGTTTGCACCGTTCGCGAGCGCACCGCTGGCGCCGACCTGGTAGACGGTGTCGATGCCGTTGCTGCCGCTGCCTTTGGTCACATACAGCGTGTTGTTGAAGATCGTCTCGCCGCGGAAGTTGTTGTCCTTGATCGGCTTGTCCGCCGCGTAGCCCTGCTGGGTGACGCTATAATTGCCGATTTGGGTGGAGTTGTTCGCCGTGGTGGTTTGCGTCGCGCTGTTGCCCGGCGTCAGCGCCTCGACACCGGTGTTGCCGGCGTTGCCGTTGCCAACCGTATAATAGGTGCCGTTGGCGAGGATCGCGCCGCGCGGGTTGTTGCCGCTGTAGGCGTTGAAGTTCGTGGTGGAGACCGTCCCGTCGGTGGCAATCTGCGCGACGGTGCGGTTGGCGATGCCGTTGGAGTTGCCCGAGCCGCTCGGGTTGCCGTTGGCGGCGGAGGTGCTGGCGTTCGAGACGTCCAGGGCGCCGACAGCGTTGCGGCCGTCCGATACGTTGTAGCCGGCGACGGTCAGACTCTGGCCGTTCTGTGAGAGATAGATCGACCCCTCGGACTTGGACGAGAAACTGGTCACGATCTGCGATGGCGGGAGCGTCAGCGACGGGGCGACCTGGGCCCCAGTGGTCGGGTTGATCTGGATCAGCGTCAGCGGCGCGGTGATGCCGAAATTGCCATCGACGCTGGAGTTCGTGAATACGCTCAGATTGGCGTCGGTCGCGGTCGCGTTCCCGGTTGTTCCGGCCTCCGCGGTCCCGTCCACGATGATTGGCGAGCCAACGGTCAGAGCATTCGCCTCGCCGACATTCGGCACGAACGTGCTTTCGCTGACGATGATAGCGTTCGGGTCGAAAGAGAAATCCGAAGCGTAGGCCGAGGTGCCGAAACCGGCGGCGATGCCGCCGGCCAGCAGCGACAGGCTGGCAATTTTGGAGGTGCGCGTCATAGTTGCAGAAATCCTGAAAGGGGCCGAGATGATGCCGCCTAGAGGGTTTCAAGCCGCCGCGATTGGTCGTTCGGATTAAGTTTATATTACGTTGTCATATATTGTCATTCGATGGCGAGAGACGGGCGATCCGAAGATTCCGCTGGACAGTCCGGCTGCCGTCCCCTATACGCGCGCCTCTTTTGGAACGCGGGAGATCGCCCGTCGTCAGAAATGACGTCTGGCAATCGCATGCACCGCGGTCCCTCGGGAACAAGGACCAGGGATTGTCATGGCGAAGAAAATCGTCGGTTACATCAAGCTGCAGATTCCGGCCGGCAAGGCCAACCCGTCGCCGCCCGTCGGCCCGGCACTCGGCCAGCGCGGCCTGAACATCATGGCTTTCGTGAAGGAATTCAACGCCTTCACTCAGGCGATGGAACCCGGGATGCCGATCCCGGTGGTGATCACCGCGTATGCGGACCGCACCTTCACGTTCGTTACCAAGACCCCGCCGAACACCTACTTCCTGAAGAAGGCGGCCGGGATCACCAAAGGCAGCACGACCGTCGGCAAGGGCGCCCTGGTTGGCAAGGTGACGCAAACGCAGTTGCGCGAAATTGCCGCGATCAAGATGAAGGACATGAACGCCAACGACATCGAGGCGGCCGTCCGCATGTTGACCGGTTCCGCCCGCTCGATGGGCCTCGCCGTGGTGGAGGGCTGATCGATGGCCAAGAACAAGCGCCTCACCGCCGCCCGCAAGGCCGTTGACAGCAGCAAGGTCTATCCGCTGGCCGATGCGATCAAGCTGATCAAGTCGATCTCCAAGGCGAAGTTCGACGAAACCATCGAGATGTCGATGAATCTCGGCATCGATCCGCGTCATGCGGACCAGATGGTGCGCGGGCTGACCAGCCTGCCGAACGGCACCGGCAAGACCGTCCGCGTCGGCGTGTTCGCGCGCGGCGCGAAGGCCGAGGAAGCTCTGGCCGCCGGGGCCGACGTCGTCGGCGCCGAGGATCTGGCCGAGAAGATCCAGGCCGGCGAAATCAACTTCGACCGCTGCATCGCGACCCCGGACATGATGGGCGTCGTCGGTCGGCTCGGTAAGGTGCTCGGTCCGCGCGGCCTGATGCCGAACCCGCGCCTCGGCACGGTCACCATGGACGTCAAGGGCGCGGTCACCGCGGCGAAGGCCGGTCAGGTCGAGTTCCGTGCCGAAAAGGCCGGTATCATTCATGCCGGTATCGGCAAGGTCTCCTTCGAGGAGGACAAGCTGCTGGAGAACGCCAAGGCCCTGGCCGACGCGGTCCAGAAGGCGAAGCCCACCGGCGCCAAGGGCACATATGTACAGAAGGTGTCGATCAGCTCCACGATGGGACCCGGCGTGCGGGTCGATGTGAGCTCGATCGCCTAGCGAGATACGCCGGCATCCGGTCATCCGGGTTCCGGCGGACAGGAAGGGCCTTGCCCTCGGGTTTAGCCCGAGGGTCTGCCTTTCCGAACCTGTCCAAGACCGCACGTCCCTTTGCCTCGGCTTGCCGGGGTGACGGTTTAATGGATCTTTGGGTCCGCGCGCGGCAGATGGGGAAGCCAGATATTCCGGGGTGACGGTGTTCCCCGTGGATTTTTGGTGGTTCCAGGACAGGCGAACCGGGCCGTTCGGCTTTGGCCGGATGGTTCTTGGGCAACCAGGCCCGGCGTTCCGCCTCGCGCGGGATGACGGGCCGAACGGAGACGAAACGTGGATCGTACGGAGAAGCGCGAGTTCGTCACCGGGCTCCATGAGGCGCTGTCCGCTACGTCGATGATCGTCGTCACCCGCAATGCGGGTCTGACGGTCGCCGAGGTAACGGCTTTACGGCGCAAGATGGGAGACGCGGGGGCAACTTACAAAGTCGCGAAGAACCGGCTGACCAACCTCGCTCTGGATGGGACCCAGTTCGACAGCCTCAAGACATTGCTTAAGGGACCGATTGCCCTCGCCTGGGCGACGGATCCGGTAGCGGTGGCGAAGGTCGCTGTCGAGTTCGCCAAGACCAATGACAAGTTCGTCGTTGTCGGCGGTGCGCTCGGAACCCAGTCGCTGAATGCGGATGGGATCAAGGCGCTTGCCGAGTTGCCGAGCCTGAACGAGCTGCGCGCCAGGCTGGTGGGGATGATTTCGACCCCTGCCACGCGGATCGCCGGCGTACTTCAGGCACCGGCCGGACAGCTTGCCCGGGTCTTCGGGGCCTACGCCAAGAGGGATGAGGGGGCCGCCGAAGCCGAGGCCGCGTGATCACTATACTGTGATCGCATGGCAGGCAACGCACTCGTCAAACCGCAAGCCTCACGATGCGGCTTGCATGGAACCAACCAAAGTCTAATTTACGGGAACACACGACATGGCCGATCTACAAAAGCTGGTTGACGAACTGTCGACCCTGACCGTCCTTGAGGCGGCGGAGCTGTCCAAACTTCTCGAGGAGAAGTGGGGCGTGTCCGCTGCTGCGCCGGTTGCCGCCGCAGCACCGGTTGCCGCCGCTGCTGCCGCGCCGGTCGAAGAGCAGACGGAGTTCACTGTCATCCTGGCGAATGCCGGCGACAAGAAGATCAACGTGATCAAGGAAGTCCGGACCATTACCGGTCTTGGGCTGAAGGAGGCCAAGGATCTGGTGGAAGCCGCGCCGAAGCCTGTGAAGGAAGGCGTGAACAAGGACGAAGTGGCGAAGATCAAGAAGATGCTGGAAGACGCGGGTGCAAAGGTGGAGGTGAAGTAACGCTTCGCTTCCACAACTCGGCTTCGGCCCGGGGTCTCCGCCGAGACTTCGGGCCTTCGATCTCAGGGGCGGGTGGAAATCAGCCGATTTCCGCCCGCATTCCTGTTTCGGCGAACGAATTTACCCATTCCCCCGGCTTCGGGATGGATGCTGAGTCAAGCGGTTTGGCAGGTCAACGGTAAGGTGGATCATCGATGAACGCGATCACACGGTCCTTCACTGGGCGCAAGCGCATCCGCAAGAGCTTCGGCCGGATTCCCGAAGTGGCTCCGATGCCGAACCTGATCGACGTCCAACGCTCCAGCTACGAAGCGTTCCTGCAAATGATCGTGCGTCCGGATAACCGTACCCAGTCCGGGCTGCAAGAGGTGTTCAAATCCGTGTTCCCGATCGACGATTTCGCCGGCAGGGGCCGGTTGGAGTTCGTCTATTACGAGCTGGAAGAACCGAAATACGACGTCGAGGAGTGCATCCAGCGCGGCATGACCTTCGCCGCTCCTTTGAAAGTGATCCTGCGTCTGATCGTCTGGGACGTGGACGAGGATACCGGCGCCCGCTCGATTCGCGACATCAAGGAACAGCCCGTCTACATGGGCGACATGCCGCTGATGACCGACAACGGCACGTTCGTGATCAACGGGACCGAGCGCGTCATCGTCAGCCAGATGCACCGTTCGCCCGGCGTGTTCTTCGACCACGACAAGGGCAAGACCCACTCGTCCGGCAAGTACCTGTTCGCGGCGCGGGTGATCCCGTATCGCGGCTCTTGGCTGGATTTCGAGTTCGACAGCAAGGATCTGGTTTACGTCCGCATCGACCGGAAGCGGAAGCTGCCGGTGACGACCTTGCTCTATGCGCTGGAGAGCGCGGCGACCGAGCAGTTGCGCGCCGCGCGTGAGGCCAAGGGCGAAGCTGTCGATCCAACCGAAATCCGCGGCATGGACCAGGAGGAGATCCTCGGCCACTTCTACGGCAAGGTGGTTTTCGACAAGAGCGCAAAGGGCTGGGCGCGTCCGTTCGACCCCGATGCGTTCCGCGGCATCAAGTTGCTGGAGCCGCTGGTCGATGCCGCCACCGGCGAAGTCGTGGCCGAGGCCGAGGCGAAGCTGACCGCCCGCCAGGCCCGCAAGATCGCTGAAAAGACCAAGGAAGTGCTGGTCGGGCGCACCGACCTGCTCGGCCGCTACATGGCCGAGGACCTGGTGAACGAGGAAACCGGTGAAATCTTCGCCGAAGCCGGTGAGGAGCTGGCCGAGGCCCGGCTGACCGCGCTGGAGGAAGCCGGCATCACCCGCCTGCCCACACTGGCGGTCGATCAGTCGAACGGCGCGTGGATTCGCAACACCCTGGCGGTTGACAAGAACACCAACCGCGACGACGCGCTGATCGACATCTACCGCGTCATGCGCCCGGGCGAGCCGCCGACTCCGGAAACCGCGGAAGCCCTGTTCCGCGGCCTGTTCTTCGATCCCGACCGCTACGACCTGTCCGCCGTCGGCCGGGTGAAGATGAACATGCGCCTTGGCATGGACGCGCCGGACACGCAGCGCGTGCTGCGCAAGGACGACCTGCTGAAGACCGTCAAAACGCTGTGCGACCTGAAGGACGGCCGCGGCCAGATCGACGACATCGACAACCTCGGCAACCGCCGCGTCCGCTCCGTCGGCGAGCTGATGGAGAACCAGTACCGTATCGGCCTGCTCCGTATGGAGCGCGCTATTCGTGAACGCATGGGGTCGGTCGATATCGACACCGTCATGCCGCACGATCTGATCAACGCCAAGCCGGCGGCGGCGGCGGTGCGCGAGTTCTTCGGCTCCTCGCAGCTCAGCCAGTTCATGGACCAGACCAACCCGCTGTCGGAAGTGACGCATAAGCGCCGCCTGTCCGCGCTCGGGCCGGGCGGTCTGACGCGGGAGCGCGCCGGGTTCGAGGTGCGCGACGTGCACCCGACGCATTACGGCCGCATCTGCCCGATCGAGACGCCGGAAGGCCCGAATATCGGCCTGATCAACTCGCTGGCGACCTACGCCAAGGTCAACAAGTACGGCTTCATCGAGACGCCGTACATGCTGGTCAAGGACGGCGTCGTGCAGAAAGAGCCGCGCTACCTCTCCGCCATGGAGGAGGAGCGGCTGGTCGTCGCCCAGGCCGACGCGCCGATGGACGGCGGCGGACGGTTTACCCAGGACCTGGTGTCGGTGCGCAAGCAGGGTGACTTCCGGCTGGTGAAGCCGGAGGACGTGACCGCGATCGACGTCTCGCCGAAGCAGTTGGTCTCGGTGGCCGCGGCGCTGATCCCGTTCCTGGAGAACGATGACGCCAACCGCGCGCTGATGGGGTCGAACATGCAGCGGCAGGCTGTGCCGTTGATCCGGGCGGACGCTCCGCTCGTAGGGACAGGCATGGAAGCCGCGGTGGCACGCGACAGCGGTGCGACGATCGTCGCCCGCCGGCCGGGCATCGTCGATCAGATCGACGGCGCGCGTATCGTGGTGCGGGCGACGAACGAGGACGCGACGACCAAGGGCGTGGATATCTATCGCCTGCGGAAGTTCATGCGCTCCAACCAGTCCACCTGCATCAACCAGCGTCCGCTGGTGAAGGTCGGTGACCGGGTGTTCGAGGGCGACATCATCGCCGACGGCCCGTCCACCGAGCTGGGCGAACTGGCGCTGGGGCGGAACGTGCTGGTCGCGTTCATGCCGTGGAATGGCTACAACTTCGAAGACAGCATCTTGATCAGCGAGCGGATCGCCCGCGACGACGTGTTCACCTCCATTCACATCGAAGAGTTCGAGGTGATGGCGCGCGATACCAAGCTGGGCCAGGAGGAAATCACCCGCGACATCCCGAATGTCGGCGAAGAGGCGCTGAAGAACCTCGACGAAGCCGGCATCGTCTATATTGGCGCCGAGGTGAACCCGGGCGACATCCTGGTGGGCAAAGTCACGCCGAAGGGCGAAAGCCCCATGACTCCGGAAGAAAAGCTGCTGCGGGCGATCTTTGGCGAGAAGGCGTCGGACGTGCGCGACACCTCGCTGAAGCTGCCGCCGGGCGTGACGGGCACCATCGTCGATGTCCGCGTGTTCAGCCGCCGCGGCGTCGACAAGGACGAGCGCGCGATGGCGATCGAACGCTCCGAGATCGAACGCCTTGCCAAGGACCGCGACGACGAGAAGGCGATCCAGGAGCGGTCGTTCCTGAACCGGCTGCGTGAGAAGTTGCTCGGCCACAAGGCGTCGGGCGGGTTCAAGGGCATCAAGTCCGGGACGGATATCGACGAGGCGGTTCTGGCGGAGCATCCGCGCGGCTCCTGGCGCCATATCGGCGTGCAGGACGACGCGGTGATGGCCGACATCGAGACCCTGAAGCGCGAATACGACGGTGCCGTCGGCCGCCTGCAGGCGCGGTTCGACAGCAAGGTCGAGAAGCTGCAGCGCGGCGATGAGCTGCCGCCCGGCGTGATGAAGATGGTGAAAGTCTTCATCGCGGTGAAGCGCAAGCTGCAGCCGGGCGACAAGATGGCCGGCCGACACGGCAACAAGGGTGTCGTCTCGCGCGTCGTGCCGGTCGAGGACATGCCGTTCCTGGAGGACGGGACCTCGGTCGACCTGGTGCTGAACCCGTTGGGCGTGCCGTCGCGCATGAATGTCGGGCAGATCCTGGAGACGCATCTGGGCTGGGCCTGCGCCAATCTCGGCAAGCAAATCGGCGAGCTGGTGGAGGAATACCGCCGCACCGGCGCACAGCACGAAGCGCTGCTGGAGATGCTGAAGGATGTCTATGGCGACGAGGTCTACAGCCAGCAGATCGCCACGCTGGAAACCGCTCAGTTGCTCGAGCTGTGCGATAACCTGAAGAAGGGCGTGCCGATCGCCACCCCGGTGTTCGACGGGGCGCGGATGGCGGACATCGAGCGCATGCTGACGCGGGCCGGTTTGGCGACGTCGGGGCAGGTCGTGCTGACCGATGGCCGCACCGGCGAGACGTTCGAACGCAAGGTGACTGTCGGCTACATCTACATGCTGAAGCTGCATCACCTTGTCGACGACAAGATCCATGCCCGCTCGATCGGCCCATACTCGCTGGTGACCCAGCAGCCGTTGGGCGGCAAGGCTCAGTTCGGCGGCCAGCGCTTCGGCGAGATGGAGGTGTGGGCGCTGGAGGCTTACGGCGCTGCCTACACCTTGCAGGAGATGCTGACGGTGAAGTCGGACGACGTGTCCGGACGGACCAAGGTCTATGAGGCGATCGTGCGCGAGCAGGACAACTTCGAGGCCGGCATCCCGGAAAGCTTCAATGTGCTGGTGAAGGAACTGAAGAGCTTGGGCCTGAACGTCGATCTGGATAACCGGGCGGCTTGATTTTGGTTTCCCCGTCATGGTCGGCGCAGGCCGGCCATCCACGCCTTACTGTTGGCACGGCCAAAGGCGTGGAAGGTGGGCCTTCGCCCACCATGACGGTGTTGGACTGACGACTTGATGAACCCGCCGATAAGAAGGGTATCAAACGCATGAACGAACTGATGAAGATCCTCGGCCAGACCGGCCAGGCAATGACTTTCGACCAGATCAAGATTCAGATCGCCAGCCCGGAGCAGATCCGGTCCTGGTCGTACGGCGAAATCCGCAAGCCGGAGACCATCAACTACCGCACCTTCAAGCCGGAGCGGGACGGCCTGTTCTGCGCCCGCATCTTTGGCCCGATCAAGGACTACGAGTGCCTGTGCGGCAAGTACAAGCGCATGAAATTTCGCGGCATCATCTGCGAGAAGTGCGGCGTCGAGGTCACGCTGGCGAAGGTGCGCCGCGAGCGGATGGGCCATATCGAGCTCGCGTCCCCGGTCGCCCACATCTGGTTCCTCAAGTCGCTGCCCAGCCGCATCGGCCTGATGGTCGATCTGACCTTGAAAGAGCTTGAGAAGATCCTGTACTTCGAGAGCTATGTCGTGCTGGAACCCGGCACAACCGACCTGAAGATGCTGCAGCTGCTGACCGAAGACCAGCTCATGTCCAAGCAGGACGAGTTCGGCGAGGACCAGTTCGAAGTCGGCATCGGCGCCGAAGCGATCAAGAAGGTGCTCAACCGCATCGACACCGATGCGGAAAAGGTCAAGCTGCGCGCCGACTTGAAGGAGACGACGTCGGAGGCCAAGCGCAAGAAGCTGGTCAAGCGTTTGAAGCTTATCGAGGCGTTCGGCGAATCCGGCTGCCGTCCGGACTGGATGATCCTGGACGTCGTCCCGGTGATCCCGCCCGAGCTGCGCCCGCTGGTGCCGCTGGATGGCGGCCGCTTCGCGACCTCGGACCTGAACGACCTGTATCGCCGCGTGATCAACCGCAACAACCGCCTGAAGCGGCTGATCGAGCTGCGCGCGCCGGACATCATCGTCCGCAATGAAAAGCGCATGCTGCAGGAATCGGTTGACGCCCTGTTCGACAACGGCCGCCGCGGCCGCGCCATCACCGGCGCCAACAAGCGTCCGCTGAAGTCGCTGTCCGACATGCTGAAGGGCAAGCAGGGCCGCTTCCGGCAGAACCTGCTCGGCAAGCGCGTCGATTACTCCGGCCGTTCGGTCATCGTGGTGGGTCCGGAGCTGAAGCTGCACCAGTGTGGCCTGCCGAAGAAGATGGCGCTCGAGCTGTTCAAGCCGTTTATTTACTCGAAGCTGGAGAAATACGGCCACGCCACCACCATCAAGGCCGCCAAGCGGATGGTGGAGAAGGAGCGTCCCGAGGTCTGGGACATCCTGGAGGAGGTCATCCGCGAGCATCCGGTGATGCTGAACCGCGCGCCGACCTTGCACCGCCTGGGCATCCAGGCCTTTGAACCGGTGCTAATTGAAGGAAAAGCGATCCAGCTCCACCCGCTGGTCTGCACCGCCTTCAACGCCGACTTCGACGGCGACCAGATGGCGGTGCACGTGCCGCTGTCGCTGGAAGCGCAGTTGGAAGCCCGCGTGCTGATGATGTCGACGAACAACATCCTCAGCCCGGCGAACGGCAAGCCGATCATCGTGCCCAGCCAGGATATCGTCCTCGGGATTTACTACCTGTCGCTGGAAACCGCGCTGTTCAAGGACACGCCGGACAACGAGGCGCCCGCCTTCGGCAAGATCGGCGAGATCGAGCACGCGCTGTTCGCCAAGCGGGTCACGCTGCACGACAAGATCCGCGCGCGATATGAGACGGTGGATGCCGGCGGCAATCCGATCCGGCCGATTGTGGTGACGACTCCGGGCCGAATGATGATTGCGCAGATCCTGCCGAAGCATCCGGACGTACCGTTCTCCCTGATCAACCGGCAGTTGACGAAAAAAAGCGTCTCCGACGTGATCGACATGGTCTATCGCCATTGCGGTCAGAAGGAGTGCGTGATCTTCGCCGATAGACTCATGGGCCTCGGGTTTGCGCAGGCGGCGAAGGCGGGCATTTCGTTCGGCAAGGACGACCTGATCATCCCGGACAGCAAGGGCACGCTGATAACTGCGACGCAGACCGAAGTGAAGGACTTCGAGCAGCAGTACCAGGACGGCCTGATCACCGCCGGTGAGCGCTACAACAAGGTGGTCGATGCCTGGTCGCGCTGCACCGACGACGTCGCCAAGGCGATGATGAAGGAGATCAGCAAGCAGGAGAAGGGCGTCGCCACCAACTCGGTGTGGATGATGTCGCACTCCGGCGCGCGTGGGTCGCCCGCGCAGATGCGCCAGTTGGCCGGCATGCGCGGGCTGATGGCCAAGCCGTCGGGCGAGATCATCGAGCAGCCGATCATCGCCAACTTCAAGGAAGGCTTGACCGTTCTCGAGTACTTCAACTCCACCCACGGCGCCCGCAAGGGGTTGGCGGATACGGCGTTGAAGACGGCGAACTCCGGCTATCTGACCCGCCGCCTGGTGGACGTGGCGCAGGATTGCATCATCGTCGAGGAAGATTGCGGCACCGAACGCGGCCTGACCGTCAAGCCGGTCATGGACGGCGGTGAGGTCGTGTCGTCTTTGTCGGAACGGACCCTGGGCCGCACCACGGCCGAGGACGTGCATGATCCCGCAACCGGCAAGGTGCTGTTGCCCAACAACACCCTGATCGAGGAAGCGGAAGCCGAACTGCTGGAATCGGCCGGCGTTGAGGCGGTGAAGATCCGCTCCGTGCTGACCTGCGAGTCGCATATCGGCGTCTGCGGCCACTGCTACGGCCGCGATCTGGCACGCGGCACGCCGGTGAATATCGGTGAGGCTGTCGGCGTCATTGCCGCCCAGTCGATCGGTGAGCCGGGCACGCAGTTGACGATGCGCACCTTCCACATCGGCGGTGCGGCGCAGCGCGGGGCGGAGACGTCCAGCGTCGAGGCCAGCCACGAGGGCACGATCACCGTGCGCAACCGCAACGTGATCGCCAACAGCACCGGCGCGCTCGTGGTGATGTCTCGCAACTGCGAAATCGTACTGGTGGACGACAAAGGGCGCGAGCGGGCGCGGTTCCGGGTGCCGTATGGTGCGCGGTTGCTGGCGGAGGAGAACCAGGTGGTGACCCGCGGCCAGAAGCTGGCCGAATGGGATCCGTTCACCTTGCCGATCATCACGGAGCGCGCGGGTAAGGTCGAGTATATCGACCTGATCGACAGCATCACCCTGATGGAGCGGATGGATGAGGTGACCGGCCTGACCTCCAAGGTCGTCGTCGATTACAAGCAGGGGTCGAAGAGCATCGATCTGCGGCCTCGGTTGCAGTTGAAGGACGACAAGGGCGAGGTCATCCGGCTGGATAACAACACCGACGCGCGGTACTTCCTGGCGCCGGACTCAATCCTGTCGGTGGACAATGGCGCCATCGTGCAGGCGGGCGACGTGATCGCGCGTATCCCGCGCGAGGGTTCGAAGACGCGTGACATCACCGGCGGTCTGCCGCGGGTGGCGGAACTGTTCGAGGCGCGGCGTCCGAAGGATCACGCGGTCATTGCGGAAATCGATGGGCGGGTGGAGTTCGGCAAGGACTACAAGGCCAAGCGCCGGATCATCGTGAAGAACGATGAGACGGGCGAGGAAACCGAGTACCTTATCCAGAAGGGCAAGCACATCTCGGTTCAGGAAGGCGACTTCGTCCGCCGGGGCGACCCGCTGGTCGATGGGCCGCGCGTGCCGCACGACATCCTCAAGGTGATGGGTGTGGAGGCGCTGTCCGACTACCTGGTGAACGAAATCCAGGACGTCTACCGGCTGCAGGGCGTGAAGATCAACGACAAGCATATCGAGGTGATCGTCCGCCAGATGCTGCAGAAGGTGGAAATCCTCGATCCGGGCGATACGACGTTCCTGACCGGGGAGCAGGTCGATCGGACGGAGTTCGACCAGATCAACAGCAAGCTGATGAAGGACGAGCGTCCGGCGCTGTCGATGCCGGTGTTGCAGGGCATCACCAAGGCGTCGTTGCAGACCAACAGCTTCATCAGCGCGGCCTCGTTCCAGGAGACGACGCGGGTGCTGACCGAGGCGGCGACGGCGGGCAAGACCGACAGCCTGATGGGGCTGAAGGAGAACGTCATCGTCGGGCGGTTGATCCCGGCGGGCACCGGGGCGGTGATGAACCGTCTGCGGGCGGTGGCGGCGGGGCGCGATCAGCGGACGCTGTGGAACGAGAATGCGCGGCTGACGGATACCGCGGCGGAGTAGGTTTTGCCGCTGCGCTCGGGATGAGGGGCCGGTGGCAGGGATGCCGCCGGCCTTTTTCTTTGGCGCGGGTGCACGCGCGGTCGTCGGGATAGCGAGCGGATTTTCTTGAACGCATCTCATTGCTAGACTACTGTAGTCTGACATCTGCGAGGTAACCACGGTGCGCGAAATTCAGTTGCGAGACGCCAAGTCAGCCCTTTCCGCGATCGTTGAGGAGGTTAGCCACGGCGAGTCCGCGATCATCACACGCCACGGCAAGCCCACCGCCGTTCTCATGGGCTATCAGGAGTGGCAGCGCCTTAGCCACATCCCTTCGTTCGCTCGTCTTCTCACATCGGCACCGCTGGAACCGGGCGATCTGCCGGAGCGTGACGAGACCCCACTGCGTGATTTCCCTGTGTGACCGGTTTCCTGCTCGACACGAATGTCATTTCGGAAACCGCGCCCGCACGCGCGGGCCGCGATATCTCGGTTGTCCGATGGCTGGAGTTGCGGACGGATAACCTGTTCCTGTCGGTTGTCACGGTCGCTGAAATTGAGGCGGGTATCGCCTTCGCGCGTCGCCGCAAAGCGCACCGCAAGGCTGCGGTGCTGTCCGACTGGCTCGATGCGGTGCTCGACCTTTATGGCGACCGGGTACTCCCGCTGGAGCTCGACACCGCCCGCGCGGCAGGGCAACTATCCGGAAAAGCACGAGCGGCCGGGCTTTCGCCGGGCTTCCCGGATATTGCCATCGCCGCAACGGCAATGCACCGCGGGCTGACGATTTTGACCAGAAACCTTCGCCATTTTCAGCCGCTTGGTGTCGCCGTCCTCGATCCATTCCTGGACAGCTAACGCAAGAGAAGCCTGCCAAGGCGTAGGCGCCAAGTTGCCGGGCACTTCAATATAGGGACACGCACCCCATGCCCCTGCTCCCTGACCTCACCGGCCGCATCGCCCTGGTCACCGGCGCCTCCCGCGGCATCGGCGCCGCCATCGCGCTCGCCCTGGCGGAAGCCGGGGCGGACGTCGCGGTGAACTACCGCCAACGCTTCGCCGAGGCGGAAAGCGTCGCGGCCTCCGTCACCGCCATCGGCCGCCGCGCCATCACCATCGCCGCCGACGTATCCGACAGCACCGCCGTCGCCGCCATGGTCGCCAATATGACCAGCCGCCTCGGCGCCCCGGACATCCTGGTCAACAACGCCGGAATCGCCCTGATCCGCGGTATCGACGACCTCACCGAGGCCGATTTCGACCAGACCATCGCGGTCAACCTGAAATCCGTCTTCCTCTGCACCCACGCGGTCCTGCCGCACATGCGTGCGCAAAACTGGGGCCGAATCGTCAACATCTCCTCCGGCGCCGCCCGAGGCGCAGGCGGCGTCGGCCTGCATTACAACGCCTCCAAGGCCGGCGTGGAGGGCGTGACCCGAGGCTACGCCGCTCGCCTGGTCAAGCAGGGCATCACCGTCAACGCCGTCGCCCCGTCGCTGATCGAAACCGACATGGTGAAGGCCGGCCTCGCATCCTCCGCCGCCCGCATCCCGCTCGGCCGCTTCGGCACCAGCGAGGAAGTGGCGCAGGTGGTGGTGATGCTGATCGGCAACGCCTACATGACCGGACAGACCGTCGCGCTGTCCGGCGGCATGGCGTTCAACTGAGCTACACCTCCAGCAGGCTTTGGCTCCGCACCAGCCGCGCATACAGCCCGTCATGCGCCAGCAGCGCCGCGTGCGTCCCGCTCTCCTCCGCCCGCCCCTCCGCCAGGGCCACCACCAGATCGGCGTCGCGCACCGTGGACAGGCGATGCGCGATGACGATCGTCGTGCGTCCCTTCCGCAGCGACACCAGCGCCTCCTGGACCGCCGCCTCGCTCTCGGTATCCAGCGCACTGGTCGCCTCGTCCAGCAGCAGGATGCGCGGATTGCGCAGCAGCGCCCGGGCCAGCGCGACGCGCTGGCGCTGCCCGCCGGACAGACGCTGCCCACCCGGACCCACCACCGTCTCGTATCCCAATGGCAAAGCCGCGATGAACCCGGCGGCGGCGGCCGCTTCGGCGGCAGCCTCGATCTCCGCCGCGGCCGCGCCGGGACGGCCCATGCCGATATTCGCCGCCACGGTGTCGTCGAACAGCAGCGCGTCCTGCCCGACATAGGCGATGGAATCGCGCAGGCTCGCCAAGGTGACCGAGCGGACATCGGCGCCGTCGATGCGGACCGCCCCGCCCGACGCGTCCTGCAAACGCGGGATCATCGCCAGGGCGGTCGACTTGCCCCCGCCGGAGGGGCCGACCAGCGCGACCGTGGTGCCGGGCAGGGCCTCGAAGCTCAGGCCGCGCAGTCCCTCGCGCCCGTCCGGATAGACGAAGCGCACATCGTCGAACACGACATGCCCGCGGCCCGGGGGCAGCGGAACCGCATCGGGCGCGTCGGTTATCGTCGCCTTCTCATCGATGATGGTGAAGACGCGCACCATCCCGGCCAACCCTTCCTGCAGCGCCGCGTTCAACGACCCCAGCGCGCGCAACGGACGGGCGGCGATCAGCAGGGCCGCCACGAAGCCGGTAAAGTCGCCCAGGGCGTGGTCGCTGACCGCCGCGCGCCAGCCCTCGAAGCCGATGACGGCGGCCACCGCCGCTCCGCCGAGAACCTCCAGGATCGGTTCCACGCGCGAGCGGCTCTTGGTCATCCGCAGCAGCGACTTGTACAGCTTCTGGAACGCCGCCTCCGCCCGGCGGCTTTCGCTGGCTTCCAGGCGGTAGGCGCGGACGGTGCGGGCTTGCGCAAAACTCTCGTTCAGCAGCGCGGCGGTTTCGCCGACGCTCTCCTGCATCCCGCCCGAGGCCTTGCGCACGCGCCGGCCGATGCGCTCGATCGGCATCACCGCGAGCGGATACAGGGCGGCGGCGATCAGCGACAGCACCCAGTTCAGGTAGATCATGCTGCCGACGAGGCCGATGACCGTGACGACATCGGCGACCCCGTTCACGGCGCGGGTCAGCGCCTCGCGGATGGTTGCCGCGTCGGTGGTGAAGTGTGCCGCCAACTGCGCCGGCGCCTCGCGCTCCATCCGCGCCAGGTCGGCTCGGGTCAGATGGGCGAACATGCGGCCCTGCAGTTCGCGGATCACCAGCAGGACGACCTGCTGGACCTGCACGCTCTGGAAATATTGCGCCACCGCCTTGGCGCCGGTGACGATCACCACCAGCACCGGGATCTGGTACAGGATGCGGCGGTCATGGTTGGTGAACATGTCGAAGGCGTGGTTGATGACCACGGGATACAGCGCCGTCGTCCCGGCCATCGCCAGGGTCAGGATCAGAACCAGCGTCAGGCGGGGCTTGTGGTGGATCAGGTGCTCGCGCCACAGGCGGCCAAGCAGTTCGAAGGTGCGGTCGGAGCGCTTCAAGGTCATAGCGCGGGCGTGTATCAGCAGATGGCTGACCGCGCCATCACGCGCGGTCCACCTCCATCGGCGGCGTTGGATGGTATCGCCGCCAGTCTTCTCCGCGAAATCCGACCCTTACGTGCTGGCCGAGTTGAACGCGCCCCCGTCCAACAGCAAGTTCTGGCCCACGATAAAGCCGATGCGGGCGGAACAGAGGAACGCGCAGGCGTCGCCGAACTCGGCCGGGTCGCCGACGCGGCCGGCCGGGGTCTTGGCGGTGCGCTCCTGGATAACCTCGTCCACCGAGCGGTTGCTTTCGCGGGCCGCCTTCTCGAGGCCGCCGCGCAAGCGATCGGTCAGGAACGGTCCGGGCAGCAGGTTGTTGATCACGACGTTATGCCGCGCGACCTGCCGCGCCAAACCCGCAACGAACCCGGTCAGGCCGGCCCGAGCGCCGTTGCTCATGCCCAGTTCCGGTATCGGCGACTTCACGGACCCCGAGGTGATGTTGACGATGCGGCCGAACTTCCGCTCGATCATGCCATCGATCACGGCGCGGATCAGGAAAATCGGCGCCAGCATGTTGCCGTCGATCGCCTTGATCCAGGTGTCGCGATCCCAGTCGCGGAAATCGCCGTACGGCGGGCCGCCGTTGTTGTTCACGAGGATATCCGGCGCCGGACAGGCCGCCAGCGCGGCCGCCCTGCCCTCCTCCGTGCCGATATCGCCGGCCACCGGCGTAACCCTGGCGCCGGTCAGCCGGCGGATGTCCTCGGCGGTCTCCTCCAGGGTCGAAGCGGTGCGGGCGGTGATCACCAGCTCCACCCCCTCACGCGCCAATGAGATCGCGCAGGCCCGCCCGAGTCCCTTACTGGCGGCGCAAACGATGGCTTTCTTGCCTTGCAGTCCCAGATCCATGGCGCGTTTCCCCTCCGTTGGCTGCGTTCGGATCGAGCCTATCAGGCGAACGCCACCGGGGAAAAGCCGCGGGTTCCCATCACAATGATGATGGTGTTGTAAGCAGCGGGACATCAGGGCGGGTGTATCAAGCCCATTATACTTGCCCGTCATATTCCGTCCGGGCAGGATCAGCCGATGAAATTTGTACGCATTGGAGCCGCCCTTCTGGCGGGAACAAGCTTCGCTGCGGGGATTGCCCTGGCACCCGGCGGCACGACGCTATTGCACGCGCTGGAAATTCGGTCCGCCGCCGCTCAGGGATCCGATCAGCAGCAAACCTACAGGTTGCTGGCCCTGTTCGCTGATGTGCTGAAACAGGTTCGCAGCGACTATGTCGATCCGGTTTCCGACCGAAAACTCGTTGAGAACGCCTTGAACGGCATGCTGACCGGGCTGGATCCCCACAGCGCCTACATGACCGAGCAGCAGTGGCATGAAATGCGGACCGAGACCTCCGGCCAGTTCGGCGGTGTCGGGCTGGAACTCACCGACAATGCCGGCCTGATCCAGGTGGTCAGTCCGATCGATGGAACGCCGGCCTCGCGCGCCGGCATGAAGCCGGGCGACCTGATCACGTCGGTCAACGGCAAGTCGGTGGAGGGCCTGAGCCTCGATGATGCGATCACCGCGATGCGCGGTCCGCCCAACACGGTGCTGCATCTGATCGTCAAGCGGCAGGGCGTGGAAGACCCGATCGTACTGACCTTGACCCGGCAGATGATCCATATCGAGACGGTGAAAAGCCGGCTGATCGGCGGTGTCGGCGTCATCCGCATCAGTGAATTCACCGAGCAGACCGATAGCGGCGTGCATGCGGCGTTGAAGTCGCTGCGGGCGGAGGCGGGCGGGCGGCTGGATGGGCTGATTCTCGATCTGCGTAACGATCCGGGCGGGCTGCTGGACCAGGCCATCGCAGTGTCGAACGATTTCCTCGACCATGGCGGCATTGTCTCCACCCGCGGCCGCCACCCCACGGACAACGAAAGCTGGTCGGCCAAGCCCGGCGCGGCCCTCGTGGCCCCGCATTTGCCGGTCGTGGTGCTGACGAACAACGGCACGGCCTCGGCCGCCGAGATCGTCGCGGCGGCGCTGCAAGATGATAACCGCGCCCTGGTGCTGGGCACCCGTTCGTTCGGCAAAGGTTCGGTGCAGACGCTGATCCCGCTGAACGGCAACGGTGCGTTGCGGCTGACCACCGCCCGCTACTACACGCCGTCGGGCCGCTCCATCCAGGGCCTGGGCATCACTCCGAATGTCGAGGTGGAGGAGACGCGCACGCCCCAGTCGCATTTCGGTCCGGAGCACGAGGCTGATTTGCGGCACATCCTCACCAATGATGGTGGCAGTCAGGCGGAAGTCCCGCCGCCACCGGCCGATGTACCCGCTGAAGCGCGGAATATTCAGAAACTGCCGCCCGTGGGCTGGCCGGCCCTCGATCCGGAGAAGCCGGCGACGGATTATCAGTTGCAGCAGGGGTTGGTGCTGGTGCGGGCGATGGCCGCTCAGGTCCGGGCGGCATCCCGCTGAGCGCTGCGGCCACGCGGCGGAAAAGAAGACGGGCGGGGTGCTCTCCCCGCTTTGGTCATGGGCCGGGCTTCCGCCGCGGATGCGCCAGCCAGATCAGCACGATCAGCGCAACGAACAACCCGCCCGTAAGCTGGAACAGATTGGTTGCCGACAGCATATATGCCTGCCGTGTGACTTCCTGATCAAGTATCGCATAGGCCTGCAACGAACTCGTGCCGAGACCCTGGATCGTGCCGAGTGTATCCCCGACCGCTGCGGTACCGGCGGTGACGCTCTCGGTCAGGTAGGCATGGTGCCGGGTCGCACCGTCCTCCCACAGCGTCGTCCAGGTCGAGGCTGCGAACGATCCCGCCATGATGCGCATGAAGTTATATAGGCCGGAGGCCGCGGGCACCCGTTGCGGCTCCATTCCGGAGAGGATGATTGCGGTTAGCGGAATGAAGAACGTCGCCATGGCAATGCCTTGCAGCAGGTGCGTCGCCGCAATGGTCCGGGGATCGACGTCCGGGCTGAAGCCGGAGCGCCAGAAGCCGCAGGCGGCGAAAACCAGGAACGAAACCGTGGCGAAGACCCGAGGATCGATACGATCCATCAGCCGTCCCACCACCGGCGAGAGCAGCAACGCAAAGAAACCCACGGGCGCCGTCATCAGCCCCGCCCAGGTTGCGGTGTAGCCCATGAAACGTTGCAGCCACATCGGGATCAGCACGACGTTGCCGAAGAACACCGCGTAGCCCAGGGTGATCGCGATCGATCCCACGGTGAAATTTCTGCCACGAAACAACGTCAGATCGACAATGGGCCGCACCTCGGTCAGTTCCCAGATCAGGAAGAAGGTGAAGGCGACGATCGCCACGCAGGCCAGAGAAACGATTTCGCTCGACGCGAACCAGTCGAGTTCCTTGCCTTTGTCCAGCATGATCTGCGTGGCGCCGACCCAGACGACCAGCAGGATCAGGCCGACGAAATCGACGGGAAGCTTGCGCGTTGGTGATTCCCGCCCGCGCAGCGCCAGCCAGGTCAGCCATGCGGAGATCAGGCCGAACGGCACGTTGATGTAGAAAATCCACGGCCAGGACAGGTTGTCCGTCAGCCAGCCGCCGAGCACCGGGCCCATCACCGGCGCAACCACCGTCGTCATCGACCAGAAGGCGATCGCCATGCCGGCTTTCTCCTTCGGGTAGCTTTGCAAAAGCAGGGCTTGCGACAGCGGGATCATCGGCCCCGCCACCGCTCCCTGGAAGGCGCGGCATGCCAGCAGAACCTCCAGGCTGCCGGCCAGGCCGCACAGCAGCGAAGCCAGGGTGAACAGCAGCACTGAAGAAATGAATAGCCGCAACGGCCCCAGACGCTGGCTCAGCCAACCGGTCAGCGGCACGGCGATGGCGTTGGCAACGCCGAACGAGGTGATGACCCAGGTGCCCTGGCTGGGACTGACGCCGAGGTCGCCGGCAATGTTGGTCAGCGCCACATTCGCGATGGTGGTGTCCAGCACGTTCATGAACGTGGCCAGCGACAGCGCCACGGTGGCGACGACCAGCCGCCCGCCAACCAGCGGCGGGAGCGGCGCCGGACCGGGGGGCTGGGCCATCTAGCGCGCGGCCGCGGTGTGCCCGGCCTGCGGCGCGGCGGCGGTGTTGTCGGCGATGATCCGGGCGATCAGCGGGGCGGCATCGTGATCGAGATCCTCGAACACCGAGGTGGTTGCGGTGTCGCGCTGGCGGCCGATGGAGAGCAGCTTGCCGCTCTGGTCCTCGACCCGCACCGCCACCTGCATGGACAAGCCAATGCGCAGCGGATGTGCTTTGACCTCGGCAGGGTCGAGCGCGATGCGCACCGGCACGCGCTGCACCACCTTCAGCCAGTTGCCGGTGGCGTTCTGCGCCGGCAGCAAGGAGAAGGCGCCGCCGGTGCCGGCCGCCAGCCCGACGACCCGGCCGTGGTAGACCACGCCGCCGCCGTAGATATCGGCGGTCAGTTCCGCCGGCTGGCCGATACGGACCTCGCGCAGTTGCGCTTCCTTGAAGTTGGCATCGACCCAGACCTGCTCCAGCGGCACGATAGTCATCAGCGCAACGCCGGGCGTGGTGCGCTGGCCAAGCTGCGCGCTGCGCCGCGCCACCTGGCCGGAGACCGGCGCCGGCACGCTGCACCGGCGCAGCGCCAGCCAGGCGTCCCGCACTTTCGACGCGGCGCGCAGCACGCGTGGATGGTCCGCGATGGTGGTGTTGTCGATCAGCACGCGGTTGGCCTCGGCCTGGCTGCGGGCGCCGGCGAGTTGCGCCTGCACCTCCTGCAAGGTGTCGCTGGCGTGCTTGAGTTCCTCGGCCGAGACGGCGCCACTGCTGGCGAGCTTCTGGCGTCTGGCGAGGTCCTGCTCGGCGCGCGCCAGGGTTGCCTCGCGGGCCGAGACCACGGCGTTGAGGGCGCCATCCATGCTGAACAGCGTCGCCACTTCCCGCACCGTCTGCGCGAGCTCGGCTTTGGCCTGTTCCAGCGCGAGACGGGCGTCGGCGTCGTCGATTTCGATCAGTGTTCGACCGGTCTGGACGAAGTCGGTGTCGTCGGCATGGATGGCGACGATGGTGCCGGAGACCTGCGGCGTCACCTGGATGACGTTACCGGCGACATAGGCGTTGTCGGTGTCCACCTCGAAGCGGCCGACGCGGTCCCACCAGACGGCGTAGGCGCCGCCGAGGCCGAGGAAGCCGATAGCGGCGGCGAGCAGCAGCCAGCGGCGCTTGGTGCTGCGGCGCGGCGGGGCGGCGGCGGGTTCGGCGGGGGTGTTCATGGGGCCGATCCTTGGCTGCGGTTAGGGACGGGGCGGGTCATTCGGGCGCCCCGTTGGCCAGGAGGCGTTGCAGGAGGTTGGTCAGGGTCGCTGCTTCCTCGGCGGTGAAGCCTCGGAGGTGCTGGTTCAGGACCTCGACCGCGACGGGGCTGAGGCGGGGGCGGAGCGCCTCGCCGGCCTCGGTCAGGGAGAGGTGGATGATACGGCGGTCCTCGTCGCTGCGGTCGCGCCGAATCAGGCCCTGGTCGACCAGACGGTCCAGCATACGGGTCATGGAGCCACTGTCGTAGCCGATGGTGCGGCAGAGCTCGGCCGCCGTGCTGCCCATGCCGTGGGCGATGCGCATCAGCATGACCCATTGCGGACCGGTCAGCCCGACTTCCCGGGCGCGACGGTCGATGGCTCGGGAGAGCATGGCGGCGGCATCGGCGATCAGCCGACCGATGCTGCCCACGGGGGTGTAGGTTTCCGAGGCATAGATCGGGGTGGCGGGGTCGTTGAAGGGGGGCATGGCGCGGGGCTGTTCACTGCCTCGGCAGATATTGCCAGAGCAGGAATATGTGTCAACGGACGGGTGCGGCGGCGGCAGGTCGTCGCCGGCGATCCAGGGGCCTGGACACGAAAGTGTTCTTGGTGTCCGATTCGTGCCAATCGATGGTGACCATGAGGCGGTCAGACACCGCGCCTTGTCCCACCCCCGATCAGCCATGCACCTGCGGCGGTTCTATTTACCTTGACGGGCAACTTGTTCCGGGTGATAGTCCGGTTCGTAGTTGTAATATGCGCGTTCCATGGATCGAAACCACGTCCTTATGCGGGCCGCAGCCGCGTCAGGGCTGCTCTACGCGGTGCTTTCAGTCGCTTCGTCGCCGTCCCTGGCACAGACGGCCGAACATCCGGGATCCGTGATCGGGGACAACGCGGCGACCGAGAGCGACACGGACCTCGCCAGGCAAATCCAGAATCCCGTCGGCGACCTCATCAGTTTGCCATTACAAAACAACATCAATTTTGCCTACGGGCCGCACAAGGCGGTCCAGAACGTTCTCAACCTGCAGCCCGTGATACCCTTCCATGTCAACGACGACTGGAACGTCATCACGCGCACCATCCTGCCGATCGTCTGGAACCCGGACTTATCGCCAGCTTCGAGCGTGCCGGTCGGACTTGCCCCGACCTCTTTCACCGCATTCCTATCGCCCAGTCACGACGTCGACGGATGGCTCTGGGGCGCCGGCCCGGTGGTGCAGCTTCCTTTAACCACCAATGCCACGCTCGGTTCGAGCGTTTGGGGCGCGGGTCCGAGTGCGGTGATCGTCTACTCGACCGGGCCGTGGGTCGCCGGGGCGCTGGTCAACAACATCTGGTCGCTCGGCGGCATGCCCGGGCCTTCAGGCAACAGCTACAGCACCTTTCTCGCCAATCCCTTCGTCGCATACAACTTCGATGGTGGGTGGTACATCTCCGCCGCGCCAAACATTACTGCGAACTGGCAGGCCAACGGGAGCAAATGGACAGTGCCCATCGGCGGCGGCCCCGGGCGGGTCTTTCGTATCAGCTCGCTGCCGGTCGATCTGTCGCTCAGCGTCTATTACAACATCGTAAGACCGTCCTACGGCGCGCCCTGTCAACTGAGCCTGCAACTCACCTTCATTTTCTGATCGGGGCACTCGGCACAGTAGATCAAGCCACGATCGCAGCACAACTTCCAACATCGGGAACAGTCTCATGAACAGCGCCGCCGCTTTGACCATTGCGATCGTTACCGAAGTCGCCGGCACGACATGCCTGCAGTTGTCGCAACAGCTTACCAGGCCGGTTCCGGCATTGGTCATGGGCCTGTGCTATCTTGCAAGTCTGTATTTCCTATCGCTCGCCTTAAGAACAATTCCTATCGGAATCGCCTACGGGGTCTGGAGCGGACTTGGTATCGTCCTGATTTGCGGCATCGGCTACGTGAAATTCCATCAGGTGCTTGACCTGCCGGCGATGATCGGCACCGGCCTGATCATTGCCGGCGTCGTGATCGCGAACGTCTTCTCGAAATCCGTCGTTCACTGAGCTCGATGCGACCGGCGCGGCCCGCGCCGCGGGGCTACGGTGCTTGACCCGGATGGAACCCATAGTCTAACCGTTGCCCGGTTACGTAGACGGAGCAAGGTTGCATGCGAAAAGGGTCCAATTGCTGTTCCGCGTTGCTCGCCTGCACGGCTCTTGTTCTGTCGGCTGGCGCGGCCTCGGCACAGATTAATCCGTTTCCTGGTCGGGATCTGGCAATTTCAGACAGCGATCTTGCCGTCATAGGAGAGGTGGCAGGCGGCTTGATCGGCGGCAACGTCGTGCCTACCGGCACGCAGCTGCAATGGTACAACGGTGAAACGCATCGCCGGGGGACAATCCAGGTGTTGGGGTCAAGCCAGCAGGACGGCCGGCCGTGCCACAGGCTGCGCTATACCTTGCCGGTCAGGTCGTCGGCCGGATCGCGGGCCTATGACCTGACCTGGTGCAAGATGCCCGACGGCGACTGGAAGATCGCGCCGAAGTAGGCGCGGCTGGAAGCACCCCTCGGTCGCTGTTGGAAGTCGGGTTAGAGTTTCCGCGAACCCCTGCGACGAGGGGTGGTGTTCAGTTACCCCCCAGTGTGGTCAAGGTGCGGGCGGCCACGCCTTCTGCACCGAGCCGAAGCTCCTCAACTGCCTCGACACATTGCCGCCAAGGCGAACGTTGTAGGGGTCGAGGGCCAGGATTTTCGACGACTTCGGGTTGAACGCCGCGAAATCGACCCAGAACACGGCCGGGCTCTTGGCGGGTATCACGTAGAAGATCTTGTGGGTCAGGTCGACGATCGTGCCCCACCGCGTGGGCCAGGTGTCCACGGAGTCGCTACCGGAGGTGTCATGAGCTCCGAACGGAACGGCGACGTTGCGGGCAACCCCGGCCAGATAGCTCACTGCCTCGTACGTGTTTGCAGGCTTGGGCAGCGTCTTGAGGTAGGACGAGGCGCGGACGAAGCGGCTGGCCGGATCGACGTCGCCGGGCATCGGGAGGTCGCCGCCGAACAGCCTGTAGCGCTTCAGGTTAACGAGCTGCTCGTCCATCGTCGGTTCGTTCGTCATGACGGTGACATCCTTGCCGTGATGAACGACGAGTTTGCCGCCGACGTATTCCAGGACCGCGCTGTCACCGGTGGCATCCTCGATGGCGAGGTGCATTGGCCATTCGCGCCCGGCCGCCTTGCTCGACACGATTTGCACGGTCTTGAGGCCATCCAGCGCCTCCGCAACCGTGGGGTAGTTGTCCAGGACATACTGCGCCCACTGGACGTTCGAGACGGCAGGGCGGGTGTCAGGGGTCTCGTGCTCGGTGCCATGCAGATACAGCAGGTGCGCGCTGAGCCCGGCCTCGTTCATGCCGTCGCTCGCTCCAGCGTCAAAAGCTGTCAGTACTGCGCTTGCGAACTTCGACTTCCACTGCGCTGCGTTGCCCTCGGCGACGCCACGCCGCGCGATGCCGCGCGGCAGGTAGACGAGGCGTGCCTCATCCTCCCGATAGAGGTCCCAGGTCCTGGCGGCAACAACGGCCTGGCCGTTGTCGTTCCACAGGATGAGGCTGCATGAATTCGCTGCATCCCCGAAACCGAGGCATGCCGCGGCGGCGGCCGCGAAGCCGACCGTGGTAGAAATGAGCTTCCTTTTCATGCTTGTCTCTCCCGGCTGGGGCATCCCGTTTCTAGCGCACTCGCAGCCCGGCAATCCCCGGCTAAAACGCATACGTGGCGTGCCGGCCGGTCATTTCGTGTCCGGACCCCAGCTATACCTACAGGCGGGTGTTTTCCACACGCTTGCCCAGGATACCGCCAACGAGTTGGCCGAGTTCCGTTGCGAGCTTACCGTCATTCGGTCCGGTTCGCTTACACTGAATCAAGGCGACCCAGGCAACTCGATCACTACCTGAAACCGTCGCCTGCGCTTTGATGGACAGCATCGGCAGCGACGGCGGTGTCCGGCTGCCGCGGAACTGCTCGCTCGGCATCGGCGGCAGTTTGGGCATTTTGCCGCCGCTGAACACTGACAGGTCTGAATAGGTCCGTGCACTGCCCCCGTCAGGGCCGGAGCCGGCGTCCAGCGTCGAACCGGTCACGTACAGCAATACATTCGGCTTTGACTCAACAGCCACCCCGGCGAGGCGGAGGCCAGCGACGAAGCGTTGCGCCAACTTCTGTGTGTCCGGCGAATTGTCCCGGATGTCGAGGCCGACCGTCGGATGCTCCGGTATCACCTGAAGCGATGTGGCCGCCACAGTGCCGTTGCAGCTTTGCATCGCCATGGCGGTCGGGCTGGCCGCGATGGCCAAAAACACCGGCAGGACAAGGCGGCGGAGGCGACAGTGGGCAAGCTGGTCAAGCATGAGGGGCTCCTCTGCGGCACGCTGTAATAAGTCCGCAGAGTAGTGGCAAGGGGAAACACGGGACGGGGTTTGCTGAATCCGCTCGCCCGCGCCACGAGCCTACGGTGCTTAAACCGAATGGAACGTCTAGCCTAACAGTTGCGCGGTTGCCGGATGGCCTGGCGTAAGATGCCGGACGGCAACGGCGTGGAATCAGGGTGGCCGAGCCATGCCCGGCCACGACGCTTTTCTGTTCCGCTTAGCCGCACAGGCCGCTGGTCCGGCGCTCCAAAGACAGTCTAACGGCGCGGACGCCCGGCGAAACCGCTGTCTCGTCCGACCAAACCACTGTCACGTCCGACCAACCCGCTGTCTCGCCCGACCAACCCACTGTCACGGCCAACGACATCGGCGCGGCTGACGGGGGCGTTGCTGGTCACATTGGTTTCCTGGGACATATCAGTATCGAGCAGGACCTCGCGCAACCAGCCGATCGTAATGTCTATACGCACGGCGACATCCAGATGGTCAGCCGGCCACATGCGAATGCCCGCCACGAAGTCATAGCTCTTGAACTCGACGCCGAGGATATTCATGTCGTTCTCCGGATCGTAGCCGGGATTGACAAGCTCGCCCTCCCCGTATACCCGCAGAACCGGCGGGTTGGCCATTTTGTAGTAATTACCGAGGTAACTAAACCCGTAGATGCGTGCGAGCCGCGGCTTGTCGTCCGGCGCCGCGTTTGCCGCGCTTTTGGCAGCCGCCCCGGATGCCGCGGCGGCATCATTACTTTTCAGCTCCGGGCTTGAAACCCGCTGATCGAGCGCCTTGATCTGCTCATCAAGTTTCCTGATTTGCTCCTGCAACTCCAGAGGGTTGTTAGAGGCCGGCCCGACACCCTCTTCCCCCAGGATCAGGCCTTCGAACTCACGGCCAAAAAGACGGATCAGGCCCGGTGCCAGAAGGCTCTCGCCGAGGTGCGGTTGTTTTGCCATAGTTATCTCCTTGTTTCAGTCTGATTTCAAGATGCAACCCTGCCGCCGCGGACGGCGAAACAGTCGGCTCCTTCACGCCATGCTCACGTCATAGCCGCAGTTTCCTCACGGTGCGAATGCGGCATTAACCGCCGCGCGAAGATGAAAGCGCGTGGGTCACTGCAGCCGCAACGACCCTGGATGTGCGGGCCGGTCACGCGCAACCGATGTCGCGTGCGGTCCAGACGCCGCATCGGGTCTCGCACCACTTCGATCGATAGCAACGGACGCGGGTCAATGCCGCGCCAGAGGAAATCATCGAGCAAGTCCGGCAGCATATGCCCAAGTCCCTGCGCGGCGGCGGCTTCCAGAAGCCGGGCGGCCACGCCCTGAAAGCTCAATGTCCGGGGTTCCAACGCGCTGATCGCGTGCGCCATCGCATAGCCGACTGCGTCGCGCGCTTCGTCGATCGCGCTGCGGAATTCCGCGCCGAACCGCGCCAGGGCGCGCCTTGATTGCAGGTGCAGTTCAGCGAACGATGCTTCGACCGCGTCGCGCGTCCAACCGCGCGCATCATGATCGGGCGCAATCGCGCCGCGCCGCACCAGCCCTTCCTGAAAGATATCCACCATTATGTCGAAAATTGCGCCGGTCAGCGGCTCGGCCAGCGCGTGCTGGTTGCGATCCTGGCCGAGCGGGTCAAACCAGTTGCCATCGGCTTCGAGCCGCAGGCCGGCAACGTCCTCCATGGTCGTTTCATTATCCGCGATGCGGACCTGTTCGCGATCAGACAGTTTGCCGAGCCGATTGACCAGGTTAGCCGCGTAGAGATTGCCGCCGGTCTGAGCCAGCAACTTTTGCGTAACCGAGGCAAAATTCATCGCCGCGATCATTCCGATGAGATCGGAAAAACTCTCGTGGAACGCAAGATACTCGCTGCTCACCTGATCCGGGGCCGGTACGCCGACCTGGGAGAACAGAATGGCGTGGCCCGTTTCGTGCCCGACCACGTCGAAATTGAGCGCAAGCAACTGCTCCCTCCCGGTCGCGTTGCGCATCATGCCGGTCTCGATAAAGCCGGGACCCGAGTGGGCATTGGACCACCCGGTCACCACCGGCACCAACTCGATCTGAGGCAGGAAAGCCACATGCCACCAGACCACGGGCCGGCGCAGATAATGCTCCCAGACGTCCAGGGTCCGCCGCACCGTCCCATACAGGTGGGCGGCAAGGAATTGCGGCGCCTCGACCTCGATGTGGTCGAAATGCCCGGCGCGATCGGGCGCCGCCGGGGCGAATTGCCTGCCTTGCCAGGGCGGCATGAACCCCGGCGGCGAATACGGCTCTGTCTTCAGCACCGGATTGACCACATACATCGCAGCGTCCGATGGGCCGTAGCCGACGGTCCCGGCAGCGGGCGAAACCGTCACCGTCTCCGGTTCGGCGAAGCCGGACGCGTATTCGGGAAACAGGCGGAAGCGAGTCCCGGGTCGGGCCATGCGGTTCATGTCGGATCACCCCCCGCTTCGCCCAGCATCCCGGCAAACGCCCCGGTCAGCCGCAGATGATCGGCCATCACCCGAACCAGCCAGGGAGGCGACTCCGCCGCCATGCGCTCGAGTTCGTCCTCGCGTCGAAGCAGCCGCTCCAACCCGGTTTCGTCAAGCGCGTTCGCCTCCATCCACGCAAGCAGGTCATTGCGCCGCCAAAGACCGCGTTCGCGACGAAATCGATCGAGCGCACGGTGCGGCATCTCAGCCCAGCCGTTCGCGCCGGCTACAGACGCGGGCGACGGCCCACGCCCGAGAGCGGCGCGCGCAAGAGCCCGCCAGGCGTCCGGATCGCGTTGGAGTTTCGCGAGGACAAGCCGTGCCGCCGGGTCAAGCGCCGTGCTTTCGTCAGCGTCGCACTGGGATACGAAGCGCCGCCAGAACACGGGTTGCTGCATCACGAAGTCAGCCGTGAACGGTGCAGGCGATGTGGTCAGGAAGGCCGCCATCTCCTGCAGCATCTCAATGGCGTCCAGCCGTTTGCGTGCCACCTTGTTGCCGGGCAACCACGCCGCGAAGCGATCCGCTGCGACCGGACCGAGCCGGTGGGGGGCCTCGTCCGCCAACCTGCCGAAATTCCGCTCGGGGAATGGGTAGCCCTTCAGCGCCCCGACCAGCACCTGGCGATCGCCGGTCGTGATAACGCCGGCCGCCTCGGCGGCGTCCAGCGTCGCACGCAGATCCACCATGGCGTCCGAAAGCGCGGCTCCACCCATCTCAACCGGCGCATGGATGACCGCAACTTCGTCGTCATCCTCGAACGGGGCGTCGTCGCCCGGCCAGACTCCATCGCGGTAGGCCGCGAACACCGCGCCAACGCCGCGCATCCCAAACGGCGCCAATTCGGCCGCCCGCAGCGCCCCCATGCTGGAGGCTCCAAAGACATGCACACCCTGCGACAGCGCCCACAGGATTTCCCGGTGCCAAACCGCTCCGGTGTCGAGAAAGCGGCCATCGACCAGGCCTACTGCCGCAGGCCGCAATGCGTTGACGGCCCGATAGATGTCGCCCTGCCGTGCAGGCGGCAGATATGTCGCCGCTAAAAGGCCGCCAGCCTCGGCATGCGGGAGCGTCGGCCCCAGGAACACGATTGCGCTCATGCGACGCCAGCGCGTGCACGAGGCCCGGGCACATACTCGCCGGTTTCAATCGTCCACGGCCCTTCAAGGCCCGGGACGATCGCGCGTACAACCGGGATAGCGAATTCCGGCTTGCTCAGATCCACCCATGCAGCCTGCCGGAAGCCGGCTGCATTCAAGACCGCCAGCGCTGTATCAAGATCCCGTCCCAGGTCGTAAGGCGCAGCCTTGTCGGGCGCGGCGGCGAAATCCCGCCGGGTCGGAGAGCGCAACCAGTGCGCGGCGATTTGCCACTGCCGCGCGCGCCTGGCCGCTTCATAGTCCGCCGGCACGAAATCGTCGCGAGCGCCGGAAATTACTGCGGCGCGGGCTTGCGCGGCCTCGGTCAGCGCCCGCGATAGTGCGACCTCGCGGGATGCGTGACAGCCCGAGCCGAGCTGCGGTTCGACACCGTCAGTGTCATCACCCGACTGCACCAGACAGACGAAGACCGGCAGCCGCACGTCCGAACTGACGTCCCAGACCCGCAGGCGCATCCCGGAACCTGCGAACAGCGCGAGCAGTCGACGACAGGAAGCGGCATCGACAGTATCCAGATCGACCGCCCGCGCATCCTGTGCGGCTTCCGGGGCGCCGCGCCAGATCGCCACCGCGTCGCGCTCAACAACCTCGTACAAGGCGTGGAGGACGGCCTCCAGCCATGTGTTGCCAGAAGCCAGCCCGTTTGTCGTTGCCTGGAAGATCGCGTCGCCCGGTAGCGGGGACTGCGTAAAATCCGTGCCGACAAGCTCGAACGGAACCCAGAGCGGCGATGCCGTCATCAGCTCCCGCGCGGCGACCCAGAGGATTCGTTCGGAGGCCACCGCGCTGCCGAGCAAGGCGCCACCGGGACCGAGGGGCAAGTGCGCCGGGGCCGCCGCTGCCGAGCCCAGCTCGTCGTACGATGCCAGCCGCAGCGGCAGGGTGAGGTTTTCGGCGTGGTAGGTTTCAGCCGCCTCCATGACCGCCGATGCCTTGGCCGCCGCAAGCGTCGTTCCCTTCCCCTGGTGCTGGGCGATGCTGCGAGAGTTCGGCCTTATCGCGGCAGCGACCGGAATTCCGATAGTGTCGAGTCCGGTCAACACCGCCACGCGGGTGATACCCATACGCGCCGCCAACGGCATGACGCGCGCCAACGTCGCCTCCGGGCCGATCACCCGGTGAGTGCCGTCGTAGAAGTGTTTGGTGCCGTCCAAGGCGGCATCCGCCGTTGCGGCGCGCGTGCCCGAGGTCATTGCAAGCCGCCGGTAACCGCCGCGGGAGTGCCCAGACGCATGCGCAAACGGTCAGCCATTAAGCGCGCCTCGCGCAGATCGTGCCCGTCATCGGCCTCCGCGATTGCCGCAATGGCGGAATTGAGCTGCCGTCCGCTGTCCGAAACGCGATCGAGGCGCAGGTCAAGGCGCGCCTGGCTGACCGCCGTGCGCAGCCGTAGCATGACGGCGCCCTGCCGATCGGCGATGCGTGCAGCCTCATGGAACAGCGAGTCGGCTTGAGCAGTCGCACTCGCGTCGGCGGCGAGGGTCGCCTCCCCCAGCACACGCAATACCTCCGGCCGCCATGAGTGCAACCCCAGGCGATCGAATTCCTCCAGCGCCTGCTTCAGCTCCTCGGCAGCCTGGTCGGGTCTCCCGGCTGCTACCCGGGCCTCCGCCAGCAGGCAGAGATAAACGGGGAAGTCTTCCCGAGCTGTGCCGCTGCGCTGGTGCGCCAATCCTTCCAGCAACGTCCGCAGACCAGCGGCTGGATCTTCCTGGGTCGCGGTGATCCAGCCGCGGAAGATCAGGCCCTTGGATCGATGGTCGGAAAGTGCATGTGCGGAGGTGAAGGTGACAAGCTCGGCCGAACGACGGAACACCTCCGCGTAGTCGCGCCGATAGACCCGATGCAGCAGACTGGTGTCGAATGCGTGGACGCGGCTGCCATGATGATCGAGCGCTTCGGCCCAGGACAGGGCTACGCGTTCCGCATCGAATGCACTGCGCGGGCGGCCTTGCATCCATAACACCTGGGCCCACTCGCCATGGGCACAGACCTTCGGGTCGTGATTACCGTAAAGCGTCGCGTGATGGCGGTAGTCACCGCGCTCGTAGATCGCCAGCCCGGCCTCGATATGCTGGCAACATTGCGCGAAATGGCCCGCGTGATAGTGGCTGGCCCATTTGCTGTGGTGTGCCTGCAGCAGGAATTCAGGATGACCGTGCTCGACGGCTCGTTGAAGTATTGTCTCGGACCGCTTTGACCATGTATGAAAGTCTTGAGAAACTCGCCACCAGCCCCAGTAAATCGGAAAGTGCGAGGGCTCCTCCGGCATCCCGGTGCATAGCGTATAGGCGCTGGCGTATAGTGCCTGCGCCTCGGACGACCCCGGCCCCTTCAGGCCGATCAGTCCCGGGCCCAGCAGCCCGCTCATTTCCAGGCGAAGACGTTTCACGGCGTCACTCGCCGGCAATTTCTCGAGTGCGTCCAAACCTCGCTTCAGCAGCCGAGTCGCCTCGGTCAAGGCCGAGCGCGCCAGGCTGCGGCGGGCCGCCTCCAGCCAGTACGGCGCAGCCTCCTCCGGCTTGTTACCTTCCGCCAGATGCATGGCCAGTAACTCCGGCTGGTGTGCCACCGTCACCGGGTCGAGCGCGATGAGCGCGCGCGCGACGCTCAGGTGCACGCGGCGGCGCTCGTCGCGCAACAGGCTGTCATAGGCCGCTTCGCGCAACAACTCATGGCTGAAGGTGTAGCCCTCGGCGCTGTCGGAAAACTCCTGGACCAGAGCACCTGCCTCGCGCAACGCCTCCAGAGGCTGACCGAGTTCGACGTCCGGGAGCGCCGCGACCGCCGCGAGAACGTCGCGCCGCGCCGTGCGCCCGATGACTGCGGCGATCTGCGCGATCTCCTTGGCAACGCCGGAGCGGTCAAGCCGCCCCATTAACAATTCATGTAAAGATGCGGGAATCACCGGATCCGGCGGTTCGATGCCCTCCTCTGCGCGCCGGTCGAGAAAACTCGTCTGCAGGAGTGCCCGCGCCACCTCCTCGACAAAAAGCGGCACGCCGTCCGTACGTTGAGCGATCAGCGGGCCCAGGTGTGCCGGTATATCGCGTTTGCTCAGGAGACTTTGCAGCATTGCTGCGACCTCGCCGGGCGACAATGGAACCAGCCGCACCACCGTCGTCGCGCGTTGCCTCATCCAGGTTGCTTCAAAGCCGTCGCGCGCTGTCAGGAGTATCATTGCCGGCTTGCCGGCAACGGTTTCCACGATGCGCCCGAGCAACTCGCGAGAGGTTGGATCGAGCCAGTGCAGATCCTCGACCACAAGGCACAGCCGCTTTTCGCGAGCCTGCAGCAGGAATTGCTCAATCAGGACTGATAGTAGCCGCTCGCGCAATCCCTCGGGCGAGAGGGCTTGCACCTCCATGTCGGAGTGCGGGATTCCCACAAGTTCGGCGACAACCGGCATCGCTGTCCGTATCGCGGCATCGTCCCGCGATAGCACCGACCGCAGTTTCTTAAGCTGTACAATGTGCGAATCGTCTGGTTCCAGCCGCGCGATCCGGCGCAGGTGGGCAGTCACCGGATACAATGCACTATCCTCGTGGAACGCGCTCCCGGCGATGCGCAGGACCGTTGTCTGGCTATCCACATGGGTTGCGAGGAAGTGCTCGACCAGACGCGATTTGCCGATGCCCGCCTCGCCGGTCAACAGAACGGTGCTGCCCTCGCCGGAACTGGCACGTTGCCACCGTTCGGCCAGCATCCCGAGTTCCTCCTTCCTGCCGTAAAACGGTGTCATCCGATGACGCGCGCGTCTTTCGGTGGCCCGGGCCGAGGCCTGACCGATCACGCGCCAGGCATTGCGGGTCTGCTCGAAACCGCGCATCTCCGGTTTACCGAGGTCCTCGCAGATGAATACATTGCCGACACGGGCGTACGTTTCCTCGGCGATGACGACGCCGCCGGGGGGCGCAAGGGCCTGGAGCCTCGCCGCTAAATTGGGCGTCGAACCAATAATCGACAATGCGTCCTGCCGGCCGGCGGTAAACAGGTCGCCGACGATTACCCGCCCCGTAGCAATGCCAATGCGGACGTTCAAGGGCCTGCCCGCCGGGGTCTCCAACATGCCGATGCCACGCACGATCTCCAGGGCTGCGCGCACGGCCCGCTCCGGATCGTGCTCCGTTGCTACCGGGTAGCAGAAATAGGCAAGGATTCCGTCGCCCACCAGCCGCCCGATCATGCCGCCAAACCGCGCAATCGAGGCGCCGGCGAATTCGCGGTAGCGGCGGATCACTTCCAGCAGGTCTTCCGGCTCGAGCCGCTCGCCGAGAGCTGAGGAGTTTACCAGATCAACGAACATAATGGTCAGCGGCCGCCGCTCCGCGCGCGTCGTCTCAAGTACCGCTGCCGCGCCGAGCGAATCGACCTTCGGGGACGTCCGCAAAGCAACCGCCTGACGAAACCGCTTTCGGTCGCCGATGGTCAGGCCCAGCTCACGCAGATCTTCATCGGTGAGGTCGCCTAGCTGATCGATGGTGATGCTCTGACTGCAAAACGATGCGTGGTACTCGCCGAGTCCGATCGATTGCAGCCATTTCTCCATATCGCCCCCCACCTGCATGGCAGTGTGTTATTTAACCGTCCAGTCATACTCCGGAAACAGAATGGTATCGGAACGCCGCCCACTCCATTCGAATCGACCTGCTCCTCAACATTCCTTAAGGACACAAATTGGGCTACAGAAAGTTTGCGACGCCACGCGGGTCTCGTCAACTAGAGCATCTTCCCCCTGATTGGTATTGCAGCCATGCAACAGTAGGGGTTCCGAGGCGCCCCAATAAACGATTCTTCGGCTTCCGGTTATGATCGCCGGATGTTTGCATACTCTTACAGCGAGGCGGATGCTACGCGCAAGTCCCGGCTGCCGGAGACGCACACGCTGTCCGCTTCCGAGCATGGGTAGAAACCCTCCTGCCCTCCTATCAGGTCCGGCCGGCTTCGGCGGGTGCAGCCTCTCTCGCCGATATTCGCCGCCGGCCGGCTTTGGTGGCGGCGAACAACGACGGCACGAAGCACAGGGTCAACACGGTCGCGCTCACCAGGCCCCCCATGATCGCTATCGCCATAGGCCCCCAGAACACTGAGTACGCAAGCGGCGCAAGGCCAAGGATGGCCGCGGCGGCAGTCAGCAGAATGGGCCGCGCGCGGCGCACCGTGGCTTCCACGATCGCCTCTTCCACGTCGATGCCGGCCGCGATGTCCTGTTCGATCTGATCAACGAGTATCACCGAATTACGCATGATGATGCCCGCCAGCGCGATAAATCCCAGCATGGCGACGAACCCGAAGGGGGCACCGGTCATCAGCAAGGCGGCCGTCACCCCGATCAGACCCAACGGCGCGGTCAGCAGGACGATTGCCAGAAGCTGGAAGGACCGCAACTGGACCATCAACAATGCAAGAATCACCAGGATCATCGCCGGCAGAATCTTGTTGATGCTGTCCGATCCCTTGCCGCTCTCCTCGACGGCACCCGCGACTTCGATGCGATAACCGGACGGCAGCGCGGCCGTTATCCTGGCGAGCCGGGGCAGAACATCGTCCACTGCGTCGGCCGCCTGCACCCCGGGAAGCGTGTCGGCGCGCAGGACCAGCATTGCCGTGCGGTTGCGGTGCCAGACTTCCGGCTGTTCCAAAGCCCAGCCGATTTCGGCGAACTGCGCGAGGGGTATCGCCTGACCGGTCGAGGATGGCACGGTGATGTCGCCGATGGACCCGATATCGGCACGTTCCGCCGGGATCGCGCGGGCAACGACCGGGATCAGATCGGTACCTTCCCGGAACTGCGTGACGACGGAGCCTTGTTGTAACGTCTGCAGCGTTGTTGCGGCATCCTCGGTCGACAGGCCCAGGAGTCGCGCCTTGTTCTGGTCGAGGCGGACGGTCACCGTCTTCGCCATTGCATCCCAATTACTGTTGACGTTGGTGAGCAGCGGGCTGGTCCGCATCGCATCCGCGGCCTCCGCACCGATGCGCCGCAGTTCACTCAGGCTGGGACCAACGATCCGGAACTGTACCGGATACCCGACGGGAGGGCCGAATTCCAGCAACGATGGCCGGAGACGGACGTCCGGGAACGGACCCGTCGGTCCACGCGCGGCGATACCGCTCAGCCACGTGAACAACGCGTCGCGATCCGCGATCGATCGCGTATTGATCACGAACTGGGCGAAATTGGGTTGATCCAGTTCCGGCGAAAAGGACAGGAAGAAGCGCGGTGTGCCAGTCCCTGTGTAAACGGCGTAGGATACGATTCCGCGCCGCTCACCCAGCATGCCCTCCATCCGTTTAACCGCCGCCTCGGTCGCCGCAAAACTCGCCCCCTCTGGCAAGCGCAGATCGATCAGCACCTCACGCCGATCGGAGGTGGGAAAGAATTGCTGCGGAACCAGGGTGAAGCCGATCGCCGAGGCGATGAAGGCCAGCAATGCCGCGGAGATGACCAGGTAGCGATGCTGCACGCACCAGCCGGCCATGCGGCGAAACAGGGCATGGTGACGCCCGTCATAATTGCCGTGCGGTCCCGCCAGCCGCCGCGGCGCCGGCAGCAGCGCCCCGCCGAGAAACGGCACGAACAATACGGCCACGAACCAGGACAAAATCAATGCCAGCCCGACCACTCGAAAAATGTCCTGCGTATATTCACCCGTGCTGGACTGGGCCAAGCCGACCGGCATGTAGCCGGCCGCCGTTACCAGCGTTCCGGTCAGCATTGGAAACGCGGTTGAAGTAAACGCGAAACTGCCGGCCTCGGTGCGGCTCCATCCCTCGCGCAATTTCACGCTCATGGTCTCGACCGAGATGATCGCGTCGTCCACCAGCAGACCGAGTGCGATGACCATGGCGCCGAGCGAGATGCGCTGCAGGTTGATGCCAAGCGCCATCATGCCGATGAAGACGCCTGCCAGCACGAGCGGCACGCTGATCGCCACGACGATGCCGGCGCGCCAGCCCAGGCTGACAAAACTGACCAGCAGCACGATGGCCAGCGCCTCCAGAAACGATTCCTGAAAGTCTTCGACATCGGCCGTCACGACCGTGGGCTGGTCATTCAGGATGGCCAGGTACGCACCCACCGGCAGACCGGGCGCGATGGACGCGACCCGCACCGCTATCGCCTTGCCGAGATCGACGATGTTGCCGCCGTCCGCCATGACGATCCCGATCCCGATAGCGTTGTGGCCATTGAAGCGCATCGTCGGCGCGGGCGGATCGCCGGCACCGCGATGGATTTGCGCAATGTCGCCAAGCCGCAGCAAATGGCCCTGCACCTGGACCGGCAGCTCCTCCAGCGCCGCCAGGCCATCGAGGACCGGCCGTGTCCGCACCTGGATGCGGTCGAACCGCGTATCGACAAACCCATTGGTCACAACACTGTTTTCCATCCGCACCGCGCGCAGCAGCGCGTCCAGTGTCAGGCCCAGTTGGGCGAGCTTGCGGTGCGAAACTTCGATGGTGATGCGTTCGGTCGGCTGGCCAAACAGCACCACGCGGCCGGTGCCCGGCACATCGATAAGCTGCTGGCGAACATCCTCGGCGACATGCCGCAACTCCGGCAGGCTGAAATCGTCCGAGGTCAGGGCATAGACGATCCCGTACGTGTCGCCGAACTCGTCGTTGAAGTACGGTCCCTGCAGCGTGTCGGGCAATTGCGCGCGAATGTCGCCAACCTTCTTGCGCACCTGGTAGAACAGCCCGGATACCAGCGCCACCGGGGTGTCGTCGCGCAGCGTTATGCGAATCGCGGTATGCCCCGGCTGGGTCTGGCTTTCGGTGTAATCCAGGTGGTCAAGGTCCTGCAATTTGCGTTCGATCGGGTCCGCCACCAGGCGCGCCATTTCGCCGGCGTCCGCCCCGGGCCAATCCGCGACGATCACCATCTCCTTGATGGTGAAGCCAGGGTCTTCCGCACGGCCGAGCGACAAATAGGCCCACGCCCCGCCCAGCGCCAGCGCGGCCAGCGCGAACAGCGTCACGGCCCGGTAGCGCGTCGCCAGGGCGGAAAGATTGAAGCTCACCGCGTCACTCCCGTCCAGGCCGTCAATGTCATGTCCGGACCGATTTCGCTGGTGCCTGCGGTGACGACCTGCTCACCCTCCGCCACGCCGGACTGGATCAATACGGCGCCGTCACCGCGATATCCCGCGACCCGGACCGGGCGGCGCGCGGCATGTCCCTTGGCCAAATCCAGGACCCAGACCGCGGGGGCGCCATCCTGGTCGCACAATGCGGATCCCGGCAGCACGGCCAGGTCATCACCCGTGGCGGCAACATTCACCATGGCGGTCATACCGGGCTGCAGCAGTCCGGGCGGCGCGTCCGTGACCGTCACCCGCACCGCGAAGGTCCGGCTGGCGGCGTCCGCCTGGCCGCCGATTTCGCGGACCCGACCGTGCAGCGTAACGGAAGGCGCCGCCCAGGGGCTGATGGTGACCAGGGTCGCCGCACGAATTGCAGCCAGCCGGTTTTCGGGAACATCGATCGCGACTTCCGTTTCCGCCGAGTGGGCTAGGGTCGCGGCGGTCTGGCCGGCACTGACGACCTGGCCCACCTGCACCGGCAACGCCGTGATGACGCCGTCCGCGTCCGCCGTCAGGGTTCCGTAGCGTAACTGATCCCGCGCGATCGCGGCCTGCCAGGCGGTTTGCGTCAGCCGTGCATCCGCCATTTGGCTGGCCGCCTTGCGGCGGTCGAATTCGGACGGCAAGTAGGCGGCAGACGTCTGACCCAGCCGCTGATACCGCGCCAGATCGGCGCGCGCACTGGCTGCATCTGCTTCCGCCGCTCGCATCGCCGCTTCCGCTGCTTCCCGGGCATAGTGCAGATCGGACAGATCCAGTTCGGCGATCATCTGGCCGGCGGTGACATGGTCGCCGATATTGACCGGGCGGCGGATAACTCTTCCACCGGCCTGGAAAGCCAGGTCTGCGCTGGTGCGCGGCTGCACGGATCCCGAGAAGGTGGCAGGCGCAGCCCGGGGGGCGAAATGCACCGCAGTCACGCGTACCGGGCGGGCGGTATCCACCAGCTCTCCAGCCGCGCCGGCCAGCACACAGACCACTCCACCGAAACAGATTTTTATAGCTGTATGCATGGGGCCTCTCCCGTCGTTGCTTTGCAGGCGATCAGCCGGCGACCTCGCGGCGCCTCATCCGGCAGAACGCCAGACCGCCCACCGGCACACCCAACAGCAACAACCCCGACGGCTCAGGAACCTGCAACGTTCCGTTGAACGACATTTGCGCGGCCCCGGAAGACTGATCCGCCCAGACGTTTGTTCCGGAGAACGTGCCGGAGCCGTACGCATAAGCGAACGCGCCCTGGCCGCCGGTCACATCGAATACGCCCGAGAAAATCTCATCGGCCGGGTCCGGGAACACATCCGCCGTGAGGTAATACGTGCCGAAGATCGCATTGCCGCCCGGTCCGGTAAGCACGAAGTTCGTGCCGAAGAGCACCGTCTCGATAGATGTGGCGGTGGTGTCGATCTTGTCGGTCAGAGAAACAGTGTCCAGCTCCGGACCGGTGATGGTGGAAAGCGACAGTTGAAAGCTTTCATCCAAGGCGGTCGCGATCGTTGCATCCGGCACGATCAATACGGAGCCCGTGCCGTTGGCGGAGAACACGATGTCCGCGCGGGCCGGGGCCGGTATTTGCGTCGCGGCGAGCAGGGCACCGGTCAGTATTGCCAGGGTGGTTTTGGTCACGATAATTAACTCCGTATTGCGGTGTTGGCCGCGGGGAACAGGCTCCGCCGCACGGCTTCGTCGAGCGGCGTATGGGGTTCGGCGCCGATGAGCGCAGTCAGTTTGCGATTGTCCAGGCGGATCGGAACGCGCCAAAGATATTCAACGTCGAGCAACTCGCGCATGAAGCCGCTGAACGGCGAGACGAGGCGCAGCAGCGGCCAGGGCATCGGCCGGATGGGCAGGTCCGGCTGGCCAACGACACGCGCCGCCGCCCGAGCCATCTCGATTCCGGGATCGATCCAGTGACCGCCGAAATGGAACACATCGAAGGCGGGCAGACCGCGCTCCGCCGCAGCCAGCCTGACGATGGCTTCGGCGAAATCCGGCAGAAAGGCCCAGAGATGGCCAACCGAGGGAGTTCCCGGGTAAGTAATGGATTTGAGCGGCTTGCCGGGCTTGACCATCGCCGCGTGCAGCCACGACGTCGCCGCACCCGGGCCGAAGAAATCGCCGGCGCGAATCACCAGGGACCGCGCGCCGTGCTGCGCCGCCTGCGCCAGCATCTGTTCCATCTCCACCCGGACCTTGCCCTTGCGGCTGACGGGAGACTGCGGCGCCCGCTCGTCAACGGGCACGCCGGCGTCCGGCGGGAAATTGTAAATGTTCCCCGGAAATATCAGGCGCGCGCCACTGGATTTGGCGGCGGCAATCGAATTGGCGAGCATCGGGATGCCAATTCCACGCCAGTTCCGGTATTTCGGCGGATTGACCGCGTGCAGGATAACCCTGGCGCCCTCCGCCGCGCGGGCCACGGCTTCCGGGGCCATGGCGTCCCCCCAGACCCATTCCAGTCCGCAGGCTGGCTGGTCCAGCGTGCGGTGCATCGCCCGCACCCGCCAGCCATTGGCGAGGAACGCGCCGGCGGCCGCATGCCCGGCCGAACCGGTCGCGCCGAGGATCAGCACGAGCGGCGCGGCGGCCGGGGCAGCGGGAGAGGTTGGTGCGAGACCGCTCATGGCTGTCAGCCCTGTCCTTCGGCGACGACGTCGAGAGTCAGCCCCAAATGCTGGCGCAGCATTTCGCCGTGCGCCGTCTCCCGTTGCCTGAACAACGAGTCGGTTTCCCCCGATCCGCGCACCAGTTCCATGGTTCGCATCAGCAAAAGGCGGCACCCGCCGCCGGCTGGACGGGCCTCCCACAGGCCGGTTTGTTTCGCCACGCCGTTGGGCGGCCGGGAGTAGAAATAGCTGATGCGGGACATGCTTTCGCGATACCGCATGACCGACATGGCCAGGTGGCCGGTTCGCCAGCCGACACAGACCTGGACCGATTGATGGAACCCGTCGTCGTAATCGATGGCCAACGCCTCGACCCCCGAGCGGGCCAGCCGCCATTCCACGCCCGACCAGATCCGGTCGATCAAGGATCGTGGTGTGACAGGTGCGGTACGTTCGACGGCGATGGTGATCATGACATGAGGTCCTGGCGTGGGGATGGTCCGGGCGGTCCCCGAAAGAACGTTACGCCGCCTGCCCGATTTCGGAGAACCGCACGTTCTCTTCCAGCGCCGACTTCACCGCAGCGAGCGCAACCTTGGCCCATTCACCGAGCAGTGCCTCGGCCCGTGCGGAACCGTCCAACGCCTCCTGCCCGCCCGTAGTCAAGGTCCAACGCAAGACGATCGTCAGATGCGTCGCACCTCGGCCGAGCGAGCGGATGAACCAGTCGCCACAGCAATGCTTGAGGAAAGGCGGCGGCACGGGCAGGAAATAGGCTATGTGCCCGGGCTCGCTCCGGCGCACCGATCGCACTGGCACAAAATTACCCCCGGCACCGCCGGCGTCCATCGTGAACTCCTGGTATGTGCCGTCATCGTAGGTTGTCCTGACATTGCGCACATGCGGCATCAGTTTCGGCCAGGCGTCGATATCCAGAAGGATGCTGTTGACGATCTCCGGCACCGCGAAGATGACGGCGTCCTCCACCAGCTTGCCGCCGAAATTATCGATTCCGGGAAGGGTCATCGATTTGCGGGACAACAGCCCGGCAAACTCCAGTACGGTCATGTCGTTCTTCAGATCATCATCGGCGATTACGACCTGCAGATCGTCTTCCAGATCCTCGCGCAGGCACTGGCGCTCATGAAAATCCAGGCCGAGATCGGCTTCCAGCAGCAAGTTGGGCGAGGTGCCTTCGACATCCAGCGCGCGCAACAGGTAGTCGAGCTTTTCCATGATCATCGTGTTGCCCTCCTTGATCGATCTTTGAACGCCGGTGCCGGATGAACCGCCCGTCCGAGGATGGAATAGTCTTGGCGTCGGACCCTTTTTGCGTGATCTTCCGCGTGCCGGATGTGGGGTACTTCACACCTTTGGCGGAAACCCGGAATAAATCCCGGGCCCGTTTCGCTGTCCCGTCTTCGCCGGACGATCAGCCGCCGACGCGCGGCAGACGCGACGCCGGGACCAAGGTTTGGACCTCGCGTCCGGCGACCCGCGCGGCAAGACGATCAACGGTGTAGGCGAGCTGCTCCCGGCTGTGCGCCGAGCTGAGGAAAAACCGCAGCCGGGCAGCGCCCTTGGGCACCGACGGATAAAGCATCGCGTGCACGCAGATCGCGTCGTGTTCCATCAACTGGTCGACCACCCGCAAGGCCAAGTCGTCGTCATGCAGCACGACCGGAACGACCGCGGAGCCGTCGGAAAGGCCGGTGTCCAGCCCGGCGGCGCGCGCCCGCTCGATGAAAAACCGAGCGTTTTCACGCAGCCGTTCCGCCCGCTCGGGTTCCTGCCGCAGCACCCGCAGCGCGGCGAGCGCGGCGGCGGTGCTTACCGGCGATATGCCCGCGCTGTACAGCACCAGGCCCGGCGCGAAATACTTCAGGATATCGATCAGTTCCCGCCGCCCGGCGATGAAGCCGCCGCAACTGGCGAAGGTCTTGCTGAGCGTGCCCATGAGGATGTCGACATCGCCGGGCGGCAGATTGAAATGCTCGACAACCCCCCGGCCGGTGGCACCGATGACACCGAGCGAATGCGCCTCATCGACCATCAGCAGCGCCTTGTACTCTTTTTTCAACTGCACCAGCCGGGCGATGTCGGGAATGTCGCCGTCCATGCTGTAGACGCCCTCGGTGATGATCAGGACGCGCCGGTGGTTCATGCGGTTTTCCCGCAACAGGCTCTCGAGCGCGGCGTAATCGTTGTGCGGGAAAGGCACCCGCCGCGCCCCCGACAGAACGCAGCCGGTCATGATGCTGTTATGCACCAGCTCGTCGTGCAGGATCAGGTCGCTCCGGTCGCACAGGTATCCGATCGTCGTCACGTTGGTCTGGTAGCCGCCGACGGAAACGACACAGGCCTCGGCGCCCAGGAACTCAGCCATTTCGGCTTCCAGCGTCTCGTGCAAATCGGTATTGCCGGCGACGATGCGGCTCGCTGAGGCGGACGCGCCATACTGATCCACCGCCGATTTCACCGCGTTGGCGATTCGCGGGTCGCCGCCGATACCGAGATAGTTATAGCCGGAGTAATTGAGGCATTCGTTGCCTTCCACCGTCATGACTTCGCGGCTGACGTCGGTGTGGCGGCAGAAATAGTGGTTCTTGACGCCATGGGCCTCGAAGTAGCGCCCCATGTCCTCCATGACCTTGCGTTCCGGGAACTGGCGGACGTCCCAAACCTCGTCCGGCAGATCCGCTATCGATGCGGTGCGGTTCGGGGTGGCCATGGCCGGGGCGGAACCGGGGGCCGCAGTGGTGCCGTTGGGGCGCAACCGGGCGGCCAGTCCCTTGGCAAGCAAACGTTTTGCGTCAACAGTGGTATCCGAGAGCGCGCGGGAAGCGGACATCGTTGTCTCCATGTTTAATCGGGTTGTCGCGTGGAAGATTGTCAGGCCGCCTTCATTTCGACGGCCGGCAGGTCCATCTGGGCCAGGCATTTCTGCGCCAGTTCGTGCAGCGAGCCATCGCCGACGAGTTCGAACGCCGATACCCTGACGCCAACCGCCGCCTCGACGCTCAGTTGCAGTCCGACGGCCATCAGCGAGTCGATGCCAAGCCGGTTGAACGGACGGTTGATGTCGATCCCCTCGGCCGGGATACGTAGTTCAGGACTGAAGATTTCAGCGAAGGTATAGGCCAGGACGGCAGTCCTGTCGGCCGGGGCCAGCTCCGCCATCTGGCGGCGGAAGCGTTCCGCGGCAGAACCATCGGCGCCTTCGTTCGCGGCACCGACGAGTTCGGCGAAGCGCGGCGACTTGCCGCCTGTCGGCTCATGCCGGGCCCATTGCTGCCAGTCCGCTTCGGCGTAGCAGAACTGCGTCAGGTCCTTCGCCATGACCCGGGCCAAAGCGGTCAGGGCATCGGCGACCGGCATCCCGATCAACCCGGTGTATTCCAGGTGCTTCTGCAAGATCGCGCTGCGGCTGACCAGCCCGACATCGGCGATGGCGCCCCAGTTGAGACTGGTCCCCGGCAGACCCAGCGATCGGCGATGCGCGGCCAGGGCGTCGAGGTAGCTATTGGCCGCGGCGTAGTTGGTCTGGCCGCTGTTCCCCACAAGGCAGGAAATCGAGGAGAACAGAACAAAGAAGTCCAGCTCCAGCCCGGAGGTTCCAGTATGCAGGTTCCAGGCGCCGAGGGCTTTTGCGGTCATGACGCGGCGGAAGTCCCTCTGCGTCAGGTCCACGAGCGGGGCATCCACAAGCACGGCAGCGGAATGGATCACGCCACGCAAGGGCGGCATGGTCTCCGCGAGCCCGGCCAGGGCCGCCCGCAGGTCCGCGGCGTCGCCGATGTCGCAGGCGAGCGCTGCGATCCGGGCGCCCGAGTCCTCGAGCTCCCGCACCAGCGCCATCGAGTCCGCGCCGGCCGCGCCGCGCCGTCCGAGCAGGGCGACATGGCGCGCCCCGTTACGAACCAGCCAACGGGCAACCTCGGTGCCGAAGCCGCCGAAGCCGCCGGTGATCAGATAGGTGCCCTCGCCGTTCACGGGCAGAATTTCCAGCCGCCGGACCGTGACTGCCGCTTCCGGGTCATGCAGGATGATCGCGGCATCGGAGGTGGCCGAACCGAGCTTTCCCGCCAGCACCGCCGGCTGCGGAGTCGCCGGTATCGGCTCCGCCGCCAGTTGCGTCGCCGCTGCCGCCAGATGCCGCAGCAGCGCGCCGCGCGCATGCGCTGCTCTGACCGCGCTGGCCATGTTCATGACGGCGCCGACTTGATGTCCGTCCGGCAAACGAGGCGTTGACGGTTCCGACGCGGTGTCGAGCAGGAAGCCGCCTTCGGCGAGCGTGCCGAAGTCATGCGTCAGCGCCCATGACGCCAGCGGTGCGGCAAGCATGGTCACGCCGGCACCGCCGGTGAGCCGGCGCACCGCCGCGGTCATTTCGGCCGTAGTGGAAACCACCGCCCTGGCGCCGAAACGGGAAGCCTCAGTGCCCAGGCCCGGTGCGTTCATTGCAATGACCGTGGCGCCGCGCGCCATGGCCGCCAGGCTGACCGCGATTCCGGCGTGGTCCGCGTATACGAGGACCGTCGAGTGGGGCCCGATGCCCGCGGTTTCCACCGCCAGATTGGCCCGTGCCCGCTGGTCGAGCGTCGCCGCGGCGGTTGCGGCCGTCATGCCGGCCGGCAGCACCACCGGGACCGCCGCTTCGACGGTCATGATCGCATGGCTGGCCAGGGGACCCGCCGCGTAGCCCGCCACGAACGAACCGGCCGGGAGCGGCGTGTCGGGTCCGGACGCCGCGACTTCGCCCAGCAGCAAGGTTGCCGGCGACCAAGCGTCCGTGTCCGCGCCACCGGCTCGTGCACGGGGCGCGCCCGCCGCAGCGTGGACGCGGACCAGGATTTCACCCCGCCAGGGAGTGGGCGGCACCAACTGGTCGAACACCGGCGTGTCGCCACGCTTGGCCGGCGATGCCAGCACGAACCCCGCTTCGCCGCCCATGCCGATGTCGGCAATCGACGGCGCGGCCAGCAGGTCGCTGCGCCCGAGGTGGCTGACGAACCGGCCTTGCTCGCGCAACGCCACCTCGTCCTCGATCGTGTCGGCGGTCAGTTCGGCGGCCAGCATGGCGGCCTCGCCATCATGGCTGACCAAGCCGAGGTCGATGCTGGAGCAACGCAGATCGCCAAGCTCATTGAAGGCGACCCGGGTCAGACCAATCAGCGTGGCGGCGGCGGGATCGACGCTCCGATCCTGCGGCGTTGCCTGGTGGGCGCCCCGGGTCACAATGTACACACGGGGCGAGGCCGCCTTGATCCGTGCCAGGCTTTGCAGCACCGCGAGCACGTCCAGGCCGGCGTTGATCCCCGTCGGGTCTTGCGCCGCGGACCCGCCGGGTATGACAGCGATGCCGTCGATGCCGTCGAGTATCCGGGGAACCGGGGTGAAGCCCATGTCCGGCGGAGTCAGAATGACCCGGCCATCGAGCTCGCCCAGATGGGTTCCGGCCGGGACGCTCAGGACATCGGACACGCCCAGCAGCCGCAGCGCCAGTGGCAGCTCGTCCGCTATGTCGTCCTGGTCGCCGATGAGCAGCCAGCGGCCGGTGCGAGAGGCGTGGCCCGTGGCGGCCTGCTCCACCCATTGGTATTCATAGCCCCGGCTGGCGAGATGCTCGTCCGCCGCGCCGAACCCGCTGCCCGCGATGGCCTGGCAGGACAGGCCGACGATCTCCGCGACCACCATGCCCAGCTCGTCGCAGACGGTGAAGTCGCAGCGCACGAAACGCGCCGACGACTCGGTCACCCAGCCGTGGCACCAGACCGTGGCGGGGAATTCCCGGTTCAGACGGAGTTCCTGAATGCCGACGGGCACGAACCCGGGTTGCGCATCGCCGCCGCCGATGGCGGCGATCAGCGCCTGGAAGCAGCCGTCCAGCAGCGTCGGATGCATCCGGTATTGCAGCGGTTCGTCCGCGAAAGCCGCCGTGGCCTCGATCCGCGCCAGCACCTGTCCATCGCCGCGCTGCAGCGCGGTGATCGTCTGGAAGCGCGGGCCATAGTTCAGGCCGCGCGCCGCCAGGTCGGCGTAAAGATCGTCCGGCCTGACGCCGATCGGCAGCGCCGCCCGAAGTCCCGGGAGATCAAGCCGTTCCGGCGCGGCGCCGTCGTTGCTGTAGAAAAACGCCTGCGCGTGGACCGCCCACGCCGTGTGGTCGGCGGCGTTCTGACTGACCAGCCGAGCCGATCGGCCTTCCGGGTCATATTCGGAAAGCATAATGGTCGGGCTGGCTCCCTGGGCGATCAGGGCCTGGCTGAAACTGATCCGGCGCAACACCGCCCCGCTGCCGCCGACGGTTTCCTCATGCAGGCGCAGGAAGGTTTCCAGATAGGCGGCTGCGGGAACCACCACCAGATCGTCGATCCGGTGATCCGGCAGCCAGGGCGTGTTGTTTTCGGTGAACTCCGTCCGCCATGCCGGCAGCGATGTCCCGAGCCGGTTGCCCAGCAAGGTGTCGCCGAGTCCGCCGAGACGATCCTCGCGAGCATCGCGAGCCTCGGTCCAGAGTTTCTCCCGCTGCCAGGGGTAATTGGGGAGCGGAACGAAGGCTCCGCCTGCGCATCTGGCGCGCCAGTCGATCTTCGCCCCGGCCATGAACAGCGCGACACTGGCGGCGGCGGCGTTTTGCCCCTCGGGCTTCAGCCGGCGCAGCGTCTCGATCGCCTGCCCTTCGATCCGGGCTTCGCTGAACAATTCGCGCAGAGAGGCGGACAGCACCGGGTGCGGGCCGACCTCCAGGAAGGTATTGAACCCGTCGGCGATCAGGGCCCGCACGGCGTGCGCGAAATACACCGGCTGGCGGACATTCGCATACCAATACGGCGCGTCATAGGCGATGCCGGTTACCCGTTCGCCGGTTACCGTTGAATACAGCGGAAGTACAGGCGACAGCGGGCGCAGCTTCTCGAGGCAGGCGAGCAGTTCGTCCTGCAGCGGCTCCATCATCGGGCTGTGATAGGGCACCTCGACATCCAGCATCCGGTTGAACACGCCTTCGCCGGTAAAGACCTCCGCGAGTTCGGCGAGGCACTCGGCGTCGCCTGCCAGGGTCACGCTGGACGGGCTGTTGATGGCGGCGATGGAGACCCGGCCGGCGTAGCCGTCGAGCAGCGGCACGACGATGTCATCGGACAGCCCGACCGCAAGCATCTTGCCGGTGCCGGCGGTGGTGGCCTGCAGGCGGCTGCGGTGGAAGGAAACCAGGGCCGCTTCCCGCAGTGTCAGGACACCGGCGGCATAAGCCGAGGACACTTCCCCGACCGAGTGGCCGACGATGGCATCCGGAACGATTCCGACCGAGGCCAGCAGCCGTGTCAGGGCCACCTGCAACAGGAAATTCGCCGGCTGCGCGAAACGGGTTTCGGTGATGCGCGACTCCGTCTCGGGCCGCAGCATTTCAGCGAGAATAGAGAAGCCCGAGACGGACTGGAACACCCGATCGATTTCCTCGGCCGCCTGCTGGTAGACCGGCTCCGTCCGGTACAACGTCTGGCCCATGGCCCACCATTGCGGGCCCATTCCGGTATAGACGAACACCGTGCCGCGCCCGCGATGCGCCGGGGCTTTGCCGAGATGGACCTCGCCACCCTGGACGCCGCTTTGGCTGCCCTCCAGGAACATGCGGAGCTTGCCGAGGATCGACTGCCGGTCACGCCCGGTCACTGCCAGGCGGTGTGTAAGATGGGTCCGGCGGGCGCCGGCGCTGTAGATCACATTCTCCAGGCCGGGGCAGGTCGGGTCCGCCAGCATATCGGCGAAGCTCCGGGCCACGGCGCGCAGGCCGGCATCGCTCTCGGCTGACATCGGCAGCATCGGCAGCGAAACCTCGGTCGGGTCCGCCGCGGCCGGGCGCTCCTGCTCATCCGTGTTTTGCTTCAGAGCGGAGCCCAGCAGGATATGGGCGTTGGTGCCGCCGTAACCGAACGAGTTGACACCGATGACCGCTGCCTTGCCGGCGTCACCCAGCGGCAGCATCCGGTCCGCCAGGCGCAGCCCAAGCCGATCGAACGGTATCGCGGGATTCGGGGTCTCCAGGGTGCCGAGCGGCGGGATCGCGTTGTGGATCAGGCAGAGGATGGATTTCATGATCCCGGCCATGCCCGAGGCGGCCTCGAGATGGCCGATATTGGACTTGACCGAGCCGATGACGCAGGGCGTGTCGCCGGCCACACGGCCGGCGCCATAGACGGCGCCGATGGCCGCGGCCTCGATGGGGTCGCCGACGGGCGTGCCGGTGCCGTGGGCCTCGACATAGGCGATCTGCCGCGGTTGCATTCCTGCGGCCGCGCACACTTCGCGCATCAGCGCTTCCTGGGAGGCGCCGTTGGGCACCGTGATACCGTTGGTGCGCCCGTCCTGATTCACCCCGGTGGCGTGAATAACCGCCAGGACCGGATCCTCATCGCGGATCGCGTCGCTGAGTCGTTTCAGGACAATAATGCCCGCGCCCTCGCCACGGGCGTATCCATCCGCACGTGCATCGAAACTCTTGCAATGGCTGTCCGCGGCGAGAAATCCCCCCTTGCACATCGCGATGGGCATTTCCGGGCGCAGCATGACGTTGACGCCGCCGGCCAGTGCGGCGGTGCACTGACCGGTCCAAAGCGCCTGGCAGGCCTGATGCAGCGCGACCAGCGACGACGAGCACGCCGTGTCCATAGTAATACTGGGCCCGCGGAAGTCGAAAGCGTGCGACAGCCGATTCGACAGCATCGTCATGGTCGAGCCGACGGCTGTATGCTGGCCGATGTGTTCGCGGCTGGCGGCACCCATCTGGCTCAACATATGGTCGAGCGTGAAGCCGCCAATGAAAACGCCGGTGCGGCTGCCCGCGAGCGCGTGGACATCGAGACCGGCGTTTTCCATGGCTTCCCAGGCGACTTCGAGCAGCAGCCGCTGCTGCGGATCCAGGACTTCCGCCTCTCTCGGAGAAATGCCGAAGAAGCCTGCATCCATTTCATCAAGTGGCTGGTCGAGAAAGCCGCCTTTGGCGATATACATTTTGCCGCGCGCGGCCTTCGAGCCGGAACGAAATCGCGCCATGTTCCACCGGTCGGCCGGAACCTCGGTGATGGCATCGATCCGGGCCACCAGGGCGTTCCAAAAAGCCTCCAGATTGGAAATGCCGCCCGGAAACCGGCATCCGGCCCCGAGGATCGCGATCGGCTCTTGGTTTGACGCTGTCATTTCGGAACTCCTGCCAACTGATTTCGTTCGCAGGGCCGCCACCGGGCCCTCGCTGAAAGGGTGCCTACCAAGCCGGTTTCGATCCGAATGTGACGTAGTTCACAAACTCGAATTATTTCCGCCAAGCGGGCGGGCGGGCGGCTTTGAAGGAGGCCGTCATCCGCCGGTCGCCGCCGGCCGTGCGTGCCCACGGCCGAAGCCGCCGCCAGCGGAACTGTGCCCGGAACTACCCCAGGGGCCGCTATTCCGGCGAATCCGGACCCCGCCGCGGAGCCGGCAACGGGACGTTGATTTCCGCCCCTACCACCCGGCCGGCGGCTTGAACCCCAGCCAGGCCTTCTCACACAGCGCCGCCGCGGCGATCGTGATGCGGTCCCCGTAGATCGGCCCGGCGATCTGCACGCCGAGCGGCAGCCCGGCCCTGGTGAACCCCAGCGGCGCCACTGTCCCCGGCAAATGGAAACCGCCCGTCAGCCCCGGCCAGAACAGCAGATCATTATAGGCGATCTCCCGTCCCACGACGCTGATCCGCCGCTGCCACGGTTCGCCGTCCTGGCGGTGCGGCAACGCCGCCGTGCCGAAGGCCGGGCACAGCAGCACATCCCACTGCTGGAAGAACGCCGACCACGCGCGGCGCCACTTGAAGCGCTGTTCGTTCAGGCCGAGCCACGCGCGGTGCTCCATCCCCACTGTGCGCAGCATGACGTCGTCGGCGCTGTTGGCCGCCTCCGGCAGCGCGGCCAGACGCTGGCGCCGGGCCTCCACCACCGCGTCCGGCACGCGGCTGCTCCAGGCGGTGTCCAGCAGGCGGAGGTAAAGGTGAAACGCCTCGGCCGCATCGAACGGGGGACGCGCGGTGCGGCTGACCGTGGCGCCCTCGCGTTCCAGCCCGTCGGCCAGGGCGAGGATCGCGGCGAAGGTTTCGGAGTCCGTCGTCTGGCCCGGCTGCTCCGCCCAGACCGCCACGCGCAACTCCTTCAGGCTGCCGAACCGAGGCGCCGGCAGGGTCAGCGTCAGCCCGGATTCATCGGGATCAGGCCCGGCCAGCACGTCCAGCGCCACCGCCAGATCGGAGGCGGACCGCGCCAGAGGCCCGGCAACGGCGATATCCGTGCCCGCAGCGGCACTCAACGCCGGATCGCCATAATTCGGCACCAGCCCGAAGGTCGGCTTGTGCCCGTAGACGCCGCAGAAATGCGCCGGCACGCGGATGGAACCGCCGATGTCGGAGCCGATCTCCAGGCCGGTCAGGCCGGCGGCGAGGGCGGCGGCGGACCCGCCGGAGGACCCGCCCGGGGTATGGCCGGTGTTCCATGGGTTGGACGTCGTTCCGTACACCGGATTGTAGCTCTGCCAGTCGGCCAGATCGACCGGGACATTGGTCTTGCCGAACACCACCGCGCCCGCCGCCTCCAGCCGCCGCACGGTGATCGTCGTTACGCCGATGGGCCGGGACGCAAGGTCCGCGTGGCCGCGGGTGGTGGGAAGTCCGGCGACGTCGAAGCTCTCCTTTACCGTCGTTGGCACACCGAACAGCGGGGCGGATTTGTCCGGTCGGGAATCCAATTCCCGCGCCCGGGCGCGGGCGCGGTCGAAGTCGCGCACGACGATGGCGTTGATGCGGGGGTCAAGTTGTTCGGTACGGGCGATGAAATGGTCCAGCAGTTCCAGCGCGCCGAGTTTTCCGGTCCGAACCAGTTTGGCAAGAGCGGTCGCGGGCAGGAAGGTCGGGTCCATGACTGCGGTCCTTAGCTGTCTAATTGTGCGCCGTGGCCGGGATTGTATGGGTCATCCAGCACCGCAAGTCGTGGAGATGGCCGGAATAAATCCGGCCATGACGCAGTGGTGACGTCCGGACAGTCCGGGCCAGGACGGGAAGACACGGCCTCAAACGATCAGCACGCCCTCGGCTTCCCGCACAACATCAGCGAGCGCGCCTGGTGCAAACGGCGATACCAGCCCGGCCGAACGGACAAGATCCTGGAACGGCGCCGACCCGCCTCGGCCGCATAGTTGCACGTAAGCTTCCAGCGTCGCCGGGTAATCCTGCCGCGACCTGACCCAGAACTGCATGGCGCAGCACTGCGCCAGCGTGTAGTCGATATAATAGAATGGCGAGCCGAAGATGTGCGGCTTGGCCTGCCAGCGGCCGCCCTTCAGCAGGAACCCGATATCGCCGTAATCCGCCCAGGGCAGGTAAATCTTCTCCAGCCGTTGCCACATCGCGTGGCGTTCCGCCGGAGACGCCTCGGGATGCGCGTAAACCTCGTGCTGGAAGTGATCGACACACACACCATACGGCAGGAAGGCCAGCGCCCCGATGAGGTGCATGCGGCGGAAGCGATCCGCGGACGCCTCGCCCACCAGCTTGCCGATACCGGGGAAAGTCAGAAATTCCAGGCCCATGGAGTGGATCTCGGCCGCCTCCATCGTCGGCCAGAGGTAATCGACGCCGGGCTGGTTGCGGCTTTCCCAGTTCTGGAAGGCGTGCCCCATCTCATGCGTGAACACGCCGATATCGTTATTGGTGCCGTTGAAGTTGGCGAAGATGAACGGCACGCCCGCAGTCGGAAAAGACGTGCAGAAGCCGCCGCCGGCTTTGCCGGGCCGGTTCTTCAGGTCCATGAAGCCGCCCGCGGTCATCACCCGGTAAAACGAGGCCAGCCTCGGGTCCATACCATCGAACATCGCCTGCGCCTGCTCGACCAGCACATCATGATCGCCGACGGGCTTGGGGTTGCCGTCGGGGTCGATCAGCGCCTCGTCCCAGAAGTGCAGGCGGTCCCACCCGTTCTCCAGCCGGCGCGCCTCCAGGAGCCGGGCGACAAGCGGCACGACGTGTTCAGCGACCTGCTCGCGGTAACGGGCGACATCGTCCGGTCCGTAATCCACCCTGCGCAGCAGCTTGTAGCCGAGCGGCGTAAAGGTCTTGTAGCCGAGCTTGCGCGCCATCGCGGTCCGCAGGCTCACGAGCTGATCGTAGATCTCATCCAGCGCCGCCGCGTTGGCCTCGAAGAACCCCCAGCGGGTCTTCTCGGCCTGGTATCGGGTCTCCCGGTCCGGGTCCTCGGCATACGGACCGAGGCCCGCCAGGTTGAGCGTCTGCCCGTTGAACGCCAGCTTGGCCGAGGCGAGCAGTTCGGTGTAGCGCGCCGAGACGCGGGATTCATCCTCCAGGTCGGGCTTGATGGCGGGATCGAAGGTGGTGACATCGGTCTCCCACAGCCGCAGCGCATGATCCCCGACGATCCCGGCCACCGCGGGCGCGTCGGCCAGCAGGCGGCGCTTCAGGGCCACCTCCAGTTCCGCACCCTCCGGCGCCAGCGCATCGGCGTAGTCGCGGTCCGCCTTGGCGGCCGGGTCGGTTGTGTCCTGGGCGAAGCGCAGATGCACCAGCGCGGACCAGGTGTCGTAGCGGCGCCTCAGGCGGTCCCAGTCGGCCAGCGCGGCGGCATGCTCGCCGCGGTCGAGGGCGGCGTTGATGGCGGCGTAGGCGGCTTCCAGCCCTTCCTTGGTCGGACGAGGCTCGGCGATATCGGCAAACTGCAGCGGCGCGTCCATGCGGTTACTCTCCCACGGCCGGCGCAATGGCTTGCTGCACCAGGGCGCCAGTCTTGCCTTCCTCCCGCCTGAACACCAGCCGCTTCTCGTGGAATGCGGCGACCGACGGGCGATGCGCGATGGAAACCAGCGTGGTGTTCGGCAGGCGCTGTTTCAGCACGTGGTACAGCTCCTCCTCGGCGTCCGGGTCGAGGCTGGCGGTTGCTTCATCCAGGAAGATCCAGTCCGGCTTCGCCAGCAGCGCGCGGGCCAGCGCGATCCGTTGCTGTTCGCCGCCGGACAGGCGCTGCGGCCAATTGTCGTCATGCTCCAGCCGGCTGATCAGTTGCGGCAGTCCCGCATCGATCAGCGCCTGGCTGATCTCCTCGGGCGTGAAGGCGTCCACGGCGTTTGGGTAGGTGATGACATGGCGCAGCGTGCCGAGCGGAATGTACGGCCGCTGCGGCAGGAAGAAAGACTTTGGCGGGACCTCCACCGAGCCGTGGCCGAACGGCCAGATTCCCGCCAGCACGCGGAACAGCGTCGATTTGCCCGACCCGGTGCGGCCGGTGATGACCAGCGAATGCCCCGCCGTCAGTGTCAGGTCCGCGCCATCGAGCAGCCTGGTGCCGTCGGGAAGGCTCATGGTGACATCGTGCAGCCGCACCGTATCGGCCGGTGCCTCGGCCTTGATGAAGCCGCCATCGGTTTCCGCCCGGGCCTTGACGATCGCCCGGTGGAACGTCGCCAGACGTTCGACGATCGCGCGCCACTGCGCCAGCGAGGCGTACGAATCCACGAACCATGACATCGACCCCTGCACCTGGGAGAACGCGCCGACAATCTGCATCAGCCCACCCAACTGGATCGCGCCGGAGAAGTAGCGCGGGGCGGCGACGACGATCGGGAAGACGACCGCCACCTGCGAGTAGCCGTTGGTCAGCGAGTTCAGCAGCTTGGTCCGCGTCATGATCTGTCGCCAGTTGCCCACGACCGCGGTAAACCGCTCGCGCAGGGTGACCCGCTCCTCCTCCTCGCCACGATACAGGGCGATGCTTTCCATGTTCTCCCGGATGCGCAGCAGGGCGTAGCGGAAATCCGCCTCCACCCGCTGCTGCCGGAAGTTCAGCAACGCCAGCGGGCGGCCGACGAGGTGGGTCAGCCAGGTGCCGATGATGGCGTAGCCGAGCGCCACCCAGACCATGTAGCCGGGGATCGGGATGCCGAACGCCTCGATGGAGCCGGACAGGCCCCACAGGATGACCACGAAGCTGCCTAGCGACACGATGTTGGACAGCAGCCCCAGGCTCAGCGTCAGGGTTGTCTCGGTGAAGTCGCGCAGATCCTCGGCGATGCGCTGGTCCGGGTTGTCGGTGCCGATGGCCGCGCGGTCCACTGTCAGGCTGATGTTGTAATAGGCGCGATCCGCCAGCCACTCGGCCAGGAACTGGCGGGTCAGCCAGCGGCGCCAGCGGATCTGCAGGAACTGGTTCAGGTAGACCGCATACACCGCAACAATGATGAAGATGGCCGCCAGCTCACAGAAGCCGGGCATGATGCCGAAGATGCCGCTGTCGGACGGACGGAAGGTGAACAGCAGCTCCAGAAAGGATTTCCAGTCCTTGTCCTGCAGCGAGTTGTAGAACTCCCGCCGCCAGAAGTTGAAAATCACGCTCAAACCGACATTCGTCAGGTTCAGGGCGACGATCGCGAGCAGCAGGCCGCGGGCGGACCACTTCTCCTCCGAAGTCATGAAGTACGGGCGGGCGAGCTGCCAGGCGTCTTTCAGGAAGGGGCCGATACCGCGCATGATCGGGCTATCTCTCGCTGGATGAGGGGAGCTTGCTGTCAAGGGCACCTAGCCAAGCCTGAACGCGCTTGCGGTTCACGCCGAGGTCGGATTCACCGTAAACGCTACGCGACCAGATGATCAAATCACTGGTGTCCGGCGTCTCCTGCCGCACCTGGAGTGTGATCAGGTCGGGGAAGTTGAACACCGCGCTGCGCGCCACGTAATGCGCCTGAAGCCGATCGGCGTAGAGCGCGGCCTGGAAGGTGTTTGGTTGTCCGGCCGCCGCTTCCCGCGCCAGGGCGAACAATTTGTCCGCCGGCAGGTGATAGGGCGGCGTCACGATATCCGGCGCCGGGCTGAACCCGGACGGCGCGGCGAGCGCGGTATTCGGACTGGCGGGGCGGGTGATGTGGGCGATGTCCATCACCGGCGGCGTGGGCAAGCCCTCCGCCGCGGGAAAGCCGCAGGCGGGCAGGGCGAGACTCACCAGCCAGGCGAGCGGGTTCATTGGGCGATACGGGACAACATTCCAATGTTGATGCCCGGAATGCGAACACGCGGCAAGTCATTTGCCATTACGACTGAGTCATGCGCGGGGACCGGTAAAAACACCCGGCGGTCTGTTCAGTTGCCCGCGGTGAGACTGGCGCTGCGCAACTCGGCCTGCACTGCCTGGAGCGCCTGGCGGAAGGTCGACTGCGCCAGCATGACCGCTGCCAGAGAGATGCCGACCAAGCGGCCGGCCTCGACATCCGACGGGAAATGGGCGCCGCAAATGACCCGGTTTTGGGCGTAGTCCGCCGCGCGGTCCAGGATGGCGTCATGCTTTTCCGGTATCGCGGCTGCCAGCACCACGCCGAACAGGTAGCCCCGGGTTGAGTGGCCGCTCGGGTAGGAGGCGCCTCCCGTTGGCGCGCAGGGTTGGATCGCCGGGTCGAGCGCCGTTGGCCGGAGTCGCTTCCAGAAATCCTTGGGGACGTCGGCAAAGAATGACTCGTCGGAGGCGACGCGGGCGAAGAAGCGGGCGGTTTCCGGCAGCTTGTCGGCGGTGAAGCCGTCTCCGAGGACGGTCTTGAACAGGAATACGGTCTGGTTCGCCGCGTCCGCCCGGGCTTTGGCCAGGGCCTCCGGGGTTCGGGTGTCCTGGATGCGGCGAAGCTCGGCCAGTTCGGCTTTCGTGGTGCTGGAGGCGGGGTCCGGCGGCGTGTGCAGGATCTGCCTCGCATCGAACTGCGAAGGTTTCACGAAGATCGTGTCGGAGAACAAACCCGCCTGGACGAACGGAATGCTGCCCGCGGCCACGACGAGCACGCCGGTCAGGATGTTTCTGCGGTTTAAGGCAACGCCCATGATGGTCACCGGCATCGACGGCAGCGCCTTTGACCGCGACCGGTCGTGTCAATCACCTGGCGAAGCCTGGTGCCTGGTCCGGCAGAAGGCGCATCAAAGGCGGTTCCATGCCGCAAGCCCAAGGTTATAGACCAACAACTCATTACATTACCATGTCGTCACTGACCAAGCGATTCTTCCGCTGCTTAATGACAGGTCAGTGGAGGGCCGGCAACCGGCAGCGCTCGCGAAACGAGTAGCATAGAAGCCTGTTGACCGGGGTCCGTCCGCCGCACAGTCTGCGATCCAACGGGAGGAAGCGAAAATGGCCAGTCACACCGACCCCACCGACAAGCGCCTGAGGTCCCGACGCTGGTTTGACGATCCAGCAGATCCGGCGATGACCGCGCTCTATCTCGAGCGCTACATGAACTACGGCATCACGCCCGATGAGCTTCGGGGCGGCAAGCCGATCATCGGGATCGCGCAAACCGGGTCGGATTTGTCGCCGTGCAACCGGCATCACATCGACCTCGCCAGCCGAGTCCGCGACGGCATCCGCGACGCGGGCGGCGTGCCGCTGGAATTTCCGATGCACCCGATCCAGGAGACCGGCAAGCGCCCGACCGCGGCGCTGGATCGCAACCTGGCGTATCTCGGCCTGGTCGAGGTGCTGCACGGCTACCCGCTGGATGGCGTCGTGCTGACCACCGGCTGCGACAAGACCACGCCTGCCTGCCTGATGGGTGCGGCCACGGTGAACATCCCCGCCATCGTGCTGTCCGGCGGCCCGATGCTCGACGGCTGGTGGCAAGGCCGCCTGTCCGGCTCCGGCACCATCGTCTGGGAAGGCCGCAAGCTCTATGCCGAGGGCAAGATCGGCTACGACGAATTCATGAAGATGGTGTCTTCATCGGCGCCATCCGTCGGGCACTGCAACACGATGGGCACGGCGACCTCGATGAACTCGCTGGCCGAGGCGCTGGGCATGTCGCTGCCCGGCTGCGCCGCGATCCCCGCGCCACACCGCGAGCGCGGCTGGATGGCGTATGAGACGGGCAAGCGCATCGTCGGCATGGTGCACGAGAACCTGCGCCCCTCCGACATCATGACGAAGCAGGCGTTCGAGAATGCCGTGGTGGCGGCTGCCGCGCTGGGCGCATCGTCGAACTGCCCGATCCACATGATCGCCATCGCCCGCCACATGGGCGTGGAGCACGACCTGGAGGACTGGCAGCGCCTGGGGCCGGAGATCCCGCTGCTGGTCGATCTGCAACCCGCCGGCCGGTTCCTCGGCGAGAAATTCCACCGCGCCGGGGGCGTGCCCGCGGTGATGAAGGAGCTGCTGGGCGCCGGCAAGCTGCACGGCGAGTTGCGCACGGTCACCGGCCGCACTCTGGCGGAGGACCTGGCAGACACACCGGACGGCGACCGCGATGTCATCCGCGCCTACGGCAATCCGCTGCTGCCCGCCGCCGGCTATGTCGTGATGTCCGGCAACCTGTTCGACAGCGCGGTGATGAAGATCAGCGTCATCGACAAGGAATTTCGTGCCCGCTTCCTGTCGGACCCGTCCCGGCCCAACGTCTTCGAGGGCAAGGCGATCGTGTTTGAGGGTCCGGAAGACTACCACCACCGGATCGAGGACCCCGACCTGGGCGTCGAGGACCAGTCCGTCCTGATCATCCGCAACTGCGGCCCCGTCGGCTATCCCGGCAGCGCCGAGGTGGTGAACATGCAGCCTCCGGCGTCATTGCTGAAGCGCGGCATCAATACGCTGCCGACGCTGGGCGACGGGCGGCAGTCCGGCACCTCGGGGTCGCCGTCGATCCTGAACGTCTCGCCCGAGGCCGCTGTCGGCGGCGGCTTGGCAATCCTGAAGACGGGGGACCGGATCAGGATCGACCTCAACCGCCGCAGCGTTGATGTGCTGCTGCCGGAGGGGGAGCTGGAGGCGCGCAAGGCGGCGTGGCAGGCGCCGAAGCTGCTGAGCATGACGCCGTGGGAGGAAATCTATCGCTCCCTCGTCGGCCAGTTGGGCACCGGCGCCTGCCTGGAGCCGGCGACGTTGTTCCTCAACGTAATCGAGACGCGCGGCGAAAGCCGCAACAACCACTGACCCCCCGGAGGGCGGCATGGCAGGCGGCAAAGGCGAGCACCATTACAGCGTTTCGGTCACCTGGACCGGGAACCGAGGCAGCGGTACCGCCGACTATCGGGCCTACGGGCGCGACCTGACTATCGCGGCCGAAGGCAAACCGAACATCCCCGGTTCGGCCGATACTGCGTTCCGCGGCGACGCTGACCGCTGGAACCCGGAGGATCTGCTGGTCGCGGCGCTGTCATCGTGCCACCAGCTTGCCTACCTGCATCTGTGCGCCGTAGCCGGTATCCGCGTTGTGGACTATCGGGATGAGGCGTCGGGAACGATGGTGATCGATGCCGCCTCGGGCAGCGGCCGTTTCACCAGCGTCGTGCTGCGTCCACAGGTAACGATCCGCGCGGGCGACGACGTAGACGAAGCGCGGCAGCTTCACCATGACGCCGGGAAGGCGTGCTTCATTGCCAGCTCGGTCAACTTTACCGTCGGGCACGAGCCGACGATCAAGACGGAATAACGAACCCGGGGCGGCCATCCACGACTTTGCTGAACGCCGAAAGTCGTGGATGGCCGGACTAAATCCGGCCATGACACAAGATGGATGGCCGCGCCAGGCGCGTTCCGTTACCCCTGGTTGGCCTGGTCCAGGTTCACACCCACGAAAACCGGTTGACCATTCCGGATCACCCGCAGCGCCAGCGCATGATCGCTGCCGCCCATGGCCGAACGCATCGCCTTCACCGCCTCGCCCGGAGACGACACCGCGTGCGTGCCAACGCCGACGATCACGTCACCGGGCTGCAGACCGGCGGCGTCGGCCGGAGACCCGGGCTGGACGCCCTGCACCAGCGCGCCCTTAACGTTGTCAGGCATATCAAGCTGGTTGCGCGCATCCGGGGACAACGGCGCCAGCGCCAGGCCGAGGCGCTCGCGATGCTCGCCGCTGCGGGACTGGTTGTCGTTGCCGGCGGTCTGCTCGTTCGGCATCGTGCCGACCTTCACCGTCACGTCCTTGGTCTGGCCGTCATGCAGCACCGTCAGATGCGCATCCTGACCCGGCTGGATCCCGGCCACGTTGACCGCCAGATCCCGGGGATCCGCGATCTTCGTGCCGTTCACCGACTGGATCACGTCACCCGCCTGCAAACCGGCGTCCGCCGCGGGGCTGTCAGGCTGCACGCCGGCCAGCAATGCGCCGCCGTTCTGCTTCAGGTGCAGCGCCTGCGCCGTCGTCGGCGTGATCGACTGCGCCTCGACGCCCACATAGCCGCGCGTCACCTTGCCACCGTGCTCAAGCTGGGCGGTCACCGTCCGGATCATGTCGGACGGAATGGCGAAGCCGATGCCGATGGACCCGCCGGAGGGCGACAGGATCGCGGTATTCATGCCGATGACCTTGCCATCCTGCGTGAACAGCGGCCCGCCCGAGTTGCCCTGATTGATCGGCGCATCGATCTGGATAAACTGGTCGTACGGACCCTCGCCGATATCGCGGCTGACCGCGGACACGATACCGGCGGTGACGGTGCCGCCCAGGCCGAACGGGTTGCCCATCGCGACGACCCACTCACCCGGCTTCACGTCGCGCGAGTTGCCTAGCGTGATAAACGGCAGCGGCTTCGGCGAATCCACCTTCAGCACGGCGATATCGGTGCGCGGATCGGTTCCCAGCACCTTCGCTGGCAGCACGGTGCCGTCGTCCAGCGTGACGCTGACCGAGCGGGCGTTCTTCACCACGTGGTTGTTAGTGACGATGGTGCCGTTGGCATCGATGATGAAGCCCGAGCCGCGCGCCTCAACCGCACGCTCCTGCTGCTGCTGGCCATGCGGAATCATCTGGTTGAACGGGAAGGGAAGCTGCGGCATCTGGCCTTGCTGCGGACCTGCGTCCCCGTCCTGCTCCTGCTCCAGCGCCGCCGGGGTGGCACGGAACTTCGTGGTGATGGAGACGACGGCCGGCTTGACCTGGGTCACCAGGTTGGTGAAGTCCGGCAAGGTGTGCGGCTGAAGCTGGGCGCCGGGCGGATTAACCGGGGCGGCATCATCGGCCCAGGCGGTGTGGCCGAGCGCGTAGCCGCCCAGGCTGGTACCGGCGAGCAGCACCGCTGCCAGCGCCGCCCGGCGAGCCGGATGGCGTTGAGGTTGAGTATTCATAAATGCGTCTCCTGTTTTCTATTGCAGTCCGTAAGCCGGTTTCGATGCAGCGATCGTGATAGACTGCTGCACCAAAGACGGCGTGAACATGCGGTTCAGGAGGTAACCGTTCGCTGTGCGGAGCGATTAAACCGGCGTCATGCGCATTAATGTTTGTTTAGCCCAACAGCTTTCCTTCAGGCGTGGCCAGCCGGCAACAGACTGCAGACCGCCGGCGCCGCAGCGCTGCGATGCCGGCGAGGCCGATGCTCAAAGTCGCCAAGGTGCCGGGCTCCGGCAGGTCCGCCTCGGCCGCGGCGGCGATCAGCGCGTGGCCGACCGCCGTGGGATGCTCGCCGTCCCAGAACAGGTATTGGCTCGGATTGGCGCAAACCGTCCCGCCGCCGGTATAGGGACCCGTGTAGCAGCCTGCCGTCACGTTGCTGAACCGGTAGGCCGCCGGGTCTGCGATCGCGGCATCGAGCAGGCTGTAGGTATCGACGATCGTGACGGCAATGCCGTCGGCGGTGACCAGGCCGTTGAGCCCGGCGGTCAGCGCCGCATCATACACCTGGCTCAGTGCCGTAGCCGCCGCGGCGGCCGCTGCGCCCGCCGCCGTCGAGTCCGGTGTCAGCCCGAGATTGGGCACCAGCGGCACGACGAAGTTCTTGGCGCCCTCGGCGACGAGCGCGGCGATCGCAGACGTCTCGACCGCGGCCGCACCTTGCGCGTTACCGAGCATCTGGCCTGCGTTCTCGCCGCTGACGAGGATGTTGGTCAGGTCATTGGCGCCGATCCAGACTGAATAGAGGGCCGTTGACGTCGCGACACTGCCGTGAGCGGCGGAGAATGCCGCTACCTGGCCTTGCAGCGTAGGCACCGCCGGGTTGTTCGAAGCCGCATAGCCGGTGGTTGCGCCGCCAAACGCATAGTCATTACCACCGGCGAGCGATGGCTGCTCCGCCCCCAGGCCGAGGCTGACCGACAGATCCTGCACCCAGGTCGGGCCGTTGGAAAATTGGCCGTTGGCATAAGGTGAGGCCGGTTGCGTGCTGACCGGGGAGCCGGGGGCGCTGGTGCCCAGGAACACGTTGCCGGCATCGGACAGGCTGTCGCCGAACACGTAGAGCGCCGAATAGGCATGTGCCGTCACCGGCGAAAGCAGGACGGCGAAGGCGGCGGCAACGCGTCTGAATGGTTTCATGTCAATCGATCCTGCAGCGGCGGAAATCGCCCCGTCGGAAAAACGGTATCGCACCATTTACAAATTGGCAACGCAAACGCGTCGGCGGGGACTGAGAATGTGGTCCCGCACGTACCGCAACAGGCCGGGTGCCACTGCGCATAAACTGCACAAAATATCATCTAGCCGATTAGTGTAAGCAACAATTATACTCATAAGCTCACATCTTCGTCATTCAATATGGCTAGAATCTATTCATATCGTCTTGTGTGCTGAAAAATTAGCCTCTAGCGTGCGTGTCCAGACAACAGTCAGGTGCGCATGATCAATCGCGACTTCCTCCGCGCAGGCCATACCCCAACCCTGTTCGCCGCGTTTTTTTATTTCGATATCAGTTTTATGGTCTGGGTCATGCTCGGGCCGCTCGGCGTGCAGATCGCTGCCGAACTCAATCTCGATCCCGCCCGCAAGGGCCTCATGGTCGCGGTTCCAATCCTCGCGGGAGCCCTGCTGCGCGTTGTCAACGGCGTCCTGGTGGACCGCATCGGCCCCAAGCGCACCGGCATTATCGGCCAGACCATCGTGCTCGGCGGCCTGCTGGTCGCCTGGCTGCACGGCATCCACAGTTTCACCGAGGTGCTGCTGCTCGGCATCGTTCTCGGCGTCGCCGGGTCAGCCTTCGCCGTCGCGTTGCCGCTGGCATCGCGCTGGTATCCGCCGGACATGCAGGGCACCGCGCTCGGCATTGCCGGTGCCGGCAACTCCGGCACCGTGTTCGCCGCGCTGTTCGCCCCCAGCCTCGCCGCCGCCTATGGCTGGATCAACGTCTTTGGCCTGGCCGCGATTCCGGTCGCCATCGCCTTCGCGGTGTATCTGGTCGCGGCACGAGACAGCCCGAGCCGCCCGCCCGCCAAAAGCTGGGGCGAATACATCAAGGTGCTGCAAATCGGCGACGCCTGGTGGTTCATGTTCTTCTACGCCGTGACCTTCGGCGGCTTCGTCGGTTTGGCTTCCTCGCTGACCATCTATTTCAACAGCCAATACGGCCTGCCGCCCGTCACAGCGGGCTACCTGACCGCCGCCTGCGTCTTCGCCGGATCGCTGGTGCGCCCCGTCGGCGGCATCATCGCCGATCGCTTCGGCGGCGTGCGGGCGCTGACGATCATGTATGTGGCGGCGGCGGCGGCGCTGGTGGTGGTCAGTTTCGGACTGCCGCAGGCCTGGATGGCGCTGACGGTATTCATCGTCGGCATGCTCGCCCTGGGCATGGGTAACGGCGCGGTCTTCCAGCTCGTCCCCCAGCGTTTCCGCCATGAAATCGGCATCATGACCGGCCTTGTCGGCATGTGCGGCGGTATCGGCGGGTTCTACCTCGCCTCCAGCCTGGGCATCGCCAAGCAACTGACGGGCAGCTACCAGACCGGGCTGCTGCTGTTCGCCGTGCTGGCGCTGGTCGCGGTGCTCGGGCTGACCGGCATCAAGCGGCGCTGGCGCACCACCTGGGGGGCGATGCCCGGTGTGGCGCGGATCTGAGCGCATGGACGACGCCGGCATCTCCGCGGCGGCGCCGATTCCGCCCGTGCTGACGCATTGTCCATACTGCGCCCTGCAATGCGGCATGACCTTGGTGAGCCACGCGGGAGGCTTGCAGGTCGCGGCGCGGGATTTCCCGACCAACAAGGGCGGGCTGTGCCGCAAGGGCTGGACGGCGGCGTCGTTGTTGGATGCCCCCGACCGCCTGACCTCGCCGCTGGCCCGCGCCAGCCGGGATGCCCCGCTGTTACCGGTTTCCTGGGACTATGCGCTCGACCGGATCGCCGGCGCGATGCGGAACATCCAGGCGGCGCATGGGATGAACGCGTTCGGCATCTTCGGCGGCGGCGGCCTGACCAACGAGAAAGCCTACGCGCTTGGCAAGTTCGCCCGCGTTGCCCTGCGCACCGCCAATATCGACTACAACGGCCGCTTCTGCATGGCCGCAGCGGCGGCAGCCTCGGTCCGCTCGTTCGGCATCGATCGCGGCCTGCCGTTCCCGCTGGAGGACATCCCGCGCGCCGGGACAATCCTGCTGGCGGGCGCCAACCCGGCGGAAACCATGCCGCCGGTGATGCAGTATTTCGACGCCCAGCGGGCGGCGGGCGGCATTTTGATCGTCTCCGATCCGCGCCGCACCGCTACCGCCAAGGCGGCGGACCTGCACCTGCAACTGACACCCGGGACCGATGCCGCGCTGGCCAACGGCCTGCTGCATATCGCGATCCAGCGCGGCCTGATCGACCGCGCCTACATCCAGGCGCGCACCTCCGGATTCGAGGCGGTGCGGCGGATCGTCGCCTCCTACTGGCCCGACCGCGTCGAGCGCATCACCGGCGTGCCCGAGCGGCTGCTGGTCCGCGCGGCGGTCGCGCTGGGGGATGCCTCCAGCGCCATGGTTCTCACCGCCCGCGGTGCCGAGCAGCAAAGCCACGGCGTCGACAACGTCGCCGCGTTCATCAACCTGACCCTGGCGCTCGGCCTGCCGGGGCGGCGAAACAGCGGCTTCGGCACCCTGACCGGCCAGGGCAACGGCCAGGGCGGGCGTGAGCATGGGCAGAAGGCGGACCAGTTGCCGGGCTACCGCAAGCTCGACAACCCGGCGCACCGGGCGGAAGTCGCGGCGGTGTGGGGCGTGGACCCCGACAGCCTGCCCGCACCGGGCCTGTCCGCCAATGAGCTGCTGAAGGCGCTGGGCGGGCCGGTGCGCGGGCTGATGGTTATGGCCTCCAACATCCTGGTCAGCGCGCCGGATGCCGGTGCGCTGAACGACCGTATCGGTGCGCTGGACTTCCTGGCGGTGGCGGACGTCTTCCTGTCGGAGACCGCCGCCCGCGCCGACGTGGTGCTGCCCGTCACGCAATGGGCCGAGGAAGACGGCACCATGACTAACCTGGAGGGCTGCGTGCTGCTGCGCCGCCGCGCCGCCGTGCCGCCGGAGGGGGTCCGGAACGAGCTGCAGATCCTGCAAGGGCTGGCGGAGCGGCTGGGCGCCGGGGGGCATTTCAGCGCCGATGCCGGCGAAACGTTCGCGGAATTGCGGCGCGCATCCGCTGGCGGGGTCGCCGACTATGCCGGCATCAGCTACGCCCGCATCGCCGCTGAGGACGGGGTGTTCTGGCCTTGCCCGTCGGCGGATCATCCGGGGACGAAACGGCTGTTTGAGACGGATTTCCCGACTGCCGACCGGCGCGCCCGGTTCCATCCGGTGGAGCATCGCGGCACGGCCGAGCCGCCCGACCGCGACTACCCGCATTTCCTCACCACCGGGCGCCTGATGGGTCATTACCAGTCCGGCACGCAGACCCGCCGCGTCCCGGAACTGGCCGCGGCGCAACCCGAGCCCTTCGCGGAGATGCACCCGCAGACCGCGCGCGACATCGGCGTGGGTGAGGGGCGGATGGTGCGGCTGACCACGCGGCGCGGGCAGATGACCTTGAAGGCGCGGCTGACGCCCGACATCCGCATGGACACCGTGTTTGTGCCGTTCCACTGGGGCGGCGCCGGGGCGGCGAACCTGCTGACCAACACCGCGCTCGATGCCGTCGCGCGCATACCGGAATTCAAAGTCTGCGCGGTGCGCGTGGAGCCGGCCGATCAGCCAAGGGAGACAGCATGATTGATTCTGTGCCGAAGTATATTCGCGGTGCCATTCCGTTCGTCGGCGCCGGCTACCACACGCCGGTGCCGCTGGCCCTGGCAAATTACGTCGTTTCGTCCGACAAACGGGCACAGGCGCTGTATTTCCGCGGCGGCAACAGCACCACTGAGATGGTGACCATCGCGATGCTGCGGGATGGCAAGCTGATGCGGTATTTCCCCATCGGCGCCAAAGCCGCGGATCATGTGCAGTTGGCCGTGGTCGAGGATCTGGAGCCCGAGACAAGGGTGGAACTGGCGATCCTGGCACCCGAGGGGCTGAGCGGGACGGTGGTGGTCGATCTCGGTCTGGTGGAGATCTAGGCGGTGATGGCGTCATCCCGTCATGGCGGGCGGATGCCCGCCATCCACGCCTTTGCCGGCACTGGCACCGCAAGGCGTGGATGGTCCGCCCGCGCGGACCATGACGGTGGGATCCCGGCTTCAGACCCAGCCGCGCACATCTTCCCGCCGCCAAGGAGCAATCACCATGCTTAAGCAAAAACTCGTCGTCATCGGCAACGGCATGGCGGGCGCCCGGGCGGTCGAGGACGTGCTGGCCCGCGGCGGCGCGGATCAGTTCGATATCACCATGTTCGGCGACGAGCCCTACGGCAACTACAACCGCATCATGCTGTCGAACATCCTGAGCGGCATTCAGGACTCCAGCGAAATATTCATCAACCCGCTCGACTGGTACACCGAAAACAACATCACGCTGCACGCCGGCGCCCGGATCACCGAAATCGACCGCGCCTCCCGCATGGTGGTGTCGGACACCGGCATCAAGCTCCAGTACGACAAGCTGCTGATCGCCACCGGCAGCCGCGCCTTCATTCCGCCGATGGACGGCGCCCGCACCCCGGACGGCAATCTGAAAGACGGCGTCTTCGGTTTCCGCACCCTCGACGACTGCTCCGGCATCATGGCGCGGGCGAAAGCCAGCCGCAAAGCCGCGGTCATCGGCGGCGGCCTGCTCGGCCTGGAAGCCGCCCGCGGCCTGCTCAACCACGGCTGTGAAGTCCATGTCATCCACATCGGCGATCGTCTTATGCCCGCCCAGCTCGACGCCCAGGGTGCGTCCATCCTGCGCGCCGGCATGGAGAAAATGGGCATCGTCATCCATCTCGGCAAATCCACCACCGCGGTGCTGGGCGAACGATCCGTCACCGGCCTTGCCTTCAAGGACGGCACCACGCTCGACTGCGACATGGTCGTCGTCGCCGCCGGCATCCGTCCCAATGCGGAAATCGGCCGGCACGCCGGGCTGACGGTGGAGCGGGCCATCGCGGTGGACAACCAAATGCGTTCCGTCGATGACCACAACATCTATGTCGTCGGCGAATGCGCGCAGCATCGCGGCCAGGTCTACGGACTGGTCGCGCCGCTTTGGGAACAGGCGAAAGTCTTCGCTGACCATGTCACCGGCACCGATACGACAGCGGCGTATCACGGCTCGAAGTTGGCAACGAAACTGAAGGTGATGGGGGTTGAGCTGGCCTCCATGGGCGCAACCGATCCGGCGGAGGACGGCGACGAAACAATCCAGTTCGTCGAGCCGGGCAAGGGAATTTACAAGAAGCTGGTCGTCCGCGAAGGCCGCCTGGTGGGCGCCATCCTGATGGGCGAGATCAGCAAGGCCGCCTTCCTGATGCAGGCCTTCGACCGCGACAGCAAGCTGCCGGAGGAGCGGTTGTCGCTGCTGTTCGACCTCGGCACGCCCGAGCAGAAGGTGACTCTCGACGAAATGCCGGCCGAAGCCCAGGTCTGCAACTGCAACGGCGTCAGCAAGGCGGCCATCGGCAGTTGCGTCGCCGCCGGCAGCCGCAGCGCCACCGCGGTGATGAAAGCCACCCGCGCCGGCATGGGCTGCGGCTCCTGCAAGTCGCTGGTCAATGAACTGGTGGACTGGTTCTGCGGCGGAACAGCCGAGCAGGACCCGTCCGTCCACTACTACGTGCCCGGCATCCCGCTGACCAAGCCCGAACTGGTCAAGGCGGTGCGCGAGCAAGGCCTGCGATCGGTGTCGTCGGTGTTCGGCGCGCTCGGCGGCGGGATAGAGGATGCCGCCAGCAAGCCGGCGCTGGCGTCCATGCTGGCAACGATCTGGGCTGACGAGTACGAGGACGAACGCGATGCCCGCTTCATCAACGACCGCGTGCACGGCAACATCCAGAAGGACGGCACCTTCTCGGTGATGCCGGAAATGCCGGGCGGAGTCTGCACGCCGGCACAGCTCAAGCGCATCGCCACAGTCGCGGAGGACTTCAACGTGCCGCTGGTGAAAGTCACCGGCGGCCAGCGCATCGACCTGGTGGGCGTGGCGAAGCAGGACCTGCCGGCGGTCTGGGACGCGCTGGACATGCCCGCCGGCTGGGCCTGGGGCAAAAGCTACCGCACCTGCAAAAGCTGCATCGGCACCGAGTTCTGCCGCTTCGGCCTCGGCGATTCCATGGGCCTCGCCAAGCAGATCGAGCAGCGGTTCCGCGGCCTCGATACCCCCGGCAAGATGAAACTCGCCACCGCCGGCTGCCCGCGCAACTGCTCGGAGGCGATGGTCAAGGACGTCGGCGCAGTCGCCATCGGCGATGGCCGATGGGAGATCTATATCGGCGGCGCGGCCGGCGCGCATGTCCGCAAGGGCGACCTGATGTGCACCGTCGGCAGCGAGGCGGACGTGCTGCTCTATACCGGCCGTTTCATGCAATACTACCGCGAGAATGCGAAATACAAGGAACGCAGCTACACTTTCGTCGAACGCGTCGGGCTGGAGCGCATCCGCGCCGTGGTCATGCAGGACAGCGACGGCATCGCCGCGGAGCTGGACGCCGCGCTGGAAAAATCCATCGCCGCCACGTTCGATCCCTGGACGGAACGGGACGAACCGAAGACTGCCAACCAGTTTGAGTCCGTACTGGCAATGGAGGACTAAGATGAACCGCGAACGCAGCATCGGCCACCTGTCGCAGATCCCGCTCGGCGAGGGCCGCAACTTCGACGTGGACGGCACCGTTGTGACCGTCTTCCGCACCAGGCGGGGCGAGATCTTCGCCACCCAGCCGGCATGTCCGCACAAGCAGGGTCCGCTGGCCGACGGCTTGCTCGGCGGCACGCTGCTGGTCTGCCCGCTGCACGACACCACGTTCGACCTGCGCACCGGGGAATCGGTGGCAGGCGGCTACACGCTGCGGACCTACCCGGTGCGGGCGGCGGCGGACGGCCGCATCCTGCTGGCGCTGGTGAGGGAGCCGGCAGCCGCCGAGTGAAGCTGCTTGGCGACGGCCATCGGTTTCTGGTATCTAGCCGAACTGCCGCATGGGCAGCCGGGTTAGCACAGCGGTAGTGCAGCGGTTTTGTAAACCGAAGGTCGGGGGTTCAAGTCCCTCACCCGGCACCATTTTACGGATCCCCAGGACCCGCCGATCGCAGTTCCCGCAGCAGCGGCCCGAGGAACGGTTCAAGCACCCGCCACCTTCCCACCGAAGTGTTGTAAACCGGCTGCCGGACCTGCGTCGTGCTCGCGGTGCGCACCGCTCGCTCCGTCCGGTGGAAGTCGAGGCAGTGCGGATCCCATACCAGCCCGCAATGCGACGGGCCTGTCCTTCGAGATCGGTAACAAGCTCCTCATAGATGCAGGTCGAGAATGACAGTCTCCGGCAGGACGCTGTGCCAATGCGCCATCATGTCCTGGTAGGCAGTTGGCCAGCGCTTCCGCGGGGCGCTGAAGCTTTCTCAGCTCCTTGCCGCGCTGGTTGAGCGTTTCGGCATAATCGGGCTTCAGTTCGACGGCTCGCCGGTGGCAGGCTGCGGCCTCTTCGGCCAGTACCTGGTTCAGCAACAGATTGCCGAGGTTGGAATGGTAGGACGGAATCGCTGGGTTGATCGCAATAGCCCGGCGGATCATATCGAGAGCCGATTCGTTACGACCACTCTTGTGCGCAATCACCCCGAGCAGATGCAAGCTGTCGGCATGGCACGGATCCAGCTCCAGAATCCGGCTGTAAAGCCGATCGGCTTCGTCCAATCGTCCGGCCCGTTGATGTTGCAGCGCACCGGCGAATAGCGCCCCTATCTCGCTTGACCTGGCTTGCATCCCGACTCCCGCAAGGTTCCTGGCGGCGGTCTTAGCGGACCCGTGCCGCAAAGGGATAGCCCGCAAATCCGCCGTATAGTTCCCGGTCCAACGGATTTCCGTTGTTATACCGGATCGGCTCTGCCGGGGGGTCGGCCCGCCGCCTCCGGATTGCGCTTGAGCGGCCAACGCGCCAAATGCGAAAACCAAGCACACACGAACAGCGAGTGCCTCACCCGTCATGAATGCCGAAACAGGTGTCGCCGTCATCGAGGCCGCATTGCAAACCATGCCGGCCAACCCCGGCGTGTACCGCATGCTGGATGCCAAGGGCGACGCGCTCTATGTCGGCAAGGCCCGCTCCCTCAAGCGCCGCGTCCTCTCCTACACCCAGATCGGCCGCCTGCCGGAACGGCTGCGGCGCATGGTGTCCGAGACCGTCGCGATTGAAATCGTCACGACGCACACCGAGGCCGAGGCGCTGCTGCTCGAAGCCAACCTGATCAAGCGGCTCAAGCCGCGCTTCAACATCATCCTGCGTGACGACAAGTCCTATCCCTGGCTGATGCTGACCGAGGACCATCCCTACCCGCAGATCGCCAAGCACCGCGGCGCGCAGGTACGCAAGGGCAGCTATTGGGGGCCGTTCGCCTCGGCCTGGGCGGTCAATCAGACGGTCACCGCCATGCAGCGCGTGTTCCTGCTGCGCTCCTGCGCCGACACGGTGTTCTCGGCGCGCACCCGGCCCTGCCTGCTGTTCCAGATCAAGCGCTGCTCCGCCCCCTGCGTCGGCCGGATCGAGGCGGCCGAGTATGGCAAGCTGGTGCACCAGGCCAAGGCGTTCCTGGCGGGCAACGCGGGCAGCGTGCAGCAGGAACTGGCGGCGGAAATGGAACGCGCCGCCGCTGCCCTGGAGTTCGAGCGCGCCGCCGCGGTGCGCGACCGCATCCGCGGGCTGACGTTCGTGCAGGGCAACGACGTCATCAATCCCGCCGGCCTGTCGGATGCCGACGTCATCGCCGCGTGGCAGCACGCCGGGCAGACCTGCATCCAGGTGTTTTTCATCCGCGGCGGCCGCAACAACGGCAATCGCGCGTTCTATCCGGCTCACCCGGCGGCCGAGGAAACCGCCGAAGTGCTCAGCGCCTTCGTGCCGCAATTCTACGATGACAAGCCGCCGCCGCCGCTGTTGCTGGTCAACACCGAACTGCCGGAGCACGACCTGATCGCCGAGGCTTTGTCGCTAAAGGCTGGCCGCAAGGTCGAAATAAGCCTGCCGCAGCGGGGCGAAAAGCGCGCCGTGGTGCTTCACGCCGAATCCAACGCGCGCGAAGCGCTGGAACGGAAACTGGCGGAATCCGCCGGGCAAACCAAACTGTTGGAAGCCGTCGAACAGCTCTTCAAGCTGCCAAAGACCCCGTGCCGGATAGAGGTCTACGACAACTCCCACATCATGGGCACCAATCCCTATGGCGTCATGATCGTCAGCGGACCGGAGGGGTTCCTGAAATCCGCCTACCGGAAATTCAGCATCCGCGGCCCGATAACGCCGGGGGACGATTTTGCGATGATGCGGGAGATGCTGCAGCGGCGCTTCACCCGGGCGCAGAAGGAACAGGCGGATGGCGCTCCTGCGTCGGAATGGCCGGACCTGGTCCTGATCGATGGCGGGGCGGGGCAATTGACCGCGGCGCGCGACGTACTGGCGGACCTCGGGGTGCAGGACGTCAAGCTCGTTGCTATCGCCAAGGGGCCGGACCGGGATGCGGGACGCGAATGGTTCCACTCGGATGGAACGGAGGCGTTTCAACTGCCGCCGCGCGACCCGGTGCTGTATTTCCTGCAGCGCCTGCGGGATGAGGCTCATCGTTTCGCGATCACGACGCACCGATCGGGGCGGTCAAAGGCGATTCACCAAAGCGAACTGGATGACATTCCGGGCATCGGAGCGGCGAGAAAACGCGCGCTGCTTAATCATTTCGGGTCCGCGCGCGGCGTGAAAATGGCCGGGCTGAACGACCTCGAAGCGGCGCCCGGCATCAAGCGCGAGACGGCGAGGCGGGTTTATGCGTATTTTCACCCGGGGGTTCGAATGGAGGACGCATCGTGACCAGTCTGGCGGTCGTGACGAGTTAGCGGCGGCAAGTCTCGATGTGTCATGGCCGGACCGCGGGCGCTCTATGACCCCGCCGCCCTGATCGCCTCCCACACCCGCAACGGTGTCGCCGGCATGTCGATGTGCCTGATCCCGTAGACAGAGAGGGCATCCACCAGCGCGTTCATCACCGCCGGCATCGAGCCGGCACAGCCAGCCTCGCCACACCCTTTCGATCCCAGCACGTTCGTCTTCGCCGGCACCGGATGCGACGTAAATGTAAAGAACGGCGCATCGTTCGCCCGTGGCAAAGCATAGTCCATGTACGACCCGGTCAGCGGCTGGCCGTTCTCGTCATAAACGACATGCTCCAAAAAGCATTGTCCAATACCCTGGACGATGCCGCCATGCGCCTGGCCCTCCACCAGGAGAGGATTCACGATCACACCGAAATCATTGACCATGCAGTAGGACACCACCTCGGCCACGCCGGTTTCCGGATCGACCTCGACCTCAGCGATATGGCAGCCGTTTGGGTAGGCAAACGGTGGGCTTTCGGCCACGTGGGACACCGACAGCGTCACCGGCACCCCGTCCGGCAGCCTCTCTCCGCCCCGCAACCGCTCGGCCAGGGCCATCAAACCAATGGCCCGATCGGTGCCGGCGATGCGGAACTGGCCACCCCCGCGGACAATTTCGAACTCGATATCCGCTTCCGCAGCCTCCAGCAGATGGGCGGCGATCTTGCGGCCCTTCTCCCGCACCAGTTCCGCCGCTTCGACGATGGCGGTGCCGCTGGCCATCAGCGACTTCGACCCGCCGGTGCCGCCGCCAGCCAGCAGTTCGTCGGAATCCCCCTGCAACAGTTTGATCGCCTCGAACGGTATCCCCAGCCGCGACGCCAGCACCTGGGCGAACGCCGAAGCGTGCCCCTGGCCGTAATCGAGCGTGCCGGTTATCAGCGTCACCGAGCCGTCCGTCTCGAACCGAATGCCGCCCATCTCCGGCGCGGGCGGGCCGGTCACCTCCAGATACTGGCCGATGCCGATGCCGCGCAGCCTGCCGCGTTCGGCGCTTTCCTTTTTGCGTGCGGCAAACCCGTCCCAGTCCGCCAGCGCCAGCGCCTTGTCCAGGATCACCGGGAAGTCGCCGCTGTCATACACGGTGCCGGCCGGAGTCTTGTACGGCATCGCCTCAGGCCGGATATGGTTGCGGCGGCGAATCTCCGCGCGGTCGATCCCCATCTCCCGCGCTGCGGTGTCAAGCAAGCGCTCGATGTAATAGTTGCCCTCCGGCCGCCCGGCTCCGCGATAGGCGCCGACGGGCGTCGTGTTGGTAAAGACCGCCCTGGCGGAGACCTCCTGCCGCGGGGTCGCATACACGCCAATGGTATTTTTGACGATGTTGCCGGTGGGCTGCAGCACGCCGGCATTGGATAAGTAGGCGCCGATATTGCCGTATCCCGTCACCCGCAGCGCCTGGATGCGGCCGTCCACATCCAGCGCGATTTCCTGCCGCATGTCATGGTCGCGGCCATGGCTGTCGGACAGGAAACTTTCGCTCCGCTCGTCAGTCCACTTCACCGGGCGCCCCAACAGCCGCGACGCATAAAGGATCGCCGGATACTCCGGATAGCAGGACGCCTTCATGCCGAACGACCCGCCGACATGGCCGGTCAGCACGCGGATCTTCTCCACCGGTGCCTTTAGCGGCCCCGTCAGCAGCGCGCGCATGCCGAACACGCCTTGGCAGCCGAGATGCAGCGTCCAGCGTTCGGTATCGCGGTCGAACGCGCCAATGGCCGAGCGCGGCTCCATCGGACACACCACCACGCGGCTGTTGCGGATCGACAGGCGGGTGACATGCGCGGCCTTGGCAAACGCCGCCTCCACCGCCGCGGTGTCGCCGTGATGAAAATCCAGGACCACGTTGCCGGGCGTCGCATCATGCAACTGCGGCGCGCCCGGCGCCGCGGCGGCGGCGGCATCGGTGACAGCCGGCAGCGTGTCGATGTCGGCGAACACCGCCTCCGCCGCGTCCTTCGCCTGCTTTGCGGTCTCCGCCACCACAACCGCGATCGGATCGCCGGCGAACCTCACCTTGTCCGTGGTCAGTATCGGCTGCTCCGGTTTCGGCATCTCGCCGCCGTCGCGCATCTTGAATGTCATGCCCTTCGGCATGCCGCCCAGTCCGGCGTCCACCAGGTCCCGGCCGGTCAGCACCGCCAGCACGCCGGGCATCGCCTTCGCCGCCTCGGTGTCGATCGAGCGGATAATCCCATGCGCGGTAGCGGACCGCACCATCACCGCATGGGCCTGGCCTGGCAGATTGAGGTCGTCCGAATATCGGCCTTCGCCGCGCAACAGCGTCGGATCTTCCTTGCGCGGCACCGGCTGGCCGACGGCATATTTCTCCTGGGCAAACTGGGTCAGGTCGACTTGTCCGTTCATGCGGGCGTCCTTGCAGTCATCCTATAGGGAAACATGGAGCCTGATCCGGCGATGGGCAACCCGCCGGTAGCCGTCTGGACCGGGCGATGGCAAACTCGCCTCCCCGACGAAGGAGCGACTGAATGCCGACGTATGAATACGAATGCGAGGATTGCGGGCCGTTCTCCGAGCTGCGCCCGATGGCCGAGTTCGACCGTCCTCAACCTTGTCCCGATTGCGGGAAACCGGCGCCGCGTCTGCTGACCCTGGCCGCCATCGGCGGCGGCGCCCGGGAGGATGCCGGCCCGGCGCCGGTGCGACGCCATGCCGGCGGCTGCTCATGTTGCGCACCGCGCCGGTTTTCCGCGGAAGCAGTGTGAAACACGACTTTCCGGGGCTAAACGCTACGGCCCCGGTTAATTCCTCGCGTTACTGAAATAGGAATGATGTCTTGACCGTTCCGCTTATCCACAGTGCGTAAGCGGCAAAAACCTTCATACTGTCGGACCAACGGGCCAAAACCATTGTGATGCCCTCCACCCGCTGATAGTGCCCGCTCACTCGGCGCCGGGTGATTTCTTTGTCTGCAACTGCAATGGAGGGCTTGCATGTCCGGATCGACAAGCAACAATATTATTGGTTCCGGCTCCGATTCGATCGTCTTGAATATCTCCGAAGACCAGGCCCAAGGCGTCGATGCCCAGTTCACGGTCAATGTCGATGGACAACAGATTGGCGGGTTGCAGACAGCGACGGCGTCGCATTCGGCAGGCCAGGACGAGTCATTTACCTTTTTGGGCGATTTCGCTCCGGGTGCGCACAACGTAACGGTAACGTTCGCCAACAACTTCCTGTATCCCGGCACGTCGGGCGACCGCAACCTCTATGTCGATGGTGTTACTTACGACGGCCAGACCGTTTCGACATCGACAACCCCGATCTATACGTCGCCGTTGTTTCCGCCGAATTCGACGGGCGGCGATTATTTCGGCAATGCCGTATTTGGCGTGAACGATACGACACCGATGGCCGGCGGCGGCTCGCCAACAACCACGCCCGGCCCGGTCGCCATCGGCAGCGGCGCGGACACGCTGGTGCTGAACATGGCCGAGGACCCCTATCTCGGGGACGCTCAGTTCACCGTCGCAGTCGATGGTCAACAGATCGGCGGCACCCAGACCACGAGTGCCATCGTGTCTCAGGGTCAGGCGCAGCAATTTGATGTTTCCGGCAATTTCGGTCCAGGCAATCACACCGTCACGGTAACGTTCCTGAATGACCTGATTGGCGGGTTCTATCCGGCGGGCACGCCGGGGCTTCCGGCCACCGGCGGCCCGTGGGCCATCGACACCCAGGACCGCAACCTCTACGTCATGGGCGCCAGCCTGGACGGCGGTCCGCAGCCTTCATCCTCGGCCGTGCCTTGGGAGCTTTCCGGCGACGGGTCCTACAGCTTCAACGTCACCGCCGGTTCCACTCCCGGCGCCGGCGTATCGGCGGCCAGCAGCGACACAGCAACGATCACCCCGACGACGGTGGCTGGCACCACGAGCGCGAGCACGTCGTCGAGCGGGCTGACGTTCGTCGCGCCAGCGACTACGACGGCGGCTGCCAGCACGACCACCGCGACGACCGATACGACGCCGACCGTGGCGTCCACCGTTTCGGGCGCCACTGTCTCGACGCCGACAGTGGCTGCGGCGACCACTTCGGCAACGGATACGACAACGACCGCTGCCGCCGCCGGCTCGGGCCAGGCATGGTGGAACTACCACCAGAACGCCGGTGGCGGCTGGTTCCACCACGGTTGAGTCCATGGCCCGGGCGGGCAATCACCGTCCGGGCCGAACGGATTGTGCAATCGTCGCGGTTTCGGTGACCGCGCCCGAAGACACGACGTCGTTAGCAGCCCGTATGACCGGAATCAGTCATACGGGGCGACCCGCGGTCTACCCGAAGGTGATCGCCGTCCCTCCGTGGCCGTCCGACGCAAGGTGGAACGTACCGGTAGTGGTGTAATCGCCGCCGAGACCAAACGCGGCGCTGTTGCTTCCATCGCTGACCGTCAAGGTCCCGCTGTTGGCCGGACCCGCGAGATCCGGAACGAAACCAACCGTGTCGGACGCACCGAAGATGACCGAGCCGACGTCGATCGTATCGCCTGTGCCGAACCCCGTGATCGTCGCGCCGAACCAGCCCGTCGCCCCCGTTTCCAGCGCCTCATCGCCGTGCAGGAACTGCAAGGAACTGTTCGGCCCAACGCCCGTGGTGAAGCCCAGGGCCGCGTTGCCATCCAGTATGAACGTCCCGTCGCCGCTTACCGCCCCGGCGAATGCCAGCGTGCCGGAGGAAACCTCGACGATCCCGGAGTTGTCCAGCGAAGCGGAAACCGTTGTCGTGGCGGAGCCCCCCTGCTTCAGGATGATCCCGGCATTCACGATCGAGCCGGCGCCCTGCGTGATGATCGAACCGTCCGCGTTAATGCGGAGCACCGCATCAGCCGTGTTGTTCAATGTCCCGTCGTGTGCCGAAAGCCCCGCGTCGCCGCCGCCGAGTGTCAGCGTGCCGCCAGTCCATGTTAGAATTTGATCGTTCTCGACCGTACGTCCGCCGTCGATCCGGACCGAACCGCTGAGGGTGGCGATGCCTTCAAGAACGGTGGTCCCGCTTCCGGTCTGCAGACCGCCCGCCAGGGTGGCACCGCCGATAACGTCGAGTACGCCGGTGCCGTCGATCGTGCCGCCGGTCTGGGTGAGAGCGTTCTGGACGGTGGCATGGTCCCCGCCCAGCAGCAGCGCTCCCGCCTCCACATTCACGTTGGGGAAGGTCGCGGTGGCCGCCGACAGATCCAGCGTGCCGCCGTTGATCGCCGTATAGCTGGCGTAGGTGCCGCCAGTGACCGCGAAGGTGTTGCTGGCGCCGGATGCGGTGGTGCCGAACTGCAGCACCGCGGTGCCGCCGACGAACAGATGCGACCCGTCGGAGCTGCCGCCGCCGTTCAGGCTCAGCGTGCCGCTCTGCACCTGGATGTAGCCGCTGTTCACCGTCGCCGCGTCGATATTGGTGACACCCGTGCCATCGTAGGCCGCGATCACGCCCGCATTGACCAGCGTCCCGCTACCCGACCCGATAACGGCAAGGTCCCCGCCGCCTCCGCCCGTGAACAGCGCCGCGCCTGCTTCATTCGTGAAGATCGTGCTGAAACCAAGGTTGCCGTCCAACGCCAGCATCCCGCCATCCAGATCGATGCGCGACCTATTGTCGATCTGCCCGAATTCCAGGGTTCCGCCCGTAACCACCAGGTCACCGCCCTGATTCATCAATCCGCCGGCGACGTCGGTGCCGGAGAAGTGGAACACCTGCGGCGCATCAGCGAAGTCGATGACCGCGATGTCGCCTGTTCCCGGAAGAGCGTGGCCGCTCCACCGCGCCGCGCTCGACCAGTTCCCGGGCGCATCGCTGAGCCAGGTAACTCCGGGCACAGGAACCGTCGCGGTCACCGTTATCGTCTCGGTCGTAAGGGCCGCACCGTAGCCGCTGCTGTTGCTGCCCGACGTGTTCAGGACTAGCGTCTCACTATAGGTGCCCGGCGCCGCGTTCGGCGACACGGTCACATTGAGGCCGCTGTTCTGCTGACCTGCGCCAAGGCCGGAGAAGGCCAGGGAACCGCTATTGAGGAACCCGTTGTCGCTGATCACGGAGAAGCTGCCGGACAGCACGTCCGCCAGACCGCTCGCCGCGTTCTCCGCCGCCAGTTCGATGCTCGATCCTGCCGCGATGTTGCCTAGGTCGAGCGTGTAGCTGGTCCCGTTCTGCGTCAGCGTGCCGCCGCCGGACAGCTCTGTGATCGCGGCAGTGGCATAGTTGTCGACCGTGCCGCTCAGGGTGACCGGAGCCACCGTCACGGCGGCGTCGGCCTGGGCCGTGTCGTGGCTGGCCAGCGCCAGACTGGCCGAACCGGTGAAGACACCCGAATTGGACGTGTTCAGTGCGACATCCAGGGTGCCGCTGGCACCCGCCGCGATGCCCGCACCGAGCGAACCGGAGCCGCTGAAGCCGTTGCCGCTAATGGAGCCGATGCCGCCGGTCAGCACGTCGGTCAGTGCGCCCGTTGCGATGTTAGCGACGGTCAACGCTTTGCTGTCGCTGTCGCCGACATGGACGATGCCGAGGTCGAGCGTGGTGGCCGCCTGCGCGGTCGCGGCGGCGTAGACCGTGCCGCTCACGCCCACGTTGACTTTGCCGAGATCGACCGTGCCCAGCCCGTCAACGTTGGTACCGTCGCTGACCAGGTCCAGCGTCACGCCGCCGTTGATCACGCCGGCATGGCTGGTATCCACCGTCACGCCAAGGTTCGCCAACTGGCCGGCGTTGATGTCGCCGGTACCGGACGTGGCGGAAACGCCGCCTGATGCTCCGGTTACGTTGGCCAACAACTGCTCGGAATACCCGTCATTCGCGGCCGTATTATCGATACCGATTGACACGCCCGGATTGCCGCCAACCCGCGTCACGAACGCCAGCGGTTCGCTGATCAGCGCCGTGGCCGTGCGATAGACCGTGCCGCTCACGCCCACATTGACGGTGCCGAGATCGACCGTGCCCAGCCCGTCAACGTTGGTGCCGTCGCTGACCACGTTCAGCGTCACGCCGCCGTTGATCACGCCGACATGGCTGGTGTCCACGGTCACGCCGAGGTTCACCAACTGCCCGGCGTTGATGTCTCCGGTGCTGCCGGATGCGAACGAGACCCCGCCCGATGCTCCGGTCACGTTGGCCAGCAACTTCTCGGAATACCCGTCATTTGCGGCCGTGTTGTCGATGCCGATCGACACAGCCGGATTGCCGCCGACACGGGTCACGAACGCCAGAGGTTCGCTGATCAGCGCCGTGGCCGTGCGATAGACCGTGCCGCTCACGCCCACATTGACGGTGCCAAGATCGACCGTGCCCAGGCCGTCAATGTTGGTGCCGTCGCTGACCACGTTCAGCGTCACGCCGCCGTTGATCACGCCGGCATGGCTGGTATCCACCGCCACGCCCAGATTCGCCAACTGCCCGGCGTTGATGTCGCCGGTGCTGCCGGATGCGGCCGAGACCCCGCCCGATGCTCCGGTTACGTTGGCCAGCAACTGCTCGGAATACCCGTCATTCGCGGCCGTGTTGTCGATGCCGATCGACACAGCCGGATTGCCGCCGACACGGGTCACGAACGCCAGCGGTTCGCTGATCAGCGCCGTAGCCTCGCTATAGACCGTGCCCGACACGGAAACGGTTTGCGATGGCAGGCCGGTCTGACCCAGACCGTCGATCCCTGTCCCGTCCGAGGCCAGGTTGATCGTCGCCGTGCCGGTTTGGATGCCGTCCGTCGCGGTGGACAGGCCAACGAGCAGGCTGCTGCTGTCCGTATTCCCCGCCGCCAGTCCGGTAAACGACCCGCTGTTGGTCGTGACTGCCCCGGTTGCGCCGCCGATGCTGCCATCCAGCGCCTCGGCAGCTCCGCCGGCGGCAGCCAGATTCTCGATGCTCAACGCCTGCGACACCGCCGCACCCAGGTGCACGTTGCCGAAGTCCACCGGGTTTGGCGTCGCGAGACTGGCCGAAGCGTAGATCGCCGCAACCGAGTCCGTGATGGTCAGGGTTATCGGCGCCAGCGGCGACGAGTAACCGGATGCGTTCTCGTCCACCGGCGTGAACGTGATCGTCTCGGAATTGACCCCGGACACCGCGGAGTTTACCGCCACATGCAGGCCCTGGTAGCTGTTGCCGGCCGCGATCACTGGTAGCGGACCGATCCCGGTGACCGTGAAACCGGGGGCCGCATTCGCCGTCAGATTGCCGGCGAGGCTATTGCCCGTCACGCCCACGGCGTTCTCGATTGCCAGCGACAGGTCTTGCAGCGCCGCGCCAAGCGGCACAAATCCCAATGCCAGCGTGTAGGCGTTGCCGACATGGGTGAGCGTGCCGCCGCCGGATAGCAAGGCGAACTCCGGCCGCGCCGAGGTGCCCGGTTCGACCGTGCCGTTGACGATCGTGGTTTGCGCTGACGGCGCGAACACCGTCTCGCCGCCCGTCGGGGTGATGCTGGCCTGGAGGTTGCCGTCGGGCAGGCTGCCCAGCACATCGGCCGGAACCGAGACGCTGAACTGCGCGCTGGTCTGGCCGGCCGCGATGGTGACCGACCCGCTCGGCAGCGTGCCGCCGAAGGCGCTCAGCCCCAGGTAGGACGCATCCGGCGCGGAGACGACATAGTTGACCGTGGTCGCCTGCGCCTCCGCCGTGGTGAGGTACACTGTGAAGCCGACCGACAGGTTGCCGGTGCCCGGCTCGACCAAGGCCGCATTGTTGGCCGACACGCCAAGCGCCGGCGTTACCGCCCCGCCGCTCACGCCTGCGGCCGTCGTGGTTATCCCCTGCTGCGTGACATTCTGGCCGCCGACGACCACACTCGGGTCGCCGGTGACGATAAAGTCGAGCGCGGCCGCCTGTTGCAATTGCGGATCGGTGATCCCGGCCTGGATCGCCGCCTGCAAGCCCTGCTGCTGCAGGGCTGTCGGCAAATCGGCGAAACTCAGCGCGTCGGACGGGAATGCCCGGTCGGTGAACGTAGACGTGCTTTGCCCGGCGCCGTAGTCGAGCAGCGATGTCGGCTGGGTGACGCGCCAGGTATCGGCGAACGCGCCGTAGAGTTGCGTCGTGGTGATCGTCGTGCCGTTGACAACCGGCTGGAAGTCTGTGTTGACGCCTTGATCCGAGCCCAACAGCCCCTGCACCGAACCCGGTCCATCGGTCTGCGGCAGGGAAACCGTGGCGTTGATATAGCTGCCGTCCAAATTGACGCTTAGGCTCTCGCCGGTATTCCACCTGACCACGTAGCTGTCGGACGCGTTTTGCGTAACCGTGCCGTCCGCCAGGGTCAAAGTATTGGTCCCGTTGAACGTATAGGCCGCGCCATCCAGCCAGACAGCGTTGGTGCGATCCAGCGCGAAGGTCACGCGGTCGCTGCCGATGGCCGCGCCCACTTCGTCGATCACGCTGACCGCGGCGCCAGGCGACCAGGCCCGGGTGCGGATCTGCACATCCATGCTGTCACCGGCGAGCGTCGATTTCGCCGCGGTGAATTCGCCGACCGCCTGGAAGTCGTAATACAGGCCATCGAACGTCGTGATGTGGACGTCGCCGAACAGGGTGCCGTCCTTGACGCCCGTCCCCGGGGGATTGAACGCCATCGGGACGATCGTGCCCTGCACCGTCAGCGTGACGCTGTTCATCAGCGCGGAGTAACCACTCGCGTTGGTGTCAGACGGGTTGAGCACCACCGTCTCGGTATAGACGCCGACGGTGCCGGTGTTCAGCTTGATCACCGGCGCATTATCAGCCGTGCCGGCGGCGACGTTGCTGAACGGATCGAAGCCGGTGTTCAGGAAGCCGGTGAAGTTGGTGATGCTGAACAGCCCGGACAAATCGTCGGCTGGCACCGTCGCACCATTCTCGATGCCGAGATTGGCGAACAACGCCGAACCGTTCTGCGTCGCGGTGCCGAGGTTCAGCACATAGTTCGACCCGCTGCCGGTCAGGGTGCCGTTGCCGCCCAGTTGCTCGATCAACGCCTCGGCCGGGTTTCCGGCTGTCGGCAGCGGATTGACGATCTCGCTCTGCGCGCTGGCGCCGATAACGCCCTCGCCGCCGGTGGGCGTGATGGTCACCTGGAGGTTGGCGTTCGGCTGCGTGCCAAGCGCATCGGCCAGCACATCGACGGTGATCTGCGCGCTGGTCTGGCCGGCGGCGATCTGCATCGAGCCGGAGCCGGTGCCGCCGACGATGCCGGGCAGCCCGAGATAGGTCGGGCGCGGATCGGTTACGCTGTACTGGATCGTCGTGTCCTGTGGTTCCGCCGCCGTCAGGTACACAGTGTAGGAAACCGCCAGCGTGCCCGATGTCGGTTCGATCGCGGTCGCGCTGTCGGCGACGATGCCGACATTGGGCCGCGGCGGCGGGTTGGAGACCCCGGCGCCGTTCAGGTTAACGCCCTGCTGCTGCACGTTGGCGCTGCCGGCGATCGCGTTCGGATCGCCGGTGACCAACAGGTCGATGATCGCCGCGTGGATCAGGTTCGGATCGGTTATGCCGGCCGCTTCGACCTGCGCCGTCGCCGCGGCGACGACCGCTGCCGGCAAGGTGCTCAGGTCAAGCGCATCCCCCGGGAAGCCCGGGTCGGTGAACGTCGCCGTGGTCTCGCCGTTGGCGTAGCTCAGCAGCGAGGTCGCGTCGGTGACGCGCCAGGCGTTGGCGTAGGCACCATACAGCGTGGCCGAAGTCACCGGCTGCGGGACCACCGTTCCATCCGGCAGTTGCAGATCGGCTGACGGGTTGCCGCCGTCGGGCCCGAGCAGACCCTGCACGGCGCCGGCATCGGCCGCCGCCACGGCGATCGAGGCGTTGATGTAGCTGCCGTCCAGCGAGACGGTCATGGACTCGCCGGTATTCCAGTTCACCCGGTAGGCGCCGCCGGAAATCTCGATCAAAGATCCGCCGGACAGCGTCAGGGTGTCGCCAACCGCGAGCGTGCGGGCGGAGCCGTCGACATAGAGCCCGGCATCGGTCGCGCCGATACCGAAGGTGACATCGTCGCTGCCGATTTCCGCCGCGACCTGGGTCAGCACGCTGACCGGAGAGCCGGCATGCCACGGTTGCAGGCGGCCCTGAACCTGGAAGCTGTCGCCGGCGATCGTGGACCTGGCGATGACGAACTCGCCTGCCGCCTGGAAGTCATAATACAGGCCATCGAACGTCGTGATATGCACGTCGCCGAAGAGGTTGCCGATCTGCAGTGGCGGCGGCGGAGGCTGCGGCGGGGCGAGCACGGTGCCGGTGATCGTCAGCGTCACCGGGGACAGCGAGGCGCTGTAGCCGGTGGCGTTGGAGTCCGCCGGCGATAGCGTCACCGTTTCGGTGAAGGTGCCGACGGTGTCGGTCTTCATTTCCACTACCGGCGCGGTGTCGGCGGAGCCGGCGCCAATCGGCGTGAACGGCGACAACCCGCTGTTCACGAACTCATTGGAGCCGGTGAACGCGAAGTTGCCGGACAGCAGGTCGGACGGGACGATGCCATTGTTCAGCGCGCCATAGCCGGCCTCGAGCGGCGTGCCGTACTGATAAACCGTGCCGAGGTTCAGCACATAGGATGTGCCGCTGCCGGACAGGTTGCCGTGGCCGGACACGCCCTCGATCAGCGGCTGCGCCGGATTGCCGGCGGTCGGGCCGGTGTTGAGGATCTGGGTCTGCGCCATCGGCGCGAACACGGTCTCCCCGCCTTCAGGTGTGATGCCCACCTGCAGGTTTTCATACGGCGCGCTGCCCAGGACGTTGGCCGGCAGGGCGACGGTGAACACCGCGCTGGTCTGGCCAGCGGCGATCGTGACGGTGCCGCTCGGCAGCGTGCCGCCGAAATCGGCCGCGGAGAGGAAGCCCACGCCAGGGGCGGCGACCTGATAGTCGATCGTCGTCGCGTTCGCCTCCGCGCTGGTGAGGTAGACGGTAAAGCCGACCGACCGTGGTCCCGAGGTCGATTCGACGACGCTCACCGCATTGGCCTCGACGCCGACATTCGCGGCCACCGGCGGCGGTGGTGCCGTCGGCGTGGTCGTGGTTGTCGTGCCCGTGCCTTCCTGCTGCTGCACGTTCGCGCTGGCGCTCAACGCTTCGGGATTGCCGGTGAACAGGTAGTCGATGATCGCGGCTTGCTGCAGATTCGGATCGGTTATGCCCGCCGCCTGCGCCGCGGCCAGGGCCCTGGCGACCGCGTCGGCCGGCAGGTTGCCGAGGCCAATCTGGTTGTACGGGAAGTTCACGTCGGTGAACGAGGCGGAGTTCTGGCCGGCACTGTAATCCATCAGCGAGGTGGCGTCGGTCACCCGCCAGGCGTTGGCATATTCGCCGTATAGTTCGGCGTAGGTCGTCGGCTGCGACAGCACCGTGCCGCCGGGCAGCGTCAGGTCATTCAACGCGTTGCCGCTGTCGGTGCCCAAAAGACCCTGGACATTCCCCGCGTCGCTGTTGGGCAGAGAAACGGTGGCGTTGAGGTAGGACCCGTTATTGGTGACGTCGAGTTCTTCGCCGGTGTTCCACAGCAGCCGGTAGCTGTTGGCGGCGGTTTGCTCCAGCGTGCCGCCCGCGAGGGTGACGACCGGCGACGACAGGGAGACCGCGGCGCCGTCGATCCAGACCATATTGGTCCGGCCGATGGCAAAGGTGACGCGATCGGCGCCGATCTGAGCGGCGATTTCGGTATTGACGCTGACCGAGGAGCCGTTCGACCAGGGCTGCATGCGCGCCTGGACGTCGAAGCTGTCGCCAGCGACCGTCGATTGCGTCAGGACGAATTCGCCCGCCGCCTGGAAGTTGTAATACAGGCCGTCGAACGTGGTCAGGTGCACGTCGCCCCAGGCATAGCCGGTGCGGGCCGGCGGCGTCGGCAGCGGGGCTGCCACCACCGTGCCGGTGATCGTCACCGTCTCGGGCGTCATCACTTCCGAGAACCCGCTCGGGTTGTAGCCCGTCGGCGTCAAGGTCACCGTTTCGGTGAACGTGCCCACCGTGCCGGTGGACAGCACGACTATCGGCGTGCCGTCCACCTGCTGCGCGGCCAGATTCTGGAACGGACCGAAGCCGGAATTGGTGAACTGCGACGCGCCGGAAACCGAGAATTGGCCGGCAAGCAGGTCGGACGTACCCAGCACGTCGTTGTAGACGCCGAGATTGGCGCCCAGCGGCGTGGCGTATTGCGCCACCGCGCCGAGGTTCAGCACATAATGCGAAGCCACGCCCGTCGGGGTCAGGGTGCCGCTGCCGCTGAGCTCCTCGATCGCCGCGACCGCATGCTGATCGACGTTGATCGACGCCTGGACGAAGGCCACGCCGAGGCTGGTGGTGCCATGCGTGTCGATGCCGGTGCCGTCGCTTTGCAGCGCGACCTCGACCAGGCCGGCATAGGTGCCGAGGTTGGCGGTCGAGAACGACGCCGTCAGCGACGCGTAGTCGCTCTGGCCGGGCGCGACGACGGTCGAACCGGCGGCGACGGTCACATAGGTGCCGAAGTTGATGATCGAGGCGTCGAGGTTTTCCGCGTAGCCGTTGGCGGGCGCGGTATTGCTGACGGTGATCGTCTCCGTCGCGCTGCCGTTGCCGTCGCCCTGATGCACGTAGATCGGGTTGGCCAGGAGATAGGCGGTGGCCGGACCGTAGACCGTGCCAGTAACCTGCACCTGCGCGCTGCCATCGCCGGCGGTGTTGCCGTTGCCCGCGTCGGAGACATAGTTCAGCGTGACGGAACCGGTCTTGACACCCGGCGAGTATGTATCGATTCCGGCGTACACCGCCGAAGCGCTGGTCGCGCCCGGCGCCAGATCGGCGATCGATCCGGCGGCGGTGGCCTGGCCCGACGACGCGTAGGACGACACATCAAGCGCTGCGGAACCGGCGGCGGCGGTGTTGCTGATACTGAGCGCGGTCGAGGCGACGTCGCCCTGGTAGAACGTGCCGAGATCGATCGTGCCGGCGGTGTTCAGCAGCCCGGCGGCGCCTGCGATCACCGTTTCAGTGACCGTTATGGTCTGCGACGGCAGGATCGCCGAGAAGCCGGTGACGTTCTGATCGACCGGATTGATGACGATAGTCTCAGTATGAGTGCCGAGATGGCTGCTGTCGGTCTGTAGCACGAGGCCCTGGTAGCTCGCCCCGGCGGATAGCGGCGTCAGCGGCTGGTCGCCATAGACGGTGAAGCCGGTGCCGCTGTCGCTGATCGTGCCGGCCAGGAAGTCGGACGGCGCCAGCGCCACGTTGCTGAGCTGGAAGCGGTCCTGCAGCGATCCCTGGCCCGCCACCAGAGTGCCGAGGTCGAGCGTGTAGACACCGTTGCTGCCGGAGTAGGTGCCGGAGCCGGACAGCAGCGTGAGCTGCGGGATCGCCGGATTGCCCTCCACCGGCTGGTAGTTGTCCACCTCGGTCTGCGCGGTCCGGCCGAACACCGGATCGCCGTTGGTCGAGCTGATCGTCACCTGGAGGTTGCTGGAGGGCGTCGCCCCCAGCACCCCGTCAGGCAGGGTGATCGTGAAGTTGGCGCTGGTCTGGCCGGCATGGATCACCACGAAGCCGGACGGCAGGGCGCCGCCGAACGCGGAGGCGCCCAGGAACGTGGCGTCCGGCGCGGTCACCGCCCAGTCGATCACCGTGTCGGTGCCGGTCGCGCTGGTCAGGTAGGCGCTGTAGGTGACAGTGGTCGGCCCGCCCGCGGCTTCCGTGACATTGGCCGCGGCGGCGCTGATGCCGAGCGCCGGTACCGGCGGCGGCGGCGTGTTGATGACCGCCGCATTGGTGATGACGCCGGTCTGGTTGACGTTCAGGTCGTTCAGCAACGCCGTCGGGTCGCCGGTCACCAGCAGGTCGATGATCGCCGCCTGCTGCTGGTTCGGGTCGGTTATGCCGGCCTGGATGACCTCCTGCTGCGCCACCTGAAGAATGGCGGCCGGCAGGTTGTTCACGTTCACCGAGTCGGCGGGGAAGTTCTTGTCGGTGTACGTCCCCGTGGTCTGGCCCGCCAGGTAGTCCATCAGCGACGTCGCGCCGGTCACCCGCCAGGCATTGGCATAGGCGCCATACAGCGTCGCGGAGTCGAGCGGCTGTGGCAGTACGGTGTCGTCGGCCAACTGGAAGTCGTTGGCCTGGCCGGTGTCGTTGCCCCACAGGCCCTGGATCGAGCCGGGCGTGTCGCTGCGCGCCAGGGTCAGGCTGGTGTTGATGTAGGAGCCGCCGAGCGTGACGCTCATTGACTCGCCGGAGCCCCAGGTGACCTGGAAATTGGTGGAGGATACCTCCGTGATGGAGCCTCCGCCGCTCAGGCTGATGGAGGCTCCGGTCTGGCCGAAGGTCACGGCGTGGCCGTTGATCCAGACCGCATTCGCCCGGTCGAGCGCGATGGTGATGCGGTCGGCGCCGACTTCCGCGGCCAGCATTGTGATGACGCTGACGGTGGAGCCGGCGGACCACGGCTCCAGCCGCACCTGCACCTGGAACGTGTCGCCGGCGACGGTGGATTGCGCCAGGACGAACTCACCCTCGGCCTGGAAGTCGTAATACAGGCCGTCGAAGGTCGTGATGTGGACGTCGCCCCATGCGGTGGCGACGGGCAGCGGCGGCGGCGGCGGCGGCGGGATCGCCGTGACGGTGCCGACGACGTCGATCGTCTGGTTGTCCAGGGCGCCGGAGTAGCCTGAGGCGTTGGTCCCGGTCGGATGCAGCACAAGGGTTTCGGTGAACGTGCCGATGGTGCCGGTGTTGAGGTAAATGGCCGGGCTGGTGTCGGCGTTGCCGATGGTGATGCCGCTGAAGTCGCCGAGGCCGTTATTGCCGTACTGGCTGTCGCCGCTGACGGAGAAGCTGCCGTTCAGCAGGTCCGCGGCCGGGCCGGCGGCGGCATTCAGCGCCTCCAGGCTGGCGGACAGCGCCCCGGAGTATTGCTGCGTCGAGCCGAGGTTCAGCGTGTAGACGTTGCCGCCGTTGGAGGTCAGGACGCCGTTGCCGCCGGTCTGCTCGATGGCGGCGGTGGCGTAGTTGTTGACGTCATAGGTGATGGCCACGGCCGCGGTGCCCAGGCTGGACGTGCCGAGGCCATCGATGCCGGTGCCGTCGGAAACCAGGCCGACATCGAGGTTGCCGGTAAAGATGCCGGTGCTGGTGGCGTTGATCTGAGCGGTCAGGTCACTCGTGTCGCTGCCGCCGGCCGCGACGGTGGCCGAACCGCCGGCGGTGGCGATCGGACCGCTGGAACCGGTGATCGCGGCGACCAGGTTTTCCGAATACGAGTCGGGCGGCGCGGTGTTGGCGACCGTGATGGCCTCGGAGGCGCTGTCGCCCACATGCAAGTACAGCGTGCCCGGCGCGGTCAGCGACGGTGCTGCCTCACGGTAGACCGTGCCCTGCACGGCCACCGAGGCGCCGCCAAGGTAGGCCACCGGGCCGGCGCCGGCATCCGCCTGGTAATTCAGGTAGATCTCGCCGGATTGCACGCCGGCATTGCCGGTGTTCAGGCTCGCCGTCAGGCCTGTGTCGTTGGTCGCACCCGGCGCCAGCAGGGTGACACCGCCATACTCCGTGACCGCGCCGCTCGCGCCGCCGCCGAAGACGTCGAGGAAGCTGCTGCCCGGCGCGGCGTCGTTGCTGACGCTGATCGCCTGCTGCTGGTTCGATCCCAGATGGACATTGCCGAAGTCGATCGGGCTGGCGGTGTTGAGCACCGCCGCGGGGGCGGCCTCGACGGTGCCGGTGACGACCAGCGTCTCGGTGTTCATCGCCTGCGAGAAGCCGTAGGCATTGCCGTCCGTCCCGTTGAAGGTGACGGTTTCGGTGTAGACACCGGTATTAGCCGAGGAGAGGCTGATGTTGAGGCCGGCATCGCCGCCCGCGCCGATGGCGCCGAAATTGCCGATGCCGCTGTTGCTGAAGGCCGCATCGCCGCTGGCGGCGAGCGAACCGCTCAGCCAGTCCGCGGGTCCGGTTGCCGTATTGAACAGGCCGAGATTGGCTATCAGCCCGTAGCCGGCGACCGCTGTGCCGAGGTCGAGCGTGAAGATGCTGCCCGCCCGGGTCAGGCTGCCGGCGCCGGCCAGTTGGCTGAATGCCGCCGTGGCGTAGTTGTCGATGGTGACGGTGACCGGCACATCGACAACGCCCAGGCTCGTGGTGCCGAGGCTGTCGATCCCGGTGCCGTCGCTGATCGCCTGCACCGCGACCTGGCCGCTGATGGTGCCGGCCGTCGCGGTGGAGACGGAAACGGTCAGGGACGAGGTGTCGCTGCCGCCGGCGGCGATGTCGGCGGTGCTGCCGGAGGCGCTGAGGCCGCCGGAAGCGCCGATGACGGTTGCGTCCAGACCTTCCGACCAGATGCCGGCCGGCGCGGTGTTGGCGGCGGTCAGCGCCTCGGTGAAGGTTCCGCCGCCATCTCCGGCGTGCAGATACACATTGGACGGCGCGGTGATGGACGGAGCGGCCTCGTTGAAGACGTTGCCGGAGACCGTGACGGTCTGCGATGGCAGGATGACGCTCCCACCGGCACCGCCGCCATTGGTGTCATAGACGCTGACGCCGTCCACGCCGTCCCAACTCGGGTCGTTGCGCCCGGCCAAGGTCAGCACGGTGCTGTCGGACGTCGCGGTCGCCAGTGCCGTATACTCGATCCAGCCGTGCGCGGGTGCATTGCTGATCGCAACGACGTCGGTGCCGCCGAACCAGATGTTCAGATCGCTGGGGTGATAGCCGCTGCTGTAATACCAGACGCTGATGTCGTAGGTGTCGCCGGCCACGGTGTTCAGCGTCTGAGATGCCGATCCGTCGCCGCCGACACTGCCCAGGGTCAGATAGTATGCGCTGTTAAACGCGGGGATATTTTGGGAGCCGGATGAAACGATGCCGGTATCCCCGCCGGCGATCGACCAGCCCGCGCCGCCGAGATTGAAACTGCCGTTGAACACCAGGTTGGTGCCGGTGGCACTCGAACCCGACGCCAGCCCCAGGACGACCGAGCCGCCAAGCGCGCCGGCCTGCGTGTTGTTGACGCCCACGGTCAGGCTGGACGTGTCCGTCTGCCCCGGAGCCAGGCCGTTGATGTATCCCGCACTGTAAGCGTTGCCGCTCACCGACGCGGGATAGGCCAGGAGCGAGGCGGCACCCGCGTTGGTGATGCTCAGGGCCGTTTGGTCGTTTGGCGTACCGCCGGTCGCCACATGCGCATCGGGCAGTACAATCGGCTGCGGCGTATTGATCACCGGATCTGCCAGAACCGAGTTCGACAGGACGGTGCCGGTGACGAGGATGGTCTCGCCGGCCAGCGCCGCGGAGAAGCCGGCGGCGTTGGAGTCGGTTGATGCCAGGGTGATGGTCTGGCTGAACACCCCGACATTCGCGGTCGAGAGGTCGATGGCGAGCGGCGTCGTGCCGCCCGCACCGAGCGTGCCGAACGCGCCGATACCGGTGTCGGTAAAGGCCGCGTCGCCGCTGGCGCTGAGCGCGCCGGACAGCCAGTCGGCCGGGGCGCCGCCGAACGCCGCGTTGGCGATGGCAAGCGCGGCGACGGCATCGCCGGTGCCTTCCGCGAAGGCGCCAAGGTTGAGGGTGTAGGTCGTGCCGGATTGTGTCAGCACCCCGGCGCCGCCCGCCTGCTGAACCGCAGCGGTGGCGTAGTTGTCGATAGTGACGGCGACCGGGACGGCGATGGTGCCGAGCGAGGTCGTGCCCAGGGAGTCGATGCCGGTGCCATCGCTGCCAACGGCCACATCGGCCGTGCCGGAAACGATGCCTGCCGTCGCGGTGGAGAAGCTGACGTTCAGCGAACTGGCATCGCTGGCGCCGGCCGCCACATCCGCTGTGCTGCCGGAGGCCGAGATCACGCCGCCGGAAACCGCCCCGGTGGCCGTGGCCAGCATGCTCTCCGAATACGGGTCCGCCGGATCGGTGTTGGCTACCGTCAACGCCTCGGTCACGATGCCACCGCCGTCGCCGACATGCAGGATAGCGCTCGGTGCCGTCACCGACGGCGCGGCGTAGCGATAGACGTTGCCGGCCACGACGATGGGCGCCTCGGTCAGGCCCGCGCTGGTGCCGGAGACCGTCCCGTCCGTCCGATCCGCCAACGAGACGGTGCCGCTCTTGGCGCCGGCCGTGGCGTTGTTCACGCCGACAGCGATGTCCGTGCTGTCGGTGCCGCCGGGCGCGAGGCCGGTGATCGTGCCGTTGCCGTAGGCGTCACCCGTGGTCAGGCCGATGCCGACGTTCAGTCCGTCGGCCGGCGCCGCCGCCGCGTTGGCGATCGTCAGTGTCTGCTGGTCGTTCGGCGTGCCGCCGGCTGCGACATGCGCGTCCGCAAGCACGATGGTGCCGTTGGTGCCGATGGTGGAGACGACCACCGGGATGGCGGTGACGTTGGCCGGCACCAGACTCAGGGTGGTGCCGCCGTTACCGTCGCTGACAAACTCAAGCTGTCCTCCGGGGGCATAGCCCGGAACGGCGAAGGCCAGGGTCCCGCCGCCGAGGATTTCGGCGACCAGCGTGCCGTTGGTGATCACGGAGGACACGATCTGCGCACCGGCCAGGTCGAGCGTGTCGTTCAGGCCGAAGTTCAGCAGCGTGCCGGTGAAGCCCGCGGGGTTGTCCAGCCGCAGGGTGGCGTTCGGGCCGTTGAAGGTCACGGACTCGCCGGTGGGTCCGGTCAGTTCGAGGGTCGCGCCGGACTCGATCTGGAACGCGCCGGAACCGTAGACGGGCCCGCCGATAGTCAGTAGGCCGCCGGAGGCGTCGATCAGCCCATTGTTGTTCAGATCGGCCACCGTGCCGTAGCCGGTGACCTCGGAACCCGCGGCGAACGACAGGTTCGGTGTGGCGATGGTGCCGCCCTGGAGGACCAGGGTGCCGGCATCGAGGTAGAAGGCGTTGCTGTCGATGGTGCCGGAGGCGGTCAGGATGTCGGTGCCGCCGTTGAAGACGATGGCGCCGGAGCCATTGAGAACGCCGGAGAAAGTGCCGCCGTTGTCGAACACCAGCGCGCCGTTGGCGGCCGTGATGGTCCCGGTGCCGGTGTCCGTGACGGCGAATTGCAGGTGGCGGGTATTGCCGCCAGTGTATTCCAGAATCCCGGCATTGATGAAGGCGTAGGTTCCGCCCCCGGCCGTCGTGATCTGGCTATCGCCGGAGTAGAGATCGAACAGCGCCCCGGCCTGGTTGACGATCGTCGCGCTGTCGCCGTTGCCGGTGCCGAACTGCACCGTGCCGCCATCACAGACCGCACCTGCGTTGTCCCAGGTAATGCCGCCAGTCAGCAGCAACTGCGTGTTGCCGCCCCAGTCCGTGACATAGACCGCACCGTTGCTGGCCAGGGTTCCGGGGCCGGTCAGAACTGCCGCCCCGTCGCTGTACCAGCCGAACTGAGCGGATTCGAAGGTGACGGTATCGGCCGTGCCGGCGGCAACGGCATAGGTGCCGACAAGCGCCAGCGAGCCGCCAGCGGCTTCGAAAGTGCCGCCGAGGGTGGCGCTGGCGATTTCCAGGAAACCGTTGGTGGTCTCGACGAGACCGGCGTTGACCAGCGGGGCGCCGAAGTAATTGTTGCCGCCGGCGTCCTGGAGCAGGACGCCGTCATTAATGAAGCTGTAGCTGCCGCCGTACGGAGTGTAGGTTCCGCTGCTGCCGCTGTTGAGGTCGAACAGCGCGCCCGACTCGTTGACGATGGTGGCGCTGTCGCCGTTGAAGGCGCCGAACTGCACCCGGTAGCGGTCGTAGACCGTGCCGCTGTTGTCCCAGACGGAGCCGCCGGTGAGCACCGTCCACCCATAGTCGTAGACCGTGCCGGCGCTGTCCCAGGTGATGCCGCCGCTCAACGTCAACTGCGTGTTGCCGCCCCAGTCGGTAACAAACACCGCGCCGTTGCTGGCCAGCGTGCCGGGGCCGGCCAGCACCGCCGCGCCGTCGCCAGTCCAGCCGAACTGAGCGGATTCGAAGGTGACGGTATTGGTCGTGCCGGCGGCAACGGCATAGGTGCCGATCAGCGCCAGAGCGCCACCATTGGCTTCGAAAGTGCCGCCGAGGGTGGCGTTGTGAATCTCCAACAGCCCGTTGGTGGTCTCGACGAGGCCGGCGTTGACCAGCGGGGCAAAGAAGTAATTGTTGCCGCCGCCGTTCTGCAGCAGGACGCCGTCATTAATGAAGCTGTAGCTGCCGCTGTACGGAGTGTAGGTTCCGCTGCCGCCGCTGTTGAGGTCGAACAGCGCGCCGGCCTCGTTAATGATGGTCGCGCTGTCGCCGTTGAACGTGCCCAACTGCACCAGGTAGCGGTCGTAGACCGAGCCGCTGTTGTCCCAGACGGAGCCGCCGGTGAGCACCGTCCAGCCGTAGTCGTAGACCGTGCCGGCGCTGTCCCAGGTGATGCCGCCGGCAAGTTCGAGCTGCAAATTGCTGCCCCAGTCGGTGACGGAAACCGCGCCGGTGCTGGCCAGCGTGCCGGGGCCGGTCAGAACCGCCGCGCCGTCGCCATACCAGCCGAACTGAGCGGACTCGAAGGTGACGGTGTCGGTGGTGCCGGCCGCGACCGCGCTGGTGGCAAGCAGCACCAGGGTGCCGCCGGCCGCCTCGAACGTGCCGCCGAGGGTCGTATTGGCGATTTCGAGGAAGCCGTTGGTGGTCTCGACGAGACCGGTGTTGACCAGCGGGGCATAGAAGTAATTGTTGCCGCCAGCGTTCTGGAGCAGGACGCCGTCGTTGATGAAGCTGTAGGTGCCGGTATACGGCACGTAGGAGCCGCTGCTGCCGCTGTTGAGATCGAACAGCGCGCCCGCTTCGTTGATGATGGTCGCGCTGTCGCCGTTGAAGGCGCCGAATTGGATCTGATAGCGGTCGTAGACCGTGCCGGAGTTGATCCAGGTGGCGCCGCCGGTCAGCACGGTCCAGCCGTAGTCGTAGACCGTCCCGGCGCTGTCCCACTCAATTCCGCCGGCCAATTCAAGTTGCAGATTGCCACCCCAGTCGGTGACCGAAACCGCGCCGGTGCTGGCCAGCGTACCGGGACCCGTGAGGATGGCCGGGCCGTTGCCGTACCAGCCGAACTGCGCGCCCTCGAAATCGACCGTATCGGTCGTGCCGGCGGCGATCGCGAACGTGCCGACAAGCGCCAGTTGGCCGCCGTTGGCCTCCAGCGTGCCGGCGAGCGTGCCCTGCATGGTGCTGCCGCTGAGCAGCAGCAGGTTGCCGGCGGCATCCAGCACGCCGCCGTTGATCAGGCTGATCTGGCCGTAGCCGTTCAGTCCGTTGTCCAACTGCAGCGTGGCGCCATCCACGACGATGCTGCAGTTGTTCGCCAGCGTGCTCTGGAACTCGACGCGGCCGCTGGTGATGTCCAGCGTCTGGTTCGTGTCGTCGAAGTACCCGCTGACGGCGATGTCGCCCTGGTTGTTGGCCTCCAGCGCTTCGATCTCGGCGATGGTGGCGCCGTTCGGCAGCCAGACGGTGCCGTTCGTGCCGATGTCGATCGTGCCGGCCCCGGTGAAGCCGTTGTCGAGGCGCAAGATGCCGGAGTCGATGGTGACGGTGCCGGTGTTGGTGAGCTGGTTCTGCACCTCCAGCTCGCTGCCGCCGGTGATGTCGATGCTGCCTTCGTTGCTGAAGACGCTGCTGGCCTGGTACAGCCAGACGCCGGAGGCGGCGTTGAGGAATCCCTGGTTGTCGAACGACCCGCCGTAGATCCGGAACTGCGTCCCGCCGAAGCCGGCGGTGCCGGCATCGATCGTGCCCTGGTTGACGATCTGATCGCCACCGTTGCCGTAATAGGTGGAGAGCTGCGCGTAGTAGCCGGTCTGTTGCAGCAGCAGATTTGGCCCCAGGGTCAGCACCGCCGCACCGGCACCGTCATACTGGATGAGGTAGTCCCAGTAGCCCGACGCGTTGCCGATATCGAACGTCGCATTGTCCAGCGTCTGCGTGCCGTCCACGAACACGTTGTCGTAGGCGCCGGTGATCAGCACCGTGCCCGGCCCGCTGCCATCGGCACCGGTGAATGTCGTGCCGTTTTGCAGATGCAGATAGGCGTTCCACTGCTGGCTGAGGTCCAGCGTGCCCTCATACGTGACGCCGTTCAGGGCGTTCCAGAAATTGCCGTTGGCCTGGATGCCCTTGCCCTGGTCCTGGATGACGCCATTGTAGATCCAGCCGTTATTCAGCAGTAGCGTCCCCAACACCGAACCGGTGCCGACGACCAGCGTGCCGCCGGTGTTGTCCAGCTCACCGTTGATTTGGATCTGGCCGCCGTTATAGGTGAACGACTCAAGTCCCGCCGTGGTCAAGACGCCACCGAAGACGACGTCGCCGCCCTGGCCGACGATAATCCGGCCATTTCCGGTCACGCCGCCGTCGAGCAGCAGCACGCCTGAGTCGACTTCAATGGTGCCGGTGTTGTTGAGCAGACCCTGGATCTCCAGCTCGCTGCCGCCCGTAATGGTGATGCTGCCTTCGTTGCTGACCGATCCGTTGCCGATATAGGCGACGACGCTGTTGGCAACGTTGAATGTTCCCTGATTGTCGAACAACCAGGCATTGATGCGGAAATCCCCGGTCATTCCGGCGGCGCCGGCATCGATGGTGCCCTGGTTGACGATCTGATCGCCCCAATAGCCGTAGTATGTGGAGAGCTGCGCGGTGTAGCCGGTCTGCTGCAGCAACAGGTTCGGCCCCAGGGTCAGCACCGACGCGCCGCTGCCATCGTAAAGGTAGAGGTAGTCCCACCAGCCGCCGGCCGCGTTGCCGATATCGACCGTCGCGTTGTCCAGCGTCTGCGTGCCGTCCACGAACAGGTTGTCGTACTGCCCGGTGATCAGCACCGTTCCCGGACCGCTGCCGTCGGCTCCGGTGAACGTCACACCGTTCTGGAGATGGAGATAGGCGTTATACTGCTGGCTGAGATCCAGCACGCCCTCATAGGTCACGCCATTTAGCGCGTTCCAGAAATTGCCGTTGGCCTGGATGCCGTCACCCCGGTCCTGAATCACGCCGTTGAGGATCGAGCCGCCGTTCAGCAGCAGCGTGCCCAACGTCGTGCCGGTGCCGACGACCAAGGTGTCGCCGGTGTTGTCCAGCACGCCGTTGATGACGATCTCGCCGCCGTTGTCGTTGAGCGACAGCAGCTCCGCGGTGGTGACGGCGCCGCCGAAGGCGATGGTGCCGCCCGGACCGACGCTGATCTGGCCACTGCCGGTGAAGCCGTTGTCGAGTTGCAGCAGACCCCCGGTGACGTCGATGCTGCCGGTGTTGACGAGCTGGTTTTGCACCTCCAGCTCGCCACTGGTTATGGCAATGCTGCCTTCGTTGCTGAACGATCCGCCGCTATAGGCGTAGCCGCCATTGGCGACGTTGAACGTTCCCCGGTTGTCGAAGGCGGCGTAGATCTGGAACCGGGTCCCGCCGAGGCCGGCGGCGCCGGCATCAATCGTGCCCTGGTTGACGATCTGATCGCCAGCGTTGCCGTAATATGTTGAGAGCGACGCGTAATAGCCGATTTGCTGCAGCAGCAGGTTCGGCCCCAGCGTCAGCACCGCCGCGCCGCTGCCGTCGTACAGGTTGAGGAAGTCCCAGTAGCCCGCTGCATTGCCGATATCGACCGTCGCGTTGTCCAGCGTCTGCGTGCCGTCCACGAACAGGTAGTCGTACTGCCCGGTGATCAGCACCGTACCCGGGCCGCTGCCGTCGGCTCCGGTAAACGTCACACCGTTCTGCAAATGCAGAGTGGCGCCCCACTGCTGACTGAGATCCAGCGTGCCCTCATAGGTCACGCCGTTCAGCGCGTTCCAGAAACTGCTGTTGGCCTGGAGACCATCGCCCTGGTCCTGGATCACGCCATTTAGGATCGAGCCGCCGTTCAGCAGCAGCGTTCCCAGTGTCGTGCCGGTGCCGACGACAAGCGTTCCACCGGTATTGTCCAGCACGCCGTTGATCTCGATCGTGCCGCCGTTGTCATTCAGCGCCAGCAGGTCCGCCGTCGTCACCGTGCCGCCGAAGGCGATCGTGCCGTGCGGGCCGACGGTGACCTGGCCGCCGCCGGTCACGCCCCCATCCAGTTGCAGCAACCCGCCGGTGACGTCGATGCTGCCGGTGTTGACCAGCGGGGCCTGCACTTCCAGCTCGCCGCCGCCGGTGAGGGTGATGCTGCCCTCGTTGGTGACGGTTCCGCCGCCGATAGTCGCATAAGCGCCGTTACTGACGACAATCGATCCCTGGTTGTCGAACCACGGACTGAAGATCTGGAACCGCGCCCCGCTGATGCCGGCGACGCCGGCATCGATCGTGCCCTGGTTGACGATCTCATCGCCCGCGTAGCCGTAATATGCAGAGAGCTGCGCGTTGTAGCCGGTCTGCTGCAGCAGCAGGTTCGGCCCCAAGGTCAGCACCGACCCGCCGCTACGGTCAAACAGATAGAGGCAGTCCCAATACCCATACCAACCGGGGACGGACGTATTGCCGATGTCGATCGTGGCGTTGTCCAACGTCTGGGTGCCGTCCAATAGCAGTTCGCTTAATTGGCCGGTGATCAGCACGGTACCCGGCCCGCTGCCGCCGGCTCCGGTCAGTGTCGTGCCGTTCTGTAGCTGCAGACGAGAAAAATCTTGCTGGCCGAGGTCCAGCGTCCCCTCGTAAGTCACCCCGTTCAGCGCATTCCATAAACTGGCGTCTGCCTGGATGCCGCCACCGTTGTCGACCACCACGCCGCCAACCACCGTGCCGCCGCTCAGCATCAGCCCATCGAATACACCCTGCGTCGTATCCAGCGTGCCGCTCGTGTTGTCGATCGTGCCGCTCAGGCTGATCGAGCCGCCGCTGCGCTGGATGTTGCCCAGGCTGGCGTCCGTCATCGACCCGCCCAGCACCAGCGCGCCGCCGTTGAGGCTGATCAGCCCTGCATTGGTCCAGGCATCGCCGGTGTTGCCAAGGACGACGGTGCTTTCGAAAACGCTGATCAGACCGCGGTTGGTAAATCCCTGACCGAGAAAGACGGTCGCGTTGACCGCGCTGATCGTCCCGCCCGCGGCGTTGCTCCAGGCCCGCAGCCTGCTGTTGCGGTAGCCGATATCCAGGGTGCCGCCGTTGATCGCCTGGGCAACGGCGTTGTTGGTGAAGCCGCTCGGATCGACGAACAGCGCCGCGCCGTTGATGTTGGCGTCGATCGTGCCGTTATTCGTCAGGTCTACGGGGCCGGCGCCATTGGGATTGTCGGAGACGCTGCCGTTGCCCTGCACCACCACGCCGGGGTCGATCGCGGTCGCCGCCGGCTGCACCACCGTGCCGCTGAGCGAGAAGTTGCTGAAGGTGGTGGGTGTCCCGGAGCCACCGGCGGCCACGTTCGGCTGATCGTCGTACAGGCCGACCCGGCCGTTGGTGTAGGTGGAGTTGACCAGGGAGGTCAGCAGCACCGACTGGCTGTCGAACACCCCGTTAGGATCGACATAGGCGGAGTAGGTATTGCCCACCACCGTGACGGTGATCGTGTAGCTGCTGCCGGGCGTGAAGACGTACGGAACGATATTCGTAGCGTTCCCGGATATGGACCAATACGCCGACGTGCCGGAGTAGCCGCCGCGCGCACCCTGGCCATATCCCCAGCCGCCGAGCACCAGCACGACACCGTCGTGCAGCACGATGCCGCTGTCGCCGAGGTTGTTGACCGTGACCGTCAGGCTGAGATCGCCCAGATCGTACGGCAGGAGGCTTTCAGCACTGGGATTGTTGTTCGGCACTTGGGCGTAATATTCAATGCCGTCCGAGGTCCAGTCGCCGCTCTGATTGCCCCACACCGCGGAGGCAGGAGCAAAGCTGTCGGTGAAGGCGACCGTGCCGGTTGAGACCAACGAGCCGGACAGCCAAAGATTGCCGCCCGCCAGCGTCACATTGCCGGTCAGATCGGCTGCGCCGTCCACCTGGAGGTTGCCGTTCTGCACCACCGCGCCGGCGCCGGCGCTGGAGCCTTGCGTCAAGGTCACCCGGGCGTTCTGGACAAACAGTGGATCGTTGACCGTGACACCGCTGAGCGTATTCGTCGTGCCGTTGACGAAGCCTAGATCCAGGCTCGCCGGATCGAGCGTGCCGCCCTGGATCGTGGCGCCATTGAGCTGCAGCCCGACCAGCGACGGATCGTTTGCCGCATCCAGCGTCTTGCCGGTCGCGTCGAGCGTCCCGCCGGCATAGATCAACGTGCTGTTGCTCAGCACGATGTCGCCCAGTTCGGCCGGCGTCTCGTTGCCGTAGATCCGTACCACGCTATCGGTGGCGTCAATCGTGCCGCTGTTGGACCAGGCCGCGTTCGGATTGTTCGGATCGCCCAGCACCAGTGTGCCGTCGGTGACGGTGATAAGCCCGGCGTTGAAGAACCCGCCGCCGAGCTCCAGTGTCGAGCCGGCGGTGGCCGCCAGCGTGCCGGCGCTCCATGCTCCGGACGTAAGGTCCAGCGTGCCGCCGTTGGTTGCCTCGGCCAGCCCCCAGTTATGGAAGCCGGTCGCGCCGATCTGCAACACCAGCCCGGCGGCGTTGGCATCGATGGTGCCGGAACTGCCGAACGCACCGGCCGCGCCGCCCGGTGCGTCGGCGATGCTGCCATAGCCCTCGATCCTGCCGCTGAACGCCGCTGCGTCGGCCAGCGTGCCGCCGGCCAGGACGATATCGCCGATGCTTGCCGAACCGCCGTTGATGATGAGTTCCGCATTCGGCAGAACGACGGCGAGCCCGGCGCTGGTGCCCTGGTCCAACGTCAGCGTGCCGACCGTGACATCCAGTTCGCCGGGCACGGTCACGCCATCCAGCGTGCCGCCCTGCGCAACCAGGCCTTGCGGGGTCGAGACCAGCGTGCCGCCGGAGATCACGCCGGACAGATCGATCTGTCCCGCCTGCACGTCGAGAGTGCCGGCGACGGTGAGCGTGCCGGCGACCGTCAAGGCTCCGCCGGTGGTGTCCAGCGTCAGGCTGCCGACGCTGGCGGTCTCCCCGGCGGCGATGACCGCCGTGGCTTGCGACAGGAGGATGGCGGCGTTCGTGCCGGCGTCCGGCACGAAACTCGCCGGAACGGACGAGCCGGTAACCTCCATCACATACGGGCCGTTGGCATCGGGGGCGGTCGTCCAGGGTCCGTAAATGTTACTTGGATTGTTGCTGCCCCAAAGCTGCCCGGCGGTGCCGACTCCGGTGACATCCGAAGCGTTGGACGCATCCGAATTCCAGAACCATCCGACAGACGAACCCGCCGCCGGGTCGCCTACCACGAACACCCAATATTGACTGTTGACCGAGTACGGAATTTGCGAACTGCTCACCGACAGCGACGTCAACTGAGCGGCGGTGGGACCGCCGCTGCCGACCTCGGCATAGGTCGGCAGTGCCGAATCGGCGATCGTGGCCAGAAGCGTGCCGGCCGCGAGATCGTAGCCCGAAGCGCTCACGGCGTTGTCGGGCAGCAGATAAACCTCGAACGAGCCGGTGTCGGCATCCGCCGCCAAAGACAGCCTTATGGACGTAAAGTCCGCCTGCGCCGCGGCGAACTGCAACCCCATCACAGAGGTGCCGGTGCCGGATGCGGCGCCGTTGCCTTCAGCGGCAAACGGCGTGATGCCGGTGAAGTTGTCGAAGTAGACCGGCGCGGCCGCCCCGGGCGGTGTCGGCGACGACGAACTCCAGTTGGCCGCCGTGTTCCAGTCCCCGCCGGCCGGGCCTTGCCAGGTCTCGGTGGCGGTGGCGGGAGCAGCCGGTGTCAGCGTGATCCGGGTCTGCCAGGTCCAGCCGTTGTATGGCGTCGCGCCGCCGAAGGAACTGACCGCGAAGGTGTCCCCCGCGTAGTTGCCGGATACGGCGCCGGACCACAGGACGTTATTGGACCCGTCCAGCAGCGTCAGCACGCCAGCGTTCCAGGTGGCGCTGACCGCGTCGCCCAGGCCGGTCAGGTTGAGCGTGTCGCCCGCCTGGAAGCCCGTGATCGTGGCCTGGAATGAATACGGCGTCTCAATGTCGAGGCTGCCGGTCGCATCCAGGAAAGTCACGGTTTGCGACGAATCAACGTTGCTTTGCAGCACGACGAGCCCGTGCTGCGCGATGGTGATGCTGCCGGCGCTACCGCCGCCGTTGACCGAGGCATCGACCCACAACTCGCCGCCGCCGGTCGCGGCGAGCACGCCGTCATTGATCAGCGAACCCCAATACGGCTGCAGCGTCAGCCAGTCGCCGGGCTGATCGGCGATGATGCTGCCCTGGTTGTCGAGTCCGTCAGGACCGTTATAGTACCATGGCCAGAACCCGGCATAAGTGTAAATGCCGCCGTAGCCGTCGATCACTGCGCCCGCGTCGATCGTCGCCGTGCCGGAGGGCGCCCCGATGTCATAGAGATGGCCGCCGAGCAGATCGACGCTGGAAGTGAAGTCGTTGTAGCCGCTGAGCACCAGTTGCAAGCCGCTGAGCGCGGTGATTGTCCCGCTCGCGCTTGTCCCGCCATCCAGCGCGAGGAAGCCACCGCCGACCGTCAACCCGCCGGCGATGGAGATGCCGGCCAATTGGTTGCCGCCATTGCCGCTGACCGTCAGGTCGCCGCCAATCAGCGTGCCGCCATCGATGCCGCCGCCGTCCAGCGTCAGGCCTTGGAATGTTCCGCCGGTCAGATCGATCGTGCCGCTGCTATTGTCGAGGCCGGTCTGCAGCGTCAGCGACCCGCCGCTGCGGTTGATCGTGCCGATATCGCCCGTGGTCAGCCCGCTGCCATTGAGGTAGATCGCGGTGCCGATGGCATCGACCGCGCCAGTGTTCTGCCAAGTGTAGCCGCCCTGGCCGAGATACAGCGCGCCGCCCTGCGTTGCGATCAGCCCGGTATTGGTGAAGCCGTAAAGCTCAATTGTCGCGTCCGTGCCGCTGATCGTGCCGTCGGCGGCGTTGGTCCAGGACGGCGTGTAGCTCTGATAATAATTGTGCCACTGCGGTCCCTGGATGATCAGCGTGGCGCCTAGCCCGGCGGTCACCAGACCGTCGTTGGTGAAGTACGATGGATCGATCGTCAGGGGCTGGCCGGCGACATCCGTGGCGATGGTGCCCTGGTTGTCCAGCGTCTGCGGCTGGTAATCCCACCAATAGCCATACTGGTTGGTCCAATACGTGGCGTCGGCGATCGTTCCGTAGCCGTCGACCAGAACGCCCGCATCGATCGTGACCGTCCCGGTCGCGCTGCCCGTCAGTTCGAGGGTGCCGGCCGCCAGCGCCACGCTGGCAGTCAGGTCTGCCGATCCCCGCCACTCCACCACGCCGGCCGTCACCGCACTGACCGTGCCCGCTATCGCGGGTCCGTTCGCCAGCACGAGGTAGCCGCCGGCTTCGGCCACATTGCCGTCCACCGCCCCGCCCGTGGCGGTCAGAACGCCCCCAACCAGAATAAGAGCACCCTGCACCTCAACGTTGGTTAACTGGTTGCCGGTATTGCCGCTGACCGACAGGCCGCCGGGCGCATCGATCAGCGTGCCGTTGGCGATCGTGCCGCCATCCAGATACAGCCCGGCGAGGCCGCCCGCGGTCGTGTCGATGGTGCCGCCCGTATTGTCGATGCTGCCATAGAGCGTTAGCGACCCCCCCGTGCGCTGGATCACGCCGACATCAGCCGTCGTGATGGCGCCGCGCAGATAGATCGCCGTGCCCACGGCCAGCACCAGGCCGCTGTTCGACCACTCGGCGTTGTTGCCGAGATTGAGGCTGCCGCCGCTGGTGCGAATGACACCCTGATTGCTGAAGTAACCACCCAGGTAGGCGTTTCCGTTGACCACCGAAACGGTGCCGGCGGCCGCGTTCGTCCAGGCCTGCAACTGGCCCCAGTTGACATAGAGGTTGCCGCCGTTCTCGGCCTCGATCAGGCCGTCATTGACGAACACGGTCGGATTGACGTTAAGCGATTGTCCGCTTTGGTTGGCGTCGATCGTCCCCTGGTTGTCGATAACCACAACCCCATGGCCATTGGGATTGTCGCCGATGTTGCCGTAGCCGCTGATCAATGTGCCCGCGGCGATGACCTGCGGCTGCAGCAGCGTGAAAGCGGCGCGGACACCCTCGAAGTAATTGTCGGAACTGGTCAGCGTAATGCTGATCGTGTTGGCGCCGGGGTTCAGCCAGCCGTTGATGTCGGTCAGCGTGAACGGAGTGCCGCCGCCCCACAATCCGGCGATGCCGCTGAGCTGATGCCCGTTGACGCTGACATAGCCGCTATCGTCCGCCAGCAGCCACCCCGAGATGACGGCGGCGGCGGGATCGAGCGTGCCGAGATTGAACGTCTCCGAGAACGTATAGGGTGCCGGGGGCTCGCCCCAGACGGCGTCATAGGCCCCGATCCAGGCCGAACTGGCGTTGTCGGGCAACCACCCCCAATAGAGGTTGCTCAGCACGACAGCCGGTGCGCCGGTGACATCGACGCTCCAGTTCGGATCGCTTGCACCGCCACCCAGCGCGGTGCCGCTTGCATCGACGCCGGTGGCCAAGATCGGCTGCGAGGCCGCCGCCCCGCTGACGAAATCCAGGTTGCCGTTGTTCAGCGTGATGCGGTTGGCGACGGTCCCGGGGTTGTCGAGTTCCAGCGTGCTGTTGTTCAGCGTGATGCTGCCGGGCGCCGTGCCGGTGGGGTCCTCCACCGTGCTGCCGTTGCTCAGCGCCAGGTAGGCGTTGTTCAATGTCAGACCGCCCAGCACTGCGACACCTTCGAAGGTACTGCCATGCGTCAGGCCGAGGCCGGCGCCGGTGATCGTGCCGCCCAGGATCGTGCTGAAGTTCAGCCCGCTCCAGACCGAGCCGGCGCCGAGATCCAACGTCTCGCCGGTGTTGTCGAGAATGCCGTTGAACGTCAGCGAGCCGCCGCTGAGGCTAATGCCGTTGAGGCCTTGCAGCGTCGCGCCGCTGTCGATGACCAGCGCCCCGCCGCCGCCGATGGTGATGCCGCCGGTGTTGTCGAACGTCGTGCCGCTGAGGATCTCCAGCACGCCGCCGGTGATGTCGATGCTGCCGGTGTTGTCGAAGGTGCCGTAGTAGTTATACAGCCCGCCGGCGCTGATGGTGATGCTGCCGGTGTTGTCGAACGTCGTGCCGCTGAGGATCTCCAGCACGCCGCCGGTGATGTCGATGCTGCCGGTGTTGTCGAAGGTGCCGTAGTAGTTATACAGCCCGCCGGCGCTGATATTGATCGCCCCGGCGTTGATCAGCGTGTCGCCGGCGTCGTTGGTGTAGTACGACCAGTCCCGATAACCGAGGAAGTCGGTGCCGCCGTTGACGTTAACGGTGAAGCCGCTGCCCAGGGTCAGCGTGTTGCCGCTGTCGTTGCCGGTGCCGGAGACGAGGGAGTTTGCGAAACTGCCGCCGAAGTTCAGCGTCGCATTGTCCAGCGTCTCGCTGTCCAATACCGCGATGCCGCTGTACCAAGCTCCCGACAGGTCGATGCTGCCCGGGTTGACGCCGTCCGCCGCCCGAAGCGTCAGGCCATCCTCGATGAACAGGGACTGGTATCCGCCCCCCAACGCCAGCACGCCCTGGTAGGTGACCCCCGACAGCGTGCCACCACTGAGCGCCGCGCCCGTGCCCTGGATCACACCGCCGGCGATCGTGCCGTTCAGTGAGACGCTGCCCGCCGTGTTGCCGAGTGTCAGAGTCCCGCCGGCATTGTTCAGCACGCCATTGATGTCCAGCGCGCCGCCGTTGACGGTGATGCTGCCGCTGTTGTCGAACGCGGTTCCGCTAAGAACGTCCAGCCCGCCGCCGCTGATGTCGATGCCGCCGGTGTTGTTGAAGGTACCATAGTATACGTACAGCCAGCCGGCGCTGACATTGATCGCGCCGGCATTGGTCAGCGTGTCGCCGCCATCGAAGATGTAGGTTGTCCAGTCGTTGTAGCCGAGATAATCGCTGCCACCGTTGACGTTGACGGTGAGGCCGCTGCCCAGCGTCAGCGTGTGGCCGGTGTCGTAGCCGGTGCCGGAAGTGAGTGAGTCACCGTAGCCGCCGCCGAAGTTCAGGGTCGCATTATCCAGCGTCTCGCTGTCCAATATCGAGATGCCGCTATAGGTCGCTCCCGACAGGTCGATGCTGCCGGGGCTACCATCGGCTGCCTGGAGCGTCAGCCCGCCCTCAACGAACAGGGACCGATACCAACCCGAGAGGGTCAGCACGCCCTGGTAGGTGACACCTTCGAGCGTGCCCGCCTGCGAAATCAACGTGGAGCCGGGATCCCGGATCACTCCGCCGGCGACCGCGCCGTTCAGGTCAAAGCTACCGGCGAGCAGGGAAAGCTCGCCGCCCAAAGTCAGCGTGCCGTAATCGGCGATCGTGGCGCCGGGCGCATCGAGCGTCAGAGAGTCGACAACGGCGAGCGAGGAGATCGTGAGCGTGTACGATCCGTCCGCGGCGATCTGCACTCTGTCGCTTGCCGACGGAGGGGCGCCGGCAGTCCAGTCGGTTGCCGTTATCCAATCCCCTGAGATTGCGGAGGCCCAACTGTTTGTGTACGCAATGTACATGGACGTTATTCCACGATATGGTGTCATAATAAGTTAGTTCGTAGCTATGTCAATATGATTTGGCATTTTTGGATATAGAATCGCCAAAGCGGGAAATCTAAATAATATGATAAAGCATCGTACTGGAGAGGATTTTGCGATGGGGATGCGTTTCGTCCGACAGGTCTCGGTTTTGACACGCTCCATGGCCCATGCCTGCGCCTCACTTTAGAAACCGGCGGTGAGCCAATGCCTCTTGTCAGGCGAATCCGACTTCAGGCCGCCCATATTCGTTTCTAGTCCCGCACTGAGGTGTTATTTGAGATTGACGATATTTTCATTGAATACATTGCTTTTCCATAGAAACTAAATGCACTTCAATGCGATGCCGCAAATAATGCGTTGCGATGCCGGCGGGGCGTTCCGCAATTCCTGACGAAGACTCTCGAGATTCCGCCAGGGGCGGCGGATTTCTCGGGGTTTCCCGCCGGCACGCCGCACCGGGCCGGGAACCGGAACATGCCCCTGGAGCAGGGATTCGCTCCGGCCATAAATTCCAAGTAAAGCTGCTACTCATCGTCTTGGTGATTAGCCAATATTCCTGCGCCACCCGGTCGTCCTGACTCTTGTCAGGCGGGCATACATCAATCGGCCCAAGCCGGCGGGACGCCGCGAACAGCCGTTCCTCTATCTGGTCCATAACTTTGCGGGTGCCGGCAATGCAGCTGAAGACGCGAGTTCCACCGCGGGTGAGTTGCAGGACCTCGAAACGGTGCAACCACTGCGGAGCGCAGCCGCCGGCTTCATCGTCACGCAAAGGGCGGCGTAAGGAAGACGTCTCTGATCGCTGGAAATCCGCGGGGGCCACCGCCAGCGCCGATGACCCCTTCCGGCCGATTCCGTTGATTTATCGTGACGGGGGTATATCAGGCTCGATCCGGCCCCAACCAACATTCGTCGATTACCTGGACAGCCATCGCACCGGCGGGTAACGCTCACGTCAAATAAACGCCGAGGACACAAATGCTGTTCGATTTCGCCACCTCCACCAGCAAGGACATGTACAAGCTGCTCGTGGCCACCATCGGCCCGCGCCCGATCGCCTGGGTGACGACGCAAGATACCGACGGAACGATCAATGCCGCTCCGTTCTCCTTTTTCAACGCCGTCTCCGGCGACCCGCCAATCGTCGCCATCGGCATCGGCGGCCGGGCGCCTGGCGATGCGAAAGACACCGGCGGCAATATCCGCCGCACTGGGCAGTTCGTCGTCAACCTCGTCAGCTTCGAATTGGCCGAGCCGATGAACATCACCGCCATTGATTTCCCCAAGGGCGTGAACGAACTCAAGGAAGCCGGCCTGACCACCGCGCCGTCGCTGCACGTCAAGCCGCCGCGGATCGCCGAAGCCCCGGTCTCGATGGAATGCGAGCGCCTCGTGATCGTCGATGTCGGGATCGACCGCTCGGTGATCCTCGGCAAGGTACTGGCGGTCTATGTGCGCGACGACTGCGTGCTGGACAAGGACCGCTGCTATATCGACACGCCGAAGCTCGACCTGATTGGCCGCATGCATGGCGGCGGCTGGTATTCGCGGGTGACGGACCGGTTCGACCTGCCGCGGATCAGCGTGGAGGAGTGGGCTGCGCGCAAGCCGACACCGGCGGCGTAGCCCCTCGCAGCCAGGCCGCCGACCCCCGCTACTATCGTTTTGTAGGTTGATGTCGAAAGCGGCAACCTCAAACTTGTCGGCCAGCCGTCAGCGGCTACCACGCCGACGAGCGTCGTCGGCTATGGGATGTGGCACTCCATGGGCACCGTCACCCCGCCCACCGGTCAGACGACAACGTGTCAGCCCGGGGAAATGTCGGCCGTCTATGCCGCCCACACGACGAACGGCAGCCCCAATGCGCAGACCAGCATGAACTCTACCTTCACCGCCGCCGATACCGTGATCGATCCGGGAGATCACTTCGTACCCAACGGCCCGGACGATCTGGTGTTCGGCTACAGTCCGACGCCCGGATTCATGAACTGCTGGCTTAATCCCGCCAGGGCTTCCAGCTTCTCCGCGACGAACTGCTCGAACGGGATTCCAGGCCGGCCGAGCGGACCAGCGTCGGGGATCATGCGGGCGGCTCCCAGATTTGTTGAGCCGGCGATGCCAGACGGCGCCTCGGACGCCACAAAAGGCGCGGCGGGAACCGTTGCGGTAAGACACAGTGAAACCAGCGTCAGGAAACGCATGCGGGATGGCTCCCGGGTCAGAAGCGGATCGAATCCACCGTCGCGATGTCCAGCAACCGCTCGATCACCTCGGGCTCCTGCGCACCGGCGATGGCATGCATGCCGTCCACGACGAAGCAAGGCACGCCATTGATCCCCAGGCGGTGCGCCCGCAGGTTGTCGGCATGCACCGCCTCGGCTTCGTCGTCTGAGGCGAGGAAGCCGCGAACCAGATGCGCGTCCATTCCGCAGGAAGCGGCGACGGCGGCTAGAACGCCGTGCTCGCCGATATCGCAGCCGTTCGAGAAATGCGCTGCGAACAGGGCTTCCACTAGATTATCTGCAAGGCCGTATCCGGCGGCAAAGCGCACCAGCCGGTGGGCATCAATGGATGACGGCGTGCGGCGGATGCGATCGAAGCGGAAGATCAGACCTTCCTGCCGCCCGACATCGGTGATCGTTGCATACAGGCGACGGGCGCGATCCTCGCCGCCGAACTTCCGGACAACATAGTCGGGGCGCGCCATGCCCAGGCGCGGCATATCGGGGTTCAGCAGGAAGGGCCGCCAAATAAGGTCGAATGCTATATCCGGCCGGCGGCGCAGCGTCCGCTGCAAACGGCGGACACCGAGGTAACACCACGGACAGACGAGATCGTGGACGATCTCGATCTTCAGCCTGGCCTTCGGTGGCGTAAGGATGTTCACGAGCTGACTGTGACGCGTTCCGACAAAAATGTCACGTCATCATCACCGTGGCCCGCGGGATGGGAACACTCGGCGCGACGCGTCATCGCGCCGGCGAGGGCTTGGGAAGAGCTGGCCGGTCAAATTCGGACAGCCCCGATAAGTGGAATTTCTGCCTGAGAGCGAGTAGACGCTGGCCGAATTGGCGCAGCAGTAGGATGCTTCCGAACCAGATCACCGCCTGGAAGGCGCATCTCGTCGAAGCCGCCTCGGGCCTCTTTGGCTCGGGCGGCGCGGCATCCCACCCGTCCCCGGCCATCGATGTGAAGACGCTGCACGCCAAGATCGGGGAGCTGACCCTGGAGAACGATTTTTTGTCCGGTGCGCTCAGGTGTTCTGGCCTGGCGGGTTTCGATCAGCATGGAGGTTGAGTTCTGCCTCGAAGCAGTTGAGGAGGCGCTGGAAACGCTTGACGAGCCGACGACGCTTGTTGTTGCGGACGAGAGCATCCGGAAACAGGCCAAACAGGCGATCAGGCCTGGAACTTCCTGATCGACGATCCGGGCCTTCACTACGGATATTACGGCGTCGTTCAATTACCGCTCCGTGGAGCGGTTCCGACATCTCGTTGTTAAATTGTGGCTTCATGCGCTGCGGCGGCAAAGTCAGAAGTCGAAACGAATCTGGGGATGGTTCGAACAGCCGCTGACGGTCTTCCCCCCTACCGAAGCCGGTTATCCGCCAACGCTGGTTCGGTGCACGAGCACGACCGCGGGTGACCCGCCGGAAGAGCCCATTGCGGGAAAGCCGCACGATGGGATCTGTGGGGGCGAAAGACAGCAATGGCTTAGCTACCCGACATTTGGGCAAAACTGGCGGAGCCAAGCCGGCATCCGGCTAACCCCTGGCGCCATCGGCTCCGGCCAACCATAATGAAGGGTCTTGCATGACCGGAGATCGCCATGGCAGCTCAGCCGAAGCTTCAACACCGCCCACTGGGCAAAGGCGGCCTGTCGGTATCGGCGATCGGCCTTGGCTGCATGTCGCTATCGGGCATTTACGGTGCGGCCGACGATGCGGTGTCCGAAGACCTGATCCGCCATGCGATCGACCGCGGCGTCGATCATTTCGACTCATCGGACATGTATGGATGGGGCCATAACGAACGCGTGCTCGGCAAGGCGCTGAAGGGCCGGCGCGATCAGGTGGTGCTGGCGACCAAGTTCGGCCAGGTCGAACGCCCCGGCCAGTCCAACGGCGTCAACGGCCGCCCGGAGTATGTCATCGAGGCCTGCGAAGCCAGCCTGAAGCGGCTCGGCGTCGATGTCATCGATCTTTATTATCAGCACCGGGCAGATCCGGCGGTGCCGGTGGAGGAGACGGTCGGGGCGATGGCGAAGCTGGTGGCGCAGGGCAAGGTCCGCTTCCTCGGCCTGTCCGAAGCCGCGCCGGACCGCATCCGCCGGGCGCATGCCGTGCACCCGATCGCCGCGGTGCAGACCGAGTACTCGCTACTGTACCGTCAGGAGGCCGAGGAAACCCGCAAAACCACCGTCGAGCTCGGGATCGGCTTTGTCGCCTATTCGCCGTTGGGGCGCGGGTTTCTGACCGGGGCGCTCAAGAGCCTCGCCGACATCGACGGCCGCCGCGCCGCGCATCCGCGCTTCCAGGAAGCCAATTTCGACACCAACCGGGCGCTGGTTGCCAAAATCGAGACGATCGCCGCGGAAAAGGGCTGCACGCCGTCCCAGGTGACGCTGGCATGGCTGCTGGCGCAAGGGCCGGATGTGGTGGCGATCCCCGGCACCCGGCATGCCAACCGCCTGGACGAGAACATCGGCGCGCTGGATGTGGCTCTGACGGCCGTGGAGGTCGAGCGGATCTCCGCCGCGGTGCCCGCCGGCGCCGCCGCCGGAACCCGTTATCCGGCGGGAGGCATGTCCGCCGTTTACATCTAGCGCAACGCCAAAGCGATGGCCTCCGCTTCGCCATCGTTGACCATGGGGCATCCGGGTCTTATCTGAACGCCGTGCGGCCGGCTCTTTGTAGCCCGGCCGTTTTTGGAAGGTTCGCATGCTCGGCTCAATCGCTCGCGCCCTATTCGGCTCCGCCAACGACCGGTCCCTCAAGGGGTACCAGAAGCGCGTGCCGCGCATCAATGAGCTTGAGCCCGAAATGAAGGCTCTGTCCGACGGCGCCCTGGCCGCCAAAACCGTTGAATTCCGCCAGCGCCTGGCGGACGGCGCGACCCTGGACGACCTGCTGCCGGAAGCTTTCGCGGTGGTGCGGGAGGCGGCGTGGCGCACCCTGGGGCAGCGGCATTTCGACGTGCAGCTCATCGGCGGCATGGTGTTGCACGACGGCAAGATCTCCGAGATGAAGACCGGCGAAGGCAAGACGCTGGTCGCCACGCTGGCGGTCTACCTGAATGCGCTGGCAGGCAAGGGCGTCCACGTCGTCACGGTGAACGATTACCTCGCCCGGCGTGACGGCGAGTGGATGGGGCAGATCTACCAGTTCCTCGGCATGAGCGTCGGTGTCATCGTGCATGGCCAGGACGAGGAAACCAAGCGGGCGCAATACAACGCCGACATCACCTACGGCACCAACAACGAATTCGGCTTCGACTACCTGCGCGACAACATGAAGTTCCGTCTGGAGGACATGGTCCACCGGGACTTCTTTTACGCGATCGTCGATGAGGTCGACAGCATCCTGATCGACGAAGCGCGCACGCCGCTGATCATCTCCGGCCCGGCCGAGGACAGTTCCGACCTGTATCGCAGCGTCGATATCGTGGTGAAGGAACTGGTCAAGGATCCGACGACCTACGACAAGGATGAAAAGCAGCGGACGGTATCGTTGACCGAAGAGGGCAGCGAGACGGTCGAGGACATGCTTAAAAAAGCCGGCGTGATGGCGGAAGGCAATCTTTACGATATTTTCAACGTCTCGGTCATCCACCACGTGTCGCAGTCGCTTCGCGCGCACACCCTGTTCGCCCGCGATGTCGATTACATCGTCCGCGACGATCAGGTGATCCTGATCGACGAATTCACCGGCCGCATGATGCAGGGGCGCCGCTATTCGGAAGGGCTGCACCAGGCGCTGGAGGCGAAGGAGCACGTCACCGTCCAGGCGGAAAACCAGACGCTGGCGTCCATCACCTTCCAGAACTATTTCCGGCTCTATCCGAAGTTGGCCGGCATGACCGGCACGGCGATGACCGAGGCGGATGAGTTCGCGGAAATCTACCGCCTAGATGTCGTCGAAGTCCCCACCAACGTCGCGGTGAACCGCAAGGATGAGGATGATGAGGTCTATCGCACTGCACCGGAAAAATACGAGGCGGTTGCCCAGTTGATCGCCGATGCCCGCGAGCGCGGCCAGCCTGTGCTTGTCGGCACGACCTCGATCGAGAAAAGCGAGACGATCAGTGAGCTGCTGAAAAAGAAGAAGGTGCCGCACGCGGTGCTGAATGCTCGCTTCCATGAGCAGGAAGCCCAGATTGTCGCCATGGCGGGTGCGCCCGGTGTGATCACGATTGCCACCAACATGGCGGGCCGCGGCACCGACATCAAACTCGGCGGCAACCTCGAGGTCCGGTTGCGGCAGGAGCTCACGGACATCCACGACGACGTCAAGCGGGCCGAGCGGGAAGCCGAAATCCGCGCGGAGATCGCCGAGGCGCATCAGAAGGTGAAAGATGCCGGCGGCCTGATGGTTGTCGGGACGGAGCGGCATGAAAGCCGCCGTGTGGACAATCAGCTGCGCGGCCGCTCGGGGCGGCAGGGCGACCCGGGACGGTCGCGGTTCTTCCTGTCGCTGGAAGACGACTTGATGCGCATTTTCGGCTCCGACCGAATGGGCGGGATGTTGCAGCGCCTCGGGCTGAAGGACGGCGAGGCGATCGTCCATCCCTGGATCAACAAGGCGCTGGAGAAGGCACAGAAGAAGGTCGAGGCGCGCAACTTCGACATGCGCAAGAACGTCCTGAAATACGACGACGTCATGAATGCCCAGCGCAAGGAAGTCTACGCCCAGCGCAAGGAGTACATGAAGGCGCCGGATGTCGTGGAGATCGTCGATGAGATGCGGGCCGAGGTCATCGGCAACATGGTGGCCGCCCGGGTGCCGGAAAAGGCGTTCTCCGAGCAGTGGGAGCTGGCGGAACTGTCGGCGGACGTGACCCGGATCTTCAACATCAGCTTGCCGGTCGAAGACTGGGGCCGGGAAGAGGGTATCGACGAATCCCATCTGCGGGATCGCATTCAGCGCGCGGTGGACGAGATGCTCGCGGCGAAAGCGGCTAATATGGGTCCCGACCTGATGCGGTACATCGAAAAGAGCCTGTTGATCCAGACGCTCGACGCGGTGTGGAAAGAGCATCTCTACGCCCTCGATCATCTGCGTCAGGGTATCGGCTTGCGCGCCTACGGGCAGCGCGACCCGCTGAACGAGTACAAGTCCGAAGCCTTCATGCTGTTCAACTCATTGCTGGACGAATTCAAGGAGCGGATCACCTCGATGCTGGCGCGGGTTGAAGTTTCGCCAGACCGGACGCTGACATCGCAGCCGCAGACCTTCCAGATGGTGGAGAGCCACGCCGAACCGGTGTCGGCCTTGTCGGCCGGCGGGGGCGCGGATGGCGCGACCTCGTCGGCGGTATTGAACCGCACCCCGGCGGTGGATCCAAACGATCAGAGCACCTGGGCAGCGACACCCCGGAATGCCGTCTGCCCTTGCGGGTCGGGGAAAAAGTACAAGCATTGTCACGGCAAGCTTGCGTGACAGGCCAGCTCCGGCATCCAGGCCGGGGCAATCGGAATGTCGCGGCGCGCATGGCTGCTTGGTATTCGCCAAAGCCACGCACACCGGTAGAAACGACTCACACGCGATAGCGATGGTTGTAGTACCAGGGAATCGGGTGAACCTTTCACCCGATAAAGGCTTGCGAGACACTCATCATTCCGCCTTGCGCCTGCCGCGCAACGAGTTTTTGCCAGGGGGCTCGCCTGAGCAGGTTGTTTGCCATGTGCTTGATCCTAGATCCGGCTGTGTTGCGTAGTTGCCCGTCGCGGGCCAATCGGCGGGGTCCGCCGGGATGGAAACGCAAAGACGGGATGTCCTCGTTCACCCGCCTGGTGAGCAACCCATGGCTGAGGCACGGTCGGCGATCGCCGACACTTCGCCGACCGGATCCACGTCGAATGGGACGCGGCGGGCCCGGTCATGCCATTCGGGCAGTTGCCGTTCTTCATCGACTATCTGAAACAGGCCGTTCTGTTCGACGCCCGGGTGGCTGACTGCCCGCTCTCGCTGACCATGCCGCTGTCGGTGCTGGCGGGCCATCGCCGCTATGCCCACATCACCGCGCTCCGCTGCGATGCGGTGAACCCGTCCTTGCTCGGGATGCTCAAGGTTCTCAGCGAGGATGCGGTGCGCCGCGGCTTGGCGAAGATCGACGAGGCGAAAGGCCTGCCCTGGCTGCAAAACCCACCTGGACTATTGCACCGCGCCGCTGCTGGGCGAGTCGCGGATGCTCGACATTGCCACCTCGGTCCAGCCTTTTGACTTTTAGCTATCGAGGCACTGGGGCTTCCGATCGGGACGTAGCCACCCCCACTCCCGCACGGGTTTGACACCCGAGAGGCCAAAAACGAAGCGTGCGAGCATTCTTTATCGTGGTCCAGCGAATTCAAAGCGTGATTCGCCTGCACTCGCGCGTTGCATCCGCGGCGACTTTCCCCGACAAAGCGCAGACTGAGGATGGACCGCCGCACGATGCCAGAGTTTCACCTGCACAACACCCTGACCCGCCGCAAGGAGCGATTCGAGCCGGCCGAACCGGGCCACGTCCGGATGTATGTGTGCGGCCCGACGGTCTATGATCTGGCGCATCTCGGCAACGCGCGGTCGGTGGTGGTGTTCGATGTCGTCGCCCGGCTGCTGCGGCGGTTGTTCGCGTCAGTCACCTATATCCGCAACATCACCGATGTGGATGACAAGATCAACGCGCGGGCCAAGGCCTCCGGAGAGTCCATCGGCGCGGTCACCGCCCGCACAACCGCCGACTTTCATGCCGACATGGCGGAGCTCGTCACGCTGCCGCCGGACCAGGAGCCGCGCGCGACTGCACATATCGCCGAGATGATCATGGTCGTCGAACGCCTGATCGCCTCCCGCCATGCCTATACGGCGGAGGGGCACGTGTTGTTCGCGGTCGCCTCCGACCCCGAGTACGGCGCGCTGTCGGGCCGCAGCCACGACGAACTGATCGCCGGCGCTCGGGTAGAGGTCGCGCCGTATAAGCGTGACCCCGGCGATTTCGTGCTGTGGAAGCCGTCCATCGACGATCTGCCGGGTTGGGACAGCCCGTGGGGCAGAGGGCGGCCGGGGTGGCATATCGAGTGCTCCGCGATGTCCTGGCGGTATCTGGGCGAGACGTTCGACATCCACGGCGGTGGCAGCGACCTGATCTTCCCGCACCATGAGAACGAGCTGGCGCAGAGCCTGTGTGCCTTTCCCGGCAGCCGCTTCGCCCGTTACTGGATGCATAACGGCATGCTGCAGGTGAACGGCCAGAAGATGTCAAAAAGCCTGGGCAATTTCTTCACCGTCCGCGACATCTTGGCGAAGGCGCCGGGCGAGGCGATCCGTTTGCTGCTGCTGCGCACCCACTATCGCGCGGTGCTGGATTTCGCCGACGCGGGGCTCGCCGAGGCGAAGCGCGACCTCAACCGGTTCTATCGCGCGTTGGACGCCTTCCCCGGGGTTGCGGCGGGCGAGGTGCCGGCGGCGGTGCTGGAGGCTTTGTGCGACGACCTGAACACGCCGCTGGCGATCTCGGCGATGCACGGTCTGGCGGGAGCGGCGCTGGCGGGCGACGCGGGTGCGGCGGCGGGGCTGCGCGCGGCGGGTTCGGTGCTCGGGCTGTTGCAGCAGGCACCGGACGCCTGGTTCCGCAGCGGGACGGGTGATGCGGGGGACATTGAGGCAGCGATCGCTGAGCGGTTGGCCGCCCGCACGGCTCGGGATTTCGCGCGGGCGGATGCGATCCGGGCGGAGTTGGCGGCCCGCGGCATCCTGCTGGAGGACGGCCCCAAGGGCACGACCTGGCGGCGCGACTGATGACGGGACGGGATGGCGGAGCGGACCTGCGGCCGCTGGGGAACAGCCCGGTGGTGGTGCTGGTGCGGCCTCAGTTGGCGGACAATGTCGGCGCCTGCGCGCGGGCGATGGCGAATGGCGGGCTGTTCCATATGCGGCTGGTGGCGCCTCGGGACGGATGGCCGCAAGATAAGGCGTGGCGGATGGCCTCCGGGGCTGATCGCATCCTCGATGCGGCGACGGTGTATGCAACGGTACCGGAGGCCGTGGCGGATTTGCAACATGTGTTTGCGACGTGCCCTCGGCCGCGGCATATTGTCAAGCCGATTCTTACTGCGCGCGGTGGGGCGGTGGAGATGCGGGAGATCTGCAAGCGCGGGCTGCGGGCGGGTGTGTTGTTCGGGCCGGAGCGGGCGGGGCTGAATAATGACGACATGGCGGAGGCGGACGTCTTGATTCGGTTTCCGTTGAACCCTGGGTTCATGTCGCTGAATCTGGCGCAAGCAGTGATGGTGATGGCGTATGAGTGGTGGACGGCGGAGGATGGCACGCCGTTGCGGTCGCTGATGACGAATGAGAGCCGGGTGGCAACGAAGGAGCGGCTTGAGAACTTCCTGACGCATCTGGTGGATCAACTCGATGCGTGCGGGTTCCTGCGCAACCAACCGAAGCGGTCGGGGATGGTACGGAACATTCAGCACTTATTTCAACGCGGCGAGGTTACGGAGCAGGAATTGCGGACGCTGCACGGAGTAGTCACGGAATTGGCGATTGGGCGGCGGCAAAGGGGGCGGCTGGAAACCGAGACGGAGACGTAATGGCATGAACGTTCCGGGAGCAGACCAGCAGATGCTCCACTGTCCGCAGAAGCGGGTAATCCTTTACAGGTGCGACGCCGATCGGCTCTACCGAGCCATTGAGGTGGGAAAAGTCGCTCGAGCAAACTATCCGTCGCCACGAGGGCGCAGGAGGTAGGCGGAAGACAATCCTGCCCGAAGCGCGGGAAGGCGGATCGCATGAACGCACAACTTTGGATCACACCCGGCATTGCCATAAGCCTTGCTCCCAAACCAGCCTTAGGCTACACGCGCCACCGCGTCGGCACCCCTGGAGGCCGGCGTTTGTCATTCAGGAGCATACTATGGCCAACGTCGTTACAATCGAGGCCGAGGTACGCGCGCGAAGCGGTAAGGGGGCGGCGCGGGCTACTCGGCGTGCAGGCAAGGTGCCTGCGGTTATCTATGGCGGCAAACAGGAACCTAACCTGATCTCGCTCGACCCGCGGGTCGTTATCCGCGAGCTCAGCCGAGCAGGCTGGCAGTCCCGGCTATATGAGATCAATTCCGGCGCGAACCCCATCCGCGCCTTGATCCGCGGCGTGCAATATCATCCGGTCTCCGACGCGCCGGAACACGTGGACTTTCAGCGCCTCGTCGCAGGACAGCGTATCAAGGTGGCGGTGCCCGTCCACTTCGAGAACGACGGCATCAGCCCCGGGATCAAGCGTGGCGCCGTATTGAACGTCGTGCGCCACACAGTCGAGGTGTATTGCGACGCGGATAATATCCCCGACCAGTTTACGGCCGATCTCGGACCGCTGGACTTCAACGACAATGTTCGTTGGCATGATCTGAAGGGCGCCGAGAACGTCAAGCCGGTGATCGACCGCGACTTCGTGGTGGCAACTGTGGTACCGCCGACGAAGATCGAGATCGTCGTCGACCCGAACGCCGTGGCGGGCGCGCCGACGGCCCCTCCGGCCAAGGGCGGCTCAAAGGCTCCTGGCAAAGCGCCCGCCAAGGCGCCGCCCAAGAAGGGCTAGTCATCGTGACCCTGCTCTGGGTCGGCCTCGGCAATCCGGAGTCCGGGATGGCGGCCAACCGCCACAACATCGGCTTCATGGCGATCGATGTGATTGCGACCCGCCACGGTTTCTCGCCGTGGCGGCGCCGCTTCAAGGGCCTGACCGCCGAGGGCACCATTGCCGGCGAGAAGATCCTCGCGCTGAAGCCGCTGACCTATATGAACAACTCCGGCGAGTCGGTGCAGGAAGCCGCGGCTTTCTACAAACTGCCGATCGAAGCGATCACGGCGTTCCATGATGAGCTTGATCTGGCGCCTGGGAAAATGCGGGTCAAGCAGGGCGGCAGCGCGGCCGGGCATAACGGGCTGCGCAGCATGGACAAAATGCTGGGCTCGCAGAACTACTGGCGCGTCCGCCTCGGCATCGGGCATCCGGGGTCGAAGGAGCGGGTGCTCGGCTATGTGCTCGGGAACTTCGATAAGGACGACAAGCCTTGGCTGGTCCCGTTGCTGGACGCGGTGGCGGACGCCGCCGGGTTCCTGGCGCAGGGCAAGTCGGCTGATTTCATGACCAACGTCGCATTGCGCACACAGGATACACGCTGATGGGTTTCAACTGCGGCATTGTCGGGCTTCCCAATGTGGGAAAGTCCACCCTGTTCAACGCGCTGACCGCCACCGCCGCGGCGCAGGCGGCGAACTACCCGTTCTGCACGATCGAGCCGAATGTCGGCCGCGTCGGCGTCCCCGACCCGCGCATGGACGTCCTCGCCGAGATCGGCAAGTCGATCAAGGTGGTGCCAACGACGCTGGAATTCGTCGATATCGCCGGCCTGGTGCGTGGGGCGTCGAAAGGCGAGGGTCTGGGCAACCAGTTCCTGGCCAACATCCGTGAGGTGGACGCGATAATCCACGTGCTGCGGTGCTTCGAGGATAGCGACATCACCCATGTCGAAGGCTCGATCGATCCGCTGCGGGACATCGAGGTCGTCGAAACGGAACTGATGTTGTCTGACCTGGACAGCCTGGAACGCCGGCTGGTTCAGGCGCAAAAGCGCGCTCGTGGCGGTGATAAGGAAAGCATCGCCGGGGTTGCCATCATGGAGCCTCTGGTGGCTGCCTTGCAGGAGGGCAAGCCGGCCCGGACCGCGATTCCGCCTGGAGAGGAAGAAGCTGTCCGGCGGCTACAACTGCTGACCTCCAAGCCCGTGCTCTATGTCTGCAACGTCGAGGAGGCCAGCGCCGCTACGGGCAATGCGTTTTCAGAACGGGTGCGCGCCTGGGCGGCGACGCAGGGCGCGCCGTCGATCGTGGTCTCCGCCGCGATTGAGGCGGAGGTTTCGCAGCTTCCGGCTGGAGATAGAACTGAGTTCCTGGAAGGGCTGGGACTGTCGCAAAGCGGGCTGGATAAGGTGATCCGTGCCGGCTACGACTTGCTTGAACTGGTTACCTATTTCACTTGTGGCCCGAAAGAGACGCATGCCTGGACGATCACCAAGGGGACTCGTGCTCCGCAGGCCGCCGCGGTCATCCATAAGGACTTCGAGCGTGGCTTTATCGCATGTGAGACGATAGCCTACGAGGACTTCGTGACCGGCCGGGGTGAGCAAGGTGCGAAAGAAGCCGGCAAAATGCGGATCGAGGGTAAGAGCTATGTCGTCAAGGACGGCGACGTTTTGCTGTTCCGCTTCAACGTGTAGCGGTTTCCCATTTGGTCGACCGAGGAGAAATTGAACCGTCCGACCTCACACTTGTCAAGCGTGTGCTCTGGCGCTGAGCTACAGCCCGAGGCACAGGATGACCGGAGCGGACTTTCAACGGAACCCAAAACCCGTTACTATTGCGCCTAGCCGCTCACTTACCTGTCAATCGATTATCGACGCCACGGTCGGGAAATAACCCCAGCTTTCTTTTCCGAGGCCACGGTGCGCTGTGCCAGGTAATACCAACCGGCGACAGTGCCTTCGTCCGCCGTGACCGTGAGAGCGCCCCGTACACGGGTCAAACCTTACGGCGGTGTTGCTGATACAGCGCACGGGTCATGCGGCGGAAGCAACCCTGCGCGTGCCGAATCAGACTTTCCGTATCGGACACGCTTCTCTAAGAGGCGCGGAACCTACTACAATTCAGAGGAACGTTGTCAATGGCGGGTATGGACATCCTGGCGTCAGCCTTCAGCGGCGCCAATGCTGCATTTCTCGCCGATCTCTACGCCCGATGGGCGGCCAACCCATCCTCCGTCGATCCCAGCTTCGCCGACTTGTTCTCCGCCCTGAACGACGAGGCGCGCGCCGTCCTCGAGGACGCCAGCGGCGCATCCTGGGCGCCCCGCGAAAGCTTCACCACCAGCGACGAGCCTGTGGCGGCGGCGAAACCATCCGGCGGGGTTTCCGCTGGCGAGATTCGTTCGGCCACGATCGCCTCGCTGCGCGCGCTGATGCTAATCCGGTCGTACCGGGTTCGCGGCCATCTTGAAGCGCGGCTCGACCCGCTCGGCTTGCAGATCCCGGCGTCGCATCCGGAACTGGACCCCAAGACCTATGGCTTCACCGAAGCCGATCTCGATAAGCCGATCTTCATCGACTACGTGCTGGGGCTTGAAACCGCCACCCTGCGTCAGATCCTCAAGATCCTCCGCGCCACCTATTGCGGGCCCATCGGCGTCGAGTTCATGCATATCCAGGACCCTGACCAGAAGTCGTGGGTGCAACGGCGCGTCGAAGGCGCCCCTTGGCATACGGCGCTGGACGCCGGCGAAAAGCGGCAGATCCTGCAGCATCTGACGGAAGCCGAGGGGTTCGAGGCGTTCTGCCAAAAGCGTTATGTCACCACCAAGCGCTTCGGCCTGGAAGGCGGCGAAGTCACGATCCCGGCCTTGCACGCCATCATCGAGGTCGCCGCGGCGGCCGGTGTGGTCGAGGTCGCCATCGGCATGCCGCATCGCGGCCGGCTGAATACCCTGGTGAACATCGTCAAGAAGCCGCTAACCGCGCTGTTCAGCGAATTCGGCGGCGAAAGCTTCAAGCCGGACGACGTGCAAGGCTCCGGCGACGTGAAATACCACCTGGGAACCTCCACCGACCTCGATATCGGCGGTCACAGCGTCCACGTCTCGCTGCAGCCGAACCCGTCGCATCTTGAAGCCGTCGATCCCGTCGTTATCGGCAAGGTTCGCGCCCGCCAGGATTGGGCGGGCGACACCAAGACGCGCACCACGGTCATGGCGATCCTGATGCATGGCGACGCCGCCTTCGCCGGCCAGGGCCTGGTTTACGAAACCCTGGCGATGAGCCAGTTGATCGGCTACCGCACCGGCGGCACCATCCACCTGATCGTCAACAATCAGATCGGCTTTACCACCGTCCCGGCGCACGCCTACTCGGGCCTGTATTGCACCGACATCGCCAAGTCGATCCAGGCGCCGATCCTGCACGTCAACGGCGACGACCCGGAGGCGGTGATCTTCTGCTCGCGCATGGCGGCGGAATTCCGGATGAAATTCCACAGCGACATCATCCTGGACATCGTCTGCTATCGCCGCCACGGCCACAACGAAACCGATGAGCCGGCATTCACGCAGCCGCTGATGTACAAAGCCATCAGCCGGATGAAGACGACCCGCACGCTGTATGCGGAAAAGCTCGCCAGGGAAGGCACCGTCTCCGCTGACGATTCCAAGGCGATGTGGGACGCGTTCACCAAGACCCTGGAAGACGCCAACGAGGCGGCGAAGTCCTACAAGCCGAACAAGGCGGATTGGCTGGAAGGCCATTGGTCGGGCTTCACGCCGGTGGACCAGAAGGAAATTGAACTCACCGAGGAACCCACCGCGGTCCCGGTCGCCACGCTGAAGCTGATTGGCGCCGCCCTGGCGCGGGTGCCGGACGGGTTCAACGTCAACTCGAAGATCGCCCGCCAGCTTGAAGCGAAGGCGGAAGCGTTTGAAACCGGCCAGGGCATCGACTGGTCGACCGGCGAGGCCCTGGCTTTTGGCAGCCTGCTGCTGGAAAAGCGGCGCGTCCGCCTGTCCGGCGAGGACACCCAGCGCGGCACGTTCAGCCAGCGGCATGCGGTGCTGATCGACCAACTCAATCAGAACGAATACACGCCGCTGAACAACATCACGCATGAGCAGGCGCGCATCGAGATCTTCAACTCGCTGTTGTCTGAAGCGGGCGTGCTCGGCTTCGAATACGGGTATTCAGTGGCGGATCCGCGGACGCTGGTGCTGTGGGAGGCTCAGTTCGGCGACTTCGCCAACGGCGCTCAGGTTATCATCGACCAATTCCTGGCCAGCGGCGAAACCAAATGGCTGCGTATGTCCGGCCTTGTGCTGCTGCTGCCGCACGGCTTCGAGGGCCAGGGGCCGGAACATTCGTCCGCCCGGATCGAGCGCTATTTGCAGCTTTGCGCCGAGCGCAACATGTACGTGTGCAATATCACGACCCCGGCGAACTACTTTCACGCCCTTCGCCGCCAGTTGCACCGGAACTTCCGCAAGCCGCTGATCGTCTTCGAGCCGAAGTCGCTGCTACGCCACAAGCTGGCGGTATCGCCGCTGGATGACATGGCCGAGGGCACGCGGTTCCAATACGTGATCCCGGAGATCGACGAACTCCTGCCGCCCGAGCAGGTGCGCCGCGTGGCGATCTGCTCCGGCAAAGTCTATTACGATCTGCTGGCGGCGCGCCGCATCCAGGAGATCAAGGACATCGCCATCATCCGGCTGGAGCAGATGTATCCGTTCCCGGAACTCTCGCTCGGCCGCGCCCTGGCGCCCTACCTGAATGCCGATGTCGTCTGGTGCCAGGAGGAGCCCGAAAACATGGGCGCGTGGACGTTCGTCGATCGGCGCATCGAGAAAGTGCTGAGTACCCTGGATATGCGGGTCCGGCGGCCGGTCTATGTCGGGCGCGAAGCCGCGGCCAGTCCGGCGACCGGGCTCGCCCGGACGCATCTGGCCCAGCAGGCGCAACTGGTGGCCAGCGTGCTGGGTATCGGCTAGACCGCTCCCCGGACGTTTGATTCCCGCTTTGACTTGAGAGGTACAGCCGTGGCGACCGAGATCCTGGTGCCCACTCTGGGCGAGAGCGTTACAACCGCGACGGTTGCCCGCTGGATAAAGCAACAAGGCGAAAGCGTCGCGGCGGACGAGCCGCTGGTCGAGCTGGAAACCGACAAGGTGACGGTGGAGGTCAATGCCCCGTCAGCCGGCGTGCTCTCCTCGATCGCCGTGCCGGAAGGTACCGAAGTGGAGGTCGGCTCCCTGCTCGGCTTCCTTGATGGCGCCGCCGCCGCGGCCAAACCCACCGAAGACCCGCCCGTTGGTGTCAATCCACCGAAGCGGGCGCCCGGTCCGGTCTCCCGCCCTGCCGCTTCTGAACCGACTCATGCGCCGCTGCCGGCCGCATCGAAGATGCTGGCCGACAACAAGGTCGATGCGGCCGATGTCGGCACCGGAACCGGCAAGGACGGACGCATCACCAAGGGCGACGTGCTGGACTTCCTGAACCGTCCGGCCGCGGCGCCCGCGCAGGCTCCGGTAGCGAAAGCGCCGCGCCAGGATGAGCCGCGCGAACAGCGGGTCAAGATGACCCGGCTTCGCCGCACCATCGCCCAACGGCTGAAGGAAGCGCAGAACAACGCCGCGATGCTGACCACCTTCAACGAGGTGGACATGAGCGCGATCATGGCGCTGCGCAGCGAATACCGCGATGCGTTCGAAAAGAAGCATAAGGGCGTCCGCCTCGGCTTCATGAGCGTCTTCGTCCGCGCCTGCTGCGTCGCGCTGAAGGAGTTTCCGGCGGTCAACTCCGAGATCGACGGCGACGACGTGGTCTACAAGAACTTCGTCCACATGGGCATCGCCGTGGGCGGGCCCTCCGGCCTGGTCGTGCCGGTGATCCGCGATGCGGACCAGTTGGGCTTTGCCGGGATCGAGGGCGCCATCGCCGATTTCGGCAAGCGGGCCCGCGACGGCGGGTTGAAGCTGGACGATCTGACCGGCGGCACCTTCAGCATCACCAATGGCGGCATCTACGGCTCGTTGATGTCCACCCCGATTCTGAACCCGCCGCAGTCCGCCATCCTGGGGATGCACAAGATCCAGGACCGGCCGATGGTCGTCGGCGGCAAGATTGAGATCCGGCCGATGATGTACCTGGCGCTGTCGTACGATCACCGGATCGTCGACGGGAAGGAGGCGGTATCCTTCCTGGTGCGCGTCAAGGAAGGCGTCGAGGACCCGCGCCGGCTGCTACTGGACCTTTAGGAGCAGGCCGACAATGAGTGACTCGTTCGACGTTATCGTCATCGGCTCCGGCCCTGGCGGCTATGTCTGCGCCATCCGCGCGGCGCAGCTCGGCCTGAAGGTCGCCTGCGTCGAAAAGCGCCCGACCCTGGGCGGCACCTGCCTGAATATCGGCTGCATCCCGTCCAAGGCGCTGCTGCAATCGTCCGAGGAGTTCGAAAAGACCAAGCACGCGCTGGCGGATCACGGCGTGCTGGTGGATGGCGTCAAGCTCGACTTGGCGCGGATGCAGGCCCGCAAGGTGGAAGTGGTCAGCGCCAACACCAAGGGGGTCGAGTTCCTGTTCCGCAAGAACAAGGTCACCTGGCTGAAGGGCACCGGCCGCATCACCGGCCCGGGCAGCGTGGATGTCGCCGGCAAGAGCTACAGCACGAAGAACATCGTCATCGCCACCGGCAGCGAAAGCGTGCGACTGGCGGGGGTGACGGTGGACGAAACCCGGATCGTCACCTCGACCGGCGCGCTGGAGCTGGAGAAGGTTCCCAGCCATCTGGTCGTCATCGGCGGCGGTGTCATCGGGCTTGAACTCGGCAGTGTGTGGCGCCGGCTGGGCGCCGAGGTGACGGTGGTCGAATTCCTCGACCGGATTGTCCCCGGAATGGATACCGAGATCGCCACCGCATTCCAGCGCATCCTGCAAAAGCAGGGGATCAAGTTTCGGCTGAGCACGAAGGTAACCGGCGCGACGGTTGGCGAAACCGGCGTGACCTTGACCGTGGAGTCGGTAAAGGGGGGCCCCGCGGAGACGATCGCGGCGGATGTCGTGCTGCTGTCCATCGGCCGCCGCCCCTATACCGAGGGTCTTGGCCTGGAAGAGGCCGGCGTGGAACTCGATGATCGCAAGCGGGTCAAAGTGAATCCGCACTACGCCACGAATATCCCGGGCATTTACGCCATCGGCGATGTCATCCCCGGTCCGATGCTGGCCCACAAGGGCGAGGAGGAGGGTGTCGCTGTGGCGGAAATACTCGCCGGGCAGGCCGGGCACGTGAACTATAACGCCATTCCTGGCGTGGTTTATACGTGGCCGGAAGTCGCCTCCGTCGGCCAGACCGAGGAAGAATTGAAGGCTGGCGGCATCGCTTACACCGTCGGTAAATTCCCCTTCACCGCCAATGGCCGGGCGCGGGCGATGGGCGATACCGACGGGTTCGTGAAGATTTTGGCGGACCATGCAACCGATCGGCTGCTCGGCGCGCATGTACTCGGGCCGGATGCAGGGACACTGATTGCCGAACTAACGATCGCGATCGAATTTGGCGCATCGGCCGAGGATGTGGCGCGCATCTGTCATGCACATCCGACTTTGAGCGAGGCGGTGAAGGAGGCTGCTCTAGCCGTTGACGGACGTGCATTGCATATCTAAGGAATGAAACCACTCGCTTTAACGATGGGTGATCCCGCTGGCATTGGCGGTGAGTTGACCCTCCGCGCTTGGCGGGCCTTGCACGGAACCGAACGCCCCTTCGTCGCTCTCGATGACCCAGGTCGGCTTAACCGAATAGCGCTCGCGTTGGGCTTGAAAATCCCGATCCACGCGATCTCCGATATTGCCGAGGCTGTCGATGTGTTTCCGTGCGCGCTACCAGTCTTGGCGGTTCCGCTTCATTCCATTGAAGTTCCCGGTCGGTCAAGTCTGGATAACGCAAAGGCCGTCGTCAGCTCGATCGAATTGGCTACGAGACTTGCGCTGGACGGTCAAGCAGCCGGGGTCGTGACCAATCCGATCAATAAGGCGGCGCTCTACCAAGCCGGCTTCGCTTATCCTGGGCACACCGAATTTATCGCCGCACTGACCGGTGCAACCGGACAGCAGATCATGATGCTTGCCAGTCCTGTTCTCCGGGTGGTCCCGGTGACCGTGCATGCATCGCTGCAAGCTTCCATCGCTATGCTAACGACAGAGATGATAGCTGCTGCCTCTCGAACTGCGGCAATAGCCCTGCGCCGGGAATTTGGCATAGCAATACCGCGGCTGGCCATAGCCGGGCTCAATCCACACGCTGGGGAGAAGGGCGCGTTGGGCTCGGAGGAAACCACATTGATCCAGCCGGCGATAGACATGTTGCGTGCCGAGGGTATCAATGTCTCCGGACCTTGGCCACCGGACACTATGTTCACGGTCAAGTCGCGCGGCCGTTACGACGTAGCGATTTGCATGTATCATGATCAGGCGTTGATTCCGTTGAAGACGCTGGACATGGATCACGGTGTAAACGTGACGCTCGGCCTCCCGATCGTACGCACATCCCCCGACCATGGCACTGCCTTCGATATAGCCGGAAAAGGCGTCGCCGATCCGACCAGCCTGATCGCCGCAATCAAGCTTGCCACCGTGCTGGCCGGTCGGCTCGGGCACCCTTGAACAGATTGATCGATATGGTTATCACTCCGCACGGTCGAAGAACGTATTGTAACCAAATAGCCCGGCCGCTCCGCCGGTGTGCAGGAAGACGATAGTTTCGTCCCTCGCAAATGTGCCCTTGCGGATCAGATCAATCAATCCGGCCATCGCCTTCCCGGAGTAGACCGGATCGAGGAGGATCCCCTCCTCTTCCGCCATCATGCGCACGGCTTCGCCCATGCCTTTGGTCGGGACTCCATAGCCGGCACCCACATAATCGCAATTGGCAACCACGGCCTCCCGTGCGATGCTGGCTTTGATGCCCAGCCGCGACGCGGTCGCGACGGTCAGGAGGTAGACTTTTTCTTCCTGCGGCTCCCGTGGGAGTCGGACGCCGATACCCAGGACCGGAACGTTGGCATTCGTGCCCTCCAGGCCGACCACCAATCCGGCCTGAGTGCCGGCGCTTCCGGTCGCGGTAACGATCCGGTCGATGCGCAGCCCAATTTCATCAGCTTGCTGCATAAGTTCCTGCGCGCAAGATACATACCCCAGGGCGCCGACGCTATTAGAGCCTCCGCCTGGGATGACGTAGACGGTTTCGCCATCCGCACGCAGTTCGCTGCCTCGCTTTTCGGCCTCGGCGTTCATATCTAGCCCGGCTGGCCGGTATTCGATCCGGCAGCCGAAAAGCCGATCGAGTAGAACGTTGCCACTGGACAGATAGTCGCGGTCGTCGGTGTCAAAGCGGTGCTCCAGCAATGCGGTGCAGGTCATGCCGAACTTTCGAGCTATCGCAGCGGTCTGACGGACATGGTTCGACTGGATGGCACCCTGAGTGACGATGTGAGAGGCGCCCTGTGCAAGAGCCTCGCCGATGAGCCATTCCAATTTGCGGACCTTGTTCCCGCCGGTGGCAACAACAGTGCAATCATCCCGCTTGACCCAAATTTGCGGCCCACCCAACCTATGCGTGAGATTGTGCAGCCGTTCGAGTGGGGTCGGCGCCGGAAAGAGGCGGACCCGCGGAAATCGGGCAAGGTGCATGGCTTTCTCCTGGGGAACTGGGCGTGAAAACGAGGCTCAGATCACAACTATCTGGCTTGGTAGGGCGAGCTGGCAGATCGTCCGACCCGATGGCCGGCACTCCCTTCTCCGCATACCACTCGATCTGACCCAAAATATCCCGTTCGGCGGCTTCCTGAACGAACAGATTCACGGCCGTTGGCGGTCCTTATACTTATCCAGTATCGCCGCCGTTTTGGTCTCCAGACCCTTCAAGAACGCGTCGTCCAGCGGCAGGCGCTGCGAGGCCAGCCCTTCCAGCAGTAGCGCCTCGAGCCGGGCATCCTCCTCCTTCGCCTGCGCGTCCCGAAGCAGGGTACGGAAGTACTCGCTGACATTGCCGAAACCCTTGGTGGAAACCTGTGTATCAACGAAAGCCTTCAGCGAGTCGGGCAGCGATATGGTCACGGTGGTCATGACGGCCTTTCCAGCATTGGAGATGGACCTACCTTATATAAGAACGGATAACAACAGTCAGTAACCTTGCCGCCCACCGCCTGACATTCGGGCCGGAGCACATCGGGCATCAGTGCTGCCGCGCCGGGACCGCTGCCGCGCCGCCGAATGCGCCGCAAGGGTGCGTCGCGCGATTCGCTCCCATTGTCCTGTCGCCGTCGGCCGATTGCCCTGGCCGGTGCAGATCCCAGTCGCAGCCGATCGGCTGGTGCTTGTGGTGGGGGGGGCATGCGTGGGCGTCGAAGACGCAGGTGGCGGCCGATGATCTGGCCGGGGCATGCCGGATGTTGCGCGAGCGCGGATCGGGCACCCGCCAGGTGTTCGAGGACGCGATGACGGGGTTCGGCGTCGATCCGGAGAAACTCCATGAGGGCCTGGAACTGCCGTCGAACGAGGCGGTCCGCGCGGCCGTGGAGGCGGGGGGCCGGCGCGACGGCGATTTCGTCGCTGGTGGCACATGCGGGCCTGGCGTCGGGATCGCTGGTGGAGCTGCCGTTTGCTTTCCGGGAACGCCGCTTCCTGGCGCTGCGGCACGGCGACCGCCACCACGGGCGCGCGGCGGCGGCGCTGCTGGAGGTGATTCGCCGGGCTGCGGCTTAGCCCGTCTCGACCCCGCCGCTCACCTCACGACGGGGCGCGACGCATCCGAGGTCCATTCCGACATTGAACCTTCGTACAGCTTCGCATCCGGCCGATGCAGAACCTCGGACAGCACGAACCAGTCGGCCGCCGAGAGGTAGCCGGCATTGCAATAGACGATCGCCGGTTTGCCGCCCGCGGGCGCGAACAGCAGCGCCAGCGCGTCGCGCGATTTAAGGCGGCCGTCGGCTGTCTGGATGGCGCTCTCATCCAACGAAACCGCACCCGGGATATGACCTCCGGCATGCACCAGGGGCGACAGGACGGAGCCGCTCCATTGCGAAGCCGGACGTGCGTCCACCAGCGTGGCGCTGCCCTGGGTAACCGCGGCGGCGACCTCCGGCAGCTCCGCTCGCAGCGAGGCGTTGTAGTGCGGCGTGAACACCGCCGGACCGCGCGTTGCCGCACCGCTTTCAACCGCGCCGCTCCATGTCTTCCAGCCGCCGTCCAGAATGGAAACCTCCGTGTGCCCGAGCACTTTGAAAGTCCAGTAGACCCTCGCCGCGGCCGGGAACTCGTCGGCGACGATTTCGACTTCATCGCCGTCGCCTACTCCAAGCGCGCCGATGGCGGCGGCAATCCGTTCCACCGGTGGCAGGGCCGCGGTCGCGCCGCCCTGGCCGGGAACCGTCCATCCCGCGGTGCGATAGTCGGCCGAAATCGCCCCGGGAATGTGGGCCGCCTGGAATGCTGCGGCCGGGCGCAGGTCGATCACCGCCACATGCGGGTTGCCGGCCCTGGCGGCGATCCGGGTTGCGTCCACCAGGGGATCCGCAGCGAACGCGGATTCGCTGAAGCTTGCGAACGCGAGGGCGAGAGAGGTTGCGATGGCGCACCCGGGGAGGTGCGCCGCGCGCTGGACTCTTTGGCTCATCACGCTGCCTTTGACGGCGGCGCGAATTGGTCGAACGCTTCCAAAGCCTTTGCCGCGTACATCACGCTCGGGCCGGCACCCATGTAGATCGCGATGCCGACTGTTTCGAGAATCTCCTCACGCGATGCGCCGTGTTTGACCGCGGCTTCCGCATGGAAGGCGATGCACGGGTCGCAGCGGGTTGCCACGGCGATGCCCAGCGCCAGCAGTTCCTTCGTCTTCGTATCCAGCGCGTTGGCTTTCAGCGCCGCCTGCGCGGTCGCCGAGAAGCCCTTCATCACATCGGGAATCCCGGCGCGCACGTCGCGTAGCCCGGCCGAGAAATCGCGCGTCATCGCGCTCCAGTCGTTCAACATGAAACGGTCTCCTGTCAGGTGTGAAAGCGCAGCAGCGAATAGGCCGGGCAGAACGAGAATCCCGCGGTCAGCAGCGGCACAAGGCCGATCCAGGCCCAGACAGGGCCGCCGAGGAGTGCCCAGGCGATGAGAGCGATGCCGATGGCGGCGCGCACCACCCGGTCGATCAGGCCGATGTTCTTTGTCATGTGGAATCTCCTGGTTGGATCAGATGAAGGCGCGGCCGGGCTTCAGCCCGAGCCGCCGGAAAATCTTCGCCGCCGGGCAGAACCCGGTGAAACCCGCTTGTAGCATATTCAGGCTGGCGAAGGCGGTCAGCAGCAGCCACCACGGACTGACGAACCAGCCGAGCGCAAGGCTGGTCAGAACGACCGCTCCGGCGAAGCTCAGCACCGCATTGTCGATGGTCATGACTGTCTTGATGTCGGCGGGGCGGCGAGAACGATCGGCCCCGGTTTCTTGCAGAAATCCTCGAATGCATGCCAAGCGTGCTCGGCGCAATCGACATTGCAGATCGACTGTGTATGACCTTTCGGCCCGAACCCTTCGATCTCATCGAACGCCAGGTCCGGGCCGGTGGCGAGATAGTCGTACGGCACCCAGGTGCCGTCCTTCATCGTAACACAGTTCTGCTCCGGAACAACCCGCGCCGCTCCCTGCGCCAGCAGGCGGATGTTCTTGCGGCGCATGACCGACTCGAGGTCGATCTCAATTTCTTCCCGTTTGCGCCAGCCGATGGCGACCCACGGGTTAGATGGCACGAAATGGTAGCGGGTGCCTTCGCTGATCAAAGTGAGCGTGTCGCCGTCATGAAGCTGGGGCATCAGTTCGTAAGCCATCAGCGTGCCGCCCAGACCAGCCCCTAAAACCACCACGTCCGCCATATCGTCTCTCCCTTGAAATCTTGCCGGGGCATGCCGGCCGCCCTTCGGCCGGTTTCCTCGGTTCGGTATTGGCTTGACTACATATGCGGGATTGTGTATCTTCGCAAGTATGAAAATAAAGCCTGACGTTATGGAGGCGGCAGCGGATCAGGCGAGCGAGCTTCTCAAGTCGCTCGCCAACCGCAACCGCCTGCTGATTCTGTGCCAACTCGTCGATGGCGAGCGCTCCGTCGGCGACCTTGCCGCGTTCCTCAAGGTGCGCGATTCGACCGTCTCCCAGCACCTTGCGCTGCTGCGCAAGGATGGTCTGGTGCAGGCGCGGCGGGACGCCCAGACGATCTACTACTCGATCGCCTCGTGCCCGGCGCAGCAGGTGCTGGAGACGCTGTTCGCGATCTACTGCTCGCCCGACCCGATCTGCGGCGATCCGGCCAGGACGAAACCGCAGACTGAAGCAAACTCTGAGGGAGACCTATAGTGTTCTGGAAAAAGACGGCCGCAACCCAGTCCGGCCCGGTTGAACTCGACCCGGCCGAGGTCAGCGCCCGCATGAGCCGTGGCGAGATCGTCCTGGTGGATGTGCGCGAGCCGAACGAGATCGCGGCCGAACGCATACCGGGCGCTGTCTCCATGCCGCTGTCGCAGTTCGATCCGGCGGCGCTGCCGAAGGGCGAGGTGGTGTTGTCCTGCCTCAGCGGCAAACGCTCCGGCATGGCATTGGCGAAGTGCCGTCAGGCCGGGGTGCCTGTCACGTCGCACATGCGCGGCGGACTTATGGCCTGGAAAGCCGCGGGATTGCCGACGACCCGCTAACGGAGACCTCCATGCACAAGATCTGGTTCGTTGCCGCGCTCGCCGCGGCAACCGCGCCGGCGTGCGCGCAAACGTCCTTCACCGTCGCGCTGCGTCCGCTGGCGGATGAGAAGGCCGTGTTCGCCACCGTTGAGAGCCGCAACGTCGTGCCGGCGCGCGCCCGCATCGGGGGCACTATCGTGGACCTGAACGTGCAAGACGGAGACGAAGTCACGCAGGGCCAGGTGTTGGCACTCGTCGGCGACGACAAGCTGCAAATCCAGATCCGTTCGCTCGATGCGCAGATCGCCGGGCTGCGGGCGCAACTCGCGCAGGGACAGGTCGACCTTGGGCGGGCGGAAACGCTGGCTCGCTCCGGTGCCGCCTCGCGCCAGCAACTCGACCAGGCGCGCACCGCGGTGGATGTGGCGAGCAGTGCCCTCGCCGCCCGCATCGCCGAACGCGGCGTGGTGGTCCAGCAGGTCACCGAAGGGGCGGTGCTGGCGCCGCGGGCCGGGCGGATTCTGCAAGTGCCGGTGACCAAGGGCAGCGTGGTGCTGCCGGGTGATGTCATCGCCAGCGTCGCCGAGGCCGACTACGTCATGCGCCTGCGCCTGCCGGAGCGTCACGCCCGGTTCCTGCGGGTCAACGACAAGGTGCGTCTGGATGGTGCCGATGTGGGCGCGAGCGGAGCGGTGTTCGGCACGGTGGTGCTGGTCTATCCGCAGATCCAGGACGGCCGCGTGCTGGCCGATGCCACGGTCCCCGGCGTCGGCCACTATTTCGTCGGCCAGCGCATCCGGGTCTGGATCGGCGCCGATGACAGACCGAGCTACGTCATCCCCGCCGCCCTGGTGCACAGCCGGTTTGGCCTGAGTTACGTGAACCGCCGCTCCGCCGATGGCGTAACGCTGGAAATCCCGGTGCAGCGCGGCCGCGACATGCCGACACCGGACATGCCGGATGGGGTCGAGATCCTGTCCGGGCTGCAGTCCGGCGATGTGCTGACCGCGTCATGAAACTCGGTCTCTCCGGCTGGCTGACCCGCGCGACGCTTCGCTCGCCGCTGACGCTGTTGTTTCTGCTCGCGGCGCTGGCCGTCGGCATGATCGCGCTGGTGACCATCCCGCGTGAGGAGGATCCGCAGATCCACGTCTCCACGGTGGACGTGATGATTTCCGCCAACGGATTGCGCGCCGCCGACGCGGCGGAACTGGTGACCAAGCCGCTGGAAACCATCCTGACCGCGATTCCGGGCGTCGAGCACGTCTACAGCCAGACGCAGGACGACCATGTGATGGTGACAGCGCGCTTCGTCGTCGGCACCAACGAGGACGACGCCGTCCTGCGGGTCAACAACAAGATCAGTGGCAACCTCGACCGGATCCCCGTCGGCATCGCCCCGCCGCTGGTCGTGGGGCGCGGCCTCAACGACGTGGCGGCGATGGTGCTGACGCTGTCGCCCGTGCCGGCCGCGGCCGATCGCTGGACGCAGGCGGATTTGGATCAGTTGGCGCAGAAGCTGCAAACCGAGTTGGTCAAGATTCCCGACATGGGAATCACCTATATCGCCGGCAGCGATCCGCAGGAGATCCGGGTGCAGCCCGATCCCGAGAAGCTCGCGCTGTTCGGCGTCACGTTGCAGCAGCTTGTCGGCAAGGTGCGCGATGCCAACCGCTCCTTCGTCGCGGGAAATGTGCGGGACGCAGGCACAATGCGCACCGTCGCAGCCGGCCAGACGTTGCTCGGGGTGCCCGATCTCGGCCTGTTGCTGATTGGCACGCGCGACGGCCGCCCGGTCTATGTGCGCGACGTGGCGAACGTCGTCGTCGGCGCAAGTCCGGTGGATGCGCGGGTCTGGAATATCACCCGCGACGCGGACGGCGCCTGGCAGCGCACGCCGGCGGTCAGCCTGGCGCTGGCAAAGCGTCCGGGCGCCAATGCGGTGGTGATGTCGCAGGCGGTGCATGAACGGCTGACGGCGCTGCAAGGCAAGCTGCTGCCGGAGGACATCACAGTGCGGGTGACGCGCGACTACGGCACCACGGCCAACGACAAGGCCAACGAGCTGCTGTTCCATCTGGGTCTCGCCACGGTATCCATCGTGGTGCTGATCGCTGTGGCTATCGGCTGGCGCGAGGGGCTGGTCACGCTGGTGGTCATCCCGACAACGATCCTGCTGACGATGTTCGCCTCCAAGACGATGGGCTACACGATCAACCGGGTCAGCCTGTTCGCGCTGATCTTTTCCATCGGCATCCAGGTGGACGACGCCATCGTGGTGGTCGAGAACATCGCCCGCCATTGGGCGATGCGCGACGGCCGTCCGCGCGCCACGGCGGTGATCGAGGCGGTGGCCGAGGTCGGCAATCCGACAGTCATCGCCACGCTGACCGTGGTCGCGGCGTTGCTGCCGATGCTGTTCGTCTCCGGGCTGATGGGGCCGTACATGGCGCCGATACCGGCGAACGCCTCGGCGGCGATGCTGATCTCTTTCGTGGTGGCGATGGTGGTGGCGCCCTGGCTGATGCTGAAGCTGGCGCCGCGCCGGCCGGATACGCATGCCGGTGGCGGCGGCCACGACGAAGGCGCGCTCGGCCGACTGTATCGCGCCGTCGCTACGCCGCTGGTCCGCCGCCGCAGGACGGCGTGGGTGTTCCTGCTGCTGGTGGGGGGTACCACGCTGGCCGCATGCTCGGCATTCTATTTTGAGGCCGTGACGGTCAAGCTGCTGCCGTTCGACAACAAGTCGGAACTGACCGTGCTGGCCAACCTGCCCGAAGGCGGCAGTTTGGAGGCAACCGAGCAGGCCTTGTTCGCGGCCAACCGCATCGCCGGCGAACTGCCGGAGGTGACCGCCGTCCAGGCCTATGCCGGAACGCCGCAGCCGTTCGACTTCAACGGACTGGTGCGTCACTACTACCTGCGCCAGTCGCCGGAGCTGGGCGAGCTGCATCTGGAATTGCAGCCGAAGAACGTGCGCAGCCGCAGCAGCCACGCCATCGCGCTCGATCTGCGGCAGCGGCTGTTGGCTCTGAGGCTGCCCGAGGGCACGGTGCTGAAGGTGGTGGAAGTGCCCCCCGGCCCGCCCGTGATGGCCACGCTGCTGGCCGAGGTCTACGGTCCCGATGCGGCCGGCCGCCGGGCGACCGCGGAGGAACTGAAAACCGTGTTCCGCAGTGTGCCGTTCATCGTCGATGTCGATGACAGCTACGGCCACGCCCGGCCGCGCCTGCGCATCGCCATCGACCAGGATCGTCTGGAATTCTTCGGCGTCGAACAGAACGACGTCTACGACACGGTGCAGGCGTTGTTCGGCGGCGTGCCCGTCGGCTACTCCTATCGCGGCGAGGACCGGTTTCCGCTCAACATCACGGTGGGGATCCCGAAGCGCGACCTGAGCTGGAGCGAGCGGTTGGCCTCCACACCGGTGCCCGCCAACGCCTTGCCCGGCAATCGCGGCGTGGTCGAACTGGGCGAGGTCGTGCAGGCGAAACCCGAGACCGGCAGCCGCATGCTGTTCCGCCGCGACGGGCATTTTACCGACATGGTGATGGCCGAACTCGCGGGTCGGTTCGAGGCGCCGATATACGGCATGCTCGCGGTCAACCGGGCGGTGGCGGAGCATGACTGGGGCAAGCTCGGGCGGCCGGAGATCTCGTTGCGCGGCCAGCCGGAGGATGAGTCGAAACCCTCGGTGCTGTGGGACGGCGAGTGGGAGATCACCTACGTCACCTTCCGCGACATGGGCGCCGCGTTCGGCGTGGCGCTGCTCGGGATCTACATCCTGGTGGTGGCGCAGTTCGGCAGCTTCAAACTACCGCTGCTCGTCCTGGTGCCGGTGCCGCTGACGATGATCGGCATTGTGTTTGGCCATTGGCTGTTCAACGCGCCGTTCACGGCGACCTCCATGATCGGCTTTATAGCGCTGGCCGGGATCATCGTGCGGAACTCGATCCTGCTGATCGACTTTATCCGGCACATGCCGCGGGCGGGCGTGACCTTGCGGGAGGCGGTGCTGGCGGCCGGTGCGGTGCGGTTCAAGCCGATACTGCTGACCGCGCTGTCGGCGATGATCGGGGCGGCGACGATCCTGACCGATCCGATCTTCCAGGGGCTGGCGATTTCGCTGCTGTTCGGGTTGGCGTCTTCGACGTTGCTGACCGTGCTGGTCATCCCGGCGATTTACGTGGTGCTGCGCGATCCCGATGGATTGCAGGCCGGGGCCTAGACTTGCTTGCGTCGTATTTCGTTTTGAAAGGAAAAAACCATGTCCATGACTGTAAAAGATCTGATGTCGACGGCTCGGGCCGCGGTTCCGGCAATAGCGCCCGCGGCGGCTGAGGAACTGGTCAGGAACGCCGGCGCGCTGGTGCTGGATGTGCGTGACGGGACGGAGGTGGCTGCCAGCGGCAAGCTCAAGGGTGCGCTCGCGATTTCGCGCGGGATGCTGGAGTTCCGCGCCGATCCGGCGGTTCCGACTTATGATCCGGCGTTACGCAAGGATCGTCCGGTTTTGCTGTATTGCGCGTCCGGCGGCCGGTCGGCTCTGGCCGGAAAGACGCTGCTCGATATGGGTTTCACGGATGTGCGGAATCTGGGTGGGTTCAAGGAGTTGGCCGAGAGCGGCTGGCCGGTCGAGCCGGCCTGACACGAATCGCTGATTCAGGGGCTGCATGGCTGATTTGTGGCCCCTGCCTATGGCGTCCGGGAGCGCTGCCGGTAAAGTCTTCTCCATGGAGACGGGTCGGGAGAATGAATTGCGCCTGAAGAGCGCGGCAAAGAGAAATCTTGCGCTTCTGATCTGCTGCCAAGCGATCGGTCAGTCGGCAAACACAATGATGTTCACCGCGACCGGTCTTTCGGTCATCACGTTCTTTTCGAACCGCGGCCTGGCGACCTTGCCGATGACGATGCAGCACCTCGGCGTCATGCTGTGGGTGTTTCCGGCGGCTCTGCTAATGCAAAGGCAGGGGCGCCGGTTCGGGTTCCGTGTCGGCTCGGTTTTCGGCATGGCCGGCGCATCGACCTGCGCGGCGGGACTTTATTGCGCCAGTCTGCCGGTCATGTGCCTGGGCGGCATCATCTTGGGCTATGCCGTCGCCAGCCTGCAGATGTACCGGTTCGCCGCGGTGGAATTGGTGCCGCTGGATTATCGATCGCGGTCAATCTCCTGGGTGACAGCGGGAGGCGTCGTGGCGGGCATCATCGGGCCGGCCATGGTGCAGTGGTCGTATGACACGCTGATGCCGATCTACGTTGGGACCTATCTGACGATGGTCGCAGTCCACATCGCAGTTTTCACGATCATGTCGTTTATCGATTTTCCGCCGATGCAGGAATCGACGTCGGCGGGCGGGACCATGCCGTCCGGTGCTCCGCCACGCAGTCTGCTGGAAATCGCGCGGCAGCCTCGTTACGCAGCCGCCGTCATCGCCGGGATGATCGCATTCGGCACGATGTCGTTCCTGATGAGCGCCTCACCCTTGGCGATCGTCGGCTGCGGGCTGCCGCACTCTGAAGCGCATTAGGTGATCTTTCTCCATGTCATGGGAATGTTCATCCCGTCCTTCTTCACCGGGAGTCTGATCAACCGTTTCGGCGTGTTCAACGTCATGTTTTGGGGCGCCGCTGTGCTCCTGGCCGGCGTTTCGGTGGCCCTGACGGGCACGACCGAATGGCATTTCCGCATTGCCCTCACCCTGAATGGTATCGGATGGAACTTTCTGTTCATCGGCGCGACGACCCTGGTGACCACGTGCTATGAGCCGTCCGAGCGTGGCAAGGCGCAGGCCCTGAACGATTTCCTGGTTTTCGGCACAACCGCGACCGCCAGCTTCCTGGCAGGGTTCCTTCAGGAACAATTGGGCTGGTTCCCGCTCAACCGTGCCTCGATCGGGCTGATCCTGGTGGCGGTCATGGCGGTGGCGTGGCTCCGGGTGCAACGCTACCAGGAAGCGAGGGCATGAAGTGGAGGGTTCCGTCCGGACGCTTCGCAGCGCTTCCCCCTACTCTACCATCGACTGCCACTTTACGTTATTTATTAGCATCGGACTTGGGCGAACTTCGAGGCCATGGAAGTTCCCCTTGATTCGACTAATTGAGGCGGCTTCATCCGGATTGGACCATCCATTGTGCTGAGTTGGCATATTTTTCAACTAAATTCATCGCCCGACCGCTGCGTCCGCTATTCGTTATTGTGTTTGTGATTAGTTCGTGCGATCTATCCTTTGGCGCGAGCAAAAGATTGGCGCTGAATACGAGGCAATAAGCGGCGAAGATCGATATTGCGGTGGTGCTGGCTTTGGTGACGGCCAGTGGTCTGACCACCGTGCGGGCGCAGACCGAGGACATGACGGCACGCAGCCGCGTGTTGGCTTGCACGCAGCATCGGTTATCGAGACGGCGTATTGCACGCAATAAACCCGGGGTCTAACGTGGGGGATCACATTGCGTGCATACATACAGCCGACGACGTGCTGGATGTGACCTCACAGATCGGCTGCCACCTACCCGTCTTACATTGCGTGCAATACGCTAACGTACGTTTCCGCGCGGATGGGCCTTCCGGCCCCATTACCAAAGCCGGCGACGTTCACGCCCGCACCCTGCTGATCGAGGCCGCGCATAGCTACCGCTACCCGGCCCGCGTCGGCTGTCACAAGTTGGCAGCCGTCGATGCGGTGCCCGATAAGGTGCGCGACATTGCCTGGAAGGCGCAAACCCGACTGTGCCAGCGCTATCGTCACATGGTGGCAAGGACGCAAGTCGTGGTGACCGCGATCGGACGCGAGTTGGCGGGGGTTCGTCTGGTCCACTCCTGCATCACATCAGTTCCTGTTGAGAGCGACAGATGACTCCTGGCACGGACTGCCTCCCGCGTAGGCGCGCGCCGCGCCGGCAAACCCGGGCAAACGGCGGGATCGGCCGAACGGAGGCGGACGGGATAATCGCGCAGCATCATTCCACCGGCTGACCGACCAGTCGGATCATCATCCGGCATGCACGGCGGAGGGCGAAAACCGGTCAGGGCACTCCTCGACAAAACGCTGGAACGCGACTTCCGGCGTATAGAACAAAGGCAGGCCCGCGACGCACCATGGTCGCGCGGTAACCAACCCGCGCATCACAGCATGATCAACCGTCGCTCAGTGGCTGCCCTCCACCGCGCATGCCCGCATCGGCATCATCAACCGGAACGAAAAAACACTGGACGCGAATTTTCGCGCAAGCCTATTGAAAACTTGAAAACGGACATTAAAGCGTTTTTTGCTTGGCGGCGCGGCGCACTGGTCTCTCCGCGATGCCGCGAATTTGGAGTCCTCGCCGGTAAGGAAAAAACGCTTTACGTTATGTGGTTTTTGTCACCGAGCTGCCTCGTTCATACCAGCCTTTCGAGCGGCGAACGATCTGGACGACCGATAGCATCACCGGCACTTCGACCAGAACGCCGACGACCGTTGAGAGTGCCGCGCCTGACTGAAATCCAAACAGGGCAATCGCAGTTGCCACAGCCAGCTCGAAGAAGTTGCTGGCCCCGATCAGCGCCGAAGGCCCGGCAACGCACCACTCGACGCCGAGCTTGCGGTTCAGCCAGTAGGCCAACCCTGCGTTGAAATAAACTTGTATCAGGATCGGCACAGCGAGCAGCGCAATGACGACCGGCTGACGCATAATCTGTTCGCCTTGCAGGCCGAACAGCAGCACGAGCGTAAGCAGCAACGCCGAAAGCGACAGCGGCCCAAGCGTGCGCAGTGTCCGCCCGAGTGCCGCCTGTCCGCCCTTTGCCAACAGCGCCCGCCGCCAGAGCTGCGCCACGATCACCGGCACGACGATGTAGAGCACCACGGACAAGATAAGCGTGTCCCATGGCACGGTGATTGAGGACAGGCCAAGCAGCAGCGCCACAAGCGGCGCGAAGGCAAAAACCATGATCGTGTCGTTTAGCGCCACTTGCGACAGCGTAAAATGCGGCTCGCCATCGACAAGGTTGGACCAGACGAACACCATGGCCGTGCAGGGAGCCGCCGCCAGCAGGATCAGGCCGGCGACGTAGCCCTCAATCTGATCGGCAGGCAGATAAGGCCGGAACAGATGCGCGATGAACAGCCAGCCGAGGAGTGCCATCGAGAACGGCTTGACCAGCCAGTTAATGCCGACTGTTGCGGCGATGCCGCGCCAATGCTCCGTCACCTGAGCAATGGCAGCGAGGTCGATCTTCAGCAGCATGGGGATAATCATCAGCCAGACCAGAAATGCTACTGGCAGGTTGACTTGCGCGACGGTTGCCGCGCCGAGCGCATGAAACACACCCGGCACCGTCTGCCCAAGGACAATACCGACGACGATGCAGAGCGCAACCCAAAGCGTCAGGAAACGCTCGAACATCCCCATTGAAGGGGCTTTGCCCGGCGCAACGATTGCAGCATCACTCATAACGTTACCCTTGTTATACCGTTGCCGTGCGCGTCGATGACCGCTTCGCCGTCTTCTTTGGCGAACGAGCCATGCTGCGGTTGAGGAAGAATGTCCAGCACCGCCTCGGACGGACCGCAGAGCTTCACGTCCTTATCGGTTACGACAATAGGACGATTAATGAGAATGGGGTGCGCCATCATGGCGTCGATCAGCGCGTCATCTGTCAGCGACGGATTGTCGAGGCCGAGTGCATCGTAAGGCGTGCCCTTCCGGCGCAGCACGTCGCGCAACGGAACGGCGGCACGCCTGCGACACCGGATGCGGCGTGTTCCCCGGTTGATGGCAAAACCGCCGCCGCCGCGGCTACGCACGGTTCTTGTCGTCACCCCTCACGCAGGCGCAGAGCGGCACCCCCGATCGTCACCACAACCGGGTCACAATGCCGTCGAACGCGGTATCTGCCGACACGAGAGGCAAGTTGTAGTGCATCGCCGTAGCGGCCAGCAGCCGGTCGAACGGATCGCGATGAGTCCAGGCCATCACGCCGGCGGCGATGCAGATCGAGGGATCAAAGCCCGCGACCGAACCGCCCTGTTCGCCCAGCAGGGCGGCCAACCGGCCAACGAACGGCTCCATCTCCGGCCATTTTCCGAGCCGGACCTTCTGTGCAATCTCGAAAAAGCTGATGGGACTGACCAGCACCGTATCCGCCGCACTGATGGCGGCAAGGGCCGGCTTCGAAAGCCGTGCGTCGCCGGACAAGCTCCAGGCCCAGGTGTGGGTGTCGAGCAAAACCGTCGTCACCGACCGCCTTCCCACAGGTCGAGATCGCCCGCGTCCATCGGCTCGAAAAAGTCGGGGGGTGCGCCGAGTTGGCCCGCGAGCGGACCAATCCGGAATGAGCCGCGCGTGACCGGCACGAGCCGGACGACCGGCTTGCGGCCCTTGGCGATGACGATCTCCTCTCCGTCCAACGCCGCCTCGATGAGTTTGGACAGATTGGTTTTCGCGGCATGAATGGTGACCTGCTGCATCCTGATGCTCCCTGCAACAGAACCAAGTTAGCTAACTATCGATAGATTAGTCAAGTTAGCTAACTGTAGCGATGCACCCCGCGATAGGCCGCGACGAACGCCGCCCGCGCCGGCTTGGCGTTCAACGTATCCTTGAACGCATAGGCGACCTCGGCCGATGGTGTCCGCATGCATTGCGAGAGACGTTTGTGCAGACCGCATCGCAAGCACAGTGCCAGTCGACTAACCGCCGCTGATCGCCGTCATGATGAACACCTCGGAACCCGGGGCAAGATGTGTTTCAAGCGTGGTGCGCTCTCCGTCCACAAAGACGTTGATGTGACGGCGGAGTTTCGGCGTGGAGTCGCACAGTCGATCGCGCATGCCGGGCCAGCGCTGATCCAGAGCCTCGATCGCCTGTCCGACGGTGGCGGCGCGGACCGACAGCTCGGGATCGCAGCCGGGGAACAGGCGGCAGAGTGCCGGGGGCAAGGCGACGACGACCGGGTCTATCCGTCGATGACCAAGGTCTCCACTGATAAGATCGGCGGCAGGTGGTGCGCTATGCTGGTCCATTGCTCACCCTCGTTGGCGCTTGCAAACAGCGTTCCGGTGTTCGTGCCCGCGTAAATCCCGGCGGGTTCCAGCCGATCGGCTGCCATCGCCTGGCGCAGAACGCCGAAGAAGGCGTTTTGCTGTGGCAGGCCTTCGCGCAATGCCGCCCAATGCGCCCCGCTGTCGCGAGTGCGCCAGACGGCCGCTTTGCCGTCCGGCACGTAGCGGCCGGCGATGTCGCCGTTCAACGGCAGCAGAAACAGCGTGGATGGATCGCGCGGGTGTGCGACGGCGGGGAAGCCGAAGCTGGAGGGGAGGCCGGCTTCGATGCTCTCCCAGTGTTGGCCGCCGTCTTCACTGCGATACATGCCGCAGTGATTCTGCTGATAAAGACGGCCGGACTGTTCGGGCGCGGCGACGATGCAGTGTACGCACTGGCCGAACTCCGGATAGCGCTGGTCCTCGGGGAGATAGTCGCAGCGCGTGCCGGTGTTGCGAGGCTCCCAGGTCATTCCGCCATCCGCGGTGTAGAACACGCCGGCGGCGGAGATGCCGATCCAGATCCGCTGGTCGTCGCGGGGATCGGGTACGATGGAATGCAGGATCAGGCCGGCTCCGCCCGGGTTCCACTTCGGCCGGGTCGGGTGGTCGCGCAGGCCGGCGACATGGGTCCACGATTGGCCGCCGTCATCGCTGGCGAACAGGCCGGCGGGTTGGACGCCGGCGTAGAGGCGGCCTCCCGCGGCGAGGCTCCAGACCGAGGAGATCGGATCTTCGCCTTCCTTGTAGGCGAGGCCGTTACTCGAATGGCTCCAGGTTTCGCCGAGGTCGGTGGATTTCCAGATCGCGGGGCCGAACCATTCGTTGCCGCCTCCGGCATAGATCGTGCCGGTGCCGGGTTCGGCGATGACGTGGTTCATCGGCCAGGTTTCACAGAAGGGTCCGCGCAACGACCAATCGCGGCGGGATGCATCGCTTTCCAGGGTGAAGGCACCTTTCTTCGTCCCCAGCAGCACGAAAACGCGTGTTGCCATGACTTTCTCTCCCTCAACGCGACGAGGTTCCTGGACAATTAGGTTGATGTCAACCTTAATGGTGACATGGATGATGCGGTTTCCTTTGCGACGACGCTGCTGGTTCGCGACACGTGCCTGTGCTTGCACGTGCAAAGGGCGGCTCGGGCGCTGGCGCGACGGTACGATGAAGCGTTTCGACCGCTCGGGATCACCAGCGGTCAATTTTCTTTGTTGATGTCGTTGAACCGTCCGGAGCCTCCCGGTATCGGGCAGGTTTCGGCGTTGCTGGCGATGGATCGGACGACGCTGACGGCTAATCTGAAGCCGCTGGAGCGCCGGGGATTGCTTGATGTGCTGGCGGGCGAGAGCGACAAGAGGCGCCGGGCGGTGCGGCTGACGCCTTCCGGACGCGCGCTGGTGGCGGCGGCAACACCGATCTGGGTGCGGACGCATGCGGCGATCGAAGCGAGGCTCGGGGAGTCCAGCCCGGACAGGTTGCGGGGCGACCTGATGGCGCTGAGTTGATACCGGGCCGCGCGTGGGGATGGTTTTGCGCCGGGACCGGCACCGCAAGGCGTGGATGGGCGGGCTTTTGCCGCGCCATGACGCAGACTTTCATGCCCGCCGGGACCCGGGCGTCCGCCTCGACGATCGGGCAATAGGCAATCGTCAGGCTGTTGACGATATTCGCCTGCTTCGCCTGCGGCACGGCGCTCTTTACTTTGGCGTTCTTTTATCGGCGCGGACGCGGCACGAAACTGCCACCGAAAATCCGGACCGGATGCAGACGCCCGTCCACGCTGGCAACACCGCAGCGGCACTCGGCGATGTGAAAGCAAAGCCGGAGAAGACACCGGCGGATTCGGCGGCGGCCTGGCGGCGGTCGCGTTGGCGTTTGCCTATACGGCCGCCGTCCGGCCGACACTCGGGGCGATGCAATCCAGCGGCATCATCGAAGCCGGAGGATCAGCCATCGCGCCGCCTCACCCAGCGCAGTGACCAGCAGAATCCCCGCGACGAGCCGGATGGCACCGTCCTCGGTCGCGGTCTCGGCACCGAGAGCCACCACCAGGGCGGTGGCACCTCCGGCGGCGCTGGTGGCTCGCAAGATCCGTTGCAGGACGCAGGTGACGAGCACTGCCATCGCGGCGGCGGCGACGCGAGCGATGGTGAGCGGGTTGTTTCCCATGAAATGAGGCGTCCACTCCGCGGTCGCCAGGAATACCGCCCCGAACCCTGCGGCGGCGCCGATAAGCTGGCCCATGCCGGTGTTCCAGGCGCGGGCGCTTGGTTCTTCCGGTGTCAGCGTCTGGAGAAAGATTGCCGAACCAAGGCTTGGGATCAGCAACGGCTGCTGAACCCACAGGCTGAACGCGCCGATGCCGCCGAGTACGACGGTAATGAGCAGCGGGGGCAGAACCTCCTTGCCCAGCGCCCGGATTGCAGACCGGGCTTGAGGCTTCGAGACGCTGGGCGCAAGACGTGTGTGCATGCGCACATAACCGCCGCAACGGCCACCGCGTTCGCGGCGGTATCGAACTCTCGATGCGTCAGGATCGAAACGGCAAACCGGCTTGGACGCCCGCCAAGGGAACGTCCCGACCGCCAACGGCGATCACGAGGTCCAGGCGATCATTCGTCCGACTTAGCGCGGACCAGTTCGTGCGTGATCTCTGGTGCGCCCCGGGTGCGACGAATCCGCGTCAGGCCGAAGTTATGAGCAACGCAGTGCTCAATCAGCCGAGCGCGCAGCCCGTGCGCGATTCGGAAATGCCGTCCGAGGACGGTGTGCACCGCCGGGCCGCCCGAGGGCGCCTGCCCGATACCGGAGGTGATCAGGGTCGGCACCGGGGCGCCGCCGCGTTCCACGATGTCTATTCGCGCGCCGACATGCAGGTCACCACCAATGAAGCTGACCGCTCGCCCGTCCTGGCGGACAGCCAGCACGGCGCGCAGCAGCGCGTCACGCTCCCGACGCACCAAGTGGTGGGACCAGTTGTCGCGGACATCGGTTAAATCCTTGAGATGGAACCGTCCGGTGCTGCACAGCCCGAACATGAGGGCGCCGGCGACATCGACCACCGCCCGCAGGTAGACCAGCAGTTTGCTGCCGCCCGAGGTGGGATCGCCCTGTTCCGGAAACACTTTCAGCTTGGCGGCCTGGCCTCGCCGGAACAGGCGGACATCGTCCCGCCGCCGGCCGAACATGATCTGGACGAGGCCCCGGTTCGGCATCGAGACTACCGGCAGCGGCACGACAACCACGAGCGAGTCGGTGCTCGCATCGAGATCGTCCAGCATGCGGCGCAAGGCGTTCCACTGCACCTCGCCCAACACCGGCAACCGGTCACGCCAGACATCGCGGGCGCCGCGGTTGTCCAGCATCAAGAGCGCCGTGCTTCCGCACGCGAACACGAACGGCTGCGCCCGGCGCGTTCCCGCCTCCTGGAAGGCGGCGGCATCGATGCCCGGGGTTGCGGGGTTGCGGACGTGCTGGAAGTGCCAATAGACCTGCCGCGCATCCTCGAAGAACGCTTCGTACCGAGCGCCGATCGGCCGGCCGCGCGGGTAGCGGCGGGCGAGGGTCGGGCTGTCGCCGGGGTCCGAACCCCATCCGTTGCGGATCTCATGGTCGTCCCAGATCATGTAGGTCGGCACGTTGGCAAGGATTTCAGCCACGGGAGCGCGTGACCAGAAACGGTGATAGACCCGGGCCATGCGGCGGCGCCGCTCGCGCCGATCGATGTCCAGCGGCAGGTTCCAGATGTTTTCGACCTCGTCCATATAGACCTGGTCGCCGAGCAGGACGAGGAAGCGCAGTTCGCCTCGGCGCACCCGCTCGGCCAGCAGGTCCCACGCGCCCCGGTTCGGACGGTCGCCAGCGACATCCAGGCTGTCGCATGACGCTGAAGCGAAGATCAGTCCGGTGCGATCCCGCGGCGGCGGGAAGGTGCGCAGCGCGCCACGTGCGGCCACCGCTCCATCCGCCGCGCGTATCGTATAGCGATAGCATGTGTCCGCCATGAGGCCCGTTGCGTCGGCAATCGCGGTGCCGAATTCGGGGACGCCCGCCTCGGTGGGCCGGAACGCCACCGTGGGGCCGCCCTCCAGCTCGAGACGATGCTCACCGCCGTCCGCAGCGATCCAGATCCGCGTTGTGGTGTCCGTCGTGTGGCCGACGATGGGGCCGAGCATCAGCGGGGCGGCCTCTGCGATGCTATCACACGGGCGACGGCAGCATGGCAATCGCGGATGTCAGCCAGGTCGGCTGGATTGGCGACGCTACGCTCAGCGTCAGCCAGCACCAGTCCGGGATGACGCCGGATCGTTTCGATTCGCGCCGGGTCATGTTCGCAGGTCGCCACAGCGGTCAGCACCTCCAGCAGTCGTATGAGGACCGATGGGACGCCCGCGGCGTTCTGCCGGATCAGGTGAAACATCCCGTCCGTCAGCCCGTCGTAGTCCACGGTCGGGACCACGAGCGTAACGCGTTTGTCGCTGAACCAGACGCCGGAGTTCAGATGGACCGGCACGACGTCACACAGCGCTGCACCGAGGCGGTCCAGCACTGCGATGGCCGTATGCGGGTCGTTGATGCCAGGCGACAGGGCTCGGACGGCAACCTCGACAAGCTGGCGGACGGCAAATTCGATGTCGGCTGAACTCACCCGCGCCGGACCCAGCGCGGTAGCGGCGGTAATCGCTGCGTTGGCCCCCTCGACAGCCGGGATCATCACGGCGATCGGGGCGCCGGGGAACACGTAATCGCCCGGTCGCACCAGCAACCGCAACACCGTTCCCCTCTCCGCTGCCCAGTCCGCCAACCCCTCCGCATGCAGTTGCTGCAAGTAGCCACGCCGCGTGTCCAGGACTGGCGCGGCGTCCTGAAACATCGCCGGGTGCGGAGCGGCCGGCTGCGGCTCGCGGCTGGTCAACCGCTGGATTGCCAACCAGATGTCCTCGCTGACCAGCTCGATAACCGTATCCACATTTATACGACCCGCCATGTGGCCGACAAAGAACACCAGCGTGCCGACGCTCACCAAGGCCAGCATGATCCCCACGCTGAGGGCGAGATGCGGGACGAACGCACCCTCGCTTTCGGTTCGGACGCTTCGGAGCACCATCAGCGCGTAGGTGAAGCTGCCGAGAAAGACACCGAGGGTGAACTGGTTGCCGCGGTCGCGGGTAAAGTTGCGCAGCAGGCGCGGTCCCATCTGTCCGGCGGCCAGCGACAGTGCCGCGACGGTGATAGAAAACACTGTGCCGGCGACACCGATCGTGGACGAGGCTATGGGCCCGAGCAAGGTGCGGGCACCTGTGCCGCCGCCATTATAGAGCCAGGGACTGTTGATCAGCCAACCGGGCACCATGCCGCTTCGGTCGAGACTGATGAGGCCGACGGCAAGGAAGATGCCGGCCACGACCATCGCGGCGGGCAGCACCCAAAAGGTCTCATTCAGATCCGACAGAAACTTGCGGAACTTGGCTTTCAACCGGATTCCAATCAGACGCAACGCAACTTCTATGGTCGCCGGGGACAACCCGCGGCCAGGACACGGCGTTTGATTGACATCCGACTCTTCTTCAATAACGCCGAGATTGTTCAACGTTTGTCAGAGCAGAAGGCCCGGCCATCGCCACGATGTGATGTTTCTTTGCGCCGGACGCTCACGCGCTACCGGCGTTTTACATGACCGTCGTGGACCCGATGTGGCGCATGGTCACTGCCCGGCTTGGCGACCGCCCCGAAGGTAGGCAGGCGCCTTGATTCGGCTCGGTCTTCTGATCATCGTGCCGGCCGCGCCGGTTATGCACTACGTTTCGGGTCTGCCGCCGATCTGGGTCTTCCTGGCGGGCATTCTGGGCATAGGCGTCCTGGCTGACTGGATCCGGGCCGCGACGGAACAACTCGCCCAACACACCGGCCCGGCTGTCGGCGGACTGCTCCAGGTGAGCCTGGGCAGCGTCGCGGAATTGCTGCTGGCACTCTTTGTGCTGGCGCGTGGCCAAGCCGAGGTGGTGCATGCCCAGATCACAGGCTCGATTATTGGCACCAGCCTGCTCGGGCTGGGTCTGGCCATCGTGGTGGGTGGCGCACGGCGGGAGCGGCAAACGTTCAAGCGGGAACGGGCCGGGCTGTTGTCCAGCCTGCTGATCCTCGTCGTGATCGCGCTTCTGCTGCCGGCGGTGTTTGATTTCACGGCGCGCAACATTACCCACGCCAACAATGTTGCAGTCAGCGACGAGACGCTCAGCCTGATGGTGTCGGGCGTGCTGCTCCTGCTCTACCTCGGCAATCTCGCCTACACGCTGGTGACTCATCGGGATGTGTTCTCGACCGGCGAAGCCGAGGAAACGACCAGTGAGTGGGCACTCTGGCAATGCCTGGCCGTGTTGGGCGGCGCGACTGCTCTCGCGGCACTCGAAAGCGAACTGGTCTCGGACGCGCTCACCGATGCGGCGAGCACGTTGCACCTCTCGTCAAGGTTCCTCGGTGTGATTGTGCTCGCACTGATAGGGACGATAGCCGACCTGTTTTCGGCCGTGTGGTTCGCGCGGCAGGACCGGATGGGACTGGTGATGAGCATCTGCATCGGATCGGCAATCCAGGTCGCCCTGGTCGTGGCTCCGCTGCTGGTGATCCTGTCCTGGCTTATCGGCGGTCCGATGACGCTGGTTTTTCAGGACCCGTTGGATCTCTTCGCCATCGCCGCCGCGGCGTTCATCGTCAATGCCATCACTGGCGATGGCGAGACGACCTGGTTCGAGGGCGTCCTGCTGATCGGCGTTTATGTCGTATTGGGCATTGCCTTCTTCTTTGCAGGATAAATTCCGTTACTGTATTCGAAATCCTGCCGGCCGCCCGGGCGGAACCGTTGCAGGAACCGGTTAAGGCGAAGCGTCACAGACGCGGAAATATCTACCGTGACAACGCATCAACTCCTCCCGACAGCGCACCCCGCGCGACTCGCTCCAGGGTCAGGCCCTGCACCACGATCGAAAAGACGACGATTCCATAAGCTACAGTCAGGATCGGACCCTTGTTCGGACCGTCCGGCAATGACAGCGCCATGGCTACCGAGAGCCCTCCACGCAAACCACCCCAGGTCAGGACCAACAAGCCGCCGTAGCGGTGCGGAAGACGCAGATTGAGCGGCAGCGCCGACACGGCCACGCTGAACCAGCGGATGACCAGCGCCACCGGGATCATCGCCACCGCTGCGATGATGCTCCGCACATCCAGGTCGATCGATGCGATTTCGAGACCGATGGTCAGGAACAGCAGCGCATTCAGGATTTCCTCCACCAGGCGCCAGAACGTCATCAGATGCTGCCGCGTCGTCTCGCCCATCGCGCCGTCCATCCCCTGATTGCCGATGATGATGCCGGCGACGACGACGGCGATTGGCCCGGAAACCCCGAGCAGTCCGGCCGCGCTGTAAGTGCCCGACGCAAGCGCCAGCGAGATGATGAGTTCGACATTGTAGTCATCGACACGGCGAACCAGCAGGTGCGTCAGATAGCCGAATCCCAGGCCGAGCAGACCGCCCCCGACCGCTTGCAGCAGGAACAGGCTCGCGATTGTGGCCGGACCGAAGCGGTCGATCGGATCTCCGGTCGCCAGCGACAGGGCCAGCGTGAACAGGACCACGCCGATACCGTCGTTGAACAGGCTTTCGCCCGCGACGGTTGCCTGAAGGCCGCGGGGAATGCCGATGCGCTTGAGGACGTCGAGGACCGAGACCGGATCGGTTGGGGAGATCAGGGCGCCGAAGACGAGGCACCACGGGAAGGATACCCCAAGCCCGAGCCAGCGCGATGCGGCGAACATCGCCGCGGCTGTCAGTCCTGCCGACAGAACCGTCGCCAGGATCGCCAATGCCAGGATCGTCCATTTTCGCGCCAACAGATCCGCGGAATTGACCTGGAGGGCGCCGGCAAACAGCAGAAAGGCAAGGAAGCCGTCGAGCAGGGCCGCCGGGAAATCGATGCGGATGATGAGATCGCGGATCGCCGGCTTAAGGCCGAGGCCCGGCAGCAGGGCATCCAGCGCGATCAGGATCAAGGTGCCGGCGGCAGCGCCCACCAGCAGGCCCACGGTCATGGGCAGCTTCATGAACCGGCAGTTCAGATAGGCGAGACCAGCCGATAGGACGAGCAGGAGGGCGAGCAGATCGAAGGGCGAATGCACGTGTCATGTCTCGTCGAGAAGCGGATTGAGCCGCTGTATAGCCGTCGTCCGCGCCTGCCGGTAAGTCCCGGTGCGATTTCAGAGAACCGGGACCGGTTCGCCGGTCGTGACGCCCGCGGCAAATTTGACGGGGCGCGTGCCTCCTGCGGACTTCCGCCCGGGCGCTCTCGCTGACATGATCGCCGGGTTGGACTCTGCCGGGTGCTGGCTTGCCGATGAAGCCGAATGCTTACGCGCCATACGATCCGCTCAATACCCTGAAGCCCTTCGCGGACCAGGTCTGGATCGTCGACGGTCCGGAGATCGGCATGCACTACCTCGGCCTGACCCTTCCCTTCCCGACCAGGATGACGGTCGTTCGGTTGCCGAGCGGCGATCTTTGGGTCCATTCGCCCATAGCGTGGAGCGACCGGCTCGCCGCCTCGCTAGCTGATCTCGGGCGGGTACGGCACCTCGTAGCGCCTAATACGCTGCACTACTGGTATCTACCCGACTGGCGAGACCGGTTCCCGACGGCTCGCACTTATGGCGCTCCTGGTCTTTCGCAAACCGCCAGGCGTCCTCTGGTCCTCGACGAGACCCTCGGCGATCGCGCGCCGGATGTGTGGGAGGACGCTTTCGACCAGTGCCTCGTGCCGGGGAGCCTCCTGACGGAGGTCGACTTCCTGCACCGCGCCAGCAGGACCCTGATCATCACCGACCTTATAGAGAACTTCGAGCCGCAACGCGTACGAAACGTCTTGCTGCGATGGCTGATACGGATGGCTGGGGCCGCCGACCCGGATGGAAAGGCTCCGATCGACATGCAAATGAGTTTCCGGGGCCATCGGCGCGAGCTCCGCAAAGCGGCGGATCGCATGATCGCCTGGACGCCGGAAAGGATCATCCTGTCGCACGGGCGCTGCTACGAGGCGAACGGCACCGCCGAGCTGCGGCGGGCCTTCCGCTGGATCTTGTAGGCCGCTAGCGCCGGATGATCGCCAGCGTGTGCTGGGCAATCATCAGTTGCTCGTTGGTGGGGATGACCCAGACCGACACTTTGCTGTCCGGAGTGAAGATGCGTGGTCCGTTGGAAGCGTTTGCCGCCGCGTCCAGCTTGACGCCGAGCCACGCCATCCTGGCGCACAGCGCCGCGCGCAGCGGTGCCGAGTTCTCGCCGATGCCGGCGTTCAACCTGCGCGGGGCGCGGGCTTTCGCCGAGGCTTTCCCGGGCCTGCCTCAGGTTGCCTGTTTTGATTCATCGTTCCATCCCAGCATGCCGGAGGTGGCGCAGACCTATGCGCTGCCGCTGGATGTGTAGGCGATACGGTTGGACGGCGCCAAGCCGCCGACGGCGCGCAAAGCCATGGCGCTCGCGAGGTGTAAAGTTGCTTATCCCGACAACAAAATTGCGCGATCCAACCACCCTCCCCGCGGCACCGCCGTCTCGATCCAGGCTACTACCGGGCGGAACGATTGAATCGAGGCATTTCTGGACTTGATGTTTTCGACGCGCCGGCTTTGGCGGTTGCTAGACGGCCACGGGCATGACGTCTCGACGGGGACCCGTCCGCGAAGATATCAATGCAGGCCACTCCTTTGGGGCGGCCACAGGGAGCTAACGGGCAAAATAGCCCGGCACAGGAGACCTCCATGACGCAGACCGCCACAACGCACGGCCTCGGCCGCCGAACCATGCTGCAAACCGCGCTCGTGCTGGCCGCGCCGCCGATCATCTCGGCCCGCGGTGAGACGCCGGTGCGCATCGGGATGGTCGATCCGCTGACCGGGATCCTTTCCGCCCTCGCCGCCAGCGAAGTCGAAGGGGCACGCTATGCGGTCGGACGGTTGAACAAGAAAAACGGCATCCTCGGGCGGCAGATCGAACTGCTGGTGGAGGACTCAGCGAACGATGTCGGCACAGGAGTGCAGAAGACCCACAAACTGATCGAGCGCGATAAGGTCGATGTCATCTTCGGCGATGTGAACTCCGGCATTGCCTATGCCATGTCGCAGGTGACCAACGAGGCGAAGGTCTTCCACATCGTCCCCGGCGGCCACACCGACCCGATCACCGGCACGGACTGCAAGTGGAACGTGTTCCGCATCTGCAACACGACCTCGATGGACGCCGCCGCGACCACCGGCGAACTGGTGCGGCGCTTCGGCAAGAAGTTCTTCTTCATCACCCCCGACTATGCCTACGGCCACACGCTGCAGGACGCTTTCATCAAACGCCTGAAGGCGCTGGGCGGCGAGTACGAGGCCGAACAGTTGCCGATCAACACGGCGGATTTCTCCGCCACGCTGATCAAGGCGAAGGCCTATAAGCCGAACGTGCTGCTGAACAACATGGGCGGGTTGGCGCAAATCAACTGTATGAAGCAGTTCACCCAGTTCGGCATGGAGCGGGAGATGCATCTCGGCGGGGCGCTGTTCGAGCTGGAGACCATCCGGGCAGTTCCGCGCGAAGCCCAGGCGGGAACCTGGGCGATGGAGTGGTGGTGGGAGCAGCCGGACGTCCCGGAGGTCGGCGCCTTCGTTGCCGACTTCCGCAAGGCGACCGGCAAAACGCCCAGCGCGCGCCACTGGTTCGGCATGGTCGCGGTGGAATCCGTCCGCCTCGCAGCGGAGAAGGCCGGTTCGCTCGACGGACCGAAGCTATCGCTGGCGATGGAGGACATGGCGCTGCCGCCGGAGGTCGCCTTGCAGCCCGGCCGCATTTTCTACCGCGCCGGCGACCACGAATTGATGGCCAACATCTTCGTCGGCGACGCGCACCCACCGGCGGGCAACAACCCGGATGCGGTTTTCACCGTCACGTCGGTGGTGCCCGGCGAGAAAGCCGCCGGCCCGGTGGCCGATACCGGCTGCAAGATGGTCCATCCGGCCTGAACCCCGGTCTCCGGAAGGGCCACCAATGTTCCAACTTGTCCTGTTCAATGTCACGAACGGGCTTATCATCGGCGCATTCTACGTGCTGATGGCGCTGGGCCTGTCGCTGATCCTGAACCTGTCGAACGTCATCAACTTCGCGCACGGCAACTTCCTGGCGCTCGGCGGCTACATGGCGTTCGTGCTGACGCCGTACATCGGGTTCTGGGGGGCGCTGCTCGTCTCGCCGCTACTGACGGCGCTGTTCGGCTTCGTCATCGAGCGGCTGATGATCCGGCGGGTGTATGGACGCGATCCGGTCTACAGCCTGCTGCTGACCTTCGGCCTGGCGTTCATCATGCAGGACGCCTGCCGCTATATCTGGGGGCCGAACGGACTGCCGATGAACGTGCCGGACCTGCTGGCCCAACCTTTGACCGCCGATCTGTTCTTCATCACGTGGTACCGCATCTTCATGGTGGCGATCGTTATTGTCGCGGTCGCCGGGTTGTTCGCCTTCCTCCGCTACACCCGTGTTGGCATCCGAATCCGCGCTGGGACGCTGGACCTCGACACGGTCAACGCGCTCGGCGTCAACGTGGGCATGCTGCGGTCGCTCAACTTCGCCGTCGGCTCGCTGCTGGCGGGCCTCGCGGGTGTCCTCGCAGCCGGGCAGATCGGCCTGAACCCGAACATGGGCGATGACCTGCTGATGCCCAGCTTCATAGCCATTATCGTCGGCGGCGTCGGCAGCCTGACAGGCACTTTGCTCGGCGGCCTGCTCATCGGCGTCGCCGCCGCGCTGACGACGGTTGTTTGGCCGGCGGCCAGCGAGGCAGTGATCTACGTCATCATGCTGGTCGTCCTGGTGGTCCGCCCGCGCGGCCTGCTGGGCGAGGAAGGCATGCTGACATGAGCGTCACCACCGCCGATGCGGTGAGGCCATTGCCGGGCCGCCGGTGGCTCACCGCGGCAATTGTCTGGGCGCTGCTGCTGAGCGTGCCGGCCTGGCTGCCGATGCTGGGTGGCTATACCGCCCTGGCGGCCCGCGTACTGGTGCTGGGCCTCGCGGCGATGTCATTCAACCTGCTGCTCGGCTTCACCGGGGTCATGAGCTTTGGCCACGCGGCGTATTTTGGCCTGGGCGCGTACGGGGCCGGGCTGACACTGAAATATCTCGCGGCCAGCACGCCGCTGGCGATGCTCATGGGCGTGCTGCTCGGCGGCGTGGCAGGCACGCTGTTCGGGCTGCTGATCGTGCGCCGGCGGGGCGTCTATTTCGCCATGGTCACCGTCGCGTTCGGGCAGATCGCGTTCTACATCGCCTATAGCTGGAACGATCTGACCGGCGGCTATGACGGGCTGCGCGGGTTCACCCGGGCGCCGCTCGATCTCGGGTTCGCCACCATAGACATCGCCAATAACGATATCGCGTTCTACTATTTCCTGCTCGCGGTGTTCGCCGTCGCCACCGGCCTCCAGGGGCTGCTGCTAGCCTCGCCGTTCGGGCGTACCCTGCTGGCGATCCGCGAGAACGAGCGGCGGGCGCGGTTCCTGGGCATTCCGATCGAGCGGCATATCTGGATGTCGTTCTCAATTTCCTGCGCCTTTACCGCGCTGGCGGGGGCCTTGTATGCGCTGCTGAACAATTTCGCCGATCCGATGGGACTGCATTACACGCTGTCCGGCGAGATCGTCATCATGGCGGTGATGGGCGGCATGCGCGCCTTCTGGGGGCCGCTGGTGGGCGCCACGTTGTTCGTCGTGGCGCAGGACTACATTTCCTCGATTACAGTGAACTGGATGTCGTTCGTCGGGCTGATTTTCGTCCTCGTGGTGTTGTTCTTCCCGAGGGGTTTACTCGGGATGCTGCAAGGGAGAGGCGGGCGATGACCATGCTGGACGTCCGCAACGTGAGCAAGCACTTTGGCAGGCTTGCCGCCGTCAGCGAGATCTCGATGCAGGTCGCACCCGGGGAGTTGCGGGCGATCATCGGCCCGAATGGCGCCGGCAAAACGACATTCTTCAACATGATTTCCGGTTTCTTTGCGCCGACGACCGGGGATATCGTGTTCGATGGCGTTACGGTCACGAAATTGCCGGTGGCGGCGCGCGTCGCCATGGGGATGGCCCGCACCTTTCAGATCACCGAGATCTTTCCCGAGTTGACGGTGCGGGAAAATATCCGTATCGGCGTCGAAAGTTCCCTCGGGCTGCGCCAGCGCTTTTGGCTGCGCGCACGCGATCTGGCGGTTGTCCGACGCGGCATTGATGAGGCTGTGACCCAGGCGGGCCTGACCAGCAAGGCAGACCGTCTCGTCGGCGAGTTGTCGCACGGTGATCAGCGCGCGGCGGAGATCGCGACCGCGCTAACATTAAAACCTCGGTTGCTGCTGCTGGATGAACCCACCGCCGGGATGGGCGAGCATGAAACCTATGCTGTCGCCAACCTGATTCGTCGGCTGCACAAGAACAGTGCCTATACGATCGTCCTGATCGAGCACGATATGCGGGTGGTTTTCAACCTCGCCGACAAGATCACCGTGCTGGCGGAAGGCCGGATGCTGGCGGAAGGCACTCCGGCGGAGATCGCGGAGAACCCGGCGGTGCAGGAAGCGTATCTAGGGAAAGCGGAATGAGCGCCCTGACGGCCGAACGGCTGAACACCTACTACGGCAAGAGCCATATTTTACACGACGTCTCCCTGACCGTGGCCGAGGGCCGCATCACGACGGTGTTGGGACGAAACGGTGCCGGCAAGAGCACCACCTTGCGCAGCCTGGTGGGGCTGACGCCGCCCCGCTCCGGGCGGGTAACGTTGTTCGGACAGGATATCACCGGGATGCCGCCGTATCGCATCGCCGCCTCCGGCGTCGGCTATGTCCCCGAAGGCCGGCGCGTGTTCGCCAACTTGACGGTTGATGAGAACCTGCGAGTGCCGATCGAACGGCCGGGCCCTTATACGATCGAGCGGATTTATCAGTTGTTTCCGCGGTTGCGTGAGCGATCCGGAAATTCGGGGCGGCAATTGTCGGGCGGCGAGCAGGAGATGCTGTCGATCGGACGGGCGTTGCTGTTGAATCCTCGGCTGCTGATCCTGGACGAGCCGTCGCAGGGTTTGGCGCCTCTGATCGTCAAGGAGGTCTTCCGCATCGTCGCGCGGATGCGGGACGAGGGGATTTCGGTGCTGCTGGTCGAGCAAAACGTAAGAATTGGCCTGGAGATTTCCGATGACGTCTACGTGCTGGAGAACGGCCAGGTCGTCTATTCCGGATCGGCCGAGGCCCTACGCGGCGACGAGGCCCGCATCCAGGCGCTGGCGGGCGCGTCGGCGAAGGAGTGGAAACTGGAGGATTTGTTGCCGGTGTGAGAGGGGGGCGGCCCTGCGAAGTGTCGGTCACCTCGGCGTTCGGGTCGCTCCAGCAGCACGCCGACGCAACGACCGTCGCCCTCTGGAAGCGGCGTTTCGCGTTGCGTCGCGATAGGGCACCCTCGCACCGAGAGTGCAGGTCAGGACTGGGCAGGAAGGTAAGCCTCTGCGACTGCGTGAATGAGCGCGAGCGACGCCGTCGCACCATTGGTCTCGCCCTTCTCGAAATCCCCGGAGCGGCCCATCTGCTTGGTCACGTGCGCGAAACAAAGCATCGCGTTTTGTCGTGCCTGCGCAAAGGCGTAGCGGGCGGCCGCCTCCATCTCGACAGCCCAAATCCCTTCTGCCCGTGCCGCATCGATTGCGTGGAGAGTCTCCCGATAGGGCGCATCCGTCGTCCAGGTCGCGCCGCGTTCGACCGGATCACCCACGTTGGTAAGCGCAGTCTCGGCAATCACCAGTAGAACCGGATCTGCCGCTGCGTACTCGGAATCGGAGGGCAAGTAGTGGTAGCTCGTGCCCTCGTCACGCAGCGCCCGCTCGATCAAGATGAAGTAGGGTGGCGAACCCAGGGCGGTGACCCGGCCCGACGAGCTCGGCCGCCCTGGTCAAATTAGTCCATCACGCTGTGATAGCATGCCCATCCTGTAACCGGCTGTGCTCGCTTCGCGGCGCGGAGATAGCGCACAATATCGCCGTCCGGGTCGAGGACACAGATCTCCGGACCGGAGTGTTCGGGAGGGCCTTCTGACGGCGGGCCTCACGCAACAAGCTCTCCGGCGCGAAGGCCGAGGCCGCGGCGTGATGCTTGTTTCGCACGATCGGCGGCAGAACCGGCAGATTTCGGTGATCCATTCGCATGATTCAGACGGTCCGGTAAAAAAGCAGTCGATGGGATCGACGGGAGATGCGGACATCCGTCGCGGTGCACGCGTGCAGCCACCGAACGGCAGAGAAACCGCGACGAGATCTCGTGAATCACGATGAGTTAGTCGCCGGGCGAGCAACTCCAGCGCCAACGATGTGTCCGTCGTCACGCTGCAGCAGGACAGCGACTTCCTGCCCGGCCGGATAGGCGACCTGCAGGAGAACGGGCTTGCCCGACCAGGCAGCCAGCACCGACATTGAGCGGACGATATTCGCTTCCGTCAGCGTGCGTCCGCCGTTTTCTCCGCGACCGACAGGCGTTTGATGCACGCGGTCAAATGCAATGAGGAGGAGCGTCCCGGAGCCGGCGCCGGCTCCGACCGAGACGGTCAGCCCTCCCGCGCTGCGTTGGACTTCAACTTGCGCGGAGGTTTCCCGGGCGCGTGCCGCCTCTCGCAACGTGTGGTCGACGGCCGCGCTATCTGACCCCACCGCGTCGAGCTTGCCGTCGACAATGAGAGCCGGGGTATAGACATCGGGGCTGACGCCGAGCGCGACGTAGCGCCGCTGCCTCTGCGTTGCTGCCTCAAACGAATAGGGATCGCGCCAACCGAGACCGTTCCAGTAGGTAACGTGGAAGGTCAACAGCAACAGGTCCGGACGCGTTCGCGCCAATTCGGCGATTTTGGCATCGGCGGGTGGACAGGATGAACAGCCCTCGGAGGTGAAAAGTTCGCCCACGACCGGCCGCTGGGCTGGTTGTGCGGTCGCGAGGGCCGGTGCCAGAAGTCCAATCGCAGCAAGCAGCAATGAACGCATGTCAAGCTCCCGAACGAGCGGCGCCCCACGATGGACAATACTGGACCGAACTCTCCGGCCACCGCTTCCTGGCGTCCTCTTTCGAGGAAATCGGCTCTTCGGTTACAGTGCGCGGGACGACAGATTCGTGAAGCCGCAATTTATTTCGCACTGACGAACCGGCAGGTCGTAACCGATTCCTGAAATTTCCCGAAGACCGGGCATCGTTCTCATGAACCCTGTCAGGCAATCGTCATGCACGACAATCCAATCCACGCCGTCTTCCAGGTTCTGGGGGGCAACATCCCTGACCAACTCAGCCCGGGCGGGTTCCGCCGGTTCGAGGCCGTGCCCTATTGGGCGCTTCTGATCGGAGGTCTCGCGATCGCCTATCTGAACTGGTGCCTTGATTCAACCCGGCGCACCGCCACCTATCTCAGCATCTACGCCATGCGGTTGGTCAGCGCCGGCGTGGGGTACCCGGGCACCCAGTGGAAGGCCGTTACACGCGCGATTCCGGTCGCAACGTAGATGAGCGAAGACCCATCGCGTCCCGATCACCCGGAGTTGGGGGTCGCAGAGACTGCGGCCCCCGCGGCCCGGTCGGTTCGCCAGGAGCGCGTCTCGGCGGTCCTCGAGGGTTGGGAAGCAGTCGGGCGTTGGGCCGTCTTCACCGGTGGTGTCGTTCGGGTTGGCATTCTCCTGATGGCGCGGATCTGGCTCAGCCAGGCGATCTTCGTCCACCAGATCATGGCGATGATGCGTGCCACAGGTTTTTCGGAGGCACCATCGGTCGGATCCACGCTGATCCAGAGCGTAGCGCCGCTTTTGCTTGCGAGCGGCTTGGCAACACGGCCGGTGGCGTTGCTGCTCCTCCTTGGCGTCGGCCGGGACGTCTCCGAGGCGCATCTGGCCGGTCCACAGGCCCTGCTCCTGGTCTGGCTGTTGATCGGCGGCGCGGGCCCGCTGTCCCTCGACTTCCTGCTGCGAGCGGGCTTGGCGCGCGTGCCGATCCGGGCGGTGAGGTCCATCAACCGGCTGTACGCGGCGAGTGACGCCTTGGGCGAACGCGTACTTCCGCTCGGGGCGCGTGTCATCCTCGCGATCGCAATCGCCGCGGGAACCGGTTTCGCCATGTGGCCGGTCCCCTTCACCGGCGAGTTGGTCACGGCGCCTTGGTGGACGCTTGTGCTGTGCTGGGCCCTTCTGTTCGGCCTTGGGACAAGGCCGGTGGCGCTGATTTTGTGTGCTTTTGCCGTCCCAATCGTCCTGTCCGCCAATACCTCCGATCAGTTCGAAATCAGTCTGCTCCTGCTGCTGATCGCGGCGACGGGGGCGGGAAGGGTGTCGTTCGATGCTCTGGCTTCCTGGTGGGCTGGTTGCCGTCTGCGGATACCGGACCGGAGGGACGCAAAGGTCCCGCATGTGGTCGTCGTAGGTGGCGGTTTTGGTGGGATCGCTGCCGTGCGGGGACTGCGGCGGACGTCATGCCGGATCACGCTTATCGACCGGCGGAACCACCATGTGTTCCAGCCGCTCCTCTACCAGGTCGCAACCGCGGCCTTGTCACCGGCCGATATCGCGCAGCCTATCCGCAGTGTCCTGCGCGATCAGCGCAACGTGACCGTGCGCCTGGGTGAGGTTGTCGGCGTGGACCACGTTGCCCGTGAAGTCTTGCTGCCCGCGGACCGCATTGGGTTCGACTATCTCATTCTCGCCACCGGCGCGCAGCATAGTTACTTCGGCAAAGACGAATGGGCGGCATACGCTCCAGGACTAAAAAGCATCGAGGACGCGACGGCGATGCGCAGCCGTATGCTGCTGGCCTTTGAGCAAGCGGAAAGCGAGGAAGACGCTGCCAAACGCGAAGCCTGGCTCACCTTCGTGGTGGTTGGCGGCGGACCGACCGGGGTCGAACTGGCCGGAGCACTGGCCGAACTGGCGCGCACCGGCCTCGATAAAGAGTACCGGGCGATTGATCCGGCCACAGCGCGGGTCGTTCTGGTCCAGTCTGCTCCCCGGGTTCTGCCTGCCTTCTCGCCGGTCCTGTCGGCGCACGCCGAGCGCTCGCTGCGTGATCTCGGCGTAGACGTCCGTACGGAAGCCAAGGTAACCCGAATCGACCAGGATGGCGTGGAAGTCAACGGCGTACGCATTGCGGCCCGCACTGCCTTCTGGGCCGCCGGGGTGGCTGCGTCACCGGCCGCGAAGTGGCTCGGACTGGCCGGAGACAAGTCCGGCCGCGTCGTCGTCGACAGCAATCTTGCGGTTCGCGGTTGCCCCGGCGTATTCGCGATCGGCGACACGGCGGCCTCGGACGGGTGGGCCGGCGCGGGAGTACCCGGGTTGGCCCCCGCGGCTAAGCAGCAGGGACGCCATTCCGCCGACGTGATCCGCGCCGCTATCAAGGGGCATCCGTCGCCCCGCGCCTTCGAATACCACCACTATGGCAATCTCGCCACCATCGGACGACTCGCCGCCGTTGTCGAAGTGCGCCGGCTTCGGTTGTGGGGCGCCCCGGCCTGGTGGCTCTGGGGACTTGCCCATGTGTTGCTCCTGACGGGCGGCCGCAACCGCGCCACCGTCGTGCTGAACTGGCTCTGGGCCTACTTCACTTACAGGCGGGGAACCCGGTTAATCACCGGAAACACGATGGATGCCTGAGCCATTGCACTCGGGGCGGCCCGCATGGCGGGCCGATGACTTCACGCATGCCGGATTTTGGACATCGTGTCGGCCACTTGTGTAACCCGCCTCGGCTCGGCGCCGAACATGAAGTGCGAAGCCAGCAGGACGCACAGGTGTCGCGCATACGCAGCATGTGAGTCGGCTTCATTTGAAAAGGGGTTCTGTCGGCCATGACTCAAACTGGAAACCCGATATCCGACCTTCCCGGGCCGCCGCCGGGTGCCGGCCGCCGGCTTCATCCCTGGCCACTCAGGATCATGCATTGGGTCAATGCCGTGGTCATGCTCGTCATGATCACATCAGGTTGGGGTATCTACGACGACGACGTGATCATTCGCGGCTTCAGCTTCAGCTCCTTCTGGCGCCTCGGTGACTGGGCGGCCTGGAGCCTCAACTGGCACTTCGCCGGCATGTGGTTCCTTGTCATCAACGGTCTGATTTATCTCACCTACGGCTTCGTCACCGGACGTTTCAGACAGAAACTGCTGCCGATCCGTCCAGCCGATGTGGTGCAGACCGTTGTCGACACTCTGCACTTCAAAATCGCCCACGAGGACATCACCGTCTACAATGCTGTCCAGAAACTCCTCTACATCATTGTCATACTGGCCGGTATCTCGCAGGTCATCACCGGGCTCGCCATCTGGAAGCCCGTGCAATTCTCCGGCCTGGTCTCATTACTTGGCGGCTTTCAGACTACGCGGATGCTGCATTTCGCAGGGATGGCGGTGATCGTCGGCTTCTTGATCGTGCATGTGGCGCTTGCGCTTCTTGTGCCCAAGACCGTGTGGGCGATGCTCGCCGGCGGCCCGCGTGTCAGTGCCGACAGCCAGGTTCAGGCACACCTCGTGCGGCGAGGTCACACAGCATGAGATCACCGTTTCGACCGGACATCGTGCCGGACACCGCCATCCTCGACAATCATAAACCGCTGATCCGCTCGCTTGAGCGGCGCGGAGTGATTCGCGGGAGCCTCTCCCTCGGCGCGCTCGTCTTGTTGACCGGATGCGACGTCAAGCGTCCGGAAGCCGTCGAGTCCGCTCTGCTGGCGATCTCCCGACTCAACGATGGCGTGCAGGCGCTGCTGTTCAACCCGAACAGGCTGGCACCGACTTATCCCGCCTCGATGATCCTGAGACCGCCCAAGTTCAACGCCTATTACGACGTGATGGACGTGAAGCCGGTGGATGGCGCGACATGGCGACTGGAGGTGTCCGGCCGCGTCGCCGACAAGCGACCCTGGACACTGCAGGATTTGCGGGCGATGCCACAGACCTCAATGGTTATCAAGCACATCTGCGTCGAAGGCTGGAGCTATATCGGTGGCTGGAGCGGGCCGACATTGCGCATCTTCCTGGAGCGTATCGGCGCGGATCTCAGCGCCAAATACGTAGCCTTCAAGACGGCCGATGACTATCCGAGCAGTATCGACATGGCGACGGCACTGCATCCGCAGACATTGCTGGCGATCCAGTACGGCGGCGACACTTTGGCCGATCCGTTCGGGTATCCGGTGCGCCTGCGCATGGCAACCAAGCTCGGATACAAAAACCCGAAGTGGATCACGGCCATCGAGGTCACGAACACGTATCCCGGCGGATATTGGGAAGAGAAAGGCTTCCCTTGGTTTGCCGGCCTATGATGCATTCCGTATCAAAGCGTATCCTGGTCGGGTCGTGTTTCCTGGCCGCGGCGGTGAACCTAGTTCATGCGCAGAGCACCACGCCGGGAGGCATGCCGCCTCCGCCGGGCATGAGCCTGGCCAATTCGACCGCGATGCGGTTCCCGCAACCGGTTCGTGTCGGCGATCTTCTCGGCAGGGAGGTCCTCCGCCCGGTCGAGAGTCAGGACATTCTCGGCCGGGTTCGCGGACTGGTTCGAGACCGCGACGGCCGGATCATGGTTGTGGTGGATTTCGGCGGTTTCCTGGGCATTGGCGCCCGGCCGATTGCCGTTCCTGTCGACGCCATGGTGCTGCTCGGTCAGGACATGGAGATCGTTGCCTTCACGCCGGACCAGCTTCGGCACTTCCCCACATTCTCACCTTCGGGCACGACGGACGTTGCTGACGACACGATTATCAAGGTGGGCCTCGCCAAGCCGTCGCACTGACCGCTTCCAGGAATACCAGCCGCCGCTGATATCGACCCTCCGGCCGCGCTACCTCGTCATGCCGACGCTGGTCGGCGCATCCGCGCTTTTCGCGCGCCCGGCCCAAGGCGTGGATGCCGACCTGCGTCGGCATGACGGCGGTGGCGACAACGTCATAGGTCAGTTTCAACGGCCGCTGGTGTAACGTGGTGGTCTTGTCATCCAACTGTCGCTACAAAAAGTGCCACGACCTGTAACCTTATTCGATCCTCATAGAACAAGGATTGCGCGGATGCGCTTAGCCCATGGCTTCGGTGACACCAAGGCCATGGGCAGCTTTTTGGCAGCAAATGGAAGGACACGGCGTGATCTCTTCGATGAACGGCCAGGCATTTGTATCCAACGGGTTGATGGCCGCGTCCAACGGGAGCTGCGCCATCGGCGTCATGGCAAAGACCCCGCGTCCCGGTTTTTCCAAGACGCGGCTGTGCCCCCCCCTCAGCCCTGCTCAGGCGGCAGCGCTGAGCGCTGCTTTCTTGCGGGACACCACCACAAACATCGCCCGTGCCGCGCTTTCGGTGCCTGTCACCGGGTATGCCGCCTATGCGCCGTCCGGAACGGAAGAGGCGCTCATCTCTCACTTGGCGCAAGGAACCGTCTGCGTTCTGGCTGACGGCTCCGCAACGATGCCTCCAGGGGTGGAGGGGTTCGGACGCTGCCTACTCCATGCAATGCAGCAAATGTTTGCAGCGGGACACACCGCCGCGTGCGTACTAAGTTCCGACATCCCGACGCTCCCGACCCGGGTTCTCGAGACCGCGGTCACGGCTCTCCTCTCCGGCAATCATCGGCGTGTGGTGTTGGGAGCTTGCGATGACGGCGGATATTACCTCCTCGGGATGCGCTCTCCTCACGCACGGCTGTTCGCCGATATCGCCTGGAGCACCGGCTCGGTGGCCGCAACCACGCGCACCCGGGCAGCGGAGCTTGGTCTTGATCTCGTGGAATTGCCGCCTTGGTACGATATCGACGATGCCGCGGCATTGGAGCGGCTGGTGCAAGAGAGCGCGGGTTATGATGCGCTATGGACCCGCCATGCCATCCAAATGCTTGGGCTCGAAACGTTCGCTCGCTTCCAATGCTCCACATGACGGCAAGAAAGCCTGTGCGCTGGGTGGTCTGTCTCGGAGCAGCGCTGCTGGCACTGACATTCTTCGGTTTGCTGCTCGATGTGCCGTCGGCCGCGAGCGATATGCGCGTCGTTAGTCTCAGCATGCTGCTCGGGCTGCTGGTGGTCGCCGCTTCCGTCTATTTTGCCGCCGTCCACCTTATCCTGCGCTGCGCGTGGCCGCGCGGCACGGTGTGGATCGTGCTTGGCGTCGCGATCGCGCTCCGCCTGCTCCTGCTCGCCACGCCCCCGATCCTGTCTTCCGACATCTATCGCTACGTGTGGGACGGCCGCGTGCAGGCGGCGGGCATCAATCCGTATCGATACGTGCCCGCGGACCCCGCGCTGGCATCCTTGCGCGATCCAGTCGTCTACCCGCGGATCAACCGCGCGGACTACGCACGGACGATCTACCCGCCCGTCGCAGAGGTCGTGTTCGCGGTGACCGGCAGGGTCTCGGACAGCGTCAGTGGCATGCGCCTTATGATGCTCGGCTTCGAGGCCGTCGGCATCATCTGCCTGCTGCGGTTGCTGCCCCTCGCTGGACTGCCGCGAGAACGGATCCTCATCTATGCCTGGAACCCGCTTGCCCTGTGGTCCTTCGCCAATGACGGCCACGTGGATGCGATTGCTGTCGGCCTGCTCGGCCTGGCACTGCTGCTGCGGGCTCGACACAATGACGGCTGGGCCGGTGCGGCCCTCGCCGGAGCGGTCCTCACCAAGTTCTTCCCTCTGGTGGCCGTGCCGGCGTTCCTCCGAGGCGGACGATTCTGGCGCCCCGCGCTTGCCGGCCTTCTGGTCGTCGGCTGCGGCTACGGACTCTATAGCGGCGCCGGCCTGCGCGTGCTCGGCTTCCTGCCATCCTACGGGCAAGAGGAAGGTTTCGGCAGCGGAACCGGCTTCTGGGCGCTGGCCGGTCTGGCGACGCTGGTAGCGCTGCCGTCGAGCGCCGTGCTGCTCTACGCCGCCGTCGTGGCCGTAGCCCTCCTTGCCCTTGCGGTCTGGATCCTGTGGCAACCGACGCCGGCGAACGACGCGCAGGCGCTGTGTCGCGACACCGGCCTTCTGGCCGCCGCCGCCATGGCCGCCACCAGCCCGCATTACCACTGGTATTTCGCCTGGCTGGCGCTGCCAGCCGTCGTGGCCCCCTCGCGCGCCCTGCTCTGGCTCGCGACCGCACCGCTGCTGCTCATCCAGGAGCCTGTCCCCGGGGACCGCTTCTTCTGGCCCTCGCTCATCTACGTTCCCGCCATCCTGCTGCTGCTGGCTGACCTACGCCCTTGGATTGCAATCAAGCTCCGGCGTGGCGCTGAAACTGGAGAACACCGTGTCCACTGCGACTGCACTGAAGGACCCGCGCCGCTACTTCGAGGAAATCGGCGCCGATCGCTCCGCGGTCGCCGAACAACCCCCGGTCTGCCTCTATCTTGAGGTCACCAATCGCTGCAACCTGCTCTGCGAGACCTGCCCGCGCACGTTCGAGGAACTCGAGCCCCCCGCGGATATGAGCTGGGACCTGTTCACGAAGATCGTCGACCAGGTGCCGAACGTCGCGCGCGTGGTGATGCACGGCGTGGGGGAGCCCATGCTCGTGAAAAACCTGCCGGACATGATCCGCTACCTCAAGGCGCGCGGCACCTATGTCCTGTTCAACACCAACGGGACGCTGATGCAGCCAAAACGGTTCCAGGAACTCATCGACACCGGACTCGACGAACTCCGTGTCTCGCTCGACGCGGCGGACCGCGAGTCCTACGCGAAAATCCGTGGCAAGGATTTTTTCAACCGCATCGTGCGCGACGTCGGCAGGTTCATCGCCTATCAGAAGCAGGTGGGAGCGACCACACCCCGCGTCTCGCTCTGGCTGACCGGCCTTAAGGAAACAGTCGACCAGTTGCCGGAATTCGTCAGACTGGCCGCGCAGATGGGCGTCACGGAGGTGCATCTGCAGCGCCTCGTGTTCGACGAGATCGGCTACGGCAAGGCCACGGCGGGCAATTCGCTGTTTGAAAGCACCCGGGAAGCCGAGCGGCAGGCGATCGCGGCAGCACAGGACATGGCTCGCCCGCTCGGGGTGACGCTTGACGCCTCCGGCGCGACGGAGCCGGGGCTCAGCCTCAAGCGGCATGATGATCGCGCCTGGGCTGCCTGCCGGCGCCCGTGGTCGCTCATGTATTTCACCGCGCACGGACGCGCTCTCCCCTGCTGCATCGCGCCGTTCTCCGTTCGCGGATACAGCAACTACACGCTTGGCGACGCAACACAGCAGGATCTGAGGGAAATATGGAACAGTCCGGCTTATCGGGACTTTCGGACCAGCCTGCTGTCGGATGCGCCGCCGGCGCCGTGCCAGAATTGCGGAATGCGATGGAGCCTCTGAGCCTCGTCATTCCGACCTTCAACGAGGCGGAGACCATCGGCGGCGTGATCCGAGAGATTCCGGCGGCTTATCGCCTCGACATCATCGTCGCAGACGGCGGCAGCACCGACGGCACGCAGGCGGTTGCCCGGGCGGCCGGCGCTCGGGTGATCGATGCGGGGCGTGGCTATGGCCGGGCCTGCGCGCTCGGCGCGGCGGCCGCGCACACCGCGAGCAGGGCCATCGTCTTCATGGACGGCGACGGCGCCGATCGGGGTGATTTGATCGGCGAGATCGCGCGGCCGGTCCTCGACGGCACGCATGATTTTGTCCTGGGATCCCGCACGCGCGGCGAGCGCGAGCCTGGCGCCATGCTGTGGCATCAGGTCTTTGCCGGCCGGGTCGCGGGATTCGGCATCGGGGCACTCTACGGCGTGAAGTACAGCGATATGTGCGCTTTTCGGGCGATCAGCAGCGACGCACTCCACCGTCTGGGAATGAAGGAAATGACCTATGGCTGGAATATCGAGATGCAGATGAAGGCGGCGCGGGCCGGCCTGCGTATCCGGGAAGTGCCGCTGCCCTACCGGCGTCGCGGTGGGGGCATTTCGAAGGTCGCGGGTTCATTGCGCGGTACGCTCCGAGCAGGCAGCCGTATCGCCGCGACCTTCTGTCGGGTAGCAGCCTCGACGCGTTGAGCATCGTGTGCGCACGGAACGCATCGATAAAAGCCCGCACCCGGGCAGGCATCTGCGTTCGGGTCGGGAAAACGGCCCAGGCGGCCTACCAGATATTCTGTCGTGGCGGGTTCTCCGAAGCGTGCGACCTAGCCCGGCGATGCGATGAGAGCCGGGGCTGCTCAGCGACAGGACGGTGGACGTGCCCGTAGCGGCCCGAGACGCGTACGGTCCCGAGCAGCCACCGTGGCGCCCGCCGATCATCTCGCAAAGTTTGCAGAAGCCGTGACCCACGCAGCAAACAGCTGAAACGGTGGATCTTTCGGTCGTCACAATTTGCAGAAGGCATGTCACAGTCGCTGTAATTGATTTCGGCCTTCTACGCCGATCCAGAACGAGCCTGCTGAATCACTTCCTCGTTCGAACCACCATCCTTGGCACCGGGAATCTCCCAGTCCTCGATCGGAATGAGCGGATGGCTCTTGAACCTAAATCCGGCAGTTGTTTAATTGCCCGTCGCGGCCGAATCGGCGGAATCTGCCGGGATGGAAACGCAAAAGCAGATCATCCCCGTTCACCCGCAGGGTGAACAACCCCTGGTTGAGGCGCAATCGGCGATAGCC
>NZ_CAJATU010000122.1 GCF_903944925.1 uncultured Rhodopila sp. | reverse complement strand
GGCTATCGCCGATTGCGCCTCAACCAGGGGTTGTTCACCCTGCGGGTGAACGGGGATGATCTGCTTTTGCGTTTCCATCCCGGCAGATTCCGCCGATTCGGCCGCGACGGGCAATTAAACAACTGCCGGATTTAGGTTCAATGATCGGCTGGTCTGATTTGGCGCGCTGCCCGCCACCAGCCCGTTAGCAGCACACCACCAAGCCCCGGCTTATTGTTGCTATAACCCATATTTATCGGCCTGACCGCTTGCGGCCAGGCCGATAATTTGCGGAATTGTTGCCGCTTCCCGCGGCCAAAATAATCTCCGGGGCTCGTCCATGTTGATCCGCTTCCCGCGATTCCTCCCGGGATTATTCGTCTTCGCGTTCATTCTGCCGCTATCGGACGTCGCCCGCGGCGCCAGCCCCGAACCGGGCGATCCAACCTATCACAACCTCCGATACGACGACGACTTTTCCTATCTGGCCGACGCCTCGAAGGCGACCAGCCCGTGGGACAAATACAAATACATGCCCCTGGGTGACGGCAAATACGGCGCCAGCTACATCAGCCTCGGGGGCGAACTGAGGTTTCGGGCCGAATCCTATCTCAATCCCAATTTCGGAATTAAAGCGCCGCCCAGCAATGGTTATCTGCTGCAGCGTTTGTTGCTGGACGCCGACGTGCACCTGACCGACTATTTCAGGGTTTTCCTCCAACTCGGCGAAATGGAGCGAATTGGCGATCGCGGCGTTCCGTCCACCACGGATATAAACCAACTCGACATGATGCAGGGGTTTATCGACTTGCGGCCGCCGTCTCCGCTCGGCGACGCCCCGGTTGTGCGCATCGGCCGGGAGGAGTTGCTGTTCGGCTACCAGCGCTTGGTCGCCGTGCGCGAGGGTCCCAATATCCGCCGCGCCTTCGACGGCTTCCGGGTGCATGACAGCATCGACGGCGCATCGGTTGACGTGGTCGCCGTCCGGCCGGTCAGCAACGCCGAGGGCGTGTTCGACGATCACACCAACATGAAACAATACCTCTGGGGACCCTACGTAACGGTGCCGCTGGGGAAGCTGGGGAAGGCGGATATCTATGAACTGAACTATGAAAACGAGTCGGCGAAGTATCGCGGCCTGACCGGCACGGAACAGCGGGCGACCTTCGGCTTCCGCTTGTTTGGCGATTCTAACGGTTTTGACTGGAACGCCGAATTCGCCGGGCAGCGCGGCACGTTCCGGAACCTTGATATTCGCGCCGACATGCTGGCCGGCATTTTCGGCTACACATTCCGTGACGCATTGTGGGAGCCGCGAATCGGCATCGAAAGCAACTACGCCACCGGCGACAACGCCCGCGACCGCCACACCCTCGGCACGTTCAACGCCATGTATCCACGCCTGCCGTACTTTGCGGAGACGTCGATGCTGGTGCCGGCCAATGTTTACGACATCCGGCCGGTCGTGAGCGTCAAGCCGGCGAAGGACGTGCTGGCGGTATTCGGCTGGGATACACTGTGGCGGGCCTCGATCACGGACGGCCTGTACGGCAGCGGGATGACGGAATACCCCGGCACCAACAAAGTCACCGGCATGCGGGTCGGCACCGAGCTGTCGGCCGACGTGCGCTGGCGGGTCAATCAGCATCTGCTGCTTGGCGCGATCTTTGCCGAGTTCCTTTCGGGGCCGGCGGTGCAGGAGGCGTTGGGCAAGAACGTCTCGTTCTTCGTGTTGTTCGCGACATTCCGGTTCTAGCCTAGAATAGCGACAACTGCCCGGACATCGCCGCCGCCGCGGCATCGGGAACCGCGAACCGTGCGCAATCCAACTGCGTCCTCGCTTCGTCGAATCCGAGGCGCCGTGACGCCTTGGCGAAGCGCTGCCCGAGCAGATCCGCATACGGCCCGTGGCCGCTGAAGCGGTGATGGAAGCGCGGATCGTTCAGCTCACCCGCGCGGGTCTGCCGGATCAGGCTGAGCACATGCCGTGCCCGGTCGGGGAAGTGGGTATGCAGCCACGCCTCGAACATCTGCCGCAGCTCCAGCGGCAGCCGCAGCAGGATGTAGCTGGCGTGGCGCGCGCCGGCCGCCGCCGCAGCCTCCAGGATTTTCTCCAGCTCCGCGTCGGTCAGCCCGGGGATCATCGGCGCCGCCAGCACCCCGGCCGGCACGCCGGCCCGGGTCAGCTCGGCAACCGCCTGCAGCCGCCGCGCCGGAGTCGCCGCGCGCGGCTCCATCACCCGCGCCAGCCGCGGATCGAGCGTGGTCACCGACAGATGCACCCGCACCAGGTTCCGCTGCGCCATGGAGGTGAGGATATCCAGGTCCCGCAACACGCCCGCGGATTTGGTGACAATGCCGACCGGATGGTTGTAGCGGTCCAGCACCTCCAGCACGGAACGGGTCAGCTTCAAGGTCCGCTCTATCGGCTGGTACGGGTCGGTGTTCGATCCCAGCGCCAGGGTGCGCGCGACGTACCCGGGCTTGCGCAGCTCCTTTTCCAGCAGCTCGGCCACGTCCGGCTTGAAGATCAGCTTGGTTTCGAAATCCAGCCCGGGCGAGTAGCCGAGATAGGCGTGCGACGGCCGCGCGTAGCAGTAGATGCAGCCATGTTCACAGCCGCGATACGGATTCACCGCCCGGTCGAAGCCGATATCGGGGGAGGTGTTCCAACTGATGGCGGAGCGGCTCGAATCGCGGATCAGGCTGGTGTCGAGTCGCGGCAGGTCGCCGATATCCTGCGTCAGCGTCTCCCACCCGTCGTCGAACGGGAAGGCGGTATGCGCGTCGAAGCGGACGCCCGGGTTGCTGACCGCCCCGCGTCCGGCGGTCTGCTTCCCGGGCATCGGCTGGCTCGCCTCCGCGTCCGGCAATCCAGCGATTTCAAAGGCGGCAACAGCGTCGCGGTCGATCGTGGTCTGCATGGGATCGGGCGCTCCCTTCGGCGTGTTCCTACTGCGTTCTTTCCTAGGGGTCCCACAAACCAGGGCCAGAGTCAAGAACACAGTGTGAACATACAGGGGCGGGGGATAAAGGCTTGACATTACCCCCGGGGCATCCTTTTTTGCGGCCTCGTCGCGTCCGATCCCATGGATTGAGCGCCGGCCCGCTGTAGGGGTGTAGCTCAATTGGCTAGAGCGCCGGTCTCCAAAACCGGAGGTTCAGAGTTCGAGTCTCTGCTCCCCTGCCAGCACTCCGGGCAACGGCTTGGTATCGTGGCGGCGATCTTCGAAGGATGTGGTGAACGTGGCGTTAAATCCGGTTAAGTTCGTGCGTGAAGTCAGGCAGGAAGTGGCCAAGGTGACCTGGCCCGGCCGCAAGGAGACCATGGTGACCACCGGCCTGGTCTTCGCCATGGCAGCCGTCGCCGCCATCTTCTTCTTCGTCGTCGATCAGGTCATCGGCCTTGGGGTGCGCGCGTTATTCAGTGTGGGCATCTGAGGGCATCACATGGCGAAGAACTGGTACGTCGTCCACGTCTACTCCGGGTTCGAAAAAAAGATCGCCCAGCAGATCACCGAACAGGCCGCGCAGAAGGGCCTGGCCGAGCAGTTCGAGGCGGTGCTGGTGCCGTCGGAAAACGTCGTCGAGGTCAAGCGCGGCCGCAAGATCAACAGCGAGCACAAGTTCTTCCCGGGCTACGTCCTGGTGAAGATGGACCTGACCGACGACGCCTGGCATCTGGTCAAGAACACCCCGAAGGTAACCGGTTTCCTCGGCAGCAAGACCAAGCCCAGCCCGATCAGTGAGGCCGAGGCCGAACGCATCCTCAAGCAGAACCAGGAAGGCGTGGATCGTCCGCGTCCGGCGGTGATGTACGAAATCGGCGAGCAGGTCCGCGTCGCCGATGGCCCGTTCACCAGCTTCAACGGCACGGTGGAAGAGGTCGATGAGGAAAAGGGCCGGGTCAAGGTCAGCGTCTCGATCTTCGGCCGCTCGACACCGGTGGAGCTGGAATACTCCCAGGTGGAGAAGCTTTAAGTCAGCGGAACGGATTGACGATGCGGAGTCCCTCCCGCAGTTCCATCCCCCCGCACCATCGATAAAAACGCATGGTTTTCCGGCCAGGACATCCGCATCGTCCGCCGGGCAGCGTGGGTGAGTTCATTCACTACCTGCACGCTGATCGAGCCGCATCCACGAAGACTCTCCTCGGCCCGGTCCGCCTTTGCCGCGTCGCCCGACGCGGTATACACCAGGACATTGGTGTTGAAGAAACTACCGGACATTCGCCTCGTCCCGGGGGGTGGCCGGACCAGGAAGAAAATAGATGCGGCGTCCAGCCGATCGCCCGCCCCGGTCCTGGATTTCCATCCAGGGCGCGTCGGCTGTCGGCCGGTGGAGAACTAATTCCGGCCATGACACAGGAGCGGTGGGGCTTCCGCCTGCCATGTCGCGGCGTTAATGCTGGCAGGATCCGGTTCACGCCTGTAGCGAATCGGGTGGCACCGCAGACCGGGCGGTGAACATCACGCGAAGCTCATCCAGCGGCAGCAGCCCGCCATCCCGTTCGAAATGCCAGAACGTCCAGCCGTTGCAGCTCGGCGCGTTCTGCGCCAGGGCGCCGATTTTGTGGATCGAGCCGCGGGCGTCGCCCAGGCTGACCGATCCGTCCGGTCCGACCACCGCGCTGACCCGCCGCTGGCGGTCGTAGATCGTCGTGCCGGGGGAAATCAGGCCCTGTTCCACCAGGCTGCCGAACGGTATTCGCGGCACCTCCCGCTTGGTGGGTTCCGAGGTCGCGCCTTCCACCGAGATCGCCTTGGTTCGCCGCACCCGTCCGATCGCCGCCTCGGCATAGGCGGGATGCCTTTCGATGCCGATGAACCGCCGCCGCAGCCGCTTGGCCACCGCAGGCGTGGTGCCGGTGCCGGCGAACGGGTCGAGCACGACATCGTCCTGGTTGGTGCTGGCCAGCAGCACGCGATGGATCAGCGCTTCGGGCTTTTGAGTCGGGTGCAGCTTCAGGCCGTGCTCGTTGCGCAGCCTCTCCGGCCCGGTGCAGAGCGGGATGAACCAGTCGCTGCGCATCTGGATGTCATCGTTCAGCGATTTCATCGCCTGGTAGTTGAAGCGATACCGCGAATCCCGCCCGCGCGCCGCCCAGATCAGCGTCTCGTGCGCGTTGGTGAAGCGCCGGCCGCGGAAATTCGGCATCGGGTTGGATTTCCGCCAGATCACGTCGTTCAGGATCCAGAACCCCAGGTCCTGCAGGATCGCGCCGATGCGGAAGATGTTGTGGTAGGCGCCAATCACCCACAGCGTGCCGTCCTTGCGCAAAAGCCGGCGGCACTCGCCGAGCCATTCCCGGGTGAACGCGTCGTAGGAGGCGAAATCGGTGAAGCGGTCCCATTCCTCATCGACACCGTCCACCAGGCTGTCATCCGGCCGCCGCAGTTCGCCCCTTAGCTGCAAGTTGTAAGGCGGATCGGCGAAGACGCAGTCAACCGACCCCGAAGGCAACATGCGCATCATCTGCACACAGTCGCCTCGCAGTATCTGGTCCAGCGGCAGGTCGTGATAGGCGTCCAAGCGGAGTCCCAACCTCGTCAACGCGTTCGCCGTAACGTGACGGCTCGCCCGAAGCCACGTCAATCGGCAATCGTCAGGTCCAGCCGGAGTTGTGCCACCGTCCCGAACGCTTCGCGGTGGTGGCGCGTCGGCCCGAGTCGCTGCAATGCCTCCCGATGCAGCGCGGTGGCGTAGCCGGCGTTGGAGTGCCAGCCATAGCCGGGGAAGCGCAGGCCGAGGCGCAGCATCGCGCGGTCGCGGATGACTTTCGCGACGATGGAGGCGGCGGCGATCGACAGGCACAGCGCATCGCCCCCCACAACGCAGCGCACGGCGCAGTCCAGCTTCGGCGGGTAGTTGCCGTCCACCAGCGCCAGGTCGGGCGGGATGCGCAGCCGCGACACCGCCCGCCGCATCGCCAGCATGGAGGCGTGCAGGATGTTCAGCCGCAGGATTTCCGTCACCGACGCGGCGCCAACGCCGATCTCGGCGGTGGAGGCATACAGGGCGAGGAAGGCGGCGAGGCGCTGATCGGCGGTCAGTTTCTTCGAGTCGTCCAGCAGGATGGCCAATTCGGGCGGGGTGTCGGCGCGCAGCACGACGGCGGCGGCGACCACGGGGCCGGCGAGCGGTCCCCGCCCGGCCTCATCAACGCCAGCGACTCGCCCCCCGGCGGCCAGTTCCATGTCCAGACTGGGCATGTGTGGCGCGTAGCAGGGGCGGGCCGAGTCGCGGAAGGGTGCTCGACACTGACGCGGCGGGTGTCAGCGAACGAAGCAAGGGCTGGGAGCGGTCTCATAAGGTTCCGCTGCGGCAATGCCCGCGGACCGGCCTCCAAAATCGAGCCGATGTGCTGCCGTGTGAGGAGACGCGTTTCCCCCCCGGCGCCCGGGGTGGTAGTCTGGGAGAGGACACTAACCAGTGAGTTGATAGACCACCCATGGCCGGCCATTCGCAGTTCAAAAACATCATGCACCGCAAGGGTGCGCAGGACGCCCGCCGCGGCCGCCAGTTCGCGCGCATCATCCGGGAGATCACGGTTTCCGCCCGGCAGGGATTGCCGGACCCGTCATCGAACCCTCGGCTGCGCGCGGCGGTCACCGCGGCGCGGCAGGCCAACATGCCGAAGGACACGGTTGATCGGGCGATCAAGAAAGCCTCCGGCGCCGGGGCCGGCGACGATTACGCGGAGGTCCGGTACGAGGGCTATGGCCCGGCCGGCGTGGCAGTGATCGTCGAGGCGCTGACCGACAACCGCAACCGCACGGCGTCGGACGTGCGAACGGCGTTCAACAAGAACGGCGGCGTGCTGGGGGAGACGAACTCGGTCAGCTTCATGTTCAACCGGCTGGGGGTGATCCGGTATCCGGCGGCGGTGGCGACCGCCGATGCCGTGCTGGAGGCGGCGATCGAAGCCGGCGCCGAGAATGCCGAAAGCGACGATGAGGCGCATGAGGTGACCTGCCCGATCGAGGATTTCTTCACCGTCCGCGATGCTCTGGAGGCTCGGTTCGGAGCGCCGGAGAGTGCGAAACTGGAGTGGCGGCCGACGACGGTGGTGACTTTGGACGACGAACGGGCGGCTGGACTGCTGAAGCTGCTGGATGCGCTGGATGAGAATGAGGACGTGCAGAACGTGTACGCCAACTTCGATATCCCGGATTCGGTGATGGCGGCGCTGTCGCGGTAATGCGCCTTCGCACCCCGTGGCATGGCCGGATTTATTCCGGCCACCCACGACTTGCGGTGCTGGTTGGGGCAAAGTCGTGGGTGGCCGGCACAAGTCCGGCCAGGACACATGGAGCGAAGGCGGCCGGCCCATCCGCACCAGGGGTATATCGCGCTGCGGGCACTTGAGACTGACTATGAACGCGAACCGCCCATCTCGCCCGGACTGGTGTAAGCACCGGTCGTGCAAACGGCGGGGTGCGAATCGACAATGGTCAGGCTGCTGGGCATCGACCCCGGGCTACGCTTCACCGGCTGGGGGCTGATCGACGTCGACGGCAACCGCCTGCGCCATATCGCCGACGGCGTGATCGCCACCGACAGCGCCGATCCGGTTCCGGTTCGGCTGAAAATGCTGCACGACGCACTGATGGCGCTGCTGTCCCTGCACCACCCCAATGAAGCCGCGGTCGAGGAAACCTACGTCAACCGCAACGGCGCCGCGACGCTGAAGCTCGGCTATGCCCGCGGCGTGGCGCTGCTGACCCCGGCCCTGGCGGGGGTCAAGGTCACCGAATACCCCGCCAAGACCGTCAAGATGGCGGTTGTCGGCACCGGCGGGGCGGAGAAGGAGCAGGTGGCGATGATGGTGCGCCGTCTGCTGCCCGGTGCGACGCTGTGCCGCGCCGACGCCTCCGACGCGCTGGCGGTGGCGATCTGCCACGCGCACCATCGATCGTCCCGCCTCGCCTGGGGGGCGGTTTGATTCGGCCGGAAGCTACCGTTCGCTGCGCGGATCGAACGCGTGCTGCAACCCGTCGCCGAGGAAATTGACCGCAATCACCGTGATGAAAATCAGCAGCCCGGGGTAGATCGCCAAAGCCGGCGCCGTGGTCACCAGTTCCTGCGCGTTGTTCAGCATGTTGCCCCAGCTTGGCGTCGGCGCAACGATGCCGAAGCCGAGGAAACTCAGCACCGACTCGAACAGGATCACCCGGCCGACGGTCAGCGTCACCGCGACGATCAGCGGGGTGGCGACATTCGGCAGGATATGCGCGGTCATGATGTAAGCCGGCCGACCGCCGCTGGCCCGCGCCGAACGGACATAGTCCCGCTCTTTCAGCGACAGCGTTGCGGCGCGCGTCAGGCGGGCGATCCCGGTCCAGTCCACCAGCGCGACGATGATCACCACCCGCCAGAACCCCGCCGCGGCGGAATGCGCGAACTCCGCCGAGAAGCCGAGTTTCGTCAGGTCCAGCGCGCCGAGCACGATCAGCAACGGCAGCAGCGGCAGCGCGATCATGCCGTCCGTGAAACGCATCAGCACCGCATCCAGGCGGCGGCCGAAATAGCCGGAGATCACTCCGATGGTCAGCCCGATCACGCTGCCCACCGCCGTGGCCAGCACGCCGACGAGCAACGAAATCTGCCCGCCCAGCATCAGCCGCACCAACTCGTCGCGCCCCGCGTCGTCGGTGCCCAGCGGATGCGCGGCCGAAGGCGGGGCGTATTGCGACAGCAGATCGGTTTCATACGGATCGACCGCCAGCCACCACGCGACCGGATGCGCAGAAGCAACGAACAGCACCAGCAACAGCAGAACGGCCAGGCTGCCCATGCCGGTGCGGTGGGCGCGGAACCGCCGCCAGCGCAACTGCCAGGGAGAGACGGCGCGATCCCGCCTCACAGCTTTATCCGCGGGTCCAGCCAGCCATACGCCAGATCGGCCAGCAGATTGCCGAGCAAGGTCACCAAGGTGGCGAACAGCAGGCCGGTCAAAGCCAGGTTGAAATCATTGCCGAGAATCGCGTCGTAGATCATCTTCCCCATGCCGGGCTGGGCGAACATCGTTTCCGTAATCAGCGCCCCGCTGAACAGCCCGCCAAAGCTTAACGCAATCACCGTCACTACCGGGATCATGGCGTTGCGCAGCGCGTGCACCAGCACGACGCGGCGTTCCCCGGCACCCTTGGCGCGGGCGGTGCGGATATGGTCCATGCGCATGGTCTCGATCATCGCCGCGCGGATAAAGCGGGTGAAGGATCCGATGTTCGCCAGCGCCAGGGTTGTCACCGGCAGGATCAGGTGGCGGAGCTGATCCGTTACGCCGCCGTCGCCGAAGGTGCCGATGCCGCTGGCGGGCAGCACGTGCCAGGTGACGGCGAAGACCAGGATCAGCACCAGCGCCAGCCAGAACACCGGCACGGAAATGCCGGCGAAGGCAAACAGGCTGATGATGCTGTCGGCGACGCCTCCCGGTTTCAGCGAGGCCCAGACACCGAGTGCGAACGCCAGGACGACGCTGACAACGAAGCTGGTCAGCATCAGCTTGCAGGTCTGCAACAGCGCCGGCAGCAGCACGGTCAGCACCGGTTGGGCGTGGGTGCGGGAGTAGCCAAAGTCGCCCCGCAGCGCCGCCGCCAGCCAGTGTCCGTAACGTAGCAGTATCGGCTGATCCAGTCCGTAGATCGCCCGCAGATGGGCGACGACTTCGGGCGTGGCGCCCGGGTTGGAAGCGATCATCACATCGATCGGGTCGCCCGGCATCAGCCCAATCAGGCTGTAGATGACGAAGCTCATGACGAGCAGGACGAGTGCCGACTGGCCGCAGCGGGCGAGGATGAAGCGGGTCATGCTGGCGTCCCCGCGAGGTAAGGGGAACGGCAGAGGAGAGTCGGGCGCGGTCGTTGCGCGAGTGTCATGGCCGGGCTTGGCCAGGCCATCCACGACTTTGCCAACTCAAATACCGCAAGTCGTGGGTGGCCGGGCCAAGCCCGGCCATGACACAGGAGGCCAAGCGGATGCCCGGGACCCATCGCGACATGGGCGTTGACCGCAATTATTCCTTGAAGTGACATGCCGCCCGCTGTCCCGGCCGTCCCGGGGCTGGCTCCAGCACGGGGGCTTCGACCCGGCAAATCTCCCGCACCTTGGGGCACCGCGTGTGAAACACGCAGCCGGGCGGCGGGTCGAGCGGACTCGGCATCTCGCCCCCAATAACCGCAGCGCGGCGGTGGCGGCGGCCGATGCGCGGCATCGCCTCAAGCAGCGCCATCGTGTACGGATGCGATGGCGTGCCGAACAGATCCGCCCGCGGCGCCACCTCCACCAGCCGCCCGAGATACAGCACGGCCACCCTGTCGGCCAAATGGTTCACCACCGCAAGATCATGGCTGATGAACAGATACGCCAGCCCCCGCGCCCGTTGCAGCGCCCCCAGCACGTTCAGGATCTGGCTCTGGATCGACACATCCAGCGCCGACAGCGGCTCGTCCGCGACCACCAGCGCCGGGTCCGGAGCCAGCGCGCGGGCGATCGCGATGCGCTGGCGCTGGCCGCCGGAGAACTCGTGCGGATAGCGGTTCAACGCATCGCGCGGCAAGCCGACCTGCCCGGCCAGGTCGGCCGCGCGTTCGGCGCGTTCGGCGGCGGTGCCGATACGCTGGATCAGCAGCGGCTCGGCGATGATGGACGATACCGGCATGCGCGGGTCGAGCGCGCCGAACGGATCCTGGAAGATGATCTGGATCGCCCGTTGGGCCTGCCGCGTGGTCGCCTTGTCCATCGGCTTGCCGCGAAACCGCATCGTCCCGGCGGTCGGGCGCTGCAATCCGGCGACAACGTTGCCGATGGTGCTCTTGCCGCTGCCGCTTTCGCCCGCCAGCGCCAGGGTCTCGCCCGCGCCGATATCCAGGCTGACGCCGTCAACCGCGGTCAGGGTGCGGCGCCCGGCCGGGAACTGCACGCGGATATCGTCCAGCGCAACCAGGCTCACGATCGCACCTTGAAGCAGGCCACGAAATGCCCCGGCGCCACTTGCTCCAGCACCGGTTCGTCCCTCCGGCACCCGCCATCGGCCCGCTCGCAGCGATCCGCGAACCGGCAGCCCAAAACGGCACTGTCCGGGTCCGGCACGCCGCCCGGGATCACCGGCAGCACCGCGCTCCGGCGCGCCGGGTCGGGCAAGGTGGCGATCAGGCCGAGCGTATAGGGATGCAGCGGCATCCCGAACAAATCCTCCGCGGCGGCCCGCTCCACCACCCGGCCGGCGTACATCACGATGATCTCGTGCGCGATCTCGCTGATCACCGCGAGATTGTGGCTGATGAACTGCATCGCCATGCCGATTTCCTGTTGCAACGACTGCATCAGGTCGAGGATCTGCGCCTGGATCGTCACGTCCAAAGACGTTGTCGGCTCATCGGCAATCAGCACCGCCGGGCGGCAGGCCAGCGCCATGGCGATCATCACGCGCTGGCGCATCCCGCCGGACAACTGGTGCGGATACGATGCGGCCCGCTGCTTCGGCGAGGCGATCCCCACCGCGGCCAAAGCGTCCACGGCGCGCGCATCCGCCTCGCGCCAGGACGATCCCTGGTGCAGCACCATGACCTCGGCGATCTGGCGGCCCACCGGCATCACCGGGTTCAGTGCGGTCATCGGTTCCTGGAACACCATCGCCACGCGGGCGCCGCGCACATTGGTCCAGACCGAGGGTGGCTGGCCGAGCATCTCCCGCCCCTCCAGCCGTACGGACCCGCCGACGCGGCCGGGCTTTGGCACCAGCCCCATCACCGCCAGCGCGGTCAACGTCTTGCCGCAGCCGCTTTCGCCGACGACGCCGAGCGTACGGCCGGCGCTGACGCCAAAGCCGATGCCGGCGACGACCTGGCGCGCGGCGAAGCTGACGGTCAGGTCGCGCACGGCCAGAACCTGCGTCATTCCGCGTGCCAGTTCTCAGCCCGCAGCGTGCTGACCTGGAGGCCGGTGGGATCGACGCCCTTCAGCCAGAGCGGCCAGACATGCGCGTCCGCCCCGTAGAACAGCGGCAGCACCGGCAACTGCTCGGCATAGATGCGCTGCATCTCGGCCCAGAGCGGGCGCCGTTTCGCCGGGTCGAGTTCCTTCTCCATCGCGTCGATATCGGCGTCCATCGTGGCGTCGCGGAAGCCGGGGTAATTGCCGCCGCCCCAGTTGTTGGCCTCGGTAGGAATCTGTCCGCTGCTGAGCGTCTGCCGCGGCGTGCTCTCAATCGCGCTGATCCAGGCGAACAGCGCCAGGCCTTTGAACACACGGTGCTTCAGAGTCTCGCCGAACAGCGTCCGCGCCGGTTCGTTGCGGATGGTCGTTTCCACGCCGATGCGGCGCCATTCGCTCTGCATCACCTGTTGCAACAATTCGCGCACCCGCACGCCGGTGCTGGTGGAAAATTCCAGCGACAGCCGCTCACCGGCGGCGTTGCGGCAGATGCCATCGGGGCCGGGGTTCCAGCCGGCCTCGGCCAGCAGAGCGCGGGCGCGGGCCGGATCGTACGGATACGCGGGCGCCTCGGCGCTGTACATCGGCTGCTGCGGACTGACGAAGCTGTTGGCTATCGGCACGCGGCCACCCATCAGCTTGTCCACCATGCTCTGGCGGTCGATGCCCAGCAGCAGCGCACGGCGAACGCGAATGTCCGCCAGGATCGGGTTGTCGAGCTGCAGGTCGATATGCGTGTAGGCCATGTTCGGCTTGTAAACGTAGCTGAAACGATCCGGCTGCTGCTTCTGCAACGCCAGCACCTGGTCGAGCGTCAGGCCCAGGCCCTCACCCGGCACCATGTCCACGTCGCCGCTGAGCAGGTTGCTCTGCAAGGCGGCGGTATTGCCGATGGTCTTGACGATGATGCGGTCGAAGGCGGGCGTTTTGCCGTGCCAGTTCGGATTGCGTTCCAGCACCACGCGGGTGCCGGTGTCGTAGCCGGTGATCAGGTAGGGACCGTTGTACAGCCCGGGACTCGCCGGCGACGTGCTGTAGCGGCTCTGCTGCAAATAAACCGCCGGCCCGGAGGCATGGTCGAACACCGGCTCTTCCAGATGCGCCGGCAGCAATTGGCCGAGTTCGTCGAACTGGTAGTTCGGCTCGGTGAAATGCATCACCGCTGTCAGATGATCCACCACGTCCACCCGGCTGATGATCGACCAGACGTGGGCATTGGCGAAACCGCTGTTCGGATCGCGCCCGACGCGGGCGGTGAAGGCGAGGTCCTCCGCCCCCAGCGGTGCGCCATCGCCCCATTGCAGGCCCGGCTGGAAGTGGAACGTCACCACCATGCCGCGGTCCTCCAGCCGCGCGCCGCCGTTGGCGATCGAGGGAATCTCGGTGCACAGCAAACACACCAGTTTCGCCACCGCATCGTACGCCGTAACGGGCCGATCGGCCAGGCCGAGGAGGTAGAACTTGATCAGGTCGGGATCGATTTCCGGGTGCAACGTCGATGGAAACGACGCCACGCCGATGGTCAGGTCGGAATGCGGATTCGCCGCCACCGCCGGGAGCGACAGCACCATCCCGGCGCACAGCCCCAAAAACGCCAACTTAATACGCGGCAATACTTTTGTGTCATGGCCGGACCTGGTCCGGCCATCCACGACTTTACCGCGACCTGCACTGCTAGTCGTAGATGGCCGGACTAAATCCGGCCATGACACAAACGGCACCGCCGCCCAGTTCATTTCGGGCGCCAATTCTCAGCCCAATCCGTTCCCGGATCGGCATGACCTGTCGGCGCATAGCCTTGCAGCCATGTCGGGGTCACGTGCGCCTCCGACCGGAAGAACAGCGGCAGCACCGGTAGCCGGTCAGCGTAAATTCGCTGCATCTCGGCCCAGATCCGTTTCCGCTGCACCGGGTCCAGTTCGCCCTCGGCGGCGGCGATATCGGCGTCCATCTTCGGGTCAGCGAAGCCCGGGTAATTGGCTCCGCCGTAGTTGTTCGCCGCGGCCGGGATCTGGCTGCTGCCGAGGGTCCGCAACGGCGTTTCCGTCACGTTGCTGCTCCAGGAATACATCACCATCCCGGTGAAGCTCCGCTTCTTCAGCGTTTCACCGAACAGGGTCCGCGCCGGCTCGTTCTTGATCGTCACCTCGACGCAGGCATTCTTGAGGTTGCTTTGCAGCACCTGCTGCTGCAATTCGCGCAGCCGGTTGCCCGCGGTGGTGCCGAACTCGAAACTGAGCCGTTCGCCCGCGGCGTTGCGGCAGATCCCGTCTTCGCCCGGAGTCCACCCCGCGTCTTTCAGCAGCGCCCTCGCACCCGCCGGGTCGAACTTCACCGCCGGCACCGACGCATCGTAGTTCGGGCTGAGCGGATTGACCCAGGTGGCGGCGACCGGCTGCGTGCCGTGGAACAGGCGATCCACCAGGGTCTGGCGGTCGATCGCCATCAGCAGCGCACGGCGCACGCGCACGTCCGCCAGCAGCGGGTTTTCCGCTTTCAGGTCGATATGTTCGTAGGTCAGGCTCGGCTTGAAGGTGTAGCGGAACGAGTCCGGGTGCTGCTTTTGCAGCGCCAGCACCTGGTCGATGGTCAGGCCGATACCCTCTCCGGCGACCATGTCCACATCGCCGCTGAGCAGGTTGGCCTGCAGCGCCGCGGTGTTGTCGATGTGGCGCAGAACGATGCGCCGGAAGCCGGGTTGCGTGCCGGACCAGTGCGGGTTTGGCTCCAGGACGATCCGTGAGCCGCTGTCGTAGCCGGCGATCAGGTAGGGGCCGTCGTACAGCCCCGGCGTCACCGGCGCGCGGTTGAAGCTGGTGGCGTTGATATAGTCGCCGGGCGCAGCCGCCCTGGCGGCGACGGGGCCTTCAATGTGCTCCGGCAGGATCTGGTCCCACTGGGCGTAATCAGCGCGGACGCGGTCCAGGTGCAGTACCGCCGTGCGGTCGTCCACCACATCGACACTGGTGGCGCGGCTCCAGGGATTGGCGTTGGAGAAGCCGCTGGCGGGATTGCCGCCCAACCTCCAGGTGAAGGCGATGTCGCGGGCGGTGACAGGCTCGCCGTCGCCCCAGGACAGGCCGGGCTTCAGCGTGATCGTCACCGCCATGCCTTGCCCACCGCCGGGCCGGGTTTCCAGCTTCGCCAGGCCGTTTTCCAGCGTCGGCAGTTCGGTGCAGAGCAGGCAGGTGTTCTGCCAGTTGGCGTCGAACGCGGTGATCGGCCGGATCACGAAGCCCATGGCATAGCTGCGCACGACTTCGGGGTCGATGTCGGGATGCAGGCTGGAGGGAAACTGGGCGATGCCGATGGTCAGGGTGTCGTGCTGCCCGGGAGCGGGTGCGGCATTTGCCGCGGCGGTCAGAAGACACGCTGCGACCAGGGTCAAGGAAGCCGCCCGGAGCCTCATTCGGTCACCATTGTTGCAGTTTGAACCGGCACGCCCGGGCTCCGCAAGCCCCGGGCGCGACGGGCTGGCTCCCAGGTGCCAGCCCGTCGCGCCCGTCGCTTAATGGAGCGGAGGCGGTTCAATTCCGGCACCCAACCATGACGCAGCCATGCCGATCTGGCCGGAGTGACGTCTCGTGGCCAGTCTGGCCAAGCCTGAAAGGACTCGGGTCTGCAGCGCAACCCGCCCGCGATGGGCGCGCCAGCCCAGGCTGGTTTCAACCGTGACCGCCCGCCGGTAGCCCGCTACGCGCAAAGCCTCCGCATCGCTGCTTTGCTTGATGTCATCGTCGTAGAACTGGCCGATTTTGCTGGCAGCCATGCCGTCCGTGGCGAGCCATTGCGGAATACAAATGTTACATAAACGATCGATATCGCTGAGCAGGCGGCTGACGCCGGTCCCGGCGGCGGGGCTGGAGATCTGGAATGCGTCTCCGACCAGGACCACGCCATCGCGCCGGTGCCCTGTCGAGCCAACCAGGTCGACGACGCGATACTCCACGGGGCCGGCGGCTCGTATCTCTCCGGTAATGTCTTCGAGGTGCGGCATCATGCGCCGAATGGTTTCCTTCGGCTTCTGACGGAGGCTGCGGGTCCAGGGATCGTCCGGGTCGTGATAGGTGAACAAATTGCCGCGAATGCGCTTATCAATAGCAAACAGCGTCAGGTAGTCGATTTTATCGGATGGCGCCTCGCCTTGCACAACCAGCACCGACGTGTCGAAGAACGCCGGGGCTTCGACCTCGAGGTCGAAGCCAAAAGCCAATACCTGGATATTGTAGTTTGCAGCTTTGCCGATGCCGGCCCGGGTCAGCAGTTGCCGGCCGAGGCCGGTCGCGATAACCACCAGCCGTCCAGTAACAAATTCGCCGTCTGCGAACGTAACGCGCTGCCGCTGCGGCCCGGCGGCGATATCGGCCACTTTCGCGTTAATAAAACGCACGGCAGCCGGAAGATGCTGGCGGGCTCGATTGACCATTGTTTCATACGCAATACCGTAATGCGGCACCGTTACGACACCGATATGCCGCCCGCCCCGGATCGCCACGGCGCGTTGAGCCGGAACGGTATCACCGATGACGATGTCGAGCAGGCCGAGCCTGGCCAGCATCTCGACCTGATATCCGACCAACTGTTCAGCCCGGAAATCAGGCGGATAGACTGCGGAACGATCGATCAGCGCGACCTTGACGCCATCCCGCGCCAAAAGTATCGCCGCCAGCGTACCGGCCAGCCCGGCACCGACGATGATGACATCTGCATCCGTTGAAGGCGAGCGAACCTGCGTATCACTGGACAAGCGATTCTCCGCTTTGATCACCCGGGGCAAACCCAAGGCTCAATATAGGGCACCAGGCCGGGCGAAAATGCTCCGTAGACTGATCGTGTTCGTCTCGTTTTCTGAACTCTTCAGGCCACAGGGCATCAAAATGATCCACACAAACCGCATGACACTGCGTCATGCACTATCGCCGATCCGGTCCTGCTTCCAGCAACGACAGGTTCTGTTCGGCGAGATCCGCCGTCGTACTGTTGGGGTCTACACCCTTTGCATGCTCCCAGTCCACTCGCGCGCCTACCCGGTCGCCCATGCGCTCTCGCAGGATGCCCCGCTCCAGCAGCGCATCCGGATAATCCGGGTCCAACATCAAGGCACGCGTCACATCCGCCTGGGCCAGATCGAGCTCGTTCAGCCGCCTGTGCATCACGGCGCGCGATACCAGCGCATCGGTCCGATTCCCGTCCAGCTGCAGTGCCGCGTCCAGATCCGTAACCGCCTCCTGGAAACGTTCGAGCATCGCTTCGGCTGAGGCGCGCATAATGAACACTTCGGTATCGGCAGGCGACAGGGCCAGAGCCTCGGACGCGTCGGCCTCCGCGTTGCCCGGCTGCCGCACCATCAGCCGGGCCTGTGCGGCCTGGCTCAGCACCACGGCCCTGGCCATAGGCGGTGCCGCGCTATCCCGGGCAAGCCGCTCCAGCGCAGCGGCACCGTCTTCCGGCTTGCCGATGACGATCAGGGCGAGGCCCTGGCAATGCGCCGCGCCATCGCCTCCCCCGTTGGCCAGCAGCGACTCGGCCATCGCAGCCGCACCGGCGGGATCGTCCGCCAGGGCGGCAAGGCAGGATTCGTATTCCTTGCCCTCGGCGATACGCGGCGGGAACGGCGGCAGCGGCATATCAGCCGTCGAGTCGTCCTGCTGGTCGGCGGAGGTCGGCCACAACCACCAACCGGCCGCCGACAGGCCGCCCAGCAGGCCGAAAGACACACAAATAGCTGCCACATGCCTGGACATGCGGGCTGGTATAGTGCGGTTGGCCGGACGAAGGGACTCGATTCTGCGTCCGGACGGGCGCCTTCCGGCGCCCGTTCCGAGTCGGCTGCCCTCAGGCGGCGGCTTTCGCCTCGCGGCGGCGGCGATGCAGGATGAACTCGGTGTAACCGTTCGGCTGGGTCCGGCCCTCGAAGATCAGGTCGCATGCCGCCTTGTACGCCACGCCGTCGAACCCGGGCGCCATCGGCTTGTACAGCGGGTCGCCTTCGTTCTGGCGATCCACCACCAGCGCCATGCGCTTCAGCGATTCGGTCACCTGATCCTTGGACACAACGCCGTGATGCAGCCAGTTGGCAATGTGCTGGGAGGAAATCCGCAAGGTCGCGCGGTCCTCCATCAGGCCGATGTCATGGATATCCGGCACCTTGGAGCAGCCGATGCCCTGGTCGATCCAGCGCACGACGTAGCCCAGGATTCCCTGGCAGTTGTTGTCCAGCTCCTGCCGCACATCGTCCGGCGACCAGTTCTGGCCCTCGGCGACCGGGATCGTCAGCAGGTCCTTCAGCGCCGCGCGCGGCCGGGATGCCAGTTCGGTCTGCCGGGCCGCAACGTCGACCTGGTGGTAGTGCAGCGCGTGCAACGTCGCCGCGGTGGGCGACGGCACCCAGGCGGTGTTGGCGCCGGCCTGCGGGTGGCCGATCTTCTGCTCCAGCATGTCGGCCATCCGGTCCGGCGCGGCCCACATGCCCTTGCCGATCTGCGCCTTGCCGCGCAGACCGCATTCGAGGCCGATTTCGACGTTCTGATTTTCGTAGGCCTTGATCCAGGCGGTGCCGCGCATCTCGCCCTTGCGGATCATCGGGCCGGCTTCGATCGAGGTGTGGATCTCGTCGCCGGTGCGGTCGAGGAAGCCGGTATTGATGAACACCACGCGGTGCGACGCCGCGCCGATACAGGCCTTGAGGTTGGCGGAGGTGCGCCGCTCCTCATCCATGATGCCCATCTTCAAGGTGTATTGCGGAAGCCCGAGGATGGTCTCGACGCGCGCGAACAGGTCGTTGGTCAGCGCGACCTCCTCCGGTCCGTGCATCTTCGGCTTGACGATATAAACCGACCCGGCGCGGCTGTTTTTGATCGGGCCGCTGCCCCTGAGGTCATGCAGCGCGATCAAGGAGGTGACGGCGGCGTCGAGGAAGCCTTCCGGGATTTCCTGCCCGGCGGCGTCCAGCACCGCGTCGGTGTACATATGGTGGCCGACGTTGCGGATCAGCATCAGGCTGCGCCCCGCCACCGTCACCGTCCCCCCGTCAGGTGCGGTGTACTGCCGATCGGCGTTGAGCTTGCGGGTGAGCTGGCGGCCGCCTTTCTCGAAGGTGTCGGCAAGGGTGCCGTTCATCAGGCCGAGCCAGTTGCGGTAGGCGATGACCTTGTCCTCGGCATCCACCGCGGAGATGGAGTCCTCGCAATCCTGGATCGTCGTGATCGCCGATTCGAGGATCAGGTCGGCCACGCCGGCCGGATCGTCCTTGCCGATGGGGTTGTTGCGGTCGATGACGATCTCAAGGTGCAGGCCGTTGTGCTTGAGCAGGATATCCGTCGGCGCGGACGCCTCGCCGCGATAGCCGACGAACTGGGCCGGGTCCTTCAGGCCGGTGGAGCCGACTTTCAGGACGCCCTCGTGCACGGTGTAGGAGGTCGCATCCGCATGGCTGCCGCTGGCGAGCGGCACCGCCGCGTCGAGGATCTCCCGGGCTTTCGCCACGACCTTGGCGGCGCGCTTCGTGTTGAAACTGCGTCCGCGTTCGGCGCCGTCATCGTCGGGGATCGCGTCGGTGCCGTACAGCGCGTCGTACAGGCTGCCCCAGCGGGCATTGGCCGCATTCAGGGCGTAGCGCGCATTGGTGACCGGCACGACGAGCTGCGGGCCGGCGATGCTGGCGATTTCTGGATCGACGTTGGAGGTTCTGACTGCGACGATCTTCGGTTCCTCGACCAGGTAGCCGATGCCGCGCAGGAAGCTCAGATAACCATCGATGTTGGCGGGCTTGCCCTTGTTGGCGAGGTGCCAGGCGTCGATCTGCTGCTGGATGCCGTCGCGCTTTGCCAGCAGCGCATTGCAGCGCGGCGCCAGATCGGCCAGCAGCGCGGCAAAGCCTGACCAGAAGGCGTCGCTGCCAATGGAGGTCCCGGGCAGGGCTTCGCTGTTGACGAAATCGTAGAGCGGCTTGGCGACGCGAATGCCGGCTGTCTCAACGTAGTCCATGCGAATTGTCTCCTGCGCGACGAAAGAAAGCCGCGGCGGTATAGGACGGAAGGCCCAGGGCTTGCCAGCCCCGGCGGGGGGCGTCGGATATGCGCTCACGGCGCGTTCAAGTACCGGCGCGTTTTTCCCGCGCAGGCGTGATCTTGATTCCTTGGTGCCCCGCACAATGTCCGATCAGCGGATGGCAGTTTTGCCCCATCCGCGTGACGTTTCCCCCCCAAACTTAAGCGGCGTCTTCGGACGCCGTTTTTTTTGGCCTTCCCGTCATGGTGCGCGCAGGCGCACCATCCACGCCGTTGCAGTGTCGGTTTGGCCCTCGGCCTGCTCAACCGCGCGGGTGGGTCTTCCGCCAGACCGCCAAGAGCGCAGTTTCATCCACCGACGTGTAACGTTGCGTAGTGGACAGGCTGGCATGGCCGAGCAGATCCTGGATCGACCGCAGATCGCTGCCGTTGGCGAGCAGGTGGGTCGCGAAGGAGTGCCGCAGGGCATGCGGCGTGGCGTGCTCCGGCAGTCCGGCGAGGCGGCGGTATGTCCGCAGCACCTTCTGCGCCACCGCCGGGTCGAGCCGCTTGCCGCGGGCGCCGAGGAACAACGGGCTGCCGGGCTGGCGGTCCGGATGCAGCGCCATCCAGGCATCGATGGCTTCGCGAACAACCGGCAGCACCGGGACCATGCGGGTCTTCGACCCTTTGCCGGTGACAGTAAGCGTCAGGCTGGTGCGCATGGCGGTGGCGTCGCGGACGTCCAGGCCCAGCGCCTCGGCGATGCGCAGGCCGCATCCATATAAGAGTGAAAAGAACGCAATGTCCCGGGCTTGCCGGGCGGGATTGTCCGAGACGTCATCCACGTGCTCGGTGACGTCGCGGGCCTGATCCATGCTGAGTGCCCGCGGCAGGGCAGGCCGGGCGCGGGCGGTGGCGACCAGCCGGACGGCGGTGATGTCCACGCCGAGCCGCCGGTTGAGGTAGCGGAAGAAACTGCGCACGGCCGACAAGTGCTGGGCGCGGGAGGCGGCGACCAACCCGTCGTTGGACAGCGCCGCGAGCCAGGCGCGGATGTCGGCAGCCCGGAGTCCGGCCAGGGCAGCGAGATCGGGTTCTCCGCCGAGATGCCTGGTCAGGAAGCCGAGGAAGCCGGCGGTGGCGTGGGTGTAGGCCTCCACCGTGTTGGCTGCGGCGTGGCGCTCCTGCTCCATCCAGCCGAGGAAGGCGACGCGGGCGGCATCGGCGGACATCGCGGGGATGGGACCGGGGGAGGTGGGTGGGGCCGGTTTGGTGGGGCGGCGGGTCAGGGGGACGGTTCCTCAACCGTCGGGGCCGCCGGTCTCGTGGATGGCCGGGCCAAGCCCGGCCATGACACAGTACGAACGGCCATCGCCACCGGTCCGGCTCACACCGGTCGATCGCCCGCAACGGTGACTCGGAACCCCGATCGTGTGTGCGGCCAGTAATCCCACATCGCGCGATGCTGGACGCAGCGGTTGTCCCAGAACGCCACCGAGTTTTCCTGCCAGCGGAAGCGGCACTGGAACAGCGGGTTTTCCGCGTGATCATACAGATAGGCCAGGATCGCCGCGCTCTCGTCGCGCGGCACGCCGAGGATGCGCCGGGTGAACCCCCGGTTCACGAACAGGCTTCTCCGGCCGGTGACGGGATGCGTCCGGATCACCGGATGTTCGGCGCGCGGATATACCGGCTTGTCCGCGACGCCGAGATTGGCATACGTGCCGCGATAGGCTTCCTCACCGTCATGCACGGCGATCAGCCCGTCCAGGTAGGCCTTCATCCGGTCGGACAGCGCCTCATAAGCGGCATACATATTGGCGAACAGCGTGTCGCCGCCGCGCGGCGGGCACTGCTTTATATAGAGGATCGTGCCCATCGGCGGTTCGGCCTCGCACGACACGTCGCTGTGCCAGCCTTCGCCATTGGCGCGCGGGCTGTCCTTGTCGGCGCGGATGATCATCAGCTCCGGATAACCGGGGGCATGCGGCGCGGCCGGGTGGACGTGCAGCGGCCCGAAATTGCGCCCGAACGCCAGATGCTGCTCCGGCGTCAGCGTCTGGCCGCGGAAGAAGATGACGAGGTTCTCGGCCAGCGCCCGGTGGACCTCCTGCATCTGGTGGTTCGGCAGCGGTGCCGACAGGTCCACCCCGGCGATCTCCGCCCCGATGATCGGCGTCAGCTTGTCAACCGAGATGGATTCGTACGGCGCCTCGTTGTCCGCGACGTGGCGGTAGCGGGGACCATTGTTGCCGCGCAGGACGTTCATGCAGCGTGCCTTTCCGATCTGGCATTTTACCCGATCATCCGCGCCGGTTGCTCAAATCGCAAGCGCGGCGATGCTGCCGCAAGCCGGGGTTGTGGCCGGCTGTGGCGGGAAAACCGCAATCGTCCGGAAGCCAGGAGGGGAATCCACATTTAGTGTTCCGAATCAGTTGGGGTGCCTATATATGCGTTGGGAGAGCGGAGGGCTTCTATGGACGGATTCGGTTTCGATTTCTCCCGGCCAAACCGGTTGCACACGGTGCCGGGTGCATTTTTCGGTGATGCTCCGCTGCAGCCTCGATTACTGGACGCCGGAATGGGCGTCGCCGTCGCCCGCCGCACGGTCTTTCGGCCCGTTGATGATGAATGTTTTGGCCGCGTCGCGGATCGGGTGGCCGCGGGGAACATGGCGCTGCTGTGCCGCCCGCTGACCGACGCCGAGCGGCAGGAGCAGGCGCGGCTGCGCAATGCTATCGCTACCGGCGCGCTGCTGACCTCCGGCCGGCACCTCCAGCACGGCGACCTTGAACAGCCCGATCGCAATATGGAGGTGTTCACCAACTGTGCCACCGCCATCGCCTCATTCGCGAAGTTCTATCTGCTGCTGAACGGCTCCGGCGTCGGCCGCGCCTATGACGATGCGCTGACCGCGGTCGATTGGATCGATGCGCCGAAGCTGCTGCTGCACCTGTCGCCGCTGCATGTGGATTATCCGCACAGCCTGGAAGCCAAGTGCCACCTGGGCGTGGACCTCGGGCTGCTGCCCTGGGGCTCGACCACCGACGACGACGGCGTCATGGACGCCTTCCTGGCCGAACACCTGGTGCTGGACCTGGACTCGGTCCCGGCCGATGCGATCCGCCACCGGATCGCCGACAGCCGCGAAGGCTGGGCCAAGGCGGTCGAGATCCTGGAGGCGATGGCCTTCCACAAGCAGCGCGACAAGACCCTGGTGCTGGACCTGTCCGACATCCGCTGCGCCGGCTCGCCGATACGCGGCATGCAGGGGCGTCCGGCCTCGGGCCCGGTGTCGCTGATGCGCGCCTTCCTGAACATCCGTCGCCACGTCATCGACGCTGCGGCCAACCTCGAACCCTGGTATCAGGCGCTGCTCATCGACCACCACCTCTCGGTCGAGGTCCAGGTCGGCGGGGCCCGCCGCGCCGCCCGGATGGCGACCAAAAGCTGGCGCGACCCCGGCATCCTGCACTTCATCCGCGCCAAGTCCGAGGGCGGATTGTGGACCGCCAACCACTCGGTGATGGTGGATGCGGATTTCTGGCGCCTGGTGCAGTCCGATGAGACCAGCGAGCTGGCGCTGCATGCCCGGGCGGTGTTCGCCGAGGCGACGCGCTGCGCCTGGATCAATGGCGAGCCGGGCTTCATCAACGGCGACGCGCTGGAAGACCATCGCACCGGCACCGCCTGGGACAAGCCGGTGCATGAGGACGGGCGCGATTTCCGCAGCCTGCGCTACCAGGTGGATGCGGCCGCCGGCCTGCTGGCCGATGCGTCTCGTCGCGCCGCCTCCTCGCGCTTCCCGGTCACCACCAACCCATGCGGCGAGATCGCGCTGCACGTCACCGGCGGCTATTGCGTGATCGCCGATTTCGCGCCGCTGCTGGCCTGCCCGGTGCCGCTGGAAGACGTCACCCCCGGCATGCCGCCGGACGACGTGGCGGCGATGTGGGATGCCCGGGTCGAGGACTCGGTGCGGCTGGGCGTGCGCTTCCTGATGCGCGCCAACAGCATGGATGCGCTGTATGCCGAGGAAGTCGCGCGCACCAACCGGATGGGCATCGGCCCGACCGGGTTGCATGAATGGGCCTGGCTGCGCTTCGGCTTCGACTTCAACGACCTGTTGGATGAGGTGAAGTCGGCGCCGTTCTGGTCGATGCTCGGACACCTGTCCGAGGCCGCCAAGCATGAGGGCGCGGTCTACGCCGATGAACTCGGGCGGGTGCGTCCGACGACGGTCACTACGGTGAAGCCGGCGGGGACCACCAGCAAGCTGTTCGGCCTGACCGAGGGCGCCCATCTGCCGGCGCGGCGGCAATATTTGCGCTGGGTGCAGTTCAAGGGCGTGCAGGATGCCGAGACCGGCACGTGGGACCTCGGCTCCGATCCGCTGCTGGCGGAGTATGCGGATCGCGGCTACCCGATGCGGACCTTGAAGACATTTCCCGGCATGACGGTCGTCGGCTTCCCGACCGTGCCGCTGCTGATGCGCCTCGGTTTGGGCCAGCGCAGTGTCACCGCCGGAGAGGCTTCACCGACGTCGCAGTATCTCTGGCTGCGACTGCTGGAGGAGCATTGGATCGGCGCCGAGCAGGGCAACCAGGTCAGCTATACCCTGAAGATCTTCACCGATCGGCATGATCTCGACTCGTTCCGGGCGATCGTGCGGGAGCAGCAGCCTCTGGTCCGCTGCTGCGCCGTGCTGCCGAGCCGCCCGGATCATGAATTGGGTTACGAATACCTGCCGGAGGAAGAGGTTTCGGCGGAGGACTTCGCCGCGATCGTGCTGGGGATCGAGGACGGGATGGCACGCGAGGGTATCGATCTGGTGCACTTGCAGTGTGCCGGCGGCGTCTGCCCGATCTGACGCCTGCCGCCGTCATGGCGCGCGCAGGTGCGCCATGACGATACAGCCGACACGATCCGCGGCCGGTTTGGCATGGGTTATGGACTGGCGGTATCGAGGCGCCGAAACTAAACTCGGCGTAATCCCGGTTTGATTCATCCGCTCTTGAGGCTTCCCATGCGCCGTCGCCTTGCCATTGTCCTGCTGTTTGGCTTGCTTGCCGGGTGCGGCGGCCAAGCCGGCAAGTCATTCCCCGTATTCTTCCAGCCCTATTCCGCGACGCTTGATGCGCAGGGCCAGGCGACCGTCCAGGCTGCCGCGGCCTATGCCAACGCCCATGCGTTGATGCCGGTGGCCCTGGCGGGCGACGCGACCCGTCCGGATATGGGCGATTTCGATACGCTTCGGCAGCAGCGCGTTGCCGTCGTGAAGGACGCGCTGGTCCAGGCGGGTGTGGGCGCCGCGGGTATCGATGTGCTCGGAACGGGTCTGGCCTATGGGGACGGCGATCCAAGCCAGATTGCCGGGCGTGTGGTGATCAACGTCGGGCTTTAGCGCGGCGGGCGGCGCGATCCGCTGCTGCGTCTAGGCGCGGCGCCGACGGGTCAGTCCGAGGCCGGCCAGGCCGGCGGTCAGCAGGGCGAGGGAAGCGGGTTCGGGAGCGTTATAGCTGACATCGTCGACACCCCAGCGGTCGATGGTGGCGCTGTTCGTGATGGTGACGCTGCTGATCGCCGTCGTGTCCGTAAAGCCGAAATACCGCGCACCACCGGCGTTGGCCACTGTAAAACCAAGCGTCTCCAACGTTCCGTCGTTGAATGTGAACGTCACGGATGACCCCCATTGCGCCTCCAACCCGGTCAGATACATGCCGACTGAGTTGGTCGGCTGGGCGAAATTGAGAGTGGCGGATCCGCCGCCGAAGCCGAGCCAGTTACTACCGCCGGGTGTGGTGTTGAAGCCCCACAGATTGCCATTGGTCCCGTTCCAAACGCCCGACTGGTAAGTGCCATAATCGGGCGTGTCCGGCGAGATCGAGATCGATAAGCCGGGACCGGCTGCGACGGGGGTGTAGAATCCGGTCGCTGCGGTTTCGAAGGTCGCGGTGGACACGGGGCCGAAAGCGGCTGCGGCTGCAAGAAATGAAGATTGAGCTGCCGCTGAATTGGGCCATGGACCGGACACCGGTGCGCCGTCGTCGATTCCGCTATACGTTACGATTGTGGCGTGGGCGGGGCCGACCGTCAGTCCGATGATGGCCACCGGAACGCTGACCATTGCCGAGAGAATCTTGTTCATACAGTCGGTCCCTCATCGCGGAATTGGAACGGAAAGCGGGCCGCCCGCCGTGATGATCCGATATTAATACGTTATGTTGTAGAATGCAACAGCATGTAACACGGAATAATTTTGCCGAGACCGTTTTTTCGGCGGATCATCACAACCCCGGATTTGCCCTGTCCTGATACATATGGTGGCAAGTCTTCCAATCTCGGAACGATCCATCGTGCCGGCCTACCGCCAGCGAACAATGCCGATCTTGGAAGCGATGCCCAGCACCAGCACGACAGCCGAGGCCAGCAGGGCGACGATCAGCAGCAGCTTGATGATGTGCAGCGCCAGTCCGATCAGCGCCGCGCCGACCCAGATGATGGCAAGCCAAATGAGGATTGTCTGTGCGGGCATTCATACCTCCTGAGCATCCGGTAGCTCGAAGCTGTTGAACTGTCCACGCCGCCGATCTTGTCCCGGCCGCGCCGCAATTCGCCGTGAAACCAGCGCCGCACACTGGCGGTCCGCCCCCGCTTCGCCGCCTACTGCACGGCAAAGGTGGAGACGGACATGAACGAACCCAGCGACCCCGCCGATCGGCTTCTCAACGTCGCCGAACGGGAGATTGTGCAGCAGACCAGACCCCCGGGGATCTCCGAACGCTCCAGGCCGGAGCTGCACGCCCTGGCCAGGCGGCTGCGCCAGGCGCGCGACCGGGCACAGCGAATCGGGTGGCAGCAGAAGCGCGAGATTCGCGGCAAGAGCGACCCGAAGGGCGCGTCGCCGGCGCGTGACAATTTGGGGACCGAGGCGAAGGCCCGGGTGTTGTCCGATGCGCTGGCCCGGGTCGCCGCCGCACTGCGGCGCCTGGATACCCCGACGCAGGCCGAGGTGATGCGCAAGGCCCTGGCGTTGAAAGCCGGCAGGCCCGCCCCTCGTCATCCCTCAGGCGGACGAATCGCATCGGGCGGCATGCAGCCGAAGACCAGCGCTCGCCCAACTGTGAAGGCCGATCCGAGGGAGATCGGCCGGGTGTCGCAGGCGGTCAAGGTTGCGCAGGCCAAACGCGATACCTGAGGCCAGCGGGCCGGAAACGGCGGCGGCTCGCTTCGAATCACCCTCCCGTGAGGTTGGCCGCAACTGCGGGATCACCCCATCTTGCACACAACCCCCGGTGCATGCGATGAACCCGGCGGTCCACGCAACAAAAGGGCACGTCCATGCAACGCGAAGTTTTTATAGTTTCCGGCGTCCGTACCGCCATCGGCGATTTCGGCGGCAGCCTGAAGGATGTTCCGCCGACGGAACTCGGCGCCAACGTGTCCAGGGAGGCGCTGGCCCGGGCCGGCGTTGACGGCAAGGAAGTCCAGTTCGTTGCTTTCGGCAACGTCATCCACACCGAGCCGAAGGACATGTACCTGTCCCGCGTCGCCTCGGTGAACGGTGGCGTCACCACCGACGCTACGGCCATGACGGTCAACCGTCTCTGCGGATCCGGCCTGCAGGCGATTATTTCCACGGCTCAGGCGATCACCCTCGGGGACGCCGATATCGGCCTCGCCGGCGGCGCCGAGAGCATGAGCCGCGGCGGCTACCTGTCCCCCGGCCAGCGTTGGGGCCAGCGTATGGGCGACGCGACGGTGATCGACATGATGGTCGCCGCGCTGAACGACCCGTTCCACACCATCCACATGGGCATCACCGCGGAAAACGTCGCGGAAGCGCACCAGATCACCCGGCAGAACCAGGACGACCTCGCGCTGGTGTCGCACCATCGTGCGGGGCGCGCCATCAAGGAAGGCCGCTACAAGTCGCAGATCCTGCCGACAGTGCTGAAGACCCGCAAGGGCGAGACGATCTTCGACACCGACGAGCATGTCCGGGCCGATTTGAAGGCGGAAGATTTGTCGAAGCTGCGGACGGCGTTCAAGAAGGACGGCACCGTCACCGCCGGCAACGCCTCCGGCATCAATGACGGCGCCGCGGCGGTGGTGCTGGTGGACGGCGATACGCTGGCCAAGCGCGGCCTCAAGCCGCTCGGCCGGCTGGTTGCCTACGCCCATGCCGGCGTCGATCCGAAGCTGATGGGCATTGGCCCGGTTCCGGCCACCCGCCTGGCGCTGAAGAAGGCCGGCCTGACCCTGGCGCAGATCGACGTCATCGAGGCAAACGAAGCCTTCGCCGCGCAGGCTTGCGCGGTGGCGAAGGAATTGGCTTTCGATCCGGACAAGGTCAATCCGAACGGTTCGGGCATTTCGCTCGGCCACCCGATTGGCGCGACCGGGGCGATCCTGGTGGTCAAGGCGCTGTATGAGCTGGAGCGGATTGGCGGCCGTTATGCACTGGTGACAATGTGCATCGGCGGCGGTCAGGGGATCGCGGCGATCTTCGAACGCCCGGTGCACTAAAGGCGGAACGATACGGGCCGGCGGCGAAAGCCGCCGGCCCGTGCCGGAAGGCTTATGCCGATAGCGGCGGAGGCTTACCCGTCCGCCACCGCGGTGACTTCGGGGGTGAAGAAATAGCCGCCGTAGCGGATCGTTTTGATAAATGACGGATCCTTCAGATTCGTTTCTATCTTGCGGCGCAAGCGGCTGATCTGCACGTCGATGCTGCGGTCGAACACCGCCGCCGCCCGGCCGTGCAACAACTCCAGCAGGTCGTCGCGCGACAGCACCTTGCGTGAGTGCGTGCAGAACAGCGCCAGGACATTGAATTCCCCGCTGGTCAGCGAACGCGGTGCGCCGGCCGGGTCGAACAACTGGCGCCGCGCCATGTCCAGCTTCCAGCCCTCGAACATCAGGGTTTGCGGCGCCGGTGCCGAGGCCGCTTCCGGGGCCCCGCTACGGCGTATGACCGCCTTGACCCGAGCCACCAGCTCCCGCGGGTTGAACGGCTTGGGCAGGTAATCATCCGCGCCAAGTTCCAGGCCAACGATTCGATCAGTTTCCGTTCCGCGCGCGGTGACCATGATGATCGGCACGGATGATTTCCCGCGCAACCGGCGGCAGATGCTCAGGCCGTCTTCGCCCGGCAACCCGACATCCAGGATAACGCAGTCGATCTTCCCGGCGGACATGACCCTGTCGAGGTCTCGGCCGCTGCGCGCGGGACTGACGTCGAAACCATGGTCAGTCATGAAACTAACCATCATCCGGCTGATCTCCGGATCATCTTCGACGACAGCAATTCGCGATAATGTCTCCATGGTCCACCTTTCGCGGCGGACCATGGCACCGTGAGCTATTCACAAACAAGTGCAACATCAACGCTGACACAAATTGACATATCGGTCAACTGGCCTTTGCCGGCCGCCCGGCGACGCTTGGCGCGGGTCCCTGGCGGGGTAGCCGTGACCTTACTCCTCAGTATACTCCCTTCGCCTGAATGAAATCGCCGCCGCGCGGCGGCCGGCCAATGGGAGAGAAGCATGAGTCTGAAGGGTGCCGCCTATATCGCCGGGGCGTGGGAACATCCCACGCGCAAGGCGCCGGACAAGTCGATCGCCTTGCTGCACGCCGAATGTGCCAGGGGCGCACTGGCCGACGCGGGTCTGACAAAGGACGATGTGGACGGCTATTTCTGCGCCGGCGACGCTCCCGGCGCCTTGGGACCGCTGTCGATGATCGATTACATGAACCTGAAATGCCGCCACGTGGACAGCACCGATGTCGGCGGCTCCTCCTACCAGGTCGCCGTCGGCCATGCGCTGGAGGCGATCGCGGCCGGCCGTTGCAATGTCGCCCTGATCACCCTGGCCGGGCGGCCGCGCAGCGAGGGCCAGGCGACGGGAACCGCCCCGCGTCCGGGGAATCCGGCCGCGCCGGAGATGCAGTTCGAATTCCCCTACGGCCCCGCAACGGCCAACCTGTACGGAATGTGCGCTCAGCGACATATATATGAGTACGGTACAACTAGTCAGCAGCTCGCCTGGATCAAGGTCGCGGCTTCGCACCACGCGCAGCACAATCCCAACGCCATGCTGCGCGACGTGGTCACCGTGGAGGACGTGGTCAACTCGCCGATGGTTTCGACTCCGCTGCATCGCCTGGATTGCTGCGTCATCAGCGACGGCGGCGGCGCGCTGGTGGTGACCAAGCCGGAGATTGCCAAAAGCCTGAAGCGGCCATTGGTGAAAGTCATCGGCGTCGGCGAGTCGCCGAAGCACCAGGCGGGCGGGGAGATCGACCTGACCTATACCGCCGCCCGCTGGTCCGGCCCGCCGGCCTGGGAGATGGCCGGGGTCAAGCCATCGGATATCAAGTACGCCTCGATCTATGACAGCTTCACCATCACCGTATTGTTGCAGTTGGAGGATCTCGGGTTTTGCGAGAAGGGCCAGGGCGGCAGGTTCGTTGCCGACGGCAATCTGATCTCCGGGGTGGGCAAGTTGCCGTTCAACACCGATGGCGGCGGATTGTGCTCCAACCATCCGGCGAATCGCGGCGGCATTACCAAGATCATCGAGGCGGTGCGGCAGCTTCGCAATGAAGCCCATCCCGCGGTCCAGGTCCGCAATTGCAACCTGGCTATAGCCCATGGCACCGGGGGCACAATCGGGACGCGTCATTGCGGCAGCACTCTGATATTGGAACGGGAGTGATCGGCATGGCCTACGTGGCAAGGAAAATCCATTTCGTCGGCACGACAGATACCAATCCGGAGACCAGGCCGTTCTTTGACGGCGCGGCCGAGGGAAAACTGATGATCCGCCGCTGCACCAGTTGCAAAAAGGCGCATTGGTACCCGCGGGAGCTGTGTCCATTCTGCTTCGGCAACTGCGAGTGGGAGCAGGCGTCGGGCAATGCAAAGATCTATACATACAGCGTCATGGAGCGGGCGAACCCGCCTTATGCCATCGGGTATGTCACGCTGGCGGAAGGTCCGTCCATGCTGACCAACTTCGTCGAAACCGATCTGAACGCCCTGAGAATCGGCCAGGATGTGACGGTGACTTTTATCAAAACGGAAGGTGACGGACCGTCACTGCCGTTTTTCACTCCGGTTCGGACCGAATGAAATAATTTGTTGCAACGGCTCCGTCCGCGGGAGCCGGAGCCGTTGCGTTGAAAAAAGGCATTTGTTATTGCGGGCTGCGTGACGAGGGCGGCGAGTCGGCAGCGGGCCGGGATCGAACCGCATCGCTAGCCGTGTGCAGGTGCCTCGCGGAGTTTTCGTCTCGGTCGCCGTTCCGAAAACCAAGCTCAGTGCGACCAGGATGGGACAATCTAAAAAGTCAGTCGCGCGAGTATCGTTTCTAATTTTAGAAAATCTAGTGGAATGAATGCAGCCGCCGCCTTGCGCGACGCGGCGCCGGAATCGGACCGGATATGTGATTAATAGACGCACGGCGGTTGTGTTTCGATGACAAATTTAAAAAAGAGATTCGCGGATACGACGCATAAAACTCTTCCCATTTGATCTGGTATCGGTATGGTGCATACCCAAGCTTGCAGGATATCGATGCAGCCAACGTTTCTTGTTCCAGGAGAGAATGCATGTCGTCTGTAACGATCACCGGTACCAACTCAAACTCCGTAGTCCTCAATTACGACGGTGCCACCAACTACGCGTTGGCGCAGACACTCGCGGCGCAGATCAACGCCGAGATCGCAGCCGGCAACGTTGTTGGCGATCCGGTAGCTCCGTCGCCGGTCCCGGGCGCGGGCAAGACCGGCATTCTGTTCCAGTCGACAGAGAGCGTTATCCTGCCGTCCAACTACACGGTCGATGCCATCACCGGGCTCCCGAACGCCAACGTTATCGCCAACAGCCTGACCAACCAGGTCATCCTGTCCGATGAAGCGACAGCCCTGAACTTCTACGCTGCGGCAGGCGCGGGCACGGTCGTGGCCGGTGGCGGCGGCAGCCAACTGCAAATCGGCGGCACGGGAAACTGGCTGCTGAGCAGCGGCGCGTACGGCGGCCCCAACGTCATTACCGATTTCGGTTCAGGAACGAACACGATCTCCGCCGGCCCCGGCGGCAACCATATCGTTCTCGGCAGCGGCCACGACCTGGTGCTTTCCACGGGCGAGGATCTTATCACGGCGGGTCACGGTGACCAGACGGTCCTGGCGTCGGCCGGCAGCCGCGACAACATCCACGGCGTTGACGGCAAGTTGCTGTTCGTCGGCGGCGCAGCCAACGTGACCATCGTCGGTGGCGGCTCGGGGAGCGTGACGTTCACCGGCACCTCCGGCAGCCAGGACGTTCAGGGCAGCCTCGGCGGCGATAACCACCTGACCGCCGGCCTCGGCCAGGCAACCCTGATTGGCGCTGCCGACGGGGACGTTTTGACCGCGGGCAATACCGGCCAGCTTCTGATCGCGGGTGCCGGCAATGAAACGCTGAACGCCGTTGGCGCTGACACGCTTTATGCCGGTTCCGGACATGACCAGATCAATGATGGTTTCGGAAGCGACACCTTCATCGGCGGTTCGGGCCATGCATCGATCAGCGCGACGGCTAACGGCAGCGACGTGTTCGACTTCATCGCGTCCCTCAACGCGGCTGGTCACACGGAGGTCACGGGCTTCACCAACGCCTCGGTGGCGGACATTCATCTCCACTTGCAAGGTCTCACGGTTGCCAGCCAGACCAACACGGCTCATGCGCTTACCGTCAACCTGTCGGATGGCACCGTGGTCAAGTTCGACAATGTCACGACGCACCTGGTGGCGGGCAGCAACTACAACCTCCCGGGCTAACCATCGGTCTGCATCGCGGCACCTCGCCGTGATGCAGACTCCTCTCCAGACGCAATAGCTGATCGCGGCGCTCCGTCAAAAGAGCGCCGCGAGAGTGTACTCTCGCGGCCAGGTTGAGGGGAGGAAACACCCAGTCTCTAGCTCACGATTTCGTTAGAGACCAAACGGAATCTCACGATCCCGAGATCACGTTTCCGGTCCGAATTTGTAAAGAAACATCCGGTCGTCATCAGAGGCCGGCAGTGCCAGGGCACCCCGATCGCAATGCGTCCGCCACAGGCGGCTCGCACAGCCGATCCCGCCGGCCCGGCAGGGCGCCGGTGATGTTTTGCTGGCGCGCGCCGGCCTCCCACCGGTCCAGACTGAAAGACCAGGCGTCAGACCCTTGACCGACTGGCGATACTGATATTCGATTCGCGTGTGTTCACTCCCCCTTGAGGCACAGTCCGCGCCGCCCCACTTCGACGTCAAAGCCTGTGCGTGTCGCCTACTCAGGGGCATGGACAGGCTGGTCGCCTGAGTGAAGGGACATAAGCATGGACATTCAAAAGTTTACCGAGAGGTCGCAGGGCTTCCTGCAAGCCGCGGGTACCATCGCGATCCGCGAATTCCACCAGCGCATCACCGCCGAACACCTGCTGAAGGCGCTGCTCGACGATGAAGAAGGCGCGGCCGCCGGCCTTATCAAGGCCGCCGGCGGCGATCCGAAAGCCGCAGCGGCTGGCAACGATGCCGAAGTCGCGAAACAGCCAAAGGTCAGCGGCGGCGGGGCGGGCCAACCGAGTCTGACTCCCGAGTTGGTCCGCGTGCTCGACGCCGCGCAACAGGCATCCACCCGTGCCGGCGACGAGTACGTCGCGCAGGACCGCCTGCTGGTCGCGCTGGCCGAGTCGTCCACCCCGGCCGGGCGGGCGCTGAAGGCCGCCGGCGTCACGCCGCAGGCGCTGGAGAAGGCGGTCAACGACAACCGCAAGGGCCGCAAGGTCACCAGCGCCAACGCCGAGGCGAACTTCGACGCGCTGAACAAATACTCGCGCGACGTCACCGCCGTCGCGCGTGAGGGCAAGCTCGACCCGGTCATCGGCCGCGACGAGGAGATCCGCCGCACCATCCAGGTGCTCGCTCGCCGCACCAAGAACAACCCGGTGCTGATTGGCGAGCCCGGCGTCGGCAAGACTGCGATCGTTGAGGGCCTCGCGCTGCGCATCGTCGACGGCGACGTGCCGGAAGCGCTGAAGGGCAAGCGGCTGCTGTCGCTCGACCTCGGCGCCATGGTCGCCGGGGCGAAATATCGTGGCGAGTTCGAGGAACGCCTGAAGGCGGTCTTGAAGGAGATCGAGGGCGCCGAAGGCCAGGTCATCCTGTTCATCGACGAGATGCACACGCTGATCGGTGCTGGCCGGGCGGACGGCGCCATGGACGCATCCAATCTGATCAAGCCGGAACTGGCGCGTGGCACCTTGCACTGCATTGGCGCCACCACGCTGAACGAATACCGCAAGCACGTGGAGAAGGACGCCGCCCTGGCGCGGCGGTTCCAGCCTGTCTTCGTGGCCGAGCCGTCGGTCGAGGACACGATCAGCATTCTGCGCGGTATTAAGGAGAAGTACGAGCTCCATCATAATGTCCTCATCGCTGACTCGGCTTTGGTCGCCGCCGCGACCCTGTCGAAGCGCTACATCACCGACCGCTTCCTTCCGGACAAGGCGATCGACCTAATCGACGAGGCCGCAAGCCGATTGCGTATGCAGGTGGATTCCAAGCCGGAGGCGCTGGATGAACTCGATCGCCGCGTGATGCAGCTTAGGATCGAGCGCGAGGCGCTGAAAAAGGAAACCGATCCGGCGTCGAAGGATCGTCTGGGGAAGCTCGAGAAGGAACTGGCTGATCTGGAAGACCGGTCGAACGCGATGACGGTGACCTGGAAGAATGAGAAGGACCAGGTGCAGGAGAGGCAGAAGCTGAAGGAGCGTCTCGACCAGGCGAAGTCCGAGGTCGAGGTGGCGCAGCGTCGGCAAGATCTGGGCCGAGCCTCCGAACTGTTGTACGGCGTCATCCCGGACATCGAGCGGCAACTGGCCAAATCCTCCGACGGCAAGCTGGTGAACGAGGCGGTCACCGAGGAAAGCATCGCCGGTGTCGTCTCCCGCTGGACTGGCGTGCCGGTTGACAAGATGCTGGAAGGTGAACGGTCCAAACTGCTGGCCATGGAGGACAAGCTGCGCCAGCGGGTCATTGGCCAGGAAGAGGCTTTGAAAGCCGTCGCCAACGCGGTGCGCCGCGCCCGCGCCGGTTTGCAGGACCCGAACCGGCCGATTGGATCGTTCCTGTTCCTCGGCCCGACCGGTGTCGGCAAGACAGAGTTGACGAAAGCCCTGGCGGGGTTCCTGTTCGACGACGACAAAGCGATGGTGCGCATCGACATGAGCGAGTTCATGGAGAAGCACGCCGTCTCCCGGTTGATTGGCGCCCCGCCCGGCTATGTCGGGTACGATGAGGGCGGCGTGCTGACCGAAGCCGTACGCCGGCGGCCATACCAGGTGATCCTGTTCGACGAGGTGGAGAAGGCGCACGAGGACGTCTTCAACATCCTGCTCCAGGTGCTCGACGACGGGCGGCTGACGGACGGCCAGGGGCGGACGGTCGATTTCAAGAACACCATCATCGTGCTGACCTCCAACCTCGGCAGCGACATCCTGGCGCATCAGCCGGAGGGCGAACCGACGGCGATGGTGCAGGGTGAGGTAATGGCGGTGGTGCGGCAGCACTTCCGGCCGGAGTTCCTGAACCGGCTGGATGAGATCGTGTTGTTCCGCCGCCTGCAACGCAGCGACATGGCCGCGATCGTCGAGATCCAATTGGCCGGCCTGCGCAAGCTGCTGGCAGATCGCAAGATCGGCCTGGAGTTGGACCGCAGCGCGCTGGATTGGCTGGCCGCCGAGGGCTACGACAGCACCTATGGCGCCCGTCCCTTGAAGCGGGTGATCCAGCGGACGCTGCAGAACCCTCTGGCCGGCTTGATTCTGGAGGGCGGGGTCAAGGAAGGCGAGACGGTGCGGGTGGGTGCCGGCGCGGATGGGCTGGTGATCAACGGTCAGTTGGCGGAGGCGGCTTGACCCGGGTGCCGGGGAATGGGCCTTCGCCTGTTCCCCGGCATGCCTCGACCCGGGCAAGGCTCCACCTGGAAAGCCATATTCGGCCGGGTTCAGCAGCGTCGGATGACTTGGAGGCAAGAAATCTCTTGCAACCCGATGCATTTGTTATGATGCTGTTCCGTATGGAGCTTGCCCCGGGTGCCTCTGCCCGGGGGTGGTAAGTCTCCCGAAGGACAATGATATGACCAATCTGACTCGTGTGCTTGTCGCGTCGTGCTTCGCTGCCGGCCTGGCAGCGCCCGCTTTTGCCGCCGAAACCAAGCCGGTTGCGACCGCTCCCGTCGCCCATCATGCCAAGGCAACCAAAGCCAAGGCTGCTGCCGCGCCGAAGTCGGAAACCGACATCCTGAATGCGCAGAGCCTGCAGGCGGCGCAGGCCGGCCAGAACTTCGCACCTGCGGCCTCGAAGTAGACGGAGCTGCGTGTTCCCCGGTGTTCGCCGGGGACACGCTTCTGTGTTCCGGAGCTTGAAGTTGCGAACCTCGGGCCCTCGGCTGGAGGAGCAACTGCCGGATCGCCGTGACGAAATTATGCGCCTCTTCGACGGCCCACCCGGCTTTGTCCCGCGAGACGGGTTCCGCCAGATAATCCCCGGTCAGTCGCAATTCTTCGACCCGATTGAGGGATAGCGCGGGATCCGAACATGATTGCCTGGCTTACGTCATACGTGCCCCTCAGCTTTCCCAGGAAAGCCAGAGCGGCGGCAAGCGCCGTAGCCTCATCATGCAGTTTTGGTTCGGACGTTGCCATCGCCTTTCCTACCATCCCAGAACGATGAAATCCATTCGGCTGGAAGGGATCGCCGGTTCCGCCGTCCGCAACGCAGCCATGGCCACGTTTGTCACCGCTGGCGGACCGCAAGATCGGCCTTCGCCAGAAATCGGGACTACCTGCACGATTTCGTTCTTGCTTTACCCCACAACCTGTCCTAGAAAGAGCCAACGCAACCACCCCAACCCGGGCAGGCCGCCATGCTCAACCCTACAGCCTTCACCGCCGCCGTCCTCGACCGCATTCTCGCTCTTCTCGCGCCGCTGTTCCTTGCAGCCACGGGCGGCGATGCCGAAGCCGCGCGGAGTGCCGCCGGCGCGCTGCTCGCCAGCTATGAGCCGCGAACCAACCGCGAGCTCCGCTTTGCCGCCCTTGCCATCGCGTTCAGCTTCGGCGCACTCGATGCGCTCAGCCGATCGGCTGATTCGGCGCTGACGTTGAACCAGGTGCTGCGGCTGCGCGGCAATGCGAATGCGCTCAACCGGGCGGCGCAGCAGAATGAATCCCGGCTCGAGAAGCGTTCGCCGCAACCGGAGGCCGATGCCGCCGAAGCGGAACTTCCCGCCAGCAGCGATATCGAGGACCTGGTGAACTTTGTCCGGCCGCCCGCCGCTTCGCCCGCGCTGTCCCGCCAGCAGCGCCGCTTCCTTGAGCGAAAGGAGGAAAAGCAGCGCCAGCGGGAGCAGGAAACCGCCCGGCTTGAGGAAAGGGTTGCCAGGCGCATGGCGGAAAAAGCCGAGGCTGCGGCGAGGGTAGCGGCCTGCGCGGGCGCCGCGTAGGCCCGCGCGCACCGCCGGGCCGAACACTCGAAACAAGAACGGGCGCGCGGTGAATATCCGCGCGCCCGGCCGGGAGCGCCGTTACCGCGCGGCAAAGCCGATCAGAGAGCGGGACGCGACGCCGATACCATCAAAGATGAGCGTGCGATCAGCGCTTTCTGCACACGCGTCAGCAAAGCGGAATGGTCTGTCTCAGACACGTTATCGCTGCGCATGACCAGTTGAACCAGCGGGTCCCTCAACAGAGCCGCCAATGTCAGTGTGCAACCTGTCGTCTCGCACATCATCTGTCACCATTCCCGTTAAGCCGGAAAGCACAGTAGCTGCTTTCGAGCAGGACTTTGGAAATGAATTGTGTCCTAAAGTTGCCCTGAACCGGGAATTTTTCGTGCGTCGGAGAACATTATCGCGTGTGGATGGCCAATCGGCGACATCCGGGGCGGCTCGTCCCGGGATGTGCCGCTATGTGATCGATATCAGAACAGCCGCGCCGCGGCCGCCTTGACCCGAGCCTCCCGCTCGGTCCGGACCTCCGCCATGCGAGCCCGCGCCGAGGCCACCAGTTCCGGCCGTGCCTTGTCCGGATGGCCGGCATCGAACGGCGGCGCGGGGGCATATTCGATGCCGAGCTGGATGACCTCCGCCGCATCCCGGCCGGCGAGTTCGGCGACCATGGTCAGGGCGAAGTCGATCCCCGCGGTGACGCCGCCGCCGCTGAAGATCTTGCCGTCCCGCACCACCCGGCCCGCTGTCGGGATCGCCCCGAACGGCACCAGCAGGTCGGTCCAGGCCCAATGCGTTGTCGCCTTTTTGCCGCGCAACAGCCCGGCGGCGCCCAATACCAGCGCCCCGGTGCAGATCGAGCCAATGAAGCGCGCAGTTTCGGCCCGGGTCCGCAGGAAGGACAGCACGCTGTCGTCCTCCATCAGGTCCGCAACGCCGGGACCGCCCGGAACGCAGATCACATCGAGATGGGGACACGCGTCCAGGGTGGTGTCGGGCAACAGCCGCAATCCACCTTGCGTCCGGATCGGGTCGAGCGTCTTCCACACCACCCGGACATCGGCATCGGGAAGGCTCGCGAAGACCTGCAACGGCCCGGTCAGATCCAGTTGGGTCATCGCCGGAAAGGCCAGAAGGCCGATACGAAGCGCTGGCATGGAGTTCCTCCGGTCTCGGATCAACGCCGCTGCCATCGCACGGATCGGTGGAAAATCCAACGTCCCGGGCGGGAACCCGAAGTCCCCGCCCTTTCCGTTCCTACAGTCGGCGCCCCGGATCGGCTCCCGGCGCAGGTTCGACCGGCACATTGGCCCCCGACCCCAGCCGATCGGCCGCCGGATCGCGGGCTTCGTCGAAGCCGCGCCAGTCCGGCCCGTACGAAGCCCGGCGCTGCTGCCAATCGACCGCCCCGTGCCGCCCCATGATCTCCTCGGCGCGCGCCGCATCGGCATCCTCGACCCGCACCGTCACCAGCGAGCCGCCGCCGCGGACGCCCTCGGCGTAGACATGAGCTTCCTCCTTGTTGACGCCGGCGCCGGTCAGAGCGCCGACAAGGCCGCCCGCGGCCGCGCCGATGCCCGCGCCGGTCAACGTCGCGACAAGCCAGCCGGCCGCGACGACCGGACCAACGCCGGGAATCGCCAGCGCGCCAATCCCGGCCAGCAGCCCGACACCGCCGCCGGCGACGGTGCCGAGCAGGGCGCCCGCTCCCCCTGCGGTTTCCGCGGTTGTCGTATGGCCGGTGGAGGATCCGTTCCGCGTGTTCTCGTTAGCAACGAGACTGATATCGCGGTGCGGCACGCCGGCGGCTTCAAGCTCGGTCACCACTTGCTGGGCATGGTCGTAGCTGTCGTACAGGCGTGCGATGGTGCGTTGTGTCATAGGCGATCTCCTAGTTCGAAACGCCGATATTGCCTTTGTAGTCGAGCCAGACATGGTCGGTTGACCCGTCCTTCTGCGCCCGGCCGTGCCAGACGCCGTTGTCGTCCTTCTTCAGGTCGCTGACATTGGAAAAGCCCTGCCGCTCGAACCGTGCCTTGGCCTCCCCCGCGGTGAAGCTGTTCGACCCCGCGGCGGGCCTGGATGCGTTGTCGGAGGTGGTGGCGACCGCCTGGTTGCTGGTGCCGGACGCCTTGTCGGTACCTTGCGCGAAGCAGGTGCCGGCTGTCAGGACCGCCGTCATGGCGACCCCGAGGACCAAGGATTTCATTGGGCTCTCCTGGATGTTGCTGTCGCTGACAACAGGGCGCCGTTGCCGGTGGCCTCTCGGGCACTCCGGGAAACGTCAGCGTCTGCCGGGCTTCACCCGGACGCCGCGCCTGTTCTCGATTGGGATAACGACGGCAGGCGGCGTCCGGTTGCCTCGCGTTTCACGGACCGCGGCGGCGCATTCCGCTGCGGCCGCGGCGCTTGGACGGATCGTAGCCGCCACCGCCCGGACCCATCGGTTCGGGCGCGCGGCTCTTGTTCATCCGCGCCGTCGCGGTCGCCACCGGCGGCGCCGGCAAGCCCAATTCCAGCGCTTCCAGCCGCTTGATCTCGTCGCGCAGCCGTGCCGCCTGTTCGAACTCCAGGTCCGCCGCCGCCGCCCGCATGCGCTTTTCCAGATCGGCTATCGCCGCCTTCAAATCCTTGCCAACGAACTCCTTCGTTTCAGAGCCGGCAATCGGAGCGACGGTTACGTAGTCCTGCTCGAAGACGCTCTCCAGCACGTTGCCGATGTTCCGCCGGATCGACATCGGGGTGATGCCGTGGTCTTCGTTCCAGCTCCGCTGCTTGTTGCGGCGGCGCTCGGTAGTTTCGATCGCGACACGCAGCGAATTCGTCATGACGTCGGCATAAAGCAACACCCGGCCGTCGATGTTCCGGGCGGCGCGGCCGATGGTCTGGATCAGCGACGTTTGCGAGCGCAGGAAACCTTCCTTGTCGGCGTCGAGGATCGCCACAAGCGAGCACTCGGGAATATCGAGACCCTCGCGCAACAGGTTGATACCGACCAGCACGTCGAACACGCCGAGGCGGAGGTCGCGGATAATTTCGATCCGCTCCAGCGTGTCGATGTCGGAATGCAGGTAGCGGACCTTGACGCCTTGTTCGGTGAGGTAATCGGTCAACTGCTCGGCCATCCGTTTCGTCAGCGTGGTGACCAGGACGCGGCCGCCGGCGGCGGCAACCGCCTTGCATTCGTGCAGCAGGTCATCGACCTGGTATTCCACCGGGCGAATTTCAGTGACCGGGTCGATCAGGCCGGTCGGGCGGATCACCTGTTCCGCGAACACGCCGCCGGTGCGCTCCATTTCCCACGGGCCCGGCGTGGCGGAAACGAAGATGGTCATGGGACGGAAGCGTTCCCATTCCTCGAACTTCAGCGGCCGGTTATCGACGCAGGACGGCAGCCGGAAGCCGAACTCCGACAGCACCGTCTTGCGCGCGTAGTCGCCTTTGAACATGCCGCCGATTTGCGGGACGGTGACGTGGGATTCGTCGACAATCAGCAGGGCGTTTTCCGGCAGGTACTCGAACAGCGTCGGCGGCGGATCGCCGGGGGCGCGGCCGGTCAAATAGCGCGAGTAGTTCTCGATTCCCTTGCAGGACCCGGTGGTCTCCATCATTTCGATATCGAAGATCGTGCGCTGTTCCAGGCGCTGCGCTTCCAGCAGCTTGCCCTCGGCGTTCAGCAGCGCGAGCTGTTCCTTCAGTTCGATCTTGATGTCGCGCACCGCCTGGGTCAGCGTCGGCCGCGGTGTGACGTAGTGGCTGTTGGCGTAGACGGTGACGTCCTTGAGTTCGGCGGTGATTTCGCCGGTCAGCGGATCGAACTCGCGCACGGTTTCGATCTCGTCGCCGAACAGGGTGATCCGCCAGGCGCGGTCTTCGTAATGGCTGGGGAAAATATCGACGATTTCGCCGCGCAGCCGGAAACAGCCGCGGGCAAAGCCGGTGTCGTTACGGCGGTACTGCAGGTCGACCAGCGCCTTGGCCAGCTTGTCGCGGTCGATGCGGCCGCCCACCTCCAGCTTCGCCACCATCTTCGAATAGGTTTCGACCGAGCCGATACCGTAGATGCAGGACACCGAGGCGACCACGATGACGTCGTTGCGCTCCAGCAGGGACTGCGTGGCGGCGTGCCGCATCCGGTCGATCTGCTCGTTGATCTGCGCGTCTTTTTCGATATAGGTGTCGGTGCGGGGGACGTAGGCTTCCGGCTGGTAATAGTCGTAGTAACTGACGAAGTACTCGACTGCATTATCCGGAAAAAAACTTTTCATCTCCCCGTACAACTGTGCCGCCAGCGTCTTATTGGGCGCCAGTATCAAGGTCGGCTTTTGCACCTGCTCGATCACCTTGGCCATGGTGAAGGTCTTGCCCGACCCGGTGACGCCGAGCAGCACCTGGTCCCGCTCCTCGGCGTTCACGCCGCGGACGAGCTCCTGGATCGCCGTCGGCTGGTCGCCGGCGGGTTCATACTCGGAGACGACGCGCAAGGTCCGCGTCATCGGCTTGGCCGCCTGCTTCTGCGGCATGAACAGTACGGGCGGGGTGCGGAGAAGGGTCTGCGACATTTGGGCTCCTCAGGTCGCATAATTGGGGCGCCGGGGCTGGCGCGTCGAGGGGGCATGTGCGCCCTGCCACTGCACCTTGAGAATTCCGGTGCGAAATCATACTTGATTCTGATACGACCCGTCCGGTGCCGGGCTGAGGGCTCGGCCGCCGGCAGGATCAAGGTGATGATGCGACTTTCGAAGACGACCACGGGGACGGTGCTGTTCGGGCTGGATGCCGTGCTCGTCCTGGCGGTCTGGCCGCTTGTCCTGCTGGTGGCCCGGCCCGGCTTGCTGTCGCTGTCCGCCGTGCCGGTGGATGCGCGCGGGTTCAGCTATCCGCTGTTCGACCTGCTGCTGCTGTTCGCCATGGGTCTCTACCGGCGCGAGGCGGTGGTGGAACTCGGGCGTTCCCTGACGCGGGTGCCGCTGGTCGTCGGCATGGGCGCCGCGCTCGCGGTGCTGCTGTCGCTGATCCAGCCGGTGCTGATTCCGGGTGCCGCGCCGCGCGGCGGCCAGGACGAGGCGGTGCTGTTCGCCCTTGCGTTGGTGGCGTTCACCGTCTGCGCGGTTGCCGCGCGCATCGTTGTCGACCTGCTGGTGCGCCGGCATGTCCTCAGCCGCCGGCTGCTGATCATCGGCGCCGGGCAGCGCGCCTGGGACCTGCTGCTGATGCTCGGGCGGGAGGGCAGCCGGCTGAACGACGAGGTCGCGCTGCTGCACGACCCGGGGCTGGGCGAGATCGACAAGCGGCTTGCGGACGACCTGCCCGGCGGCATCCACACCCCGGCCGGGTTCGATGTCCTGAGCGTCGCCAGGATGGTGGCGGCCGACGTGATCATCGTCGCCCCGGACGAACGGCGCGGCATGAACCTGCAGCGCCTGCTGGAGTGCAAGCGCGCCGGCTATCCCGTGGTGCAATACCTCAGCTTCGTCGAGAAGGAGATCCGCCGCATCGATCTCAAGCGGATGGACCTGGGGTGGCTGATCTACAGCGGCGGCTTTACCTTCGGCGCACTGGACCGCTTCCTGAAGCGGGCTTTCGACCTGCTGGTCAGTTCCATCGTGTTGCTGTTGACCGCGCCGCTGATCCTCGGCGGCATGATCGCGATCCGCTGGGAAGGGCCGGGGTCGGTGTTCTACTGGCAGGAACGGGTGACGCTGGACGGCCGGGTGTTCTGGATCATGAAGCTGCGCACCATGCGGGTGAACGCCGAGGCCAAGGGCGCCGTGTGGGCGATGGAGAAGGACAACCGCATCACCCGGGCCGGCGCCTTCCTGCGGCGCACCCGGATCGACGAACTGCCGCAACTGGTGAACATCCTGCGCGGCGACATGTCCTTTGTCGGGCCGCGCCCGGAGCGGCCGATATTCGTCGCCGAACTGGCGGAGAAGATCCCGCTGTATAATGAAAGGCACATGGTCAAGGCCGGGCTGACCGGATGGGCGCAGATCAACTATCCCTATGGCGCCTCGATCGACGATGCGCGGTCGAAACTGAGCTACGACCTGTACTATGTGAAGAATTTCTCGATTTTGTTCGACTTCGTCATCCTGTTGCAGACCCTGCGTGTCGTCCTCTGGCCAAGCGGGGTACGCTAACGGCCGATCGGCTGAGCAGGAACAGGGCGATCAGGAGGTTGAGGGCGTTCCAGGCGATGCCGTTGGCGAAGGCGGCGCGGTATGATCCGGTGACATCGAAGATCGCGCCCGACATCCAGCCGCCCAGTGCCATGCCGAGCAGGGTCATCATCATGACCACGCCGACGCGCCCGCCGGCTTCCTTCGCCGGAAACGATTCCCGAACGATGATCGCGTAGCTCGGCACCAGGCCGCCCTGGAACAGGCCGAACAGCGCGGAGATCACATACAGCGACGCCAGCCCGTCCATCATCAGGTACAGCGTCAGCGCCGCCATCTGCGCCACGGACCCGATCGCCAAGGTCATCAAGCCCCCAAGCCGATCGGCCAGGAACCCGGAGGCGATGCGGGAGACGACGCCGAGGCTGAGCATCAGCGACAGCATGCGCGCGCCGCTGGCCGCGCCGTAGCCGAGGTCGCCGCAGTAGGCGACGATATGGACCTGCGGCATCGCCATCGCCACGCAGCAGGCCAGTCCGGCGACCGCCAGCAGGCTTTGCGCCATCGCCGGCGGCAGGTCGATCTTGCGGTGTACGGCGGCGGCCGAGGGCGCTCCGGTGGCGCGCTGCGGCGGCGGCCCACGCAGCAGCAACGCCAATGGCGGCATGGCCAGCAGGCAGATCAGCGCGATGGCGAGGTGGGCGGTGCGCCAGCCATAGGCGCGGATCAACGGCTCGACGATCGCCGGCCAGACCGCACCGGACAGGTAGTTGCCGGAGGCGCACAGCGCCACCGCGATGCCGCGGCGCTTCTCGAACCACAGCGAGACGTTGGCCAGCAGCGGCACGAAGGTCGCGGCCGTGCCGCACATGCCGATGAACAGATAGGCGGCGCTGAACTGCCACAGGTTCGTGGAAACGGCGGCGAGGCTGTAGCCCGCGGCGATCGACCCGCAGCCGATGAGCACCGGCAGGACGATCCCCTTGCGGTCCGCCAGACGCCCCATGAAGACGCCGCCGACGCCAAAGCCGATCATGGTGAGGGTGAAGGGGAGGGAGGCGGCGCCGCGCTCGGCGTGGAACCCGGCCTGGACGGCGGGCAGGGCGACGACAACCGACCACATGCCGGCACCGCCCAGGGTGCCCAGCAGCATGGAGATCGCCAGGCGGAACCAGGCGTAGGGGGAGTCGATCTCGCGGCGTGTCATGAACGGTCCGTGTCAGGTCTTCTCGAAGTCGATGCGCTCGACCACGGGCAAGCCTTGCAGGAAGCGGCGCAGGCAATCGAGGGCCAATTCGGCCGCACCCAATCGGACCCATTCGCGTCCGCCCAAAATGCGCGATCGGCGGAAGGCGACCCGGTCCGCCGTTGCGATGGCGATGCAGATCGTGCCGCCGAAATCGATCCTGTCGGCACCGTCATCGAGTTCTATGAGCACCGCCAGGGCATGGCTGGCACCGGTCTGCTCGCGCGCGGCGCGGGCGACGGCCTCGGTGGTGGCCTGGTCCAGTTCGGCGGGAAGCGGGACCCCGAACAGATGATCCAGGTGGCGCGATACGGTGCCGTGGCGGAACACTTTTTCGGCGCCCGGCAGGTGGGCGATCCGGGCGGCGATCTCCCCGGCGGTGAAAGTTTCCACCAGGGTCAGGGTCGCGTTCAGCTTGGTCAGGGCGGCCAGGGTGACGCCCTCCAGCGTCTCGTCGTCCTCGGCGACGATGAAGTTGCCGAGGCGCTTGCGGACTTCCGCGGTGACCGGGGCGAGCTTGCGGTGCACGTCGTCCATGTCGGTGCCGCGGACGGTCAGCTTGGTCTCCAACTGCGGGTAATGCGCCCGAAAACCCAGCTTGATGCCGCCGTCCGGGTCCAGCGTCTCAACCCCGGTGAGCAGTTGATCCACGTGGGATTCGCCGAGGCCGTAGGAATGGAACCGCTTCAGGTGGATCGACGCCGGGGCGCCGGAGCGGGCAAGGATGCGGGGAATCACCTGCTCCTCCAGCATCCGGCGCAGTTCGCGCGGCACGCCGGGGGTGAAGAAGAAGCGCGCCTTGCCGATGTCGAGGGCGAAGCCGCAGGCGGTGCCGACGGGGTTGTCGAGCATTTCGGCCGTTGCCGGCAGCATCGCCTGCTTGACGTTGTTCGGTGGCATGGTGCGCATGCGGCGGGCAAAAAAGTCCTGCATCCGGGCCAGCCATGCCTCATGCAGGACCAGTTCGACCCCGGCGGCCCGGGCCGCGATCTCCTGCGACAGGTCGTCCACGGTGGGGCCGAGGCCGCCGTTGACGATGACCGCATCGGCACGTCCGGCGGCGAGTTGGAAGGCGGTGAGCAGGGCGTCGCGGTCGTCGCCGACGGTGGTGCCCCAAAAGACGGACAGGCCGACGTCCTCCAGCTTCTGCGCGATATAGGAGAAGTTGGTGTTGGTGATCTTGCCGGTCAGCACCTCGTCGCCGGTGCAGATAATCTCGATGCGCATGCTTTCCCCCTTGCCCGGGCAGATTGGGGGGAAGCGGGATGGGGGGCAAGCGCGGCGGTCCTCATCGATGACCGCCGCGCTTGCCTTATCTCATACCCAGATACCGGACTTGCCGGGGGCGATGATGCCGTTGGGGTCGAGCGCCCGCTTGATCTTCTGGTTCACGTCGCGCTTGACGTCGCCGTAAAGGGTGGCGACTTCCTCCTGGAAGGCGGTGTTGGCGCGGTAGACGCCGTAGCCCTCGGCGGCGAATTCGTGCAGCAGCTCGCGAAAACAGTCGTTGGTGGCCTTGGTCTGGGCGGCGTCGGTGCGGTCGAACAGCACGTCGATGACATGGTGCATGTCGCGCCAGCCGACGATGAATTCGGCCACATAGTCGAGGCCATGACGGCCAAGAATCGACTTCGCCATCGCCACCTGCTTCTTGGCTTCCCCGCCGCGCGCCTGGCTGACCGGTGCGAACCAGCACGAGCCGCCGCCGCCGCGCCAGTTGTACAGCCCGAACTCCTTGACGTTCATCTTGCCCTGCATGAGGTCGGAGCGGTATTTGAACACCGGGTCGTGGTCGAGTTGTTCCGCGGTCAGGATCTCGCCCAGTCCGGATGCCTTCACCGCACCCTGGATGATGTTCCAGTTGACCTCGATCTGCTCGGGCGATCCGTAGAGGCCGGCATAGAGGTTCCACATGCCGATGTTGCGCTCTCGCGCCATGCGTTGCACCGCCGCATCGCTGATCGATCCGGCGCCGGTGAAATAATCCGCGCGCTTGGCGACCGTGCCGCCTTCCCACAGGGCGTGCGAGATCACCACGGCGTTGGGGATGATATTGGCCATTCGCAACGGGCGCAGCGTTTCCACCGCGGCGACGATGTCGGCTTCGTCGGAATAGCGGATGACGAACGGCTTGAAAGCCGGCGGCGCGGGCATCAGCCAGAGGCCCAGCTTCGTGACGATACCGAAATTCGACTGCGTGAAGATGCCGTCGAGATAAGGGCCGAAACCCCACTTGAAGACCTGCCACGTATTGCTGTTCGGCAACGACCCCATCCCCGTCCGCAACACCTCGCCGGTCGGCATTACCACTTCCATTCCGCAGGAGAACAGGAAATGTTCGCCATAGGGCGTATAGCCGACGCCGCGATCGACGGTGTTGCCGAGCGGTCCGGCGATCGCGGAAGGCGCCGGACAGGACAGCCACAGCGGCAGTTTGCGCTCTTGTATGTAGTCATAAAGTTGTTGGTAAGTAACACCCGGCTCAACCAGCGCGGTGCAGAGGTCCGCATCGACATCGAGAATACGGTTCATGCGGCGCAGGTCCATCACCACCTGGCCGCGGTTTCCGGGCGCGGCCGAACCGTAGCCGAGATTTTTGCCGGTCGATATCGGCCAGACCGGCACGCGATACTTGTTGCAGATTGCCACGCAGCGCTGCACCTGCTCCACCGATGTCGGCGAAATCGCGGCGGATGGCGCATGCTCGGCATCGGGCACCGGCAACATGATCTTGCCGTAGGCGGCTAGGCGCTCGGCTTCGACGTAGACGTTGTCATCGCCGAGGGCGGCGCGGAATTCGCCGATGGCGGCGTCGAAGTCGCGCTCCGACACGCCGTTCGGCAAGGCGATGTATTTATCAGCCATGGTTCCCTCCCGGGACTTGATTTGTTTGAGCGGCAGCCGGTTAGCTGGCGAAGACGAAAGACCTGAGGGCAAATGTATCGGAGCGCGCGCCGTTAGCTCCGAACGAGCCCGGAGCGTCGGGCGCCCGGGCGGGCCAGTTGCCGGCGGCGATCATCGCCATTGCGGTGCCCAGCGCGTCTGCCCAGCCGCGGCCGGTTGCGGCGGCTGATGCCGGGATCCGCGGCAGCGGCACGGCGGCGCGAGGCGTCACCAGCGGTTCGGAAACAACGGCGAAGTTCGTTCCGGCCGCAGCCAGTTCGTTCGCCAGCGACCGGCCGAGGCCGGCATTGGTGGACAGGGCGGTGATACGGTGCCGCGACGTACCGGCGCTGCCGCAGTGCTGCGCCGACGACAGGCACCTTATGGCGCCGTCCCGGGTGAACTGGTCGAGCAGAACGGCATCGGCATCGCCCAACAAGCCAACCATCCGGCGGCCGGGTCGTGCGGTGAGCCAGGCGACGCTGTCCGCCAGCACGGAGATATCGCCGGCGCGGCGATCGATGAAGGACAGGCGGGACGCGGCCAGGGCGTTCCGGAAGGCGGGCGGGGCGGCCGGGTCCAGCAGCAGCAATGCCTCGGGCGAAACGTGTGCCGTCGCGGGTCGTGCGGCGGCGGCGCCCAGAACCGCGAGGGTGCCGGCGACAAAGGTGCGTCTGCCGAAGATCATGGCTTGACCTCGATGATGTCCATATGCGGAACTGCGGCGAGTTGTTCCGCGAGCATCAGCAGGGCGGCATCGTCGATTTCGGTGACCCGAAACGCCGGCATCGCCTTGCTGCCGTGCCGGACGGTGGTCACGTAATGATCCGGCTTGAAGTCGCGGCCGACTATGGTGGGGCCGACTCCGGTATCATGGCAGTTCGCGCAGATCTTGGCGTAGAGATGATCGGGGTTTTTCCATTGGCCGGCGGATTGCGCCCGGGCCGGCCATGCGGCCGCCAGCAGCACCAGGGTTGCCGTAGCCGCGACGCACGCAGCAGCTTTTGCCTGCTTTCTCAAGTTGGTTTCTCCCTTTGCGCCGACCGTCCGGGGCGGACGGCGATGAACGTTTCTGTACGCTCTATACCCGAATACTGGGGTTGGTCGTCGGCGGTCCTCCTGTCGGGGCTGTCATCCCCTCCGGTCTTGTTTGGCGGTCAGTGACGGCAATCAGCGCACAGCCACACCACTTTACCGATTTTTGCTGCAACGATCTTGAGCTTGAGCATCGGCGTGGATAGGCCGCATTGATTTAGATCAAGCAAGCGATCGAGTTGGCAATAAATCGCAGGGGAGACGATTCGGCAGGCGGTCTCGCAGGCTGCGGGGGCGAGTCGGGGCGGCTATGGTCCGCCCCGGCGCAGCGGCTAATCGTTCCGGGATCAGGTATGCTCGCGCGGCCCGATCGTAACGTAGATGGCAAAGCCGATTGCTACGCCGATGAACCAGGTGAAGTTCGCCAGGGTTCCAAGGCCGGGTGTCAGCACACAGATGATCGGCACCAGCGCCGCCGGGATCAGCGCGATGATCGCGGCGCGGTTGTAGCCGCCGTTATACCAATAGCGTCCGGCCGGATTCATGGAGTACAGCGAATCGACATCCAGGCGCTGCCGCTTCGCAATGTAGAAATCGGCGATCAGAATACCGAACAACGGCCCGATGAACGACCCCAGGATGTCGAGCGTATAATGGATCACCTCCGGACTGCGGTAGAGGTTCCAGGGAGTGAGAAAGATCGACCCGACCGCCGCGATCATGCCGCCGGTTCGCCAACTGATGTAACTCGGCGCGACGTTGGAAAAGTCGAATGCGGGAGAAACGAAATTGGCGACAATGTTGATCCCGATCGTGGCGATCGCGAATGTCACAGTGCCCAGGATCACCGCCGCCGTGCTGTCGAGACGGCCGACGGTTTCCACCGGATCGGTTATCAGGGTCCCGAACACCGGCAGCGTCGCCGCCGTGGTGATCACCGTCAGCAAAGAAAAGCCGAGGAAGTTGACTGGCAATCCCCAGAAGTTCCCGGTCTTCACCGCGCCAAAGCTTCGCCCGTAGCGGGAGAAATCACCAAAGTTGAGCATCGGACCGGAGAAGTAGGAAACCACCAGCGCGATCGCGTTGAGCATGACTCCGGCGGACGCCCAACCGGTGTACTTCACAGTGCCGAGCGTCAGGCCGATATTGCCGATCCCGGCTTTCGCCACGAGGTAGATGGCGAGGATGATCATGACGACATAAACCGCCGGGCCGGCCCAGTCGATAAATCGGCGAATACTCTCCATTCCGTGCCAGAACACGATGGCTTGCAGCACCCACAGGGTCATGAATGCCGCCCACCCCAGGGTGGAAAGTCCGGCGAAACCGTGCCGCGCGACGTCGGCATAGGGCGCCAGATCGGGGAAAAATCGCAGGAATGCGATCAGCAATGCGGCCGATGCGAGATACGTTTGGATACCGTACCAGGCGAGCGCGATCGCGCCGCGAATGATCGCCGGGATATTGGCGCCTAAAACTCCAAACGGCGCCCTGCACACCACCGGATACGGTGCGCCCACCGTCTGGCTGGGCTTGGCGATCAGGTTGCAGAAGAACTGCACGATCATGATGCCGATCAACAATGAAACCAACACCTGCCAGCTTTGCAGCCCAAGTGCGAACAGGCTGCCCGCGGTGATGTAGCCTCCGACGCTGTGCACATCGGACATCCAGAATGCAAAAATATTGTACGCGCCCCAGGATTGGTCGCGCAGCGGCGCCAGATCCTCGTTGGTCAGCCGCGGGCTGTAGTCGGCGGGCCAGTGCTGTGTGCCGGGCATCTCCCCGGTGCCGCCTGGGTCCAAGCTTATGTCGCTCATTGAGGGTCCTTCACACTCCGCAGCGTGGCGCACCGGGAGCCACGCCTGCTGGGGGGAGCCATCGCGCCCGGCCTCCGTTGTAGTGCAACGGGTATGCCATGGAGGCGGACACAGCGCGGGCCGGGCTCACGAGACTGGGACTCTCCCTCGACCTGGCGTAGCGGGGAGCGTGATCGGCGGCGAGATCGGCTTTCCTTTGCCGCTACCGGGGGCAACTGGATGGCTCTGACCTCACGCGGAGGCGATGCGGTGGCTCGGGGTGGACAGATATGCGGCGCTGGTGGAGGTAATACATGCGAACGCGCGGCAGATGCCGGGGCACCGGGCGGGACCGGTGACGGCGGAGACTCGGGCTCTGCTGCGGTCGGTTGCGAGGCCGGTGGGGCCAGAGGATCGGTTTGCCGTAGCGTTCGAGCATTGCGCGGGTAATCTCCGGCGACGAAGGCCAGAGGCCGGGCGGCGCACCGGGTTTGCGCTGATACCTGTCGAGTGCGCCCGGGTCCGGCTGCACTGGCTTGTCGCCGTCCGGGAAGATCACGCCGACGGCGTCGCTCGGCAGCCTGGCGATGAAGGTCTCGGCCTCCTCGATCATGGCGCGGATGCGGCGGTGCAAACACGCACATCGATTGGCTGCTCGGTCGCCAAAACCTGAAATTCTTCCGCGGTGGACCGCCTGTGGCGGGTGATCTCGGCCAGCATTTCCTCCGGCGTGGTGCCGGGGAATTTGCCGCACGGCCAGCCGATCGGCGTAGAGGTTGCTGACAGCGGTGCGAAAGCGGGTCAGGACGGGGACGGCTGTCGCGTCGTGCGGCATGGTCTTTCTCTTGCGCTGCTTCGTTCTTACCGCGGCGCTGCGTTGGAGGCTGCCGCATCGAAGGGGTTGGCGGCTGCTGCCCAAGGGCTGTTGGCGGGCGCCTTCTTACGTCCGCGCTTCGCTCAGGCGGGATTGGGTGAAGGGCCGCCTCCGGACCCGCGAGGCGGAGCGCCCCGGGCGCGTGATGTCATGGCTCGCCGATATCACTCTCCATCGCCTCGTCGAAGGTCCACGGGCATTCCAGGGGGAAAACGCTATCCGGCAGGCCGGTCTCGAGACTCGCGCTCCGGCGTGCCCGGCGATAGGCCGTCGCCACGGATTCGGGCAGCACCGATTTCAGGCTGGGATTATCGGCCATATGCACCGCCAGCGCATCGCGGGTGTTGAAGATACGGACTTCCCACGACTTGCCGCGGCGCTCCGGCTGGAAGCGCCATTTCAGCAGGTGCAGCAGAAGCACTTCCAATCGGCTCACCAGTTCGCGTTTTTCGCTGCGGCCCAAGGTCTCGATCTCCTCCGCGATATGGTCGATGTCGGCCGCCGCCAGCGCGCCCGCTCGGAGCAGGGCGGCCTGTTCGTTGGCCCAGGCGTAGAAGTCACGGTCGTAAAGATCGCTCATGGGACCTCCTTGTCAGCGGTCGTGCCGAACCGCCCTGCGAAGCGCGCGTGCTGCGCGGTCTCGGGCTTGCTGAGCTTATATCGTCTCTGCCGGTTCCCCCGCCAGCCGAGTAACAGGACGGTCGCCGACATTGGGCCGCCGCTCCAATTCCAAATCGGTCCGGATCAAAGGATGTTGCCGAGCGCCCGCGCGCCGAGTAATTGCGGTTCGCGCGAATATATGCGAACCCATACTTATTGTTCTATCGTGGCCGCTGCGATCGGCGGGGTCTTTCGTAAGGGGCACGAGCACCTGATGACATCGCGAAAGACTCGGTGAGGGCGCATGTCATTGCTGACATGAGCCTGCATCATCTGGCCTTCCTGATTGTGTCGTGCGGGTTCACAGTCGAGCAGACGAACGCCGATTACGGATACGACCTACAGCGTCATTACATTCGACGAAGCGGGACGCTACGAGAACGGCAGCATCTTCGTTCAGATCAAGGCCACGGACATGCCGAGGGTTGACCCGGCGACGGGCGAGATCAAATTTCGCATCAGCAAGCGGGACATTCTGACCCGGGAGAGCGAACCGTTGCCGGCCTATCTTATGGTTTTCGATGCTGCGGCCTGCAAGGCCTACGCGATCTATCTGCAGCAATATTTTGCCCGGGCCGGCATCTCATCGGCTACAATGGCAGGGGCCTCGGTTGAGGTTCGCCTTCCGGGCAGAGAGGTTGACGTGGAGGCAATTCAAGGTTGGCGTGCCGCCAAGAACGCGGTTCTGAGGCAGATGGTAGAGGTAAGACATGACTCAGCCGGTGACGTTCGCGCAACTCCGGGACACGCTAACCGGGCTCGGCTTCGTATCCGATCCAAGCGGCGGCCATGTGATCTTCCGGCATCCGAAAACCGGGCTGGTGTTGACGGCACCAAACGCCGAAGGGAAGGTTCGTCCGACTTACGTCGTCACGGCCGCCCGCCAGATCGCCAATTTCGGCATCGCCACGGAAGCGGCGTTTGAGGCCAGGTTGGCGAAGGCAGCCAGGAACGGCCATTTGCAGACGGTTTAGGCGGCGGGGCGGGGTGTTTTCCGCAGCCTCGCCGGTGCGGCGTTGTCTGCTATTCCCGGGTGTTCTGCCTTTTTGCGCTTTGGCCCGGGAGCCGGTTGAGGCTTCGGCGCTGCGCCGGGCGGGGCGGGGTCCGTGGCGGTTAGTGACAGCCGGTGGCTGATGAGCCGGTTGAGGCTGACCTGCGCCTCCGCCGCTTCGATGCCCGGGCGGCGATGCGGCTCGGGCGGGATGTGCACGATGAACGTGCCGGATCAGGTTTTGGACGACAGCGGCTCCGGGACGGATTCGCCGTTCGCGCGCATGTCCCGGGCCACGTCCCGGGTCAGGTCGCGGATGCCGGTCATCGCGTCGCCGGGTTCGGCGGCCAGATGCGACAGGTCATTTGAAAATATCGATGGGTTTGGTGCGGTTGAAATAGATACACCTCTGGCTAGTCGTTTCTGCAGCATGAGAGACGGTGTCGGGTCTGTTGCGGAAATTCCTCTTGGCGGACACCAACTTGATTTGGCAATAGTTTAGTCCAAAGCGAATCCGGACGGCGTGGCTCATCCAAACATTTCCGAGATAACTAGTTTGTTGCAATAAAAACTCATCTTTATCACGTCCTAATATGTTCGCACACATCTTAAATTTGCCAGAAACAGGGCCGCTCTTTCGGGGTGGCGGGTTCTCTTGCTCCAGGCATTTTCGGTCGCCAGGGTTTTGCAGGACTATCGATCGATAGCCCGATTTTTCACCACTTGATTGTTCCAGGAGTGGATTTTCGACGAAAATCTCTTGTCCATCGTACACGACTATTCCGATATCAGTCCGTTTGTTTCCGGCGTCGTCAGCCCAGTCGACGCTATACATTGCGATGAGAGATTGCCCCGGAGTAACCGTCGTGATCTCGGGCTTTGAATAGCCATCTGGCGCGGATGCGCAGCCGATGAGGAAGAATGTCGCTAGTCCTGCGACCCGTCCACAAGTCGCCGGTATTACTTTTCTCATCATTTAATCCTCGCAAAAACTTACCCCGCCGACGTTCGTGCAACGCCTTTGCGGGGCGGCGGGCGGTGGTCCCTGAGCCGTTAACGGGCGTATCGGTGCATGCGCACCATCTGGAATTATCGCGGTCTTTTTAGGTGCTTCAGGCTGTGTTCGCCGGATTTGGGGCGACTGCGCTGTCAGAGGAGGATTTTGGGGTTTTGGCAGGAGAGGGGTCGGATCTGGATGTGGCTGCGGAGTTGTGATTGTAGGAACGGGAGCAAAATACTTCTTAAGATCGGTCAGGGCATAATCAGCGAGCTCCAGGGGAGAACTGCCCACGAACGAACAAACGGTCATAATCACCGTGCAAATTAAGAATACCCTGGTCCAGAATTTTCCCATGTGGGTTTCAAGAGTGCCCGTGGACGCAGCGCTGCCCAAGGTGATGAATATCAAAATAAGCTTTAAACCGATTGGCAATGTCTCCACGTTGAGTTTCCTTGAGCGTCGAGAATTTTTTTAATCGCCTTGGTCGATCCGCTCGACTTCTCCGAGCCCGATCTCATTGCCATGCTCTTTGCCACCAAAGAGCAGCATGATTTCAGCGATGCCGTTGCTTCGGGTTACAATTCGCGCCAGAGCGGGGCACGGCAGCTTCGCCGGGTCGGTGAACAGTGCTTTGGCGGAAGTTTGAAGATCAAATGGTGCAAGTTTGGCAGCCTTAATCGGCTCCCCGGGTCCGATTGGACATTCCACGAGCAAACTGTGTACCTCACTCATCGAAAGCTCTTTCCTTCGTCCCTAAATCGGCAGGATAGAAACCCGAACCAGATCCTACCTCGCTACCTGCATATACCCGCTTCTCGCGGTTTCGTGAGATCCTGTCAAACCCGCATGGATGCCGTTTTTTCCGAACCGCTGGCGGAGCCATGAATTTCTCAACAACCGTTCAAGTTGAGCTTTCGATACGCCGCTGCCTGTTGAGAGTACGATACGTCGCAGCTTGCGGATATAAAACTGCGGTAGCCCAGTCTGCCTCAACATCCCCGCCACCCCCACACCCCGCTATCCCCCCAACCCCACCCGCGCTATACCCCCGCCCATGGCCGCGGCGCGTTCCCTGATTCGCATCGCCGTCAATGTCGTCCTCGACGGCGGCATGGCGGCTCTCTCCGTGCCGGTGGCGAGGTTCCTCGCCGACCCGGCCGTGCCTCCGTACCACCCGCTCTGGACCATCCCCCTCGGCGCCGCCGCCCTGCTGATCGCCGGCATCCCGTTCCGCCTCTCCCTGCAATACTGGCGCTTCGCCGCCATCGGCGACCTGTTCACCGTCGCCGCCAGTGCCGCCCTCGGTGCCGCCCTGTTCGCCGGCGCCACCACGCTCGCCGGCATCAACCAGCCCAACCCGGCCTTCCCCGTCATCCTCGCCCTCACCCTGCTCGCCCTGCTAGGCGCCCCCCGCGTCTTCTACCGCTGGCGCCGCGGCCGCCCCGCCGCCCGGCCGGTGGAAACCAACGCCACCATCCTGCTCGCCGGCAGCATCGAGGACGCCGATCTCTTCATCCGCGCCCTGGCCCGCGATCGGCGGCAACTCTTCCGGGTGGAGGGCCTGCTCGCCTCCTCCGACCGCCAAACCGGCCGCCGCATCCAGGGCTACCGCATCCTCGGCTCGCTCGACGACGCCGCCAGCGTGCTGGAGCAGCTCCGCAACGAGGACCGCCTGCCCGGCACCCTGGTCTTCGTCACCCCCGAACTGGCCGGCGCCCGCCTGGTTCGCGTGGTGGCGGAGGCTGACCGCTTCGGCCTGCAGGTCCGCCAGGCGCCGCGCCCCACCGCGCTGGCGGATCACAGCGACAAGCCGCGCCCCGTCGAACTCCGCCCCGTCGCGATCGAGGACCTGCTCAACCGCCCGCAGGTCCCGCTCGACCGCGACGGCATGGCGCGGCTGATCCAGGGGCGGCGCGTCATTGTCACCGGCGCGGGCGGCACCATTGGCAGCGAACTCGCCCGCCAGGTCGCCGCCTTCGGCCCCGGCACCTTGATCCTGCTCGATAACGGCGAATACGCGCTGTGGCAGATCGATCTGGAGCTGGCGGAGACCCACCCCGGCGTCAACCGCCGCGCCCTGATCGCCGACATCCGCGACGAATCCCGCATCCGCGCGGTGTTCGAGGAATACCGGCCAGAGCTGGTGTTCCACGCCGCCGCGCTGAAGCACGTGCCGATGGTGGAGGCCAACCCGCTGGAGGGCATGGCCACCAACGCCGCCGGCACCCGCCACGTCGCCGATGCCGCCAAGGCCGTGGGTGCACTGGCGATGGTGCTGATCTCCACCGACAAGGCGGTGAACCCGACCAGCGTCATGGGCGCGTCGAAGCGGCTGGCGGAGATGTACTGCCAGGCGCTGGATATCTCGGCGCGGACCGCGCAGCAGGGGATGCGCTGCATCACCGTGCGGTTCGGCAATGTGCTCGGCAGCACCGGCTCCGTGGTGCCGCTGTTCCAGCGCCAGTTGGCCCGTGGCGGCCCGCTGACCGTTACGCATCCCGACATGCAACGCTACTTCATGACGGTGCGCGAGGCCGTCGGCCTGGTGCTGCAGGCCAGCGTGCTCGGGGTGAACGGCGCGGCGCTGCCGTCGGGGGAGAACGGCGGCATCTTCGTGCTGGACATGGGCGAGCCGGTGAAGATCGTCGACCTCGCCCGCCAGATCATCCGCCTCGCCGGATTACAGCCGGAGCAGGACATCGAAATCCGCTTCACCGGCCTGCGCCCCGGCGAAAAGCTGTTCGAGGAACTGTTCCACGGCAAGGAACCCCCCGAGCCGACAGGGTATGCCGGGCTGCTGATGGCCTCCCCCCGCACCGCCGATCCCGCCATCGTCGGCCGCGCCATCGAGGAAATCGCCAGCGCCTGCCGCGGCGGCCAGGTCAAGCTGGCGCTGACCTTGCTGGGCCGCCTGATTCCCGAGTTCGAACACAACATCGACGGTTCGGCCGGAGAGGTGCGGGCGTGACGCGCCACCTTTTCGTCATGGCTGCCGAACGCGCCCCGCTCACGGTCGCGGCGGGCCAAGGCTCCGTCCAGGCCGTCATGGCGGGCGAAGGCCCGCCATCCGCGCCTTCGTCTGAACAGCCACCGCAAGGCGTGGATGGTGGCCCTTCGGCCACCATGACGGCAGCGCCGCCGACCCGATAATCCACCATCCGAGGTCCCATGTCCGACTCCCCCCGCGCCATCCCCTTCCTCGACCTGAAAGCGCAGCAGGCCCGCATCGCCGCGGACCTCCGCCGCCGGATCGACACGGTGCTGGAGCACTGCCAGTTCATCCTCGGCCCCGAAGTGCGCGAACTGGAGGCCGAACTGGCCAAATTCTGCGGCGCCAAACACTGCGTCAGCGTCAGTTCCGGCACTGACGCCCTGCAGATCGCCCTGATGGCTGAGGACATCGGCCGCGGCGACGCGGTGTTCCTCCCCGCCTTCACCTACACCGCGACCGCCGAGGTGCCCCTGCTGCTCGGCGCCACCCCGGTCTTCGTCGATGTCGATCCCCGCACCTTCCAGATCGACATCGCCCACCTGACCCAGCGGATCGAGGCAACCCGGCAAGCCGGCAAGCTGAAGCCTCGCGCCATCATCGGCGTCGACCTGTTCGGACAGCCCGCCGACTGGCCCGCGCTGACGGACATCGCCCGCTGCAACCATCTGTTCCTGCTGGACGATCTCGCGCAGAGCTTCGGCTCCAGCCTGCATGGCCGCCCCGTCGGCAGCCAGGCGGATGCCACCGCCACCAGCTTCTTCCCGTCCAAGCCCCTCGGCGCCTACGGCGATGGCGGCGCGCTGTTCACCGAATCCGAAGAAAAAGCCGATCTCTATCGCAGCCTGCGCACGCATGGGGAGGGCAAGACCCGGTATGAGGTGCTGCGCACCGGCATGAACGGCCGCCTCGACTCGATCCAGGCCGCGATCCTGCTGTCGAAATTGGCCGTCTTCCCCGAGGAACTACAGGCCCGCGAGCGCATCGCCCGGACCTACGACCAGCGCCTGGGCAACGCGGTGACCACCCCGCAGCGCGTCCCCGACAGCACCAGCGCCTGGGCGATCTATGCCATCCTGCTCAAGGACGAGGCCGCCCGCGACCGCATCCAGGCCGCGTTACGCGCCGATGGCGTGCCGACGGCGATCTACTACCCCCGCCCGCTGCACCGCCAACCCGCCTACAGCGCCCAGCACGACGGCTCGGCACTGCCGGTATCGGACGATCTGGCGACCCGGATCCTCGCCCTGCCGATACACCCCGACCTGACGGAGGAAGACGTCGCCCGGATCTGCGCGTCGGTCCTGGCCGCAGTATAGGGCTACATCAACCGCTGTGGTGACTGACCGACGGGCCGGCGTATCGTCGTCATGGCGGGCGCAGGCCCGCCATCCACGCCTTTCCCTGGCGGGCGGAAGGTGTGGATGCCGACCTCCGTCGGCATGACGGGTTGGAGCGCCGGGGGGCGCAATCAACAGGGGCCGGTATCACTCAGCCGCAACAGCCAGACTGCCCGCCGCCTCATGCCCCAGCCCCCTGATCGCCTCCAAAAGCCGATCGACCTCGCCGAGCGCCTCCTTAACCAAATCCCGCGCACCAATGGCGACGCGCAGCCCGCCGAACGTCCCGAGGCTGACCGGCTGACCCAGCAACACCCCGCCCCGCGCCAACCGTTCATGCATCGGCTTCAGATCCGCAACCGATAACAGTTGCCCTGCGCCACGCACCGCGAACGTCACAATGCTCGGCCGATCGGCCCAGTGCGGACCGTTGCGGGTGAGGCCGCCGATGGGGAGAAGGGCAGGGTTCGCCGCGATCTCCTGCACGATCTCGGTAACCCGCCGCTCCAGGAACCCGGAGGCTCTTGGCGCAGCCGGGGAAAACCGCTCCATCACCTCGACCGCCGCGGTCCAGCGCAGCACCGTGCCGAGACCAGGCGTCTCGCCACCCGCCACCGCGGTGCGCCGAGCGGCCGGGAACAGCACGGCCCCGGAAAACGCGGGACCGCCGAAGAACTTGGAGCCGGTGACGACCACCGGCCACCCGCGCCGCAAATACTCCGCCACACGTATCGGATCGATCCGAGCCTGGCACGCATCGACGATCACCTCGGCTTCGGCGGGGGGATTGTGCGGCGCGATCAACCCGGTCTTGGTGCCATGCGTCAGATACACGACAGCCCGGCCCGGCGCCGCGGCTACCGCTGAGGCGTAAGCCGCATCGACCTCATCGATCGGCAGCGGCGCTCCGTCCGGCCCGCGCAGCGCCACCTCCAGCACGTCGATCTGGGCCTGCGTGACGGGCCGCCCAAGACAAGGCCCGTCGAACTGCCGCCCGGCCGCGGCGAGCGGAACGCCGGTTCCGGTCTCCGTTGCCGACGGCAGGATCGCCGTCATCGGCGCACCGCCATGCTCCGCGGCCAGCAATTCGGCTGCCGTCAGCACGGCATCCGTCCCGGACGGGCAGAGGATCGCCTTCGCCAGCCCACCGGCCGCAAAGTATCGCAGCAGGTATTCTTCGATCCTCCAGGCTTGTTCCAGAAGCAACAAGCCGCGGGACCGGACCGAGGCAGCGCCGGACAAAGCGCTGAAGAAACCAGCCGCCGCATCGAAGCTGCTTTGCTCAATCGGCGAAGCCGTGCAGGACGATGCACAGACGATACCGGCGTCCGGCATGGCAGGGCACAAGTATTTGTTCAGGCCGGAGAGCCCGCCGATATCGAGTCGGCTGTCGCCTCCGGACGTCAGCGCCGAGGCAAAGTCCCCGGGGAAATCTTTACGCATCGGCGTTTTGCTCGCTGTTCGACCGGGGCCGGATAGCATCGATCCGGTTAACAACCGGTTAACGCCAGGGCGCCGGATCGCTGGAAAAGCGCCGCGTCACCAAACGGGTCCGCACCGCCCGCGAACGCCCCTTTTGCGCGCGGCCATTTCCGCTTATTTGCGGGCTGGAAAAACCATTTGACCGAAAGTATTACAGTCCTGCCCGGGCACGAACCCGATCAACGCACCGCGCATCTGCTGGAACTGCTCGCCCCGCTCGGACCCGTCTCCGCGCGGCGGATGTTCGGTGGCACCGGCCTGTTCCTGCGCGGCCTCATGTTCGGCCTCATCGCCGAAGGGGAACTCTTCTTCAAAGTCGGCCCCGCCAACCAACCCGACTACGAAGCCGCCGGGGAAGCCCCGTTCAGCTACGAAACCAGGACCGGAACCAACACCATCCGTTCCTACTGGCGCTGTCCGCCCGACCTGCTGGACGCGCCCGACACCTTTCGCGAATGGGCCCGCCGCGCTGTCGATGCCTCCCTCGCGGCATCCCGGACCAAACCAAAGAAGCGCTAGCCCGCGACGAAAATCTCGCCCTTGCCCGACACCGCCGTGTCGCCCGCATAGCGAGCCGTCGCCTGTCGGACGCACCCGGCAGCCGCCTCGCTGACCGGCGCCACCGCCCGCGCCAGCAATCCGCTGAACACCAGCGGCGCACCGCCCGAGACCACGAAACTCGGCGCCAGCTCCGCCGGATGCCCCAGGACAATGGTGCCGCGGCGCATCAGAATGCCCGGCAACGCCCCCGCCGCGCCGCACACCACCAAAGTCCCGGCCACCATCCCGCTGCCGGCATGCTCGCCCGCGTCGCCCTCAATGATCACCAGGCCGCGGCGCAGTCGGTCCGCCGCACGGGCGCCAGCCTTGCCATGCACCAGCACGATGCCGCCGCGCATCCCGGTCCGTTCCCCGGACAACGGACCGCCGAGAAAGCCGCCCGCGTCGCCAAGGATCTCAACGCGTCCGCCGCGCAGGCCCGAAGCCGCCCAGCCGCCGGAACTGCCGCGGATCGTCAGCATGCCGCCCGCCATCAGACGCCCCGCCTGCTGCCCGGCATCGCCCTCGACCTCCAGCACGCCGGACGTCATCGCCTCGCCGACATGGTCGAACCGGTCCGAACCGCCTTCGATCACGATATGCGCCACATCCCCGGGATGCACATGGAATACATCGCCAACGGTCACCCTATGGCGCCCCGTCTGCAACGGCAGCGCCGCAATGGCGGCAAGACCCAGCCCGGCCAACCCATCCGGCGTCAGCGGCGACAAATCCAGCCGCTGATCGGGCGCCCCCCGTAGCACAAACCGCAACGCGGTCATCGGCCGCCCCCCGGCGCCAGGGCGTGCAGGTGGTAGTGGTGCCGTCCCAGCTTGCCGCCGTAATTGCCGGCGCCAACGCGGCAGGCGCCGCGCTCCGGCCCCACCGCGGCAATCGCCCCCAGGCCCGCCCGCATCGCGTTTGCCACGGCATCGGGCGTCAGTCCGTCGATCACCAGTTCCAGCACTGAAGCGATCTCCGGCCCAAGCTCCGACTCCGGCACCGCGCCGCGCAAGGTCGGGCAGTACAGATGATTTGTCGAAGCAAACATCCCCTTATATTTGGACCCGACCTTCGACCCCGACCTGACGATCCCGCCCGGAAAAGGAGCGATGGCGTCAGGCACCGCGGCAATCGCCTCCGCCGCCGCTTCCGCCGCGAACAGCGCCGCCTCGGACGACCGCGCCATCAGGATCAGGTTGCCGCCGCCGACGGCACCCGTGGTCAGGCCGGTGGTGCCTTCGCAGACAAATTCCCCATCCATCACCGGCATCCGCCAAATGTGACGATCCGGCAAACGTTTGGAGATTTGCCAGCCGTCCGCAAAATAGCGCAGTCCGTCGCCGAGCTTCAGCCGCTCCGTCCCGCCAATGCCCGCATAACAGGCGGAGCCTGGACTGGTCAGCACGCATTGCCCCACCCGGTTGACCACCTGCTTCTGCAACTCCTCGGTGGAGCCGGCGAACAGCAGCACCCGCACCCCCGGGCGCCCGTCCGGCGTCGCCTCCGGTGCCAGTTCCGTATCGATCCCGGCCTCCACCCCGCAGCCGATGATCGAAGTGGCGAATCCGGTCATGCTGACCGCCGCGATGCGCGCCCAGCGCAATGTCGGCGCAGTCAAGATCAGCGCGGTGCCCCGCATGTCGAACGCTTCCGCAAACGTATCGTCGATCGAGACGCCGTTGCGAACCAGCGGGGCTATGTCCGGCATGGCACCGCCTCAAACGCCTGGCTGCGTCCCAACACTTCCGCGCCCGGAACGTCGAACGCGGCGTGCGAGACGCCGTAGACGCGCTCATAGAAGTCCGACAGCCCGCGGTTGATCGCCGTATCGAATTCCGGCCGCACCGTCACCCCCCGGCCGAACGGGCGCGCCACCGGCACGCCGTCGCGGATTATCGGCACGCCATCCTTCAGCACCAGCGCGGCGTCGCGGAACATCGCCGCAATATCCGGCTGCGTCCGGTATACCGCCACGTCCGCCCGCGCCCCGGTGCCCAGATGCCCCCGATCCGCCAACCCCAGCAACCGGGCCGGCGCCGCGCGGGTCATGATGGCGATCTCCGGCAGCGTGTATTCCCGGGTGATCGAGGCCAGCGTGGTGACCTCCATCGCCTCTCTCGGCAGCGTTTCCATATGCTGCGCCCGCACCGAGCGGTCCATCAGCAGCGCCAGCAAATCCGGATAAGCCGTGAACGGCGCGCCGTTCGGATGATCCGTGGTAAAGAACACCCGCCACGGGTCGTTAATCAGAAGAAACAGCTCAAGTCCCGCCGCCCACTGCACGGCATTGAAGAAATCGGTCTTGCGGTAGCGATACGGCACGATGCCGCCGCCATTGCCGTCGCCGTCGATGATCACCGACTTGCGCGGACGCGCGCTGCCCCGGGCATTGAACTGCCGCAGCACATCGGACGAGATCGTCACCGTCTGCCCGAACATCACCTGCCCGATATCCGCGGTGATATTCCGTTTCGCGTTCACCGCCTCGGCCAGGCGCGGCGCGGCCGAGGAAAACCCGCGCTTGCCCTCCTTGCCATAGGCGTAGAACTGCAAATGCGCGATGTGCAGCCGCGTATCGCCGGCCGCATCCATCGTCGCCAGCGCGGTTTCCGCGTTCCCCGGCATGCCAAGATTGCTGCAATGCAAATGCAGCGGATGCGGCAGCCCGAGCGTCTCCGTCGCCGCCTGCAACGTATTGATGATCGCGCGCGAGGTAATGTCGCTGTTCGGCACCGCGTCATCGAGGCCGAAGCTGCGCATGTTGGACTTGAAGGCCGCCGCCGCGCCCGGATTGATCGCCTTGATGCCGATGGCGCGGCTGCCGGACAGCACGCGAGCCGCGTAGTCGGCGACCGCGGCACCGCCTTCGTTTGCCGCCATCAGCCGCAACAAATAATCGTCGTTGCCGAGCACCGCCAAAATTGCCGTGTCGATCAGCGGAATATCCGCCAGCTCCAGATGCGCCTGCGGTGCGACATGCGGCGAAATCGCCGGCTCCACCACCATCGTGTAGCCCATCGCCGCATACAGCCGCCCGATCGTTTCGGTGATCGGCACCGATTCCGCCGCGGTGGCGGCACGCAGTTCAGGCAGCAGCAGCCGCGCGGTGTTGACGTTGGTTCCGGCCACGTGGGTATGGATGTCGATCCCGCCCGCCATAACGACGCAGCCGGTGACGTCATGCGTCTCATCGGCCTGCGCGCCGTCCGGCCGAGCAACGATACGCCCGTCGCGCAGCCACAGATCACCGATGTCGTCGCGCCCGTTGGACGGATCAACGATCCGTCCGCCGGTCAAACGGGTCAGCATGGTGGCAGCGCTTCGGTAATCGCTGCCAAGACCCCCGCCACGCTGGCGGTGGCGGATGGCGTTGAGGCGGCGGCGAAGGCGATGCCGCCCAGCGCCGGATCGAACAGCATCGCGTCGTGATCGCGTCCCGGACAGCCGACCTCGAACACCACCTGCGGCGGGGTGGGGAATGCAGTGCCCGCCGGGACCAGAGCAATTGTCGGCTCCCAGTCAGGAGGTTTCGGCGAAAAGGCGGAAATCCACACCGCGGCGTCCGCCTCGCCGCTGGCGATCAGCCGTCCGGCATCGAACCGCCAGGGGTCATGCTGCGGCGCGGGGGCGGCGAAACCGGTGCGCGGCGGAAATCCAGTGGTCCAGGTCAGTGTCTGTGTGACCGCCTCCGCGCCGTTGGCGGGCGCCAGCGGCAGTCCGGCGAAGCGGGTTGTCCTGTTGAGGTCGTCGATCAGTCCGCACAGCATCTCGACTGCCAGCGTATCGAGCGTGGCGGACGACCAGACGATGACGCCGAAGCGCGCGGCGGTCAGCGTGGCGGCAAGGTTCCGCAGCGATGCGGCGGCCGCTTCGTCCAGCGATGTGTTGCGTCCCGCTACGATAGCGCGCAACGCGGCAAGTGTGGGCAGGACAAGCTTTCCCGCGGCGACGGTTGGCAAAACGTGGATGGCCGGGCCAGGCGTGGCCATGACACGAGGGGTGGCGGTGCTCTCCGCGAGTTCGGCGCCAGGGCACAGATGCACAACCTGGCGGCCACCGCCCGTGACCCTCGGCGCTTCGCTCAACGCCAGCCGCGCCGCCATGTCCGGCCACGCTTCCAACAACCCGTCCCCGACCAGCAGCACCACATCCGCCCGCGCCCGGGTTTGCAGCGGCGTGGTCACGATCCAGCCCGCCCGCCGCATGACCTCCAGATTGGCAAACACCGCTTCGGCGTCCATGTGGTCAATCGACGCACCGATGGCCCGGGCCAGCGCCACGGACGCTCGCGCCCCCGCCACATCCGTCCCCAGTCCCGCCAGCACAGCCGATCGGCTGGCGGCGAGCAGGGATGCGGCGGCGGCGGCGGCCCGGGCGGGAGCAACCGGCTGGCCATTCAGCCATGCCTTAGCCAGCTCAGTCATATTTAATGTACGCAAAACGCTGGTCGTCGCGCGGCGTGCCTTCCAGTGCGCCGCCCTCCAGGCCCGGCTGCCACTGCACGACTTCCTCGATCTTGCGGGCGAGTGCGAAATCCTTGCCGGTGATTCCTTTTGCGGAATGGGTGCTCAGCCGCACCTCCAGCCAGGCGTAGGACAAGGTGATGTCGGGATGATGCCATGCGGCCTCGGCGAGATGGCCGATAGTGTTGACCACCATCAGCGTGCCTTTCCAGCCGCCGGTGCGATATTTCCGCCTTATCCAGCCGTCTTCCAGCGTCCAGTGCGGCAGGTTTGCCGCCAGCCAGGCTTGAGTTTCAGCTTCATTGTAAACGCGCTCGGACTTTTCCGCCGTCATGCGACTGTTTCCTCCGAACTGGTCATTGCCAGCGATCATCTTAATGTGGAACATAGACCGCAATAAAGGCAATAGCCAAACCGCAGGGGAGATCGGTCATCAAACGCGATAATACCAAGTCCGACGCGACCGTAACGGTATGCTGCACCGCACGGCTGCACCTCGGCTTCTTCGATCTCGAGGGCGGCACCGGTCGGCGCTTCGGCAGCATCGGCCTTTCACTCGACCAGCCGGCGACGCGGCTGGCCGCCCGCCACGCGGACGAAACCCGCATTGCGGGACCGGAACAGGATCGCGTGGCGCGCTATCTGACAAAGATGTGCGCGCATCTCGGTCTGTCCGGACACTACGCGGTCGATATCGCGCAGGCGATGCCGTCGCATGCCGGCCTCGGCTCCGGCACGCAACTGGCGCTGGCGGTGGCGGCGGCGCTGCGCCGGCTGGAGGGGCTGCCGGATGATCTGCGCGGCGATGCGCAGCATCTGGAACGCGGCGCGCGGTCGGGCATCGGCATCGGCCTGTTCAGCCAGGGCGGGCTGGTCATCGACGGCGGCCGGGGAAAGCGCGCCGAACCGCCGCCGCTGCTGACGCGCATGCCGGTGCCGGAGGCATGGCGCGTCCTGCTGGTGCTCGACCGCGACCGCGCGGGACTTTCGGGCCCGCAGGAGCGCAGTGCGTTCGATGCCCTGGCGCCGATGAATCCGTCCGTTTCCGGCGCCATCTGCCGGCTGGTGCTGATGCAGGCGCTGCCGGCGCTGGCGGAAGCCGACCTCGCCGGCTTCGGGTCCGCAATAACCGCGATCCAGAACCATGCCGGCGATTATTTCGCTCCCAGCCAGGGAGGCCGCTTCACAAGTCCGCTGGTGGGCGACGCGATGCGTGTGCTGGCGCAGGCGGGGGCGACCGGCATCGGCCAGAGTTCCTGGGGCCCGACCGGATTCGCTTTTGCCGCGAATGACAGTGAAGCCAACGGTTTGGCCTTGAACCTACAACAGAGAGGCATGACGAAACGCCTGGACTTACTGGTCTGCCGGGTGTTGAATCACGGAGCATTGGTGACCGTGGCCTGACGTTCCGGCCAAACCACCCAAGAAAAGGAAATGCCCGTGGCTGAGAAAAGCATCCTGCACCTGCTGAGTCCGTTGCCGCACGCCAGTCCGTTCGACCTGAACATGGCGCTCGATGCGGGCTACGATGCGGTCATTCCCTATACGAACGTTACGCTGGAGCAGGTGACCGGCCTCGTGCAGGACGCGATCTTCTCGCGGCCTCCGAACGACGGCGCGAAGACCTGCGTTTTCATCGGCGGCAAGAATGCGATCGCCGCGCTGGACATGCTGGACAGCGCGAAAGCCGCGATGGTGCCGCCGTTCGTCATTTCGCTGTTCGCGGATCCGGCGGGGTCGTTCACGACCGCTGCGGCGATGGTGGCGCGGCTGGAGCGGACGTTGCGGATTTCGCATAAACGCGCATTGGCGGGGACGCGGATACTGGTGTTCGGCGCGACCGGCGTGGTGGGTTTCGCCTCGGCGGTGATCAGCGCGCTGGAAGGCGCGCATGTCACGCTTGTCGGCCATGACGGCGCGCAGCGCGTGCAGCAGTCGGCCGACGAGGCCGAAGCCCGGTTCGGTGTCAGCCTGCGTGCCGCGGACGGCAGCACCGAGGCGTTGAAGGCGGCTTTGCTGAAGGGCGCCGACGTGGCGCTGTGTGCCGGCAAGGCGGGCGTGCAGATCATCGATGAAAATCTGCTGAAGGCGTCCCCGGGTTTGCTGGCGGTTGCCGATGTGAACGCGGTTCCGCCGTTGGGCGTTGCGGGACTCGATTTGTTTGCCGACGGGGCAACCATTGGCGGCGGCACGGCCGGGATTGGCGCGCTGGCGATCGGCCAGACGAAATACCAGACGGAGTTCGGTCTGTTCCGGCGGATGATCGAAAGCAGCGAGCCGCTGACACTGGATTTTCGCGACGCCTTCGCGCTGGCGCGCGAACTGTCGCAATGAGGGATGGTATCCTGTGACACCGGCGGCGCCGCGCGTCCCTGCGTCATGGGACGGTGACACACGGGGCGGACGCCTCGGCCCATGACCCCGACCGACGCTCCCGCGGTGCTGATCGCCGCGCTGTCCGGCCGCGCCCTCGCCGCCTGTGCGCGGCGCGGCGGTTACCGCCCGCTGGTGGCCGACATGTTCGGCGATCTCGACACCAGGGACCTCGCCGAAGCCAGCGAAACCGTCCCCGGCAGCCTGACCCGGGGATTCGCGAAAGGCGCCCTGCTGGCCGCGCTGGACCGTCTCGCCGGCGGGCGCCGCGTCCTCGGCGTCGTCGTCGGCAGCGGCTTCGAGGATCGCCCCGCTCTGCTGCGATCCATCGCCGCCCGGCATGGCCTGCTCGGCAACCAAGCCGCTGTCGTCACCGCGATGAAAGACCCGTTCCGCTTCGCCGAAACCTGCGCCCTGGCCGATGTGCCGCATCCCGAAGTGCGTCGGGACCAGCCTGCTGACGGCAACTGGCTGCGCAAGCGTGCCGGCGGCTCCGGCGGCATGCATATCGCCGCGTCCACCCGCCGCGCTGCGCCCCGCCGCGGCCGCTACTTCCAGCGCCAAGTCGCAGGCCAGCCGATATCCGCCGCCTTTCTCGCTGCCGGCGGACGCTGCCGCGTGCTCGGCCTGAGCCGGCAATGGGCTGATCCCGCGCCGCGCCGCCCGTTCCGCTATGGCGGGTCGTCGCGTCCGGCGCCGCTCTCCGCCGCCCGGGCCGCGGACATCTCCGGCGCGGTCGAGCGCCTGGTGTCGCACACCGGCCTCTGCGGCCTGAACAGCGCCGACTTCCTGGTGCGGGAGGACGGCTTCGACCTGCTGGAGGTGAACCCCCGCCCCGGCGCCACGCTCGATATCTTCGCCGATAGCGAAGGCGCGCTGTTCCGCATGCACCTCGATGCATGTGCGGGCGTGCTGCCCGACGCGATCCCCCGCTGGCCGCAAGCCGCCGCCGCCGCGTTCGTCTACGCGCCCGCCGGCATCACCCTCCCCGCCATCTTCCCATGGCCCCATTGGACCGCCGATCGGCAGGCACCAGGGAGTTTTGTGCCGAGGGGGGCGCCGCTGTGCACGGTACTGGCGGAGGCGCCGGATGCGGCGGCGGCCGAGCGTCTGGTGCGCCTCCGGGCGGCGGACATCCTGGCTCACGCAGAAGGTGCCCCATGACCACAATAACCGATCTCGGCCTGAACAGGCGCGCGCAGGGACTCGTTGAATCCCTTTGCGCGGACGCCGCGGCGCTGCGCATTGGCGTCTCGCGCGGGGCGGCCGGTGAACGCCTGATCGACGCTGGTGCGGCCCATCGTGGCGGGATCGCCGCGGGTCTGCGTTTGGGCGCGATCTGCCTCGGCGGCCTGGGCGAGGTGCGCCTGACAAGCGATCCAACCCTGCCGCGCTGGCCCTGGACGATCTCGGTGGCGAGTTCCAATCCGGTTGCCGCCTGCCTCGCCAGCCAGTACGCCGGCTGGAGTCTGGCGCACGATTCGTTTTTCGCCCTCGGCTCCGGCCCCGCCCGGGCGCTGGCACGGACGGAGAAGCTGTTCGCGGAGCTTGGCTACACTGAGGAATCGAAGCAGGCGGTGCTGGTGCTGGAAAGCGGCGCGCCGCCGCCCGCACCGCTGGTGACCTCGATCGCCGAAGCCTGCGGCGTCGCCAAGGCGGAACTGACGATCCTGTATGCGCCGACGCAAAGCCTGGCCGGCAGCGTGCAGGTGGTGGCGCGCGTGCTGGAGGTGGCGCTGCACAAGGCGCATGAGCTGCACTTCCCGCTGGCGGACATCGTCGATGGCCTCGGCGCCGCGCCGCTGCCGCCGCCGCATCCGGATTTCATCACCGCCATGGGGCGCACCAACGACGCGATCATCTTCGGCGGTCGTGTTCACTTGTTCGTTACTTCTCCGGCGTCGCAGGCGCGCGATCTGGCTGAGGCGATGCCGGCTTCAAAATCCCGCGACTACGGACGGCCCTTCGCGGAGACGTTCAAAGCGGTCAACGGCGACTTCTACGCCATCGACCCGATGCTGTTCAGCCCGGCCGAGGTGATCGTCACCGCTATCGAAACCGGCGAGAGCTTCCACGCCGGAGCGGTGGATGCTGCGCTGCTGGACGCCTCCTTCGGCAGCCCGGGCTGATGCTCAGGATTGCCCTGGCGATCGACGACCGCGACTGGCATGCGCGCGCGCTGCTCAAGGCGTTTTCAGCGCGCGATGTCGACGCCGTGGCGTTCCGGCTGGCGGATGCGGGGTTCGATACCACCCACCCGTTCGGCGTCTCGCTGCCCGGCTTCGGCTTCGGTTTGCCCGATGCGGTGCTGGTCCGTTCCATCTCCGGCGGCAGCTTCGAGGAGGTGACGCGCCGCCTCGGCGTGCTGCATGCGCTGCGCGCGCTGGGCGTTCCGGTGTGGAACGACGCGCGCGCCATCGAGCGCTGCGTCGACAAGTCCACGACAAGCTTTTTCCTCGCCCGGGCCGGCATTCCGACGCCGCCCACCTGGACGGTCGAGGGCCGCGACGCCGCTTTGGTTATTGCCGAACGCGAATGCGTGGCGAGTCCGCTGGTGCTGAAGCCGCTGTTCGGCTCGCAGGGCAGGGGGTTGCGGTTGATCGCCGCCGCGGATGAATTGCCGCCGCCGGAAGCCGTGGGCGGGATTTACTACCTGCAGCGCTACCTGCCGACAGGCACGCAGACGTTTCGCGACCACCGGCTGTTCGTCTGCGCCGGGGAGGTTGTCGGATCGATGACGCGGCAGGCCGAGGGCTGGGTGACTAACGTGCATCAGGGCGCCGAACCGCTGCCGTTTGCGCCGGACGGAGCCATGATCGACCTGGCGGTGCGGGCCGCCGCTTGCGTGGGTGCGGCGTATGCCGGAGTCGATCTGCTGCTCGATCCTGACGGGCGCCCGGTGGTGCTGGAGGTCAACTCGATGCCGGGCTGGAAGGGTCTGCAAAGCGTGGTTCCAGACTCCATCGCCGATCGGCTGGCAGACGCGTTGCTGGCGGCGGTGCGGTGACGATCGAGGCGGCGTTCCTCGAGGCTTGCCTGGAGGAACTGGCCGCACCCAAGCCCGGCAATGTGCATATCCACGCGCCTGGCCATCGCATGACGGTGGAGGATTTCACCCGCAGCGCCGCGGCGTCGGCGCCGCTGCTGTGCCGCGCGGGCGTGAGGCTGGGCAGCCGCATTCTCGACGCCACCACGGCGACGCGGGCGGCGGTCGGGCAGAACACCAATCTGGGTATTCTCCTGCTGTGCGGACCGCTGGCGATGGCGGCGGAAGACCGGGTAGCAGGCCGTACGGCTCGAACCGTCATGGCGGGCGAAGCCCTCCCTCGCGTGCTCGGTCGCCCGCCGTCCACGCCTTTGCCGGGATCAGGTCCGCAAGGCGTGGATGGTCCGCCTGCGCGGACCATGACGGTTGAACGACAGCCCCCCGCGCCGCACGATCGGCTCCCGCCGCAGCAGATAATTCACGCCATCATCGCCGCAGCCGATGGCGCGGACGCCGAGGCCGTCTTCGCGGCGATCCGCCTCGCCAACCCCGGCGGTCTCGGTTCGGCCGAACGCCACGATGTCCGCCGACCGGCCGCCGTCTCGCTGGCCGAAGCCATGGCCGAAGCCGCCGAACGCGACAGCATCGCCCGGCAATGGAGCAGCGGGTTCGCCGACATTCTCGGCCTCGGCGTGACTACCTACGCAGCCGCCCGCGCTTCCGGAGCCGAACCCCCCGACGCCTCGCTGGCCGTCTACCTGGCGTTCCTGGCCGCCTTTCCCGACAGCCACGTCGCCCGCAAGCACGGAGCCGCCGTTGCAGCCGAACTTCAGCGCGAGGCGGCTCGCCGTTCGCGGCACATACCGGCACTCGCCGAACTGCTGGCCTGGGACCGGCAACTGAAAGCCGCCGGCATTAACCCTGGCACCACGGCCGATATGACAGTAGCGACAGCATTTGCCTGGCGTCTGGGCTTGCACTCCTCCAATATTGATGGTTAAATTCAGTGCGCCCGGAGATCGGCCTTCTCCTACCTGCGGCCCATAAGCAGGACCGGCGTCCGATTCTTCCAAAAATGGCTATAGAGGAAAACGTTATGGCAAAGATCACGAAGGTAGGCGTCGGCGAATCGCTTGTCGGCGAAGGCAACGAGGTCGCGCATATCGATCTCATCATCGGGCCGCGCGGCAGTGCAGCGGAAACCGCTTTCTGCAATGCCCTGACCAACAACAAGGACGGATTCACCACCCTGCTTGCGGTCGTGGCGCCGAACCTGCTGGCCAAGCCGAATACCATCCTGTTCAACAAGGTGACGATCAAGGACGCCAAGCAGGCCGTGCAGATGTTCGGTCCGGCACAGCACGGCGTTTCCATGGCCGTGGCCGACAGCGTCGCCGAGGGTGTGATCCCGGCCGATGAAGCCGACGACCTCTTCATCTCCGTCGGCGTGTTCATCCACTGGGATGCCAGCGACGACAAGAAGATCCAGGAATACAACTACAAAGCGACGAAGGAAGCGATCGCCCGTGCTGTCGCCGGCCAGCCGACTTCGGCGCAGGTGCAGGCTGAATACAAGACCGCAATTCATCCGTTCGCGGCCTGATCCCGGGCGCAATCCTGTAGGCACGGTCGTCCCCATCGTCATGGCCGGCGCAGGCCGGCCACTTTGTGTCATGGCCGGATTTAGTCGGGCCATCCACGACTTTCGGTCTTTGGGCCAGCAAAGTCGTGGATGGCCGGCGCAACCATGACCTTGGGCGACCCTGCGGCAGCGTGACGGGCGCAGGTCGCTTCAGTCGGTGCGCAGGTCCTCCGCAGTCAAAGCGCCGGTATGCAGGGCCGTCGCCACAAGAACGGCTGATGCACCGGCCTGTTGCAACGCCGAGAGGTCCGCTTTGTCGCGCACGCCTCCCGCGCCAACGACTGCGCGTCCCCCCGCGCGTGCGATGATGCTTGCCACACGCTCCGTATCGGGTCCGGCGGCGCCGCCGACACGCGCCAGCGTCATGACGATCACGCGTGCCGGCCACAGCGCTGCGTCGTCCAGCAAAGCCACCGGCCCCTGGAACGCGTCGCCACGAAAGTCCAGCGACAGCAGCACGCGCCGCTCTTCCCGCAGAGACTGGATCGTTTTAATTCCATGCTGAGATTCACTGCCGATGACAAGACTATGCCCGCACTCGCCCAGCCAGGCGCGCGCGGCATCCGCATCGCCAATCCCGTTATCGATCCACAGTTCGACACCCGGCACGGCGCGCGCAATCGCCGCGATCGCCGCATCGTTCGCCGCCCGTCCCTCGATCGCATCCAAATCGGCGACGTAAAGCTGCCGGAACGGCGCCAGCCGCAGCAGCCCCGCCGCCACATCCGCCGGCGCGCTGGTGGCGCTCAGCTGCGTGCGGATCGGGCGATACGAATCGCGCCGCCCCCCTTGCGCATGCACCACCTCGCCGTTCTTGATGTCGATCACCGGTATGACGTCCATGCGCGACTCTCCTTCCGCGCATAGTCTGACCCGGAAGGAGAACGCAGTGCAAAAGATCATCGGATGGGACATCGGCGGCGCCCACGTCAAAGCCGCCCGCATCGAGTCCGGCCGTGTTATCGAGGTCCGCCAGGTGCCCTGTCCGCTCTGGCAGGGTGCCCATTTGCTCGCGCCGATGATGGACTTGCTGCGTGCGGAGTTCGGCCCGGCGGACCTGCATGCCGCGACGATGACGGCCGAACTGGTCGACGTGTTTCCCAACCGGCGCGAGGGCGTGCCGGCGGTC
>NZ_CAJATU010000121.1 GCF_903944925.1 uncultured Rhodopila sp. | reverse complement strand
TTTCAGGCGGAGAGGTTCGGCGATCAGTCCGGTGTCCGGGAGCAGCTTGCGCAGGCCTGCCACGATGCTGTCGCGGCGGCGCATGACGTCGGGCTTGGGGTCCGGTTGACGGATCATGAGGCACGTTCCTCGTTTATGTCTACGTTAGACATATAACGATAATCGGGCGACTGCACAGGGGCGTTTCGCGGCGTTCCGGTAGAACGAGGAGCGCTGCCCATCGCCCCCCCCAAGGGCCTATCCATCAAAGACGGAAGGGCCGCCCCAACGCTGGAGCGGCCCGCTTGAGCGTGTAAAGCTTTCCGACACCCGTGTCAGGCGTCAGCAAACGATCTCCGCAACGCCGCCGGCCAAGCATGCCTGCGGCATGATCAATCAGACGGCTTGCCGCTTGCGCCCGCGCCCGCGGCAGCCAATCACCCCCATGAGGCCTGCACCCAGCAGGGCCAGGCTCGCCGGCTCGGGGGCGGCGACGGCGGCCTCCGTGAACGATATCTCGTTCAGGCCGACATAATAGAGGTTTGTGATCGTGAGAGTCAGCGAACTTCCCGTCTCGTTCGGCGAGTACGTGGTGAACGACGATCCGCCAGCGGGCGTGCCGGTCAGACTATAGGACGATGCACCGCCGGTTACCGAGATATCAACTGAATCGGAGTGGGTAGTGTACTGCGCCAGATCGAAGCTGGCGAGCGTCACAGTATAGCCGGCCGCGGCGGTGAAGGTCAGGACTTCCGTGGAGGAATCGTTATCCGAATAAATGCCAGCACCTGAGCCGCTGTTCAGACCGCTGTAGCCGGATGCATAATTATAGGTCCAGGCGGAATAGCCCACGGATACGACTGCGTCGCTGCCATAGGCACCGGTATTCGCAGAACCGGTGGCGTTTGGATCATCCGTTGTCGGGCCGAATTCGATGACGCCTGCCCGGGCGGTGCCGACGAAGCCTTGCAAGCCCAGCGCCAAAAGAGCGGCAACCACAGTTTTACGCATCATAAGTTTTTGTTCCTTTATCTTGCAGTCATATCGGTTTCAATCATTTGATGTACGGGAGCAATCGGCTGCCGGGTGACCCCCAACATCTTATCCGGCATAAGCGATGCATGTTCCGTGCCATTAGAAAATCTCTCTAATTTTCAGTATATTACCATCTTGGTATCGCAACATGGGCAGCGGAGTGTAAGGAATTCCGACAGGTTGCAATGCCCCGCCAAGGTCACGGCGATTGCGTCCGGGGGATTGGGATCAGGCTTGGGGCCTGACTCGAAACCACACTGCCGTTTGCTACTCGCTCGCCGTTCTGCGGATCAGCAGGCAGCGCACGCCGACGATGAACCAGGGTCCGAGCGCTGGACTACGCAGAGACCAATCCGGCTCGTCTCACAGGCGGCGCGCCGGAAGCCGGCGCCGGCGTACCCGCCACCGACAGAGGCGAGTTTAACCGGCGGACTTTCCGGATTGATGGCTCGAGCAAAGCTGGAAGGGCATTGCGATCCTAATCAGCGGCCGTGGTGACGTGGCGATTGATCGGCAGACCGGGCGTATCGATCGCTACGCCGGCCCGGGTGGGCTCGCTGAAAACAGCCAATCCCGCGTTGCCTGAAGCGAACACTGGATACACCCGGACGTTTTACACGCTTTACATTTCACCAACAAGTCGTGTGAAACACTTTACGTCTTTCGATCCTCGATGACATTGTTTAGCAGTGACTTCGCAGGCGCAGCATCATAGATGCACCTGTCACTCATTAAATAAGCGCAGTGCGAAGGAAAGTTTTGAATGGACAGACGGAATTTTGCTCCCGACGGTCTGGTTGGCGGAGTTTCCGCCCGCGCCGGCGGTGTTTCCTCCTATCAGGAGAACACCGCCAAGGTGGCAGCCCTGATCGAGAGCAAGAAGGGCACCTGGGACGGGATCAACCCCGAGTCCGTCGCGCGCATGCGCCTGGAGAACCGCTTCCAGACCGGTCTGGACATTGCCCGCTTCACCGCCGGCGTGATGCGCGCCGACATGGCGGCCTATGACGCCGATCCGGCGCTGTATACCCAGTCGCTGGGCGCATGGCACGGCTTCGTTGCCCAGCAGCAGATGATTGCCGTCAAGAAGCATTTCGGCACCACCAAGCGCCGCTACATCTATCTGTCGGGCTGGATGGTCGCCGCGTTGCGCTCGGAATTCGGGCCGCTGCCGGACCAGTCCATGCACGAAAAGACCTCGGTTCCGGCGCTGATCCAGGAAATCTACACTTTCCTGCGCCAGGCCGACGCACGCGAACTCGCCGGACTGTTCCGCGAGATCGACGCCGCCCGCAAGGCCAAGGACAGCGCCAAGGAAGCCGTGTTGCTGGCGAAGGTGGAAAACTACGAGACCCATGTCGTGCCGATCATCGCGGACATCGACGCGGGCTTCGGCAACGCCGAGGCAACGTATCTGCTGGCCAAGAAGATGATCGAGGCCGGCGCCTGCGCGCTGCAGATTGAAAACCAGGTGTCCGACGAAAAGCAGTGCGGCCACCAGGACGGCAAGGTGACCGTGCCGCATGAGGACTTCATCGCCAAGGTGCGCGCCATTCGCTATGCGTTCCTTGAGCTCGGCGTCGAAGACGGCATCATCGTTACGCGCACCGACTCGCTCGGCGCGGGCCTGACGAAGCAGATCGCGGTCAGCCACACGCCGGGCGATTTGGGCGACCAGTACAACTCCTTCCTGGACTGCGAGGAAATCACCCCGGAAACCGCCCGCAACGGCGATGTCGTGCTGAACCGCAACGGCAAGCTGCTGCGGCCGAAGCGCCTGCCGAGCAACCTGTTCCAGTTCCGTGCCGGAACCGGGGCGGATCGTTGCGTGCTCGACAGCATCACGTCGTTGCAGAATGGCGCAGACCTGCTGTGGATCGAAACCGAGAAGCCGCATATCGAGCAGATCGCCAGCATGATGGACCGCATCCGCGCCGTCGTGCCGAACGCCAAGCTGGCCTACAACAATTCGCCGTCGTTCAACTGGACGCTGAATTTCCGCCAGCAGGTCTACGATGCCTGGGCCGCGCAGGATAAGAACTCCGTCGCCGACTATGACCGCGCGAAGCTCATGAGCGTGGATTATGACGGCACCAAGCTGGCGGCGGAAGCCGATGAGCGCATCCGCACCTTCCAGGCGGATGCGGCGAAGCGCGCCGGCATCTTCCACCACCTGATCACGCTGCCGACGTACCACACCGAGGCACTGGCCGCGAACGACCTGTGCAAGGAGTATTTCGGGTCCGAGGGCATGCTCGGCTACGTGCTGAACGTGCAGCGTCAGGAAATCCGCAAGGGTGTCGCCTGCGTGCGCCACCAGAACATGGCGGGTTCGGATCTTGGCGACGACCACAAGGAATACTTCGCCGGCGAGGCGGCCCTGAAGGCCGGCGGCGCGCACAACACGATGAACCAGTTCGGCTAACATCCGGCCGGATCTGATGTCAATCGGCCTCGGAGCGCATCGCTCCGGGGCCGTTTTTTTGCGAATTTTTCCCGGGTGGGTTGGGTCGTCTCACCCACCGGTGAACCAGACCGGCGGGTGAGACTCTTATCGGCCGGCGGCCGTTTCCGGTTCGCTGTCATGGCACGTTCCAGTGCGACCGCAGCCGACCCGCCCGGCGCGGCATAAGCGAGCCGCGGCCGGGAAGCTTCAATGCGAGTGCCGCTGTGACACGCGCTGATCTGCCCAGATTGGCGGCGATTGATCGCCAGCCAACGGCGTAAATATTAGACAATCGACAGGAAGTTAGTCAACCCGAAGATGACCGCTGATCGCAAAAGTGCGATTGTCACAGAAATCGGCAGCAAAGTGCCGCCTGCGAAACGCTGGCTGGTCGCTTTACATCCATAACCGCACCCGGCACGCTCGCGGCAACGACGATGAACCGGGAGAAGAAACATTCATGACACAGGCCAGAATTGCCCCGCCGTTCCGGGCGGATCATGTCGGCAGCCTGCTGCGCCCGAAGATTTTACAGCATGCCAGGGCGCAATGGAAAGCCGGCGCGTTGCCGGATGACGCGTTGCGTGAGGTCGAGGACCGTTGCATCACCGCCGCCATTGCCAGGCAGGACTCCATCGGCCTGCGCGCCGCAACCGACGGCGAATACCGCCGCGCCTACTGGCACTACGATTTTGTTGCCGGTCTCGACGGGGTGGAGGTGTACGAGCCGGAACAGAAAATCCAGTTCCAGGGCGGCGTGCCGCTCGGCCACAAGCTGCGGGTGAGCGAACGCATCGGCTATACGCAGCCGGTGATGATCGATCACTACCGCTTCCTCGCCGGCCATGTGCGTTCGGCGGTGCCGAAGCAGACCATCCCGTCGCCGTCGGTGGTGCATTTCCGCGGCGGGCGGGAGGCGATCGATAGGAGCGTGTATCCGACGCTGGAGCCGTTTTTCGACGATCTCGGCGCGGCTTATCGCAAGGCGGTGGCGGCGTTCGGGGAGGCCGGGTGCCGGTATCTGCAACTCGATGAGGTCAACATCGCCTATCTCTGCGACCCGGCGCAGATCGCCGGGCTGCAGGCGCGCGGCGAGCATGTCGAGGATTTGCTGGGCATCTACGCGCGGATGCTGAACCAGGCGATCGCCGGGCGGCCGCCGGGGATGACGATCTCGATGCATCTCTGCCGCGGCAATTTCCGCTCCACCTGGGTGGCGTCGGGCGGGTACGAGCCGGTGGCGGAGGTGCTGTTCAACCAGATCAACGCGGATGCGTATTTCATGGAATACGACTCCGAACGGGCCGGCGGGTTCGAGCCGCTGCGCTTCGTGCCGCGCGGTCCCAAGATCGTCGTGCTCGGGCTGATGACCAGCAAGACCGGTGAGCTGGAGAGCAAGGACGCGCTGAAGCGGCGGATCGACGATGCGGCGAAGTACCTGCCGCTGGAACAGTTGGCGCTGTCGCCGCAATGCGGGTTCGCCTCCACCGAGGAAGGCAACACGCTGACCGAGGACCAGCAATGGGCGAAGCTGGCGCTGTGCGTGGAGGTGGCGCGAGAGGTCTGGGGCGGGGTGTGAATTCCGCCCGACTCGGGCGGTTCCGGGTATGATGCGCCCCGGATTTGGATTGAGGGCTGCGCATGACCGGACTGCCGGTGCCGATCGGCTATGAGGCGAGATCGGTTTTGTTCGACACCGAGACCACCGGGCTGGACCCGCTGAACGGCGACCGGGTGATCGAGGTCGCGGCGCTGGAGCTGATCAATGAACTGCCGACGGGGCGGCATTTCCATGCCCTGATCGATCCGGAACGCGACATTCCCGCCGAGGCCAGCCGCGTTCACGGCATGACGTCCGCTGACGTTGCGGGAAAGCCGCTGTTCGCGGCCGTGGCGGTGGAGCTTCTGGCGTTCTTCGGCGACAGCAAGCTGATCGCGCACAATGCCCCGTTCGACTTCGGGTTCCTGGACATGGAGTTCGGCCGCGCGGGCCTGCCTCGGCTTCCGCGGGAGCGGATGATCGATACTCTGGCGCTGGCGAAGACCCGGTTTCCGGGGATGCCGAACAGCCTGGATGCGCTGTGCCGCCGGTTCGCGATCGACCTGTCGGCGCGGACGACGCACAATGCCCTGCTCGACTGCCGGCTGCTGGCGGAGGTCTATGTCGAGCTGACCGGCGGGCGGCAGCGCGGACTGTCGCTGGCGGCGCAGGACGCGCGCGGGCCGGTGACGGTCTATGTGCATACGGGTCCGCGGACGCCGTTGCCGATTCAGCCGACGGAGGCGGAACTGGCGGCACACGCGGCGTTCCTGAAACGGGTGAAGGAGCCGGTTTGGCTGATGGAGTGAACGTTACGCGCCGGGGAGCGGCAGCAGCAGCGTAAAGTCTGCGGCAATTTGTCGCTTGCTTGGCGACGTAGTGGAAAACGGATATCAGTCCGATGGCACGGTGATGCGTGGCATGCCACACTGATCCCCGAACCACGCGGGACCCGACCAATGCCTCCAGCCGACCCCCTCGCCCGGATCCACCGCCAGATCATGTGGAACCGCCTCATCGCCGTGGTCGAGGAACAGGCGCAGATCATGATTCGCACCGCCTTTTCCACCACGGTGCGGGAAGCCGGGGACCTCTCCGCCGGGATTTTCGACCTGCACGGGCGGATGCTGGCGCAGGCGGTCACCGGCACCCCGGGCCACGTCAACTCCATGGCCGAGTCCGTCGGCCACTTCCTGGCGAAATTCCCCGCCGCCGGCATGCGGCAGGGCGATCATTACATCACCAACGACCCGTGGCTCGGCACCGGCCACCTGCACGACCTGACCGTCGTCAGCCCCGCCTTCCACAACGGCGCCATCGCCGGCCTGTTCGCCAACACCGCGCATGTCATCGATATCGGCGGTCTCGGCATGGGGCCGGAGGGGCGCTCGGTGTTCGAGGAAGGCATGTATATCCCGATCGTCAAATGTTTCGACCGCGGCGTTCCGAACGAAACGTTCTTCGACTTCATGCGCGCGGGATCTCGTTTGCCGATCGAACTGGAAGGCGATATTTATTCGCTATGCGCATGCAATGACGCGGCGGCGAGACGGCTTGCCGAGATGATGGACGAATTCGGCATGTCCGGCCTCGATCCGCTGGCGGAGTTCATTTTCGACAGTTCCCGCCGCGCCACCCTGGCGGAGATCGGCCGCCTGCCGCGGGGCACCTACGCCGCGGAGATCTGGTCCGACGGGTATGAGGAACCTGTCCGCCTCGCCGCGTCGATGCATATCGGCGAAGAAACTATCGAGGTTGATTTCGCCGGCACCTCCGGGCTGTCGTCACGCGGCATTAACGTTCCGCCGGCCTATTGCCGGGCGTATTCCTGTTTCGGCATCAAATGCGTCGTGGCGCCGGAGATTCCGAACAACTGGGCCTCGCTGGCACCGTTCCGGATGGCCATTCCGGAGGGCTGCATCCTGAACGCCCCTCGCCCCTACCCCGTCTCCGTCCGCCACGTCATCGGCCACCTGCTGCCGGACCTGATGATGGGCTGCCTGCACCAGGCGGTGCCGGATCGCGTCACCGCCGAGGGTGCGTCAGCCTTGTGGAACCCGCCGTTGCGCGGCGGCGGCGCGATCTCCGGCCAGGCGCGCGGCAACCGGCCGGTCATCGGCGATTTCGAGGTCATCACGTTCAACTCCGGCGGCACCGGTGCGCGGCCGGCGCGGGACGGACTGGACGCCACCGCCTTCCCCTCCGGCGTGCGCACCATGCCGGTGGAGGCGACCGAGAACGTGGCGCCGATCGTGGTGTGGCGGAAGGAGCTGAAGCCGGATTCGGGTGGCGCGGGGCGCACCCGCGGTGGCGCCGGCCAGATCATGCAGATTGGCACCAAGGGCGACCTGGCATTTGCCGTCAACGCCAGTTTCGACCGCGTCGCCCACGCACCGAAGGGCCGCGACGGCGGTCTGGACGGCGCGCCCGGGCGCGTGGCGTTGAAATCGGGGGCGACCCTGCGCACCAAGGGCCTGCAGGTCATTCCCGATGGCGACCGCCTTGTGCTGGAACTGCCCGGCGGGGCGGGAATGGGCGATCCGGCCGAGCGGGACCCGGCATTGGTTGCGCGGGACGTGCGCGATGGCCTGGTGTCGGCGGACATTGCGCGTGCGCGTTATAAGATTGCCTTGTCCGGCGACGGTGAGATCGATGCGGAGGAAACCGCGCGATTGCGATTGGCTCACTGACCGCTTTCCGCATTAGGCTTCCGGCAACCAGCCCGCAAACGGGCGGCACAGGGAGGCTTGCATGACGGATGGCGTCGAACGTTCGGCGATTCGCAAGATTTATTTGCGTTTACTGCCGATCGCCGTGCTGACTTACTTTTTGTGTTACGTAGATCGCATCAATGTGGGGTTCGCGGCGCTGACGATGCGCGGCGACCTGCACATGACCGCGACGGAGTTCGGTTTCGCCGCCGGGACGTTCTACTGGGGCTATTTCCTGTTCGAGGTGCCCAGCAACATCATCCTGGAGAAAGTCGGCGCCCGGCTGTGGATCGCGCGGATCATGATCACCTGGGGCCTGCTGTCGGGCGCCACCGCCTTTGCCACCGGGGTGCAAAGTTTCGCCGTCATCCGGTTCTTTCTGGGCGTCGCGGAGGCCGGCTTCTTCCCCGGACTGGTGCTGTATTTCACCTACTGGTTCCCGCACTACCACCACGCCCGCATCATGTCCGGCTTTCTTGTCGGCCTGCCGATCGCGGTCGCCGCCGGCGCGCCGCTATCGACCGCATTCCTGTCGCTGGACGGGGTGTTCGGCCTGCGGGGCTGGCAGCACATGTATTTGTTGGAGGCCGTCCCCACCATCCTGATTGGCGTTGTCGTGCTGGTCGCGCTGACCGACAGGCCCGAGCAGGCGACATTCCTGACCGCGGCGGAAAAGACCTGGCTCGCCAGCCGTCTGGCCGCGGAACGAAACGCCAAGGACGCGGTGCGGCGGCTGAGCCTGTGGCAGGCGATGGTCGACCCGCGGGTGCTGCTGCTGGCGCTGAACTACCTCGGCATTGTCACCGCCAGCCTGGGCATGCTGATTTTCATTCCGCAGATCATCAAGTCGCTCGGCGTCACCGGCAACATGACCGTCGGTTGGCTGACGATGATCCCGTATTTGTGCGGCACGCTGGCTTTGCTCGGCTGGGGATGGGCGTCGGACCGGACAGGCGAGCGGCGGTGGCACCTGTTCTGGGCGTGCATCGTCTCCGCCGCCGGCCTGGTCATTGCGGGTGCCGCGATGGGCACATGGTGGGCGCTGGCGGGCATGAGCATCGCGGCCTGCGGCTTCTATGGCTCGAAGGGTCCGTTCTGGGCGATGCCGCCGATGTTCCTGACCGGTCCGGCCGCGGCGGCGGCCATTGCCTGGATCAATTCCATCGGCAACCTGGGTGGATTTTTCGGGCCGTGGTATGTGGGATTCATGAAGGATGCGACCGGCAGTTACGCGGGCGGGTTGTACGGATTGGCACTGTTCGGGTTCATTGCCGCGGGGATTTGCGTGCTTTCTCTGAAGATACGCAACAATGCGGCGGTGGAGTCGCTGGTGCCTCATACCGTGTAGAGCTCGCCCGTGGACTATCGTCAGGCCAGTGAGCGCAGTCTCCCGGCCGCGTGCGGGTTCAGGGCCCGCCGGCGCACGTTGCCCGGCGTGGCCGAGACCGCAGGGTGAAACAGCATCGCCGCTGCCTCGCGCCGCTGTGCAACTTCCGATCGACCGCCCCGCCTTGACTTTCCCGTCCAAAAGTTTATCTCACTGCCGCCCCGGCAATCCCGCCAGGGTTCCGACCTTCACCCGGCCCGCACCTCCGGCTCGCGGGCAAGTCGTGTTTCCGCCCCAGTGGTAACGCGCACACCAACGGCAATCACCGGGACCACCCCGGCCATCCGTAACGGAAAACACCTACCTCATGGCAGCATCCGCCTCCGCGCGTGTCCAAGAACCCGTGCAAGACCATTTCCAGGGCGAGGATTTCGCCTCGCTCCTCGACGAAACACTCGGCACGGATACCAGTTTCGACGGCTCGGTCGTCACCGGCCGCGTGCTCCGGCTGACCGACGAATTCGCCATCGTCGATGTCGGCCTGAAGTCCGAGGGCCGCGTCGCCCTCAAGGAATTCGGCCCGCCCGGCGCCAAGGCGGAAGTCAAGCCCGGCGACCTGATCGAGTTGTATGTCGAGCGCTACGAAGACCGTGACGGCGCGATCATCCTGTCGCGTGAGAAGGCCCGCCGCGAAGAGGCGTGGACCAATCTCGAAAAGGCGTTCGAGGCGCAGAAACGCGTCGACGGCACGATCTACGGCCGGGTCAAAGGCGGCTTCACCGTCGATCTCGGCGGCGCCGTGGCCTTCCTGCCGGGCAGCCAGGTGGATATCCGCCCGGTGCGCGACGTCGGCCCGCTGATGGGCACGCCGCAGCCGTTCCAGATCCTCAAGATGGACCGCGCGCGCGGCAATATTGTCGTGTCCCGCCGGGCGGTGCTCGAAGAGACCCGTGCGGAGCAGCGCAGCGAGCTGATCCAGGGCCTCAAGGAAGGCATGATCCTCGACGGCGTGGTGAAGAACATCACCGATTATGGCGCCTTCGTGGACCTCGGCGGCGTCGATGGACTGCTGCATGTCACCGACATCGCCTGGCGCCGCATCAACCACCCGTCCGAGGCGCTGACCATCGGTCAGGCCGTCAAGGTCCAGGTGATCCGCTTCAACTCCGACACCCAGCGCATCAGCCTGGGCATGAAGCAGTTGGAAGCAGATCCGTGGGAAGGCGTGGCTGCGAAGTACCCGCCGGGCGCGAAATACAGCGGCCGCGTCACCAACATCACCGACTACGGCGCCTTCGTGGAGCTGGAACCCGGCGTCGAGGGTCTGGTTCACGTCTCCGAGATGTCCTGGACGAAAAAGAACGTCCATCCCGGCAAGATCGTGTCCACCAGCCAGGAAGTCGACGTCATGGTGCTCGACGTGGACAGCTCCAAGCGGCGGATTTCGCTCGGCCTCAAGCAGGTCCAGCGCAACCCGTGGGAGCAGTTCGTCGAGGAGCATCCGATTGGCTCCGAGGTCGAGGGCGAAATCCGCAACATCACGGAATTCGGCCTGTTCATCGGCCTGTCGGCGGACATCGACGGCATGATCCACATGTCCGACCTGTCCTGGGACGAGGCCGGCGAAGCGGCGATGGCGGCCTACGAAAAGGGCCAGAACGTCAAGGCGAAGGTGCTCGACGTCGATGTGGAGAAGGAACGCATCAGCCTCGGCATCAAGCAGTTGCGCGATGACCCGGCCCGCAGCGTGCTCGACACCGTCAACAAGGGCGACGTCGTGACCTGCATCGTCAGTGCGGTCCAGGCCAACGGCATCGAGGTCAAGGTCAACGACGTGCTGACCGGCTTCATCCGCCGCGCCGAACTGGCCCGCGACAAGGGTGACCAACGCCCCGACCGCTTCGCCGTCGGCGAAAAGGTCGATGCCAAGATCACCGCGGTGGATCGTCAGTCCCGCAAGCTGACCCTGACCATCAAGGGCAAGGAAGTCGAGGAAGAGAAGCAGGCGATGGCCGAGTTCGGGTCTTCGGACTCCGGTGCGTCGCTGGGCGACATCCTGGGGGCCGCGATTCGTCGTCGCAACCAGCAAGCCCAAGACAGCTAACCAAGGCCGCCGGCGCATGTCGCTGGAGACCGATTTGCTACTGGACAGGCGGCGCCTCAAGCGCCGCCTGAACTTTTGGCGTGTGGGCGCGGTGATTGCCGTGGTCGCTGCGCTGCTGGCCGGGGCGAAGGGCGCGGGATGGACGCCGTCCGGCGCCCATATCGCCCGCGTCACGGTCGATGGGCTGATCACCGAGGATCGCAAGCTGACCGAGGCGATCGACGACCTGGCCGGGGATAATTCGGTCAAGGCGGTGATCCTGTCGATCAACAGCCCCGGGGGCAGCGTCTCCGGCGGTGAGACCATCCACGATGCGATCACGCGGGTGTCCGCGCGGAAGCCGGTCGTGGCGGTGATGCGCGGGCTGGCCGCCTCCGCGGGCTACATGATCGCGGTGCCCGCCACCCGGATCTACGCACGTGAATCGACCCTGACCGGCTCCATCGGCGTGCTGCTGCAAACCGGGGAGGTATCCGGTCTGCTGAACAAGGTGGGGATCAGTGCGGAAGTCGTCCGCTCCGGACCTTTGAAGGATGAGCCCAGCCTGGTGCGGCCGTTGTCGCCCGAGGGCAAAGTCGTCCTGCAAGGTCTGGTCGACGATATGTATGACCAGTTCGTCGGCATGGTGGCGGCGGGCCGCCACATGGACGAAGCCAAAATCCGCCCGCTGGCGGATGGCCGTCCCTATACCGGGCGGCAGGCTTTGGCCCTGGGCCTGGTGGATGCCATCGGCGGGGAGCGGGAGGCGAAGGACTGGCTGGCGGCCGAAAAGGGCGTTTCCGCCAGCCTGCCGATCGAGGATTTGCAGAGCAGCGGCTTCGCCCGGCAGGCGCTGTCCGGGCAGCTAAATCCGGTGTTTCAGGGCCTGTGGAAAATGCTGATTTCACAAAGCCTTAGTCTTGACGGACCCCTCGCTATCTGGCAACGTTCCGGGAACTGATTCTCGGGGGCGCATTTGACCAAATCTGAACTGATCGCGGAATTGGCAACTGCCAATCCGCATCTGCGTGGGCAGGATGTGGAAACCATCGTGGCCACCATCTTCGAGGAAATAACCTATGCCCTGGCGCGGGGAGAACGCGTGGAACTCCGCGGCTTCGGCGCGTTCACCGTCAAGCACCGCGAAGCGCGTACCGGACGCAACCCGCGCACCGGCGAGTCGGTTTCGGTGGACGAAAAATCGGTTCCTTTCTTCAAGGCCGGCAAGGAACTCAGGCAGCGCGTCAACACCGGCAAATCGCCCCGGGCGGTGACTGCGGAACGCAAACAGGCCTGAAAAAGGAGTTCTCGGCGGTTATGCTGTTTCTGCTCATTACCTTGATCGTCACTGTTCCGCTGGTCCTGTTTGCGCTGTCGAACGAGGAGCCCGTGGTGCTCGCGCTGTGGCCGACGGATTACAGCCTGCACGATGTGCCGCTGTCGATCGCCATCCTTGTTGCCCTGGCGATCGGGTTCCTGCTCGGGGCTTTCATGGTCTGGTTCTCGGCACTGACCCACCGGCGCCGCGCGCGGCGGGCGGAGCGCAAGGTTCGCCTGCTCGAAGCCCACGTTGACAGCCTGAAGGCGCGCACCGGCGCAGCACTGCCGCCGGCAGCATGATGGCGGCCGGCGGGCGGCTGATTGTCGCTCTGGACACGGTCGATGAGGCCCGGGCGCGTGCCTGGGCCGATGCCGTCGCGCCGCATGCCGGGCTGCTGAAGCTCGGGCTGGAGTTTTTTCTGGCGAACGGCGCCGCCGGGTTTCACGGCATCACCGGCGCGCCGATTTTCCTCGACCTGAAGCTGCACGACATTCCGAACACGGTGGCGGGCGGAGTCCGCGCGGTGCTGCCGCTGCGGCCCCGCATGCTGACCATCCACGCATCCGGCGGAGCCGCCATGATCCAGGCCGCGCACCAGGCTGCCCTTTCGGCCGCCGCCGATCGGCCGATGATCCTGGCGGTGACGGTGCTGACAAGCCTGGATGAGGCGGCTTTGCATGATGTCGGTGTCGCTGCCACCCCGGCCGAACAGGTGCTTCGGCTCGGGCGTCTGGCCATCGAATCAGGCGCCGACGGGCTGGTGTGCAGCCCGCTGGAGGTGGCGATGCTGCGGCAGGCGCTTGGTCCGTGGGCAAAGTTGGTGGTGCCGGGAATCAGGCCGGACGGTGACTCCGCCGGGGATCAGGCGCGGACGATGACCCCGGCCCGCGCGGTGGCCGAGGGCGCCGATTGGATTGTCGTCGGCCGCCCGATAACCGGGGCGGCGGATCCGGGCGCGGCGGCGGCGGCGATTGCGGCCAGCATCCGATGATCCGGGTAAAGATATGCGGCATCAACGGCCCGGCCGGTTTTGAGGCGGCGGTCGAGAACGGTGCGGACTGGGTCGGGTTTGTCTTCTTCCCCCCCTCCCCCCGGTTCGTCACCGCGACCACCGCCGCCAGCCTGTCCGCCCGGCTCGCCGGCGGGCCGCCGCGCGTGGGTCTGTTCGTCGAACCGACCGTGGCTGCCATCGCCGATGTGCTTGATCATCTCAAGCTGGATGTCCTGCAGATCTACGGCGCGGTAGAGGCTCTGCCGGCGATCCGGGAGCGGTTCGGTCTGCCGATATGGCGGGCGGTCGGGGTCAGTGCCCGGGCCGATCTTCCGGACGATGCGGGCGGCGCCGACGGTCTGGTCATAGAAGCCAAGCCTCCCGCAGGCGCCGATCGGCCGGGCGGCAATGCGGCGTGCTTCGACTGGAGCATTTTGCAAGGGTGGAAGGGGTCGGCGCCATGGCTGCTTGCAGGCGGACTCACGGTGGATAACGTCGCTGTCGCCGTGCGACAGACCGGAGCGTCGGCGGTGGACGTGTCCTCCGGCGTGGAGCGGACGAAGGGGGTCAAGGATCCGGAGTTGATCCGCAGGTTTATCAGCGCCGCGAAGGGTTAAGGCGCACCCGACGGCCTGCATTGCCGCTGATACCAAACGGGCGAAGGCCGTCGCAACCGGCACCGCAAGGCGTGGATGGTGCGCCTGCGCGCACCATGACGGGGGGAAATGCCGTTGCCGCGGCGCTTAATCAGGCGACGCGGTTTGGCTCAGCGCGCCTTGGCCGCCGCCAGCTCCTGGCGCAGACGCTCGTTCTCGGCTTTCAGCGCCTCGATCTCGGATTGCTGCGAATCGGCCTGGTTGGCCGGCTCGGCGCCGCGATAGAACGGCGTGAACATGCTGAACGCACGCTCCATCATCGCCATGTTCTGCCGCCCGACTTCCTCGATGTTGCCGAACGGGAACAGGGTGCCCATGGTCTTCTGCATCGCGGTGCGAATCTGCTCCTGCTGCTCGGCAAAAGATGTCATCGCATGTTCAAGATACTTCGGCACCAAGCCCTGCATCGAACCGCCGTACAAGCCGATCAACTGACGTAAGAAGTTGGTGGGCAACAGGTTCTGGCCCTTGCCCTCTTCTTCGACGATGATCTGCGTCAGCACGCCGCGGGTGATGTCGTCGCCGCTTTTCGCGTCGTAGACGACAAAGTCCCGCCCGAGCCGGACCATGTCCGCCAGGTTGTCCAGCGTTATGTAGCTGGAACTTTCGGTATTATATAAACGCCGGTTGGCGTATTTCTTCACTACGACCGGAGGCTTATCAGCGTCCGCCGTCTCCGTGATGGCCTCAACGGGTACAGACATGCACACCTCGCAATTGCCCCCCTATCTAACGCCTATCTCGCAACTGCGATAGACTGATTCCGTGCTCGGCCACACGGCGCGCGCCGGTTTGACGTTTCGCCGCCGAGCCGACGCGCCTATGGTCCGGGCGCGAGGAGGATGGATGACTCATGGGAGTCGACACCGGTTTGGACAGTACCGGACACGACACGGATGGTTGCGACTCGAGCGGGAGGCCAGGCAACGGCGCCAACGGCCCTGGCCAGGCTGCATCCCGCGCGCGGGGGCTGGCGCAGGACTGGATCACGCTGTGGCAAAGCGAGCTCAGCGCGATGGCGGCGGATCCCGAGATGCGCGAAACGTGGCAGACCATGATGGCGCTATGGGCCGGCACCATGGCCGCCTCCCTGCGCGCGATACCGCCCCAATGGCCACCCGGGCGGCATGACCAGGCGGCCCGAGGCGCCGGGGCCGCTGATGCGCCGCGGGCCGCGCCCGCTGCTGCTGCACCTGACGCTCGCGATGCTGAGATCGAACGTCTCGCGCGCCACGTCGCCGCTCTGGAACGCCGACTGGCCGACATCGAACGTGGCGGAGATCCTCCAGTCAATCCAAAGCGCCGTCCGCGACGGAAACCTTGAAGCGTCGTTCCCGGCCGAGGTGTGGCTGGAGACGCTGGAACAGGATTCCGCGCTGATCGAGGGAATCGCAGCCTACCGGCGGCATCCGTGGGAGCGCACGCTGGCCGATCCGCCCGCGGTCTGGGCGGAGGGCGATTCGCGGCTGCTGGACTATGGCAGCGGCGGCGGCCAGCCGGTGCTGTTCGTGCCCAGTCTGATCAATCGCGCCTATGTGCTCGACCTGGCGGAGGGCAATTCGATGCTGCGCTGGCTGGCGGCGCACGGCGTCCGGCCGCTGCTGCTGGACTGGGGCTGGCCGGGCGAGATCGAGCGGCGGTTCAGCGTGACGGACTATGTCGCCGGGCGGTTGGAGCGCGCGATGACCGAGGCGGCGCGAATCGCCGGAACGCCGCCGGTGTTGGCGGGATACTGCATGGGCGGCACGCTCGCGGTGGCGGCGGCGCAGCGCCGGCCGGACCTGATCAGCGGCCTGGCCCTGCTGGCGGCGCCCTGGGACTTCCATGCCCCCGATCCGGAACGGGCGCTGGCCGCGGCGTCGATGCTGCCGCTGCTGGAACCGGCTTTCGCCTTCAGCCGGACCTTGCCGGTCGATGTGCTGCAGACGTTGTTCGCGCTGCTCGACCCCTGGGGGGTGGCCGAAAAATACCGCGCCTTCGCCGGCCTCCGGCAGGACAGCGCACGGGCGAAGCTGTTCGTCGCGCTGGAAGACTGGCTGAATGACGGGGTACCGCTGGCGGCGGAGGTGGCGCGGTCCTGCCTGGGCGAGTGGTACGGGGAGAACGCGCCGAACCGCGGCCTGTGGCGGATTGCCGGGCTGCCGGTCCGGCCGGAGTTGATCCGGACGCCGACCTTTGTCGCGGTGCCGGGGCGCGACCGCATCGTGCCGCCGGAATCCGCACTTCCTCTGGCTCGCGCCATCTCCGGTGCAGTGCTGCACCAGCCGGCGGCCGGCCATATCAGCATGGCCGCGGGCGCCCGGGCGGAGACGGAGCTGTGGCGGCCGTTGCTGGGATGGCTGCGGCGCTGACACCGGTGCCGGTTACAGCAAATTGGGACAGAGTCATTTTGTTACGCTACCGATCGCCCGGCGAGGCGCCGGAACGGCCAAAACGCAACCCGCGAAAATGATGCTGGCCCCGGCGATGCTCCACCCGTCGGGCGCTTCGCCGAAAATGAGAAATGCGGCGGCGCTGGCCAGGACCAGGCGGATATAGTTGCAGGGTGCCAGAGTCGAGACTTCAGCATATCGCAGGGCGAGGATGCCAAGATATTGTCCGACCGGACCAAACACCAGCAGCCCGAACATCCAGGGTGACAGCCGGGCGCTCGATGCGCTGTATGCCGCACCGGGCATGAAACAAAAAATACCAACCAGGTTCAGATACAGCATGACGGTCAGGGGGGAATCGCGCCGCTGCAACAGCGCCGTCAGGACCGTTGCGAGACCGTTCAAAGCGGTGCCGGCGAGAACCCAGAGATAGGCGGTGGAAAACGTTTGAAAGCCCGGCCTGACAATCATCATGGCGCCGGCCAGACCTGTCCCGACCGCAATCCATCGCTGCATGCCAACCCGCTCGCCGAGCAGCAGCGGAGCAAATAGAACCATGTAGAGGGCGGTGGCATAGCCAAGCGCAGTGGCATCGGTCAGCGGCAGCGCGGTGAAGCTGTATGCGAACACCCCGAGATAGCCGGCGCTGGTCAACCCGCGTGCCAACTGCAGCCGGAGTTGACCGGTCGTCAGCGCGGATCGCAAGCACCCGCGCGTGAGCACGACGACCAGCAGAAGGCCGCCGATGCAGCGCAGCAGGGCGATCTGCATCAGGCCAAGCGAACCGCCGATCTGATGCACGATGATTGTTTCGGCCGTGAAAAAAACCTGCTGGCCCAGCATCAGGCTGACGCCGAGGCCAACGCCGTTCATTTCTCGGCAGCTCTCCGGCGGCGCACGGCCACCGCATAGGCACCGAGAAGCCGCGTGCCATCAGCCTTGCCGACAACCACATCGCCATAGCGGTGCCATACATCGTCCGGTACGGTATCGCACCGGACCTGGAAGTGGTTCAGGAGATCATCGCCGTAATGAGCGCGGTGAACCGGCACCGCTTGAACAAACGGTTGATGAGCTCGTAACAAGATCGGCTTGTCGGTGCGGAACACCCGGATGTTGGCGAATAAGTGGCCACCCCAACGATCGGTCTCGATGATGCCGTCGATGACCTCATAGCCGAGCGGCCGTCGGTTTTCATGCACCGGCGCGCGAACCAGCAGGGACCAACCCGGGCGGGTGTGGGCGATTGTACCAGTCCAGATTTGCACGATGCCATGCGTTTCGCCGGGCGTGATGAGCGGCGGGACGAGATTGTGCAGATATTCGGGCGCCATGGCGTTGAAGATGTCAACGAAGCCGGGAAAATGCGCCGAACCTTCCAGCGGCCACCAGTTGTGTCCCGCGCCGGTGCCGTCCTCGTCGATTGAACATGCGAAGCCGGCACCGTCGAAACGCAGGCCGATGTCCATCGGGACGTACAGATGATAGCCGTAGGCGTTTGCCTGACGTACCGCCTCGCAATATCGGTAGGCTTTCGCTGGCAGAATACCTCCGGCGTCCGGGGTGGCACGTTCAGGTAGTCGCGGCGGTTGCATGTGCGGCGCGCCCGCTTGCCGAATGAGCTGGTAGAACGTCACAAGGGGCTGTTCCGGCATGGCGGGCGCGCCGACGTGCGTCAGGTGTGCTGGCGACTGCTCTGGCGGTTCCCGCCGCCAACCCGCACTGACTGCGGGCCTTTCATGTTGTTTGGCGGCTGGTCGGTTGCGCTGTCTTTCGCTTTCGTTGCGGCTTCAACCGGTGCGGTCTGCCGACTTCCGCTGCCCAACTTCGTATCTTGCGGGCCTCTCGTGCTCGGCGGCTGCCGGCGATTGCCGTCGCCAATCTGCACTGTCTGCGGACCACGCATCGACTCTGCCATACTTGTCATCACGTTCCCCCAACTATGTGCCGACGCATGAGTAACAAAGGCGCGGGGGCGCCGGCGAACGCCGCGCCGATGTCTCCAACAATGCAACGCGTCTGTTGACCCGTTTAATCCGGTGTTTGCGGAAGCTCACGAAGTCGAAGGTGAACCCGCCGGTGGGCCGGGTTCGGTGCTGAAGGTTCAGACTTGCACGAAAAAAAACCGGGCGCAAGCGCATTGCGAGCCGGAATACCCAGTTACCGTCAAGCAGATTGAGTAGCTGGCCATTGCCTCGCGGGTCGGCTGCATCCTCTTTTGCTTCGGCTTGATAGAAGAAAGACTGGGTCATTGCGCAGTCTCGCGGTCAAGGTTTGTCGCGAGCCGTCGCGGGTTCCTCTTAACGTCAACGTGATGTCCTTTTCAGTCGCTTTGGCGCGGCGCCGCGGGCCACGCCGAACCGCTTGACCAAGTCCCCCGGCAACGCTTTCCTCAAGACCGAGGAGACCGCCATGCCCGTCGCCCACCCTGCAGCCATCGTATTCGACACGTTCGGGACTGTCGTCGACTGGCGGTCCAGCCTGATCGCCGATCTGGGGGCTTATGGCGCAGCGAGGGAGATCAAGGCCGATTGGGTCAGGCTGGTGGATGCATGGCGTGCCGCGTACCAGCCTTCAATGGCCCGCGTCCGCAACGGCGAGCAGCCCTGGACTACCCTCGACAACCTCCACCGCGCCTCGCTCGATCGGCTCGTGGCCGAGTTCGGCATCTCCGGCCTTTCGGAGGAGGACCTCGTCCACATCAACCTGGGCTGGCACCGGCTGAACCCCTGGCCGGATTCGGTGCCCGGCCTGACCCGGCTGAAATCCCGCTTCATCATCGGGCCGCTGAGCAACGGCAACGTCTCGCTGTTGCTGAACATGGCGAAGTTCGCCCGTATCCCCTGGGACATGATCTTCGGCTCCGACCTGTTCGGCCACTTCAAGCCGGACCCGGAGACCTATCTGGGCGTCACGCGGCTGCTGGACCTGCGGCCGGACCAGGTGATGATGGCCGCGGCGCATAACGGCGACCTTGCGGCGGCGCGCCGATGCGGACTGCTGACGGCCTTCTTCCCGCGGCCGGCGGAGTATGGACCGCATCAGGCGGGCGACTATGCGGCCGACCAGGACTGGGACGTCGTCGCCGCCGATATTGAAGATCTGGCGGCCAAATTCGGTCTCTGACCAGGGTTGTTTTCCGCCCGCCGGCACCGCACCTGATGGGCCTCGAAACTGCGGGGAGGATCGGAGCATGGAAGATGTCGTCATCGTTTCAGCCGCAAGGACGCCCGTCGGCAGTTTCAACGGCGCGCTCGGCACCGTCCATGCGCACGATCTCGGCGCCATCGCGCTGAAGGCCGCCATCGCCCGGGCGGCCATCGAGGCGGCCGACGTGGACGAGGTGATCTACGGCCAGGTGCTCGCCGCCGGCGAGGGCCAGAACCCGACCCGCCAGGCCGCCCGTATCGCCGGCTTGCCGGATTCGAAGACCGCCTTCGGCATCAACCAGGTCTGCGGTTCCGGCCTGCGCTCGGTGGCGCTGGCCGCGCAGCAGGTCCGCACCGGCGAAAGCGCCATCGTCGCAGCGGGCGGCATGGAGAGCATGAGCCTGGCGCCGCACGCCGCGCATCTGCGCAACGGCGCCAAGATGGGCGGGCTGGAGTTCGTCGATACCATGCTGAAGGACGGGCTGTGGGACGCGTTCCACGGCTATCATATGGGCAACACCGCCGAGAACGTCGCCACCAAGTACCAGATCAGCCGCGAGCAGCAGGACGCCTTCGCGCTGGCCTCGCAGCAGAAGGCCTCGGCCGCGCAGAAATCCGGCCGCTTTCGGGAGGAGATCGCGCCGGTGACGGTGAAGGGCCGCAAGGGCGAGGTCACGGTCGCGGACGACGAATACATCCGGCATGATTCCAGCGCCGAGGGCATGGCCAAGCTGCGCCCGGCCTTCAGTAAGGATGGCACGGTGACCGCCGGCAATGCGTCGGGCATCAATGACGGCGCCGCGGCGCTGATCGTCATGGCCGCCGGGGAAGCCGCCCGTCGCGGCCTGACGCCGCTGGCGCGGATCGCCGGCTTCGCCACGGCGGGTGTCGATCCGGCGGTGATGGGCACGGGACCGATCCCGGCGACGCGCAAGGTGCTGGATCGTGTCGGCTGGAAGCCGGGCGACCTGGACCTGGTGGAAGCGAATGAGGCGTTCGCCGCCCAGGCGCTGGCGGTGAACCAGGAGCTCGGCTGGGACACCGCCAAGGTGAACGTCAACGGCGGGGCGATCGCTATCGGCCATCCGATCGGCGCCTCGGGCGCGCGTATTCTGGTGACGCTGCTGCATGAGATGCTGAAGCGCGACGCCCGAAGGGGCCTCGCGACTCTGTGTATCGGCGGGGGTATGGGCGTCGCACTCTGTCTGGAGCGCTAATCGTCGCAAAATTGAGCATTCCGGCGGGTATGGATCGGCGATAGGCTATCCAAAGGCAATAAAACCGGCTTCAGCGGCGTTTCGCCCCTTTGCGAGCGCCCTGAAAGTGCTAAGAAAGCGTCGGTTCTCGGTAACAAACAGGGAGGGACCTTATGGCACGCGTCGCACTGGTAACTGGCGGCACTCGCGGCATTGGATTGGCAATCAGCCTGGCGCTGAAAGAGCAAGGCCGCAAGGTTATCGCCAACTATGCGAGCAATGACGAGGCCGCGGCCGCCTTCAAAGCAGAGCATGGCATCGATGTCGCGAAGTTCAACGTCGCGAGCTTCGAGGACTGCGAGAGGGGCATCGCCGCGGTCGTTGAAGAGCACGGCAAGATCGAGATCCTGGTGAACAATGCGGGCATCACCCGTGACGGCACGCTGGTGAAGATGCGCCGCGACATGTGGGATGCGGTTATCGATACGAACCTGGGGTCCTGCTACAACACCGCCAAGTTGACGTTCGAAGGCATGCGCGACGCGAAGTTCGGGCGCATCGTCAATATCGGCAGCTTGAACGGCCAGGCCGGCCAGTACGGCCAGGTCAACTATGCCGCCGCCAAGTCGGGTATTCATGGTTTCACCAAGGCTCTGGCGCTGGAAGGCGCACGCTACGGCATCACCGTGAACGCGCTGGCACCCGGCTACGTTGATACGGAAATGGTTCGCGCCGTGCCGGCCGAAGTGCTCAAGAAGATCGTTGCGAAGATCCCGGTTGGCCGCATCGGCCATGCCGAGGACATCGCCCGTGGCGTCGCGTTCCTGACGGCCGAAGACGCCGGGTTCGTTACCGGTTCGACGATTTCGATCAACGGCGGCATGTTCATGTATTGATGCTGGCGGGGCGGGCTTCGGTCCGCCCCCCCTACGCCACTGTTCCCAAATACGCCTGGATCACAGCCGGGTTCTGCCGCACCTGCTCCGGGCGGCCGTCGGCGATCTTGCGGCCGAAATTCACCACCACGACCTTATCGGACACCGACATCACCAGGCTCATGTGATGTTCGACCAGCAGCACGGTGACGCCCCTGGCGTCGCGCACGCGGCGTATCTGGCTTTCCAGCGTGTGCACCTCTTCATGATTCAGTCCGGCCGCCGGTTCATCCAGCAGCAGCAGCTTGGGTTCCGCGGCCAGGGCGCGTGCCAGTTCGACCCGTTTGCGAATCGGGAACGGCAGGCCGGCGGCGGGGCGATGCGTGAAAGCGCCGAGGTTCATGAACTCGATCAGTTCCATGGCCTTCTCATGCGCGGCGGCTTCTTCCCGCGAGACGAACGGCAGGCGCAGGCCGTTGGCCACGAAGCCACCGTTGGTGCGGCTGTGGCGGCCAATCATTACGTTTTCCAGGACGGTTAATCTGTCGAAGAGCGCAACGTTTTGAAAGGTGCGGCCGATGCCGGCCGGTGCGATGCGGTGGCGGGCGGTGGACAGGATGGAGCGGCCTTCGAACAGGATATCCCCGGCACCCGGCTGGTAAAGCCGGCTGAGGCAGTTGAACAAGGTGGTCTTGCCGGCCCCGTTCGGGCCGATGAGGCCGGCTATTTGCCCGGCTGAGACTTCAAAACTCACGTCGTCGAGCGCAACAACGCCGCCGAAGCGAAGCGTGACGCCCTGGACTGACAAGATCGGTTCGGTGGCGTCGATCATTGTTGTGTCGCACCTTCTCTGCCCGGTCAGATTGCATGCAGCCAGGCTTCCCCACAAGTATCGCCCGGGATTGCACTTCGACGTGCCCGCCACGGCAACGTGAAAAACCGTTCACGCGCGGCGTATTGAATCACGGATTCTCAAACGTCAACTAGGTTTGATCCACGGTTTGATCCATCGAGGCTGAGCATGCTTGGGCGCATCCGTCTGGCGTTATTTCCAATTTTGCTGCTTGCCGCACCGGCGTCGGGCTTTTGCGCCTGGGCGGATCAGCCGCCGAATGCCGTCGCCTCGATCGTTGCGAATGTGCAGAATTCGGTGATGCGAATCGTCGTCGTGCATCCGCCGGAAAAGAGCGATGGCAGCAGCGAGAGCAAGGCGCAGGCGAGCGACGATTCGCAGCCGGTGACGCGCATCGGCTCCGGTTTTGTTATCGATCCGAGCGGGCTGGTGGCGACCAACCGGCATGTCGTCGAGAACACCCTGGCGATTTTTGTCGGCACGCCGGATGGCGGGCGCTATCGCGCCGAGATCGTCGGCATGCCGGAGAAGGCCGATATCGCGCTGCTGCGCATTCACCCGAACGCGCCGCTGCCGGCAATTCGGTTTGGCAACAGCGACAAGCTGCGGCCGGGCGACACGGTGATCGCCATCGGCAGTCCGTTCGGTTTCGACAACACTGTGACCGCCGGCATTGTCAGCAGCGTCAATCGTGACATCATGGAAAGCCCGTTCGACGACTACATTCAAACCGATGCCGCGATCAATCATGGCAACTCCGGCGGTCCGCTGTTCAACATGGCGGGCGAAGTCGTTGGCATGACCAGCGTGCTTTACGCGCCCGGCACCTATTCGGGATCGGTTGGGCTCGGCTTCGCGATTCCATCCAACGACCTGAGCTTCGTGTTTTCCCGGCTGGAGAAATACGGCGAGGTGCGGGCCGGCATGCTGCCGCTGCGTACGCAGCAGGTGACCGCGCTGATGGCCCAGGCTATCGGCGCACCGGGACCGGGCGGTGCGCTGATCGATTCCATGGGTCCGAGAGCCGATGAGATGGACAACCGAATCCGGCCCGGCGATATCATTCGCACCTTCAACGGCGAAACGATCATCGATCCCCGGGATCTGGCGCGCAAGGCCGCGAGGGCGCCGATCGGCAGTATGGCGACGTTGGGGCTTTGCCGCAGCGGCACGATGATGTCGGTCGAGGTGCCGATCCTGCCGTTTGAGGAGCACGAGCCGAAGACGATCGTTCCGGGACCGCCGCCGAAGACTCTCGGCCTGCAACTTGCCGCCGCGGACGATGCGGATGGCACGCACCGTGGTGTGACGGTATCGGCGATCGACCCGATGGGCAGCGTCGCGGACAGCGGCTTGCGGGCGGGAGACGTTATACTGCGCGTTCAGCAGCAAACGGTTTCCTCGCCGGCGCAGGCTGAGGATTTGCTGCATGACCGGGTGGCTTCAAAGGAGCGTTTCGCCGCAGTATTGGTCCAGCGGGACGACAAGCAGACCTGGATTCCGATCGCGCTGCCCGAAGAGTAGAATTGGAAATCGATACGATTGGAACGGGTGAACATCTGGACAGGCGCCGTTCGATCGGCATAGGCTTGCCGCAATGGGCGGCGAACAAGCATGCGGGGAGCTTTCAACCCTGCATAATTGGTAGAGGAAACAACGAGAATGCATGACCGCGACCTCGCTTTCTCCCGGCGTGCCGTGTTGGGTGCCGGACTGGCCGTGGCGCCGTTGCTGATGTCCCCGGCGCGGGCCGATGATGCACCCGATCCGGCGGCGGAACCGCCGCAAGCGGGCGACCACTTTGTCTTTCTGACCGGTCCCAAGACGGGCGAACCGATCCGCAGCGAGGATCTGCCGCCCGGGGGGCCGCAAGTGCAGGCTTATCCGGCAGCACCGGACGGTACCGTGCGAAACGGAACGCGGCTGAATCTGGTGATCCTGGCGCGTATCGGAGATGAAGGCGTTGACGACGAAACGCGCGCCCGGATGGCTGATGGCGTGGCCGCATATTCCGGCGTCTGCACGCACCAGGCTTGTCCGGTGAACATGTGGTCGGCCGAAGCCCACGCGTTCGTTTGTTCCTGCCACGGATCGGTGTACGACCCGAAGGCTGGCGCCGAAGTGCTCGACGGTCCGGCACCGCGGCACCTCGCGGCTCTGCCGCTGACACTAAAAGATGGCATACTGACTGCGGCCGGCGGCTTCACCGGGCATGTCGGCATGCAAATGGGTTGATGCACTCAGCAACTGCTGAAGGGCCCGCGCTGCCCGCCTGCATCAGGATAATACTGCGCAACAAGAAACGACCTGGACGACATCAAGGGAGAAAAACAATGAAAAAGCTACTTGTAGGGTCAAGTTTGGCAGTCATGCTGACGGCAGGCGCGCTGGGAACAGCCTATAGCGCGGATTATACACCGGTCACCGACGCCCGTCTCGCGAATCCTGAGCCGCAGAACTGGCTGATGACGCGAGGCAATTACCAGGGCTGGAGCTATAGCTCTCTCGACAAGATCAATACCGGCAACGTCAAGCGGCTGACACCGGTCTGGGCGGTTTCAACCGGCGTCGATTCCGGCCATGAGTCGCCGCCGATCGTCAATAATGGCGTGATGTTCGTTAGCACACCGTATAGTCAGGTCATGGCGCTGGACGCGGCTTCCGGCGCGTTGCTGTGGCGTTACAAGCGCCGGTTGCCGGAGGGCTTCAGCGCACTGCACAACACCAGCCGCGGCGTCGCACTTTATGGCGACAAGGTTTTCTTCCCGGCGCTGGATGCCGAACTGGTGGCGCTTGACGCCAAGACCGGCAAGGTCGCTTGGCAAGCGAAGGTCGAAGACTGGAAGACCGGCTACTACATGACGATGGCGCCGCTGATCGTGAAGGGCAAGGTGCTTGTGGGTGTGGCCGGCGGCGAGTTCGGCGTGCGCGGCTTCGTCGAGGCGTTCGATGCCGAAACCGGAAAGTCGGTGTGGAAGACCTATACCATTCCGGCCCCGGGTGAGGCCGGCAGCGAAACCTGGCAGAAGCCGGATACCTGGAAGACCGGCGGCGCGTCCACCTGGATGACCGGCAATTACGATCCGGCTTCGAACACGGTTTACTGGGGCACCGGCAACGGCTCGCCCTGGTTCGGCGATCAGCGGCCGGGAGATAACCTGTATACATCCTCCACGGTGGCGCTTGATGGCGATACCGGCAAGATCAAGGGCCATTTCCAGTACCATCAGAATGAATCCTGGGACTGGGATGCGATGAACGCGCCGATGCTGGTTGATTTCCAGCAGAACGGTTCGACCACAAAAGGGCTGCTGACGCCACAGCGCAACGGTTACCTGTATTGGCTGGGGCGCGGCGACAACGGCAGCATTTCTTATCTGAAATCCGAAGCGTACGTTCCGCAGAATGTCTTCAAGGGCATCGATGAGGAAACCGGCCGCCCGGATGTCGATCCGGCACATAAGCCGGGGACCGGCAAATCCGCCCAGTTCTGTCCCGGCTTGTGGGGCGGCAAGGACTGGCCGTACGAAGCGTATAATCCGAAGACCGGCATCGTCTATATTCCGTCCAACGAAAACCACTGCAACACGCTGGAGGGCAAGGTCGAGCAGCGCGTTCCGGGCCAGTGGTGGACCGGCGTGGCGGTTCCGGACCTGCATTTCTCCGTCGATACAAAAGCGGGTTTCTTCGGCGAAATGCAAGCCTATGACGTGAACACTGGCAAGCGCGTCTGGCGGGATACCTACAAGGACTCGATGATGTGGGGTTCGGCGCTGACCACCGCCGGCGACCTGGTCTTTGCCGGCGGCACCAACGACCGGAAGTTCCGCGCCTACGACGCGAAATCGGGTGAGGAGCTTTGGCAGTTCACCACCAATTCCGGCGTCATTGCGCCGCCATCGACCTTCGAGGTCAACGGCACGCAATACATCGCCGTGGCGTCGGGCTACGGCGTCGATCCGGCCTTCCAGCAGGGCCTGATGGCCAATCTGGTGGGTTGGAACGCGGATGTGCCGCAAGGCGGTGTGATCTGGGTGTTTGCCGTTTCGAAGTAGGATTGGTAAGCCAGCCGTCCGCCGGGCGGCTGGCGCTTTTTGATCAGGATAGATCCATGCGCACCATCATCTTGCCCCGGCGCCGCGCCCTGGCGCTGGCAGCCACCGGTTTGACAGCCCTGGCCGTTGGACAGGCCAGTGCCGCCGAGGAATCGGCGGCTTATGTCGTCGATGTCAGTGACGTCGCCGTCAAAGTCGGCGAGCCCGCGGTCATGCTCGCCACCGTCAGGGCCCGTGACGGATACCGAATACTCACTGCCTATAACAATCGGGTTATCCGCCTGTCGTCGTATGACGACGGCGTCGTCTTCGAGAACGACATGGTTCCCGCCAAAGTCGAGGACCGTGCGTTGATTTTTCCAGTGGCGTTGCGCGCCGTGAAACCCGGAACGCATCCGATCAACGGGTTGCTGCGTGTCGGCTACATCCATGGCTCCGACGAGATGGCCATGGTGTCGATGCGCCTGATCGCCAACGTTACGGCGACTGAGTAGGCCCCCTAGTCGGGGGCCTTCAGGATCGTCAGTTGGGAAGCGTCGGTGAAGTCGCGCAAATCCTTCGCCGGATCGCGGAACAACTGACGGTCAAGCACGAAGCGGCGCGTCTCCGTTGCCTTCTCGCAATGCTCTTTGATGAACACGCCACCAACCGGTTGCTGCGTCGCCGTCGGTTCTGCCTTGCGGCATGTCCATCCATCGTCGCCGAACCGGGCCCGCACCTGGAGTGCGAACAGGTAAGCCTTTTTGTGCAGATACAGCCGGGCATGCGGATCGGTTTCGATCCGCAGACCGGCGACCTCCGCGGTGTCATCGATCAGCAGGGCCAGCGTCACCGGCTGACCGCCAACGATCGTCTGCCCGTCGTCACCGCCGGTATCGTAACGGAAGCTGACGGCCCGCAGACCGTCAGACGCCGCTGGACACGTCTTGTAATCGCGCCAGTCCTCGATCTTCTGCGACGGGTCATTGGCACAGGAAAACGAGCCGTAGCCGCTTTGCGGCAAAGCCGAAACCGGCATGCCAACCCGGAATTCACGCAGGTCGTTTTGCTGTGCGGCAGCGGCTGCGCACAGCGGCAGCACGATTGCGGCGGACAGGACGGGTCCGAAGGCTTTCATGACATTACTTCTCCGCATCCTGATGCGGCGCGTTCGAGTCGGTCGCCGCGTCGACTTTCATGTGCTGATGGGCTTCAGCCGGTTCCTGCTGTTCGGCGTCTGCATGCTGGACGCCGCCCTCGTCGCGTTTCGCATACATGTCGCAGACGCGGCTTCCCGCACCGAAGAATGAATGGCACTGGTCGAGCGTCGCCTCGCCCTGCCCCTTGATGTTCGCGACGACATATTTTGCGACCGCGTCGATATCGGCCGGACGCAGCGGATGATCGGCTTCGGGTGGTATTTGGCCGGGTCCGAGCTGCGCGGCCTTCATGCCGTAGCAGCGCCCGTCGGTATAGGCATCGGCATCGAAATGCGGCATGCCTTTTGATATGCGACCGCAGCGAATAGTCAGTTCGATCTGTTCGAGCGTCAGCTTGGTCTTGCGGAGATTTGCCGCGGCGCCACCATAGCCGCCGCCGCCGGCGCCGGTCCATTTGTGGCATCCCACGCAATTCGCGGCCTTGAAAACGCGAAGCCCTTCGTCCGAAGAATCCGCCAGCGCAACACCGGAACCGGCAACGGTCGCCGCGAAAATCGCAGCAAATGCATAATGAAAGCGCTTTGCCATGACGTAAGTCCCTCCTGCAATGAAGGATGCCGGGGCGGGTTTGCTACACGCCCCGGCGAAAACATCAGTTCAGCGAAAAGACGTACAGTGAAGAACCCGGGGGCATCCCCTTGAGTTCCGGCGTGGACTCGATAAACCACTTGTCCCACGCACCGCCCTGGCCGACGAGGATCGCAACATACTGCTTGCCGTCGGAGGTGAAGGTCATCGGCGGCGCGTTGACCCCACCGCCGGTATTGAAGCTCCAGAGCTCCTGCAGCGTCTTTGCGTCCAGGGCTGCAATCTTGCCGTCAGGCTGGCCGTAGAACACCAGATCCGGTGTGGTCAGCAATCCGCCCAGCATCGGGAACGGTGTTTCGTGCTTGCCGACTTCCTTGCCGGTCGTCACGTCGATCGCCGTGACGCTGCCGGTAATCCGCACCGGCTGGTCCGGCCCGCCGCCGGTGAAGAATTCCCGCTTGCCGACAGGCTTGCCAGGGGTTTCCGGTTTTACCGTAATGCGGTTGCAGCTTTCGATGACCGGGATGTACCATTCCTTCAGCACCGGATTATACGCCGTCGGCGGCCAGTTCTTGCCGCCCATATTGCCCGGACAAATCATCGTCACGGGGTTTTCCTTGCTGGGCGTGACGGAAGCGTTGTATTTCTGCACCGGAGTCTTCGGATCATATTCCACCGGCTTGCCGGTTTCCGGGTCCAACCCTTTCGTCCATGTCACTTTCTTGACGAACGGCAACCCCCAAACGAACTGGCCGTTATCGCGATCCAGCGCATAGGCAAATCCGTTGCGATCCGCTTCCAGGTCCAGGTGCCGCGGCTGCCCGTGGACCGGCGCGTCCGCCAGCACGTTCTCCGCGACGCTGTCATAGTCGAACGCGTCGTTCGGCGTGTGCTGGAAGTGCCACTTTATCTTTCCGCTATCGACATCCAGCGCCAAAGTGCTGTCGGTATACAGATTATCGCCCGGCCGATATTCCGAATCCCAGTCGGGACCGGGATTGCCGACGCCCCAGAACAGCGTGTTCGTCCGCGGATCGTAACTGCCGGTCACCCAGGTCGAGCCGCCGCCGGTGGCCGCGGCGTTATTGCTGTCCTTCCAGGTCTCGCTGCCCGGCTCACCTTTCGCCGGGATGGTGTAGGTGCGCCAAACCTCCTTCTGCGACGTCAGGTCGGTCGCGGCGATCCAGCCGCGGATGCCGTACTCAGCGCCTGCCACGCCCGTAATGACCATGTTCTTGACCACCAGCGGCGCGCCAGTGATGACCTCGCTCTTATCCGGGTCCGCAACCTGTCTTTGCCATGCGATCTGGCCGGTGTCCTTGTTGGTGGCGATCAGCCGCCCATCCAGCGTATGGGACAGCACGAGATTTCCCGACAACGCCACGCCCCGATTGTCCACGCCGCAGCAGGCCACCGCGCCGGCCCAGTCATGGTCCGTCTTAGGGTCCATGCGCCACAGCACCTTTGCTTGTCCGCCCCGCGTATCAATCTTATAAACTGATCCCCACCCATCCGTAACAAACATCATTCCGTTTTCGACGATCGGCGTGCCTTCCAAACCACCATGCGTCCAGATCCCGCCGCCCTCGATACCGCCAAGCTGCAAGGTCCAGGCAACGTGGAGGTTCTTGACATTGTCCTTGTTGATCTGGTTCAGCGGCGAAAATCGTTGCGCCGAATAATCCTTATGATGCGTCAGCCAGTTTCCCGGATCCGAATCCGCATTCAGCAGTTGCTCCGCCGTCACCCCTTCGGCTGCAAAGACGGTCGGCTGGCTACCAAGGATCAACGCGACGACCGCCGCCACGCAGGTGCTTTTTGACATTCGTTTTCCTTCCCGTAGCTAATTGAACGGTTACTTTCCGTTAGCTTCGATTTTCGCCTTTTCGTTGCTGTTCATGCCCTTGACGGTTTTGTCCTGGTCGGTCGCTCCTGTCGTTCTCGTCGTGGTGGCGGCCGGTGCCGAGGATGGCACCGACTTTTCAACCGCCGGTCCGTTGCCGATATGCGGCTTGGATACGGCGTCGTCAGCCAGCACGGCCCTGCCCGAAAACAGCAGGGCCGCAGCTAAACCGAAGGTCAATAGCGATTTCTTCACACATTTGTCCTTGTCAAGCGGATTGCAATTGCTTGCCGATGGGCAGGCTGCGGATTCTCTTGCCCGTCGCTGCGAAAATTGCGTTGCACAAAGCAGGAGCGAACGGCGGCAGCCCTGGTTCACCCGCCCCGCTCGGCGGAACGTCCGGCCCGCTCGGCATGATGTGAACGTTTGTAACCATCGGCCCTTCGTCGATCCTGGCAAGCTTGAAGCCGTCAAAGTTATTCTGGACCACACGGCCGTTCTTGAAGGTGACTTCTCCATATTTGGCCAGGCTGAGGCCCATGATCGCAGCACCCTCAACCTGCGACTGGATTCGCTCCGGGTTGACGAAGGTGCCGCAATCGATTGCGGTGTCCACGCGCGGAATGGTCAGCTTGCCCTTCCCGTCTACCGACACCTCCACAATCGTTGCGATGTAGCTGACGAAGCTGCGATGCACCGCGATGCCGAGCCCGTGGCCTTTCGGAACCTGGCGGCCCCACTGGCCTTTTTCGGCGACCAGTTCGACCACCCGGCGCAGACGTCCCGCATCGATCGGGTAACTGCTAACCGGCTCGCCATAGTCCCAGAAGTCCTTGACCGTCGGGCCGATATCCACGATGCGAGCCGGACCGATGATCTCCAGCAACATCTCCTTCTGGTCGCGTCCCGTGGCATGGGCGATCTCGGCAACCATCGTCTGCACGGCGAAGGCGCGCGGGATGTTGGACACCGAGCGGAACCAGCCGATGCGGGTATAGGCCGCGGCTTCCGGGTTTTCGCAGCGGATGTTCGGGATATCGAACGGCAGATCGACCAGCCCCATGCCGAGTTCGAACGGCGCCTGATGCTTTGCCCCGGCGGCGAAAGTGGACATGATCGTCGGCGCGACGCTGCGATGCCGCCACGCAATGACCTTGCCGCTCTTGTCCAATCCGGCCTCGATCCGTTCGGCCGAAACCGTGTGGACGAAGTCGTTATGGATGTCGTCTTCCCGGGTCCATTGCACCTTGACCGGTGCACCCACAGCCTTCGACAGCAGCACCGCTTCCAGAACGAAATCGCATTTCGACTTGCGGCCAAACCCGCCGCCCAGCAACGTCACGTTTACGGTGACGTTTTCCGCCGAAATACCCAGGGTCTTCGCAATATCGTCGCGTGCCCCCTGCGGGCTTTGGACGGGTGCCCAAACCTCTGCCTTGCCGTCGGCCACATGCGCGGTAGCGACGGGCGTCTCCATGCTGGCGTGCGCCAGATGCGGCAGGTAGTATTCGCCGACGATGACCTTGGCCGCGGACTTCAACGCCGTGTCGACGTCGCCGTTGTTGCGGACGACCTCTCCGGGCTTGCGTGATGCTTCCTCCAGCTCCCGGCGATAGGCGACGGAATCGTAACTGGCGTTCGGCCCGTCGTCCCAAACGATCTTGAGCGCATCGCGTCCCTTGATCGCCGCGCCGGTATTGCGGGCAATCACGGCGACGCCGCCCAGCGGCTGGAATTTCGATGGCCAAGGCCAGCCTTGCACCTGGATCACCTGCTCCACCCCGGAAACCTTGAGGGCCTCGGTGGGATCGAACGAAACCACTTTGCCGCCGGTTACCGGCGGCCGCGCGATGACCGCGTACTTCATTCCGGGCAGTCGCGTATCGATGCCGTACATCGCCTTGCCGGTCGTGATGTCGTGCAAATCGACAATGCCGATCTGGCCTTTTCCCATGTAGCGGAAGTCTTTGGGATCCTTCAGGCGCAGCGTTGCGACATCCGGAACCGGTTGCAACGCGGCGTCCTCGGCGAGCTCGCCGTATCCGAGCTTCTGTCCGGTGCCGACATGGATCACTTCGTGGTTCGCCGCTTTGACTTCGCTAACCGGAACATTCCAGCGCTTTGCGGCAGCACCTTCCAGCATTGTCCGGGCAGAGGCGCCGACCTGCCGCATGGGAATAAGGAAGTGCCGGGTGCTGCGGGATCCGTCGGTGTCCTGGTTGCCGTATTTGACTTCGTCGCCGGGGGCCTGCTGGACTTTCACCTTGTCCCAGTTCGCTTCCATTTCATCGGCAACGATCATCGGCAGGCTGGTGCGCACGCCGGTTCCCATTTCGGACCGCGCGGCAATAATCGTAATCACGCCGTCCGGCGCGATGGAAACGAAAACCTTCGGATCGTTCACGGTGCCGTGGGGCATTTTGTCGGCGCCGGTCGAATAGGCCGCCACGCTGCGGCGCGACATCACTGGAACCGCGAGCACCAGACCGGCGGTCACACCCAGGCCACGCAAAACGCCGCGCCTGGAGACGTTCTCAATGCGATTTTGGAACATGGCTCAGGCCCCCGTCGTTGCGAGATGCACAGCATTCTCGATCCGCTGGTAACAGCCGCACCTACAGATATTGCCAGCCATGGCCTCGCGGATTTCCTCGTGCGAGGGATGCGGATTGTGCGCGATGAGCGACGATGCCTGCATGATCTGTCCGGATTGGCAGTAACCGCATTGCGGCACGTTGACCTCCCGCCAGGCCTTTTGGACCGGATGATTGCCGTTGGGATCGAGACCTTCGATGGTGGTGATCCGCTTGCCTGCCGCTTCCGTCAGGGTGGTGCTGCAGGAGCGGACCGCGACCCCTTCAAGGTGTACCGTGCAAGATCCGCAGAACCCGTGTCCGCAGCCGAATTTCGTCCCGGTAAGGCCCATCTCATCGCGGATAAACCAAAGCAGCGGCAAGGACGGATCGCCATCCCAATGCTGTTCATGCCCATTGACTGTCAGAGTTATCATTGGTCCCCTCTTCCTCTGTTTTGCGAAACGAGTATAGAGCAATGCTGCGGCGCAGCATTACTCGACGCCACGATCTTTACGGAACAACCACGCACGTCTTTTTCACGCGCCAGCATCTTCCTCCCGAGGCAACCCTTGTCGGCTTCAATTTGGTTGTCAAGTTTCGGGGGGGGGGGAGCGCGCGGCCCGAGGTTAGCGGCGCGTTGCGGCTAAGTAACGAAAACTGTGGAGGATGCCGAAGCCCGCATCCGATCATGATCTTGACGGTTTTGCCGCCGCCGGAATCATGATCGGAGGATGCGGTTAATTCAGCCCATCGTTTGGGTAGCTGACGGCGTAATCTCGTAGATCACTCTGACATCCTTGTCATTGTGCCAGGGATAGACGTCCTTTTCGAGGTACTTCTTCGCCAGGCTGTCGATATGCGCGACGGCGCCGTCCTCGGTCTGTTTTGTAACGGTCCCGCGAATCTGGATGTAGCGATAGGCGTTGTCCGGATCCAAAATCGACAGCGCAACCTTGGCGCCAACCGACAGATTGCGCGCCTTGATCCGGCCCTTCGCCGTATTCACGCGGACGACGCCGTTGGTGTAGTCGAACCAGACCGGCGTCACTTGCGGCGAACCGTCCGGCTGGATCGTCGCGATATTGGCGAAGGCTTTTTTCTCGGTCAGCAGATCGAGAAAACCGGCGGGAATGTCAGTCATTGCACGCTCCTTTTGGGGTATAGTCCACCGCCTGACATACTACGGCCGCGCGGCAAACGCCGCAATCTAGCGCAAGGCCAGCTTCGCAACCGCGGCAAGATAACCCGACGCCGCCGGCAGGATCGCGTCATTGAAATCATAATTGGCGTTGTGCAGTTCCCGTCCGCCCTCCGCCGGACCGTTGCCGATCCAGACGAACGCGCCGGGGCGCTGCGTGAGGAACCAGGCGAAGTCCTCGCCGGCCATTGCGGGCGGCATGTCCCGGCGCAGCTTCAGGCCCGCCACCACGGCAGCCTCTGCGGCGAGCTCCCGCTCGGCCGGGCTGTTTTGCGTGACCGGATTACCGTACGGGATCTGCACGTCGATATCGACGCCGAAACAGAGCGCCACGCCATCCGCAATGCGGCGAATCGCCTGCTCGATCTGCTGTCCAACCTCGTTGCGCAAGCATCGCATGGTGCCACGCATCAACGCCGTATCGGGGATCTGGTTCGCAGCCGAACCTGCCTGCATCATCGCAATGGAAATAACGGCCGCGTCCAGGGGATCGACCGAACGCGATACGATCGACTGCAACGCCAGCAGCAGATGCGCCGAGGCCACCATCGGGTCCCGGGTCAGATGCGGCAATCCTGCGTGGCCGCCATGGCCGGTGACGGTGAACCACAGCCGGTTGCCCGCAGCCATGACCGGGCCGTCGTGCACCGCAACGGTCCCGACATCCAGACCCGGCCAGTTATGGTATCCAAAGATGCGCTCCATCGGAAAACGATCGAACAGGCCATCGGCGATCATCGCCTTCGCGCCACCGCCGCCCTCCTCGGCCGGCTGGAAGACAAACTGTACCGTTCCGGACCAGGACGTGTCCGCCGCAAGCAGCGCCGCGGCACCGAGCAACGAGGTCGTGTGGCCGTCATGGCCACAGGCATGCATGACCCCCGGATTGCCGGACGCATAAGCCGCGCCGGTCGTCTCCAGTATCGGCAGCGCATCCATATCCGCCCTTAGCCCAACACAACGGTTCGATTGGCCGCGACTGATCGTTGCGACAACGCCATTGCCGCCGACACCGGCGACGAAGGGAACGTTCAGCTCGCCCAGACACGCCTGGACAAATGCCGCCGTGCGGGTTTCATGAAGAGTCAGCTCAGGATTTGCATGAAGATGCCGCCGCCATCCGGTAAGCCTGTCGTGCAGGGTCTCGTCCAACCGCGCTACCCCCTTCAAGGTTCCGCCGAAACCTTCACCAGCAGCTTGCCGAAGTTCCGTCCGGTCAGAATACCGCTCAGCGCCTCGGGGGCATTTTCCAGGCCGTCCACAACGTCTTCCCGATAGACAAGACTGCCATCCGAGACCAATGGTTCGGCAAAGGCGCGCCATTCGGTCATGCGCTCCGGACGGTCCGAAACGATGAAGCCTTGAATCAGCACCCGCTTGCCGATGACGAAGCCCAAATTCGGGCCGGGCGGCATGGTCTTGTCGTTGTATTGCGAGACCATTCCGCACATCGCGACGCGGGCGAACGGGTTCAGATTGTCGAACACCGCGTGCTGCACGGCGCCGCCGACATTTTCGAAATACGCGTCGATCCCGCTGGGGCACGCGGCCTTCAATTCCTGCCGCAGATCCAACGAACGATGATCGACACAGTCGTCGAACCCCAGGCTGTCCTGCACCCACAGGCATTTATCCGGACCACCGGCCACACCGACAACCCGCGCCCCTGCCCGCTTGGCAAGCTGGCCCGCGACCGAACCGACAGCGCCGGACGCTGCCGAAACCACAAACGTTTCCCCCGCCTTCGGCTTACAGATTTCCGTCACCCCGGCATAGGCTGTCGCACCCGGCATCCCCAACACGCCGAGATACGCCGACAACGGCGCCGCGCCCTTCTTGATTTTCACAAGCTGCTTGCCCAAAGACACCGAATGGGTCTGCCACCCGCGCGCGCCGACCACCAAATCCCCCGGCTGGAACTCCTGATCGGCTGACGAAACAACTTGGCCGACGGTTTCGCCGGTAATCACCTCGCCGATTTGAACGGCGGCGGCGTAGGTTTGTTCCTCCCGCAGGCGTCCGCGCATGTAGGGGTCGATGGACAGCCAGATCGTGCGGGTAACGACCTCGCCCGCCAGCGGATGCGGAATTGCATCCTCGCGGATATCGAAGTCAGCCTTGGTAGGCTCGCCGGACGGCCGGCGTTTCAGCACCACCGAGCGACGCAAACCCTCAGAGCTCATCAAGCCGCCTCCGCTTTCAGAACCAGGCGCCCGGTGACCTTGCCGTCCTTCAGGCGCATCAGCGCCTCGTAGGCCTGGCTCTGCGGAATCGTCGCCACCGGCAGGGCCAAAAGTTCCCCGTCCTGCGCCAGCTTTACCAGCTCCCGCAGATCATTGGGGTTCCCCACATAACTTCCCTGAACAGTCAACGCCTTGATCGCCATGATCGGCAGCGGCAACATCAGTTCGCCGCCGAAAAGTCCGACCTGGATCAATTTGCCGCCCTTGGCGAGAGCGCCGAAAGCGAAACGAGCCGTCGCGGTGCCATTCACCAGATCGATCACCGCAAGCACGGGACCGCCCGCAGCCTCGATAATGCGCTTCGTCACCGCGGCCCCGTCACCACTGCCGTCCACCACCTTGTGCGCGCCGGCCTTCAGCGCTGCGTCGCGCTTCTCGGCGCTGACATCGACGGAAATGATGTGCTCATGCTTCAACGCCTTCAGCACGGAGATCGCGTTCAGGCCCAACCCCCCTGCCCCTACCAGCACAATCGCCTGGTCCGGCTTCAGCGGCATCGCCTTCTTGATCGCGGACAACACAGTAACGCCCGAACATGCATAAGTCGCAGCAACCGCGGGATCGAGCTTGCCCGGGTCAACCAGATGCCGGGAATGCGGTGCAACCACATGACTGCCATAGCCACCGTTCTGGTAAACACCCAAACTGCGGTTGGTCACCGCGCACATGTTATCTTCTTCCGCCAGGCACCTCTCGCACTTCCCGCAGCCCAGCCACGGGAACACGATACGAACATCGCCAACCTTCACGCCCGTCGCTTCCGGCCCGAGCTTGACGACGCGGCCGATGATCTCATGCCCCATGGCCAGTGGCAGCACGACGCCTCGATCCGTCAGCGACATCTTCTGGCCACCGCCGACGTCGTAATAACCTTCCCAGATATGCAGGTCGGAATGGCAGACGCCGCAATAGGTGACCTCCAGCAGAACTTCGGTGCCCTTCGGCTCCGGCGTTGGCAGCTCGATCTCCTGGAGCGGCTCTCCGTTCTTGACCACCGCGTAGGCTCGCATCGTTTTCTCCCGCTGTCCGACGTTTACACGATGGTTAGCCAGTGGCGCGGAATACGCAAGACCGACGCCCCTATGCCACCACCTTCCGCGGCGGCGACTGCACGATCGGCTCCAGCTCAGCCGCGCTGAACGACACCACGCGCCGTTCGTTTCCTACAGATCGGTACAGCGTATCTCGCTGGCGCGGGCTGCGGACCAGTGAGCCGATCAGCTTTTCCATTGCTTGGGGCGGAAATTCCTGTCCGTGCCGGGTGCCGGCGGCGCGAGAGATACTTTCGTTCATCAACGTGCCGCCCATGTCGTTGGCTCCGGCGTTCAGGCACATCGCAGCGCCCTCCGGTCCCATCTTGACCCAGGACGTCTGGATGTTGGTGATCAGCGGATGCAGTACCAACCGCGAGACGGCGTGCATCAGCACCGCCTCCCGCAACGTGGGTCCTTTCCGGGCCAGGCCGCGCAGATACATCGGCGCTTCCATGTGCACGAACGGAAGGGGAACAAATTCGGTGAATCCGCCGGTTTCCGCTTGCACGTCCCGCAGCACCAGCAAATGCCGCGCCCAGTTCACGGGTCCTTCAACATGCCCGTACATGATGGTGGAAGTCGTTCGAATACCGAGCCGGTGCGCCGCGCGAACCACGTCGATCCATTGTTGCGTGTTGATCTTGTCCGGGCAGATCAAATCACGGATTTCGTCGTCGAGGATCTCGGCCGCCGTGCCCGGCAGGGTGCCAAGCCCGGCGTCCTTAAGGCGCGTCAGAAATTCGGTCAGTGACAGGCCGAGTGTCGCTGCACCCTGGGTAATCTCCAGCGGCGAGAAGGCATGAATGTGCATGCCGGGAACCGCGGCTTTGATGGCCTTGCAGATATTGATGTAGGTTTCGCCGGTATAATCCGGGTGGATGCCGCCTTGCAGGCACACCTCTGTCGCACCGCGGTCCCATGCCTCGCGGGTGCGGCGAACGATCTCGGTCATTTCCAGGTCGTATGGCGTGCCGCGTAGCGCCTCGTGGGTCTTTCCCTTGGAAAAGGCGCAGAACTTGCACCGGTAATAGCAGATATTGGTGTAGTTGATGTTGCGATTGACGATGTAGCGCACGGTGTCGCCGCTGACCGCCTTGCGCAACTGGTCCGCAACCTCGATCACCCTGTCGTAGTCGGCGTCGCGCGCCGCGAACAACCGGACGATCTCGGGTTCCTCCGGGCGTTTTCCGCCGGTGGCGCGGTCGATAATCCGTTCCAGATCAGGATCGACCTTGTTCAGCAACACCGATCGCGGCTTCGGCGCAAAGGTCAGGCCGGGCGCCCAATCATCGTCACGTGCCCAACCTTCGGCATCCGCCAACTGCATCACCCGGGTGGCCACTGCGGGATGCAACCAGCGCTCTGCCGTCCAGGCCGGATACACGGGCAGCCGCGGCACCAGGATTTTATCCATTTCCGCAGTGCGCAGGCCCAACGCTTCGAGTTCAGGCCATGGCGCTTCCGGATTGACGTGATCCGGGGTTACCGGCGACACGCCGCCCCAATCGTCGATGCCGGCGCCGATCAGCTTCTGGTAGACGCCGGGCGAAAGATTAGGCGGCGCTTGGACATGCACATCCGCCGGCAGGATCAGCCGCGCCGCGGCGATGGTCCAAAGCAGATCGAGCAAATCCGGCTCATCGGCACCCGCGAGTTTCGTATCCGGCTTGGCGCGGAAGTTCTGCACGATCACTTCCTGGATGTGCCCGTATCGGGTGTGCAGATCGCGGATCGCGGTTAGCGAATCGATTCGTTCCGCACGCGTCTCGCCAATGCCGATCAGGATGCCGGTGGTGAAGGGGACTGCCAGTTCGCCGGCCAGGCGGATTGTTTCCAAACGCGCAGCGGGCAATTTGTCGGGGGAGCCGTAATGGACGCCACCGGGCGCGCACAGCCGTTCGCTGGTCGATTCCAGCATGATGCCCTGGCTGGCGGAAACCTCCCGCAGGCTGGCGATTTCCTCCCGGGTCATGACGCCGGGATTCACGTGCGGCAGCAAGGACGTTTCCTTCAGTACGAGCGCGCACATTTCACGCAGATAGCCGATGGTGGTTGCGTGGCCGAGTTCAGCCAATGCCTCCCGCGCCGCCCGGTAGCGCAGTTCGGGCTTGTCGCCGAGGGTGAACAGCGCCTCCGTGCAGCCGGCGGCTTCCCCCGCGCGGGCGATGGCGAGGATTTCGTCCGCCGATAAATACGCGGCATGGCCCGCGCGCGGACGTTCGGCGAACGTGCAGTAGTGGCAAACGTCGCGGCACAGCTTGGTCAGTGGAATGAAGACCTTGCGGGAATAGGACACGGTCCGGCCGAACGCCTCATCGCGGCGGCGCGCGGCCCGCGCCATCAGTTCCGGCAGGGGTGCGGATTCGAGCCAGGTCAGATCGGTCATGGCGGCTTCCATGCTGCGTTGCCGCGCAGTGTTGGCCCTCCCGGGGCGGCGATCAAGTGGGCGGCCGCTGTTGCCTGCCGATGCGGCTTCGTGTGCTATCAAGGTTCACGGAGCAGGAGGAAACCATGCAGATCGGTTGCAGCGCCCCCACGAGCGGCCCGCTCATCGGCCCCGACAGCCTGTTGCGCATCGCCACCGAGGCGGAAAGCCTGGGCTACGACTACGTCACCGTCAGCGACCACGTCATCATCCCCACCAGCATCGCGTCGCGCTATCCTTATACCGATTCGGGGGAATTTCCCTCCGGCGCGGCGGCGCCCCGGTTGGAGCAGTTGACAGCGGCCACGTTCATCGCCGCAGCAACCTCCACGCTTCGTATCGTGACCTCCGTGATGGTCGTGCCGCACCGCCCGGCCGTGCTGACGGCGAAAATCCTTGCCACGATCGACTATCTTTCGAAGGGTCGCCTGACCCTGGGCATCGGCGCCGGCTGGTGCGAGGAGGAATTTATCGCCATCGGCACGCTGCCGTTCGCGGAACGCGGCGCCGTAACCGACGAATTCATGGCGGCATGCCGCGAACTCTGGACCGCCGAGGAGCCGAGCTTCAACGGCAAGTACGTCAAGTTCAAGGACGTTCTGTTCCCGCCCAGGCCGCCCAAGGGCGCGCTGCCAATCTGGGTGGGCGGAGAAAGCGGACCCGCCCTGCGACGCACCGCCCGTTACGGCGACGCATGGTATCCGATCGGCACCAATCCGCAATTTCCCATGGATACGCTGACACGCTTCAAGGCCGGCGTGGCCAAACTGCGGGATCTGACTGACAAGGCCGGCCGCAACCCGGCGGCGGTCGGGCTGGCGTACCGCGTCTCGTCGCACCCCGAGGCGCAGCCGAAAGGGTCCGTCGATGGGGAGAGGAAGCTGTTCACCGGCACCGCCGCCGATTACGTAGGCGATATCAAGGCGCTTCGGGAGGTCGGCGTCACAGCCTTCGATTTCGGCCTGTTCGGCCCGGACCTGGACACGACGATCGATAAAATGAAGCGCTTCCGTGACGACATCGTTGAGAAGGTTCGGTAGCCATGCGCCTTGGTATCACGGCGGGAATGACGGGACCGCACCCGAAGCTCGACATGGAACTGATCCTGGAAGCGGAGCGGCTGGGATTTTCCCAGGTCTGGACGGGGGAATCCTACAGCACCGACGCGGTGTCCCCGGCCGCCTGGATTTTGGCCCGGACAACCAAGATCAAAGCGGGAACGGGAATCATGCAGATGCCGGCTCGGACGCCGGCCTGTGCGGCGATGACGGTGCTTTCGTTGCAGGCGTTGTCGGGAAACCGCTTCCTGTGCGGCGTCGGCCCGTCGGGTCCACAGGTCATCGAGGGTTGGCATGGCGTTGCCTACGGCAAGCCAATCCAGCGGACGAAAGAATATATTGGGATCATCAGGCAGATTTTGGCGCGTGAGAAACCGCTGGAGTTTCATGGCGACCAGTATTCGATTCCCTATGACGGGCCGGATGCGACCGGACTGGGGCGGCCGCTGCGCAGCATCGCGCACGGCGACCCGAATGTTCCCCTTTATACCGCATCGATTACCCCGGCCGGTCTGCGCATGGCGGGAGAAGTTGCCGATGGCAATCTGCCGATTTTCTTTTCCCCGGATGCGCCGGACGTCGTGACGGGTCCAACGCTGGAAGGCCGCAGGAAAGCGGGCAAGACGATGGATGGGTTCGATACCGCCCCGTTCGTGCGGGTCCGGTTGGGACCGGATGTGGCGGCCTGCCGCGATGCGATCCGGCCGGAGTTGGCGTTGTATATTGGCGGCATGGGCGCGCGGTCGAAGAATTTCTACAACGCCATGGTTGCAAAGATGGGCTTTGAAGCCGAGGCGCTCGCCATCCAGGATTTGTATCTGGATGGAAAGAAGAATGAAGCTGCCGCCGCGGTTCCCGATGCATTGATCGATGCAATCTCGCTATGCGGACCCGCGGAACGTATCAAGGATCGGCTTGACGCCTGGAAGGACGTTGCCCGGGCCGGGCATGTCGGCACGCTGATAGCGATTGGCGCGAATGTGGATGCCATGCGTGTGCTGGCGGAGGCCGTTCTGTAAACCCAGTTTGCGGCAACGCATCGCAGCGAATTACCACGTCTATAGAACGTACTATTTGCGCCGGTGCCTCGGCGGCGATCCGGTTCGCGCGACGTTCACGTTGAAGCGCCTCGAAATCCGTGACAAGGCGATTGCCTATTCGCGTGAAACTTATATAACACGATACCAGATAGCACTTCTAGAACGAGAACGCGATGCCGCCGACCGCCCGGACGCTTGACCTGAACCTGTTCATCTACCCGGGCGGCCATCATGAGGCTGCCTGGCGCTACAAGGACTCGCCCCCCGAACGAGCACTCGACACCCAGTGCGCCGGGGCGGTATGAAGCGCTGGCTCAACCTCGGCGCGGTGACCGCGGTTTTCATTGCGTTCTCACTGATCGTGGTCAAGAACGCGCCCGGGAATGTCGGCCAGACGTTGGTGAACGTATCCTATGATCCGACCCGTGAGCTTTATGCCTCGCTGAACCCGCTTTTCGTGGCATTGTACGAAAAAGAAACCGGCCAACGCCTGACGATCGTTCAATCGCACGGCGGGTCATCCCGGCAGGCCCGCAGGGTTATCAGCGGTGAACAAGGCGCGGACGTCGTTACACTTGGCATGTTTTCCGATGTCGATTCCCTGCGCAAGCGCGGCATCATCGCCGCCAACTGGGCCGATCGGCTGCCAAATCACTCGATGCCTTACACGTCGACGATCGTTTTCGTGGTGCGAAAAGGCAATCCGCTGAACATCAAGGACTGGCCGGACCTGCTGGCACCGGGGCTTGAGGTGGTGACGCCCGATCCGCGGACCTCCGGCAACGGCAAGCTGGCAGCGTTGGCCGCCTGGGCCGCAACCACCAGCCGCGGTGGAAGCGACGGCGCGGCCAGTGCGTATCTGACATCGCTCTACCAACACGTCAAAGTCCTTGACGAAGGCGCCCGCGATGCCGCAACGACCTTTGCGGTGCAGGAGATCGGCGATGTCCACCTGACCTGGGAGAACGAAGCCCTGCGGGAGGTCGAGGCATCTAAAGGCCGGTTGCAGATTGTCTATCCTCCGGTCAGCATCCTGGCCGAGCCTTATGTTACCTGGGTCGACCGCGAGGTGGCGCGTGACGGCAATCTGGCAGCGGCCAAGGCCTACCTGACCTTTTTATTCAGTGACAGCGCTCAGGAAACGATAGCCCGCCTGGGTTACCGCCCGATCAAGAGTAGCGGGGCATTTCCGCCGATGACGCTCGTTCCGGTCACCTCGATCGCCAAAAGCTGGGACGACGCGAACGAGAAATTCTTCGCCGAGAACGGCATCATCGACACCATCATGAGCGGACGGCGGCGATGAGGAACTGGATCGACGGCTACCGAAAGAGTTTCCGGCAGGACCTGATCGCGGCGCTGACTGTCGCCGCGATTTCGTTGCCGCAAGGCATGGCCTACGCTTTGCTCGCAGGCGTCGATCCGCGGTTCGGGCTTTATTCCGCCATCGTGGTAACCGGCATTGCGTCGGTTTTCGGATCGTCGTCGCACCTGATCAATGGGCCGACCAGCGCGATATCGCTGGTGGTTTTCAGTGCGCTGTCGATTTTCGATCCGGACCAGCGGGTCGAGGCTGCCGAAGCAATGTTCCTGCTCGGCGCCATGGTCGGCGCAATCCAGATATTCGTTGCGGTTTTCCGGCTCGGCGATCTGACCCGGTACATTTCGGAATCGGTCATCCTGGGGTTCATGAGCGGCGCGGCTTTCCTGCTCGCCGTCGGCCAGATCAGCAATGCGCTGGGCGTCCGCGACAAGGGAACGGGGGCGCAACATATTCTCTATCGGCTTTGGCTGACGCTCAGTGCGGGCGACGCGATCAACCCGAAGGCGCTGATTGCGACAGCGGCAACTCTGGGCTTGGCGTTGTTGTTTCGGCATTTGGTTCGCAGGTATCGTCTGCCGAAGTTCGATATGCTCAGTGTGCTGATCATTGTCGGCGTCGGCACCTGGCTTGCCGGCTGGACAATCCCGGGGCTTGACGGCAAGACCGCCATCGGTGTGGCCGGCGCGGTCCCGAGCAGCCTGCCAGTCTTTCACGTACCGACGATAAAACTAAGCTGGGCATGGGATCTAGCCTCCGACAGTGTCGCGATCGCCTTTCTCGGCCTGCTGGAAGCGCTGGCAATTGCCAAGGCGATCGCCAATCAGACACGCCAGCAGTTGGACTTCAACCGCCAATGTCTGGCCGAGGGCATCGCCAATCTGACGGGCGCATTCTTTCAATGCCTTCCCGGCTCCGGCTCGCTGTCGCGCTCCGCAATCAATTTCCAGGCCGGCGCGGCAACACGATTCTCCGGAATTTTGACCGCCGGGATCGTTGCCATCGCTGTGATAGCGCTTGCACCCTTGGCACGGTTCGTCCCGAAGCCGGCGCTGGCCGCACTTCTGCTTCTGACCGCGACGCGGCTGATCGATTTCAAGCGCCTGGCATTTACGCTGCGGGCGTCGCGAATGGATTCGGTCATCGTCGTCGCCACCTGCGTGTCCGCCCTTGCCTTTGGCCTTGATCTGGCCATTCTGATTGGTGTTGCGCTGTCCATCCTGCTGTTCGTGCCGCGCGCCGCGAAACTGAAAGTCACCGAACTGGTCATCGATCCCGACGATGTGGTTCGCGACAGGCTGCCAGCCGATCGGCTGAACTTCGGCTTCCTGATTTTCGATATGGAGGGCGAGCTGTTTTTCGGCGCTGCACCCGACCTGGACCGCACGTTTTCGCGCATCGAAGCCAAGGCGCATGAGCAGAGGCTAGAACACGTGCTGCTGCGTTTGAAACGAGTACGCAACCCGGATGTGGTCAGCATCGAGCAGTTCGACCACTTCTTGAAGCACGCCGAAGCGGGCGGGATCAAAGTTTGGCTGGCCGGAGTGAACCCGGATTTGCTGGAAGCTTTTCGGCGGGCGAATTTCGCGGCCTGGTTTCCCGATGATCAGGTTTTCCCGCAGACGGCGGACGAAGAAACCGCCACGCTGGCGGCCATACGGCGCATTCGCAGCGAGCTTAGAAAGGGCGAACCCGCGGAGGCCGACGTGCTTTTCTATTCCGTCTAAATAACAAGGAGACCCTCCTCCCGCACCCGGGAGGAGGGTCCGAAAGCCGCCTATTCCGCGGCAGCCTTATGCTGATGAGAGGCGCCGTCAATGCCCCTTTCAACAGCCGCGCCGAAGTCCGGATGCACCTTGTGCCAGTGCTTCAGCATGCGCTGCTGGATTTCATGGCGCTTGGCGTCATCGTCGAGACCCATCGCCGGTTCGGTCATGCTGGCGACGATATTTTCCACCAGATGCGCGCGTCCGGTTTCGTTCAGAACCTGCTCCCAGAAGGCGCGCGGCTGTCCGTATAGATCCTCGTCATCGCCAGGATAGGTCGTATAGCGCTGTCCGTTGCCGTCGATCTTCAGTGGAGGCTCCATCACCGACCGGTCTTCGAACGGACCGCCGAACGAGTTCGGTTCGTAATCAACCGAACCGCCGCCGTTGCTGCCGGTGACCATGCTGCCGTCGCGATGATAGGTGCGGACCTTCGCCGCCTTGGCCTGGTTCACCGGGATGTGGTCGTAGTTGATGCCGATGCGGTAGCGGTGCGCGTCGGAGTATGACAGCACCCGGTTCTGCAGGACTTTATCAGGGCTGAAGCCGATACCCGGAACGATGTTGGACGGCTCGAACGCCGCCTGCTCGACTTCGGCGAAATAGTTTTCCGGGTTCCGGTTCAGCTCGATCTCGCCAACCTCGATCAGCGGATAATCGCCGTGCGGCCAAACCTTGGTCAGGTCGAACGGATTCCACTTATAGGTTTCCGCCTCGGTTTCCGGCATCACCTGGATCGCAACGGTCCATTTCGGATAGTCGCCCCTGGCGATGGCGGTCAGCAAGTCGCGGGCGGAATAATCCGGATCGTCTCCGGTCATCTTCGCCGCCGCGGCATCCTCGAAGGTCTTGCTGCCCTGCTTCGTCTTGACGTGGAATTTGACCCAGAAGCGTTCGTCCTTGGCGTTCCACAGGCTGAAGGTGTGGCTGCCGTAGCCGTTCATGAAGCGTGCCGAAACCGGGGTGCCGCGATCACCATACAGGAACATGACCTGATGGATCGCCTCCGGCGACAGGCCCCAGTAGTCCCAGCGGCGCCAGTGCGGCTTCAGATGGGTGCCCGGATCCCGCTTCTGCGTCCGGATGAAATCGCTGAACTTGAGCGGATCGCGGATGAAGAAAATCGGCGTGTTGTTGCCGACGAGGTCCCAATTGCCGTCCTCGGTATAGAACTTCATCGCGAAGCCGCGCGGGTCGCGCGCAGTGTCGGCCGAGCCGCTCTCACCCCCGACAGTGGAAAACCGGGCGAACATTTCGGTCTGTTTGCCGACGGCACCGAAGATCGCGGCGCACGAATATTGCGTAATGTCTTTCGTTACGGTGAATGTGCCATAGGCGCCATACCCCTTGGCGTGGACGACTCGCTCCGGCACCCGCTCCCGATTGAAATGCGCCATCTTCTCAATAAGATGATAGTCCTGCATCAGGATCGGCCCGCGCGGGCCGGCGGTCAGCGAGTGCTGGTTGTCCTCCACCGGGCGGCCAAACGCCGTGGTCAAAATCGGCTTGTCATGACTTTCAGCCATTTGTACGAATATCCCTCCGTTTGCATCCGGCGCCCGGCAACGGGTCAGCAAGGCGGGCACCGGGGCTGAAACACCCGACGCCGCGGCGGGTGCCGCGCGAAATTGAAAAATTGCCGCCGCAACCCATGACAATTTCGCCACGGGCGGCGGAACGTGCGATGGTCCGCCGGACATAACGGAGAGTTTCGAATGACGGCGGTCGGGGTTGTGCGCAGGGCGGTTGATGTGGTTCGGCGGGCGCGGCCGGAAACCCCGGCCGACTTGTACGGATGGCTATCGACCCGGGCGTTCACCGCTCGCGGCTTCTACCTGAACCTCGGCTATTGGCAGACGGCCGAAACAATCGATGAGGCGTGCGAGGCGCTGGCGATGCTGGTGGCCGAGACGGCGGCGATGGGCCCGGACGATGAGGTCGTCGATGCCGGCTTCGGGTTCGCCGACCAGGACATACTGTGGATGCGACGATTCGCGCCGCGGCGGATCATCGGGCTGAACGTCACGCCGTCTCAGGTGCGCATCGGCCGCGAGCGGATTCGCCGCCTGGGTCTGGCGGACCGAATCGACCTGCAACAGGGGTCCGCGACGGACATGCACCTGCCGGATGCATCATGCGACGTCGTCACGGCGGTGGAATGCGCCTTTCATTTCGATACACGAGAGCAATTCTTTGCCGAGGCGTTCCGCGTGCTGCGTCCCGGCGGGCGGCTGGTATTGGCGGACGTGATCCGTGCGGCACCAGAACGCAACCCGTTGCGCCGCCCGCTCCAGGGCTTCAACTGGGCGCGGTTCGCGGACGTTTTCTCGATCCCGCCCGCCAATGCGGACCGTCGCGACGATTATGCGGCGAAGCTATGGGCAGCGGGCTTCGGCGATGTGGATGTTACTTCGATCCGCGACCAGGTGTTCCCGGGGTGGCATGCGGCGCTGCGGCAGGATCCGGCGCTGCTGCGCAGGCTGCCTCTGGCCGGCCGGGTGCCCTACCGGTTGCTGATGCGCTTCGACTGGGACACGGTTTATGGCGCGTTCGACTACGTGCTGGCGTCCGCCCGGAAGCCTGAATGATCGAAGCCGCATGTCCTCGAACTACGGCGTACCGCACCGGAGCTGCGCCATTTGCAGGATCTGAGCCTTGTGGTGGAAAGCGCCTATCCGCAAGGCTCGAAGGTGATCCCATTGCCACGCGGCGCTGAACAGCAAAAAGCGCCCTTTCCGAAGCCTTGATCCGGAAACCGCTTCGGATTTCGCCTCGGTCCGCCTTGCGCGAACACCGATCTTGCGTCCCGCCAGGGACTGCTCAGTCTCATCCGGTCAGTCAGGGCAAACAGGCTGGCGGCGCAAGTCCTATGTGGCGACAGTCGCGGCGAGACTTAGCCCCGCTTCGCCAGCCCCTCCGGCACCTGTGCCGCCAGCACGCCCAGCACCCGCTGCCCATACCGTTCCAGCTTGGACGCTCCCACGCCCTTGATGCTGGCCAGTTCGTCCAGTGTCGCCGGCCGCATCGCCGCGATGTCGCGCAGCACCGAGTCGTGGAAGATCACGTACGGCGGAATCCCCTGCCCCTTCGCCTCCGCCAGCCGCCACAGCCGCAGCGCCTCGTACAGCGTCTCCGCCTGACCCGGCGGTGCCGCAGCCACCGGCGCGGACGCCGCCGCCGGGGCAACACCGCGCGCGGGCCGCGGCACCCGGACCGCCGCCGGGCGGTCCTGCCGCAGCACGACCTTCACCTCGCCACGCAATATCGGCCGCGCTTCCTCCTGCACCAAGTACAGCCCGCCATGGCCCTCGGTATCCACGTCGAGCGCCCGCAGCGCGATCAACTGCCGGATCAGCCCGCGCCAGTATGTGCCGGGATGAGCGGCCCCGACCCCAAAGGTCCGCAGCCGATCGTGGCCGTGCTTCACGATGCCCTCGGTCCGCTCGCCGCGCAGCACCGCGACGATGTGCGCGGCACCAAAGATCTGGTTGGTCCGGTAGACCGCCGACAGCACCATCTGCGCCTCGGTCGAGGCATCCACCGTCACCGGCGGCGCCTCGCAATTGTCGCAGTGACCGCAGTCGCACGGCAGGGTCTCGCCGAAACACCCGAGCAGAGACTTGGTGCGGCAGGTCACCGCCTCGGTCAGTGCGACCATCTCCTCCAGCTTGGTGCGCATCACCCGCTTGCGGGCTTCCGGCGCCGCGGACTGCGCCAGCCAGTGCCGAGCCTGCGCCACATCCTGCCCGCCATACAGCAGCAGCGTATCCGAGGGATCGCCGTCGCGCCCCGCCCGGCCGATCTGCTGGTAGTACGCTTCGGGGCTGTCGGGCATGTCGAGGTGCACGACGAAGCGCACATCCGGACGATCGATGCCCATGCCGAAGGCGATGGTGGCGACCATGACCACCGGCTCGCCGGAGCGGAACCGCATCAGCGAGTCCCGCTTCAATTCCGGATCAAGGCCGGCATGGAACGGCAGCGCCTGGAAGCCTTTTTCGCACAGTTTCGCCGCCACCCGCTCGGTCTTGGCGCGGCTGCCGCAATAGACGATGCCGCATTCGCCCTTGTGTGCCTTGAGGAAATCCAGAAGCTGCGCCGTCTCACCGACCTTCGGCTCCGCCGACAGGCGCAGATTGGGGCGGTGGAAGCTGGAGACGAACACCTTCGCCCCCTCCATCCGCAGCGCCGCCAGGATGTCCTGCTGGGTGCGCGGGTCCGCCGTCGCGGTCAGGGCGATGCGCGGCACGCCGGGGAACAGGTCCGCCAGGCGCGACAATTCGCGGAATTCCGGGCGGAATTCGTGGCCCCATTGGGAGACGCAATGCGCCTCATCAACAGCGAGCAGCGCCAGCCGCACATGCGCCAGGCGTTCCGGCGTGCCGTAGCCCAATAGCCGTTCGGGCGAGACATACAGCAGGTCGAGCTGGCCCTCGAACAGGTCGCGGCTGATCAGGCGGGCCTCGTCCGGATGGACTTCGGAATGCAGTGCGCCGGCGTTGACGCCGACCTGCCTCAGGGCAGCGACCTGGTCGTCCATCAGGGCAATCAGGGGGGAGACGATCACCGCCGTGCCGGGGCGGCACAGCGCCGGCACCTGGTAGCAGATGCTTTTCCCCCCGCCGGTCGGCATCAGCACCAGCGCGTCGCCGCCGGCCACGACGTGATGCACCGCCGGCTCCTGCTGGCCGCGAAAGCCGGGGAAGCCGAAAACCCGGCGCAGCACCTCGGCGGGGTCGTTGAGCCCGGGGTCGTTGAGCATTGTGTCGGCGAACATCCGGCGCGGGAAACTCCCATCCAAGCGGCCGATTCGCCGTGGAGGGACAGAGTATACCCCGGGCGGAGCGGCTTTCGCCAACGCTGATGCGCACTTGAACGCCCGCGCCCGGAACCCTATTCAGCGGGCATGCCCCCGACCCAAGCTGAAATCGAATCCGCCGACATCAACGCGCGCGTATGGACCTGGCCGCATCCCGGCGACCTGACCATCGGCACCGACCGCCACCGTGATGCGGCCTGCCAGATGTTCCGCGACACGTTCAACCCGTATAAGCCCTCGGTCATCGAGTGGCCGAAGCTGGAGCCGGAGGCGCTGCAGCGGCTGGTCAGCCTGCCGATTTGGGACATCGCCGTCACCACCGAGGACAAGGCCCGCGCCCGCATGATGGCGTACAGCCAGTCGGTGGAGGACCCGATCTGGCGCCACGCCATCGGCCGCAACGGCTGGGAGGAAGGCCGCCACCGGGAGGTTCTGTCCGACCTGGTGTCCAGCTACGGCATCCCGCTTGCGCCGGAGCGGCCCGACGTGCTGCCGACGGATCCGGAACGGGGCTACCTGGTCACCGGTTTTTCCGAATGCATCGACAGCTTCTTTGCCTTCGGGCTGTTCGAACTCGCCCGGCGGTCGGGATTTTTCCCGGAGGCGCTGGTCGAGACGTTCGAGCCGGTGATCCAGGAGGAGGCGCGGCATATCCTGCTGTTCGCCAACTGGCTGGCCTGGCACCGCAAGCGGCTTGGGCTCTGGCAGCGAATCCGCTTCGAATGGCTCGTGGCGCGGACCTGGATGTTCCTGGTGCAGGAGCGCATCGGCCTGGCGCACGACCTCGACGGCGGTCGCGCGGCGTCCCCCGACAACAACTTCACCCTGACCGGCAGCAAGGCGGTTAGCGACATGGAGATCAGTCCGCTGGCGTTGATGGCGATCTGCCTGAGCGAGAACGACCGCCGCTTCGCCGGGTATGATCCGCGGCTGCTGCGGCCGGTGACGGCTCCGGCGCTGGCGCGGCTGGCGGTGCGGATCGGGCGGCTGCTGCGGATGGTCTGACGCTGCGGGCGGCCGCCACGGTTCCGCCCGGAACACGCTTTCGTTTTAGCGGTATCATTGCGGCACGAAACTCCACATAATGGGTCCGTAGTCTTATGGCAGAATTGATGTCATGACCTTCCGATCCGTTCCCTGGACCCGCCGGCTCGCGATCTCTGTCGTGTTGTGCGCCGCTGCGATCAGTCTGTCCGCTTCGCCTGCCGGCGCGCGTGTCTTCGTGGGGTTCGGCGTGGGCGTGCCGTTTTACGGCTACGGGCCCGGCTTCTACCCGGCGCCGTATTACTATCCGCCGCCGTACTACTATCCGCCGCCGCCGGTCTATTACACGCCACCGCCGCAAGTCTATGCGCCCGCTCCGGCGGCCCAGCCGGGCAGCGGCCAGGCGTGCTACGCCGGGCCTTATGTCTGTCCGATGGATCGTCCCGTGTCGCCCGGTACGGGATGCTATTGCCTCGGCAATGGCGGTCAAAGGGTCTGGGGGCGCGCCAACTGATGGCCTCGGGCCGCCGCAGGCCCGCCCAGCCCGGACAGCGGAAAAGCGCCGACGACAATCCTGGTGCGGAACGAGCGGCGGACGCAACCTCCGGGCGCCAGCCGCCGCCGATAGAGGACTATGCGCTGATTGGCGATTGCCATACCGCGGCGCTGGTCAGCAAGGACGGCTCGATCGACTGGCTGTGCTGGCCGCGCTTCGACAGTCCCGCCTGTTTTGCCGCGCTGCTGGGCACGCCGGAGAACGGGCTCTGGCGGATCGCTCCGGCCGAGGCGCCCCTGCATGTCACGCGGCGCTACCTGCCGGGCACCATGATCCTGGAAACCGTGTTCGAGACCGCCACCGGCACCGCCGCCCTGATCGATTTCATGGCGGTGGAAAAGCACTCCGTCGTGCGCATCGTCGAGGGCCGCACCGGCACGGTGGCGATCAGCTTCGACCTGTCGCTGCGCTTCGAGTACGGTTCGGCTATCCCCTGGGTGACGCGGCTCAACCACGGCAGCGGCATCCGGGCGATTGCCGGGCCGGACCAGGTGGTGCTGCACGGCGACGTCAAGCTGCACGGCCGGGCGATGACCACCGTCGCCTCGTTCCAGGTGGAAGCCGGACAGCGCCGGCGCTTCGTGCTGACGCATGCGGCCTCGCATCTGGATGTGCCGGTGCCGCCGAACGCCGATGAGGCGCTGGACGATACCGACACCGCCTGGAGTTCCTGGACCGGCCGCGGCAAATATCGCGGCCGCTACCAGGCTGAGGTGCAGCGCTCGCTGCTGACGTTGAAGGCGCTCAGCTACTACCCGACCGGCGGCATCGTCGCCGCGCCGACGACCTCCCTGCCCGAGCAGCCGCACGGGGCGCGGAACTGGGATTACCGGTTCTGCTGGCTGCGCGACGCGACCTTCACGCTGCTGGCGTTGATGCATGCCGGCTACCGCGAGGAAGCGCAGGCCTGGGGGGCGTGGCTGCGGCGCAGCGTTGCCGGGTCGCCGTCGCAGTTGCAGATTCTGTACGGCATCGGCGGTGAGCGCTGGATCCAGGAATGGACGGTACCGTGGCTGCCGGGATACCAGGGCGCCAGCCCGGTTCGTGTCGGCAACGCCGCCAGCACGCAATTGCAGCTCGATGTCTACGGGGAGCTGATCGACGCGATCTACCAGGAGACCGCGCTCGGCCTGGTGCCATCGTCGAAAAGCTGGGAACTGCAGCGGGCGCTGACGCTGCATCTGGAAAAAATCTGGGAGCAGCCTGACGAGAGCATCTGGGAGGTGCGCGGCGGGGCGAAGCACTTCACCTTCTCCAAGGTGATGGTCTGGGTCGCGGTGGACCGCTCGATCCGTGCCGCGGAGCAATTCAACCAGCCGGCACCGCTGGAGCGCTGGCGGGCGTTGCGGACCCGGATTCACGACACCGTCTGCACACACGGCTTCAGCGCAAGCCGCAACAGCTTCGTGCAGTATTTCGGTGCCGACTCGCTGGACGCCAGCCTGCTGTTGCTGCCGCTGGTGGGATTCCTGCCACCCGAGGACCCGCGCATCCGCGCCACGGTCGAGGCCATCGGCCGCGACCTGAAGGTGGACGGGCTGATCCTCCGCTACCACACCGGCGAAACCGCCGACGGGCTGACCGGCGGCGAAGGCGTCTTCCTGGCGTGCAGCTTCTGGTATGTCGATAATCTGGTCTTGCAGGGGCGGATGCAGGAAGCGAGGGCGATGTTCGCCCGCCTGTTGGGGCTATGCAACGACGTCGGTCTGCTGGCCGAAGAATACGACCCCGTGGGCTGCCGGCAACTCGGCAACTTTCCGCAGGCGTTTTCCCATCTGGCGCTCATCAACAGCGCGCTGAACCTGGATACCCACGATGGACCGGCCGAACAGCGTAGCCAGGGCTGTGAAGCCGGCGGCGACCAAACCGGCGAGTAACGAGCGAAGCGTCCGGACTTCGAAGATAGCGCCAAATTCGTTTCTGACCCGCCGCGTTGAGCCTCGGTCACGAACCGAAGCAATGCCCTCGGATTACCGTTGTATTATCCACACGGATCGGCGGGTCGCGGCCACCCGACGGGACAAGTTCCATCGCCATCCGAACGCAGCGAGCCACGGCGTTCGAGCATCACCCGGCCATGCAGACCCGAATCGCCCTCAATCCGCAACCGGGATCAGCACCTCCAGCGCATCCGCCATGACGTCGAACAGCATCTTGCGGCCCATCATCGGCTGCACCACGATCCCTTCCCGCGAACGCCAGATCATCCAGCGGCGGCGCTCACTGTTGCGAGACGACAGGTTTAACAATTCTTCATACTCGTCACCGCCGGCGGCGATATCGAGTTCGATCTCCATGTGCAGGTTATGGAAATCAGCCCAGGCCCGGATCAGCAGCAGATCCGGGATAGCGAAGGACAGGCCGGTCGGGGCCTGTATGGTCGTGCGGGGAAGCTGCACAGGAGAACTCCTTTTGCGATCACCGGGGCCAGCCCGGCTTCACGAGTTAGTGATTATTTGCCCGATGCACCGCCGCACACGCAACCGATTTGTTTCGATAGAATTACTTCGACAACGATCGCAGACCCTGACTTGAACATGTTTCCCATCCTTCGCTCACAAGTAGTTGATATCGCCGATCATCGCGGCATAATTGGTGTCCAGTCATATTATTTATGGAACCAGATTTATTTCGTCAAACCGTTCGCGCGCCGGCGCGGCTGACAAAACCGGCATTTTTCGTTGGCTCTCGGAAATTTGATTCTTGTTGGCGCGCCCTCACATTCCCGTTATCAAGGGCGCCGAAACACTGGAGGCTGCCATGGCACAGGCCGCGTTCGATCTCAGCGTCTCGTCGGACAACCGAACCACGCCAGGCGAAGCCGCGGAAACCCGCGCGCCCGCTATCCGCGGCCTGGTGGTCGCCGTGCTCCTGTCGTTGCCGATATGGGCCGGCGCCGTCTATCTGCTGGTCCGGCTGCTCTAGGCGTCGCTCAGGCCCGCATCCGTCGTCCTCACCGGATGCAGGATCGCCGATCGGCCGCCCGCCAGACGCTCAAGCGCCAGATAGACGACCGGAGTCGTGTACAGCGTCAGCATCTGCGACACGATCAGCCCGCCTGCGATCGCGATCCCCAGCGGACGCCGCATCTCCGCCCCGGTGCCGAACGCCAGCGCCAGCGGCAACGCGCCCAGCAGCGCCGCAAGCGTCGTCATGGTGATCGGACGAAACCGCTCCAGGCACGCGGCGTGGATGGCGTCGAACGGCGACCTGCCGAACTGGCGCTCCTGCTCCAGCGCGAAATCCACCATCATGATGGCGTTCTTCTTGACGATCCCCATCAGCAGGATGATCCCGATGATGCCCATGACCGACAACTCGGTGCCGGTCAGCCACAGCGCCAGCAGCGCCCCCAGCCCGGCCGCGGGCAAGGTCGAGATGATCGTCAGCGCGTGCAGCAGGCTCTCATACAGCACCCCCAGCACGATATAGATCGAGATGAACGCCGCCGCGATCAGCAGCGGCTGGGTCGCCAGCGACTTCTGCAGGAACATCGCGTTGCCGGCGAATTCGGTGTGCACGTCCTCGGGCATCCGCAGCGCCAGGGTCGCCTCCTCCACCGCGGTCTCGCCGGTGCTCAGCGCCACGCCGGGTGCCAGGTTGAAGCTGATCGATGCCGCGGCGTACGGCCCCCGGTGCTTCACCGCGAGCGTCAATGTGCTGCGCCCGAACCGCGCCACCGCCGACAGCGGCACCTGCTTGCCCCCGGCGGCACCGACATAAAGCCTGTCCAGCAGCGACGGATCGGTTTGCAGCTTCGGATCGATCTCCAGCACCACGGTATACTGGTTCCGCTGGGCATAGATCGTCGAGACCTGGCGCTGCGAGTAGGCGTTGTTCAGCGCATTGTCGATGTCGGCCATCTTCACCCCGAGCCGGGCGGCGGCATCGCGGTCGATCGTGACATCCACCTGCGGTCCCGCCTTGTCCTGGTCGCTCGAGACATCGACGATTCCGGGCGTATGCCTCAGCCGATCGGCCAGGGCCTGCGACCAGTAGCGCATCTTGTCCAGGTCCCGGGATATCAAAGCGTATTGGTATTGCGCGCCGCCTTGCTGCCCGCCGCCGCGAAGATCCTGCGCCGAGAACAGGATGGTCTGCAGGCCTCCTACCCCTGCCAGCTTGCCGCGCAGCCGCTCCATCACGCCGTCCGCGGAAATGCCGCGCTCCCGCAGCGGCTTCAGGCTGATCGCCACCCAGCCCCGATTGGGCGCTGAAAACCCGTTGGCGACCCCGACGAAGGAAGCGACCGAAGCGATCGCCGGATCGGTTAGCAGCACATCGACCGCCTGCCGCTGCCTTTCCTGCATCGCCCCGAACGAAATATCCGGATCCGCGATCGTGAATCCATTGAGGATGCCGGTGTCCTGCTCCGGCAGGAAACCCTTCGGCACCAGCCCGTACATCCGCACCGTCAGCACCACCGTCAGCACCGTGACCAGCAGCATGAAGGTGCGGTGCGCCAGCGCCCAGTTGAGCGTGCGCGCGTAGAACCGCTCGACCGCCACCTGCGCCCGCTCGATGATGCGCCAGGCCAGCCCGTGGCCGCCCTTCGGTTCGGCCAGCGACATGTAGTGGCCGCACATCATCGGGGTCAGCGTCAGCGACACCAGCGCCGAGATCGCGATCGCCATGGTCAGGGTCATGGCGAATTCGTGCAGCAGCCGCCCGAGGATGCCGCCCATGAACAGCAGCGGGATGAACACCGCGACCAGCGAGACGCTGATCGAAATCACGGTAAAGCCGATCTGCCGCGAGCCGGCGATGGCGGCTTGCATGGGGGTCATGCCGCGCTCCGCGTAGCGCACGATGTTCTCGATCATGACGATCGCATCGTCGACGCAGAAGCCGACGGAGACGGTCAGCGCCATCAGCGAGAAGTTGTCGATTGAAAACCCGAGGAACCACATGCCGGCGAGCGTGCCGCTGATCGACAGCGGGACCGTCACGGCGGCGGCCAAAGTCGGGACCAACCGGCGCATGAACAGCAGCACCACCAGCAGCACCAGCACGATGGTGATCAGCAGGGTCCACTGAATGTCCTGCACGCTGCCGCGGATCGTCGTGGTGCGGTCGGTTATCACGGTGAGTTGGATATCCGGCGGCAGCCAGCGCATGAGCTGGGGCAGCATGGCTTTCAGTCCGTCCACCGTGTCGATGGCGTTGGCATCGGCCTGCTTGGTGATATTCAGCACGATCGCCGGCTGCTTGCCGTCCCAGGCGGCCAGCCGGCTGTTGGCGCTGCCGTTCACCACGCTGGCGACATCGGACAGTCTTAGGATCGCACCGTTGGAACTCTTGAGGACCAGAGGCGCGTATTGCCCGGCCTGCCACATTTGGCCGTTGATTCCGATGGTCTCGGCACGGTCCACCCCCTCGAAGCCGCCCACGGGCTCCAGGACGTTCGCCGCCCGCACAGCGGTGTAGACGTCCTGACCTGACAGCCCCGCTGCCGCCAGGCGCGCCGGATCGAGCCGAATGCGCACCGCGGGCTTCTCGGACCCGTTCACCTGCACCTGCGCTACCCCCGGCGCCTGCGATAGCCGCTGCGCCAGCACGGTATCGGCGGCGTCGTAAATCTGCGCGGTTGAGAGGGTGGACGACGACAGCGCGATGATCAGTATCGGCGTGTCGGCGGGGTTGAACTTCCGGTAGAACGGCCGTGTCGGCAGGTCCGACGGCAGGTCCACCGTGGCGTTGTTGATCGCCGCCTGCACGTCATGCGCGGCGCCGTCGATGTCGCGGTCGATGTCGAACTGGATGATGATGCTGGTGTTGCCGACGACGGAGGTCGAGGTGATCTCGGTGACCCCGGGAATCTGGCCGAGCCGCCGCTCCAGCGGTGCGGCGATGGAGTTCGCCATCGTCTCCGGGTCTGCCCCCGGGCGCGCGGCGAACACCACCAGGGTAGGAATATCGACGCTGGGCAGCGCCGCGACGGGCAGGAACCGGTAGGCGACGATGCCGGACAGCATCAGCCCGATGGACAGCAGGATGGTCGCCACCGGCCGGGCAATGAAGAAGGCTGAAAAGTTCATGTCCGGGCCGAATGCAACCGATCGGGGCCGCTGTCGTTACGGCGGTTCATCTTGCTTGAGAGGCTTTCATGCGTAAGACTTTATCCGTTGTTGCCTGTGCCGTCATGTTGGCGGCCCTGGCCGCCTGTCATCAGCAGGGTCCAGCCGAAAAGGCCGGGTCAAGCCTCGATAAGGCCGGGCAGAAGGTGCAGGACACGCTCGACCCGCCGAAGGGGCCGGCGCAGTCGGCCGGCCGATCGGTTGACCGGGCGTTGGGAGAGTGATGCCGATGACGGAGCCGGGCGCGGCCCGCTTTGCTCCTGAGGAGGCGCGGCCCGGCTTGTCCGGGCCGCTTGTCGCGGCAGGTGCCGCTACAGGGCGCCGGGCCCGCGCCGACACATCATGACAAAGACGGAGCCGCTATCCGAGCGTCAATCAGCGGCCGGGACCACCGCCCTCATAATCGTACAGGGGCATGGCGACCAACATCTCCTTCGTTGCACCCGGCATCATCACTTTGTTGCCCTCGACTTTCAGGTGGCTCAGTGGCACCGCCACGAGCCGGGTAGCGAGCGCGTTCAGGTCGAGAACAGCCACGATCGCAGTCGGTTCGACGGCCTGGTCCTTCACCAGGATTTCCTTGACCGTGCCGAGCACCTGGCCGTGGTCGTCCAGCACTTTCATGCCGATCAGCATGCTTGCGCGCATGCTGTGGTCCGCCAGAACCATCCTGGCATGTGCCGAAGGAGTCTGCGCCATGGCGACGGGTGCGGCGAACGCCATCGCCAGGCTGGCGGCCGTCGTGAGCATGGAGAGCTTTGTCATTTCATTCCCCCTCGAAGCGATTGGTTTTTTTGGTCCGTAGCGGGCGCATCGCCGGCGACTCCCTGACGCGCGCGCAACCGACCAGCATGTGATCCGTCACGATCCGTCGCAGAAGTATCGCTATCCGCGACCGATATTTGCAACATCAAAATGGCGCGGCCCACCCGGCGCCGGCGATAGGTCGCAACACTCAAGACGGTTCGCGGCCTATACCAACCCCCCCTTGGAAAGTGACCGATCGGCTTCACCGTCATGGCGGGTGAAGGCCCGCCATCCATGCCTTTGGTTGCGCAACCAGGAGGCGTGGATGCCGAGCTTCGTCGGCATGACCGGGCGGCCCCGCCGAAGAGTCGGTCTCAATGGCGGTTGGTATTAGCCGCCCGATGCGGCTGCACACGCATGCAACTCCCCGGTATCGCCGCCGTTACGGCGCCTCAACCCGTTCAGGAGGTGCCGATGCGCGCACTGCTGTCTCTGATCGCCTGTACCACGATGCTTGCCGGACTGGCTGCCTGCAACACGCCGCCGCCATCGCACCCGGCTGCGGAGAACCCGGCGCCTCCTACAAGTTCCGCGTCGGCCCCGGCAAAAACGGATGGCGCACCGGCACAACGGGCGGTGAATGAGTAATAATCAGCATCACCGCGGCTGGGCAGGAATAGCCCATCATGCGTCGGGCTACTCGGCCGCCGCCGGTTCGGGCGACCCGGGCCCGGAGAAGCGCAGTCTCATCCGCTCGAACGCCAGATAAATCGCCGGAGTCGTATACAGCGTCAGGAACTGCGACAGCAGCAGCCCGCCGATGATCGTCACCCCCAGCGGATAGCGCAGCTCCGACCCCGCCCCCCGCTCCAGCACCAGCGGCAAGGCGCCCAGCAACGCCGCCATCGTCGTCATCATGATCGGGCGGAAGCGCAGCAGGCACGCCTCCCGCATCGCGTCGTGCGGCGACAGGCCGCGCGCCCGCTCCGCCTCGATAGCGAAATCCACCATCATGATGGCGTTTTTCTTCACGATGCCCATCAGCAGGACGATCCCGACCAGCGCCACCAGCGAGAGGTCGATGCCGCAGATCATCAGCGCCAGCAGTGCCCCGATCCCGGCCGAAGGTAAGGTGGACAGGATGGTGACAGGGTGGATCCAGCTTTCATACAGCACGCCGAGGACGATGTAGATCACCACCACCGCCGCCAGGATCAGCCATGGCTCGGCCGCCAGCGACGACTGGAACTCCGCTGCATCGCCGGAGTAGCTGCCGGTGATCGTATCCGGCATGCCGATAGCCTTCTCCGCCCGGGCCCCGGCGCCGACGGCGCCGCCGAGCGAATAGCCGCGCGCGATATCGAAGCTCAGGGTGATCGCCGGAAACTGCTCCTGGTGGCTGATGACCAGCGGGGCGGTCGTCCGCTCCACCCGGGCGATGGCGGACAGCGGCACCTGCACGTCGTTCAGGCCCGGCACCCGCAACAGCCGCAGGCTCTCCGGTTCGGCTTGCCACGGCCGATCGGCTTCCAGCACCACGCGGTACTGGTTGGCCTGGCCGAAGATGGTGGAGATCTGACGCTGGCCGAACGCGTCATACAGCGTGTCCTGGATCGCCTGCATCGACACGCCAAGACGCATGGCGGCGGCACGATCGACGGTAATCATCGTGCGGAAGCCTTCGTCCTGCTGGTCGCTCGCCACGTCGCGCAGTTCCGGCAATGTGGCCAGCTTCTGCCGCAGCCGCGGCGCCCAGGCGGCGAGTTCGGCCGCATCGGTATCCATCAAAGTATATTGGTACGGCGTGCGGCTGACCCGGGTGCCGATCTGGATGTCCTGGACGGGTTGGAAGAAGGCGGTGATGCCCGGAATGCCGGTGATCGCGGCCTGCATGCGGGCCACCACCGCATCCATCCGGTCGCGCTGGCCAACCGGCTTCAGCGCGATGGTCAGCCGCCCGGTATTCGGCGTGGTGTTGATCGTCCCGGCGCCGACGAACGACACCACGCCGGTGACGGCCGGATCGCGCCGAATGATGGCCGCCATCCGGCCCTGCATTTCGGCCAGCTTCTGGATCGACACGCTCTGCGCCGCCTCGGTCACGGCCAGGATCACGCCGGTGTCCTGGCGCGGCAGGAAGCCTTTCGGCACGATCGCATAAAGCCCCAGCGTCCCGATCAGCGTCAGCACACCGACGGCCAGCACGAAGCGATGGTGCCGGAAGCTCCAGTCCAGGCTGCTGCGATAGCCGGCGAGCAGGCGGTCGAAGCCGCGTTCGCTGATCCGCGCGATCAGCCCGGGCTTCTCGTCCGCCGCCGGCTTCAACAGCCGCCCGCACATCATCGGCGTCAGGGTCAGCGAGATCACCGCGGAGACGATCACCGCGACCGACAGCGTGACCGAGAATTCCTTGAACAGACGCCCGACCACGCCGGTCATGAAAAGCAGCGGGATGAACACGGCGATCAGCGACACCGTCAGCGAGACGATGGTAAAGCCAATCTGCGCGGCGCCGCGGAAGGCGGCTTCGAGCGGCGGAACGCCGCGCTCAATGTAGCGGACCACGTTCTCGATCATGACGATGGCGTCGTCCACGACGAATCCGGTGGCGATGGTCAGCGCCATCAGCGACAGGTTGTCCACGCCGTAGCCCAGCAGGTGCATGATCCCGAAAGTGCCGACGAGCGACAGCGGCAACGCGACGGCGGGGATAAAGGTCGCCCGGGCGCTGCGCAGGAAGACGAAGATCACCAGCACGACCAGGACGACCGACATCACCAGCGTGTACTGGACGTCGCGCACCGAGGCGCGGATCGTCTCGGTGCGGTCGGTAACGATCGAGACCTGGATGCCGGAGGGGATCGCCCTGCGCAGCTTCGGCAACGCCTCCTTCAGCGCCTCCACCGTTTCGACGATGTTCGCGCCGGGCTGGCGCTGGATATCCAGCACAACGGCCGGTATGCCGTCAAAGGTCGCGCCGACGCGGTCGTTCTCGACCCCGCCGACGACGCTGCCGACGGCGGACAGCCGCACCGGAGCGCCGTTGCGCCAGGCGATCACCAGGTTCCGGTAGGCGGCGGCATCGACCAACTGGTCGTTGGCGCCGAGCGCGAAGGACTGCCGCGGCCCGTCGAACCCGCCCTTGGCACCGTTCACGTTGGCGGCGGCGACCGCGGTGCGGACGTCCTCCATCGCCAGGCCGTAGGCCGCCAGACGCGCCGGATCGACCCGCACCCGCACCGCCGGACGCATGCCGCCCATCACGGTGACCCGGCCGACGCCGCCGATTTCGGAGAATTTCGGCTGCAGCAGCGTGTCCGCTGAATCGCTGATTACGTCGATCGGCACCGTGTCGGAGGTCAGCGCCAGGCTGAGGATGGGCGCGTCCGCCGGGTTCACCTTCGAGTATGTCGGCGGATAGGGCAGGTTCACCGGCAGGGTCGCGGAGGCGGCATTGATCGCCGCCTGCACGTCCTGCGACGCGGAGTCCATCGATCGGTTCAGCGCGAATTGCAGGGTGATCTGGCTGGTGCCCTCGGCACTTTGCGAGGTCATCAGCAGCAGGCCGGGGATTTGCCCGAACTGGCGTTCGAGCGAGGCGGTGATCAGGGTCTCGGTGGTTTCCGGGCTGGCGCCGGGAAGCTGGGTGACGACCTGGATGGTAGGGAAGTCAACTTCCGGCAGCGCCGAGACCGGCAGCGCCTGGTAGCCGAGCAGCCCGGACAACAGGATGGCGATGGCGAGCAGCCAGGTTGCTATCGGCCGGGCAATGAAGGGTGCGGAGATGTTCATCGCAAGCGCAAATGCCTTTGCGAACGGGGGTTATGGCACGGATTGGCTCGTTGTTGGCGCGGATGCGGGAATGCGCGGCGACGTGTATCGTCGGGCCACCCCTGCCGCCACCATCGTGCGACGGGCCGCCGTCCCCTCGGATAAGTTAGTGCATATGCGGCGTGTCCGGCCCATGACGAGTCGCGATCCAGCCCTAATCCCCCGCCCCCTGCGCCAGCCGGAACGCCGCCATCGGGTAGACCCCCAGCACGCGCACTTCGGTCGAAAAGAACGACAGCTCCTCCAGCGCCCGCCGCAGGCCGGGCTGCTCGGGATGGCCCTCGACATCGCACAGGAACTGCGTGGCGGTGAACTCGCCGGCCAGCATGTAGCTCTCCAGCTTGGTCATGTTGATGCCGTTGGTGGCGAACCCGCCCAGAGCCTTGTACAGCGCCGCCGGCACGTTGCGGACGCGGAAGACGAACGTCGTCATCAGGTGTGGGGTCGCCTCGTCCACCTTCACCGGCCAGGGCGACACGACATAGAACCGGGTCGTGTTATGCGCCGCGTCCTCGACATTGGCGCGCAGGATGTCCAGCCCGTAGATCTCCGCCGCCAGGGAGGAGGCGATCGCCGCGTCCTCCTTGCGGCCCCACTGGGCAACGAGTTGCGCCGCCCCGGCGGTATCGCCCTCCACCACCGCGACCAGCCCGAGTTCAGCGAGAATCTGCCGCACCTGCCCCAGCGCCACCGAGTGCGAATGCGCGCGCCGCAAATCGCCGATAGTGGCGCCCCTGACACCCAGCAGGCAGTGCTCCACCCGCTGGAACTGCTCGCCGATGATGAACAGCCCGGAGTCCGGCAGCAGCGCGTGGATGTCCGAAACCCGGCCGGCCAGGCTGTTCTCGCACGGCAGCATGCCCAGGGTCGCCTGCCCAGCCCGCACCGCCTCGATCGCGGCGGCGAAGGTCAGGCACGGCAAGGTGGTCATGCCCGGAAACGCCGCCCGGCAGGCGAGGTCGGAATAGGCGCCGGGAACGCCCTGGAACGCGATCACGCCGGTCATGCGCGGGCCAGCAGCGCACGGGCGCGTTCGAGGTCCTCGGCCGTGTCCACCCCGAACGGTCCGTGCTGCATCCGCACGCAAGCGATCCGCATCCCATCCTCCAGTGCCCGCAACTGTTCCAGACTCTCGCGCCGTTCCAGCGGGCTCGGCGGCAGGGAGACAAAGCGGTCGAGCACCGCCCGGCGATAGGCGTAGATGCCGACATGGTGCCAGCGCGGCCCGTTGCCCCAGGGGATTGCCTGGCGGGAAAAATACAGCGCCGGGGCGATGGTCTTGCCGTCTGCAAACGCGCAGGCCGCCTTGACGAACGACTCCGTAGCCGCCTCGATCGCGTCGCGTATCGGCACCACCAGGGTGCCGATATCCACCTTCGGATCGTCCAGCGGCGCGATCACCAGGCGCAGGCCGGCGGGGTCCAAGGTCGGGAAATCGCCCTGCAAATTGACCACCACGTCGTGCCGCCGGTCCGGGTCCAGCTCGGCCAGCGCCGCGTGCACGCGGTCCGAGCCTGACGGCAGCGCCGGGTCGGTCAACACCGCGCGGCCGCCCGCCGCCCGCACCACCGCGGCGATTTCGGCCTCGGCGCAGGCGACGGCGACCGGTCCGATATCCGCCTCACGCCCGCGGTCGAGCATGTGGACGATCATGGGCTTGCCGTTGATGTCGGCGAGCGGTTTGCCCGGCAGGCGGGTGGAGGCCATGCGGGCGGGGATGACGACAATCGGATTCACGCGGGGGTTCCGGCTTTCGAGAGGGGCAGGTTGAAGCGGCGATTTCGTTTCCCTATGGTGTGGCAACTTACGGACGCGCCCGGCCGCATGCAACGTCGGGCCTTCTCTGACCGGGATTTCGCCGCATGGACAGCCTCGACCGATACGTGGCGGCCGCTATCGCCGCGGCCGATGCGGCGGCCGCGGTGATCGTCCCGTTGTTCCGCTCCGTCATTCCGGCGGATTTGAAGGCGGACCAGTCCCCGGTGACGGTGGCGGATCGCGGTGCCGAACAGGCGATGCGGGCGGTGCTGGGGCGGCTATGCCCGGAATGCGGCATCCTCGGCGAGGAATTCGGCCTCGAACGTCCGGAGGCGCGGCTGCGCTGGGTGCTCGACCCGATCGACGGCACGCGCGCGTTCATTACGGGGCGGCCGACCTTCGGCACGCTGGTGGCGCTGCTGGACGGCGACGTCCCCCTCGTCGGCATCATCGACCAGCCCGTCACCCGCGAGCGCTGGATCGGCGCCGCGCATCGGCCGACGACGTTTACGGGACCTTTGGGCGGGGCCGCGGGGACGCGACGCTGCGCCGCACTGGGTCATGCCGAGTTGTCCTGCACCAGCCCGGAAATGCTTGGCGACGACGCGCCCCGCTGGCGGCAGGTCGCCGCGCGGGTGCGGCGGACGTATTGGGGCGGCGATTGCTACGCCTACGGGCTGCTGGCGCTGGGGCATATCGACGTGATCGTCGAGTGCGACCTTAAGCCCTGGGACTGGGCCGCGCTGCTGCCGGTGGTGCATGGCGCCGGCGGCCGGATGACGGACTGGGACGGCAATCCGCCGCGCACGGACGGCGATGGCCGGATCATTGCCGTTGGCGATCCGTCGCTGCTGGCGGATGTCGTTTCGGCGTTGCGCTGACGTCGGCTTTGCTGCCGGCCGGGACGCCGATCTAATACCAGGCAATATTGGCTTTGAACCATAGGGAAGGCCGCCTCCGCCGTCATGGTGCGCGCAGGCGCACCATCCATGCCTCGCGGTGCCGGTTGAGGCAAAGGCGTGGACGCCGCCCCCGGGGCCTGCGCCGGGCATGCTTCGCCGGCATGACGAGGGGAAGCGGCGACCCGAGGCACTACTTTTACGCCTATGGGGCAAGGGTCCCGCCATCCGCGGGGCTTTATCACCCGGCCGGGCGGGGCTAGCGTTGCAGTTGCCGGAAATGCAACCGGTCAATCAACAAATCCAGCCGTGACAACACGGCCGGGACAGGGAAGGACCATGTCATGAGTCTTAAACCGCTGCCGGGCCGGCTGCCCGTTGTCGCCGGAATTCTACTGATGACCGCTTCGTTTTCTTGCGCCGCGGCGACTGTGCGCGGTGTTTCGGATACGGAAATAGTTATCGGCACCATCACCGACCTGTCGGGCGTGACCGCGGTCCAGGGGGTCAACAACAGCGATGCGGTCCGCATGGCGTTCGACGAAGCGAACGAAAACGGCGGCGTGAACGGCCGCAAGATCAAATATATCGTCGAGGACAACCAGTACCAGGTGCCGCGCGCCGTACAGGCGATGAACAAGTTGCTGAACAACGATAACATTTTCGCCACCATCGACGACGGCGGCACGCCGATGAACGACGCCAACATGCCGGCGCAGTTCGCCAAGAACGTGCCGAACATGTTCCCGCTGACCGCCGCGCGCTCGATGTACGAGCCGTACAATCGGCTGAAATTCGGCCAGTTCGCGTCCTATTACGACCAAATGCGCGCGGCGGTGAAATTCTTCGCCGAGAAGAAAGGCCGCAAATCGTTCTGCGTCACCTACCAGGACTCCGACTTCGGCAAGGATGTGCTGGCGGGCGTGGTGGCGGAAACCGGGGCGCTCGGGATGAAGGTGGTCGAAACGACGGCGCACCGTCCGACCGACACCGATTTCAATGCGCCGATGAGCAAGCTGCGCGACGCCGGCTGCGACGTTGTCATGATGGGCACGATCGTGCGCGATACCAACATCATCATCCAGACCGCGCGCAAGATGAACTGGGACGTCGACATGGTAGGCCAGTTCGCGTCCTACGACACCGCCGTGGCCAGCCTGCCCGGCGGCGCGACCGAGGGGTTTTATTGCATGACCCCGGCGCTGTACGCCTACCCTGACGATCCGCGCCCGGCGGTACAGGAATTCGCCAAGAAATACAAAGCCCGCTACGGACGCGACCCGAATTTCCACGGCGAGGTCGGCTATACCGCCGCGCATCTGGTTCTGCTCGGCCTGCAACGCGCGGGAAAGGACCTGACCGTGGACAGCTTCATTGCCGGGATCGAAAGCATTCACGAGTATAAGGACATCTTCGGCGCCGAGCTATCGTTCGGTCCGGAGCAGCACCACGGTTCGGCGCGGTCGTTCCTGACGGTGGTCAAGGATGGACGCTGGGTTCCGGTCGAGGACGCTGCGCTGGGGTATTGACGGGATGGTGAAGCGGCTGCGCCGGGGCGGCATGACAACCGGGCCATGACGGCCCGGGACATACTGAACTCACAATTGTTTTAGTATTCGATTTAATCGCGATCCGGCAAATATCGACCCGATGACGGTGCCCCGGCCGGCCCTCCGCCGCGCCGATGGGAACCCCCGTCCGGAAGGCCGTATCGGTGCAACCTGCGATGTCCCGCCGAAAGTCCACGCCGAGTGCGCCCGGGCCAGTCCTTCGCTTCCGCGGTGCCGCCGCATGAGCCAGGCGGTCCAGGCCGCTTCCGCTGCGACGGCCCCGGTTCGGCGGTCGGGCGCCGCCACGCGCCTCCGGCTGGCGCCGTTCGAATCCGAACCGGCCGTCATCGCGTTCGTGCAGACAGCGCCAGGCCGGTTCGTGCTTGCCGCGGCATTCGGCGGCCTGCTGTATCTTCGCCTCCAGCAATGGGTCCCGCTGCTGTTCGCCGCCGCGTGCGCCTGGTCCCCGGCCGCCAGCCGCAGGCACGTTGTCGCCGTCATCGGGTTCGGGTTGGTGATCCTCGACCCGTTCTGGTTCAACCTCCCGGTTTTCTCCGCCATCGCCGCGCGGGAGGGCGCGCCTGACACCGGCGGCATGATGCCATACGCCGCCGGAGCCGGCCTGATCGCCGTAAGCTGCGCCGTTGTCGCGTACGCCCGGCGGCGGCCCGCCTCGCTGCCGGCGCGGCGGCCGGTGCTGTGCCTGCTGGCGGCGCAGCTGGCACTGATGCTGCTGTGCGGGTCCGAACTGCTGCAGGGCAGCGCCCTCATCGGCGTATGGGCAGCGGTCCTGACCCTCGGTCCGGCGATGTGGTTCCTCTGCTACGCGATTGCCGATGTGAAGGCGCAGGGTTCGGCAGTGCCTCTGCTGCGGCCGTTCTGGTCCATGAGTGGAACACCCTTCGGCAAGGGTTGGAGCTACCTGTCGAAGTTCGCGGCAAAAAACCCCGCGGAACTGGCGGTCACGCAACTGAAGGGGACCCGGCTGCTGGCCTGGGCGCTGATGCTGGACGCGGTGCGGCGCGTCCTTGCCGTCGCGGTGCACGGCCAGGCGGGTATCCCGGTCTTCGCGTCGGTCATGGCGGTTACGCTGCGCGGTGGTCATTCCCCCTGGTACATCTGCTGGGCGTCCCTGATCTCGGCATTCTTCGAGAACCTGCTGGAGATTTCAGTCTGGGGCCATACGATCATCGCCATCGCGCGCTTCGCCGGCTTCCGGCTGCTGCGCAACACCTACCGCCCGCTGGAATCCCGGACGATCGCCGAGTTCTGGAACCGCTACTACTTCTACTTCAAGGAACTGCTGGTCGATTTCTTCTTCTATCCGGCGTTCCTGCGGTGCTTCCGGCAATCGGAGGGCCTGCGCATCGCCTTCGCCACCGTCATGGCCGCCTGTGTCGGCAACATGGCGTATCACTTCACCCGCGACAGTTTCTACATCGCCTCCGTCGGCCTGAAGCAGGCGATTATCGGGTTCCAGACTTACGCATTCTACTGCGTCATGCTCACTGCGGGGATTTGCATCTCGCAATGGCGGTCGCGGCGGCACAGGACGAAAGCCGTTTCGCTTCCGCGCCGGGTGGCGGCATCGGCCGGCGTGATGCTGTTCTTCTGCCTGCTGCATGTGTTCGACGACGAACGGCGGACCTACTCCCTGATCGACCACGCACGATTTCTTCTGCAATTATTCGGAGCCGACACATGAACACCGCCGAACGCGCCGCGATCAGGGAGTTTATCGGGCAACGCCTGGCCGAACACGGCGACGCCGACGATTTTTCGGATGACGAACCGCTGTTCTCCGGCGCCCGGCTGGACTCTGTGTCCGCCATCGAGACGGTCGCGTTCCTGGAGCGCCGGTTCGGCGTCGATTTCCTCGCCGCGGGCTTCGACATGGGCAAGATCGACTCGGTCGAGGCCATGCTGGCGCTTGTGGTCCGTGCGGTGGCCTGAATTGCCCGCCGCGGACGCACGCAGCCTTGGCGAGATGTTCCTCGGCGTCGCGCAGCGCTTTCCGGATCGTCCGTGCGTGTGGGCGGCGGGCGAGACGCTGACCTACGCCGGCTTGAAGCGCCGGGCTGAAGCGGTGGGCCGGTGCATCCTGCTTGCCGGCGGCGTGGCGGCGCCGATAGCGGTCTTCGCCTATCGAACAGCGTCCGCCTATGCGGCGGTGATGGGCACGCTGCTGGCGGGTTGCCTGTATGTGCCGCTCAATCCGCGCTACCCGGCGGAGCGGAACCGCGCCATCCTCGACTGCTCCGGCGCGGCGGTCGTGCTGGTCGATAAGCGCTGCGGCGCCGAGGCATCCCGCGTCCTCGGCCTTATCGGCCGGCGCCTGACCGTGATCCTGCTGGACAACGCCAGCCTCGAACCCGGGTTGGCGTTGCGGCACGATATCATCCGCCCGGCAGACCCGGCCGGGACCGCCCTGCTGCCCGGCGGCGAACCGCATGGCGCCTATGTGCTGTTCACTTCCGGCTCCACCGGCACGCCGAAGGGCGTGCTGGTGACCCATCGCAACGTGCTGGAGTATGTCTCGGCGATCCTTCGCTTGTTCCAGCCGGGATGCGAGGACCGTTTCTGCCACCTGGCGGACCTGACATTCGACATCTCGGTGCATGACATGTTTACGTGCTGGGCGGCGGGCGCCTGCCTGTATGTCGTGCCGGAACAGGACATCGCCGCACCCGCTGCATTCGTCCGCGCACACCGGCTGACCTTCTGGTTCTCGGTCCCCTCGGCGATCAGCTTCATGGACAAGTTCCGTTCGCTCCCGCCCGGGGCATTGCCGTCGCTGCGCTGCAGCCTGTTCTGCGGCGAGGCCTTGTTCGAAGACCAGGCGGCAACCTGGCACCGCGCCGCGCCGGACAGTGCGATCTACAATCTTTACGGCCCGACCGAGGCCACCGTCGCGATCACCGTCTACCCCTGGACACAAGCCGGGGCGGAGCCGCGTCCGGCCGTCGTCCCGATGGGGCGCCCGTTTCCCGGGCAGCATGTCGTCCTCGTGGATGAGCGGTTGGCCCCGGTCGCGCCCGGGGATGTCGGCGAGGTCTGCCTCGGCGGCAGCCAGGTCGCCGCCGGATACTGGAACGACCCGGCGCGGACGGAAGACCGTTTCGTCCGGCTGTCCGCGCCGGGGGCGGATCGCTGGTACCGCACCGGCGACCTCGCCCGATGGGATGAACGCGACGGCCTCGTCTTCCACGGCCGCATCGACCAGCAGGTGAAGATCCGCGGCTTCCGCGTCGAGCTGGAGGAGATCGAGACCGTCCTGCGCGCCGCTTTGCAGACCGAAATCGCCGTCGCGCTCGGCTGGCCGGAGGATGCGAACGGCGCCGCCCGGGGCATTACCGCATTCGCCGCCGCGACTGCGCCGATAAATGAGGCGGAGGCGATCCGCGCCTGCCGCCGCGCCCTGCCGGAATACATGGTTCCGCTTCGCATCGTGCAACTGGACCAGGTGCCGTTGAACGCCAACGGTAAGATCGATCGCCTGGCGCTCAAGGCGATGCTGCGCGATGGCCGGTTCTAAAAAAGGCTCTTATGGCGGAGCTTGTTGGTCTTGCGGCACCACCCCTGCCCGTCTCGCCGATCGCGTGCTAGAAGCCGCGCCCGGCGAAAACCGGACCAGAGGAGTGGAATTTTGCCTGCATCCCGACCCGTTTCCCGCCGCACCGCGCTCGCCGCGACGCTGGGACTGATCGCCGCCTCACCGCGCCGCGCGGCGGCGGCGACCACCCTGCTGAATGTTTCATACGATCCGACGCGGGAGCTGTACCGCGCCATCAATCCGGTCTTTATCGCCGCGTGGAAGGCGAAGTCCGGCCAGGAGATCAGCATCAACCAGTCGCATGGCGGCTCCGGCGCGCAGTCCCGTGCGGTATTGGAGGGGTTGCAGGCGGATGTCGTCACCCTGGCGCTGGCGGCCGATATCGATGCGCTGGCCAAGCGCGGCCTTATCGCGGCGAACTGGCAGACCCGGCTGCCGGACAACGCGGCACCCTACACCAGCACGATCGTCTTCCTGGTGCGCGCGGGCAATCCGAAGCGCGTGCACGACTGGGCCGATCTGCTGAAGCCGGATGTCGCGGTGATCACGCCCAATCCGAAGACGTCGGGCGGCGCGCGGTGGAATTTCCTCGCCGCCGTGACCTGGGCGCAGCGCCAGCCGGGCGCCACCGAGGCGAGCGTCGAGGAGTACACGCGGCGGCTTATTCGCCAGGTGCCGGTGCTTGATACCGGCGCGCGCGGCGCCACCAACAGTTTTGTCCAGCGCGAACTCGGCGACGTGCTGCTGGCGTGGGAGAACGAGGCCTGGCTCGCCCGCCAGGAATTCGGCGGCGGCGCCTACGAGATCGTCTATCCGTCGGTCAGCGTGCTGGCGGAGCCTTCGGTTTCCGTGGTGGACAGCGTCGTCGGCAAGAAGGGCACGCACGACGTGGCCACCGCCTACCTGGAGTTCCTGTACACGAAGCCGGCGCAGGAGATCATCGCGAAGAATTTCTACCGCCCGCGCGATGCCGCGGTAGCAAAGCAATACGCCGAGAGGTATCCGGCCCTGCCGATGGCGACGATTGAAGACTTCGGCGGTTGGGACCGGGCGCAGGCAAAATACTTCGCCGATGGCGGACTGTTCGACCGCATCTTCATTCCGGGGAAATGACGCTGCCTTCCAGACGATCAGCTTTGCCCGGGTTCTCGTTGACGCTGGGAATCACGGTGGTCTGGCTGTCGTTGATCGTCCTGCTGCCGCTGACCTTGCTGGCGCTGCGGCCCTGGACCCTCGGCCTCGAGGGGGTGTGGCATTCGGTCACCGAGCCGCGGGTTCTCGCCGCCCTGCGGCTGAGCTTCGGCATCGCGGCGCTGGCCGCGGCGGTGAACATGCCGCTCGGGCTGCTGGTCGCCTGGGTGATGGTCCGCTACCGGTTTCCGCTGCGCAACCTGGCGGATTCGCTGATCGACATGCCGCTGGCGCTGCCGACAGCCGTCGCCGGCATCGCCCTGACCGCGCTGTTCGCGCCGCGCGGCTGGATCGGCGCGCTGCTGCTGCCGCTGGGCATCCGCGTCGCCTACACGCCGCTGGGCATTTTCGTCGCCCTGGTCTTCGTCGGCCTGCCGTTCATGGTGCGCACCTTGGAGCCGGTGATCATGGATATGCCGAGGGACGCCGAGGAAGCCGCCGCTACCCTGGGTGCCACGAGGCGGCAGACCCTGCTGCGGGTGGTGCTGCCGGCGCTGACCCCTGCCCTGCTGGCCGGTTTCGGCGCGGCGTTCGGGCGCGGCATCGGCGAGTACGGTTCCGTCATTTTCATCGCCGGCAACATGCCGATGGTCAGTGAGATCGCACCCTTGCTGATCCTGATCCGTCTGGAACAGCTCAATTATGCCGGTGCCGCCGCGCTGGCGCTGGTGATGTTGCTGGCATCCTTCGCGGTGTTCCTGGGGTTGAACGTGCTGCGCGCCCGCTTGCGGAGCCGGGCGTGACGACCTCGGCGGCGCAGGAAACCGCCGGCACCAGGGTGATGCTGATCCTGCTGACGGCGGCGCTGCTGATCGTCTTGCTGGTGCTGCCGCTGGTGGTGGTGCTGGCCGAGGCGTTCCGCAAAGGCATCCCCGCGGCGCTGGCGACCTTGAGCGACCCGGACTCGCTGACCGCCATCCGGCTGACCCTGATCGTCGCTGCGATCAGCGTGCCGCTGAACACGGTTTTCGGGGTGTCGGCGGCGTGGTGCATCAGCCGGTTCCGCTTCCCGGGGCGGGGCGCGCTGGTGACCCTGATCGAGCTGCCGTTTTCCGTCTCGCCGGTGATCTCCGGGCTGGTCTGGGTGCTGCTGTTCGGCATCAACGGCTGGCTGGGGTCGTTCCTCGACAAGGCCGGGGTGCAGATCATCTTCGCGCTGCCCGGGCTGATCCTGGCGACCGTGTTCGTCACCTTCCCGTTCGTCGCACGGACACTGATCCCGCTGATGCAGGAGCAGGACGCCAGCGAGGAGGAAGCGGCGATCACGCTCGGCGCCACCGGCTGGCAGACCTTCAGCCGGGTGACCTTGCCGAATATCCGCTGGGGGCTGATCTACGGGGTATTGCTGTGCAACGCCCGGGCGATGGGGGAATTCGGCGCGGTCGCGGTCGTCTCCGGCCATATCCGCGGCCAGACCATGACCATGCCGCTTCAGGTCGAGGCGCTGTTCAACGACTATGACTGGGTGGGCGCGTTCACCATGGCCGGCCTGCTGGCGCTGCTCGCGCTGGCGACCTTGGCGGTGAAGGCGGCGCTGGAATGGCGGATCGGACGCCGCGGGGGCATGCATTGAACGTCGAAATGCGCGGCTTGACGAAGTCGTTCGGACCAACTCCGGCGCTGAATGCCGTCGATCTGACGGTGCGCAACGGCGAGTTCCTGGCGATCCTGGGCCCGTCGGGCTCGGGCAAGACCTCCTTGCTGCGCGTCCTGGCAGGGCTGGAGTTCGCCGAGTCGGGGACGATCGCCATTGGCGGGCGGGCGATGGAGGGGGTGCCGGCGCGCGAGCGCGGCGTGGGGTTCGTGTTCCAGAACTACGCGCTGTTCCGCCACATGACGGTGGCGCGCAATATCGCGTTCGGGCTGGAGATCCGGCCGCGCCGGCTGCGGCCCCGCGCGCATGAGATTCGCGACCGGGTGGCGTCGCTGCTCGACCTGATGGGTATCGGCGATCTGGGCGGGCGGTATCCGGACCAGCTCTCGGGCGGGCAGCGGCAGCGTGTGGCTCTGGCGCGGGCGCTGGCGATCGAGCCGGCGCTGCTGCTGCTGGATGAGCCGTTCGGCGCGCTGGATGCCAAGGTGCGGAAGACGCTTCGGGTGTGGCTGAAGGATCTGCATGACCGTATCGGCCTGACCAGCATCTTCGTCACGCACGACCAGGCCGAGGCGATGGAGATGGCCGATCGGGTGGCGGTGATGCGGGAGGGGCGGATCGAGCAGGTGGATACGCCGGATCATCTGTATCTGGAGCCGGCCAGTGCGTTCGTGCATGAGTTTCTCGGCGAGGCGATCCGGCTGGATTGTGTCGTGGCGGACGGGGTGGCGCGGTTCCCGGGGTTGCCGTCCGCGGTGTTGCCGACGTCGTGCCGCCCGGGGGCGGCAATCGCTCTGATCCGGCCGTACGAGATCGGCTTTATCGTGCGCCCGGGGCCGGCGCATGTGGTGAGCGTGCATGCGAACGGGCCGCTGAAGCGGGTGCGGCTGCTGATTGGCGGGGTCGGAATCGAGGTGCTGAGTCCGGCGGAGGGATGGACCCCGGTGGTGGGGGAGAATTGCGATCTGGAGTTGTCGAAGGCTCGGGTTTACCCGATTTAGGATGGCGGCCGGCGCAAGGGCCGGGCGGCGTGCACCGTCCTTGTCCTTTCAGCGTCATGGCGGGCGCCGTCCGTTCAGCGTCGTGCCGGACGCACCGGCCCTTCGGCATCATGGCGGGCGAAGGCCCGCCATGCACGCCTTGCTTTGTATCGACATTGGCACCAGAAACGAAGCCATAGCTGCTTTCCGCCGTTGATATCGCCTTTTAGGAAAGCGTAACCTACGTGAACCGGGCGGTTTTGCCGCCTTCGGCCCACCCGTGAAAGCATGGTTTACCTTGGCGCTCAGGCAAGCGGACCTCCTGTTCGGGAGATCGTGAGAGGCTCATGCCTGAGAATTCTGGGGGATTGAGGAGCTGCGGAGTGTCGAGCTTGCGGCGTTCGAAACGATGCTGGCAGGCGTTGCGGCGCGCTCGGGCGGCCGCTTGTCGGCGCCGGACGGATCGGCCGCCGAAGGTGACGGTGCGATCGAGTGCATGGCAGGAGGCGACTTCCGGCGCGCCGCACCGGACGGGCGGCTGTTCCTTATCCGCTGGCTTCAAGAAGATCGGCAAGAAACGTTTTTGCCCGGAACGGTATTTGTATATTACTTTACCGATATGACGGATGGCGGAGGCTTTGCTGCATGCGGCGGGGTTGGCGTCGGTGCTGGGGAAGGACGGGCCGGCGGCGGCGCCAGTGCGGTTCCGCGCGATCTATTCCGGGTTAAGCGGCCGGGTGCTGCGGTCCCGGGCCAACCCGCTGAGCGATTTGCTGGTCGAGGGCCACGCCGCGGGCGGGGAGGAGGCAGTGCTGGAGGTGGTGGCCCCGGCCGTAGCGATCGAAGCAGGGCTGGCGAGGTACGTGCATCCGCTGGCGGCATCGCTGTTCGAGCGGTTCGGGGTAACCGGGTTGTCGGCGAAACGGGTCGAGGTGGAGATCGAGCGGATGCTGAGCCTGCCCTGGTGAACGAGCCGATCGGCGGAGATCATGGATCGGCGGCGGCGCGGATGGCCTGCGCCAACAGACGATCCTGCAGACGCTCGGCATCTTCGGCCGATGTCACGGTACCGTAGCGGCCGGCTGCGGCATCGGCGAGACCGGCTTCAACCGCCGCGACAATGTCGTCTTCCTCGGCCCGGGCGTCGTCGATCAGGCGCGATACGGCTTCCTCCACGAAGGCGAAAACACTTGGCGCCCGCCCTTGCCGGACCTGTGCTGGTCGACTGCGCCGTGTAGGTCACCGGGAAGTTGAAATACACCCACGGATTGTCCAGCGCGCCCACGCGATCCAGCGCAGCTTCCGTCTTGTGCAGCGATTCCAACCGCTGAGTCCGATACCCCCGTTCAGCCATCGCCAACCACCTCCATGATTTCCGGCTCGTCCAACAGCATCCGCAACCGGGGCATCGTCCATCGCCACGAACGCCCCGGCGACTTTGCGCCGGAACCGCCCGTGCGCAGACTGCGGCGCTCCGGCCGGCGGCGGTCTGGCGGTCTGTGGGACCGTGCGCGCCGCGACGTCGATGCGCCTCGGCCGATGGCTCAATGCCGACGCATCCCGCGCCGATTACCGCGACAAGCCCGTCCAGACCAGCGCCACACCGGACATCCCGAGCAGCGCCAGCACGACCTCATGGAACCGCCGATCGCTGAGCCGGCGATAGGTTCGGGCGCCCAGCCACGCACCGGCAAAGGTGCCGGGAAGAGCGATAAGAACCAACCGCCCGACCTCGCCCGTCATCCTGCCGGAAACCGCATACACGATGCCGGCGGCAAGCAGGATCGCGAGATTGAACGCCTGGAACACACCGCGCCGCTCATCCTTGCCCCATCCGCGCAGCGCCGCCCAGACCGTCGGCAGCGCGCCCGACAGGCCGGCGAGGCCGCCGAGGATGCCGCCCGCGAAACCCACCGCGGTGTCGGCCAACCGGCCGCCCCGCGTGATGCGCGCCTGCCGCCCGCCGAACAGCATGAAGCCGGAGAAAGCGGCCAGCAGCACGCCCATGGTCAGGCGGAACATGTGCGGGTCAACCCGCAGCAGCAGCCAGCTGCCCAGCGGCACGCCGAGCAGGCCGGCGGCGATCATCGGTCCGACCCGGGCACGGTCGATGGCGTGCCACACCGTGGGGATGGTCATGGTCTGTGCAAATACGGAACAGATCACCACAAGCACCGCCGCGATGGCGGGATCGAGAACGTGCAACCAGATGCCGAGCGCCATCAAAGCGGTGCCGAAGCCCGCAAGGCCGGAGACGAAACCGCCGGCGAAAGCACCGCCCAGGACGACCAGCGTCGCGGCGGTCAGCATCGGTTCGTCACGGTCATCGGGCGCTCGTTCTACCTTCGAAGCAAGGACTTCCGCCTCCCCGTCATGTCCGGGCCTGTCCCCATAGCTATCAGCATAAGCGGTCGTGCGGAGACGGAATTCGCCGAACCGCCTCGCCCGGCCATGACGGAGAGGCGGAAGCGTCCGGATCGCCACGGGGCTTGAACGGGTGACCCGTCTCAACTTGCGTCGATGATCGAGGGTCGCACCGGATGGTCCGGTGGGGATTGGGCTGCGGCAAACCCCTGTCATCCAACTGTCACAAAACTGCAATATGACGGTCACCGCCCCGGCCTAGGCTCCGGCCGCGCTCAGCGCACCGACTCCTGAGGAGAAGATTGATGAAGATTGCCCTGACGGCCCTGGCCATTGGCCTGGCCGGTTTTGCCGTAGCCGCAGGCTCGGCGCAGGCCCAGCAAATCACCGGCGCGGGCGCGACCTTCCCTGCGCCCGTATACACCAAATGGGGTGAGCAGGCGAAAGCCGCCATCGGCGTTGAGCTGAACTACCAGGCCATCGGCTCCGGCGGCGGCCAGAACCAGATCCTCCAGCGCACCGTCGATTTCGGCGCCTCCGACGCGCCGATGGCGCCCGAGAAGCTGGAATCCGGCAAGCTGCTGCAATTCCCCACGGTGATGGGTTCGGTCGTGGTGATCGTGAATATCCCCGGCGTGGAATCGAACCAGCTCAAGCTGCCGGCCGAACTGTTGGCCGACATCTATGAGGGCAAGATCACCAAGTGGAACGACCCCAAGCTGACCGAGGCCAATCACGGCGTCGCCCTGGCGAACGTCGCGATCGCGCCGGTCTATCGGGCTGACGGATCGGGCACCAGCTTCGTCTACACCTCTTACCTGTCCGCGGTCAGCCCGTCCTGGAAGGACAAGGTTGGCGCCAGCACCAGCGTGAAGTGGCCGGCTGGCTCGGGTGCCAAGGGCAATGACGGCGTCGCCGCCACCGTCCGCAACACCCGCGGCGGCATCGGCTATGTCGAGTATGCCTATGCCAGCCAGAACCACCTGGTCACCGTGCAGCTCCGCAACAAGGCCGGCTACTTCGTCTCCCCGACCATGGAATCCTTCCAGTCGGCGGCTGCCAACGGCGACTGGGCGAACGCCAAGAACTTTGCCGTCAACCTGATCGACCAGCCGGGCGAAAAGAGCTGGCCGATCGTGTCGAGCACGTTCATCCTGCTGCCGAAAGACCCGGCGGATCAGGCCCGCTCCGGCACGGTGCTGAAGTTCTTCGATTGGGCCTTCAAGAATGGTGATGCGTCGGCAACGTCGCTGGAATACGTGCCGCTGCCGGAGGCCGTGAAGGCCGCCGTGCGGACCGCGTGGCACGCCAACATCGTTGGCCCGGGCGGCAAGCCGATATATTGAGCGATGCGATGCGCCAATTGGTCAGCCGTTTCCCTTTTGTTCGTTGTGGCATGGCCGGGCCAAGCCCTGGGCCAAGCCCGGCCATGACACAAGGGGCGACGAACCGCGTCGACACAACCGGGGGGAATCCCCGCCCCGATGCTCCCCTCAACGCCTAACCAAGAACAAACTGTGCCGCAGGCCGCCACCGTAACCAGCCCCCGACACCGGCCGAAAACCAGTCCCGGCGACGCCATCTTTGCCGCCATCGCGAAGTCGTCCGGCGTGTTCGTGCTGCTGCTGCTCGGCGCCATCATCGTCGTGCTGTTCCTCGGCGGCCTGCAGGCGTTCCACGCCTTCGGGCCCTACTTCCTGATCGATGACGACTGGGACCCGGTGCAGGACGTCTACGGCGCGGCCGTGCCGATTTTCGGCACCATCGTCACCGCCGTGCTCGCGCTGCTGCTGGCGGTGCCGCTGGCATTCGGTATCGCCTTCTACCTGACCGAGATCGCGCCGGTCTGGTTCCGCCGCCCGGTCAGCACCGCGATCGAGTTGCTCGCCGCCGTGCCCTCCATCATCTACGGCATGTGGGGCTTCTTCGTGATCGTCCCGCTCATGGCGCAGTACATCCAGCCGCCAATCATCGACAACCTGGGCGACATCCCGTACATCGGCACGCTGTTCCAGGGACCGCCCTTCGGCACAGGCATCCTGACCGCCTCCCTCATCCTGGCCGTCATGGTCATCCCGTTCATCGCCGCCACCATGCGCGACGTGTTCGAAACCGTGCCGCCGGTGTTCAAGGAATCCGCCTACGGCCTCGGCTGCACGACGTGGGAGGTGATGCGCTCGATCGTCATCCCCTACACCCGGGTCTCCGTCGTCGGCGGCATCATGCTGGGCCTCGGCCGCGCCTTGGGTGAGACGATGGCGGTCACCTTCGTCATCGGCAACACCAACCGGATCACCTCGTCCCTGTTCGGCCCGGGCAACACCATCGCGTCCCTGGTGGCGCTGGAGTTTCCGGAAAGCCAGGCCGGCACGCTGAAGCTGTCATCGCTGCTGGCGCTGGGCTTCATCCTGTTCGTCATCTCCTTCATCGTGCTGGCGATCTCGCGCCTGCTGCTGCGGCCGAGGCTGAAGACATGAGCGCGACAATGACCTCCGGGACCGTCCCCGGCCCGGCCAAGGACGAGCGCGTTTCCCGCTCCCTGGGTCGCCGGCGGAACCTGTCGAACCTCGTCGTCAAGACGCTGTGCATCATTGCTACGGTCATCGGCCTGGCACTGCTGGCGTCCATCCTGTTCACCCTGCTGTATCGCGGGCTGGGCGGCCTGTCGCTGACGGTATTCACCACCTCCACCCTGCCCCCCGGATCGAACGGCGGCCTGTTGAACGCGATCATCGGCAGCCTGATCCAGACCCTTCTCGGCGCCGCCATCGGCACCCCTATCGGCCTGATGGTCGGCACCTACCTGGCCGAGTATGCCACCGGCTCGGTCGTCGGCAACGCCGTGCGCTTCGTCTCCGACGTGCTGCTGTCGGCGCCGTCGATCCTGATCGGGTTGTTCGTCTATGAGCTTGCCGTATCCCCGTTCGGCGGCTTCAGCGGCTTTGCCGGCTGCCTCGCGCTGGCGGTGATCGTCATCCCGATCGTCGTGCGCACGACGGAGGACATGCTGCGGCTGATCCCCTCCACCCTGCGGGAGGCTGTCATCGGCCTGGGCGCGCCGAAGTGGAAGATGATCGTGCTGGTCTGCTACCGCGCCGCCCGGCAAGGCATCGCCACCGGCATCCTGCTGGCCGTCGCCCGCATTGCCGGGGAAACCGCCCCGCTGCTGTTCACCAGCCTGGGCAACCTGAACTGGTCGCTCAGCCTGGGCAAGCCGATGGCCAGCCTGCCGGTTACCATCTACCAATATGCCGGTTCGGCCTTTTCCGACTGGGTGCAACTCGCCTGGGTCGGCGCGCTGCTGATCACCTTCGGCGTGCTGGCCATCAACATCGCGGCCCGGCTGCTGCTGCGCGGAGCAAAATGAGGTGTCCATGAGTGCAACGGCAACATCGCCCGGAAGCGGGCCGAGCTTCAGCAGCGTCAAGGGGCATGGCGCCGCCACGATGAACGCGGCGCGCCTTGCCATCCGCGACCTGGATTTCTTCTACGGCGACCATCGCGCGCTGAAGACCATCAACCTCGACCTGCCGGAACGCCAGGTAACCGGCATGATCGGTCCTTCCGGTTGCGGAAAGTCCACCCTGCTGCGCGTGCTGAACCGGATGTACGACCTGTATCCCGGCCAGCGCGCAACCGGGCAGGTGATGATGGACGAAGTCAACATCATCGACTCAAAAGTGGACGTGAATTCGCTACGCGCCCGCATCGGCATGGTGTTTCAGAAGCCGACGCCATTCCCCATGACCGTTAGCGAAAATATTGCATTCGGCGTGAAATTGCATGAAAAGCTGTCGAAGTCCGCGATGGAAGAGCGAATCGAGTGGTCGCTGACCCGCGCGGCACTTTGGGGCGAGGTGAAGGACCGTCTGCACAGCTCCGCCATGGGTTTGTCGGGCGGGCAGCAGCAGCGCCTGTGCATCGCCCGGACCATCGCCGTGCGGCCGGAGGTGATCCTGCTGGATGAGCCGACAAGCGCGCTGGACCCGATCAGCACGCTGAAGATCGAGGAACTGATCGACGAACTGAAACACGACTTCACCATCGCCATCGTCACCCACAACATGCAGCAGGCTGCTCGCTGCGCCGATCAGGTGGCGTTCTTTTACTTGGGGGAGATGGTGGAGTGTGCGCCGGCGGTGCAAATCTTCACCGCGCCGAAGCAGAAACGGACTCAGGAATACGTCACCGGCCGATTCGGCTGAACAGGAAGGAACCATCAGGCAGATGTCCGGTTCGACCGAGCAACTGGTCAAAAGTTTCGATACTGACCTGAAGCGGCTGCGCGACATGCTGACCGAGATGGGCGGCATCGTCGAAAGCCAGGTCGCCCTGGCGGCCGAGGCGATCATGAAC
>NZ_CAJATU010000120.1 GCF_903944925.1 uncultured Rhodopila sp. | reverse complement strand
CCGCAACCGTCTCGCCCAGATCTTTCAGCGATTTGACGCCGTGCATCGCAAGCGCGGCTTCATTGGCCCAGGCAATCGTCTGGTCCGGATTGACTGCGATGATGCCCTCGGGAAGCTCCGCGATGATCTGCTGGAGCTGTGGCCGGTCGGTGCGCGTCGCGTGTTTGATAGTGTCCGTCATACCCTCGCAACGCACCAGCGGCTCATCGGCAATCGTCCGCCAGGACCCGGGCTCGGTGGCATATTGTTCCTGGCGCCTTCTCGGAATTCAGCGCCACCCCGCCCTGCACCACCTGGAGTCGTCTTTAATGACGGAACGTAGACTCACGTGGTAGGGGGCCGGTAGCAACGGAACCGATATACGAAGCTTCACATATCGGTTCCGTTGCTACTCGACCCCGGCACGAACGAAGCCCACCGAGCCTCCCGATAGAGCCGCTCGGGGGCAGGAGGGTCGGGAAGGCGACGTCCTGCACCGGGGCATGCGTTCGTTTCGTCATGGACTGGAACGCAAGGACAAGGTCCGTTCACGCTCCCGACCGGCGGTTTCGGGCACACCGGGAACCGTTGGCTGATGTCATACAGCCCGACTTTCCACGTCGGGCCGGTTTCGCAAGCGAGAAAGGCCTTCAGGTTCGCGGTGCCGCTGCTGGCTATGGGCAACAGGGCCTGCTGAGGGGCGCATTGGTCGCGTCGCCTGACAGTTACAACTTCCATTTGGACCGAGGCGTGAGCGCTTAACGCCGCGCTCGCGCCGACACCGAGCCGCTGGCGGGTTTCTTAAATACGTGGGCACTTGGCAAGAATCGCATGCTGCGTGCCATCAGAGACTTCGGAGCTGTCAAAGCCGAAGCGCGAACGCTCGAATAGGTCGGTCGTAGCAGGGTCGAAAACCGCGCCGCCCGGTCCTTGATAAACCTCGCTGCAGATCGCTGCGAAGCGGCAGGCCGGCGCAATGCCACGCTGCCCCGCAACATACGCAACAAGGTCGGGTCCCGCAGTAGCCAATGATGAACGATTGCGGCGGCCGCATGGGTGCCGATGAGCACAAGTATCATATCGGCCGCGGCCGTGTGCAGCGATAGGAAGGTGTCCGCCAGGTCCGCATCGCGGCCCAGCAGCGAGGGCAACGTGATTCCGAAATACCCCAGCGGGCGGCCGCGCGTGGAGAGGTAAGCCCAACCAAGCAATGGTTGAAGCAACATCAGGCCATACAGGGCAATATGCACGCCACGCGCGACTTGGCGTTGCGGTCTGGATGTCTCGAGCTCGCCAATGGGCCGGGCGAATCGCCGCCACAGCAGTCGCACGAGCGTTAACCACAAGACCGTCACACCGGCGGTCTTGTGGGCCAGGAGAAGCCAGTCGTGTGATGTCTCGTCGAAACTGTCAACGGTCCAGGCGGATGTGAAAGCAACGACTACGCCGACCACGCTCATCCAGTGGAAGGTGCGGGTCAGGCGGTCGTAACCTGGAATCGTGCTTGCATTCGACCGAATTGAATGGGTCGTTTTATCCCACATTCTTGTTCTCCTGTTCAAAGTCGATTGAAATGCGCGTGCGGCATCAGGTTCGCCGCGGCATCCACTTCCATCGACAACACAGTTGTTCGGACGGCCTCATTTTTGCCGCGAATGAACCAACCACCGCCAGGACTTCCATTGCGTATCCAGTAACAGGGGCAAAAAAGTGGGCCAGCCCACATTTTTCGCTTGCCCCGGCTCGAATCGGTCAGATTCTGTGCGGATGTGCCGCCGCCGCCCGCCCTCTCCGATCTGAGCCGTGCAGAGCTTGAGGCTCTGCTGGTCGAGCTGTTCGGCAAAGTTGCCGCCCT
>NZ_CAJATU010000119.1 GCF_903944925.1 uncultured Rhodopila sp. | reverse complement strand
GCGTCGGACAGCTCCGCCGCCGCGCCGGCATCCAGCCCGGCCGTCACCGCCCGGTCCAGATAGGTCCGCACCGTCGAGCGCGCGAGCCTGGCTCCCGCCGATATCGCACTCACGTTCGGCCCCAACTCGGCACGCAAGCGTAAAACTTCCCTGATCCGTCGCATCTCCACCTTCGCTCTCGGCACTACGTCACCCGCCTAAAAGGTCGGACTGTAGTCGCGATTACTTCGATGTCAGCGACGGTTCCTCCCGCCCCGCGGCCCGGCCGATCTACCAGCCAGGGGGTGGCGAATTCACGGCCTCGAGTGGCGATTTGCTCCGGCCCGTGCACGAATCGACGGAACATGCTCTGGCAGTCAAGGCCCGCGAACTTGGTTGGCCCGACGAGCGGATCGTCGTCATCGACGAAGACCTCGGCCTTTCCGGATCCGATACGGTCGTTCGATCAGGGTTTGCCCGCCTCATCGCCGAAGTCGCCCTCGGCCGTGTCGGTCTCGTACTCGCACTCGAAGTATCGCGCCTCGCCCGTAACAACGCCGACTGGCACCGCCTCATCGATCTTGCAGGCATCAGCGACACTCTCATCGGCGATTCAGACGGCATTTATCATCCGGATCACTTAACGACAGGCTGTTGCTGGGCACGAAGGGAACCGTGAGCGAGGCAGAGCTGCATATCCTGCGGGCACGCCTCGATGGTGGCATACGTAACAAGGCTGCCCGAGGCGAACTCAGGCGCGGCCTGCCGGTCGGCTTCGTGTGGGGCGATGATGATGGCGAGATTCGGCTTCATCCAGACAAGGCAGTTGTCACAGCTATCCGTAACGTCTTCGCTAAGTTCGCCGATACTGGCTCGGTGCGGCGGGCGCCTTGGGTGTCAGGCCGGGACGGAGAAACGGCCTCTTTCAGCCGGACAAAGAAACATGATGGTTCCGTTGCATGAGAGGCCAAGAACGGGAATTTATACTTGGCGCAAATTGACAAAGCAGCGCAGTGATGGGAGCATCTTCGTGAGGCAACGCCCGATAGCTTCGGGAGCATTCCTGAGTGAGGCGATGCGTGAGATTGTCGCGCTACACCCGGCTTTCGTCCCCAGATGCGCGGGCCGGCGAATTCACCAGAAGGGCGCACGCGTCTCGAGCGCAAATCATGCCTTTCACGAAACTTTGCCGGTACCGTTCGAATGGGACCTCAAGCGGCTGGCCACCAGCGCCATGGGGTCCGGTCGCGTCGCCCAGTATTCGGAAAGGCCGCCCGCAAGCTCGCATATACGGTCGCCGAGTCGTACAGCGAGCACATGGCCGAATTGGTTGCTCTGCCACCGGTGGTTGCCTCGAATCGGCGCATCGATCTCGCCGAGGCGTTTGCCGATATTGATCAGCCCAAGGTGCGCTACGCGGTGGAGAAACGCCTTGCCCGCCTGCTGGAAGGCTGGAAGGCTGGAAGTGCGACGCGAAAAATTTCGAGCTGGCCGAGGGGGACGAGGGAGGGGTCCATATCCCCGAGATGTCGCCGCTGGTCTATCACTTGAGCATACATGTCTTTCCGGCGCGCAAGACCTTCGCGTCGTATGCGGAGACACTCCAGGAAGATCGCCGGGTGCTCCTGCATACCATTATACCAGTAGGCTACTCGATAGTATGAGGAATGCGGGCCAAGGCCAGCCCTGACCGAAACGCAGCATCTGGTTCGTCGAAGCGTGACTACGCGTAACGGTCCGGGCTTGGCGCTTCGACGGCCAGATGGCTGGATGGCTAATCATCGTCCTTCGACTTTGGATTAAGTGCCCGCCGAGCCGCATCCAGTGCAGCAACACTGAGTAGGGCGCCCCCGAGTACGCCGCTTGTCTCCGCACCTACCGGTATATGGTCGGGGTGCTTTGGCAGAGGATTATGGCCTATACTCGCAACGTACTCTTCGGTATCCTTTTGCAAGTCCTGTCCATCCTTGACCAGGTCGCCGGCCTGCGTAACTTCCTCTTCCAGTCGCTTGGCAACCTCATTGTGCTCGGTCACAGCTTGGAGTGCATCATTATTCCGGATCCCTCGATCTGCTTCATCCAGCGTTCCGATCTGGACTTCAGATCTGGTCGCTGCGGCTAACGGAGTTCGCTCTTGCTGCTCCATATCGCCGGTAACCGGATCCGGGACGTAATGGCCTTCCACCGAGTAACTTCCGAGCGTGTAGTCCGGATGACGTGCCTCATAGGTCCCGCTATCACTCGGATTACTGTCCCCGCCCGGCCGATCCGCCGGGGTAGCGCCAGCCTCCGGTCCCGCAGGCAACAATTCCGGCGCCGTCCCGGCGATGGTCCCCGTAACGCTCCCGTTAGAGCTTGTATCATCGGCGGTCGATTGCGTTGCCTGGTCGGCCGCCGCCCGGAAGCTCGACTGCTCGGTCGGACTTTGCGCTCCATCACCGGAAAGATCCGCAGGCGGACCATCCCCCGCAGGAAGACCGCTCGTCGTTTCATGTGCTACTTCCGAGGAAGGCTCGAAGGACGAATTGTAAACGCTGGTTCGTATTTCACTACCTCCAATGCCGGGCACGATCTCGGGACGGATGTTGTGTGTAAACTGCGGACGCTGCGGACCATCCTCTGCAAGGGCCTGGTCGCCCTGGCTGTCGCCACTCTTATCATGCTCAGAATCCGCTTCCAATGCCGGCTTTGTCACTTCATCAGCCACGGAGGCAAAACTACTCGCATCGGCCTGGCCGGCGATCCCATCGGTTGCGCCATCAGCCGCCGCGCGAAAACCCGGGTCATCGGCAGGCTCGGGTGAAAACTGGTCAGGCGGTCCGCCGGGTAGACTGCCAGGCGAGGGTTCGAGCGGCGGGTCGGAGGCTGCCGGAGGGACTGCGTCGGAGATGAAATCTGACGAGCCGGAGCCGTGGGCCTCCGCAAAGAAGTCGGTCTCGACAGGTATATCGGGTCTCGACACTTCTGCCGCCGTCGACGCGAAGCCGTCGGCCACATGGTCGTCGGCGCCCGGACCCGCCTCAGCGTCACCGGCGGAGCGGAATCCCGGGTCGTCGCCTTGCACTGGCATGGTTGCATCGGCGGGGTTTTGTCCCGATATCGTCTCGACAGGATCCGTGTCGCCAAACCAATCGCGTTCGCCGGCATCAACCCCGGCGGCGGTTTCGGGGGCTTGCTCGACGTATTGTAGATCCGGCAGCGAGTCTGCCGATTCCGGGTCGATAAACCAGCCATCCGGCTCCGCCGGCGGGGTTTCCGCCAGCGCTGACTCGGCCTGCATCTCGATGGCCGCTGTTTCGGCGGCAGGCGTGCCATCGAACCACCCCTCCTCCGGTGCTGCGGCAGATGACCCGCCGGAAGAGTCTTCGCCCCCGCTTGAGTCTCCCGACCCTTCGGTATCAGCCGACTCCAGCGCCTCATCCGACTCAAACCAGATATCGTCTCCGCCTTCCTCGCTCCAGCAGATATCGCTTTGGCTGTCATTTGGGTTGTTCCCGGCTTCGGCCGATACTCGATCGGCATCAGTCCACCCGACGGTGTCACCGCTGGTGAACTCCGTCATCGAATCGCCGGTTTCGCCAGCCGAATCGATGCTTTCCTGCGGCACTCCGTCGGTGAAACTACTCGGAAAGATAGCCCCGCCCATATCTGACGGCATCAGTTCCTCCTGTGGACCGGTGGCTCGAAAAGCGCTTCATGTATTGGTACATCATCGGCGATCGGCAGCGGAAGCGACAGTAGTCTTGGCTGGTCTATCTGTTGCTCAAAGACAACCATTCCGACGCCCCGGCCTGCCTCAGCCCGGAGAGATGTTACAAACCGTTTCTGATCCTCTGAAAAGTTCATCGCCGTGCCGAGGAACTCCCGGTCGTCGGCTGCCGTCAGGCGCAGCATGATCTTGAGATTGGTGTTCTTTAGCGCTTCAGGAACGATTTTGGTAGGGATTTGCTCAACGATGATAAGTCCCTGCCCAAACGCTCTGATCTCGGCCAGCATGTCTACGAAAAGAGATACCGACTTGGCTTGCGCACCGGCGCCGGCAAGTTCGCCGCGTCCACCATGCGAAGGGTTCGCCAAAACGCGATGAGCCTCTTCGACAATCAGCACATGCTTCAGATCATCGACGGGATTTTCGCCGCGCTCCCGGGCCTGCAGGTCGTCCGCCTGCCGCTTCTCGAACAGGAATGTCATGATGAACGCCATCATCAAGGCCTTCTGTTCTTCGTCAGGTATTCCATCAAGCTCAAGAATACAGCGGCCGGAAAGCAATTCTGAGAACGGATTGTATCTCTCCGGGTCCTGTCTGAATGCGGCCTTTGCCTTTTGGGCGGCAATACCCACCAGGCCGCTCATCAGCGCCTCGAAGCGCCGCTCGAACCACTGACGAAGTGTTTCGTAGTGCTCCGCGAGCTTTGGTTGGTCCTTGCCAACTTGCACAACTGTGGGCAAGAAGGCGTTGAGAAAAAATGATCGAAATCCTTCCAGCGACGGGTGAACGACAGAGCGCGGCGGACTCCGTGCATCGCCTTTTTTCAGGTGCTCCGGTCCCCATCGGTGCGCAGCCCGCCCACCGCGTGAGAAAATCGACAATCTGCAACCATCCCTATAGTATCGGCGGATGCCTGACTCCAAAACCTGGGCGGTTGCCGGGTCAACCGGAAATGCTGCCTCGAAACAAGACTTGAGATAGGATGCGTGCCTGGCAACCGACACACCCGACTGAAGGCGCATCGGATCGAACGCCAGGAAGTTCGGATCAGGCATTCCCTCGTTGGTGCCCTCAAACCGGTGGCGCGTCAGGTTCAGGCCGGGAATCTTCTTAAGGCGATCGAAATATTCGGTTTTAACAGGTTCGATGATCAAAAATGGGATGGACAGACGTGCCAGTTCCCTGACGAGAAAAAGTGTTGTGACGGTTTTGCCCGACCCCGTGCTTCCAACCACGAAGGCATGTTTGGTGAGATCCCTCGGGGATATCGTATGCCAATCACCCGTGGATCGGTTCGTGTCCGCGCTGCCGGGGGTGGCCGCCGCCCGGTTGGGGGCAATGCCGATCCTGATCCTGTCGGCGGGCGGCGATGACCACAGGCCAGCGGCGTCAGTAGCGGGAAACGATCCCGTCCCGGAGGGTTCCGAGAAAGGTGCAATCAGCCGAGTGTCCATGCCTGGCAAACCATCCTCGTCGGCGACGGGAAAACCGGCCACCGCCATCGCTTCATCGATCGTGTAAAGATGAGGAAGCTCGATCAGGAAATCTTCAAATACAGGCTCCAGACCGGTTGTGACGATCCCTTCGCGCGCAGCCTCCCGCCGCAGCCGTTCGCGCCGGCGGCTCCACCTCTCCGCAGACCATCGTGTGGTATGAGGCACGTCACTCCACGGGTCACCTAACACGCTCAATGACGCCGTTACCGGAGTTCGGATGGCGAACGACCTGAGGCCGCCCAGCCTGGCGGTCAGTTGCAACGCCACAGAGCGGGCTCCGACGGCGGACGAACACGCCACCTGCATCGTGAGCACGCACAGAAATCGATCGGGCAGGAGAAAGCGGTCGTATTGCGCACGAAGCGCCGCGTCATTGGCAAAGCCGGCGTTCGCGATCTCAGAGCCGAACGGCTTCAGATTCTGGGCCCAGCACACGGCAATCCGGCGGTAGCTGTCAAGCCGGGCGGCATCGACGGCCGCAAGCGAGATGCTGACAATACAAGGGGCCTGCGCCCGTAGTTCGTGAAACAGGACGCGCAGACTTCTACTGTCAATCTCGAGCGCGCCGCTGACTGGCAGGCAATAGCGCTCCATTTCAAGCTCACCGCTTGTCAACGGCCGCGTGATAAGCTGCCGCTCCTGCGAATTCGAAGGGGTCCAGGGAACATCGGGTGCGGCGGTCCGGCTCAACGTCTGTACCCCGGACGTATCGAGCGTGTCGAGAAGGCGCCATGGCAGATCGACAAAATTCAAACGCCGTTCGATCCTGGCTACATGCCATTCGCGCATCGGCCATTCGGATGCACTCTCCAACTCATGCGCCGACGCCGGGATCGGCCGCCATCCGTAGTCCGGTGGCAACACGCGTATCAGACTTTGGAGTTTGTCATCGGCCGGCGATACATTCCTGACAACGAGCACGAGACGATTGCGGCGATCGTCGGGTTCGGCAATGAGACGTACCTCGACGACCGGGCCGCGGTCAGCGGGATCGGTTCCGGCGGCTGCGGCGCAATCGATAGCGTCGGAGAGCAGTTCCTGGATCGCGCTCCACAGCGTTCTCTGTGCACACTGTGTTTCGATCTCGTGTCGGGAATGATTATCACCCTCGAATCGAGGTATGAAGGATGCCTCAAAAGAGACCGCGCTGCCTGTCACGTACCGGCCCTCATTGGCTATTTTTGTGATCAGTCGGGAAACGGCCCCTGCGTCGAAGCGGGAGATCCCTGCCGGGAGGGCGAAGCCGCGCTATCGCTTTGGAACGCCGACGCAGCCGCGGGGCCGGGCCGTCCCGCCGCACCCGATTCGCTTTGGTTTGAACCGATACCAGATTCGGAATTTTGTGTTGTCTGGATCGCCGGAGGAGGCTGTTGTTCCGGAGAACGAACCGGATCGCTGGCACCCGCCAACTGACCAAGTCCCCAGTTCCGGATATGGCCGGGTGTCCGTGGATCGAAGAAGATCTCAAATTGCTTCCGAACCACATCGCCGTGCTCTTTTGCGATCACGCCCAACTGGGCCGACGCCTGTGACCAATACGAATCAGCGTCCTTGTACAAGGAAGTGATCTCTTCGTGCAGCAGCCTCGCGTCCGCCGTCAAATCGACCTTGACAGATTGAACCGTAACCTCGATCAGGTCTGTGAGCCGGATGCTCATGAAATTCGCGTCCCCCGAACGGGCGGCGCTTGATGAAAGGAGCCGCATGGCATCGTTTACCCGTACCTCAAGTTGCGTTTGCAACGCGTTTCGCGCGGCGCCTATACCTTGGTCAAGGCCGGATGCATTCGAATAGGCGGCACGCACCGCACCCATCATCGGCGCGACGTCCCTCAGCGCGCGGACCAGATGATCACGAACTTCGTCGGCGCGATCAAGACGCAAGCCGGTTGCTGCCATCGCCTGGAAAACCGCAACTTGAAGATCCAAGGCTTGTTTGAGCTCCGATACTTGCTGTTGCATTACGGATCGGATTTTGGTCATGCTGGTCAGGGAACAAATCCCGAACGGTTCCGTCTGCAGCAGTTGGTCGAGGTGATCGCTTATCACGGCGTCAAGCAGCCTGCTCATCTGCCTGGTCACGTTGTCGGCTGAGAACATCTGGCTCTGAGCCTTCACGAGATCGTCGATCGGCAAATATATCTTCTTGTCCCGGAGTTCCCGAATGTATTGCTCGGGCGCTGCGGTTTCCAACTGGAATTTTATCGTCGCCTCGAGATACCTGGTGTGTCCCTGGCCCGTTATGCTCAAATCCTTAATGGATCGATCTAGCTCTGAAAGGTTCAAAAGCGACCATTGCGCAGTGAATGGATCGTGCCGGTCAAGCGTACTGTGGACCTGGTAGCTGGTTGCGCCCGCGATCGGACGAGACAGCAATACTAATTTCTCTCCACTTGCTCTTACTTGGAATAGGAACGGCTTGAATGCCCCCGCAGTCATGTCCGGGAGATCTCGAAAGATACCGGTCCGTCCGCCTGCCAACGATAGCGGGATGAGTTCACTGTCATCGACGGATCCCAGTTCCATCAGCCATACGCCGACTATACAGATGGCGAAGACGCCGAATTGATAGTAGGAGAACTCCGCGAGGCCACCCGAGGTGGTATGAAGCACGAGGGCACTCGAACCGGCGTAGGCGCTGGCCAGCAGCGGCACGGCGCATCCGGCCAGAAGTCCTATCGCGCTGGCGGTATCGCCCCGCGCCCTGCCCACTACCGCGACAGTTATTTTGGCAAAACCGTAGCTCAGAACCACTGATGCGATGATGATAATAAAGCCGCCAACGCCACTGGACACAGAGTCCGAAGTCGCGACCGACCCTAGGATGATGACGCCCAACCCAAAGAGCACGAAGTCCCGGAGCATGGCCAGCAGGTCGCCGCCGCTGATGCTCGGCGCCTCGCCAGCCCTGATATCCAGAAACATCCGAAGCAGGGGCATGCCGGGCTGTGTGTCGCGGAGGGCCGTCCGAAGCCAGCGCCGCCAGGGCGATTCGGCGAGGCAATAGGCGGCGGCTGCCAGAACCAGGAGCTGCATAATCGACAGGATGATGGCCGTGCCGGTCATCCCGGGACCACGGGCGCCTTGCCGCGAGATGATCATCCCGCAGACCAGCATGGAAATGGAACCGGCGCCGCAGGCATTCATGACTGCATCGAACATCACGAACAGGTAGAGAGACCATCCAAGCACTGTTGCGGCAGCGGAGCCGCTCACCCGCCTTGCTTCAACGTCCGATTGGAATTTCGCGATGGGATCCGTCGTCTGCGGCGCGCGGGGGTCGTCGAACGGATTGGCAACCGACGCACTCATGTGTTGGGGTCGTCCCTTGTTCAAGGTCCAGTGAACTGATGCCATCCCTACCAGGGAAAGTCCACGGCCTCCCCGGTGGAATTGTAAAGCCGCCCGGGCAGCCTTCGTGGTCTTCACTCCGCCATTGGAATATCCCAGCCCTAATTTAAGGTGGGCTCGGCTTACCCTCGGTTGACGTGAACGGACGCCGGGGCTGACGCGAAGGCAGATGGGAAGGCGGATTGACGCTACTCGGGTCACGGTTTATTGAAGCGACTCTTCCATGTGGCTGTCCAGAAAATGCTGAATCGTCTCCGATCCCTGAGTGATAAGCGAAGGCGCAAGCGTGGCCGGAACGCCTCACACCGATATGACGATGGTGCCGCAGGCTATCGTGACCCCGGGCCGGCGCCAGGCTTCGCTCGAATCAGGTTCAATCAATGGTTTGACAGTGTTGTGGTGGTCGTCGGCCTCGTCGCGAAATGGGGCTGCCTGTTGCCGGGTATTGTTGTTTTGCTGTGCCTGGTCATTCTACAGCCGACCACTTCGGCCTGGGCCGAGGACGCCGACGGAATCAGCGTTGCGATCGTTATCGATCAGTCCGAAAGCATGAGCGGCAGTCCAAGGGAGAAGCCCAGCGATCCCGAGGGACATCGCGTGTCGCTCGCGCAGCAGATCGTCTACCTGCTCGCGCTGGATGCTCGAAACTCCCCGCGGGTCCACGATGTATCCGTAATCGAGTTCGGCACCCAGGCGAAGGTCTCGATCGACAATCTGAGGCTTGCCCACGATGCGGGCGATGCAGACCGGGCGGTCAGAGCCGCTCATCTCGCGGTTGACCAACTTTCCGCAAGGGATATGATTTATACTGACACCCCCGCAGCGTTCCGGGCCGCCCTGCAAACATTCGGCCCGGCTCCCGCCGCCGGCCCTTTGCGCCGGCGCGTCCTGGTGCTGGTGACCGACGGCCGGCCGGAGCGAAGAGCGACCTCGCTCGATACCCTACGTAGCGAAATAAAATCGCTAAGCACTCAATTGCGCGGCCGCGGCACAGAACTTTGGGTCATTGCGATCGACAGCAAGTCAGATCCCTACTGGAACACGCCGCCGGCCGGCGGTGGTCAGCCCGACGGCGAATTCTGGCGGGACGTGACGGCCGCACCCGACCACGCGATCCTGGCCCCCAACCCATTCCCCGGCATCGCCCGCCTCGCCAACGAAATCGTGGACCGCTGGCTCAACGCCGGCAAAAGCGAGACGGTCGAGGGGGAGGTGTATAGCGCTACACCCTATCTGCGAAGAATCGTGTTCCGGGTTCAATATGCCCACCCGACATTCCCGCTGAAGCTTGTCGATCCCGGTGGCCGTGAGATAACGCCGTTGGCAGGGGCATCAGGCATCAGTCCGGAGATCTTCAATGTTTTTGAAGTGAACCGCCCGGAGCCGGGTGCCTATCGGTTGAGCGGCTTCGACCGGTCCCGGACCGACGTCAACGTGCAGCCGCTCGGCCCTGCGATCTCACTTGTGGATCCGGTTGGGGAGGTGGCCCTCGACAGTCCGAGCCGCCTTGTCCTGCAACTTGAATACGAGCCGGGTGTCGCCGTCGTGCCATTGGCGGACTGGCCGATCTCAGGCAGCCTGCACGTGATCTCCCCGAGCAAAAAGACGTTGGACCTGCCTCTACGCAGTGAGGCATCAGGACGCCTGCTGACCGACTGGACGCCGGCCGAGCCGGGTATCTACAGCATCGACGTTGCGGCGCAGGCGCATGCCCCGGATGGAACGTCCTATGATCTCCAGCGCGGCGCACAGCCGTTGCGAATCCAAATCTCGGTAGCCCAGCATCCGACCTACTCGCTGATGCTCGAGTCGCCCGCCGCCGACAGGCCGCTGACCGTCATGCCATGGACCCGCCACGCTTCATTCAGTTTCAGACTTGTCGAGGGCAGCGACAAGACAGTCGAAGATCTGGCAACCAGCGTTTCCCAACCCGCGACGTTCCTCAGTGCGGTGCCGCTCGGCCGCTCCGGTGTGGCATCCGGACCTCCGTTGCCGGTCAGGGCCGAAGGCGGCCGCCTGGTTCTGGACATGCCCGTTGATTTCAAGCTCGGGCGCGGCGAGGGGTGGCTCTCGGCAGTACCTCTCGGCTTCCGGATCACGCCGCAAGGGCCACTGCTGGACGGACGGAGGCTGGTATCCGTGCGGGTTCCGCCGCCCGCCGTGCCGGAGCGTGCCGCCGGGGATCCGATGTCGCTGACCGGGTTCGCCGTGCGGTTTCCGTGGTGGTTGGCGGCCGCGGCAGTGCTGATCGGGATTGCGGCAGCGGCCGGTGCGGTGATTGGTGTCGGCCTATGGCAGGCCCCCCGGCTGCGCGTCCGCAGCGAGGACCAGCGGCGGGGCAACGTCGTCGAGCTTGCGGTCTACGACCGCCGCCGCGGCCTGACCGCGGGCAAAGTGTTGCCGGTAAGCGGGGTCTATCGGCAGACTTACAAAAATGTCATACAGCTTGACGATCAGAACCGGCCGATCATGATGGAGCGCCTGTCGTATCGACGATTGCAGTCGGTCGGCGACCGTCCGGTCGCCGAAGTGGTTTACCGCCTGCACGGAAAGAAACAATCGCACCGACAGATTATCCGGGCAAATCCCGAGGGCGACCCGGTGCGGGCTCTCGGTGACAACAACTGGCACATCGCCCTGCGGACAAAATCCGTGCGGCAAAGGGCCGCGTAGTCGCGGGAACGTTGCGGTAGAGTGTGGGTAACGGGATGGGGATAAGCTGACATGGCGACGATGGGGACCCTGGCACTGGGATTTGGCGGCACCGGCACGCACATCCTGACCTACCTGAAGGAACTTGCGATCTATAAGCATGGCGAAAAGCCGAATCATCTGACCTTCATCGAGTTCGACACGATCGCGCGGGAAAGGTGGAAGCCGGGTCAATCGGTTGAAATCGCCGGCACCGCGGGGTTCCGCGAAGAGATCGCCCAGGGACGAGAGAACATCCACCTGGACCCCGAAACAGAATATGTGGCGCTGGAGGAAGGTCATCCCGGATTGCTGCGCCTGGTGGAAAGCGAAATGTCGCGCGGCGGCAACCGCGACAACTACCCGCACCTCAAGGACTGGCTGCACACGGACGCCCTGTCGCAGTTGCCGGCTGCCCACCTGAACATCTCGACCGGAGCCGCGCAGCAGCGCCAGATCGGCCGCTATGCGATGTTCGCCAATTTCGACAAGGTGCAGAACGCAATCTCCCGTGGGCTGAGGGGACTGAAAAGCACGGTCAAAAGCGACAATGTGGCCGTCTGGATAGCAGGCTCGTCCGCGGGTGGAACCGGCGCCGGTTGCATGATCGACGCCGCCGCCATCGTCAGGATGATCTGCCAGCAATTGGATCTGCGGCCGACCATCGTTGGTCTGATCGTGCTGCCGGAGGTCTACGCCGAAGTCGGGAGCTCTTACAAAACCGAAGGCGGGATCAGCAAGGCGCGCGCCTACAGCTTTCTGCGGGAACTGCAGCGCTTGCAGGAGATCAACTTCCAGGGCGTCAAGATGCCTGCCCGCGACCGTTTTACTACCAACACGATACCGGCGACCGCGTCGTCCGAGTTCACATACGGGGATGGCGGGAAACGCGTATTCATCCCGCAGAGGCTGTTCGATTTCCTCGCCTATCTCGGCGAAAACTGTGAAAGCAAGTCCGCGCGCATCTCGTTTTTCAACGCGGTTGCAAGCGCGGTCGACACGTTCCTCGACGAGAATGTCGGGCCGCAGATGATGGAAGAACTGATCAATACCGACTTTCCACTCTGTTTCGGCGGAGCAAGACTATCGATCCCGCTGACCACTTATAAGGAGATCTTCGTTTGGGAACAGGTGCGCGACTATCTGCGCTCCATCGGCGTGCCGAAGGAAGACGGCAGCATCGATGCTCAGCGCCGGAGCGTCGGTTTCCATTCCGGCAGTCCCCTGGACCGAGAGACTGAAGCGCGCAAACTCGTTGACTCGATGTTAAAATTGTTTGAGGAGCTGCGTGAACTCGCCGCCAGAGAGCGAGATCAATTTCCGCTGTACATCGAGAAGAATCTCGGCCCCGAAACCATCATCAACCGATGGTACCAGTTCGAATCAAAACCGGAGCTGAGCGAGGACGATACCGTCCATACCGTGCCGCTCGCCTACTGCAATCCGGTCTATTTTCTTGGCAAGCAGAGCGACAGTATTTCTGCGCATGACATCAACGTCAAAACTTTTCAGGAAAACAGAAAGGCCAAAGGACCCAAGGAGTCGCAGCCGGAATCGCTTGCCCGGTTCGCAAAAGAATTACGGGCTGCAACAACGCGCTACTTGAACGCCTCCGGGGGCGAGGGCACCTTCGAGAAAGGGCGTCGCTTCGTCAGGCAATCAGTTACCGAGACCCTCCTGCAAAAGGTTGACGCCCAGGTTCGCGAAGCGATCGACGGTTTTACGGTCATCGGGATACCCGTTCTTGCCGACGGAACCGAATTGGCCCAGCGTGGAGGCAGCGTCAGACCGCCCCCGGCCACGGAGGGCACGCAGATGACCCGCCTGCTCGCTCAATTGCAGATCCTGGGGGGCACCGAAGGGCCGCTCGGCAACCTTGAAGCACTGCTTGGAAACTGCAACGAAGGCCTGGCACTGAAGCGGGGAGACGTCGAGCACCGCTACAACAGCGCGATCGTCACCCTGTCGGAAACGTCGCCATCGAGAATGCCGCTGCTGACATGGGTCGAGGACCCGCAGCTCTTCGCGCGCCAGGAGTGCGCCGACTACGTGACCTGGCATCAGAAGCGGCATTTGCTGCTCGACATGCGCGACATCATTGCCGCCGTCCGGCAGCGCTATACCGCCTGGCGCGACGCGCTGCAGGAAGTCATGCTGTCCATCGTCCTGGAGCGCGGAGATCGCGTCCCCAAGCTGAGTTCCATCCGCTCCGACCATCTCGACAGGCTGATCAACCGGCTCCTCCGGCTTTCCAATGACAAACGTTCGCTGATCAGCCTCGCGCCGGCCGGGCGGCAGGAGATTTGGATGCAGGGATACGCCGACAAGCTGCGCCAGATCGGCACGCGTGAGGATCGGGATGAAACCCTGGCCTGGCAATGGGTCCAGCGCAGCAAGTGGGTCGCCGGCCTCGACAAAACCGGCCGGCCGACATTTTCCCTGGCGATTCAGCGCAACGGGCAATACGAACAGGTTCCGGATATCCGGCGTATCGATCAATTTCTGTTCGACGCGTTCCGTCCGGTTATCGATACCAAGCTACGGAACGTCGACATCTTCGACTATCTGAAGTTCGAGGTAGATGAACACGGGGCGGAGGCCAGGAACATTGCCGTCCGCCTGAACGACAGCGCCGCGCTGCTTTTGGATGATCAGAAGGCCGGCGGTGTGCGCTGGGTCTACCGGCAACCGGTCGGCGCCTACAATCAGAATTTTGCCGACGCGCTGAAGGGGCAACTCGGCGAGGTGAACATCGCCACCGGCAATACCACCGCAAGTTCCATCATCAACTACACCGACCCGACGTCGCTGACATTGCTGAAGGCCGCGCGGCTGGATTATTCAGACATCGAGGACATCAAGACGTGCCAGCGGGAATACACCGCCCTGCTCGGCTCCAACATCCAGGTCAACGACCGCGAACTTCAGCGCGCGCTGATCTATCATCCGTTCCGAGGCGAGTCGGAGGCATGGTTCATCGAACGCCAGGTCGCGCGGCGGACGCGCAACATAACCAGCGCGGACAGTCTGGTTCCGCCGCGCATCGTCCGCCTGCTGGATCGGCCCGACTACTTCCGTGCATTCGTCCTCTGCCTGGCCACCGGAGCAGTCGAGCGTGACGATGACACCACCGCCTGGGTTTGGCATGCTCCCGGCCGCTCGGTCAAGCTCAGTAAACCCGGCGAAGACCTGATCCGCGCCGCCGTCGTATTTGTTCTGCAGCGTATCGAGGACGAGCCGAGATCGCTGTTCCCGATCGAACTCGCCAGCGCCCTTGCCAGTGCGAAGGCGGCCGCCGCCGATCCGACGGGAACGCACAAGCGCGGCGTCGAAGGCATGAGCTATGCCCAACAGGTTCAGGCTTTCATCCGGGACGAAAACCTGGATCGGTTTCTGGACACGAGTTTCCCGATTGGCCACGCCACCGACGACGATTATCAGAAAGCCCACCACGCACGAGACCGCGAAGGGCTGAAAATGGCGATGCAGTTTTACGGCGATCCCGCGAACACGGCCGATTTGTCCAACAGAATGCTGTCCTGACCCAAGCAACCACGTTTAATCGGGCGAAATGTCGTGCGGCGAATAAGTGAGTATCTGGTCGGGCTGGTGATTGCCGTCGGGGGACCGCTCGTGGTCATCGGCGGTTTGTGGGCATGGACCGGCTCGACCAATGCGCCGCCTGACCCCGGCCCGCTGTTCTGCGACCCCGAACAGACGCTGAGTTGGGTTGATAGCCCCAACTTGCTGACGACAACGTACGCCCCGGTGGCTGTCCCGGATGCGCGCCCGCTCGCCGTGCCTCCGCCCATCGACCTGCTCATTATGGTGGACGTGTCCGGTTCGACCGATTCGACGCGCGACGATATGGTCCAGGCCGGGCTTGCCGTGATGCGGCAACTTAAATCTCGCCCGGGAAGCAACGTCGCATTGATCTCGTTTGAGGTCGGTGCGGTGCTGCAGGCGGATTGGACCGATGACGTCTCCGTCATGGCAAATGCGTTGCGCCGGCTTCACGACCTCGGCGGCGAGAACGACTCGCGCGCAGGTTTCGATCTGGCAGCCGAGACGTTGCGGCACGCACGCAAGGACTCGAGAAAGATTATTGTCTTTTATACGGACGGCGAGCTTGTCGACTGCAGCGGGCCGACATGCCCTGCCGTGCGCTTCACTTGGAATGACATGGCGGCGGCAGGCGGGGCGTTGCGGCGGATGGGCGCGGACATCTACGCCGTTGGCACTCCGGGCCACCTCAACCCGAACATGGCTCAGATCACCGGATCGAATGATCACCAGCTCAGGCCTGACAATCAAAGCGAAATCATGGCCAAGTTCCGCGAAGCTGTCGCGTCCGGCACGGGCCAGGCTTTGACGCCCGCGCGGCCGCCCGGAATATTCAGCGAAGGCGTCGACGGAAGACTGTTCGACGCGGCGGTTCCGAATACAGGTTGGCTGCTGTCGTCGGGCTACCTGACGCGCGAAGTCGATGGTGTGCCAGGCAACCGGATGTCGTTCGAGCACGGCCTTGTGCCGAAGGTCGTCGGCCTGATGCCCTTGCAATTGGCCCCGCCGAAATTGACTTATCTCGACCGCGACGGCCGGGCAGTTGAGCAAAACTGCCGCGTACGCAACACGCTGGTGATATCGCCGCTGTTTCTCCTCTGGTCGCTGCTGCCGTGTCTGGGCTGGTCGCTGCGTTGCCTGCTGGTCCGGCCGCCGGACGAGATCAAGCCGCCAACGCCTCGGATTCCCGATCCACTGCCGCCGCCGGCCGGTGACGTGTTGCGTTTTCCGCCGCCGGCCGAACGTCGCGAACCGGTCGTCCCGACCTTGTTCATCGGTCTCGGCCGCTGGGGCGGTGGGGCGCTGCAGGCGGCCCGGCTGGAGATGCTGCACGCACATGCAGGCGAGGCCGCGTTACCGCCCTGTTCTTTTCTGGCCATTGATGTCGACGGCGCGAAACTCCCGACCACCGCGGCGGACTTCGCGCTGCCGTATCAGTCTCTGGTTGCCCCTGCCGCGGTCACCGACGTCTACAGCTATCTCGACGACGTTGCGCGCGAGCACCGAACTGTCGGCGGCAACGCGCAAATGGCAAACTATCGCCATGCCAGCCGGCAAGAGCTGAACCTCGGCAGTGGTAGTCACGGTGATCGCCTCCTGGCCCACACCGCTTTGTTGCGCTGGTTCGACAAGGGTGGCCTGGCAGCCGATTTGGGTCGTCACTTGGACGAGTTGCTTCGCCGTCCGGCGCTCGGCGGCGTGCGGCAGATCGTTTTGTTCGCGCACGCGGCCGGGGGATTCGGAAGCGCTGCTCTGCTGGATGTCGCCCGAATCCTGCGCCGTCGCGCGCGTGAGGTGCAGCAGCATGGCGACTTGATCCCTGAGATCATCGCAATTGTCTGCTCCGACACCGACGATCTGGAAGCCCGCAAACGCCGGGACGCCTTGTTTCAGGAGGACTCGACCTCGCGCAGCTTCGGTCTTTACCCGCAGCACATCGTGCTTGGGCAAGGTGATCCCTTGCTCGACCGGACCGATAGCGAAGCCCCGCTCGATACGCTGCTCGCGGCTGTCGGCACCGACGCGGAGACACAACTTGAAGCCGCAATGACCGCCGCGGTGCTGGTCGACGCCAACCCGCGGCTCGAGCTTTTATCGGCGATCGCGCAGACGGCCGGCCCGACCGCTTCCATCCAAGCCTCCGCCATTGCGGTACGCCGGGCTCACGTACGCGACCTAGTCGCTGAAGAATTGCTGGTGCGGGTGATCGCGGCCCGCCTTCTGGGCGGTGTCCAACTCGCGCCTGATGATACGGGCTTCGCTATCGCGCCGGCCACCGAGGAGGATGCCCGGAACGCATTGCAAAAGAGCGTTGAAACCGATGCTGCTGCCTCACCCTGGCGCCCGTTGGTGGAAGCGAGTTCGGACGCCAGCCGCATGCCGGCGTTTCTGGCTGCACTGGCCTCGGTCGGCGAGGACAATCTGGAATGGATGATACGGGCGGCAGCCCATTCCTTGTCGAATGCGTTCGCCGAGCCGGGACGCAACCTGACCCCGGAGCAGGTGGCGGCCGGAATGACGCTGCTGGCCAAACACTTACGCGGCTCGTTGCGGACCGAAGCGCAAATATTGGCCGCGCCCGCGAACACGCTGACAATGATGGACGCGCTGGCCGATCGGCTTGACTTGCTGGCCTCCGCCCTGCGCCGGTGGACCGGGGCTCTGTTGGCGGCGATGGCCGAGGCGGCGAAAAAACGTTCTGCCTTGCTGCGCGACATCGAGCCTTCAAACGCTCGCCTGGCTCTGCTCGACACCGCTGCGGACGAAGCCATGATCGACCGGTGGCTTGCGGACGCGGTGCGTGCCTGGGCCGGCCAACACGGGCCGGATGCGGATCCAATCGGCGAACGGGTCGGATTTGCAGTCACCATCGACAACAATGCTTTGTTGCCGGTCGTCCGCAGCCGTATCGGCCATCGAACGGAACTGCGCACACCCGATGCAGCGTTGCGCGCGTTGCGCGACATGGCGGAAGCCATCGCCAGCCTGGTACCCGCCAGCCATATCGACACTGCGATTGCCCGGCTTGATCCGCTGGATGTGCGCCGTCTGGCTCGCGGCTTGACGCAGGGACATGCCTCCAAAGATGCACTGCTCGTGCATCCCGGGGCGGGCGAGGAATCCGCGGCCGGTCATCTGCGATCCTTCCTCACCGAAATTGCCGGTCCGGTGGACCAGCGCGCGCACCGCGAAGCGACCGGCGGGGATCGCTCCGCGATACGGTGGATAGGATGGGCGCCGCTGCCTGCTGCGACCTCGCCAGCGCCGCTGCCCGTCGTGCAGCCGGCCGATGTTGCAGGCGAAAGGCTCCGTCAGAACATCGTTCACCTGCTTCAGCGCACGGTGGAAACGATGCCGCGCGAACTGTCGATCGCTTTCGCGAAGCCGGATCGTTTCCGCGCCTTCGCCACCGCCTACACCGCCGGGCACCTGGAACTGAGGGCCGACGCCGCCGGCCGGATGAGCTGGTGGTTGAAGGACGCCAGGCGGTTCATAACGCAGGGTGATCGTCTCGCCAATGCCGCCGCCGCCTTCGCTGCCGATGATCGCGCCGTGACGGCAACCTACCCACCGCTTCAGCAGGGTGGTGGTTTCAGCCTGTTCAATGAGGTGCGAGCCGGCTCCAGAACCGTCGATCGCCGGGCCGAAGCCGATCTCGTCGTGCTGGCTGCGATCAAGCTCGCCCTGGAGGACGTGTGATAACACTTGTCATCTTCGGATTGCTCGCGCTTTGGATCGGCGTCGGCGGTGCGCTGCTGCTATGGGGTGCATCGCCGGGCACCGGAGCGATGCAGCGCAGGCTGTCGCACCGCATCCGCGGCACCGGGCAAAGCGTCAAAGTCACGCTGACCGCGGTGCCTCCGGTTGTCGAAGAAACGGCTGCCGAGCACGATGTTGTTCTGCTTCTCGATCATTCGGGCAGCATGGGTGCCGCGCCTGGCAGTCCTTTGCGCGAGATGATCAGGGCAACCGAGAGTTTCGTTCGGCAACTGCCGCGGACGGTGCGCTTGGCCGTGGTGGCTTTCGATCACACGACAGAATGTTTGTGCGGCTTCACGGGTGACAAGCATCGCGTGGTCAGGGCCATTGGCGCGATCACGCCCGGCGGTGGGACGTCGATCGCGGGGGCGCTGAAGCGTTCCGTCGAACTTCTCGAAACGGCCCGGCCTTCGGCGCAGCCGGTGGTGGTGCTTTTTTCCGATGGACTCGATTCATTGGACGAGGTCCGCGGCGCGGCCGATTCGCTGCATGTGCACCCAAGGCGGCCGGTGACCTATTGCGCGAGCTTCGGCTCCAGCGACAAGCTGCCCGTGATGGAAGCAGTGGCCGGTGATAGGCACAGGGTGTTCCTGACCGGAACCTTTGACGGCCTCGTCGCCCTGTTCACGAGCCTTGCCGCGGAGGTCAGCGGCCAGCGCGCCGTAGCGGGGCTGCTGCATGAGGAAGCCAGCGCGCCGCGCCCGTTTTCGCTGGAGGATGTCCCCGGCTCGACCCCGGTGGACATTCGCGCCGAGGCGACGACCAATATGATCTGGCCGCTGCCGCAGTTTGACGGTGTCGCCACGCCGGTCGCTTATGCGTTGCGGGCGGAGTGTGTCGGTTGGTACAAGATCGCCGCCTCGTCCGGGCGGGTCACGTGGCGGATGCCTGATGGGCAGGTCGTCTCGTGCGAAGGGGCGCGGCCGAACCGTATGCTGGTGCTGCCCTATTGGGCGACGTGGGCCTGGCCGATTGCAAACCCGCTGCTGATGCTCTTGCTGGCCCCCTGGCTTCGGTGTCCTGCGCCTCCGCCGATGGCAGCGGCGCAGGCCACCCCCGAACCCCCGGAAATTGCCCTGCCGCCGCCGCAGCCGACGCCGCGGGAATCGATCTTCCAGCCAGCGGTGGAGCGCGCGTTGATCATCAGCCTCGGCGACGAAGGCGCGCTGAGCGCGGCGAAGCTCAGGCACCGGCTTCACGAGCGCGAGATCCCCGCGGATCGGGTCGGCTTCCTGGCGATCAGGGTTGGCCCGTCTAAAGCTGTGCGGCACGACCCCGGCGGCGTCTTGCCGGCGGAACTGCTTTGGCTCGGCACCGATCTGTGGCCGTACGTCAGTGGGCTGCGCGACGCGACGCTCCCGGATACCCGAAGCTGGCTTCCCATGCATCGATGGCTCGCCGAGGGCCAGCCTCTCACGACGGTGCGCGGGATCACCGGCGACCGCGCGAAGGCGCGGCTATGCGTGCTGCTGGACCCGGAGCCATTGGCCCGGCGCCTCGACAGTGCGCTCGGCGCGCACCCCGGCGAGGACATCAGCGTGGTGATCGTCGGCGCCGCCGAGGAGGCGGAGACAACCGGCCTGATTGGCGAGGTCGCCCATATGGTGGCGGCCCACGGCAAATCGGTCACCGCGGTGCTGATGCCGGCCGAGCGCGGCCATCCCGCGGACGGCCCGATTGTGGCGTTCGCCGACGAGATGGCACGCATGCTGTCGCGCCGCAGCGACACAATCCTGTCCGACCGTGGCGGCGAGCGATCCATGGCCCGCCACCTCTTCGACAGAGTGTTTGTGGTCAAGAAAGTTTCGGCCGGCCCCGGTCAGGCGGCAGCCGCGGCGGCAGCCTTCGTTTGGACGTTGCTGTCGTCGCGGCCGATGGCACAGCAGCTTGCCGCGATGCGTACGGAAACCGCCTGCATGATCGATATCCGGTTCGCTGAGTTGCCGCAGCGGACGCTTTGGCAATGGGTGCGCGAACACACGCTGGAAGCGGCTGTCGTGCGCGATTGGCTCGCCATCGGTGGCAAAGCGGATTCGCGTCCGGATATCGACGCCGGGGACGTAACGCGACTGGTTGACCTGTTCTGGTCAGGCAACGTGGCCGGACGCGACGGACCGCTTCTGCTGGCCACGGCAGCCAAGCTACGCGCCGAACCGACGCGGCTGATCATGTTGCTTGACGGCGGCGCCAACCAGCCGATCGACCGGCCGTATTACGAGCAGAAGGCTTTCTGCGATCGTGAGCGTCAGATTTTCGCCCGATATCTGGAGGCATGGTGCGAGGGCGAGTTCGTACTTATGGCACACCGCCGCCGGTCGGGGTTGCCGGAACTGCGGGCGGCGGCCGAGATGATCCGGATAGCCTTCGCAACCCTGAACGACGAGCTTCAGGCGGTCGCCAGGGACCCCGACATAGCGAGCTTCGTATGGTTCTCGGCGGCACTTCTGGCCGAGATGCGATCGACACTGACGCAGCTTATCGACACCCTGGACGAGTGGGAGAATACTCTCTTCGGCGCGGGTGTAACTGCCCGCGAAGGACGCGACGGGGTGCCGTCGGTAACCGCATCGATTGCGCGCGCAACCCATATCGCTGACCTGTCGGCGCGCCGGTGGCAGACGTTCGATACGCTGACCCGAGAGCCGTTCGCGGCGTGGTGCGCACAGCATGTGCCCAACCTGATTGACAATCTTCGGTTTAGCGTCACCTGCCGGCCGGAGACGCCGGTCGAAGTCAGGCTTCGTATCATCAATAAGTCGTTCGGCCCGGGTGACGACATCGCTCGGGCGTTGCGAGATGTCCTCGACCGCTATCGCCGGTCGGTCCTGACATGGCCCGACGCCCCCTGGCTGTCGCCGCAGACAGGGCCGCTTGCCGATAATGGGTCCTGCTTGGGCATCGGCCGCTACGCGAGCCACGCATTTGGACCGTCCGTGAACGTCGTGGACGACGGCGATCCGGCCGAAGCGCTCGCGTTGACGGCAGCCGAACGTCCGATCCATGATGCCCTTGGTGTCAACGTCCGCGCTGGCACGCAGGACTATGTGTGGCCCGAGGAGGCCAACGCCGCGCGAGTCCGGTCCTTGATCGCCCATGTCGCGCAACGCGATGCCGCTCCATTCTCACCGCTTGCCGTCAGCCTGTTGCGCGAACCACACATACTGCTGTCGTTTCTTGCCGAGACGGCGGCCGGCAGGGTCGATATCCAGCGGGGGACTATTGAAATCCAGCGCGGCGGCCGCCGCTTCGGGCTCACCGAGGCCGGCATCCGTGGTCCGGACCTGGCTGCGTTCGAAGCCGCCGCCGACCACGCCGTGATCTTGCTACTCGCGCATGACGGCACCCCGCTGGCGACGCCGCCCTTGTTCTCGGACATCGTCGACCCGGCCTGGGTGGACGACGCATCGTTTGCCGCCGCACTTGATGCCTCCCCCATTGGACGGCTGTTCGCCGAACATCCGGGGTGGCGCATGTGGCACGATCTGGCACGTGGGGTTTTCCTTGACCATGCTTCGCTCGAGCGCGTTCTTGCTTAGGCGGCGGCCCGGAATTGCGGCTTCGGGACGCCCGCTTGCCGCTCAGGCAATGACGCTTCGGGGATTGCTGACCGGCTCGCTTAGACTTCGGAGCATCCCGGGCCGACCGGGATCGTTCCGATTTCGCGTCGCTGGCCTGATGGCTTTGTGTGCAGTGGCCTTCGTCTTCGGCTCTGCGACCTGCCTTGCGCGAGTCCCGGATGATGGCGTCGAAACAGATCCAACGCATTTCATCATCCTCATTGATGATTCCGGCGGGATGAAACATTACCGCGACGCCCTGATCAAGTTATTGCCCGACGTATTGTTCGGCAGGTTACGTCCGCCCTCGAGTATCGACCATGAACCTCCTCCGGTCGTCGACAAAAACCATGACATGGTCTCCGTCGGTTTCTACGGCCTCAAGCGCAACCGGCTGCCCTGCGACGGGCCCGCCCGCAACCCGTTGAGCCTGCTGCCGTCCAACCTGTTCGCCTGGATATCGCCTCCCGGTCTGCAACCTATGACAGAGGATGATTTCAGCAAGAGGCTGACTGATGCGCTCCCTATCGCCAACCAGTGCCGTCTGGATGAAGAATTCTCACCGGTCGGGATGGCACCGGTCCTGGCAATCGCGTCTCTCGGCCAGCAGTTCCAGGAAGAGAGCTTCCACCAGCGGTTCGCCCGCATCGTCATCGTCAACGTCTCCGATTTCAGCATGAACACGGATCCGGCGAAGGAGATTTTCTACTTCAGCCGAGGCGTGCCGCTTCAAAACGGGACGTTCAAGGTCGCCGACGGTCCGGAAGCGCTCAGGCTCAGCCAGCGTGTCTTGGGGCGATTCAGCGTCACGTCCGTTCCTGGCTGGATGATGACCGCCGGCAAGGATACGGTCAGTTGGGGCTACGGCGACTTGCATGACTCGTTACGGATGGACTACAGCGAGGCACAGCCTATCCTGCCGAACCCTGACCTGCTCGTTGATGCGCCGCGCGCCGTCACGCTTGACCGGGAGGCGAAGGGAGGCGGTCGGCTTGCCATCGTGTCCACCGATGGGCCGCTCCCTCAAGTCAACATTCGTGCCGGCGAATGTTTCATCCCGGACCTTCTATCGTCGGAAATCAGCGGCCAATCGCAGTCTGTCGGTCTGGCCTGGCCTGACCGTCATTGTGTCGGGGCGGAGACACCTGTCGGCTGGGATCTGCTCAAGCTTAAGGGCCTGAGTGAGGAGCATACAGTCGCGGATCAGCCACGGCCCGAACAGCTTGCGTCCACCGTTAGGTTGCGCGTCAGGTTTCACTATGATGGCGATTTATATCAGAACCTGTATCGCTGGTCCGCCTGGCACGTGGTCGACTTTTCAACGGTCCCGGTCAGAACAGTACCGCAAGAAAATCTCCTCGTGAACGGCGATTCCTGGCTGTTGGGTCCGCTCGAACGGCGGCTTTTTCCGGCGGTCCGGTTGGACGATGCGGCACTGTCGGCGCTGGCGGAGGAGACCGGCACACGGCCGCTCAACCAGAAGGCGGCCGAGGACGGCATTCATCGCAAGTATGAGCTTGTCCGGGGGTGGTATATCTGGATTGGCCTACCCTTATTCGTGATTTTATGCGGTCTGGCGATGATCGTGGCTTGGATTAATTACACCCGGCGCCGCTTCAGTCCCCGGGTTGCATGGCATCCGATCAAAGGCGTCAGTCTCAACTTCGACGGGCTTGGCGACGCGCCGATCCTGCTTGGCACGTTCGAGGTGATCAACGAAGCGCCGAGGAAACGCCTCACGCAGAAGGAGGAGCCGCACCGCGAAGGCAACTTCACTCTCGTTGGATGGGATGTCGCGGCGGCAGGCTTCCGCGTAGACCCCTCTGCTCAGGCCATCGGTTTTGTCGCTGCCGACGGAAGTGGCGCTTTGGCGCCGGGTGTGATGCAGACGATAGTAGACGGCGCGACGATCAGCTTGTTTCTCGATCCCAGGGTGATCGCCGACTTTGCGCCGTCCGATGACACCATCGACGCGACATCGGTACCCGTAGCCGGCATCCTGGCAATGTCCTGGCCCCGCCGACGGTGGCGAGCGGCAAGGCTGGAGCCTTTGCCGGTGGTGGTTGGGATCTCGCTGCGGCCCGAATCCGGGCGCGAGCCATTCGTTCGGTTCGATTCCGCCGGGGCCGAAGTCGAATTCCAAGGTCATGGCCCGGACGAGCCGCCGCATAGGCGGCCGATCGGGCGGTTTCATTTCGAGAGCCGCGCCAGCCGCCGCTTCGCCCGGCCGTTCGCCGCCACCTTCGCCCTGCGCGGAGACGGTCCTGAAGGACCCGTGCGCGACGGCGGCTTCATGGTCGACCAACCCGAAGTGGTCGTGCCGGCGCAGGCTACCATAGAGCGCCAGGCGATAGTCGTGTGCGATGGCGAGACGATTCGTAACCCTTCGGCGACCGCCGATATCTATCGCGTCATGCTCGTTGGCCGCCACGCCCCCGGCTCGCAGGCGGGGCCGCATCTGTTTGCCGTGTTGCGCGACAGCACACAATGCGAGCCGACACTGTTCATCGACACCGGTACCGGTGCCGTGTCGGAGATTGCCTGGGACCGCCGCACGGGTCAGCCGATGCGCCGATTGAAGGTCGCCGATAGCATCGACCCGCCATTCGCTGCGATTGAAGGCGGCCGGGTCGTGCTGCCGTTGGCGGACGTGCGCTTCGATAAGGATTCTGCACCCTACGGGCTGTTCAGGCTCACGATCGGGAACAGCGGGAAGGTCGGCAAGGGCGAAGTGCAGGCCAGCATGGCCGGCAGCCTTGCCGGCGACGAACTGGTGCTCGATGCCATCGAATATGACAATCCGGGTCACCAAAACAAACTGGTTATGCCGTTCGACGTGAGCCACCAGGCCGCCAGAACGGCCGTACGAATCGCCGAAGGGCAACCGGCTGAAGAATTGCTGGTTCAGCTTTCGACGTCGCTGATCAACAGGCTGACAGGATCGGTCATCGAGGCTGGTCTGGTGAACGCCGAACTGTCGTTGGAGATTATCACACGCACCGATGGAGGCGACACCCGGACGCGCAAGCTGTCGATCATGGTGCCATTGCGATTGGAACAGTTGCCGAGCCCCAATTGGCTATGCATCGACTTTGGCACATCGGCCATCGCCGTCGCCTATGGCCATGAAACGAACGTCTATATCTTACCATTGCAGGACGTTCGCCAGAGCGGCGAACAGGATGAAGCGCAAGGTCCGAGCCTTGCCGACTTCGACCGCGGGAACATCGAGCGCGGTGGCAACCTGTTACCAAGTTTCGTGATCTGCGATGCAGATCGACGCAGGACCGAAGACAACGGCGACCGTCAGCTTCGTCCGGGTTTTCCGGGTTACCGTCCGGCCAGGCTGAACCCGGGCGAAGCTTCGTTCATCGGGTTGCCGGCCACGTCGCCGCAATTACACGACAGTCCGGGGCGGGTGATTTACTCGCTCAAAAGCTGGATCGGCCAGTCCGCAAGCGAGATCCTGCTGGGTGAGGAGATCACGATCATCGAGGACGGCCGGGAGCGGAAAACCAAGTACGTTCCGCTTCAGAAGGTGGTGCAATCGGGCCTGGCAGCGCTTGCCGAGGCCTATATCAGCGCAGCCCAAATCGCCCCTGGGCGTGTTATTCTTACCCATCCTAATACGTTCACGCCGCTGCATAAGGACCGCCTGCACTCGATCGGCTTGAGTGTTTTCAGTAAGCAGTTCGGCATTTCGCGGCCGGAACGCGTGACCCTGATGAGCGAGTCTGATGCGGTGGCATATTTCTACTGCCAAAAGCAACGAGAAGCCGGCCATGTCCCGGCCGGCATCGAGCATATCATGGTCTATGATCTCGGTGCGGGAACCTTGGACCTGTCGATCATCCGTGTCGAGTGGGCCAGCGGACTGGTGCGGTTTCCGGATCGCTGGCAGACCCTGTATCGCCTTGGGGTGCCTGTCGCGGGCAACTACCTCGACGCGGCGATCGCCCGTTTGATCGATCAAACGCTGCTGGATCCTAAACTCGTCGATCCCGATTTGCTCGATTATCGCTATCCGCTGACTGTTTGCCCGAGCGCTGCGGACGAAGCCGACCATGCCGCGGCAAGCCGCACTCTGTGGCTTGCGATCCGTGCAGCCAAGCAAGGCTTGGACAATGCACCGGTATGGGATGGCGAGAAACCGATGCACATCACGGTTGCCGCGCCAGGGACACCCGACCGGTGGCCGGTCATGGCGAAGGCTTCCATCGCAGGTGCGGGTTCGCTGCAGGAACGATACGCCGAATTGGCGGGGCCGCCCGATCGGGCTGCACTGGTCTTTCGCAAACGCAGCGATGGCGACCGGCTGGAACTCGTGCTCCCCGCGGATCAGGTTCATCGATACGCCGACATAGCTGAATTCATAACGTTTGTTGCCGGCGACGTGATCGATGAAGCGCTGTTGGGAGCTGGTGTCGAGGCACGCAACATCAACACCGTGCTCGTATCCGGGCGTGGCGCACTTTGGCCCGGGCTGCGGCAACGGATCACCGGCCGTTTTCCGGCCGCGAAGGACGGCGCGGAACTCTTCGCCGGATTGCCAAGCCTGATGAAGGAGTCGGTAGTTCGCGGCGCCATCTCATGGCAGGGGATGCCTATCGAACCCGAACCGCCGCTGCCGGCCCGGCTTGCGGTGGTGCTTATTCCGTCAAATGTCTATGTGCCGGACGAGAAATGGAAGGACGGGTTGATCCCGCTTGGCGACAACACCAGATTCCGAGTGGTTCAGGTCGCCCATCAGTCTCCTGATCCGCTCCGCGACATGCAGTCGGCGCGCCGGTTTTTCTATATCGACGTGGGCAGCCCCTATTATCGGATTGACGCCAATTGGGGCAAGGATCGCCGATTGCATATCTCCAAGGAGACCAGCGCCGGGGGCCAGACGATCATCTACATCGGCAATAGCAAGAAGCGGGATATCTACACTTTATCGGCCCAGACCGTGGCAAGCGTCCATGAAGGGCGTCCCCCATGGCCGATCGGCAAATCTTTCCTTGATCCTGACAGGCGGGCGTAGTGGGCACGATCATGACGTTGGCACGAAGGACGGTGCTGATCCTCGCCGGCGTCAGCGCGGCGGCGCTGGCCGATGCGAAACCCGCGACGCCCGCGGGCGAGTCTAAGATCGAAATGGTCGAGGTCCTTGCGGCAAATGACTCCGCACCTTCCGAAACAGCCATTGTAGCGAGATGTGCGGTGATTCGCCCGACAGGCCATTCTGCGGACAAAGCGATTTCGCTGTGCGCCTATCTGGAGTCAAATGGGGTTCCGGCCTACCGTGACCGGGCTGCCGATCCCTCTAAGAAGGATCGGATCGGGCAGTTAGACCTAAATGCCGCGGCCCTTCAGTGGGAACATGACCTTTTCACGAAGCAGCGAGACCAGGCAGCGGCGATCACCCAATACCTTTTTTATGGCACGTTCGCACCGGGCTACCAGATGCGCCAGCCGCCCTCCGGTGCGACACTATCGAAGCTGCCGGAAGCATTCACCCCCGAATATTATCGCGCCATCAAACAGTTGGCCGAACAGCAACCTCCGGTTAAAGGCGCCTCGCCCGGAGCCACGCCATCAACTTCGCAAACCCCGGCCCCCGCGGATACCTTAACCTGGGGCCCTTCGACGGCTCAGACACCGCCGCCTTCCCCTGCCCCTCAATCGCCTCCGCCGGACGGCAACTCCGGACCGACCCAGGCTCATGCGCAAGACCAGACCGTCCCGGTCGGCCCGGCACAAGCGGCTTCCGGCGCGTCCGGGCCCGCCCAGGCTGCCCTGCCGGACGTCAATACCGGACGGCCCGCCAGCGCCGACGCGGGGACGAGCAATCAGGCAGCCGCACCGTGCGGAGATAACGCTTCATCGCAGGTGTTTGTCGAGTGGCTCAAAAAAGGCGGCCACAGCGAAAAGGATGCCGCCCGTGCCGTGCGGCTCCTCGATTCCTACTATGCGATCCTCGGCCCGGTGCCGCCATATGTGGTTTACGGCCTGATCGCGGGCCTCCTGCTGCTGCTGCCGGGTTTGGGGGTCGGCATTGGAAGGGTCCTGGCCGGGCGGCGCGACGACAGGCTCCAACACACCATTGACGGTCTTGCGTCGATCAGCCAAGTGCTGTCGCCCAGCGAAACGGTCAGCCAGGCCGCATCGTTCATCGGGGCGCTCCCCGGGGAGGCGCGCCGGATTGTCTGGCGGCTCGATGACATCGCCGCCCAGATCGGGGACCTGGAGTGCATGCGCAGGACCCGGGATAGCGGTCCTGACGCGTTGCCCAACCTGGCCAAAGCTATCGTGGAAGAGCGCAACGAGCTTGCTGCGCTGCGGCTTTTTATCACCGACGACCCACAGAGCGATGTATTGCGGACGCGGGGGCAGGTCCAGGAGTTCCTTTCTCAATTCGAGCCCCGGAAAAACCCGGCGACGGTTGACCAATTGCTGGAGCAGGCCAAGCTGTTGCTTTCCCGGCGTGATGTTTTCATCAAGGCCGCAAAGGCCCTGGGCGCCCCGGGCGAGGAACTGGCCCAGTCCCTGGCCAGCGGCGATGCGGAGGGCATTGGCCGATCGCTCTCGCGGCTAAAATCGTCGCTCGAAACCGTTCAAAGCATCGAGAAAGAGTTCGCGTTCCCGCCGGCGCAGCATCCCGATCTTATTTGCTTCATTCGCGAACTATGGAGAACGATATGCGCCCGCGTCAGCCGAAGCGATGGCGGCCCGTCCGCTATACTGCAGAACTATCAAAACGGGCTTTTGGGTTTTGAGCAGCTTGCGCCTGTTGGACTCGCTGAAACGCCGCGCACGTTCGATGGCATTCTGGCAAATCTCAAATCATACCGGGAACAAGCCGAAAATCTTATGCGTGACGGTCAGAGAAACATCGCGACCTTCGAGGACTGGCGAACCATCCTGTCCCACGAGTTTGGCCGGGTGCCCGATGACGACTTCGCCCGCGTCGTTCCGGTTTGGGGCCAACAGGTCCGGGATGCCCGGGCGACGGCGGAGCGTGTCGGCGTCCTGGAGCGCGATCTGGCTGCATCAGACGCTTTCGGCGACGATAGCTGGCTGGCCGCCGCCGCCTTGATGCGCCGCCTTCGATACACCCCGGCGGCGCGCTCCTCCGACTCGGCAACGAGCCTACGTCATCGGTTCCAGGCGGACGAGATCGAACTGTTCGCGATACGCTGTGCCGGGGTCGCCGGTGCCGCTCGGCTTGATGCGGGCATTGAGGTGCTTCGCCGGGCGGGCCGTGAGGACGTGATTAAACTGCTCAGGCTGGAGGGGATGTCCGCTTCGACCACGCAGTTCCTGCAGGCTATCGAGCCGTTCGAGGACGGCCCCGCGCCTGACCCCCAGTCGTTCTGGGATCGCGCCATCTTCCCGCATCTCGCCTCCGGCTGGCTACACGATGTGATCCGCGCCGAAGCCGTGCTGGACATCTACTTCGCGAGCGACCCCGCGTTCGACGAGGCCCGCGGTGCCGTGTCGCTTATGGCGGAACAGGCCCGTTGCGCGGCCCAACTGGCAGGCGCACGGGTACGCAGCCCGGAGCTGCTTTGCGAACCGCCCGCGGGGGCTGACCATCGCTATTCCGCCACCAGAGAATTGCGCGAAATCCCGGAGATTCGTCAGCGCGCACGCGAGCGGGAGCGCAAAGGTGGGGATTTTGTCGTCGATCTGCATTCCGCCGGTTTCAACGGACCGCATGGCAACACCGCCTTCACTGTGATCTTGTTCAATCCGGCGGATTGGGGCTGACAGGAGTTACCCGACGTGCGCTACCTGATATTGATCGTCATTACCATTGCCTGGTCGCTGGGCCTGTTTGGCTTCCTTCTGATCAACCCGGTCGTGCAAGGATCGGGCGATCCGACGCCGCCGCTGCTGACCACCTTTTCACGATGATGTAACAAGGCCCATGCCACCCAACGACAGATCAGAAGACCAAGCTGATCGGGACGCCCGGAACCGCTTGGCCAAACTTGATTTGGCGCGAGTCCTCGTCGGCGGCGATGCCGGGGAACAGACGCAAGCGCTGTACATGCTGCGGGATCTGGCAGCGGAGGGACATCGCGACGTCGCCGAAAAGGCTCGCGCTTTGCTGCAGCGGGCCGACCGGGCGCCTCCCGCCGGCATCGAAGATCGCGGTTTTGCAACCAAGATGGAAAATCTGTGGACGGAGATTGGGCGAAGCATCCGTCATCCTGCCTTGCCGGGCCTGGTTGGCGGGCTTTTCTCCGCCGACCAGGTCGAGGGTCCCCGCCTGGCGGCGCTGCGCAGCGAGGTCCTCGGATTTCTCGTCCCGGACAATGCTAAGATTGCAGCGATGACGACGGCCGAGCTTCAGCGGGTCAGTGAACTGTTCGCCGCCATTTCGAAGCATCCGGATTACCGGTCCGGCGTCGCACAGGACCGCCTATGGCTGGATGGCGAACTCTTCGATCGCCGTGCCGCCATCGACACGCGCCGCATCGACGAGGCCCTGTCGGAGTGGAATCTGGACGAGGCCCGCGCGATTCTTATCGGGCTGGGTTCCTTCCCCTCCGGGCTTGAGGCGAAAAAGCAGCAGTTGTCTGACAGGATAACCGCTACCGCTCACCACGCCGGCGCGGTCGAACGGGCGCTGCGCGATCTCGCGGACCCGATCGTGCGCGACGCTTCTGATGCGTCGAAGCTGGACGCCCTGGTTGAGCACATTGAGGCACTTGGCCGCGCGGTGCCGCCGCCTCGTCGGTTCGCCGAGCAAATCAGCGTCGCCGGGGCAAAGCTCGACAGGACGATTGAGATCTGGCTTCGCGACTGCGCGGTGCGGTGTGGCAGCCTCCAGGATGTTCTCGCGTTTGTCACGCTGATCAGCGGCGTTCCGCCGCGATGGCAGGCCTTCGAACGGGAGGAATGGTTCGAACGGGCTTGGCCGTCGATCCTGACGGACGTGCGAAACACTTGCTCCGCAGCGACCTCGACTGCCGGAATAGAGTCGCTGACCCGGGAGTTCAATGAGCACGCGGAACGGCTGCCAGCGACGCTGATGCCTCGGGCCAGGGCGATCGGCGTTGCGCTGGCCGGATTGGCTCGCGCCTGGCAGCAGGCTGCAGACCTCCTGGAGGCGACCGCCCCGGATATGACGGCGCTTGGCGGCGCTGATGCACTCCCGGCGGCCTTCAACGAGCAGGTTTCACGATCCCGAAAGATCCGTTCCGAACTCGGCGAGTTGGAAAAGAGCCTCATCGGACCTGCAAGCGACCTGTCGGCGACGGATATCGAAGCGATCGCCGGCGCGCTGCACAGGCTTCCCGCGGAGGCCGCGCGAACCGAGCGAGCTGCCGAGGTGCGCCGTCTGCTCCAATCCGCGCGGCATTCGCTAGAGATTCAGAAGGCCCTGGCGTCCCGCAACAACGAACGGCTCGTCGAATTGGTGGCGCGGACGCCGGAGCAGCGCGCGGTAGTCGCAGCGGCGCTTGGCCCGATCCTTCGGCTGACGGGCGCGGTAAGGCCGGCTGACACGCTGTCCGACCTATTGGCGTGGTGGCGCGAGTGGTTCGCCGCCACCCCCGGGCGTGACAATGTCCCGTCCGATATTGCCGGGCTTGACAGTCTCATGTTGGACGCTCAGCGGAACAGGCTCGTCCATCTCAGCGACAGCGTCCAGCACCTGTTGGAAGACCGGACGCTCCGTGCCGATGATCTGCTTCGGCAGGCCGAGCAATTCAATCCCGTACTGAATCACCCGCAAATACAACTTGAACAGGAGCGTATCCTCACCGCGGCGTGGCGGCGTGAAGCCGAGGAGGCGCTGAAAGCATCGGCATGGGATCGTGCTGAAGCAGCCCTTAGTAGCCTCTGTGACCTGCCGGCCCCGCCGGACTGGGTCAATGCGATCCGGCTCCAGGTCGTACTCGGCCGCGAAGCCGGGGCTGGACGTCTCGCACAAACGGTCACGCAAAGCTGGTCGGACATTCAGCGCGAGGTACCGGAGAAGGCCCCTGACATCGTGCTTGCGGCACTTCGGGAACGATGCCGCGCAAATACTGCGCCCGACCCGCTCGATCACCGGCTTATCCGGATCGCGTCCGAAGCGGTGAAGTTGCCGCAATCCGAGAAGTCCAGGGACGAATTGTCGTTTCGGGTCGCGTGGGCGGATATGCGGGACGAGCTTGACGACGAGCCGGAGCAGTGGAGGCTCGTGCTCGCGACGCGGTCTTACAGCCAACTCGATGAAGACAGGCGTCTCACGATCGCCGGCGACGTCCGCAGGCTGGTGGACGGTTGGCTGATGGGCCGCCGGTATTTGCTCGCGGCTTGGGCCTACCGGGTTTTTCGTAGAGGCGGCGAGTTTTCGCTTGCTATTGATCCGCTCGACCAAGCGACGCGGGTCGTGCAGACCGAGGCTTCGGCGTTGCGCGCGAGGCTCCAGTCATTGCGGGCGGTGACCCAAGCGGCGCTCGGCGAGATCGACAAACAGGCGCGCGTTACCGCACTGGAATGGAAGAAGATCGCTACGGTATTCGAGACGACCCGATCCGTGCCGACGTTTCCCCCGGTGCCGGAGGAACTAAGCGGACCGCTTGCGGCGGTCGAGGCGCTGCGGCGTGCCTCCGGGATGGCTGCGCGGCTCGACACCGCCGACTTCACCGAGTTCGATACCATAACCTGCGCCGCGGCAATGATCTCGATATTGGCGAACTGCCGGGATATTCCCGCGGCAGTGCAGTTGCGAGATAAAGCGGAGCGGGTTCATAAAGCGTGCACGATCACAGGCGCGTGGCTGAACTTCAGTGACCAGTGCCGGGCCATGGAAGGCGCACGCGGCGGAGAGCGCAGTTTGCAAGCAGCGCTTGCCGAGGCCAAGCGGATGGAACAGCTATTGGCGTCGGCTGGGCTGTCCGACGCCCCGGGCGGGCGCTTGGTCGCGCGGCGGGCACTGCAAGCCCTCGCCGTGGCCAATCCGCGACTGCCTGCACCTGACCCGGAGTCCGGGCTGCACGATGTCGTGGCTCAGATCGAGCGGTTGCTGGACGAACTCGATTCCACTCGTCGCAAGGTGACGCAAATCGAACTGAACTGTCCGTCCCGGATCATCCGTCCCGAGCTATCCCATTACGACACATTCTTCGGCAGCTTCCCGAGTGGGCCACCCATCGGCCGGTGCGCACTGGAGGTGTACCGCGAGATGATGCGGCGTGAACCGATGCCGGAGATTCTATCCAGGGCGAGCAGCCGCCTGCCAGGTTGGATCGTCGATCTTGCCTGCGGCGAGGACTGAGCTCGGCGTGGCCTTGCTCGCGGCCTGACACGCCCTTGATCCGGGCTACCAAGCGCGCTCTTGCACTCGTCCCGAACCTGGGGCGGGTGCACGTCAGCTTAACACCGTTGAATTGAATGATAGGATGGCATGGTGCCTTTCGCCGATTCGAACCTACCACCTGGGAGGCAGGCCTGAGGATAGATGTTCGGCGCGTCGGAAGTACCGGTCTACGGTCCAGAGAAAGCTGGATGCGGTTCATATCGCTGCTCCCGTCGAAATTCGCCAAGATGTTCTCCGCCAAAATTCGACCGGCCAAAGAGGCCAGATTCCCAGCGGTTTTGGGCACTTGGCGCGGGCTTTGTGACGCGGAACGATACCTAGTACATCGATTCTGTGAAACCAATCAGTTGCGGGGGGATTCTCCAGACCACCCAACATGTTGTAGCCTTGCCGGAAACTGACTTGATGGCGGGTCACATGGCAGCAACGCGACGGGTGATCGAGATCTCGATCGGCGAAGAGGATTTGGCTCAACTGGAGGCGATTGCGCGGTCGCGCACGGCACCGGCCAGTTGGGTCGAGCGAGCCCGCATCCTGCTGGCTTATCAGTCCGACCCGTCAACCTACGCGGTGGGCGAGGCAGTTGGGGTGACCCATCAGACGGTCAAGCGGTGCCTTGATCGCGCCGTCCGCCTCGGCGTGATGGCCGCGCTCGACGACAGCCCGCGGCCGGGCAAGGCGCCGGAGATCACCGCTGACGCCAGGGCGTGGCTGGTTTCGCTGGCCTGCCAAAAGGCCAAGGACCTGGGATATCCGCACGAGCTTTCGACGACACGGCTGCTGGCGCGCCATACGCGCGAGCATGCCGAGGCCGCAGGACATCCTTGCATGGCCAACATCGCCCAAGGCACGGTTTGCAAAATCCTCGCCCGTAATGACGTCAAACCCCACAAGGTGCGCTACTACCTCGAGCGGCGCGACGCGGCGTTCGAGGCGAAAATGGCCGACGTGCTCTGCGTCTATCGCGAGGTCGCCGTCCTGCGCGAGAGCAAGGCGGAAACCTCCGACGTGGCCATCATCTCCTACGACGAGAAGCCCGGCATCCAGGCGATCGAAAACACCGCCCCCGACTTGCCCCCGAAGCCAGGGGAGCATGAGGGCTTCGCGCGTGACCATGAATACAAACGTCATGGCACGCTGAGCCTGCTCGCCGGGATCGACCTGCTCACCGGCAAGGTGCATGCTCGTGTCGAGGAGCGGCACCGGTCGCGGGAGTTCGTTAGTTTCCTCAAGCAGCTCGATGCAGCCTATCCCGCAGAAACCGCGATCAAGCTGATCCTGGACAATCACTCAGCGCACGTTTCGAAGGAAACCCGGGCGTGGCTGGACGCCCAGCCGGAAGGCCGCTTCTCGCTCGTGTTCACGCCGAAGCATGGTTCCTGGCTCAATCTTGTGGAGGGGTTCTTCTCCAAGATGGCGCGGTCGATGCTGCGTCACATCCGGGTCGCTTCCAAGGCTGAACTCAAATCCCGAATCCTGGCATATCTTGATGACGTCAACAGCGAACCGGTGATCCATACCTGGACCTACAAGATCGGCGAGGCCGCGTGATACGAGTCGGTTTATGGAAACGCTGTACTAG
>NZ_CAJATU010000118.1 GCF_903944925.1 uncultured Rhodopila sp. | reverse complement strand
TCAGCCGGAATGGTCATGATCGGGTCCTCCTCGTCTGTTCCGACGGACCCGGCGTGGCAGAAACCCTTGCCGCACATAGACCGAACAACGACGACCACAGCGCATGCAGCACCAACCCGGCCTGCGCGGAGGCTGTCGGCTGTCCAAGGGCAACGGTTGTTCACCGGCCACCACCGGATCCTCGGTCAGCACAGCATGCGTTCGATCCGCGGGTGAACCGTGATGCGTCACTTTATTTTCGTATGACCGGTTTTTCCGGGCCCGATAGCGGCGCGACCGCTCCGCATGTTTGATCCGGCCGCGACCGCTCGCCTGGTAGCGCCGGCCCGCTCTGTGCAGCGATCGGCGACGCGCCCCCGGCGCACAATCGGCGCAGTAGATATGGCCCCGGTCGCAGTCGCTACAGATGAGCACCTGGTCCCGGCAACCCGGGTGCGCGCACAGGTAAAGCCGCGCTTGCGGCACATCGGCATGGCCGCATCGGCCGCTCTCATCAGGCGCCGGTCGATGCTGTGGACGCGCGCCGCGGCGGCTGCGATGATGCCCCTGCAATCGTGCCTCTGCACGGTGTAGGGCACGGCGCCGAAGCAAAACTTGCCGGTGATGGATCGGCGCCGTGCCTGCCTGTCGATCTCGACAGGTTCTACCGCACCAACGTCAAATCCCGAGGCCGGACCCGCCCCCGGATTGCCCCGGTGGGTCCACAGGTTCCTCCCGCCCCCTTCGCTCCGCTGCGCGCCAAGGGCGCTCCGCTGCGGGGGCGGGTCCCTCCTATGGACTGTCATGTCCGTTTTCAAGGTTGCCGGACGCAGAATTCCTTCCGGCCCTCTTTTCCCGGTTGATTTCCCTGATGCAGGCATGCGCGGTGGAGGGCGGGCACTGAGCGACGGTTGATCACGCTGTGATACGCGGGTTGGTTACCGCAAGACCATGGATGCGTCGCGGGCCTGCCTCTGTCTACCTGCGGAAGTCGGGTTCCAAGTCCATAGTCGAGGATTGCCCTGACCGGTTCCGCCCTCCGCCGTGCATGCCGGATGATCATCCGGCTGTTCAGTCAGCCGGTGGAATGATGCTGCGCGATCATCCTGGCCGGCTCATTCCTGCCGACGCCGCCATGGTTTGCGGGGAGTGGCGCACGGAGGGCGCCTGCGTCGGGACTATCTCCTGGACTTGTCGGGCAACCTCTTCGGATGTGGTCATTACCTCACCACAGCATGCCGTTACTTCGTCATATAGTGCCGTTACGATGTTACCGCCTACAGCAGGATCTGACGTGATGCAGGCAATGGACCAGACGAACCCCGCCAACTCGCGCCCGATCGCGGTCACCACGACCTGCGTCAACTTGCCCCTTGCCACCATGTGACGATAGCGCTGGCACAGTCGGGTTTGCGCCTTCCAGGCAATCTCGCCTACCGCTTCGGGCACCGCATCGACGGCGGCCAGCTTGTGGCGGGCGATGCGGGCCGGGTAGCGGTAGCTGTGCGCGGCCTCGATCAGCAGGGTGCGGGCGTGAATGTCTCCGGCCTTGGTGATGCCGCCGATGCGGCGCTTCGGACCGGAGGTATGTTCGGATGGCACCATGCCGAGATAGGCCATGAAGTGGGGTGCGGTTGCAAAGCGCGACGGATCGCCGATCGCCGCCGCCAGGCCAGCGGCGGCGATCATGTCCAGACCGCGGAGCGCACACAGGTTCTGCACCAGAGGGAACAATGACCAGCTCGGGATCTGCGCCCGCAGGTATCCGTCAACACGATCCCGCCGTTGCTCACTCAGACGCACCGCCTCGATGCTTTCCTCCAGGACGATCTGTTGCGCCGATTGAGTGAAGCTCTGATCGGCAAGCCAGCCCCGATGCGCCTTTGTCCACGGCGTCCGGTTGCCGGGGTAGACCCGCTCGTGACGCAGCAGAAACGCACTCAATTGCTGGCGGGCCGCCCGCACCGCCCGCACCGCCGCCAGACGAGCGCGGATCAGATCGCGCATCGCCTCGTGCGCCGCATCCGGCACCCAAACGGCGGTCAGCAATCCGCCTCGATGCAACACCGCTAGGCTTCCGGCGTCGCGCTTGTCGTTCTTTTGCCGCTCACCGCTTTTACGGGGGATCATTGATGGCGCGATCACCATGCAGTCTTCGCCCATCTTGGTGAGGGCGCGGTGAATACCGTAGCCGCAGGGGCCCGCTTCGTAACAGAATTTGGTCGGTCCATCGCCGGCCTGTCGTAGGCGTTTAACCAGCTTCTCCAGCCCTGCGGCGGTATTGGGGAATGTGCCGTAGGCCGTGGCCTTGCCAACCTCCCCGGTCGCCGTGACCGCGACGACGATCGTGTCCTTGTGCACGTCCATGCCGACAAATCGTGTAGACTGTTCCATGACCCGTCCTCCTGTGCCTGAGGCTCCACGCCAGACCATCCGGCGCGATCCTCGATCATCGACACACTGCGATGACGGGTCACCCCTTCAGGGCGGCCACAGAGTCATCCGGTGAAGGGAGTTCAGGCCGATGCTGCAAACACCGACAGACTGGTTCCAAGGGCTGTGCCCTTGGCGGGTCCAGGGCAGAGCCCTGGCCTTCCTTCCCTTCCCGGTTTCTCCGGGCCGGAAACGGACATGAGGTCTACCGGGACAATCCGGAACGCCGTCGCGCGGATCGGCCGTCAGGCGGCACATCGGCAAATAGCTGCGGATTTTGACCGGCATCGACAGCAGGTCTTTGACCTTTTGGTCCATCTGGTGCGCCACCGCGACCGCGTCGTCAGCAAGGACGACCTGATTGCAACCGTATGGGGCGGCAGGATTGTATCGGATGCGACCATCGACAGCCGGGTGAAAGCCGTGCGCCGGGCAGTCAATGACGACGGTGCGGCGCAGCGCATCATTCGCACCATACCTCGTAGGGGTGTGCGCTTCATCGCTGAGGTCAAAGAGGACGCTATTCCGCCACCCGAGGCATATGAGCTTCGTCCTGATGTCGCAGCGGCTGCGTCTACGGATCTACGATCCCGTAATCGTGAGGCGCTCCCACTTCCGGAGAAGCCCTCTATTGCCGTGCTCCCCTTCATCAACCTGAGCGGCGACCCAGCGGAAGACTACTTCGCGGACGGGTTGGTCGAAGACATCATATGGGCTCTGTCGCGGGTGCGATGGCTTTTCGTGATCGCTCGAAACTCGAGCTTCACCTACAAAGGCAGATCCGTCGACGTGAGGCAAGTTGGACGTGAGCTCGGCGTTCGCTACGTGCTCGAGGGATCGGTGCGCAGGGCTGAACAACGGGTTCGGGTCGCCGCACAGCTTATCGACGCATTGAATGGAGTCCATGTCTGGGCGGATCGGTTTGACGCTGCGTCCCAGGATATCTTCGAGCTACACGATCTTGTGGCGGGCAGCGTCGCTGGTCAGATCGTACCGCAGGTGCGACGGACAGAAATCGAGCGCGCCAACCGCAGGTCGGTCCATGACCTCGGCGCTTACGATTTGCTACTTCGCGCAATAGGCCAGATACATCTGCACACGGCCGTCTCTATAAACGAGGCTTTGGTCCTGCTGAGGCGGGCACTGGCGATCGAGCCGGAGTATGCCCTTGCTGCCGCGCTCATTGCCGACTGTCGGGTGATCATGCAGGCACAATGCTGGCAGACACTGTCAGACGCCGAGGTTTCGGAGACTATCGATTTTGCGAGGCAGGCGGTTCATTGGGGTATGGATGATCCGGATGCGCTCTGCTGGGCGTCGCTCGGTCTGTTGGTTTTCGCCAAGGACCGGGTCACAGCTTCGAATCTGATCGACCGCGCCTTGCTGCTCAACACGAATTCTGCCCACGCGTGGAGTACGCGCGCATCGCTCTACTGCCATCAAGGGCAGCCTCGGGCAGCAATCGAGGCCTTCGAGCGGGCGCTTCGCCTAAATCCCCTCGACCCCATGAGCGGCTATTCTAAGTGCGGACTTGCGCTCGCCAACCTTGCCATAAAGAACTACAAGGCAGCGTCGGACTGGGCTAGCCAGTCGTTATCGGAGCTTCCCCGGTATGCCAGCGCGATGCGGATCAATATAGCAGCCTGCGCGCATCTATGTCGCCTGGACGAAGCCCGCTACTGGCTAGCACAGCTGCTGGAACTGCAACCGGCACTCACCATTCGGGCATGGCGGACTTCATCGGTTTACGCTCCAGAAGTCCTCAGCATCTTGGAGGACGGTCTTCGCATCGCCGGTTTGCCAGAGGGTTGAGGTAACCGTCAAACGGTTAAACTGGTGCGGCCGGGGCCATGTGTCGCCGACGACGTTGCCTACTAGGCCGAGCTTCCTTCTTTGAAAAGCGGCATGCCTTTGAAAAAGCTGCATAAACCGTAGAATCTGACATGTGCTACTGGGCACATTTCAGGATGGGGAGGTTGAACGGGCCGAATTTTTATTGCGTCCGGAGGCGATTTCGGCAGCAATCGGTTCCTTTGGCTGGGGCGTATCGCAAAGTTCCGCCCTTTGACCGCCACACCGCATGGCTCAGTGGAACGTCGGTCCGCGCCTATCCGCAAGTCACAAACTGGTTATTTACATGGCCACGTTTTCAAGCCGGATTCGCCCATTTTTCGCGGAATTCCGCCATTTTTTAGTACCTGCAAGAGGGAAGCTCGGACTAGGTGTCCAGTCTAGGCGGACTTTCGGGCGCCACCGCGTTCGGGGAGTCTATTTGGCGGGTGCGCCGATACACAACACGCGATAACAGCCCTTCCCGCGTGTTTTTTTTGCGCCGCTTCGTGGGTGTCTGGACGCGTGGCGCGAACAAAGCGGCGGCCAGTTTCGACTGATGTCAGGGGGACCTTAACCTGTTTCGCGGCCCGTTCGCCGCGGAGAAAAGCCCTTTACCTGTTTCGGCAGGAAAGGAGTTAGGGTCTCGTCGGCCGCCTCTGTTTGGCAGGAGCACCAAGGTGCGCGAGCCGCCCGGCCCCTGTCGCCATGCGCTCAACGTTTATACGAACTTTCGAAAGATGTTATGAGCATTGCGAAACGGGTTAATGGCCTCGGGAACAGGTTTAGAGCTTCGCTAACCGCCTCATATCGCAGCAAATACACGAAACAGGTTATGAGCCTCCTGACACGTGCCGTAGCCACCTCAAGCGCGAAGTTCGGTCCCCCGCCCTTGATGATCGGCTTCATGGAAACGATGTACTAGATCGACTTTCTCGCCCGCTATATTGCTTTACGTGACGCAAGGGCAAACTAGTCCAACACGCCCGTGCGGCTCGGCAGTTCTTCAATGATCTGTCTAGAAACCCCATATCAGCTGGCATAAGCATCGACCGCTCGCCGTAGGTTCAGCGGCTACAGGCTACGGATCGCGGAGCGCAGAAAGCGGCCAATCCGATACGCATGCACACCTTGCACAAGTGTATCATGCGGTCTATACGCTCGTCGTAAGAGGATATAACGATGGGTTTATCACGTGTTGCCCTTACGCTGATGCTGACATTGGCGTCATGGTCGGCAGTTGCGCAGTCTTCGGTTCCTGATCATCGCATCACTCCGGGCGCAATCAATCCCGATGTCACCCAGGACACGATTCAATCGACCATCTGCGTGCGTGGTTGGACCAGGACAGTGCGCCCCGAATGGCAATATACTAACACATTGAAACGTCGACAAATGGCTGTATCCGGCCTGAGGCTGTCGATGAGAGACGTCGAGGAAGATCACCTAATTCCGTTGAGTCTGGGCGGAGCGCCACGTGACCCCCGTAATCTCTGGGCAGAGCCACGCTATCCCCCGGACGGCTGGACGGCTGACATGAAGGACGATCTGGAAGCAGTTTTACCGCGACTGGTATGCATGGGCCGCGTGAGCCTGGCGGAGGCACGGCGTGTGTTCGCTACCGACTGGCGCGAGGGCTACCAGCACTATATCGTCGAAAGCGAAACCTCCCCCGAGACCGCTGGCGAATAACGGACTGGACCTATCAGCAGGTGACCGAGGTGCAATAGACTAGGTAACGATAACGTCCATAACCGAAATCAAGACGAGATGACCGTCAAGGCCGGGCGCATCGTGGGCTCCGGCGATAGCGCTTGGCTCAAGACGGAGACCGCCGAAACGAGAACCAACTATTTTTGATCGCCAATATTACTTGGCCTAAGGCGCTCGTGTGGTGTTGAGGTGCGGCCTCTTCAGCCCTCACATCTGATCCGACTGCGCCTTGGGCGGTCCTTTGGGCATAGGGTGGAGACACGACCTCAGGCGCAACGGAAAGCTGAGGTTGAAGCGGCTTCCACGCCGCCTGTCGTTTTAAAAGTTCCGACCGCAAGCGGGCCAGCGAGCGGTCAAGCCGGACCGAAGGCGGAATGTCAGAATATTCCGTCATCTAGAAACCTCATGGATATTGAACGCCGTCCAGAGCCGGCCCATCGAATCCTTGTAGCCTGGCTTGTTTGTCCGTCCCGTTGAGTCGACAACCAAAATGGAGTACCTGCACCGATCGGTAGAAGCCCTGGCTTGTAGCGGGGCCACCTGGTTTAAGAATGTTACTAACGGCATCAAACGCTCGCGAGTTACTGCATCAAGCATTTGCCATACTGGATCTTCAGCGCGAACCCGGGGATCAATATCGCGGACGATGACCCCATCATCCAGCATCTCAACCTTCAGCATGTATTGCGCCTTGCCATCGGGGAACGCCCAGCAATATGGAAGCCCCGATCCGCCGTTCCCTTTGACGCGCAAAAGTTCAGTGCGCATCTGATTGTTCTGCCCCGTTAAGTTGGCTATGGCCCCTTCGTTAGCAGCGGCTCGCTTGACGAGGTTATCGAGTTTCTCCTGTGGCGGCTGTGCGGGACCGCCAGGGAGGTGTTCGAGGAAGGCTGCGAGCGCTTCATTCGCGGCGGCTCTCCTAACCAGGTTATCGATCCTCTCTTTCGGCGGCTGGCCTGGAGATCCTGGAATGCGCTCAAGAACGGCCGCAAGCGTCTCATTCTCGGTAGACAACTGCGCCGCTTTTGCCGCCGCAGCGTCCAGTTGTTGTCGTGCTTCCTTGAGCCTCGTCCTTAAACTCTCTGCCTCCGATCCACGCTCGATAAGGCTCGCTAAGCCGTCAGTGTCATCAACGGGCATGCCTCGGCTAGCCAATGCCTTTGTCAGTGGCTGAAACATGGTTGTGTAGTGATCAAGCCTAAGCAGTAGGACATCCCGCTCTCGCTCCTTCCGCAGAAGCAAGGCCGCCATGGACAGAAGCAGTAGGAACACGAGCAAGACGAGGACCTCGGCAAGCGTCAGACCGAGGACGACTCCACGGCGATATTCTTGGGGGTCGGATAACCTGAACCCGGTGGCCAATGTCAGGTCTCCTGCGCCGCTCGTTATGGGTTTGATGGCGGTGTATTGAGGCGGTTGACCAGTCCGTCGGCAACGTCTGCCAACGTGCCTTGCAGCTTATGCAAGGCATCCGTCGATTGAACCAAATCCTCGCTTATTGTTGCCCGCGCGCGGGAAACGGCCTGGTTGTTTTGGTCGATTTGGCTCGTGGTTCGGCCCACCGATAACGCGTATTGGTCGAGCTGTTTGCCGACGGCGGTGATCTTATCGACTGCTGTCTCCATGCTACGGCCGAGTTGATCGGCGGACTTCTCGATGTCACTGAAGGTCGACATCTGGGCGAGTTTCGTTAGCACGAGGTCCAGTGCTTTCGACGATTGATCGAGCACTTCTTGCCGCTTCCCGCCAGCGTCTGCGGCTGCCTCAAGGGCGCTGGCTAGGGCGTGAATACGAATGCGCGCATCATCAACCTGTCGAGTTAGAAGGTCGGATGGGACCTCAATCTTGTCTACCCTGTTAACGAGACGTTCGACCTCGGATGCGACCCGGTCTGCATTAGCTGCCAAACGCTCACTTGCGGATTCCGACGAAGGCGGCCACATATTCCAATCTGATCCCGGCCACCATTCCAACTTGATGGCGGCCAGGTAGATCATCTCCACAGGTCGGTTTGGTGATGTCATAGTGAGGCGATCGAGGTCAAGCGGCAGCAGGCC
>NZ_CAJATU010000117.1 GCF_903944925.1 uncultured Rhodopila sp. | reverse complement strand
GGCCGGGTCACAGCGGTGCTACAGCCGGTTTTTGGAACCCGCCGGTGAGCCGGCATCGTTGCAACCGCTCCGCTTCCGCTCATTGAGCAGGGCAACGGCAGCCCGTTCGCACTCCTGTTCGTGTGCCAGCCAACCCGCCAACTCGAGGTCTTCTTGGCTTGTCGGCGGGTGGCGGCACGCGGTTTGAAGAATGGTTTGGTCAGTCATGAAACTTGTCCTTACCGTGTCTGTTTGGCCGTTCAGTACGGAGGCTCATCGTCCGGAACACCGCCCCCGGGCGCCTGCGCTGACGGACCACCTGCGGCACCGCCCCCACCCGCCCGTTCCCCGGCCTTCTTCATGTCGAAGCGCAAGTCGCCGTCGTAGTTTTCCAGATGGACCTCGGTGCTGTAGCGGTCGACCCCCGCCTGGTCCTGCCATTTGCGAGTGCGCAGCTTGCCCTCGACCCGCACCTTCATGCCTTGCTCAAGATGTTTCTCGGCGACCCTGGCAAGCGCCTCGTTGAAAATGACAACGCGGTGCCATTCGGTGCGATCGACCCATTCGCCCGAGCGCTGGTCCTTCCAGCTTTCGCTCGTCGCGATGCTCAGGGTGGCGATCATCTTGCCGGCCTGTGTCGTCCGCATCTCCGGGTCACGACCCAGATTGCCGATCAGTTCCACCTTGTTGACGGAAAGTCCCATCGTTCCATTCCTTCATTCATTTTTCCCTCGGGAAGCCCGCCGGCTCCGTGCCGGTGTCGTTCCTTCGGGTGCGGTCTGAGGAAGCCGGGATCGGGACCGCCCGCCCCCGAGCGCCGCGGTCTGGTGCGGGAGCGCAGCGACACGGCAGCGGGGCGAGCCGAAGGCGATTGGCGCAGCCAATCGGGGATGCGGAAGCGGGACCGGTCCCGGGTTAGACCGCGCGTAACCCGAGGGGACGGCACCGGCCACGGAGCCAGGCGTGCTTCCACACTTTTCTCCCGGTCTTCCATTCCCGTTTTCTCCCATTCTCATGATGAAGGCGGCATCAGCCTCGGGATTTCGAACCGCCGGGCAGGCGTCCGTGGCGCTAAGCCGCCAGCGGCAGATCGAGCAGCCGTTGCAGCCTGTCGATCTCCTGAAGCAGGCGCCGCATCAGCGGGCCGTAGTCCGGCTCGAGCCGGGCGGCGGCATCGAGGTAGCGCTGCCACATCGCGCGGTCCCAGGTTCCGCGGTCATCAACCCGGATGACGCGCGGTGCGCCGCGGGCGGCGGCGGCCTCGCAGGAAGCCGCCATTGCGGCTTCCAGGTCCGCCAGGCGCCCGCGGCGGCTGACGATGCCGGAAACCAGATGGTTGCGGTCGAGATGCCGAGCGGATGCGGGTTGCCCGGTTGTGAGCGGTTTGCCGTGGCAAGGCAGGGCAGCGGGCGCGGCGGTGCCGGCGCGTGTTGGCGTGAGGGTGGTCATGGCGGAATCCTCGGTCGGGGAGATGCAGCCCGCTCCGGAGTGCCGAAGCGGGCTGTGCGGATCAGTCGGCTGCGTCGGCCAGAGGGTCTTCAGCGGTTACGGCGCCGTCGTCCGTGTCAGGCTGCGCCTCGGCTTCCTCATCGAGGCCGCCATCCGGGTTTTCGCCGTCCTCGCCGTCCTCGCCGTCCTCGCCGCCGCCGCCCCAGCCGGTGCCGGGAACGTATCGGCTGCGGGCTGCCGCCGCGTCGTTGGCGAGATCCTCCTCGGTCAGCCTGAAGAGGGCGCCGGGATAGACATAAGCCCCGCCGGCGAACTGCTTGACCATGCGCGCCCGCGTGTCTTTCGCGCGCGGCGCGATGTTGACGCTCTCGGCCGCCGCGGCGATTTCCAGCGCGCTGCGCGACAGGCATGACAGAAACGCCTCGGTCGCCATGTTGGGCAGAAGCAGCGAGGCGCCGATGGTCTCGCCGGCGACCCGTGCGAACGGCCCGCTCTGCGAGCGGTTGTCGCGGCAGGACAGCACCCCGGTCAGCATCCGCCGCGCCGCCTGGCGCAGCATATCGATGTCAGCCGTCAGCACCCCGCCTTCAGTGAGCGAGCGGCAGATCGCCTGCCGGTCAGCGGCTCGCAGGTCGCTGCCGCTGTCCACGCTGACGTTGGCGCCGCCGAGGGCGAGGATCAGCAGGCCGAGCAAGGTGTCGTCCTCGATCGGCGCATCGGCCAGCGCCAGGTGCAGCGCGTCGGTGCGCAGATCTCCGATCATCGCGACCCCCTTCTGCGTCACCTCCGCCCGCGTGCGGGCGATGGGGTTGCCGTCGCCCTCTTCTTCGCCGCCAGCGGCTCCATTTGCGGACTTGCCCGCCTTCTTCGGCTCGGGCAGCCGGTAGGCGATGGTCTGCACCTCGCCGGAACGGACGTCGATGTAGTGTCCGGTCAGGTCGCCCTTGCCGGCCTTGCCGTAGACGCGTTCGGCCTTCTTCGGCAGTTGGCCGCGTCCGCCCTCGTCCACCTGCAGCAGCGTGCCGCGCGGGGGCAGGTTGTTCTGCATCCACTCCTGCTGGGCGCCGAAGAACGCCTCGACGTCGGTGGTGTAGCGGCTGTCCTCGCCGGCCGGGGCGAACAGGTCGTCCTCCCAGACGATGCCGTAGGCCTTCGCCAGATCGTCGCCGAACCGCGCGGCCGAGGCCGGCATGCGGCGCTTCGCCAGCGCCCGGGCGATCTCATACCAGGCGATGTCGGTCTGGCCCTTCTTCGGCTTGTGCCTCTTCCAGACTTGCGCCTGCTCCTCGCGCGTGGCCGAGGCGATCACCCGCAAATGCTCCTCGTTCGGCATGCGGCCTTGCGCCATCACGTCGAGCATCGCAGGATGCAGGTGCGCCAGCAGCTTGAGGCGGCGGACGGTGCGCAGCGGCAGGGAGAGCGCGTCGGCGATGGCCTGCTCGTCCCAGTTCTGCGTCTCCAGCCGCTCGATCGCCCGCCATATGTCCACGCTCGTCATTGAGCTTCTGACCAAATTCTCGGCGACGGCGCGCATCGCATCGGCGGCCTCGCCGGCGTCGCAGACCAGCACGTCGATCGCCGTCATGTCCGCCGCGATGGCGGCCTTCACCCGGCGGCGGCCGACCACGATCATCAGCTCGCCGTCCTGCACCGACACGCAGGGCGGCTGGATGATCCCGACGGCCTTGATCGAGGCGAGCAGTTGCTCGTCCATCGCCGCGGGGACCGGGGTGCGGCGCGGATTGTTCGGATTGATCCGGAGGGTGGTCGGATCGACGCTGCGGAGTTCGGCCATGGCTTGTTCCTGCCTGGTTGGGGTTCCGTCCTCCCTGAATTTCGGGAAGACCCCTCCGGCGCGGCGCATCCCGATCCGCCGGGGCAAGGGCGCGCAAAGCGCGAGGCCGCAGGCCGGTCCCTTGCGGCGGCGGACGGCGATGCGCCAGCCGTCTCAGTGCTGTCGTTTCTTTCCGTTCCCCCTTCTTCATTCTGTTTTCGTGTTTGCCGCTCTCGCCGCCTGCTTGTCGCCTGTGGCGATCGGTGAACGAGCGGGCCGACGGCTCAGGGGGTAACTGTTGCAAGGCCGAAGCCGCGCCCGGTCGTGCCGGGCAGGAGCGCCTCGGTTCGCCGGGTGCGTGTCCGGCGGCTTCGCGTCCAATTTCGTCATTGAGCCGCCCTGGGCGTCGCCCCTGAAGCGGACACTCCCCGGCTGTCACCGGATGATGGAAATGGGTGGGTTCGCGCCGGTTAGCCTTCGGCGTGAGATGGGACGAAACCGCTCGCTCCCAACTCGGTTGAATCCTTCTGCACGACTACCTGAACCGTCTTTGCGAATTTAGGTTGTATGAGAGTCCGTTTGGCTTCAAGTTGACGATTAATCCGAAATTCTCTGGGCACCTCCGTTGATCCAAACTCAAGTAAGGTGGCACTCATGGACAGCTTTAGGACGGTCTGCGGTCCGCGAGAAGGTGATCGCTGCGATGGTGACGTCGTTTTCCTGCACGGCTTGGGCGGCGACCCCGAACAGACTTGGCAGATTAAGGGACAACCAGGGACATTTTGGCCACTTTGGTTATGCCAGGATATTCCCAATATAGCCGTTCACTCGATTGGCTACGAGGCCGAGCCTTCAAGCTGGCTGGGTAGGACAATGCCGATCGTCGACCGTGCCACCAATTTGCTCGCTACTCTCGAAGCCCACCGGCTAGGTGGTCGAAGCACGATACTTATTGGTCACAGCTTAGGCGGCCTCCTTATTAAGGAAATGCTACGCACGGCGTTGACCATGCGGCATGATTCTTGGGAGAAAATCGGTGAAAACGTCCGCGGGGTAGTATTCTTGGCGACGCCGCACCAAGGCTCTAGGATGGCTGACTACATAACTGCTCTCCGCCACGTCTTTAGACCCACAGTTAGCATATCGGAATTAGGCGACAATTCGGCACCTCTTAGAAGTCTAAATCTTTGGTACCGCAATAATGCGTCTGCTCGAAACATCAACACGTATGTCCTGTTCGAAACACAGCCAACGCGGGGAGTGCAAGTCGTTGATGAAGCTAGCGCTGATCCGGGAATTGAGAATGTCATTCCGATTCCCATCACCGCGGACCACATCGCCATATGTAAGCCGCCTAATCGTGATGATCTAATCTATCTTTCTGTCAAGAGCTTCGTAAGTAAGATCTTACGGTCGTCGTTGCAAGAGAATTTGGACGACGATAGTTTCAACATCGTGGACGTCGAGATTAATGTATTCACCCGGAGAAAGTCAAACTCTGACCCGACAGTTGATATATATGTCAAGGTTACAAATCACGATCCGCAAATTACTGTTAACCAGTTCTCCATAGTCGCCGAGATTTCTTCTCCTCAACCCGAACCGTGGTTTATTGGATTTCCTGTCCCGGGTGATGCTCTACCTAAACAGACTATTATCGAATCAGGGCTAACCGATTTCGAAAATAGCTTTGCAAAGCGTTTTCCTGAATACATCGGGCCGATTATTGTAGAACGCAATATCTTTGGAAGCTGGGCTGAAGCCTTTCCCATAAAATTACATTACTCGTATTTGCCAAGGTTTGTTGGATCCAAGACCGTAAAGGGAACTCGCGACTTTGTACTCATTACGAGTCGGCGCCAACATAAATTGTAGTTGGGAAGAACGTCTTCGAAAACCCACAGAACTGCCGAACTCCGACTTGGGCGGGAGCGGCAGCTTCTTGCTCCCGCATCCTCGGAACCTGCCATTCCGCTTCCGGCCGGGAGCCGCCATTCAAACTCCGGTTTTCTCCTGGCGGGCTTCGCACGCCACGCCCTCGGTGGCGGCTAGGTCGGCCTCGATCTCGGCGATTTGGTCCAACTTTGCGTCGAGTTCGCTCTGCAGGGGGAACACCTCGCCCAGCCGCGGCTCGTAGCCGGCCAGCCGGGCTCTCGCGTCGGCAAGGCGCCGGCGATGCTCCTCAAGCTCCGACTCCATGCGGTCGAGGGCGTGCTCCAGCCGGGCGATCAGCCCGGCCGCCGTCGTCTCGCCGTCGATCTCGATCGGCTGCGGGCAATCCGTCCGTTCCAGCGCCAGTTCCGGCTTCCATCGCTCATCGCTCCGGCCGCGCCGGATATCGCAG
>NZ_CAJATU010000116.1 GCF_903944925.1 uncultured Rhodopila sp. | reverse complement strand
CGGGTCGATAAGGGCCGCATCGCGCTCGGCAAGGACAGCACCGTGATCGTGGAGGAGCTGTCGCAGGTCGGGCGGCCGGATATGCTGCGGCTTCTGCAATTGCAGCAGCGGCACGGCTTCCGCATGCTGGCCATCGGCGACCCCAAGCAGGGCGGGGCGATCGACCCGGAGGTGATCGACCTGCTGGTGCAGACGCTGGGCGACAAGGTGCCGAAGATCCTCACCTCGGTTCGCCAGAACACCGAGCGGGAGCGCAAGATATCGCGGCTGTTCCGGGACGGGCACGCCGGCGAGGCGATCAAGCTGAAGCTGGAGGACCGCACCGCGGAACTGGTCGCGGGCGGCCGGGCGGCGACGATCCGGCGCATCGCGGAGAAGTGGCACGAGCTGACCATGCAGGGGCGCGAGCCGACCATCGGGACGGCCTTGAACAAGGACGCGCACGATATCGGCGTGGCCATCCGCCAGCGGTTGCAGGAGGCCGGCGCGATCGGGCGCGATGCGGTGGAATTGAATGTGCTGCGCCGCGGCGAGGCGGGCGTGCAGCCGATGCCGCTGGCTGCGGGCGACAAGGTGCGGGTGTTCAACCGGATCTGGCTCGACCGGCAGCATTTCGCCAGCAACGGCGATGTGCTCACGGTGCTGGCGGCAGGGGCGGACGGCATGACGGCGCGCAATGAAGACGGGCGCGAGGCGTTCGTGCCCTGGAGCAAGTGCCAGGCGCGCTTGGACGCGGCGCCGCGGCTGGCCTATGGCCACACGCTGACGATCGACGCCAGCCAGGGCACCACCGGCAGAGTCCATATCGACGCGATACTGTCCGGGTCCTGGTGCCAGCAGGGCGGCAAGGGCTACGTCAACGAGAGCAGGCAGGTGGAAACGACGTATCTGATCGTCAACGAGGCGGCCGAGCGCCGGCGAATATACAGCCGCATGACGCGCGGCGAGCACCGGCCGATCCACGCCGTCGTTCGGGAGAACGACATCTGGAAGCACGTGGCCGGCAACATCAGCCGGCCGAGCACGAAGGCGTCGGCGCTGGAATTCCTGCAGGTCGGCTCAAACATCCGGCGGGGCACCATCTCCGCTCTGATGCCGGTGCAGCCCGCTCACGAACGGGACGGGGGGCGTTTGACGCCGCGCCACCGCATGGAGTTGGTCAAAGCCGCTATCGATCTGCCGCGCCTCGCCATGGAGGGGATGCGGCACGCCCGGCAGCAGGTGCGGCAGTATCTCGGCCCGTCGATCAGCCTCTGAGCCGGAACAACGCCAGCGCGACGGCCCCGGGTGTCAGCCCCGTCGTTGCCTCGCGTCATGTGGTCGCACGGGCGGGCAGCCTCGCCGCGCGGATACCGCATGGGCTATGGTCCGGCTTCTCGATCATATCGGTTTGTACACGGACACGTTTAGCGACATAAGTCCAACGGTGTGGAATTACTGTCCCACGCAACTATTCGGGCGGTGCTCGAACGTCAAATGGATGAGATGGCGGAATGACGGCGAGTGAAGTGCCTGATCGTTTGGCTGGCCTGCTGCGTGTCACAATCGTGGAGCTTGTGCGTCGCGACGGTCCGGATTTGACGGCGCGCCAGCTTGGCGTGTTCCTAACCTGCTATCTGGAAACCGACGCACAGACCGTGCGGGGGCTGGCGGCCCAACTCAACGTCTCCAAGCCGGCGATAACCCGCGCACTCGACCGGCTGGCGGAGTTCGACCTGGTGCGACGCAAGGACGATCCGCTGGACCGCCGCAGCGTGCTGGTTCAACGCACGGCGACCGGCATGGCGTTTATGCGCGAGCTGCGGAAGATCCTGGTCGATGCGACGACAACGTTGGAGATCAGCGTAGACCCCGGCCAGACGGACCAGCGTGCCCCCCGCTCGAAGGACAGCGTCACGGCATAAGCACGTCGCTCGGCCCTGGCCATCTTCGAACGCCGCCAGGTGGAGACGACGTATCTGATCGTCAACGAGGTGGCCGAGCGCAGGCCTATATACAGCCGCATGACGCGCGGCGAGCACCAACCGATCCACGCCGCCGTCAGAGAGGCGGACATCTGGAAGCACGTGGCTGCCAGCATCAACCGGTCGAGCACCAAGGCGCAACGTCGTGTCTCCCCGAACGATGTAGGAATGGATGATGCCTGCGCATCAGACATCGCAAGCGAAATGCGCGGTCAACGCGATGTGAGGGTCTGGCGGGCGTCGGGGGGTGGACATTCGTGCCCGCCTCGGCAACGAAAGCTGGCTGGCCGATCAAGGCTGGCACAGCCGCGGGGCCGGATCGTGAGGGGGGCTTTCGGATATATCCTGGCGGCGGGGTTTGCGGCCGTCATCGCGTTCATGCTGGTTGCCGGGCATGACGCGAAAAAGCCCGTTCGGTCTTCGCCGGGACAATCGCCCCCGGCAGCCCTTGATGACCGGGCTGATGTGCGTCTGGTGGCCGAGAGCGGCATTCGGTCGAGCGCGAAAAACCCCGATGCGGTGCGCTTCCGCGGCGAGCAGGTCTACCCGCAGGCGGTGGCTGGTCAGATTGCCGTCTGCGGCCAGACGGATATGTCCGGCGGTCCCGGCCGGACTTTCGTGCCCTTTGTCGTCCTTGTCGCGTTCAGCGGAGACGCGGATCCCGCGCTCCGTTACCGGGTAACCGAGACCCATGTCGCGCGTGCCGTCGTCGATGTGGACCGCACCTATATCGAGACGGTCGCTCGCTGCTACAACGGCGGCGGTCCGCAAGCCATGCTCCACGGCAGTATCGCATCCGTCCCGCCGCTGCCCGAACATCCCGATGCGGCCACGCGGGGAGTGCCACCCGTGGTGTCTCCGCCGCCGCAGCAAGCTGCCGCAGTGCAGATGCCTTTGACCGTCACGCCCCGGCCTCCGGCCGACCTGCTGGCAGGCGGCTCGGCGGCAGAGGTCTCAAGGACGGTGATCATGCGGCGGAACGGCAATATCCGGGCCGCCCCGCAGGGCGATACGCTTCGCGTTGCGCCGAGGGGCGCTAGTTTGCGGGTGTTTGCCGAAGCGCCCGGGGGTTGGCTGGAGGTCGGCGACACGACGCCGTTCGGCTGGGTGCACGGCAGCATGGTAGAGCCGCGCTGAACGGGGCGCGCGCTGAAAACTTGGAGCCGCTACCTGCTGGCGTAACAATGGTTGCCTCTGAACGAAGCATCGCCATGCTTCCCGGTTCCTGAGTGCCCGCTCCCGGATCGCCTGTTGATCGGGCGGCCGACAGGGGTTGCATGTTGCTACATCTAAGCCGAGCTTCCTTCTTTGAAAAGTGGCATGCCTTTGAAAAGACTGCATAAACTGCAAAATCTGGCATGTGCTAATGGGCACATTTCAGGCTGGGGAGGTTGAATGGGCCGAAATTTTATTGCGTCCGGAGCCGATTTCGGCAACAATGGGTTCGTTTCGCCGGGGCGTATCGCAAGTTCCACCCTTCGACCGCCAAACCGCGTGGCCCAGTGGAACCTCGGTCCGCGTCTATACGCAAGTCACAAACTGGTTATTTACATGGCTACGTTTTCAAGCCGGACTCGCCCATTTTTCGCGGAATTCCGCCGTTTCTTAGTATCTGCAAGAGGGAAGCTCGGTCTAAGTTCAGGCCATCCAGATCAACGCCGCCGCTGACCCGATGGCCAGCACGATGGCAATGCGGAGCGGGATGCGCCGCCTGCGCACCTGTCGCGGCGCCCGCCGGGAGGTCCATCGGGGTCGCCACGGTGCCCGCCTTGGCACCGGCACCGCCCGGGTCTGGCAGGCCGCGGACTCGATCGCGGCGCGCGCCGCCGCCACGTCGCAGCGGAACAACTCCCGCCGCCCGCGCACGCGCCTGCCGCCGAGCGCCGCCTTGACCGCATTCTCGACGGCGCGGCGATCGGCGACATGGCAGCAGAAGGCGACCTTGCAGGGTGCGACCAGGCCCGAGACGGCGGTGATCTCGGCCGCGCGTCTTGTCGGATCGCGCGCGGTCATGCCGATCTTGACCAACCCGATGGATGACCAGGCCGGGTGGACCATGACGTAGCACCAGCCCGACCGGTCGTCAGGCATCGGCGTCCTCGGTCTCGGGTTCGACGTCCGCCGCGGTAATCGGCCGCTGCGAAGGGGACGGGGTGTGCAGCACCGCAGTCCGTCCGTCATCGGCGGCAACGGTCACGTTGAGGCGCGGGATTGGCGGCGGCGGGCGCTCCAGCGCGGTGAAATTCGGATCGGTGAACCAGCGCGCCCGGCCGGTCTTCATCGGCAGCATCCCGGGGCGCAGCAGGATCTGTTCCTCGGGCGACATGCGCGACACTTCCTGCGCCAGCATCAGCGGCCGGCGATGCGGATGCTCGGCCTCGGACTGCTTGTCCCATTTCACCCAGGCCCAGAACCGTGGGCGGTTTTTCGTCGTGACGTTGATCGTGTCGTCGCCCATCCGCTCGGACAGTTCCTTGGTCAGCTTCAGGTCGTTGGTGCCGAAGATGATTTCGCAACCGGTGTTGTCGAACAGGTCCTCCGCCGCGTCCGCGCCGTACTTGGCGCGCAACTGCGCCTTCGACTGGATCACATACAGAAACCGCAGTCCGTAGCCGCGCACGTATTGCGCGGCCTCGCTCAAAGACTCCATTTTGCCGAGCCGAATGAACTCGTCGAGAATCACCAGCGTCTGGTGCCGGATGGCCGGATCATCCTGCGGCGTTGCGTCGGTGTTGAGGTTGACCAGCGCATCGAAGAACAGCGCCAGGACGGGACGCATGCG
>NZ_CAJATU010000115.1 GCF_903944925.1 uncultured Rhodopila sp. | reverse complement strand
GGCACCGCTTGACCGTCTGGTGGGTCACGCCTACCGCCTCGCCTACCGCGTAGGTTGACGGGTCGGACTGATAGGCCAGCAGGATGCGGGCTCGCTCGACCCAACTGGCCGGCGCTGTGCGCGACCGCGCTATCGCCTCCAGTTGAGCCAAATCCTCCTCGCCGATCGAGATTTCGATCACCCGTCGCGTTGCTGCCATCGTGACCCGCCATCAAGTCAGTTTCCGGCAAGACTACAACATGTGGGGTGGTCTGGAGAATCCCCCCGCAACTGGTTGGTTTCACAGAATCGATGTACTAGGTAGTTTCCAAGTCTGTTTTTCGACGATCCCGCAGACGATCGCCGTGCGCGACATCGTCCCATCGATGAACGCCGGAAGGTTCACTTTCATAATCGACATTCCGGTCGATTTCGAGCAGGGGGTGCTGCATGGGCGCAGTCCGGACATTCAGGTCGATGTCGATGCGACGGCCATGGCGCAGCCGGCCTGGGATCGAGCGACGCGCAGCAGATCATCACAACGGAAATCGCCGGGTTCCTGGCAAACAGCGAAAATGTGCCGCTGTCCACAGTCAATCTCGATGTGCGCATCGCCTTCAATCCGAATGTAACGACCGCATGGTTCAGCAGCGTCATGGGCATCATCAACAACGTCACCATGCTGGCGATCATCATGTCCGGTGCAGCGATCATCCGCGAACGCGAGCACGGCACGGCGGACCACCTGCTCTCCATGCCGTTGACGCCATTCGAAATTGCCACGTCGAAGGTGTGGGCGAACGGTCTTGTCATCACCGTCGCGGTCGGGGTTTAGCTCTATGTGGTCGTGCGCATGATCCTGGGCATTCCGATTGCCGGCTCGATCCCGCTTTTCATGGTCGGGGTTGTAATCTACCTCTTCTTTGCAACAGCCGTCGGGATCTTCCCGGGCACGGTTACACGCTCGATGCCGCAAATGGGGCTGCTGTTCATGCTGGTCTTTATGCCGATGAACATGCTTTCCGGCAGCAACACGCCGCTCGAAAGCATGCCCGTGTGGCTGTCGACCGTGATGCAGGCCTCCCCATCGACGCACTTCGTTTCCTTCACTTAATCGATACTGTACCGAGGTGCCGGGATCAGCATCGTCTGGCCGCAGTTTCTTGTGGTCGCGCTTGTCGGGGGCTTGTTCTTCGCCTTGGCGCTGTGGCGCTTCCGATCGGTTGCCGCTAAGACCACGTAAGTCTCTTCAGTGCCCGATCCCGCCCGCATCGGCATCCACCGCGGCCAGCGCCATCCGCGCCAGGGCGGGAAGCGACTTCGTATCCGTCTTCGCCATGATCGATGCGCGATGGTTCTCCACCGTGCGCTGGCTGATCCCCAGGTCGGCGGCGATGTTCTTGCTGGGCTGACCGGCAAGAACCATGTCCATGATCTGCCGCTGCCGCGGCGTCAGCCTCGCAACGTGGCTCGCCGCATCGTTACGCCAAGCTGACAGTTTGCCCGAATCGCGGGACCGTTCCAGCGCGAGATCGACACTCGCAAGCAATTCATCCCGGCTGATCGGCTTTTCGATGAAGTCCGACGCGCCCGCCTTCATTGCCTCCACAGCGATCGCAACATCGCTGTTGCCGGTTATCATGATCGCCGGCAGGGCATGGCCTGCCTCGCGCAAGCGGCGCAACAACGTCAGGCCATTCATTCCGCGAAGGTAGGCGTCGATCACGAGACAGGCCGCCCGCCCCGGATGGAAGGCGGCAAGGAACGCCTCGCACGTTTCGTAATCCTCGACGTCCCGGTCATCATCTTCAAGCACGGCGCGGATCGCCCCGCGGATGCTGTCATCGTCGTCAACGACGTAGATCACCGGCGGACCGCCAGCCGCATCTTCAGCGTGCCGCGGCGCATGCGCAACGGCCAGCGACAGCGGCAGCAGACGCTGGATCGTCAGCGCCAACTCATTCAGCTTTACCGGCTTGTTGAGTTGGATGCAGTGCTGAAGCGCAACCGTGCTCGCGGTCGCGGCTGAAATGTCGCCCGTCAGGATTATCGCCGGAACCGGGTAGCCAAGCGCTTCCCTGATCATCCCCGCAACGACCGCGCCATTCAGGCCGTTCGGCAGATTGAAGTCCGCGAGAACAAGATCCGGCTTCACCATCCCCCCGCCGATCAGTTCCCGTGCCTTGACTCCGTCATACGCCGTTACGATGTCATGGCCTTCGTCTTGCAGAAAGTCCTCCAGCAGCCCCCGTATATCCGGGTCATCCTCGATAACGAGAATCGAGCCGGTATGGTGATCGCCTTTGACTCCTCCCGGGGCGGCTTCCTCGGGCGCCGGGGCGGTCGCGGTGGCTGGCAGCTTGATCTCGATGGAGAAAACCGATCCGCGGCCCGCGACCGATCGCACGCGAACCTGATGACCCAGAAGCGCGCCAAGCCGTTGCACGATGGAAAGGCCGAGACCAAGGCCGCGGCTTCGTTCCCGCGCCGGATTGTCGAGCTGGCGGTATTCGTCGAAGATCGCCTGAAGCTGGTGGTCGGGAATGCCGATCCCGGTGTCCCAGACTTCGATGCTGAGGGTCTCCGTGTGGCGGCGGCAGCCCAGCAGGATCTTCCCGCGCCTGGTGTATTTCAAGGCGTTTGACAGCAGGTTACGGATCATCTGCTCCAGCAGGCGGGGATCGCTGCTGATCGTCAGGCTGCACGGCACCACCCGAAGCGACAGCCCCCGCGCCCGTGCATGATAGGCGAATTCATCCCGCAATCGGTCCAACAAGCTCTCGATCGGGAAATCGATGATCTCGGCATGCACGATGCCCGCATCGATCTCGTTGATGTCGAGCAGGGTGTTCAGCATGCCCGACATCGCGCCCAGCGTCTCCTCCAGGCGCACGACCAGAGTCTTGCCCTTTTCGCTGTCAACATGTTTCGCCAGCAGCCCTTGCACGAGCGCGAGCGTTTGCAGCGGCTGGCGCAGGTCATGGCTCGCCGCCGCAAGAAAACGAGACTTGGCAGTATTGGCCTGATCGGCTTGTTGCTTGGCAATACCAAGCTCGTCGGCGATGCGCCGCCTTTCGGTGATGTCGGCGAAGGTGATGACAACACCCTCCACGGCATCGTTTTGCGCCCGATAGGGCAGCACCCGGCGGATGAAGCAGGATCCGTCCCGCGTTGCAATCTCGCGCTCGATCGGGACAAGCGTGCGCAATACGGCGGTGGCATCGGCCACCAGATTGCCGTCCGCGGCGAGAGAATTCAGGTCCGAGAGCGGGCGGCCAACATCGCCCGGGAGAATTGCAAACAGTGCCCTTGTCGCCGGGGTGAAAAACCGGATGTTCAAGTTGCGGTCCAAAAACAGCGTCGCCACGTCGGTGCTGTAAAGGACATTCTGCAAGTCATCGGAGGTTGTTCGTTGCCGTTCCAGCGTCTCCTGCAACTGGCTGTTCAGCGCGGTCAGTTCCTCGTTCAGGGATTGCAATTCCTCTTTCGAGGTCAGCAGCTCCTCGTTCGTCGATTGATATTCCTCCTGCACCGACAGGGCTTCTTCGTTGACCGCCTTCTGCTCCTCGCCGGAAATCTCCAGGTTATGGATCGCACCTTGCAGTTCGGTCCGGGTTGCTTCCAGCTCCCGCTCCAGTTCGGCGACCCGCGGCACATCATGTGATACACCCGGCTTTGCGGCTACCGCTTCGGCCTTCGGGTCATCGACGAAACAGACCAGCAGCAGCTCCTCGCCGTCGCTGCGGACCGGTTGCACGTCGATGCTGAACGCTCCCGAACGGCTGTCGTCGCCCGTCCGGCCGCCTGGAATGCTGATGCGCGCATTCTCCTGGCTCGCCTGCTGGATCGCCGAGCGAAGCTTGGTTCGTATGCCCTGCCGGGCCATGGCGAGCAGATCGTTCGAGGGTTGCCCGGGCACGACGCGCAGATAACGGTCCGTCGCGCCGAGGGAGTAGAGGCATTCATGCTTGCGGTTGATCAGCACGGCCGCGGGCGCATAGGTATCCATCACCATGCACCGGCATAACTCCGCCAAAACGGCTTGTCGTGAGGGCGCAACGGCCTGGCCCGGTCGAACCGGTGCCCGCACGCCGTCGCCGCCACGAATGAACCCAAGCTCCCCGGGGCGGCTGCGACCGACGTGCCTGAATATACGCTGCGCCTTCGAAACCACCTCGAACCGGTCGTCATCGGCGCCCGCGGTCTCCGACGTTCCCAGCAGCAGAATGCCGCCCTCGCGCAACGCGAAATGGAACAGCGCCAGCACTTTCGCCTGCGCCTCCGGCCGCAGATAAATCAGCAAATTCCGGCAGGAAATAAAATCGAGCCGTGAGAACGGCGGGTCCGCCAGCACATCCTGCACCGTAAAGACCACGGCGGCGCGCAGCTCCTGCGAGACGCGATAATGCTTTTCTTCCTTTGAGAAGAAGCGGGCCAGCCGAGACGGCGATATCTCCGCTTCGATCTTGTCCGGATACAAACCGTCCCGGGCCGTGGCGATCGCATCAGGATCGACATCGGAAGCAAACACCTGAAGCTTGATACTGAGCTTGGCGGCGGCGATGGCCTCCTGGAACAGCATAGCCAGGGAATACGTTTCTTCGCCCGTGCTGCACCCCGCAATCCAGATCCGGATCGGCTTGTCAGGCGCATGGTTGCGCACCAGTTCCGGGATTGTCGCTTCCGCCAGCAGATCGAACACGGGAGGATCACGGAAAAAGCTGGTAACGTTGATCAGGAGATCCTTGGCGAGAAGGACGAGCTCGTCCTCGTTGGTGTGCAGCATTTGCAGGTAGCGATCCATGTCCGAAACGTCGATTGCAGCCATGATCATCCGCCGCTCGATCCGCCGTTGCAGCGTGCCGGGCTTGTAGAGCGTGAAATCGTACGGGGTCTTGCTGCGCAGCAGCTCGATGATTTCGATCAACCGGCTGCCGGCGGCATCCTGCGATCCGTTCCGCTCGCCGCCAGCGTCGCGTGCATGCTTTGCCAGGATGTCCGGAATCCCGGCGACGGCCGACACGGCATCGACGCTGCCCGTCAGGATGGCATTGCGGGGCATGCCGCCATAGCCGGCCTCGTCGGGATCCTGCGCAATGACGAAACCACCTTTTTCCTTGACCGCCTTCAGGCCGAGACTGCCATCGGCGCCCGTGCCGGAAAGAATGACGCAGACGGCGCGCGGGCCGAAGGCAGTCGCCATCGACTGCAGCAGGAAATCGAAGGGCAGACGGGCGCCGTGACGCGCCCTGGGTTGGGAGAGGTGAAGGATGTCGTCAACAACCGACAGGTAGGCACCCGGCGGAATGATATAAAGATGGTCCCGCTCGATCGTCTGGCCATTGTTCACCTGCGACACGGTCATTGTCGTGTGGCTGGCGAGGAGATCCACCATCATGCTCTCATGGTCCGGATCGAGGTGCTGGACCAGGATGAAGGCCATGCCGCTGTCGGCTGGCAGCGCGGCGAGAAATTTCCTGCATGCATCAAGGCCGCCGGCCGAAGCGCCGATGCCGACGATCGGGAAATCCGCTTCCCGCGACGGAGGTCCGCGCGGGAGCAACGGCCGATCCGGGGCGGCCGCCTTGGCCCGGTCCGATAGACTGGCTGCCATTGTGGATACGTCCTGTAGGGCCACCGAACCGGTAGCCAGGGAAAGTCAGCCTAGCACATGCACAAAAAAACGGCCATCCCCAGTCCGCATTGATCTGCCGCAGTCGCTGCCTGAGTAGTTTCCGAGGATGCACCCGGGGGCCGCCCATCGACTAAGGGTATCGCGCGTCGCTACGTCCGGCGAAGCATCTGAAACCATTGGAGCAAACATGCCCTTAGACAAGCAATTGCAGCAGGCCGTGCTGGCGGAATTGGGCTGGGATCCGAGCGTGAATGCTGCGCACATCGGTGTGACCGCTAACGCGGGGGTCGTGACTCTCACCGGCCATGTCGAAACCTATGCGGAAAAACATGGCGCCGAAACCGCGGCGTGCCGGGTCAGGGGCGTCAAGGCGGTGGCGGAGGAAATCCAGGTCGAACTTCCGTTCGAACGGACACGCGGGGACGATGAAATCGCCGCGGCGGTGATCGAACGGCTCGCCTGGGACACATCCGTGCCGCCTGACGCGGTCTCGGTGAAGGTCGAGCAGGGCTGGGTGACCCTGACCGGATCGGTGACTTGGCAGTATCAGAAGGAAGCGGCCGGACAGGATGTGGCCAGGCTGCACGGTGTCGTCGGGCTTGCCAACCAGCTTATCGTCACTCCCGCTGTCAACGTGCCGGACATAACCCGCACGATACGCGACGCCTTGCGCCGGTCGTGCTTGCTGCACGACGAGAACATCACCGTCAGGGCCGACGGCGGTCATATTCACCTGATCGGAACGGTTGGTTCCGCCTATGAGCGGCGGATTGCCTCGGTGACCGCATGGGCCGCCCCGGGGGCGACCGGCGTCACCAACGACCTCGCGATTCTCTGACGCATGAGCGGGCGGAAAACCAATGGCAGCTCTGAACGTCCTCGTTGTTGAAGACGACGCGATGATCGGCATTCTTCTGGCGGAGATGCTGGGAGACATGGGCTACGACGTGTGTGCGATCGCCGCCACCGAGGATGACGCCGTGGCGGATGCGGCCCGGTGCAAGCCGGGCCTGATGATCGTGGACGAGCAATTGCGGGAGGGAAGCGGCTCATCGGCGGTGGAGCGCATCCTGCTTGGCGGCCTGGTCCCTTGCGTCTTCATCAGCGGTGCGCCGCTGCGTTTCCGCCGGACGGCGAAAAAAGTGCTGCGCAAACCTTTCCTCGAGGGAGATCTGCTGCGCGCCATCCAGGACGTGCTGACAGGCGCGAATGCTCCGTTGGTGCGCGGTATTGCCGGCGGCGGCGGCGGCAACGTGCTTGTGCAACACTGACGGTCGTTCTGAGTAGACAATGTCGTCCTTGGGGATAGGTATTTTCCGAGGCTAGGCGTCGTGCCGATTTCGTTTATTCAATCGACCCTGACCGAGAGGAGGCTTTGATGACTGAAAGCCGATGGGAACTGCCGATCGTAGCGCTCATGTCAGTCGTGGTGTTCTTCTCGGCCTGGCACTTTGCGCTGCGGCTTCTCGGCTAGGGGCGGATTTTGTTCGAACAATACGAGGGGGGAGGATATGCAAGGCGAAAACCAAACATCTCTGTCCATAAACGAGGTAACGGCACTATTCGCCGCTAGCGCGTCCTCTTTCAGGTTGTCGAACAGCGCCACTTTTGCCGACCTCGCCGATCGGCTGGAGCAGTTGCGGGAGCAGCATGCGGGAACACCGAGGGCGATTTACCTGAAGCTCGGAGGCCCGTGATCCATGTCAATGAAAGGGATTTCTGATGCGTAAAAATCTGGCTATCGTTCTTCTCAATCTTGTTCTTTTGTCGGGCACGGCCGCTTTGTTGAGCGCCTGCAACACCACGGCCGGCGCGGGCCAGGACGTGAGCGCCGCGGGTCATGCGGTGACCAATTCCGCTGAGAAGGTCAAGGCAGGTCTGTAAAGACCCTGCCGGACGAAATGTAAGCGTTTTATTACCGAAATACCGGAGACAGGAAAATGGACAAACACAGAATCGCCGGATCTGCGAAACAGGTCGAAGGCTCGATCAAAGAGGCTCTCGGCAAAGGATTAGGTGATACGAAGCTGGAAGCCGACGGCAAAGCCGATGGGGCCGAGGGCAAGGTTCAGAACGCCGTCGGCGGCGTGAAGGATACGCTTCGGGACGCACTCAAGAAATAGGGCACCGGCAGATTGTCCGAACCGTGATCCATCGGAAGGAGATATGTGGTGAGCACGATTCTTATTGTCGTCCTGCTGGTTCTGCTGTTTGGCGGGGGTGGCGGGTACTATGGCTATAACCGCTATGGCACGTCCGGTCTAGGGGGTGTGCTTGGCTTGGTGCTGGTTGTGCTGATTGTCGTCTGGCTGTTGGGCGGTCTCGGTGGGGTCTACGCCCACCACCTGTGACGATTGAATCAGGCCGTTGCTCCGTGGGCGATCATGCCCCCGGATCAACGGCCGGAGAGCGGGCGCAATCCCGATCCTGCGGAGACAAATGATGTCACTTGATACATTCTCATCGCGCCATGTAGCGCTGCTGGTGCTGCTTGCTCTGCCTGCCGCGTGCGCCCGGACGCCGCCGGCAACGGTGGCGTCGAACCCGCCGCCTGTATCTCCCGGTCCCGCGGCAACCTGGTACCATATCGAGTTTGCGAGCAATAGCCATGCGCTCGACGCCCGGGGACGGCTTACTGTTGGCGACATCACCAGTATTCTTCAGCGGCACCCGGACGAAATTGCCACGATCGTCGGCAAGACCGACACCGTCGGCAGCCCGGATTACAACATGCACCTGTCGCATCTGCGCGCCGACACGGTTCGTGACGCGTTGGTCTATAACAGCAACGTTGCGGCTGACCGGGTGGAAACCCGCTGGACCGGTGAGACCCGTCAACGCGTCGCAACGGCAGACAACGTTCCCGATGCGCCAAACCGCGTTGTAGACGTTGCCATCCATTGAGCGAAGTCCATCGTCGGCTGCGGAGAAAATCATGAAAGTCCGAGCATTTTTGGCCCTCGTTTTGGCACTGCTGGCGGTTTCAGCGTGCATTATCGAACCCGGGCGCGGCGGCCGCGGCTATTACGGCGAAGGTCATGAACGAGGCGTCTGGCGCGGCTGAACCCGGTTGCTGGATCATTACAAATATTGGCGTTCACCCGCGGATGACCGATGCCGCAAGGGCCGATCGTCTTGAAGGAGATTGCCATGCGTATCGCGACGTCCATCTTACTTGGGTTGCTCCTGCCGATCGGCGCGGCGCCTTTTGCTTGCGCCCAGCCGGTGCCGCCGGATGGCGGGACGCAAACAGCCGCCAATGCGGCTGTGCCAGGGCGGAGGGATACATACATCCGGAAGTCCGAGGAAGAACTGGACGATTGGCAGGCCAGGCTTCTCCGCTTTGACGAAGAAACTAAGGCGGCAGCGCGAAAGGACGGGGCGGCGAGCTGGGCCGATCTGCTGGCGGCCCTGGACGGAGCCGAGGCTGGGGCATACAAGTTGCAGACCGTCGCAGCTGATGGCCTGGACGATGCGAAGGCCTCCTACGAAAAAGCAATCAGCGAACTGGCGGACACCTGGGAAAAGGCTCGACCTGACGACCGCCGCAGGTAGATCGTACGGCTCGGCCTAAGTAGAGGCGTGTCGGCGGGTAGGTAGTTTCCGAACCTCTCGCCGCCGCCGCTTCGGTCTATATAAAGAAATTCAATATCAAATTTGTTTTTCTCTATTCCGCAAGGTCGGGAGCCATGTCCTACTTTTTCTCGCTTTACACCATCATCCCGGTCGTCGTGGTCGCAGCCTTCATTTTGGTCACGGCGACGATCAAGATCCTGCGCGAATATGAGCGCGCTGTGGTCTTCACGCTCGGCCGTTTTCAAAAGGTCAAGGGCCCGGGTCTTGTTTTGCTGATTCCGTTTATTCAGGAAATGGTGCGCGTGGATCTGCGTATACAGGTCATCGAAATACCGACCCAGGACGTAATCTCGCACGATAATGTCTCGATGAAGGTCGACGCGGTGCTCTATTTCAACGTCGTCAACCCCGAGCGGGCGATCATTCAGGTGCAGAACTTCCTCCCCGCCACGAACATGCTCGCGCAAACCACTTTGCGCGCCGTGCTGGGGCAGCACGAACTGGACGAGATGCTGTCCGAACGAAAGAAACTGAGCGCCGACGTCCAGAGCATTCTGGACTCCCAGACCGAGCTTTGGGGGATCAAAGTGAGCAACGTCGAGATCAGAACCGTCGAACTCACCGACAACATGGTGAAAGCCATCGCCAAGCAGGCGGAGGCCGAGCGCGATCGGCGTGCCAAGATCATCCATGCCGAAGCCGAGTTCCAGGCATCGCAAACATTGGTCAACGCGGCCAGAATACTGTCCAGCATTCCCGCCGCCATGCAGTTGCGCTACCTGCAAACGCTGGCCGAGATTGGAGCTGAACAGAACTCCACTATTATATTCCCAATGCCGATCGACATTATCAAGCCGTTTCTGGAACTGCTTGACAATGCCGGCAAGGTGCCCGCCGCCAATGGCCTTATTCATGGTTCGCCCGGGAACCAGATGCCGTTGCGGGCCTGAAATTCTGAGGTGAGTGCACAGAGCCGGAAGCTTGCTGCCGACCGTGCCGTGCAATCGCTGATGGATGTTGCGACTGAATGAATACAACAAAGGAGAGTATCATGGACAGTAATCGCCTCGAAGGCATCGGCCATCAGGTCAAGGGGGTCCTGAAGGAAGGCATCGGCAAGATCATCGGCGACGCGAAGCTTACCGCCGATGGCGCGGCTGAGCGGGCCGCCGGCGAGGCCCAGAACGTTGCGGGTCCCGAAGGGGCAAGCGTCATCGGCATTGACACGGATCGCATCGCGGGTGTCGGCCACCAACTAAAAGGGGCGGTGAAGGAAGGGCTGGGCAACCTCGCCGGCAAGCCGGAACTCGTCGCGGAAGGTACCGCGGAGCGCGATGCGGGCAAACAGCAGAACGCTGTCGGAGGCGCCAGGGATACGGCCCGCGAAGCCGCCCAATCAGCCATCGATCCGACCGACGCGCCGAAGCACTGACCGCGGCCTGGCCGGGGCGCCAGCCGATCGGCGGCCCGGCCTTCCTTGGGCGGTCTGAACAAAGATCTTGTGAGGTTACAATGAGTTTCCTTCTGATTTCGATGATAGTTTTGTTTCCATTCCGCGAATTCGGCCGCCACTGGCACCGTTCGCGTTTGACTACGCCACGTGCGCTTACCGGGGGATCATATCGTGGATAATAACGCCGACAGTTTCACCATTCCCGCGGCGGACGCGACTGCGCCTGCCCCGCCTGTCTCGCAACAATCAGTCTTCCTGCAGTGGTTCCAGCACGACATACCGTTCATCGCCATGCTGTTGCTGGCGCTGGTGGGCGTCGTCTTCCGGCTGCCGGTAACGTATTGGGGGATCTTGATTCCCGTCTTCGCCATCATATCAGGCGCCGAGGGTTGGCAGAATTTCGTCACGCGGCGGGAGCGCTATGCGCTCGTGCTCGGGGTCGCGCTGAACTGGTGCGCGCTCATGCTGGCGATGTACCTGCTTTACAACGATGGCGTGAAGGGGGTTTTGAACGCCAACGCAACGTCGCTCGCTATGATGGTCCTGCTGGCCCTCGGCACCTTTGTTGCGGGCGTGCAAACCAGGGTCTGGCAGATCTGCGCCGTCGGCGGCGCGCTGTTCCTGGCAGTTCCGGCCCTGGGCTGGCTTGACCAATCGCCTCTGCTTTTGGTGGCTGGCACAGTGGTCATTATCGCGCTGGTTGGTTTCGTATGGTGGGTAACCCAGCGGCGTCTTGGGCCTCCCGCCCGGCTTGGGGGTGCAGCAGCTTAACGTTCGTTCAACCCGAGCGGCGAGCAATCGCATCGCCGCTCGACTTTACGAGCTAACGGGGTTTTGCCGGTTCCGCCACGGCGGAGCCTGCAAGGGCCGCCGACGCTGCGTTCCACAACTCGATCACCCGCACTTCAGGATGGGCAGGATCGAAACTGAGGATGCTCAGCGCAGCGGTGCCGAGGGCGAAGTGTTGTGCTTTCACAACGGTAAGGCCAATCCATTGCGCGGCCAAAACGCGGGAGAACTGGCCGTGCGAGAAAAGCGCGACGCTTCCGTCCAACCCGCCAAGACGATCGATCAGGCGTTCGGCCCGGGCGGCAACCTGATCCGGCATTTCGCCATTCGGACAGCCGTCCCGGAACACACTCCATCCCGGGCGCTCTTTGCGAATGTCGCGGGAAAGCTGACCCTCATAGTCGCCATAGGCCCATTCCGCGAGATCCGGTTCAACCTCGGCCGCAGCGCCAAGCCCGGCCAGTTCACAGGTCCGGCGGGCGCGTTGCAGCGGGCTGGTCAGCACGCGGGCGAACCGGATGTGCCTGAGCCAGAGTTGGAGTCCGCGTGCTTCTTCCTCACCGTGGGCGGTCAGGGGCAGGTCCGTGCGGCCAGTGTGCTGGCCGGACAGAGACCACTCGGTTTCACCGTGCCGGATGATGTAAAGCCGAAGCGTCATGTCCTTACCCCCTATGCCAAGCCGACCACCCGTTACGGGTGCGCGGTCGAAACCTGCAATCCGGCGCCCTGGCGCAGTTCGTGCCGCTTGCTTCTGACAGAAAACATCATCGGTTCGCCCGCTTCAAGCGTGGGTTCGGCGATCTGCCTATCCTGATCGATGCTGATTTTCAGGCACCGGCCGCGCCACTGAACCCGGAACGCCAGGCTGTGCCAGTCCCCCGGCAGGTGGGGGTCGATGTCAATACCGTCGTCGCGCAACGACAAGCCCGTAAAGCCAAGCACCGTCAGCATCCAGATGCCGCCGAGCGCCGCGATATGAATGCCTCCGTCGGTCGCCACCTGCGTATCCGCGAGATCGATATCCGCCGTTCGGTGAAAGAATCGAAGCGCCATTTCGGTATCGCCCATCCGCGCGGCAACAAGTCCATGCATGGCCGGGCTCAGCGAACTGCCGTGACTGCACCGGGGTTCGTAATAGCGGAAGTTTGCCGCCGCCGCCGTTTCGCCTTTGAATTCCTCAGGCAGTAGCCCCAGCAGCGCGACGACATCGGCCTGTTTGACCACCTGCGATTGCTGCGTCCGCTCCCGGCCGAGCACCACGTCCATCGGCACGGTGCGGCCGGCATACTTGGCCAGATCGATGTCTTCCAAACCGAAATATCCGGCGAACTGTTCGAACAGTCCGGTCGTCGGTTGCAGGCCGTCAATCAGCGTATCGGCAACGCTCCGCCACAGTTTCAGTTCGGCCTCGTCAAGACGCAAACGGCCGGCGAGCGCCGTCCAGCACGCGGGCCAGCGTTCGCGCAGCGCCGCGGCGATGTCCAGCGCGCGGCGAATGTTCCAGCGCGCCATGACATTCGTATAGGCGTTGTCGTCGATATGTTCGTGGTATTCGTCCGGTCCGATGACGCCGCGGATATGGCAACGTCCGTCCGCCTCCAGCGTGGCACGGCTGGCCCAGAACCGGGCGGTTTCAAGCAAAATCTCCGCTCCCGCTTCGAGCAGGAAGCCGTCATCCCCGGTCGCGTGCCAGTATTGCCAGACCGCGTAGGCGATGTCCGCGCTGATATGCTGCTCCTGCGTGCCGCACAGGATGCGGATGACCTGACGATCCGGTCCCAGGACCTCCTCCGGCGTCATTTCCGCGCCGGTAGCGGCGGACTCCCAGGCATAGAGCGCCCCGCGCCAACCCATCCGCGCAGCCTTCGCCCGCGCAGCAGGCAGCGTGTGGAAACGATACATCAGCAGCGCGCGCGCCGCCTCCGGCCAGGTCAGAACGTAGAACGGCAGCAAGAATATCTCGGTGTCCCAGAACACGTGGCCATGATAGTCGTCCCCGGTCAGCGCCCGCGCCCCGATGGAGACGCTTTCGTCTGCCGGGTTGGCCGCACTGGTCAGATGGTAGATGGCGAACCGCAATGCCCGCTGCGCGGCTGCGTCCCCATCGACCTCCACGCCGCTGTGATGCCAGCGCTTCGTCCAGGCCGCCTCATGGGCCGCGAACACGCCGCTCCAGCCGAGATGAAGCGCGCCTTGGAGCCGATCGCGGGCCTCCCGGCCGGGATCCGTGTCCGGGATGTCGCTGCGCACGACGGCAACGAAACGCTGAAAACAGACGATCTGACCGGGGCGGCATTTCCAGCTCCAGGACCATGTCAGTTTGCCGAGCGTCGTTGGCGGTTGGACCCGGCCGTCGATCTGCAACGACGGCTCGCTCGCCATGGCCAGGTGTTTTCCCGATTGCGCGGTACGCCACACGCCCAGATCCTGATCCAGCCGATCGGCTATCAGCCCGAGTTCCACGCCTTCGAAGGAGGCTTCGATGGTGACGTCGATCGCGCCGCTCTCGACTTCCAGTTGGATCAGTTGCAGCCCGATGGCCCGGTCGCTCAGCGATACCAGGCGGAGGGTCTGCGCGTGGAGACCGAGTTCGGGCGCCTTGAGGCGGCTGCCCCGGCTGAGCAGCGCGCCTCGGCGCAGGTCAAGTGTCATGCGATGCGACGAGACGTCACCGGGATGCAGCAGCAGCGGCTCTCCAGCCGCCAGGAAGCGGACGCGCAGCCAGTCCGCGGCCGGCACCAGGCCGGGGGTTGCGTGCTCGGTGCCGGAGACGTCGAACAGCCCGGCCACGTAGGTCCGGGCCGGCACGACCCATCGTGCGCCCCGTGATGCCGCCCTGGCACCCCGGATGCCCAGGAAGCCGTTGCTGATGGCAAAGCGCGACTCGATGCTGCTTTCCCGCAGCGGATCGTAGCCATCCACGTTCAGGACCCAGGCCGGATCGGACGTCGGCTGCAATACGCGCTGCATCGCCTCCTGTTCGGTCATGCCGGTGTCCGGCGCATCCGACCCTCGGCCAGTTCGCCGACTGCGACCTCGTCCAGACTCGTCACCACCAGATCAGCGCCCGCGGTTCGCAGACCCGCCGCGTCGTCATGGCGGGCAACACCGAGCCCGGTCATTCCGCCGGCGCGCGCCGCCTCGATCCCGGCCGGGGCGTCCTCGGCGACGAAGCAGTGTGCCGGCGGGATCCGCAGTTCCCTGGCGGCGAGCAGGAAAATCGCCGGGTCGGGTTTGCCGTGCGCCAGGTCGCGGCCGCAGACATTGACATCGAAGACTTCGAACAGGCTTTGGCCGGATGCAAGATGGACTGACCGCATCATGTCATTGGCGTTTTTGGAGGATGACGCGACCGCCATCGGCCAGCCGAGCGACAGCACGGCCTGGACGAAACGGAGGGCGTCCGGAAATGCGGTTACGCCGCCTGAATGGACGAGATATTCAAGCCACTTCTGCTTTCGCTCGGCATAGCTGACCGCCAGGCTGCCGTCGTCGGGCACGCCAAGCGCCTTTAGCACTGCGCGGGCGCCGATCAGCCGCGGCTTGCCGGCGACATGCGCCTGGTATATCTCGGTCGTGAACAGGTTCGGATCGGTTATTCCGCTCAGCGCTTCGCGCCAGGCGTGTTCATGCGGCGACGCGAGCAAGACGCCATCGACATCGAAAATAGCTGCTTTCAAAGTTCCGAGTTGGACGGACGGAGATGCGTGTAATTCGCGGACGGACATTGGCTGGCACCTTGCTCTGTTGCTGTCTAATTCTCGCGCCCGGGCGTCATGGGATTATGCGCGCTCCGGCTTAGCTTATGATGCCGCCGTCCGGCCGAGGCAGGTTCGGAATCTACTCAATCGCGCGTTCCCGTCCGGCAGCCCGCGGTGCCGCGGGGGCGCGGTCGGGATCGAAGCGGTCTAGGTAATTTCCGAGTCTGATGCGCCACCATTATTCGGCAGATATAATGCAGGACTGCGTTGCCAAGTTTTTTTGAGCCCGGCAGGCCGGGCACATGCTGCAGCCCTCACCGGAGCCCTGATCATGCGCATCGCCCAGATCGCACCGTTGTACGAAGCGGTTCCCCCGAAGCTCTATGGCGGTACCGAACGGGTCGTCTCGTTCCTCACCGAGGAGCTTGTCGCACTCGGCCATGACGTCACCCTGTTCGCGAGCGGAGATTCCGTGACGCGGGCGGAGCTTGATCCGGTGTGGCCGCAAGCCTTGCGGCTCTGTCCTTCGATCCGCGACCAGCTGGTGCCCAACCTGCTGCTGCTTGAGGCCGTTCGCCGGCGCGCGGATGAGTTCGACGTCATGCACTTCCACATGGACTACCTGCCGTTCAGCCTGTTCAGCCGGCAGCCGACGCCGTTCCTGACGACGTTACATGGTCGGCTCGACCTCCCGGAACTGCACCCGATGTTCAGGGCGTTTCCGGACGTGCCTCTTGTCAGCATCTCTGACAGTCAGCGCCGGCCGTTGCCTGATGCGAACTATATGGCGACTGTCTATCATGGCTTGCCGGCCGGACTGCTGATGCCGGTGGACAGCATCAAGCCGGAGTATCTCGCTTTCCTCGGCCGCATCTCGCCGGAAAAGGGGCCGGACGCCGCGATCCGCATCGCCCGCGCCTGCGGGATTCCGCTGAAGATCGCGGCAAAGGTGGACACGGCAGATCGCGGCTATTTCGAAACGGTCATCCGGCCGATGCTGGCGGATGGCGGCGTGGAACTGGTGGGCGAGATCTCCGACGCCGGAAAGTCGGCTTTTCTGTCCGGCGCCGTCGCTCTGCTGATGCCGATCGCCTGGCCGGAACCGTTCGGCCTGGTGATGATCGAAGCGATGGCGTGCGGCACGCCGGTGATCGCCTTCAATCGCGGCTCGGTCCCCGAGATCATCGACGACGAAGTAACGGGTTTTATTGTTGATAACGAGTTGGAGGCCATCGCCGCCGTGTCCGAGCTGGGCCGGCTTTCGCGCAGGAAGGTTCGGGCGGTATTCGCCGCCCGCTTTACCGCGAGGCGGATGGCTCAGGACTACGTCGCGATATACCGCAAAGTCGCTTTGCGGGCCGCCGCCCTTAATTCCGGGCTCCTGGAGGCGGCCGATTAATTCCAACACACGCAACCATCGGGAAACAAACCGGCGGACACGGGAGTATAGAATGCGCACAAGCAAGATGTTCGACGATCTGAAGATCGGCGACATGAACCAGATCACCCGCGTGGTGACACCCGACGATCTGTACGTCTTCGCCCATGTCAGCGGCAACCTGAACCCGGCGAACCTGCCGGCTACCGCCGCGGCCGAACCGGACGACCCGGCGGACCCCGCCCCGGCGATGTGGCTCGGCTCGCTGTTCTCCGCGGTACTCGGCAACCTGCTGCCGGGGCCGGGGACCCTGTATCAAGGCCAGACCCTGACCTTCCACGGCCGCGCCCGTGTCGGCGAAGAACTGACCGTGCGCCTGATCGTCTCTGAAAAGCGCCCGCCGCGGACCGTGGTGCTGAAAACCCACCTGCTGCGCGGCGATGAGATGATCGTCGAGGGCCTCGCCACCGTGCTGGCGCCGGAAACCCGCGTCAGCATCGAGGACAGCGTCCTGCCGGAGCTGATGGTG
>NZ_CAJATU010000114.1 GCF_903944925.1 uncultured Rhodopila sp. | reverse complement strand
TCAATGCCTCATGTCCCGCGATCGAAGGATATAATGTCCACTAACCAGACGATCGTGGACATTAGCCCGCTCCCAGCAGGCTGACCGAAGTATCCCTCACGCGGAGCCAAATCGGTAGGCGGCCGACAGCTTACGCTTACCACGAGAACGCAGTTGTCCCTGTCGTTGCCGTCGGGCAGCAGTGGCATCAGCACTGCTCTGGAGCCGTCCGGCAGGCAATGCTGAAGGCGTGATGCCATGTTGAGGACGGAAATGACGAAAGCCGCCTTCGCTGGGACATCCTCCACTATCAGCGACGGGTCGCGCCCTCGCTTGTCCAGGTCGGCATCGGCCACCTTCATCATGCGGATGACATGCCTGCGGCGGCGTGCGACCTGCTTGGGGGTGAACACGCCATCGGGCAGGTTCTGGTTGTCGGATTTCGGTGGCGATGGCTTGGGGCTGTCGTCGTCGGGCGGCGGAAGGTCATCCTCGTTCTCCCCCGCATCATCATCCTCGTTCTCCAGCCGCTCGCGCTCCCGTTCAGCTGCGGGGTTCACCATGCCGAGATGGAAACCCATGGTGATGCGGGACATCAGGGCGTGGACGACATCCTCTGTTCCCACCGGACCGAACCGACCTGGCGAGCGTGGCAGCTCCGTGGCCTTGCGGAATGCCGCCTCATCCTCGAACTCGAATTCATGGTCCGGTTCTTTGTGGTCGCGATCCCCGCCACCGCCTAATCCGAACGGACGGTCCGGCAGGGCGAACAGGCTGTCGGCCTCGGCGGCAAGGTCGATAAGGTCGATGTCGCCGCGTTCATAACGGCGGACCTTCAATGTCATCGACCCGTAGGATGTAATCGAGTTGGCATGCAGCAAATCGTAGTCGTGGACAATCACGGGAACTGTCTCCCGCCCGTCCGCCAGCCTGAAGCGGACGATGAGCGGCAGGTCCGGAGGCTTCGGCAGGTCCACGGCCCCCTGTCCGTTGCCCTTCGCCCTGACGGCAAATTCGCCGAGAGGAGCGAGCATCGTGGCTCCCCTGGCACTGACGCCGGACGGCGGCCACCACGTGATCAGGCTGCCGTCCAGTTCAACGGTGCCAGCGGCCAGACGCTGCGCCCCGTTAATATAGGAGGGCGGGTTCGGCTTGCGGAGCACCGACTGTTCGACCTTCTGGGCGAGGGACAGCCCCAGCGACGGCAGGACGGTTCCGCGGGGAAGACGCCTGTAGACCGTGGCTTCCGCATTCCGTGCCCGAATTCCATTGAGGCTCCCGAGCGCAGCACGGCTGGCGTTCGCGCTGCCGGAGACGACATGGTCGGCAGCGTCGCCTTCGAGAACGAAGAGTTTCGCGTGGGCGAATCTGTCGTCAAGCAGGACCTTGTCCGTGGCGAAGCTGATTGGGCGCTTTGACAAATCGACGCCTTGCGGAAATTCGGAGGAATTCGGATTGACGGCGATTACCAATGGAATCCCGTCAAACGCGTCCTGGAGGTCCAGCAGGGCTGATGCACCAGTGTCCCAATACGGCGAGGCTACGACAATGCGCCGGATATGATCGCCGGATACGCAGGCCACCAGTTGGTTGAGGATGCCGGACCCGGTGCCGTCACCCCGTTCCAGCAGGAGGTCGACGGCGGTGCCATCCGCCAGTGATACAGGTCCGGGATTGGGATCGATGTCGAACAGCCACCGCGCCTGCGTCATGTAGACACGTAGCTTCGCGGCGATCACATCACCCGCGAGAGGTTCCAGCCAGTGCAGGAGGTAATCGTATGCCTTCCGGATCAGCTGGCGGTGGGTTTCGTTGTCCGGGTCATCAGCCCCTTCCTCCCACAACAGGTCGGAATGCACTTCCAGGTTCCGGCACCATCCTGCGGTGGTCGCGTTCGCGGACATTATCTGAAGACGCGCGCGGTTCGTTCCGAGCCGGAGAAGCACCTTGGGATGGAAGCAACCCTGGACATGGGCGGGGACGACCGCATACCGGCGTCCGGCCATCTGGAAGGATCTCGGCAGGCAGCGCAGCGCTTCGCCGAGCATGGAGGCGTCTGCGATGAGAATGTTGTTTAGGCAATTCTGGGTGCGCAGCCGCCGCTGGATGGCCCCTTCGTAGAAAGCGCCGTCGACGGAATAGGTGGTGCAAATCGAGGAGTGGTAGCCGCTCTCCTTCAAGGTTCCGAGCAGGTTATGCGGCTTCATGGTTTTCCAGGAACTTCAGACCTTCAGCGGTCGGCTGCTGGCCATCGTGCATCTGCGCGTCGGCGAGGAAGCGTGCGAGATTGTTAATCCGAGGGCTCGTGTAGAGGTAGGGCCGCCATTTTCCGTTCGAGATTCGGCCATTTGCGGTCATGAAATGATATGTGTCCCGGCCGCTCGATATGAGCTTGCGCCCGGCCACCACCGTGTGGCCGTCAATGACATGCGTATGAATGACCTTGGCCAGGGCATTTGTCAGCGGAGTGTTCTCTTCCGCCGACAGCGTCGCCAAGACGGCGGAAATAGAGCGGCCGCTATTCCCGGCGTGACGCTTGACGATATCGATGACGTTCCCCGTGTCGACCCAACGCGCCCACAACACGCCAAGCAGGCGAACCGCCCCGGCCAGGACAGCGCTGTCCTTGGCACCGTCCGCCTCTTTCGACAGGCAGGACGATATCAGCCCCGCCAATTCGTGCTCTTCGCCGACGCGGCCCTTGGCGTCCCTGGTTACCCATTCCCGCCAAGTCTCCGCTTCGGCTCCCAGTTCCGCCGCGATGGGGCCGATGAATGCCGTCAGCAGCTGGTCGGGTTCCGCGCCGATCGGGAACTGGCCTTCGAGCTTGAGCATGAGGCCGTTGAACAGCGAGGCCATGGCCGCGTGGCAAAGTTCGTTCGCCTCGTAGGCACGCCAGCGTTCGGCCGTTTCTCCGGCGGGATTGTATCCGGCTCCGTCCGGCAAGAACCCGCGGTAGATTGTCTCGCGGAACCTGTTCTCATCGAATTTCGAATTTCCGCTCCGCATATAGTCCAGCAATAGCCAGGCGGATGAACGGCGGGCCGCTGCGCGGTGGCCTCCCACCTCCCCGCCGAGAAAGTCTCGCAGCAGTTTCATCTCCTCCGACCCGCCCGAAATAGCGCCCGGTCCCATGGTCTCCCCGAACGGCTTGAGGTCCGTCACCCGGGCGCGTCCGTCGATGACCGCCTGAACAAACACGTCGGCCGCAGCGCCACTTGATGCGGCAAACGCCGCCGCCATCGTACGGCCGTTGTCGTCGATTAGCGGAACGCCCCGAGATTCCCTAAGCAGACCGCTTTCAAGCATGCTTGCGACATAGAACTGGCCGAAGTTGCCTGACTTGGCACCCAGGTAGCTGGCATCACTCTCCGGATCGTCATGGACTACGAGATCGAGGTATTCGGCTCCGGCCAGCGAGCTTTCCGCCTTTTCGGCCCATTCCCGTCCGGCCATGCCTCCACTGGTGTCGGCATCGGCAACCAGACTGGCCATCGCGTAGAGAGCCTCCGCCCTGCGGATGAAGCTGCGCCAGCCCTGCGTATGGTCTGCGTGCTTATCGGTCCCCCATCGGGTCACTACCCAGCAATAAAAGCTGTAATAGCGGAGGCGGTTCGTGACGTTCGTCAGTCCTGGCACCAGCGTCCGGTAGATTCGGACCGAGGTGGCCTGCATGCCCAGTGGATCGCGCCCGCTGCTGGGAATCGACCTTTCAGTCCATCGCGGTTCCAGGATTGGCAAGCCGCAGGTTCCGTTCTTATGCCGCCTCGTTTCCGCCCCGAAAGCGAGCGGTCGATGTGGCTTCTACATCTACCCGTGCCAAATCGCAACGCCATCTCAACGCTGAAACAATGATGCTGATGGATGCCTTAAATGGCGGACGGCATCGGGGTGTCTGGTAATCGGTCCATCTCGGACCGATACACCTCTTCTAACCGTCTGCGGCACAACCTGCGTTCAACAGCCCACAAGGGTATCCAACCAGGCGTCCAAACCTAGGTCCCACATAGAACAATAACCCGACGTCCCGCAGTTGAGTTTGATTGGATTTTGAAACAGAAAGCAGGCTGGGGTCGGTTCGGGCATGGAAACCTCGTGCTGAGAGGTCTCCCATGAATCCTACTTTGAGCCGCGCCGGAATCCCAAAACTGTTCAAGTGATCGCTTAGTCCGCGGCGCGAGTGCCATTGACTCGCCACTGCTTTGAGGGTTAACCGGCCCGAACATCTGGTGAACCGAATGCCTATGGACCCTGACGCATCCTTTTCCGACTACCTAGAACGCAAAGTGATTCGGAACGACTTGGTCGTTGAATGGAGGCGGTTTCTCGCCGTTGTCGTGTATGAGCGCCGCCTGTGGGACGGCGTCAGCCAAGAAAATCCAATATTGGTAGAAAAATATCATCCCCGTTACGCCAAGCCGTCGGACCGAGACGAGTCCATAGATCAGGACGACGAGACATACCGAGCCTATAATGCCACAAAACAGGAAGCCTGCTACCTGGCTTGGCTGATTTTGGACCGTAGCCCTGAGGCCGCTGGTTCGGGTGAGATAATCGAGCGAGCTGAGCAATACATTGATGAACACTATCGAACGCAGCCCGACAAAACCCGTCGACGCATGTCACAATCAGTCCGTCGACATGAACTAATCATGTCGGAAGCTACCAAACTTCTTATGAATCGGCAGTTTCCGCCTCCTGCATGAAGTGTTTGATGATTCCTGGGTTCCGGAGGAACTGCTCAGGAAGCCTCCCGAACACTTTGCTTGGGATGTTATGGATAGGGAGTCCTTGCGCATTCAACGCGGCGAAGAAGCCGTTGTCGTTGAGGAGCCACATGCATTCGATATGTTGACCATCCCGGATGCCCTTAAAACTTGAAGGCATGACCGTATGCCATTCCGGCATCAAGCGCGCGAAGGCCAAATCAAGAAAACGCTCGCTGAATTCCACAGTTTCGCCCAATTTGTAACCTGTAAGTCCCTTGGGGTCTTCTGTAACCGAGATTACTGTCCCGCTAAGCCAAGCACCTACAACGACCATGACAGGCAGCATTGTGATCGGGTCGCACAGCCAATCCGGCGGCATACAGCGGTCGAATAGGGTGAAATGCACCTTTCCGTCAAATGCCGTCGGAAGCCCTGTTTCCATCTTGGCGCGAAGCCAAGCCTCTGCTCTGCCGACGACAATGGGAAGCGGTGCGAGGCAGGGTGTTAAGTCGGACTGGTTCGTCCCAGCGATTGGGGTGTACGCCATGGCTCTATCTCCAGTGCCTCGTGAACTATCCTGTGAGACATCCGAGACAAACTGCAACCGTCTTGAGGCCAACCAGTTGGGAAAATGGCGATTACCTGCTTGAACGATAGATTCGCGGACCATGATCGGGGTGGTGCGAACGATGCGGGCTTGCTCAGGGGATGGTGAAGTTCTGATGGGTATCTTCGTCGGGCATCCTGGAATCGGCTTCCTTAATAACGAAAGCTGTCTTCGCGCGGACACGACCGACCCGCCGCTCGCGGACTCCATTTGACCGCCGGAGGGATGGCGACATGCGTCCATCGAGCAAGATACCGATTCAGTGGTGCTCGTTTCGGCCTGGGATGTTCGCCATAACGATCAGCACCGAGTCGGCCGCTGGTCTCGGGACGCGGCGTCTGAAGCGCACGCAAACCGATATGAGACTGCCTTCATGCCACGCAAAAGGCCATCATGCGGACATCCGGCAACCGCCTGACCCGGACGGAATTGTACGACCTCGCCTGGTCGGAGCCGATCAAGAAGCTGGCCGAGCGGTTTGGTGTCTCTGACGTCGCCGTGGCGAAGGTATGCCGCCAGATGTATGTGCCGGTTCCTGGCCGCGGCTATTGGGCGCGGCGGACCGCGGGAAAGCCAGTCATCAGGATATCCTTGCCACTCCGGCCACCCGGCTTGAGCGAGATTGCGATCATCGGCGGCGGCCTCTACGCCCCCGCGAATACGACCGCCCAACTGAGGAAGAAATCCTGGGGCCGGAACCCCCGGAACCTGTGTTCGGCGAGACCATCGAGGCCGTCGAGAAGCGGGTCGAAGCGGGCATCGGCAAGGTGACGGTGGCGAAGACCCTGGACCTGGCCGCGCCGACCATCGCTAAGCTCCTGCGCAAGGACGACATCAAGCGGGAGAAGGCGGCGGGCGGCATGGTATTCTCCTGGGAGAAGCCGCAGTACGATACTGCCGCCCAGCAGCGGCGGCTGCGCATCCTGTCCGCCATCTTCCTCGCCACCGCGCGGTTCGGCGGCCGGGCCGACACTTGGGGCGGCGGACACGACAAGCCGATTGAGGAATTCGCCGTAGTGGTTGGCCATCAGCGCGTCCTCGTGAAAGCAACAGTCGTCGAGTCCTCGCCACAGCGGAAGCCGGACAACGAACCGCGCACCGCGACGGCGAGAATCCGGATCGAGATGGACCGGTCGACCTTTTGGGAGGATGGCGAGAGTCCGATCGAGCGGCAGGTCAGGGAAATCGCCGTCGCTATCGTCGCCCAGGTAGAGAAGAACCATCGGGCGGCAGCCGTTCGCCAGCGGGAGTGGCAAATTGAGCGGAAGGTCGAACTCCTGGAGGAGGCGCGCCGAGCCAGAGAGGAGGCAGAGCGGACGGAAAGAGAGCGGCTTGCCGAGCTGGAGCGCCAGCGTGTCGCGTGCCTGCTGGCGGAGGCCGACGCCTTTCGGAAAGCCAGGGAAATCCGCCAATACGTAAATGAGGCGAACGCAGCGAACCGGACATCAGCGAATCCGGTTTCAGAGGACGAGATGGCGAGGTGGTCAGCCTGGGCGCATGAGCAAGCGGACCGAATTGACCCCGTCAGGCAGGGACTTTTCGACGTCCATATTACTGAGTGGAAAACCTCAATCAACTGGGCGATCAGTTGCCCAGGTGGGTGAGGGCTGAACAGTTCACCGTTGCGCTCATGTTGAGGATGCGCCATGGAAGCAATACGACGGGTATATGGTCGCTAGCGCCCTGCTTGATATGGTGGAAGCGCCGCTGCTCCTGTCTTCGGCCTACTCTCTGTTGTCGCTCCGGGTGGAATAGGTGACACAAGTTTAAGGTCAATCTTATTTACGCAGGAAGAGTGATCGAATGCGAAACTGACATAAGGGTTTGGAATGGAATTGTTCGAAACTCGTCGGTAAGTAACGGCGCACGGCCCTTGGGCATCCACGCCACAGGTGGTGGCATCAGTGTCAGACGCGAATGACTGCCTGATGTCTTGGGATTTGATGCACTCCCCACCATCCATTTGGATAACGATACGTGTTAGCGTATAGGGAAAGCCGTTAAGTTCAGTACGGACCGTTTCGATAGAAACGCCCTTGCCGTCAAAATATTGTTGATGTGCTCCAATTGCCATAAAGTCGTGCGCAGGGTTATGATCTTCATTTAGGCGAACACCAAGCACGCTGGTAATTTTGGAAAGATTGTCGGCTGATACATCTTCATACAACAACTTTATGCGCCACATAACATCGGCTTGGCTCCGCGATGCCATGGGCGTTGAAAATAGGTCAATATAATAAGCTGTGATGCCTAGCGTCAAACATATCATGGTGGCACAAGCAAAAACTAACCTCGGGACCCTTCCGTTTCGGTGCTTCATGGACTAGTCCTTCGGGTATCGCAATATCCTAGGTATCGTAACGCACTTATCGTCATAATGCTATGGTGAACGATCCTGAAAATCTAGAGGTTGTCCGTTTGCCCTCTGTCGGACTACATGCGTAATGCACAGAGCAAGTTCGATGCGAATATACTTGGATTTCGCGATCCATGACGACATCGTCGAATATCAAACACCTGGGCATTACCCGCAGATGGAACGTTTCTGGCCAGCCTCGCCGTATGAACGGTCATTTTCGTTTCGCTGATCCTTGCGTGGCAAATTGTCTCGCCTCACAAATTTACGCTCATCGCCGTGTAGCCTGACCGTTGTAATGGCAGTAAGAGCCCTGATCTAGAACTCCAAAAGTGACTGTTCCCACGGAACCAGGTCTCGGTGCGTTTTTCAAAACCAGGTATTCACGCATCCTGAATTCTGTTGAGGAACAATGGTTTATGTCATTCAGGAGCCATGGATCAGGCTCTAAGACTCTGGAGCAGAAAAAAGTTGACATGCCGTCGCGCGCTTAGTTACCCTTCAGGAAGAGCCGAACCCATGCGGGTGGCTGGTAAAACCAAATAGCGAGATGACGTCTCGGACGAACCCCGAATGAACGGCTGCGACCCTGCGACCTAAAGGAAAACCCATGAGCTTGACATCAACGGATCCGCAATTTCTGACCTATAATTATGCTGGAGGACCATATGGATCTAACATTCCGTCCGCTCAGAAGATCACCACTGGTTTCGACCTGGTTGGGGTTATAGACAGCGCCTTCGCGCCGAGCTACCTATTGCGATGGTCTTTCAATCAGTCCTGGCCGGGACACTCGGTAATCACGGACGCAGACCATATAGCGCACGGTACGGCAGTAGCTAGCATTATTACCGGCGCTCCAGGAATCCTGTTCGGGCAAGCTGGAATTGCTCCAAATGCCTCGCTTGATTTGTACGCTATGTCACAAGACCCAGACGCCACAACTTTGTTTAAGGACGCCGCCTACGGTATCAACACGCTGGTCGCGAACGGCGCTGTAGCCATCAACAATTCTTGGGCGTCGACCGCTTATGCTGGAGGTGGGTCGCAAATTCTCTTGGTGTCGGGCTACGACAGCGCGCTCTCTAATGCAATATCGCAAGGACGAAAGGGCAAAGGCTCCATTATCATCTTCGCGGCAGGAAACTCTAAGAACGATATCGATCCTGTAGGTAAAACGAACAGCCTTGTGCCATTTGACCAGTTATCAATTGAACCATATAAGAGCGATCCAAGAATCATAGAGGTGGCCGCCAGCACACAAGGTGGACTGGTTGCGCCGTTTTCGACTCCCGGATCTTCTCTTCTTGTAGCGGCAATAGGAGTCGCTGTCCCAGCCGCAATCTATGATCCAGGTATCAAAAACTATATCTGGGACTATCCGAACTCTGGGACATCCGTCGCTGCTCCGCAGGTATCCGCCATCGTCGATTTAATGTGTACGGTCGCCCCGTTTTTGACGTGGCTAGATGTTCAGTCTATCCTTGCTATGTCCTGCTATGCACCCACTCCATCCGCTGGTAACTTCACCTACAACAAGGCGGTGAACTGGAATGGGGGAGGAATGCACTTCTCGGACGACCTGGGCTTTGGTGTGGTAGACGCTAACGTTGCGGTTAATTTGGCTATGGCGTGGACTCCTGGGAACAACATTTCGTCCGGGACCCCTTTTTCTAACGGCGGTTCGTTTACCGTTCCGTCAGAGGCTCCTGGAACCACCAACGGGCAGTATGTGTCTGGCATATCCGGAGACGGGTGTGTTACGCATGTGACCGTACGCATAAAAGACAGTGGGTTGTTGGCCGCATACTCGGAAGTTATACTTATTTCTCCGAACAATACCCGTAGCATATTAAGCGACCGAGCGGGATTTGATCCGATGTCCGGTGCATCTGGGTTTGACTGCACTCTTGGCCTTGATTTAGAGCCTGCTTGACAAACGCGTCTCTTGCAACGCCTGACGAAAACAATGGTCCACGTGGAATGACAGGGAGGATACAGTCATGTGGACTGATGAACATCGCGTTCGGCACAAACGCCGCCCGTGCCGCTACCCGAGCGACTTGACCGACGCACAGTGGGAAAGCATAAAGCATCTTTTTGCTTCGTATACGACGCTCACGGCAAACATGCGCGAGATGGTGAACGGCGACCTCTATCTCACCAAGACGAGTTGTCAGTGGGACTATCTTCCGACCGATTTCGGTCCGCGCGGCACCGTTCGCGAGTGGCATGATCGGTTCCGCCGCGACGGAGTTTGGGACAAGGCGATGGAGATTCTTTACCCGCAGGCGCGCCGCAAGCTTGGCAGAAATGAGAAGCCGGAGACACTGATAGTCGATTCGCAGAGCATCTCAGCCGGACCGCAGGCCGGCCCGAGGGGCGTGGACGGAGGTAAAAAGCGCAATGGAATCAAGCGCCACGTCGCGGCATGCTCCGCCGGCTTGCTGCTTGGTGTGATGGCGACAGCGGCGAACGTGCATGACTCCAAGGCGCTGGTTCCGTTGGTCGACATGGTGCGGGAGAAACATCCGTCCATCATCCGTGTCGTGGCCGATTCCGCCTATGCCGGGTCGGAACTCACCGCAGCGATGCGCGAACGCGGTATTGACCTTCAGATCACGGCGAAGCCGGACAAAGCGTCCGGCTTCGTTCCCATCCCCGTGCGTTGGCGCGTCGAGGGTCTCAACGGGGTGCTCTCCAATGGCTGCCGGAGGCTGGCCAAGCACTGGGAATGCGGCTTGGAAGCCGCTGAAAACTTTACGAAAATCGCGTCGGTGCGGCGGTTGCTCAACGTCGTTCACAAGCCTGTTACAGCTTAGATATGGTAATTCCTGTCAAACAGGCTCTTAACCGGCATCAACATGACTTCCAACGCATTTTGGGGAGAGCAAGCCTCGGGAACTTGGGAGCTTGAGGTTTACAACTTCTATGGACAGGCCGCGACCGTGAACTCATGGTCCTTGACAATCTGGGGTGACGGCACGGTTAACCCGGTGTCCGGGAGTGCGACTTCTCCTTATCCAAGTTCCCTCCCTCTCGTGTATACGCCTGAGTTCGCCGCTCTGGCTACGGCCGACACATCTCGCGTTCAGGTAAATTCGCAGGGAACACCGAACACTCTTGATCTTATCGCGTTGCCCAACGCCACGAACCTGGACCTCAACGGCAGCACAGCATCCGATCAGACTATCGACGGAGTCCACGTGACGGTTAATTCCGGCATCACCAACGTCAATGCAGATGGCACTACTGGCAGTCTCACGCTTCACCTCGCGGGGTCTAGCGGGACCGTCCAGTGTGGAAGCGGAACAACATCCATCTACGGAGGCGCATACGAGCCTGCTACCATGGCAGGTCCGGTGCCTGGATATACGCACGTTGTCAACGCAGGTTCAGGAACCACGAGCGTGGTCATGACGACAGGCTCGGACGAAGTCATGTACTTCTTCGGAGGTTCAGGAACGACGACCGTGACGGATGGGGACTACAGTCTTCTGCTATCGTGTGGATCCGGACCGACAACTCTAATCCACGTCTACGAGACTCAACAGATGTGGGCTGCTTTGCCTATCAGTAAGAATCTGACAGGGATGATTGACGAGGTCGTTGGTTTCACTCCCGGTTTGGACATCGTGCAACTTTTGGGATATAGCCAAGCCCAGATTGACTACATGCTAAGTAACCAGCGGCAAATGATCGAACCATCCGGCCAAATTGACGTGCAAATCTCTGATGTCGGTGTCCCTTACGTAACGGACGGAAAGCTGGTGTATCCGATTGGAAATTGGTTTATCAGGTTCGACAAAGTCTCCTTAGTCACGCCGAAGTTCTTCGGTCTTACCTCGGCGACGCCCCCGGTGAACGTATCGGCCCCAATCTACTCATCGCCCTCAGTGACTTCAGCACCCGGCGGTCAGACAACCACCACGCAGGACGTGGCGCCGGGAACAACCGCCGTTGGAAATTCGACTGGACCGAACCAGTTTCAATTCAACCCCGGGGGTGGCACCGCCGTTGGTGGTTTGTTTTCGAACACCTTCATGTTTGATTTGGGAGATGGCGCGGCAACCATTCAGCCAGGCGCGACCAGCAACACCGTGAGACTTGGCGCAGGGATTACTGCTTCAAACCTTGCGTTTTCCGATGACGCGGCTGGTGACCTGACCATCTCGGTTGTCGGTACTGCCGACAACCTGATAATTGAAGGGGATTTACTGGCTCTGAACACCGGAGACGGTTCCTCCATCATCAGTAAGGTCCAAAACGTCACGTTCTCCGACGGATCGTTGCTTTCCCTCGACGGAAATCTGTCCTATTCGGAGTCGGTTTCAAGCGGGAACGCAGTCCAATCGAATACCTATGGTGGCAGCAATTTCCAGTTCGGTTCAGGTGGCGGAACTGCTGTTGGTGGCCAGTTCGCAAACAGCTTTGCATATGGACTTGGAGACGGCTCTGCCATCATTCAGCCGGGATCGGGGTCCAACGTCCTGAGCTTTGGCAGCGGAATCACCGCGTCAATGCTGTCCTACGCTGCCAACGCCGCTGGTGACCTGACCATCACCGTTGGCAATTCTGGCGACAGCGTCACGATTGAGGGGAACTTCGCGGTTCAAAACGGATTGGTCACCAGTGCAGTTTCGAGCATCACCCTTGCCAATGGCTCATCCGTGTTGGCCGCCCCTCCGCCTCTTCTCGCCGTCCAAGAACAGGACGTTCGGCTACATGTTGCCCCAAACGCCGCGTTCAGCTTCACCCTGCCCGCAAATTCGTTCACCGATGCAACTGGCGGGACGGTGACGCTTTCGGCGCTCCAACAAAACGGCACCGCTCTGCCGTCGTGGCTCAGCTTCGCCCCCTCAACGGGCAAGTTCTCAGGAACGATGCCAACTTGGCAGACTACCCAGGGCATCAAGGTGATTGCCACAACTTCGGAAGGAGCAATATCCGCCGAGGGATTTAACATCTACAACACGCCTCCGACGCCCGTCCTTGTCACCCAACAGCAGGACGTGCGGCTGCATTATGCACCTACCACGGCTTTCAGTTTCGTCTTGCCAGCAGGTTCGTTTACCGACCCGGCGGGTGGAACCGTCTCGCTGGCTGCGACACAGCCGAGCGGCGCACTGCCATCGTGGCTCAGCTTCAATAAGTCCACCGGCACATTCTCCGGGACGATGCCAGCCTGGCAGACTACTCAGGGCATCGTGGTGACCGCGATCACATCGGAAGGGGCGACCGCCACGGAGGGCTTCAACATCTACAACACCGCCCCGGCTCCCGTCCTCCAGCACCAGCAAAATGACCTGCGTGTGACGTTCGGCGTCACATTTTCGGCCACGCTTCCCGCGAACTCTTTCACCGACCCGGCGGGCGGGACGATTTCCTTGTCGGCGACACAGGCTAATGGGGGTGCCCTGCCATCTTGTGTCCAATTCAACCAGTCCACGGGATCGCTGTCGGGAACGATGCCGATCAACGCAGCCACGCTCGGCATCAAGGTCTCGGCCACGTCGAGCGAGGGCGGCACCGCGGGCGAGGCGTTCAATTTCATCGGCAGCGCTGCGGCGGCGACGCTCAGCGCCCAAATGTCGGACATCCGCACGACGCTCGGTGCAACCATCAGCGCTGCAATGCCAAACCCGTCCTTCAGTGACATTTATGGCAGCACCTTCGCCTACACGGCCCAGCAGTCCAACGCAGGCGGCGCGCTTCCGTCTTGGCTTACGTTTAATGCCAGCAATGCCACGTTCTCCGGCGTGACACCGCTGACCGCAGGAAGCCTAGGTGTCGAAATCGATGCCCACGGCTCGTATGGGACGGTCGGCTCCGAGGCGTTCCATATCTATTGGTAGCGTCTCATGGATGCTCGACCGAGCAGTTGCGCCATCATCAGGGGTATCACATTGATGTTGGCGCAACTTACGTTCGCGGCCGACGTCCTGGTTTTCACGGTCACCGGCACGACAGAAGGCGCTGTGGAGTGGCGACGGGTGAACCCCTAGCCCGAGCTTCCCTCTTGCTCTTACTTTAATCCGGCGGAACTCTTGGAAAAACCGCCCAGGACCATCCATAAACGTAGCCATGTAATTCACAGCTATGTGATTGTACTTTCCGGGCCGGATCGACTCCATTCCAGCCATGTAT
>NZ_CAJATU010000113.1 GCF_903944925.1 uncultured Rhodopila sp. | reverse complement strand
TCAATGCCTCATGTCCCGCGATCGAAGGATATAATGTCCACTAACCAGACGATCGTGGACATTAGCCCGCTCCCAGCAGGCTGACCGAAGTATCCCTCACGCGGAGCCAAATCGGTAGGCGGCCGACAGCTTACGCTTACCCTCAGACTGCCGCCGGATCTGCATCGCCGTCTGGCGCTGGAAGCCGCGGAAGCCCGCATCAGCCTGTCCCGGCACCTGAACCTGAAGCTGGCTTCGGCGTAAGAACCGATCCGGCTGTCGGTGGCCGTTAGGCTTCCGTGTGGCGTCATTGCGCTGACGATGATTGCATCCTCGGCACGGCAGGCTTATTCTGGATGTGTTACGGATAGGGTTCTTGCCATGAACTGCGGGTCTCGATGGCTTTCCGCCTTGATCGGCTCCCTGCTGCCGGTCACCGCCTCCGTCGCCCAAACCTGCACGCGACCGCCGGTCGCCCCGTATGCCGGCCAGCTATTCGACGCCATGGCACAGACCGACCAGTCGTTCGACGGCGAGGCGGCAATCGCCACGGCGCGCGCCGCCGGTGTTGCCCGCATCGCCCTGTTCGCGCGCGTGCATCATTCCCGGGACGGCCGCGCCTTGGTGTCCCGCCTCGCTGCGGCGCATCCGGATTTCATCGTCCACGGTGCGCCAAAGTTTTTCGACATGCGCGGCGACCTGGACAACTCCTATGTCCGCGACGTGCTTGCCGGGGCGGTATCGGGTCAGTACAAATTCGTCGGCGAGTTGCTCTACACCCATGGCGACAAGGCCGGCGGCGAGATCACCACCGCGGGCGAGCGCAGCATCGATCCCACCCAGCCTAACACTCATCGCCTGATCGCCGCCCTTCATGGCCGGCATGTCCCGGTTATGACGCATTGGGAGATCTATGACTGGGGGCGCGACTGGCCGCGCTTCGACCGGCTCTATGGTGAATTTCCGGATCAGGTCTTCATCTGGCCGCACGCCGGCTTCAGCAGCACCGAACAACTCGCCACCGTGCTCGCCGCGCATGGTAATGTCTGGGCGACGCTGTCGAGGCGGGAGCGGGTCGGTGCCAACCTCGCCGATCCCGACAAAGAGGAACTGGTCGGGCCGCCGGTGGTCGATGACTGTGGTATCCTGCATCCGGACTGGCGCATGGCGATCCTGCGTTTCCGGGACCGGTTGATGTTCGCCACCGTCGCGCACAAGCCGAAACGCTGGGGGAACTACGCGGCCATCGTGCGACGTTGGCGGCTGATCCTGGCGCAGCTTCCACCCGATGCGGCGCGGGCGATCGGCTTCGACAATGCGGCACGGTTGTACGGACCTTGACGGGGAGCAGCCTTTCGGTCGTCCGGACGGCCCTCTATCGGGAAGCGCGGGTAGACATAACCGGGACCGGCGTGACGCTGATGCCCTCTCCACCTCCGGTAAGGAAGTTGCTGAAACAGAGCTGACGCAGACCAGTCGGCAGAGTCCACACCTCGGCGGACCCGGCTGTGGATGAAATAGACCAGCAAAGTAAATAGGTTAGAACAGTTATCCCCGTTATTCACGCAATGCACAGGCGGCGAAAATTTCAACATCAAGCGAAGCAGGAATATTCTAATTGACGATTTCTCTTCTTACCAGATAAAGTTGTTTGTCAGCGACGGTTCGGCCTCGCCTAACGGCTCGGTGCCTGCGGCAAGGGGTGGCGAATTCAATCGGCCTCAGGTGGCGATTTGAACCGGCCTTCGGTGGCGAATTCACCGGCCCGCGCATACCGACCAACGACCGTGCACTTCGTACTTTTCGAAGGGGCGTCGAATTCCTTTGGTCTACGCAGCCTACAGCGGCGCAGCCAGCGGGATCGGACAACGTGGGAGAAAATGAGGAAGCTGGCAGAAGAGTGGCTCCCAACGCCACGAATCCTTCACCCCTGGCCATCCCAGCGCTTCGCCGTCAAACACCCGAGGTGGGAGCCGTATGCGGGAGTCCCGCCCGTACGGATCTGTGCGGGGGGACCGGGGTAACCCGGTTCCCTACCGCGATCACCCCTATCGGCTACACTCCCTGTCGGCGCCAAAGGCCATCAGTTGGGCCGCGTTGGCCGGTCAGTTCGGGGCGGGGATCAAGCTGCGCAAGCATTTTAAGCCAGCGTTTACCGAAAGCGTGGCCGTCGCCCTGGCGGTCTATCGGGAAGCGCGGGTAGACATAACCGAGACCGGCGTGACGCTGATGCCCTCACCACCTCCGGTAAGGAAGCTGCTGAAACAGAGCTGACGCAGACCAAGTCGGCAGAGTCCACACCTCGGGACCGATTCAGGGGTGGACGAGGTTCCTACAGCCATTGCGTCGTGGGCGTATCAAGACTTGCGGTAGATCTTCGGCCCGATCACTTCGGGCACGCCCTTGACGGCTTCGAATGCCTCCGGCGTCAGCCATGGCCGGGGCCGATCGCGCGCCGCGTCCAGTCGTGCCCGGGCTTCCTCCAGCGTCGGGATAGCCTCGCCCACGTTGTCGCCAGGTCCGCTTTTAGCGGTGCGACGCGGGGGTTTGCGGGCCTCCATGCGGCGGGAAATCGTCACGGTCATATGCTCCTACGGCAATAGTGTGCTTCCCCGCGCGGAGTCACAAGTTCAAACCCCAGCACGGGCGAGCAATAGGCGGAGATCGCCTCGGGCAGCGGGTCCACCAGGCGCAACTCGGTTTTGCCAAGGACGGTGGCATAGGCTTCCAACGCGGTAATCACCACGTTCAGCACCTTGAAGTGCAGCGGGTGACCCGGATCGGGGTTGCCCTCCAAGTAGTGCAGCGACATGTGCGCGGCGCTTGGCGCTGGCCGCCCAAGCGCCAGCCCGCACAGGGTGTCGTCGCTCCATATCGCTAGATCGAACCGGGCCGGGCGTCCCCGGCGCCAATCGGCCGCCATTTTCGGCCAGGGCCAATCGACGCTGCGGGGCGGCCAGGTTGCGAACGCCGCGAGTGCCGCCGCGTCGATCGGGCGCAGCTCGGCGGCGATGCCGTCGGCGGCCAGAACGGCCTGCGCCCGCCGAAACGCCATACGGCGCAGGTCGCGATAGCGGCTTTCGGCGTCTGTTCGGCTGGCGGGCGAGCGAGGCATGACGGCTACTCCGACCGCATCGATAGCCGTTGTGCCGCCGAGACTAAAGCCGCTTCCCCGTTTCCTGCCGAGCCGGTCCGGCACGCGACCAAGCGGCTGCAATTGCGGCAAGCCCGGTTAGGACGCAAATCCGTTACGGCGTGGTCGTTGCCCGATCGGCGGGCGCACCTAGCCAAGCATAGGCGGCCAATCGCCAGCGCCATCCCGTTATGCGTAACGCTGGCCTATCGCCTCTCTGCCCATGCTCGGGCTTCGTCCGGGACCTTCGGCGCGTAGGATCGGATTTGATTGAGCCGCCGCCGCAACGCCACCACCAGCGCGATGGCCGGGTTGGGCCTCTCAGCGATCGGAACGCCGGGCATGGCGTATGGCCGTCTCGCGAGGCGCGGTCCTTTGCGCGTACCAGATGAGTACGAAAAGTGTACCGCCAGTTAACCGGATGTGAACGGCGGACCGGAATCCGGGTTCAAAGACAGGACGGCTTACGGCTGATTTTGTCCGCAGTTTCCGGCTGGTTTATCCCAAGGGACCCTTCGGGTCCAAGGACAGCGGAGGCGGGCACCATGAAACGCGCAAGCCTGACGGCGGCCAGCCCGTGGTCGCCGTTCGCTGATCCGAGGATTGACGGCGAAGCGGCGCCCCGTTGCGTTACGCATAACGGCGGGCTAAATCCCCGTTACGAATAACGGAGCGGACGCCTTGGCACTCAGCAACGCCGAACGGCAACGCGCCTGGAGAGAACGCCAGAAGGGACAGCCGCGGGGCACCTGGGCGCTGATGACGGAGCTTGCGGCACTGCGCGCGCGCGGCCGAGCTTGAGGCAGCGCGGGGTGGCAAACCGCCGGCTGGCGGCACGGCGGCACGGCTAAGGGCCGAGAATGCCGCGCTGAAGCAGGAATGCGACGCGCTGCGGATGCTGCTCAATCAAATCCGGTCCACGCGCCGAAGATCCCGGACGAGGCCCGCGCATGGGCGGAGAAGCAGTAGGCTGCGTTATGCGTAACGGCGCGACGCGACGTCGGCAGCCGACGCCTCCAGCCTCCCGACACCGCGCGGCTATGCCGGGGTTCACCGCGTTGATGCTGTGTGCAACGGGTGCGGACTAGTCAGTGCTCGATCTTTCCGCGCTGGTGGCGTCCGGCTGCGGCGACGTGCCACTGATCCGGTTGCCGCTACGATGCAACGCCTGCGAACGGCCGGGTCATCGGGTTGTGTTGTCGGGACGGGCAAACGGCACTGGCCGCTCCGGAGGCGGCATGAACTTGCAATATCGTCACAGTTACTATATCGTACCCTAAAATCCGCTTTGCTGGGGAATCGTCTCCGCGAAGGGCCAAATAGGGGGTCGAAAATGAAGATCTTCGTCGTAGCCGGCTTCTTGGCTGTGAGCTTGCAAGGATGCGCCTCTATCGTGAGTGGTTCGACGGAATCACTGTCCATAGAAACGAAGTCCCCTACCGGAACAGAGGTTTCGGGGGCCAGTTGCAAAATGACAAATGATAAAGGAACGTGGTTTGTCGCGACTCCAGGCAGCGTATCCGTGCATCGAAGCCTTGCCGATCTGACAATCCTTTGCACAAAGGAAAGCTTCCAGCCGACGACCACAGTCACCCCGTCTACCACCAAAGCGATGGCGTTTGGGAACATTCTGTTTGGCGGGCTTATCGGGACCGGGGTCGATATAGCGAGCGGCGCCGCCTACGATTATCCCACGCTAATTCCTGTTCAGATGACCCCAATCCCAACAGACTCCCACCCAACGGACTCCCATTAAAGGCCGATTATCCAATGCCAGCAGGGGGGTGAGGAAGGCTCCCGCGGTTGCCGGGTGGACGTCCCCTTTAGAGGTCGCGTTGTGGCGGCTTGTCAGGCCCAACTTTCGCACCGTTGCAGACCTGACGGCCGCAGAACCGCAGAAATCTGCGGGTTCCAGAAGTCATCGCCGATTTGTGGTGCTAAAAATGGCGGCCGTCCCGAAGAGCTTTTCGTCTTGACCGGCTCGACCACGGTGTGCTCGCATTCGTCATCGACGAACGCATTTCGCTCCGCCTGGCGCCAGAAATCAAGCCTATACGCCGATTTTCGCACCGGAACTCCCCCAACCACCCCTGGAAGGTGTGGTGCCTAAAAAATTAATAGGCTGATCTAATTGTACTTTTCAGGCCAAACTGTGGAAGTTGGGTCAGGGTCGATGCCGACTGAGCGCATGTAATCCCGGAGCAGCTTTTCCAGGTTCGGAGCACTGGCTTGGGCCAGTACTGACCGCCGTGGACGCGTGCGTGCAAGCGCTGAAGGTTGCCCATCAGGTCTTGCTCATACTGGTCCATCGTTACCCGATCGACTCCAGGGCTGGCCGCGCGCCGTTGCCGCTGGAACGCCCTTTCGAGCGCGGCGACATCGACGTGATGCAGCAAAGCCGTGAACTGCGTCCGGCCTGAAGCCAAGGCCGCCGCGTTCACACGCTGAAGGTTCGGCAGCAAGGGTTGCCAGCGCTGCGTCTGGCTCTTCGCCGATTCCAGCGTACTCCCCGCCGGCCGGCCCCTTCCCTCCATCATGTCGTTTCCTTCCATGGCTTCAACGGTACTATGGGCCGGTCCGACTTCCAGCCACGATGCAACCAGCTCCGGTTATCCCTCGCTGACTGCCCCCGCCGGTGACCATTCCGGCGGATGCGGCTGGACCTCCCAGGTTCCGGCACGATCCCTGATGTGGCCTCAGACCCCGGCGGAGCGATGGCGCCTCGCAATAGCGGCACCACACATGTTGCCTTCGGCGCACACGACGGCCTCGGCCTCCACAACGTCGTCATTTCGTGGCTCAATCCCATACCCCATGCAATCACTGTGTACGCTTCGGACCCCGCGTCGCCGCGACGCCCGCAACACTCGTTACCGGGCGGCTCGCTACGCCTTACCCGGACGGGACTTGCACCCGTTGGATCGCGCCAGCTTCGCCTGGCGCACCGTGTGGTGACCCCTTGACCCAACTTTCGCACCGTTGCAGACCTGACGGCCGCAGAACCGCAGAAGTCTGCGGGTTCCAGAAGTCACCGCCGATTTGTGGTGCTAAAAATGGCGGCCGTTCCGAAGAGCTTTTCGTCTTGACCGGCTCGACCACGGTGTGCTGGCATTCGTCATCGAGGAACGCATTTCGCTCCGCCGGGCACCAGAAATCAAGCCTATACGCCGATTTTCGCACCGGAACTCCCCCAACCAACCCTGGAAGGTGTGGTGCCTAAAAAATTAATAGACCGATCTAATTGTACTTTTCAGGCCAAACTGTGGAAGTTGGGCTTGAAGGGGCCTGCCCCGGCCTCCGTCACGGCCTGGCCGATCTGCGCCTTGGTCACGCGGCCGAGGCCGAAATACGTCTCGACCGTCGGTGTCCACCAGTCGGTCCATGTTCAGCCGCGCCGCCGTCGCCTCACCAGCCGCAACGCCGGATCGGGCATTTGCGCGACCCGGGCACCCCAGGCTACGCAACCGTCAACGGGATGGCACCAATCGACGGCAAGCCCAGACCGATGTGATTCTGGTCGAGCATGACACCCGCGGTCGTCTGATCTAGCGTCAAATTGCCCGTAAAGCCGCCTACCCGGACCTGGTCGACCAGTTGGCTGCCGTTGAACAGGCTCAGAGCGCCGTTCATCAGTTCGCCTCTGGTGGCGGTCAACCCGGCCAGCAGCACCGTCTCAAGCGGTGTGCCGCCACCGCCGATGTTCAATGCGGCTGCGAACTGATCGGGATGATCGATCTGCAGTTCCGCCACGCCTTGCAGGCTGAACGTCAGACCCTGCCCGGCCG
>NZ_CAJATU010000112.1 GCF_903944925.1 uncultured Rhodopila sp. | reverse complement strand
GCGGGAGGGTGCGGCGGCCTGTCCCGACCGAGCCGGTGTCCGTACGCCCTCGCCCCCTCGGATGAGGCCAAATTCGCCCGGTCGGCTGCGGCCGACGTGCCGGTAAATGCGCTCCGGTTTGGATATCGCCTTGAACCGGTCATCGTCGGCGCCCGCGGTCTCCGCGGTTCCAAGCAGCAGGATGCCGCCTTCGCGCAGCGCGAAATGCAACAGCGCCAGGACTTTCGCTTGCGCTTCCGGGCGCAGATAGATCAATAAATTCCGGCAGGAAATGAAATCAAGGTGTGAGAAGGGTGGATCGGCCAGCACATCCTGCACCGTGAAGACCACGGCGGCGCGCAGTTCCGGTGAGACGCGATAGTGATGTTCTTCCTTTGTGAAGAAGCGGGCGAGACGCGGCGCCGCAACCTCCGCCTCGATGTTGGCGGGATATAAACCGTCACGGGCGGTGGTGATCGCATCCGGATCGACATCGGAAGCAAAGACCTGCAGCTTGATGCTAAGCTTGGCGGCGGAGATCGCCTCCTGGAAAAGCATCGCCAAAGAGTAGGCCTCTTCACCGGTGCTGCACCCGGCAATCCAGACCCGGATCGGCTTGTCAGGCGCGTGGTTGCGCACCAGGTCCGGAATGGTCGTCTCTGCCAGCAGATCGAAGACGGGCCGATCGCGGAAGAAGCTGGTCACGTTGATGAGAAGATCCTTGCAGAGAAGGGCGAGCTCGACCTCGTTGGTGCGCAGCAATTGCAGGTAGCGGTCCACGTCGGAAACGTCGATTGCGGCCATGACCATGCGCCGCTCGATCCGCCGTTGCAGCGTGCCGGACTTGTAGTGCGTAAAATCATACGGCGTCTTGCTACGCAGCAGCTCGATGGTTTTGAGCAACCGGCCTTCGGCGGACTCCCACGCGAGTTCTCCGTCACCCGGGTCGCCGACGCTACGTGCATGCTCTGCAAGAATGTCCGGAATTCCGGCGACCGGCGACACGGCATCAACGCTGCCTGTCAGGATGGCATTGCGCGGCATCCCGTCATATCCGGCTTCGTCAGGATCCTGAGCGATCACCAACCCGCCCTTCGCTTTGATCGCTTTGAGGCCGAGACTGCCGTCGGCACCTGTGCCCGAAAGGACCACGCAGACGGCGCGTGGTCCGCAGCCGATCGCCATCGATTGCAGCAGGAAGTCGAAGGGAAGCCGGGCGCCATGCCGCTCCGTTGGCTGGGAAAGGTGCAGGGCCTCGTCGCCGATCGACAGGTAGGCGCCCGGCGGAATGATGTAGAGATGGTTCCGCTCGATCAGCATGCCGTCGGTCGCCTGCGAAACGGTCATCGCCGTGTGGCTGGCGAGCAGATCCACCAGCATGCTCTCATGGTCTGGATCAAGGTGCTGGACCAAAATAAATGCCATGCCATTATTGGCTGGCAGCGCGGCGAGAAATTTCCTGCATGCATCGAGCCCGCCGGCGGAAGCGCCAATTCCAACAATCGGGAAACCAGCGGGCCGGGCCGGAGGCCCGCACGCGGGCGGCCGAGGCTTCGGTGCGGCCTCTTTAGCCTTGTCTGGTCGACCGTCTGCCATAGTGGATACTTCCTGTAGGCCACCAGTTGCGGCGGCAGGAAATTTGACATTAGCACACACCCGGTAAAACGGTTCTCCCCGGTCCGCATTGATCTAACTCATCGGCTTTGTGGGGGCTATACGATTGATAACATATGATTTTCAGGCGCCGTCGGCAGAGCCGATTCTGCACAGCCAGGTAGCCCCCGCTGGCACCGGCATTGCCGCCCCGTTTCGGTGGTGATCGGCTAGAAGTGCTACGACATGGTTACGACCCGTGGTTGGGTGTGACCGGGTCCGATTCGGACAACAACGACCGGCGCCGCGCGCGGGCCTGCGCGGGCCTCACGGCTGCGCTGTGCACAGCGGCCAGCCGGCTTCGGCAAGACCCGGGACGACTGCCACATACAGACGTTTTCGATTCCAAGCATTCTGAATGCAGATCGGGGCGGAGAGCTTCATACAAGGGCACGCCATCCGGCCGGCGATTGCCGAGCTGACATAAAACGTGATAACAGCCCTTCCCGCGTGTTATCTTCGGGCGCCGGGGACTCCTTAGGGTCTCGGCGGCCGCCGCTGTCCGGCAGGAGCACCAAGGTGCGCGGGCCGGCCGGCCCCTGTCGCCATGCGCCCAACGTTTATGCGAACTTTCGAAAGGTGTTAAGAGCATTGCGAAACAGGTTTATGGCATCGGAAACAGGTTTAGGGCTTCGCTAACCGCCTCATATCGCAGCAAATACGCGAAACAGGTTATGAGCCTCCTGACAATCAGTCTGCTCACGCGCGTCGGGTTGACGACAGCGCCAGCCGACCGAGACGGGAACCCGTGAGATGCCCGTTGCCTCCCTTGAGGAGGCCGGGTTCGCCGTGCTGGCCGCTGGGAGCGGCGCCGAGGCGCTGGCGCTGCTGGACGCGGACGAGCCCGTGGACGTGCTGGTGTCCGACCTGTCCCATTCAGCGCTTGCCTTTAGACTCACTTCACACCATACTTCACACCAGTCCAGACCCGGTTCCAGCGAGCGTCACAATGACAACCCAACTGCCGCCCCCGCTCAGCGGCGCCCCGCCCGCTGAGTTGCCGCTGCTACGCGCGCCGCTCGTCCGAGTGATCGGACAAATCCGCTTTTCGACCATCCTCGCGATCCGTAGCCCGGACACGGTGGCCCAGTTTCAGGAGAAAATCCGCGCGACCTACCCGATCCTCGAAGAGGAGCGGGTCCACAGCGTGGTCATGCCCTTCCCTGGCGGCAATCCCGAAATCCGGGAGATTCCAACTTGGCGTTTCCGCGACCGGGATGACAAGTGGCGGGTGTCTCTCGCACCGGAGTTCGTTGCACTTGAGGCCACGTCTTACAGCAGCCGCACGGATTTTCTGGCCCGCCTGCGTACCGTGGTCGAAGGCGTCGAAGCTACCTTTAATCCGCAGGAGGCTCAGCGCATCGGCCTTCGTTACATTAACCGCGTCAGCGGCGAGCGGCTTGCCAATGTCGCAAGCTTTCTACGTGACGAGGTGCTTGGCGTCGCCTCGACCAACCTCGGCCCTCTTGCCCAGCACATCCTGACCGACACGCTGTTGCAGGCCGAAGAAGGCCTTATTCAGGCCCGTTGGGGCCAATTACCGGCGCACGCCACCATCGACCCAACCGCCTTGGAGCCGATCCCGGAACCGAGCTGGGTCCTCGACCTGGACATGTTTTCGTCGGGGCCACAGGCATTCGCTGCCGACGGCCTGATCACCACGGCAACCAGCTTTGCAGAGCGCATCTACACCGTCTTCCGGTGGATGGTCACCGATGCATTCCTGCGCGCTTATGGGGGGAACCTATGACGACACTGACAGTGATCGGGAACCCGTTCGGCTCGCAAACATCGGCGATCGGCGCGATGGTGCGCCATGCTGGCGTCCTCGTGATTGTTGGCGGCGTTGGCCTCTCGCATCCCGCGACCGCCGCCAGCATCGATCCTGGCATCTATCCTGTACCGCATCGAACTATAGCCCGCCCGGACGGCCAGCTTGAATGTGCCCCTGCACCGACCACCGCCGCCGCCATCCACGAGATTCGGCGCTGCTCTGGCCTGACCTGGGACGAACTCGCCGATCTGTTCGACGTCTCCCGCCGCAGTGTCCATCACTGGGCCAATGGCAAGGTGGTGAATGCGCAGCATGAGCAGGTGATCCGTACGACTCTGTTTGCATTCCGCAAGCTCGACCGTGGCGCCTCGGGTCAAGCCCGCGACTGGCTGCTTGCGCCAGATAGCGACGGCGTATCCGTTTTTGATCTGCTGAGAGAGGGGCGCGTCGATGACGTGATAGCACGCGCCGCCACCTTGCCTCAGGTGAGTGCGCTGTCTTTGACCCCGCTGGCCCCTGCAGCGCAGCGTGCCCGTCGGCCGCCAGCGCCAACGGCGCTGATGGACGCCCTCCAGGATCGCCCTGTTCAGTCAGGTAAAGCGCTTCCTGGCCGCTTCGTGCGTCCGAATAAGGTAAAGGTCTGACCCCTATGGCGGCGGCATCCTCGGCAGCCCATCAGGCAGTGGATGCCGCCCTTGCCGCGTGGCGACAGGGCGATATCGTCCTCGGCGAAGATCTGTTCTTCGTCCAGTTGGCAGACCTTGCGCGACCGATCACCCGCGAGGCTGCCGAAACTGCTAAGGAGCGCGGCTCCGACGAGGCCACGCCTGACATCGGCGCCGTATTCAGCGAAGTTGCTGGATTTGTGATCCTCACCCAGACATGCGACGTCGTCCGCGAGAGCGCCGAGCGGCCCTATCTGGACGTCGCTCCCTTGGTCCCGGTCTCGGCCGAGCGTCTCGAAGAGGTCCGTGCGCTTCGCCGTCCGGCCTCTGCCTTCGTCCCCGCAGCGGCGCCGCACAAACTGGTTGCCGACCTCGACCGGGTTATGACCGTTGAGAAGTCTGTCGTCGCAACCTGGCTGCGGACACCAGGTTGGACCGATGATGAAGAAATCCGTGCTTTTGCTGAGGCCCTCGCGCGCAAGGCCGCCCGCTTTGCCTTCCCCGATGATTTTGTCGAGGACTGCGGATTCCAACGCATCCCGGCCACCTATTCCAACTTGATGGCGGCCACCGTTCCGACTTGATGGCGGCCACCATTCCAAACTGATCCCGGCCACCCTGCCTGTTGAGAGTGCGGGCAACCGGGAAGGAAGATCATCT
>NZ_CAJATU010000111.1 GCF_903944925.1 uncultured Rhodopila sp. | reverse complement strand
GTTCAGCAACCATCCTGGAACCTCTTGTTGTTTTGTGAAAATGTTGGGACGCTCAACCTTCATTGCGCCATTCATCTCTCGAATCAATGCCGAGAACATCTTGGACGCCTGATCGGCCTTTCGGCGCACGTTCGCTAGAACTCTTGCCTCTCCCTCGGTTGCGATTACATCGTGTTGCACGGGCCGCTTCTGGCCGAACCGCCAGCACCTGCGGATCGACTGGTATTGCTGTTCGTATGAGTGTGTGGCGAAAGAAACAATATGATTGCAGTGTTGCCAGTTCAGGCCCCACGCGCCGATCTTCGGTTTGATAACCAGCACGCGCAGTTGCCCCGACTGAAACGCCTCGTAAAGTTCGATCTTTTCTTCGTCCGGCGTTCGCCCGGCAATCTGCCGGGCCTCAGGGATGATTTCCTCAAGCAGATCCCCCTCCGCGTTCATGTGGCACCAGATCACAGCAGATCGGTTGTGGTCCACCAGTTCAGCGGCGTAACTGCCACGATCCTTCAGGGTCCGCTTCCTCTCTTCTCGTTCCTCGCCGAGCCCGACCGCCGGAGCGCAAAAAAGCATCCCTTCGGGCGGTGCCGCTGGCTTAATAATGTGATCCCGCTCGTTCAGTGCGGGAAGCCTGAAATCTCCGTCATTAAACCCGAGATCAGACGGCATCCGGCAAGCCCGCGACCAGGACGCGACCCACTTCCAGAAATGCGTAACCGCATGATTCTTTAGCCGCCACTGCCCGATCGTCTGCGCGATCCTGAATGCCAGTTTCCCAAAGTATTGAGGATCTTGCTCCACCAGCCGCTCCGCTGCCTCTTGCAGCTTCTCTTCGCGCTTCTGTCCCTTATCGTCCAACTGCCGAAAAAACCGATGGAGCATCTCACTATTTGATAGCTCGCCTAGTGCTTCGGACGACGTGCCCAGCTCTATCCAGTCGTTCGGCGCTGCTGTGGCGGTGCATAGAAGTCGATAAGGCAACTTCGAGATGAACCGATCAATCCGCTTTCGGGTTGCCCCTGTCACCGACTTTAGAATGCTGGATTCGTCGCACACTAGCCCACTGAAGCTATTGGCATCAAAATGGTGCAACATGTCGTAATTAGAAATGACGACACCGCACCCAATCTTGCCATCTCGCGAAACCTCGGCATCAATGCCGAATTTCTGAGCTTCTCGTTTCGTCTGGTTCGCCACCGCCAAGGGTGTCAACGCCAGAACCGGCTTCCTTGTCTTGCGAAAGACATTGTCGGCCCACACCAACTGCATTGCGGTCTTGCCCAGCCCGCAGTCGGCGAAGATGGCAGCGCGGCCCCTCCGAAGCGACCATTCAATCAAATGCTTCTGGAAGTCGAACAGGAAATCCGGCATCCATATCGGATCAAAGCCAAACGACCCACCAAGGTGCGTTTTTCGGTCAAGGAACGAATTGTAATCGGTCTGACTCACGCTATCCCCCCTTCCGCGCCGCCAGGACCGCCCGGCAGCGGCATCCAATGCGTGATATTTTCGTTGGTCGTGTACATGTCGCTATCGTCGCCCACAACCCATCCGGTATCCGCGTAGTAGCCGGCGATTACGACCCGCTCGCCGTTCCATGCCAAAACCGTCGCCTCCTCCTCAGGGTGGTTCGGCAGGCGGTCGGTGCATTTGATCCATTGGGTGCTCATGCTCTCCCCCATTCCAGGCCCTGCGC
>NZ_CAJATU010000110.1 GCF_903944925.1 uncultured Rhodopila sp. | reverse complement strand
ATGGCTGGAATGGAGTCGATCCGGCCCGGAAAGTACAATCACATAGCTGTGAATTACATGGCTACGTTTATGGATGGTCCTGGGCGGTTTTTCCAAGAGTTCCGCCGGATTAAAGTAAGAGCAAGAGGGAAGCTCGGACTAGCCGCTTCGGCCGGGGTATCCTCGATGGCGTCCCACACGCTGGCGAACTCTCGACGCAAATTGCGCTGTCGTCGGCGCGGGCATCCGGCCAACGCATAAACGACGCCGTCAGATCATATTGACGAACGCCTCGAACCCCAGATCGCGGAGAATCTCCTCCGTCGGCTGCGCCGGCTCATCGGCGGCGGCGACCCGCACCACCCGGGCCGGCACCCCGGCAACCGTCTCGCGCGCCTCGACGGCCCGCAGCACCACGGCCCCCGCGGCAACCCGCGCATTGTCGCCCACCACGATGTTACCGAGAATCTTCGCGCCCGGACCGATGATGACGCCGTTGCCGATTTTCGGATGCCGATCACCGGAGTCCTTGCCGGTGCCGCCGAGGGTGACGTCCTGCTGGATGATGACGTCGTCCCCCACCACCGCGGTCTCACCCACCACCAACCCGGTCGCATGGTCGAGGAAGATCCCCTTGCCGAACCGCGCCGCCGGATGGATGTCGGTCTGGAACACCTCCGACGAGCGGCTTTGCAGATAGCCGCAGAAATCGCGTTCACCGTTCTGCCACAGCCAATGCGTCAGGCGATGCGCCTGGATCGCGTGGAATCCCTTGAAATACAGGAACGGCTCGATGAAACGCTCGCAGGCGGGGTCGGACTCGAACACCGCGGTAATGTCGGTCCGCAGCGCCGCAGCGATCGAGGGGTCCGCATCAACCGCGCGATGGAACGCCCGGATGATCAGCGGCAGGGAAATCGTGTCATTCTTCAACCGCGAAGCGACCCGGTGGATCACCGCCTCTTCGAAACTGTGCTGGTTGATGATCGAGTCGAGGAAAAGCGAGGCCAGGGAGGGCGCCCGGTCGAACGCCTCCTCGGCCTCGCGCCGCAGTCTCGCCCACAGGACTTCGGTAAACTCCCGCACCGAAGCGGGTCGGCGGGCCACCAGGATCCGGTGGCCGAGGGCCAGGCTCGACATGCGTTGTTCTCCCGAACGGGTGTTGCTCAGACCATTGCGACCTTACCCGAGCGGATCCGCCGCAAGGATGTTGCAAGAGCCTCCACATCCGAGTGGGTGTTGTAAAGCGCCAGTGACGCCCGAACCGAAGATTCTACGCCCATGCGGCGCAAAATCGGCTGGGCGCAATGATGCCCGGCCCGAACCGCGATGCCGTCCTCGTTCAGGGCTTTGCCGACGGCCATCGTATCCATGCCGTCGATGACGAACGACAGCACACCCGCCTTCTCCTTGGCGGTCCCGAGCAGCCGCAGTCCCGGGATCTGGTTGAGCAGATGCGTGGCATGCAGCAGCAGCTCGTGCTCGTGGGCGGAGATCGCCTCCAGCCCGACATGCTCGACATAGTCCAGCGCCGCGCCCATGCCGACGGCATCGGCGATGTTGCCGGTGCCCGCCTCGAACCGCGTTGGCGGACGGTGATATTCGGTATGCTCGAACGTTACGTCGGCGATCATGTTGCCGCCACCCTGCCAGGGCGGGGATTCTTCCAGCACATCCGTCCGTCCATACAGCGCGCCGATACCCGTCGGCGCGAAGATCTTATGGCCGGAGAAGACGAACCAGTCGCAGCCGATGGATTGCACGTCGGTGCGCATGTGCGAAACCGACTGCGCGCCGTCCAGCAGCACCCGCGCGCCCACGGCATGCGCCATCGCAGTCATTACGGTCGACGGCGTGATGGTGCCGAGCGCGTTCGACACCCGGGTGAAAGCCACCAGCTTGGTGCGGGAATTCAGCAGCGCCCCGTATGCCTCCAGGATCACCTGGCCGTCGTCATCCACCGGAGCGACCCGCAGTTTTGCGCCGGTCTCCTGGCATAGCATCTGCCAGGGCACGATGTTGGCGTGGTGCTCCAGCCAGGAGATGACGATTTCGTCGCCCTTGCCGATATATTTCCGGCCCCAGCTTTGCGCGACCAGGTTGATCGCCTCGGTGGTGCCGCGCACGAAGACGATCTCGTCCACCGAGCCTGCGTGCAGGAAGCGCCTGACGGTTTCGCGCGCCCCTTCGTAGGCGTCGGTCGCCCGTGCAGCGAGGGTATGCGCGGCACGGTGGATGTTGGAGTTCTCGTGCTCGTAGAAATAGCTCAGGCGATCGATGACCGAGCGCGGCTTCTGCGTGGTGGCGCCGTTGTCGAGCCAGATCAGCGGGCGGCCGTTGACCCGTTCGGACAGGATCGGGAAGTCAGCCCGCCTGGCGTTCGCATCATAAGCCGGCACCGGGGAGGCGGGGGTCGCCGCCGTGGCCGGAACGCCGCCATGGTTCGCTTCGTCGAGGAAATACAAAGATGGCGCGGGCGCTCCGGGCGACACCTCGGTCGGCGGCGCGGCAACAGGCGCCGCCGGGGTGCTGCCCAGAAGAGCACGCAGTGCATCATCGCCGGGGTTCGAGGTGTCGAGTGCCGACAGGTCGAACAGGGGTGTCGGATCGAACGGCGATGCGCCGAAGCCTCCGGTGGAACTCGGCTGCGACGAGCCGAGCAGCCCGCGCAGTTCGGCCTCACCCGGATTGGCCGCGCCCAAGGCGGGCAACCCGGGCAACGGAGTCGACGGCGGTGCTGCCCCGAACCCGCCAACCGCATTCGGCGGCGGCGAGCCGAGCAGAGCGCGCAATTCGGCTTCCCCCGGTATCGCCACGCCCAAAGCGGGCAGGCTAACGGCGGCGGCGCTCGGCTGCGGCATCTGGTGCTCGGACGTCGGCGGCAGCGGCGTCGAAACCGGAGAGGCTCCGAAGCCCCCCACGGCCTGCGGCGGCGGCGACGCCAGAACGCTCCGCGTGTCGCTCTCGCCCGGCAACGCCGTGCCGGTGCCCGGCAGGGCGGCGGCGTTGAGCGGCTGCGCCACCTCCGCCGGCGAACCCGGCGGCAGAGGCGTCGAAGGGGCTGGCGCCCCGATACCGCCGACGGCGGCAGACGGCACCGGGCTGTCCGGCTGGGAGCGGAACATCTCGTTCGCCAACCGGGTCAGCCAGGCGATGTCCGGCAAGCCGGACGCGCCCGTCTCAAGCATAGGTGTCGCCGTAAGCGTGATACTTGCCCACCTCGACGTTCTCCAGCACCGCCGTGGCGTCCTCGGTCAGCACGGCAAGCGAGCAATACAGGGAGATCAGGTAGGACGCGATCGCCTTGCGGTTGATGCCCATGAAGCGGACCGACAGGCCGGGGCTCTGCTCGCCCGGCAGGTTCGGCTGATACAGGCCAACCACGCCCTGGCGGGATTCGCCGGTGCGGATCAGCAGGATCTTCGACTTGCCGTCGGCGATGCTGATCTTGTTGGAGGGCACCAGGGGAATGCCGCGCCAGGTGATGAACGGCGAACCGTACATGTTGACGGTGGGCGGCGGCACGCCGCGGCGGGTGCACTCGCGGCCGAATGCGGCGATGGCGGCGGGATGCGCCAGGAAGAAGCCGGGTTCCTTCCATACCTTGGTGATCAGTTCGTCGAGATCGTCCGGCGTCGGCGCGCCGGTGCGGGCACTGATGACCTGGCCGGGCGCCGTGTTGGCGATCAGGCCATAGCCGGCGTTGTTGATCAGTTCGCTTTCCTGCTGCTCCTTGATCGCCTCGATGGTCAGGCGGAGCTGCTGGGCGATCTGGTTGTGCGGGACGCTATACAGATCGGATACGCGTGTATGGACATCGACGACCGTGGTGACCGCGCACAGATTGTATTCGCGGGGCTTGGGTTCGTAGTCCACAAACATCTCCGGCAGTTCTCGCTCGTCGGCGGAGGAGCAGTCGACCTTCACGCCGGAAGTGTCACGGACCTTGTTGAGCCGGAACACGCCGGCTTCCACCGGCAGCCATTGCAGGCAACGCGGCAGCCAGCGCGGCGTGATGCTGGTCATCATCGGCACGGACTTGGTCGCGTTGGCGAGTTGCCGTGCTGCGACGTCGCCTAGTGCCGTCTGGGTTGAAACATCATCCGTCATCGTTTCTTACTCGCCTCTTCTCTCTTCGGCCGGTCAACCCACGGTGGGCGGACGGCCTTGTTCGAGGCGGTCAACATCCGCGTGATGCCGCAGGGCGGCAATAGGGTTTCGGCCACCCGCTTCGCTTTCCTCCGTTATAGTGGATTTTGCTCTGGCGGATCGTACGAATGGAATGAATATATTGCCGCGTGCCCGCGTTTGAGATGGACGTGCTTCGGCCGGGGGTAATGGTTGACGGAGAAAGCTTCGACGCCTTAGTTTCTACGTGCATTAGCTGTGGATGGCCGACGCACCGGGATCGCCCGGGCACATGGCGGCTGCCTGTTTTGCGTCATGGTGCGCGCAGGCGCATCATCCACGCTTTGCAGCGCCGATTCACAGAGAGGCGTGGATGCCGGCCTTTGTCGGCATGACATGGCAGCATCCGAAGCGAACCGGAACCGGCCGCGTTCGGTCAGACCACCCTGACCTGCCGCCCCACGTTCGTCCGCTTCTGCCACCCATGCCGCTCCAACTCGGGATCGGCATGTTCCTCCTCCGGCCAGCCGACGCAGAGATACGCCACCAGCTTCCAATTCGGCGGCGCATCCAACAACCGGGTGACCTCGACCGGATCCAGGATCGACACCCAGCCGACACCCAGACCCGCCGCCCGGGCGGCGAGCCAGAACGTCGCGATCATCACCACCGTCGAGTAATCCAGCGTTTCCGGCATGCTGTGCCGCCCCACGCCGAACCCCTGCCCCGTCGCCTCATCGCAGAACACCGCGAACTGGTAAGGCGCCTTGTCGATTCCCTCCAGCTTCAAGGTCGCATAGACCGGCGCGCGCTCCGCCGACTGCGCCTTGCAGGCGGCCTCGTTGGCAGCGAAAAAACTCGCGCGGATCGCGGCCCGCTTCTCGGGACTGTCCACCTGCACCCAACGCCAGGGCTGGCTGTTGCCGACGGACGCCGAGAGCTGGGCTATGTCGAGCAGTTCGTCGATCATCGCCGCCGGCACCGGCCGCTCGACGAACCGGCGCACGTCGCGGCGCCACGCTATCAAGGTTTTCAGCTTTGCCCGGAACGGCTCGTCAAACACCGGAGGCGCCTCGGCTGCAGCCGAAAAGGTCAGGGTCATGACACCACCGCGATAACATGGAAGAAACTGCCTGAGACATGCCCGCGCCGGCTGCCGGCCGGAACCGGCTCCGCGCCATAGGCATCGGCGACCATCGCGAACGGAGCGTCATCGCCTTGGGCCTCGATGCTGGCATAGTGAAATTCATGCCCGCGCAAGCGCGTCGCCGCCGCGCCGAGGCATCCGCCGGCAACCAGCCGGGCCTCGCGATATCCCAAATGCAATTTCCTGCGGGCGAAACTCGTCGATACCCCCAGAAGATCGGCCATCGGATGGATGGCGCCATGTGCGTCCGTCATTGTTGTCCCCAGTACCATGTATCCGCCGCACTCCCCGTGGACGGGTCGCGTGGCGGCAAAGTCACGCAGTTGTTGGAAGAAATGCTGCGATCCGGCCAATCGTCCGGCGTGAAGTTCGGGATAGCCCCCCGGCAGCCAGCAGGTGTCGCAGTCGGCGGCTGGCCCCTGATTGGCCAGCGGCGAGAAAAACCGGATCTCTGCGCCGGCCGATCGCCAGCCTTGCAGCAGGTGCGGGTAGAGAAAGGAAAATGCCTCGTCCCGCGCTATGGCGATGCGCTGCCCGGGCGGCGGGACAGCGGTTTGCGCGCCGATGCCGGCCGATAGGGCGGGTGCAGCGGCCAGGCAGCGGATCGCGTCGATTCGCGTGTGCTCGGATACGAAATCCGCCATCTGTTCCAGCCGCCGATCCAGGTCGCTGGTTTCCCCGGCCTGCACCAGGCCGAGATGGCGCTCCGGCAGCGCAATGCTGTCGGACCGCGGCAACGCGCCCACCACCGGGAGGCCGAGCGCTTCGATCGCCTCGGTCGCCAGGCGGGTATGGCGGGGGCTGCCGGCGCGGTTGAGGATAACCCCGGCGATGGCAACGCGGGAATCGTACGTGGCGCAGCCTTTGACGATCGCCGCGGCGGATTGCGACTGGCCGCTGATGTCGAGCACCAGCAGCACCGGCCAGCCGAGCGCCGCCGCGATGTCGGCCGAGGACCCGGTACGGCCGGGCGCCCCGGGGACACCGTCGAACAGGCCCATCAGGGCCTCGCACAGGATCAGCTCGCACCCGTCGCCGACACCGGCGGCCAGCGCGGCCAGGAGTTCGGGGGCCATAGCCCAGGAATCGAGATTGACGCTCGGCCGCCCGCTGGCGGCGCGGTGGAACGGGGGATCGATATAGTCAGGCCCGCATTTCGCGCTGCCCACCGCAACGCCGGCGCGGCGGAAAGCGCGCAACAGACCGAGCGTCACGGTCGTCTTGCCGCTGCCGGAGCGCGGCGCGGCGATCAGCAGACCGGGGGGCGGGACGATTCGCGCGGCCGTGACCTTTCCGGCATGGGCTGCTGCCATTGTGTCCCGGCCGGGCTGACGACAAGGCTTCATGCATTCACCGCGATTGATCCGATAAGGTGATGGCGAACGGCGTCAGCGCCTCGCGCAGCCTGACCATCTCGCCAAAGGCGACGATCGACGGCGAGCCGAAACCGTTCGCTGCCGCTTCCTCGGCAACCCGGCCGAGCGTCGAAACCAGCACGCGCTGCCGCGGCGTCGTTGCATCCTGCACGACGGCCACCGGCAGTTCCGGCGACGCGCCGCTGTCCATCAGGCACGTCGCGATCTCGCCCAGCCGCGTCACCCCCATATACAGTATGATCGGCAGTTGCGTCCGCGCGAGCGCCCCCCACTCCAGCCCGCGCTCGTTGCCCGCGGCATACTGGCCGGTGACCAGGATGACGCCATGGTTGGTATCGCGCGATGTCGTCGGGATATTGGCATAGGCCAGTCCGGCGATGCCCGCCGTCACGCCCGGGATGACGCGGAACGGGATACCGGCGGCGACCAGCCCCATGGCTTCCTCGCCGCCGCGCCCGAATACGAACGGGTCGCCGCCCTTCAGGCGCAGCACCCGCAAGCCCTGTCGCGCCAGCTCGATCAGCCGCTCGGTGATGTCCCGCTGGCTGGCCGAGGGCTTGCCGCCGCGCTTGCCGGCGAATTCCCGGATCACGTCCGGCCCGGCGAGGCGCAGGACCGCCTCGTCGACCAGGGCGTCATAAAGGATTACCTCCGCCTGGCTGAGCGCGTTCACCGCGTGCAAGGTCAGCAGCCCTGGATCGCCCGGCCCGGCGCCGGCCAGCCAGACCTCTCCGGGATGAAACCGCGGCAGGCTGAAGGCGGCGATGGTGTCGGTAATGGTCGCGGTCATGGCTGGCAGTTCCTGCCGGCGCCTGCCGACGCAAAACCGAATCGCGGGGCGAAGAGCACCGGCGCCTCATCGTCATGGTCCGCGCAGGCAGCCCATCCACGCCTTGCGCTGCGGGTTCCAGCAAACGCGTTAATGGCCGACATTTGCCGACCATGACGGGTGGGAGGACACGCGGCGCCGAACGCTGCGCCGCGCTGGCTCGGACGCACGCGGCTAGGCGGCCTCGTCCCGGTTCGATAGTACATACCCGCATGGAGACTGCCGAACCCGATCGCCCGTTGCGCCGCGGCTGGACCACGGGAACCTGCGCCAGCGCCGCGACCCGCGCCGCCTATGAGGCGATTTTGACCGGCGGGTTTCCCGATCCGGTTGCCGTTCTGCTGCCAGGCGGCACGCGCCCGTCCTTCGCGTTGGCGACCAGCCGGCTCGGCGACGGCTTCGCGCAGGCCGGCGTTGTCAAAGATGCCGGCGACGATCCGGATGTGACTCATGGCGCGCTGATCGTCTCCACCGTCCGGCTTGGCCCGCCCGGTAGCGGCGTGGTGTTCCGGGCCGGAGAAGGCGTCGGCACGGTGACCCGGGCGGGACTGCCGCTGCCTCCGGGCGAACCGGCGATCAATCCGGTGCCGCGCGAGATGATCCGCACAGCCATCGCGGAAGCCGCGGGCTTGCATGGCGGCAGCGGCGATGCGGTGGTCGAAATATCGATCCCGGGCGGCGAAAAGATCGCGGAAAAGACGCTGAACGGGCGGCTGGGCATCGTCGGCGGTTTGTCCATCCTGGGCACCACTGGCGTGGTCGTGCCGTTTTCCTGTTCGGCCTGGATTCATTCCATCCATCGCGGCATCGACGTGGCGCGTGCCGCGGGGCTGGATCATGTCGCCGGCGCGACCGGCTCGACCTCCGAGGCCGCGGCGGCCGCTCTGTACGGCCTGCCCGAGACGGCGCTGATCGACATGGGGGACTTCGTCGGCGGGATGCTGAAGTACCTGCGGCATCACCCGGTGCCCCGGGTCACGGTTGCCGGCGGGATGGCGAAGATGACCAAGCTGGGCCAGGGATTGCTCGATCTGCATTCCCGGCGTGGCGAGGTGGATCTGCACTGGCTGAGCCGGGCCGCCATCGACATGGACGCCGACACTGGCCTCGCCGCCCGCATCGCGCAATCCAATTCCGCGCTGGAAGCCTTTGGCCATGCGCAGGCTGGCGGGATTGATTTGCCGGGGGCCGTCGCGGTCTGCGCATGGAAGACCGCTGCCGCAGCGCTCGGCCCCGGCATGCGGCTGGAGGTGGTGGTGTTCGACCGGTCGGGCGGATTGCTCGCGCGGACAGGGTTCCGGGACAGCGGTGGCTAGACGCGGCGAGCACGCCCGGCCATGACCTTTAGGCAGAAGCCGTTGTTCCAGCGACGGCCCCATCCCAATAGACGTTAAATCAGTGAGCCTCACCCGCCTCTCTCCAGCCGGCGATCCGGCCGGAACCGGCGCTGGTAGTCCGCATCGTAGAGCGCGCTGTCGCGGAACGCGCTCGATCCAAGCACCGGCCCGACCAGGATCAGCGCCGTGCGCTCCACCGGCTCCGCCTCGAACAGCCGGACGATCGTCCCCAGCGTTCCCCGCACCACCCGCTCATCGGGCCAGGAGGCACGGTAGACGATCGCGACCGGACAATCCGCTCCGTAGTGCGGAATCAGCTCCGCCACCACCGCATCCAGCACATGGATCGACAGATGGATCGCCAATGTCGCGCCCGTCGCCGCGAAAGCGGCCAGCTTCTCCCGCTCCGGCATCGCTGATGCGCGGCCGCTGGTGCGGGTCAACACCAAAGACTGGGTGACCCCGGGCAAGGTCAGTTCCTGCGCCAGGGCCGCCGCCGCCGCGGCGAAGGACGGAACGCCAGGCGTTACGCTGAACGGGATTCCCAGGCTGTCCAGCCGGCGCAACTGCTCGCCCATGGCGCTCCAGACCGACAGGTCGCCGGAGTGCAGCCGCGCGACGTCCTGGCCTTCCGCCTGTGCGCGGGCGCATTCGGCGATAATCTGGTCGAGCGAGAGCGGCGCGGTGTCGATGATGCGGGCGCCTGGCGGACAATGCGTCAGCAGGGCGGGCGGCACCAGCGAGCCGGCGTACAGGCAGACCGGGCTGGCGGCGATCAGGTCGCGCCCGCGGATGGTGATCAGGTCCGCCGCGCCGGGGCCGGCGCCGATGAAATGGATGGTCATGGCCGCACTCCGGCGATGGCGCAGGTCGCGCCCTGCCCGGCGATCCGCTTCACCAGCAGCACCGAGCCGGCACCGGCCCCGGCCAGCGCCGCCGCCTCGGCGACCGAGGGCACACCGAACCGGCTTTCGACACGGGCCGACGACGTTTGCACGGACGGTGCCTGCTCAAGCAGGGCGTCGCGGGTGAGAAAAACCAGATCGAGGCCCAGGCGGTCTGCCGCTTCCATCAAACCCGGCTCCCCCGCCTTGTCGCGGATCGTAAACAGCCCCAGTCGCTCGGCCGCAGGCGCCTGCTCCAGCGCCTGGCGAACCAGTCCGACAATAGCGTCCGCGGCGCACCCGAGCCGGCAGCCGACACCAATGGCGATCTGCTTGGTCATGGCTTGGTAGCCGACCATTGGGTGACCGCCATGGCTGGCCGCATGCCGTAGAAGCCGCCGACAGCGTCGGCGTGGGCGATCTGGATCGTCTTCAGGCTGCCGCCCAACGTCCTGAACCGCTCGATCAGCACGGCCTGGGTTTCGATGGTGACGCCATTGACGACCATCCGCCCTCCGGTCCGCAGCGCCGCCCGGGCGGCATCAATCAGACCGCTCGCCGTCGCGCCGCCGCCGATGAAAACAGCGTCCGGCGGCGGCAGATCGACCAACGCGGCCGGCGCGGAACCCTGCACGATGGACAGGTCGGGGACGCCGAGCGAAGCAGCGTTGCGCGCGATGCGTCCGGCGCGGACGGCGTCGCGCTCGATCGCCACGGCGCGATTGGACGGGTGCGACAGCATCCACTCGATGCCGACGGAACCTGAGCCGGCGCCGATGTCCCAGAGCAGTTCACCCTGCCGTGGGGCCAGCGCCGCCAGCGTGAGCGCGCGGATATCCTGTTTGGTCAGTTGGCCGTCATGCTCGAACCAGGCGTCCGGCAGCCCCGGCGCCAGCGGAATGACCCGCGCCCCGTCGGACGCCGTCAGTTCCAGCGCCACGAGGTTCAACGGGTCGCTACCGTCAAGGTCGAACGTACCGGCGGTGGTGTGGCGGATCCGTTCCCGCGGGCCGCCCATCGCTTCGCACACCGTGATCCGCGTATCCGGGAAACCGTGGTGGACCAGAAGTTTGGCCAGAAGCGGCGGTGTCGTCTGGTCCCAGGACAGCGCCAGGATGCGCGCGCGCGGCTGAAGATAGGGGAGAATCCGCTCCAAGGTTCGGCCGTGCAGCGTCACCAGGGCGCAGTCCTGCACCGCCCAGCCGAGCCGGCTCGCCGCCAGGCTGAACGACGAGATGCCGGGGATGCAGACGAATTCCTCCGGCGGGACAAGCTGCGCCAGCAGCGAGCCGACGCCGTAGAAGAACGGATCGCCGGTCGCCACGACACAGACGGACTCATCGCGGCGCGCCAGGATCGCCGGGAAAGCCGCTTGCGGCGGATGCGGCCAGGCCAGCGTCTCGGCGTTGACTGCACCCGCGACCAGCGACAAGTGCCGCTTGCCGCCGACGACGAGGGATGCTTGCGCGATCAGGGTGCGTGCGGCAGGAGACAGGCCGTCGAGGCCGTCCTCGCCGAGGCCAACGATCGATAACCAGCGTCTGACGGCGTTCAACTGTGCGGCTTTCCCGGGGTTTGACGATGCGACTGTTGATTCTCGGCGGCACGACGGAGGCCAGCCTCCTGGTCCGGCGGATCGCCGAACGCACGGACCTGGAGCCGGTGCTGTCCTTCGCCGGCCGGACGCAAAGCCCGGTGCCGCCGCCGATACCGTTCCGTGTCGGCGGGTTCGGCGGGGTCGCGGGGCTGGAGGCGTATCTGGCCGAACACCGCGTTAAGGCCGTAATCGACGCAACCCATCCCTTCGCCGCGCAGATGTCGCGCAACGCTGCGGCGGCGTGCGGGCGGCTCGGCGTTCCGCTGGCGGTGTTCACCCGTCCCGCCTGGCGCCGGCAGGACGGCGACCGTTGGACCAGCGTCGCCGGCATGGCCGAGGCAGCCCGGGCGTTGGGCGAGCAGCCGCGCCGCGTGTTCCTGACCATCGGCGGATTGCAGTTGGCGGCGTTCGCGGCGGCACCGCAGCACCACTACATCGTGCGCACGATTGACCCGCCGGACGCGGTCAGGTTGCTGCCCTCGCACCGCCTGATTCTCGCCCGTGGACCGTTCACCGCCGAAGACGAGATCGCCCTGATGCGCGACGAGACGGTGGACGCGCTGGTCACCAAGAACAGCGGCGGTTCCGCGACCGAGGCGAAACTGGCCGCGGCCCGCGTGCTGGGCATCGAGATGATCGTCGTTGAGCGGCCGTTGGCCGGGGCGGTTCCGGAATACGAAACCCTCGAGGATATATTGGCGTGGATCGAGGCTCATCGCGGCGCCCCGTAGCTGCGCGGCGTCAACAACCAGGGCGTCCGCCCGCGCCGCTCGACGAAGCGCGTCTCGCTGGAGCCGATGAGCACCAGGGTGCTCATGTCGGCGGTCGACGGTTCGGCTGTGCGGAGGGTGGTCAGGACGATCCGCTCATCCTCTCGTCCGACCGCGCGGGCGAAGGCCACGGGCGTGCTGAGCGCCTTGCAGTCGCGCAGCAGGCTGAACGCCAGGTGGATCTGCTCGGGCCGCGCCCTGGACGCCGGATTGTAGAGCGCGATCACGAAATCGCCCTGTGCCGCAGCACGCAGACGGCGTTCCACCACCGTCCAGGGCTTGAGGTTGTCGGACAGCGAGATGGCGCAGAAATCATGCCCGAGCGGCGCGCCGAGCCGGGCGGCGGCGGCCTGCATGGCGGAGATGCCAGGAATAACTGTGATATCGAGGGCGCGCCAGGCGGGGTCGCCGGCCTCGACCGCCTCGAACACCGCGGCGGCCATGGCGAAGATGCCGGGATCGCCGCCGGACACGACGGCGACGTGGCAACCGCCCGCGGCCAGGGCCAGGGCGTCGCGGGCGCGGGCGACCTCGACGCGGTTGTCGCTGCCGTGGCGGCGCTGCCCCGGGTGCGAGGGAATGCGGTCGAGATAGGGCTGGTAGCCGATGAGGTCGGAGGCGGCTTCCAGCGCCGCGGCCGCCTCGGGGGCGATCCATTTCGCCGGGCCGGGGCCGAGGCCGATGATGGCGAGGGTGCCGCTCTTTGAGGTCACGGGCGGCGCCCCTGGCCCGGAATCAGGATCAGCGAGAAATACGGCGCCTCGCCCTCCGTCCTGTCCGCCAGCTTCATCACGACCTCATCCGCCATCGTGCCGCGCTCGACGTAGATTGCGCGGTCCAGCAGCCCGGCCTCCTGCACCGCGGTCCGCACCTTCGCGAAATTGCGGCCCAGCTTCATGATCACCGCGGCATCGGTGCCGCGTAGCCGGGCGATCAGGTCTTCCAGCGGCAGCGTGCCCGGCAGCACCAGCAGCGTGTCGTCGCCCCAGGTCATCGGTTCGGCCGCGGCGGACCAGCATCCCGCCATCCCCATCACGCCGGGCACCAGGGTGACCGGGTAGAATGGCCGAAGCCTTATATAAAGGTGCATGAACGACCCGTAGAGCAGCGGGTCGCCCTCGCTCAAAAGCGCCACGTCCCGGCCGGCGTCCAAATGCGCCGATATCGTCGCGACGGCATTGCGGTAGAACTCGGCCAGGACACTGACATAGACCGGGCTGTCGAACGCATGCTCGGTCGTCATCGGGTAATACAGCGGCAGTTCTTCGGCGTTGCCGGTCATCCAGCGATCGACGATTTCGCGCGCATGGCCGCGCCGCCCCGCCTTGGCGAAATATCCCACCACCGGTGCGGCCTGGATCAGCCGCACCGCCTTGATGGTCAGCAACTCCGGGTCGCCGGGGCCGAGGCCGATGCCGAACAGCCGCCCGGTTGATTGAGCGGTTGTCATTCCCTGGCACTCGCCAATGCGTTGATCGCAGCGGCGGTCATCGCGCTGCCACCCTTGCGCCCGCGCACGCACAGCCAGGGAACGCGGCCATCCGCGATCAGCGCCTCTTTCGACTCCGCCGCACCGACAAAGCCGACGGGCATGCCGATGACACAGGCAGGGGGCGGCAGGCCCTCATCGAGCAGTTCCAGCAACCGGAACAAGGCCGTCGGTGCATTGCCGATGGCGACCACGGCGCCGCCGAGCTTATCGCGCCACAGTTCCATCGCAGCCGCTGTCCGCGTGGTGCCGAGCCGGGCGGCCAGCGCTGGAATCTCCGGCGCATCGAGCGTGCAGACCACCGCGTTGTCGCGCGGCAGCCGCGCCCGGGTGACGCCGTTCGAAACCATCTTCGCGTCGCACAGTATCGGCGCGCCGGCTTCCAGCGCCGCGATGCCGGCTTTCACGGCGCCGGGGGAGAAGGCGATGTCGGCTGCCGCCTCCACCATGCCGCAGGCATGGATAATCCTCACCGCGACCCTCTCCTCCTCCACCCCAAACCGCGCCAGATCAGCTTCCCGGCGGATGATGGCGAAGGAGCGGCGGTAGATGTCCGCGCCGTCGCGGATGTAGTCGTGGTGGGTGGTCATGGGGAGGTGACCCGGGGTTGTCGCTCCATCCCCATCGTCATGGTGCCCGCAGGGCCACCATCGACGCCTTTGCCGCGGCGGGCGCGGCACGGCGTCGATGGTCCGCCCCCCGCCTTCGCAGAGGGGCATGCTGCGAGGACCATGACGAAGGGAGAACGGTGGCCGGCCCCGCTCATCGCACGTCCGTCCTCATCTCGGCCATGACGGTGGCCGGCGCGTTGCGTCGTGTCGTCCATAACCCTCGCCTTACGGCTTCGGCGAACTGCTCCGCGATGGCCCGGGCGGCGGCCGGATTGGCCGTGGTCAGGAAGCTTCTCACCGTCTCATCGCCGATGGTCGCGTCAAACAGCAGGTCGAACTGGCAGTCGTCCACCACGCCGGCGAGTGCCGCGTAGGCACAGACATTGTCCACCGTCTGGGCGATCTCCGCGGCGCCGCGATAGCCGTGACGCATCTGCCCGGCGAGCCATTTCGGATTGGTCGCACGCGCCCGCAGCACCCGGGCAACCTCTTCCCGGACCGTCCGAATCTTCGACCGCTCCGGGCTGGTCGTGTCGGCGTGATACAGGGCCGGCTGGTTGCCGAGCGACGCGGCGGCGGCGGCAAACCCGCCCTCATGTTCGGCGAAGGCATCGGAATCCAGCACGTCCTGGCCGGGCATGTCCTGCACGTGCACGAAGGCATCCGCCTCGGCCACGCGGCTGCGGAAGTCCGGCGCGGCGGGGACGCCGTCCAGCCCGACGCCATACGCATGCGAAGTGGCCTGAAGATACGCGGCCCCGAGCGCATCGCGATCGGTCCAATCGCCCTCCGCCAGGGTCCGCGACAGCCCGATGCCATAGGCTCCCGGCGCGGCGCCATAGATGCGGCGGCCGGTGTCGGCCGAACCGGAGCGGACGCTGGCGGCGAGCGGGTTGTCTTCCGGCGCCTCGTCCAGCGCGGCGACTTCGCGCACGATGTCGTCGAACAGCGCGATCTGTGCCGGGAAGACGTCGCGGAACAGGCCGGAAATTCGCAGCGTCACGTCAATACGCGGCCGATTCAGCACCGCCAGCGGCAGGATGTCGAAGCCGGCGACGCGGCTCGATCCGGCATCCCAGCGCGGCCGGACCCCGAGCAGCGCGAACGCCTGCGCCAGGTCGTCCCCGCCGGTCCGCATCGTGGCGCTGCCCCACAGGTCGAGCACGATCCGTTGCGGCCACTCGCCGTGGTCCTGGAGGTGGCGGGTGAGAAGCGCCTCGGCGGTGCGGCGGCCGATTTCCCAGGCGGTGCGCGTCGGCACCGCGCGCGGGTCGACGCTGTAGAGGTTGCGGCCCGTCGGCAGCACGTCGATGCGGCCTCGGTTCGGCGCACCCGCGGGGCCGGGCTGCACAAAGCGTCCGTCCAGGGCGGAAAGCAGCCCGCGCATTTCCGCTTCGGCGCAGGAGTCGATCAGCGCTTCGACTGGCGCCTGCTGGGATCCCGTCAGGGCGGCGAGCGAGGCGGCGGTCTCGGCGATCCGCTCCGGGGGCTGGCCGAAGACGTGCAGGCCGTCGCCGATCTGCATGTCCTTCAGGTCGCAAAGCCAGGCGTCGAGTTTCGGCAAGGCGGCTTCCGCATCTTCGTCCGGAGCGACGCCGGATTCGGCGGCCAGGCCGGTATCGCGGGCGTGCGCCATGATCAGTTCGGCCAGACGCGTGGCGCGGCGGGGGTCGAGCGACTGGGCTTCGGCGTATTCGTCGAACAGACCCTCCAGTTCCGCAGCGGCGCCGTGGCTGCCGGAGGCGGTCAGCGGAGGCGTCAGATGGCCGATGGTGACGGCGGCGGTGCGCCGTTTCGCCTGCGCGGCCTCGCCGGGGTTGTTGACGATGAACGGATAGATCAGCGGCACCGGCCCGAGCACCGCGCGCGGGGCGCAGGATGCGGAGAGTGCCGTCGCCTTGCCGGGCAGCCATTCGAGGGTGCCGTGGGTGCCGCAGTGGATGATCGCGTGGACTCGTTCGACATGGCGCAGCCAGAGGTAGAAGGCAACGTAGCCGTGCCGGGGCGGCAGGGCCGCGTCGTGATACTCGGTCTTGCGGGCGGAAGCGCTGCCGCGGTCCGGCTGCACGGCGACAAGCAGGTTGCCGGCACGGACGACGCGGAAGCAGAACAGGCCGTCGCGGACGGCAGGATCGCCGCCCGGGTCGCCATGAGCCGCGCGGATTTGCGCGACAAAGGGGGTCGGCAGCGTGGTCAGCAGGCGTTCGTAGTCATCCACCGTCATGGTGGCCGAAGGGCCACCATCCACGCCTTGCGGTACAGGTCCCGGCAAACGCGTGGATGGCGGGCCTCCGCCCGCCATGACGGGGGGCACGGTGCGGTCGTGTCCGCCCGACAAAGCCGCCGCCAATGCCGCCTCGTCATTCAGCCCCTCGACCGCATACCCCTCCCGCGTCAGCCGCTCGGCGATCGCGACCACGCTGCGGGGGGTGTCGAGGCCGACGGCGTAGCCAGTGCGGCCGGCCTTGGCGGGATAGTCGGACAGAATGCATGCGAGGCGCCTGCCGGACCGCGGCCTCCGCGCCAAATCCGCCCACCCCATCGCCAAATCGGCCGCATGGGCAATGCCGTCCGGTTCCGGCTGATGCACCAGCCGGGTGAACTCCAGCATCGCGTTGCGCTGCGTCTCGGCCTTGAACGATATCGAACCGGCGATGATCCGGCCATCGAGCTCCGGCAACACCACGTTCATCGCCAGATCGGCAGGCCCCAGGCCGCGTTGCGACAAAAGCCATTGCGGTTGGCTGCCGCCGCTGAGCGCCACCTGCAAAACCGGAGCGTCGGCGGTGTCGAGAACCGACCCGCCGCCATCCAACCGCGCCGAAAATGCCGTCAAATTCAACACCACGTCCGGCCGATCGGCGGCGAGACGGGCGCGGAGGGAGGCGGCGGCGGTCTCGTCCTTCAGGCTGGTGACATGGACGGCGGAGACACGGAAGCCGCGGGACGACAGCGCCTCCGCCAGCGCCTCGACGGGGGCGGTGTCGGCCGCCAGCATAGCAGCGCGGTAGAAAACGATGAGGGCGGAAGGCGCCCCCATAGGCGCGAACTTAGGGTGCCCGTCACGAGCCGCTGCATTTGTGTCATGGCCGGGCTTGTCAGGGCCATCCACGACTTGCCGTGCCGAACCAACCAAAGTCGTGGACGGCCGGACCAGGTCCGGCCGTGACACGGTTTGGGCGGCCACATTGAAAACTCCGAACGACGGCACCGGCACGGCGGCAGGCGCGCCGGGTTGCGGCGAAAAATACCCGGCCACGAAGCGCAGGCACGCAGCGATATTCTCGACCCCGCCGGCGGCGAAATAGGCACCGATGCGGCGCAGCGCTTCGGGTGGAAGCGTGGACGCTTCATCCAGACGCTCATCGATCCGCTGGTCGCCGGAGACGATCGCGAGGTGGAAACCGGAAGACCGCGCCAGATTGGCCAGCTCGTCCACGCCATAACGCCAGTAATCCATGCCGCCGAGCAGCCGGACCAGCACGAAACGCGCCTTCGACAGCACCTTGTCCGCATACAGATCGACCGAATACGGGTGCCGCAGCGAGGCCAGGCTGGCCAGCCGCAGACTGGGCAACGTCCCCTGCCCCGCCTCCCAGGCCGCCGCCAAAACCGCCAGATCCGTGTCGGTGAACGACAGCGCGACGATGTCCGCCGCACTCTGACCGAGGTCGACGGCCTCGGCCGAACCGTCGATCGAGCGGGACTCGATGCGCAGCAGATGCATCGGACCGGGACCTTACGCAGCCAGCGACGCGGCGATGGCGGTGCGATCGATGCCCTTTTCGCCGATAACGACCAACCGGCTGCGGCGATCCTCCGCCGCCCAGGGACGGTCGAACTGGTGGCGGAACCGCTGGCCGACGCCCTGGACGAGCAGGCGCATCGGCTTGCCGGACACTTCCACAAATCCCTTCATCCGCAGCACATCGAACTGTTCCGCGACCGCCGCCAATCGGCTCACCAGCGCAGCCGGATCCGACGTCGCGGGGATCTCGACGACGAAACTCTCGAAGTCGTCGTGATCATGGCCTGCCTCGGTGTCGTGATGCGAGGGACGCTGGGCAAGGTCGTCCTCCACCGCCGCGCTCAGCCCGAGCAGGACGGCGGGATCGACCCGGCCTTCGCGGGTTTCGACGATCTTGACCGCGCGCGGCACGGCGGCCCGAATCTCCGCCATCACCCGCTGCACCGTCTCCGCCGTCAGCAGATCGGCTTTGTTCAGCACCACCATGTCGGCGCACAGAAGCTGGTCCTCGTAGACCTCCTCCAGCGGGTTTTCGTGGTCGATCGAGCCGTCCGCCGCGCGCTGGGCGGCCAGCTTCGCCGGGTCGTCCGCAAAGCGCCCGTCGGCCACCGCCGCGCCATCGACCACGGCGATGACGCCGTCCACGGTCAGGCGGGTGCGGATTTCCGGCCAGTCGAACGCCTTCACCAGCGGCTTCGGCAGCGCCAATCCGGAGGTCTCGATAATAATGTGTTCCGGCTGCGGCGTGCGCGCCAGCAACGCCTCGATCGCCGGGATGAAATCGTCCGCCACGGTGCAGCACAGGCAGCCATTGGCCAGTTCGACGATATTCTCGTCCGGGCAGGTGTCGATGCCGCAGGAGCGCAGGATCGTCCCGTCCACCCCGACATCGCCGAATTCATTGATGATCAGCGCCAGGCGGCGGCCATGCGCGTGTCCGAGCACATGGCGGATCAGGGTCGTCTTGCCCGAACCCAGGAAACCGGTGACGATGGTCACCGGAATTTTCGTCATGGCCTGCCGCATTCCCACCTCCGTAGCCGAGCCTCATGGACTCAGCGATGGGGTACAGCAACTCATCCGGCACGAAACCGAACCGCACCGGAGCACCCCGCCCGTTGCGTCAGCACTGCTTCGTTGGCCGGTATCCTGGCTTGCGGATCAGAGCCTTGCGCCGCCTTCCCGGACCAGGGGTCCAGTGGCTCTGCCGGCGCTCGGCTAACCGCATACAGTTGCGGGGGCAGCTGCGGTTCGCCCCGGTAATCCGAGCCGGCCGCATTCCCGTTTAACCCTCGTTCTGGAGGGACCATCGAAACAAGCCGCGGGTATGCTGCCGGTGCCGCCCGGTGTCAAACGCTTTCCCGGCGCGGCTGCGGGTCAGAATTCGGCATGCAAACGCAGGGCAAAGACGTTCACCGGTCCGCGCTGCTGGTTGTAGGCCGGGTTGTTGACGAACTGGTAATCGGCGCTGAGCTTGGCCCAGCTAAACGCTGCGAAGCTGTAATAGGTCTCCAGAACCGTCTCGGGACCGGATTTGAACAGCGCGCCGTCGCCGACGATGCCGCCCAGGCCGCCCGCCGCCAGGTAGCGACTGCCGACTGCCGAAATCGCACTGATCACGCCGGCCAGCCCGACCGTGTCGTCGGGGCGGCCCCAGCGCGTGCCGGCCAGCGACAGGCCGACGGCGACGGACGCGTTGATGTCGGTGAACGCATCCTCCTCGACGCTGCCCTGCGACCAGCCGGCCTTTGCGAACAGGCCGAGATCGGGGGCGATCTGCTGTTCCAGGTTGAAGGCCACGCCGTATTTGCTGCGGTAGTTGGCGACCGCCTTGGTCGACGGCGTGGTGCCGGTCGCCGCGGCGAGCGCCAGCGCGTCCGCATACAGGCCGAGGTTGCCGCGCGACAGCCAATACAGCACCTTGATCTTGCCGGGCTGGTCCCACAGCGTATGCCGCTCCTCCAGTTCCGCGACGAACTGGGTCTGCTGCAACAGCGGCAGGCTGGCCGCGGTGCTGTTCGGCACGCTCGGCATGTCGAACACGCCGACACGGGCGGCGTAGCGGCCCTGGTACCATTCCGCCGCCGCGCCGTAGGTGCTGCCCCAGGCATCGGCGGCGTAGTCGAAGGCGCCGGCATCCAGGATCGCCCAGTTCAGGAAATCCTGCCTCGGGTCGTGGGCGTACTTGTTGGTGTCGAAGATATCGACGACGGAGAGCTTGCCCACGGTCAGCACGACGCGGTTTGCCGTCTGCGTGCCGCCAAGCTGGTTGAGGTCGGGATCGAGTTTCTGTGCATCGCCGCCTAGGTCGATGGTCTGGCGGACGAACGCCCGCGCCATCCGGTAGTAAGGGTCCTTGTTGCCGAGCTTATAGGCTTCGCCGCTGAGGTAGGCCGCCACGCCAAAGCTGTTGCCGAGGCCAAAACCCTGATCGATTTCCGGGTTGAGCCAGACCTCCGCTCCCTGCCACGGGCGGAAGCCGAGATACACGGTAGCATCGAAGGTTTGACGCCCGTTGGCGTCGGCGGGCAGGCTTTGCGGTCCCGCATAGGGCGAGCGGAAACCCGGCTGCAACTGCTGGATATAGGTCGTCTGCCCGTGGATCGCCCACTGTTCCGTCGTCACCTCATCGGCTTGCTGCGGCGTGACCGGGACAGGTTCCGGCTGCGGCGTGGGTGAGGTCTGCGCCAGTCCGCCATGCGGGGCGCATAGGATGATGATCGCCGCAAACGCAGCGAGAGGCCGGGACACGAATGAAATTGCAGGCAAGAGATTGACCCCTGGACGTTATGACCGGAAGAGCGGCGAATGAAGGCCGGCGGGCCGGACCGGTGAGACTGAAAAACTATTTCCAGCACATGCGCCGCGCAATCCAGCGACACAAATATGACCATACCGTGACTCGACGAGACGGGATGCGTCGGCCGAACCGCGGGCGGGCAGCTTGGACGGGCCGTGCGGTGTCAGCTATGGAAGCGACCCCGCACCCGCCGCGAAGCGTTCTTCCGATGCGGCACCGGTGCCGATTTCCAAGAACGCCGCCATCCGCGACACGCATTTAAGTGAGGACAAACCGGAATGACCCAAGCCGATGAAGCCGACCTCCGGCACGCCGCGAAAATGGCGAAGCGCAAGCAGGTGCAGGACGCCGAGGTCGCCTCGAAGACCATCGCCACCAAGGGGCTGCTGATGGTCACCACCGGCCCCGGTAAAGGCAAGTCCACAGCCGCTTTCGGCCTGGTGCTGCGCGCGCTCGGGCATGGCTGGCGCGTCGGCGTCGTGCAGTTCATCAAGGGCGCCTGGCATACCGGCGAACGCACCGCGCTGGAGCGGTTCCCGGACCTGGTGGAGTGGCACACCATGGGCGAGGGCTTCACCTGGGACACGCAGGACCGCCAGCGCGACATCGCGGCGGCAACCCGCGCCTGGGAGATGACCCGCAAGCTGATGGACGATCCCTCGATACGACTGCTGGTGCTGGATGAACTGAATATCGCGCTACGCTACGACTACCTGCCCCTGGCGGATGTGCTTCAGGCGCTGGCGGCTCGCCGCGATGATCTCAACATCATCGTGACCGGCCGCAACGCGAAACCCGAGCTTATTGCGGCGGCCGATGTGGTGACGGAGATGGGACTCGTGAAACACCACTTCGCCGCCGGGGTGAAGGCGCAGGCGGGGATCGAGTTCTGATGCGCGCCCTGATGTTCCAGGGCACCGGCTCGGATGTCGGCAAGTCGCTGGTGGTGGCGGGGCTATGCCGAGCCTTCGCCAATCGCGGCCTGCGGGTGCGGCCATTCAAACCACAGAACATGTCCAACAACGCCGCCGTCACCTCGGACGGCGGGGAGATCGGCCGCGCCCAGGCGCTACAGGCGCGGGCATCCCGGGTGGCCGCATCGGTCCACATGAACCCGGTGCTGCTGAAGCCGCAGAGCGATGTCGGCTCCCAGGTCGTTGTCCTGGGCCAGGCCATCGGCAACGCGACGGCGCGGGAGTTCCAGACGATGAAGCCGGGGCTGCTGCCGGCGATCCTCGACAGTTTCCAGCGCCTGAAAGCCGAGGCTGACATCGTGCTGGTGGAAGGCGCCGGCAGCGCGGCGGAGGTCAACCTGCGCACCAACGACATCGCCAACATGGGTTTCGCCCGGGCGGCCGGACTGCCGGTGATCCTGGTTGGCGACATCGACCGCGGCGGCGTGATCGCGCAGATCGTCGGGACGAAGGCCGTGCTCGATCCGGCCGATGCGGCGTTGATCGCGGGTTTCCTGGTCAACAAGTTCCGCGGCGATCCGGCATTGTTCCAGCCGGGGATGGACCTGATCGGCGCGCATACCGGCTGGCGCGGCCTCGGTCTGATCCGCTATTTCCGTTACGCTCGCCGCCTGCCGGCGGAGGATGCCGTTGCGCTGGATCGTCTGGGGGTCGCGGCGGGGGGAACGACAGTCGTCGCCGTGCCCCGCCTCGGGCACATCGCCAATTTCGACGATCTCGATCCGCTGCTGGCGGAGCCGTCGCTGCGCGTGATGATGATCGAGCCGGGGCAGGCGCTGCCGGGCGAGGCCGCGCTGGTCATTCTGCCGGGATCCAAGGCGACGCTTGCGGACCTGGCGGATTTTCGCCGCAACGGTTGGGATATCGACCTGCGCGCTCATGTCCGCCGCGGCGGGCGCGTGCTGGGTCTGTGCGGCGGCTACCAGATGCTGGGGCGGGTCGTGGCGGATCCGGAGGGGATCGAGGGTGCGCCCGGCAGTTTGGATGGGCTGGGGCTGCTGGATGTACAGACGGTCCTGACCAGCGACAAGACGCTGACGGAAGTAACCGGTGTCTCAATTCCCGATGCAGCGCCGTTCCGTGGCTATGAGATGCATGTCGGGCGCACCGAAGGGCCGGATTGCGCGCATCCGCTGCTGCGGTTCGCCGATGGACGGATGGATGGTGCGATCTCGGCGGATGGCCGGGTCCGGGCGACCTATGTGCACGGGCTGTTCGGGGACGACGCCCAGCGGGCAGCGCTTTTAGCATGGTTCGGCGCCCGGGCGGCCGGCTTCTCCTATGAGGCGGACATCGAGCGGGTGCTGGATGCGCTCGCCGATCATCTGGCGCGGGACATCGACCTGGACGGGCTTCTCAGCCTGGCCGGATAAGCACCAGGGCCAGCAGTATCAGCGCCTGCGCGGCGCAGGCGCCTTTGTATAGACGCAGCGCCCGGACGATGTCGGCGGCGGTGGCTTCGCGGCGGCCGTCGCCCATGAAGGCGTCGTCCACAAGGGTATCGCCGTAGACCCGTGGGCCGGCGAGTTTCAGGCCGAGCGCGCCCGCCATCGCGGCCTCCGGCCATCCGGCGTTGGGCGAGCGGTGGCTGCCTGCGTCACGCAGCACCGCGCGGATCGCGCCGCGCGGTGAGGCTCCGGTCGCGATCGCGCCCAGCGCAATGAACACCGCGGACAGGCGGGACGCCGGAAGGTTGATGACGTCGTCCAGCCGGGCCGCGGCCCAGCCGAAGGTTTCGTATCGGGGCGTTCGGTGGCCGATCATGGAATCCGCGGTGTTGGCGGCCTTGTAGCAGGCGGCTCCGGGCAAGCCGGCGACGGTGAGCCAGAACGCCGGGGCGGCGATGCCGTCGGAGAAGTTCTCCGCCAGGCTCTCGATCGCGGCGCGGGCGACGCCGGCTTCGTCCAGGCTGGCAGGATTGCGGCCGACGATCATCGAAACCGCGTTGCGGCCGGCGTCCAGACCGCCGGTTTGCAGCGCATCGGCGACCGCCCGGACGTGGTCGTGCAGGCTGCGTTGCGCCAGCAGGCTGGTGGCGATCAGGACCACTATGAATCCCGGCAGCAGCCGATTGGCCGCGAACGCGACGGCGGCGGTTGCGGCGAGCAGGATGATGATCGTGGCAAGCCCGCGCAACCGGTTGCCGGGCGCATCCGGGCGGTTGAGACGCGATTCAAGGAAGGTCAGCAGCGCGCCCATCCAGGTGACAGGGTGTCCGATCGCGCGGTAGACGAACGCGGGGTAGCCGATGACCGCTTCAAGAATGAGGGCGGCCAACGCCAGCTCGATGGTGGAAAGAGGGTGCATGCAATCGCAGGGTTCGAAGGGAGCGGGCGAGCTACGGTATCACGGCGGCAACATCAATGCCGCCCGGACGCTGTACCCCGATGCGCCGGAACCCTGGATCGACCTGTCCACCGGGATCAACCCGGTGCCGTATCCCGTCGGCACCACAGAGCCCTCCGCCTGGTCGCGGCTGCCGGAGGCGGCGGACCTCGCTGCGCTGGAGGCGGCTGCGCGGGTAGTCTATGGCGCACGGCCGGATGCCGGGATTGTTGCCGCGCCGGGGACACAGGCGCTGATCCAGTGGCTGCCGCGGCTGTTTCCCGCCCGGCGCGTCGGCGTCCTGGGCTTCACCTACCAGGAGCATGCGACGTGCTGGCGGGAGGCGGGGGCGGCGATCAGCACCGTGACAGCCCTCCCCGATCTGGCCGCGTTCGATATCGGCATTGTCGTCAATCCGAATAACCCGGACGGCAGAATGGTCTCGCCGGAAGACCTGGCGGCGGTTGCGAGTTGTTTGGCCCGCCGCGGCGGGAGGCTGGTCGTCGATGAGGCGTTCATGGACCTGATCGGGCGGCAGGACAGCCTGGTGCCGCATTTGCCGGCGGCGGGCGCGATCGTGCTCCGTTCATTCGGCAAGGCGTATGGGCTGGCCGGGGTTCGCCTCGGCTTCGCCGCCGGTTCGCCAGAGGACTGCGAGCGGTTGCGTCAGGCCATGGGACCCTGGGCGGTGTCCGGCCCGGCGATCGATATCGGCCGGCGCGCCCTGGCGGACGAAACCTGGCGTGCCGAAACCGCTACCCGCTTGCACCACGAGGCTGGGCGGCTGGATGCGCTGCTGCTGGCGGCGGGGTTCGACGTTGTTGGCGGAACGCCGTTGTTCCGCCTGGGGCGGCGGAGCGGGGCGGGTGAGGTGTTCGGACATCTCTGCCGCGCGGGCATCCTGACGCGGCCCTTCCAGGCCCGGCCCGACTGGCTGCGGTTCGGGATTCCCGGGGCAGCGGCGGAGTGGGAGAGGCTGCGGACGGCACTGCGCGATCATGCAGCCGGGAGTCGCAATCCGTCGCCGGCGCGATCCGCGGTCCCGGTGCCCTGATGCCCACATCCGATCCTTGCGCATCCGGGGGAGAAAGCCGATAGTCCGTTGCCTCATCAGCGGAGTAGAAAGCTGTGCTGCAAGGAAAAGTCCTCGTCGCCCAGGGTGGCGGCCCGACCGCCGTCATCAACCAGTCGCTCGTCGGGGCCGTGCTGGAGGCGCGAAAATTCCGCAACGTCAGCCTGGTGTACGGCGCGTTGCATGGCGTGCGCGGGATTGTCGATGAGGAACTCGTCGATCTCACCCAGGAAACCACCCATAACCTGGAGATGGTTGGCGATACGCCATCATCCGCGCTGGGCTCGACCCGCGACAAGCCGGACCGCAAATACTGCCACGAGATCTTCGAGGTCCTGAAGGCGCACGAAATCCGCTATTTCTTTTATATCGGCGGCAACGATTCCTCCGACACCGTGCGCATCGTCGCGGAGGAAGCGGCCAAGGCCAACCACCCGATCCGCTGCATCCATATCCCCAAGACGATCGACAACGACGTGGTGCTGAACGACCATACGCCGGGCTTCCCCTCGGCCGCGCGGTTCGTGGTGCAGTCGTTCCTCGGCGCCAACCTGGATAATCGGTCGCTGCCCGGCGTCTATATCGGCGTGGTGATGGGCCGCCACGCGGGATTCCTGACCGCCGCCTCGGCACTCGGCAAGAAGTTCCCGGATGACGGGCCGCATATGATCTACGTGCCGGAACGCGTCTTCAAGATCGACAGCTTCCTGGCCGATGTGCGGCAAGCGGTCGACAAGTACGGGCGCTGTGTCGTTGCGGTGTCGGAGGGTGTGCACGACGAGTCCGGGACGCCGATCATTACGCAGTTGGCAAAGAAGGTGGAGCGCGACGCGCACGGGAATCTGCAGTTGTCCGGCACCGGCGAGCTGGCCGGGCTGCTGTGCGACCAGGTCAAGGAGAAACTTGGCATGAGCCGTGTGCGCGGCGACACCTTCGGCTATCTGCAACGGTCGTTCATCGGCTGCGTCTCCGACGTCGATCAGCGCGAAGCGCGGGAAGTCGGTGAGAAAGCGGTGCAATACGCGATGTGGGGCGAGCACAGCGGCTCGGTCGTGATCGAGCGGACGGGGTATTACTCGGTCGATTACAAGCTGGTGCCGCTGGAAGCCGTGGCCGGCAAGACCCGCACCATGCCGGACGAGTTCCTGTCGGCGAGCGGCACGGACGTAACCGACGCCTACCGGCTGTATCTGCGCCCGCTGCTCGGCAAGTCGATGCCGGATGCGTATCGGCTGCGCCAGAACAAGGTGGCGAAGATACTGAAGGCATAGGAATGGCATGACGCTTCCCAAGGCCCGGGCCGCGGGCGGCGTCATCGTTGTCCCTGCCCGATACCCGGGCGAGCCAAGTCCGGCACGGTGCGCGGATCGAGACCGTGGCGAATGATGCCGGCCGCACGCCGCGGCTTATTGCCCGTTTGCAGGCGTGGGCGAAGCATTTTCTGACGGCCGGGGCAACCCGCATTTCGCCGGTTGACCAGGATCTGCACCTCGTTCGTGCTAAAATCGTCGATGGGGTCATGGATTCGCTGCGAATCGCCGCTCCGGCGACGCTCGCTATAGCGGCCTATCGTTCTACTTTGACAGGCTTTCGGGATGGTGCATCAACAATATTCATTTGCATCATCATGTATATTATCGCCATCAACAAGAACCGGCTAGGCTTTCGCACGAAGGCGGTCAGTCTGATCGCCTCGGTTACCATTGGATCGCTTTTCGTGCTTTTCATCCGGGGACTGCTCTCCCCGGGGGCGATTTGTTTCCTGGCGATCGTCCCTTCCCTGGTATGGATTTTCTTCGGCCGGCCCGTCACCGTCGCCGTCTCCATTGCCATGACCGTGGGCATAGCATTGATTGCCATGCATAGCGTTCTGACATCGCACCTTCCACCGTTCGATGTGGCTTATTATCTGGTCAGCCCGACAGCCTGGATCAGCAGTATTGCCATGATCTGTATTTGCGGGTGGTTGCTGCTGTTTATCTTCAGCGCCTATGCCGGATCCTTGTCCGAAGAGGTCAGGCGGCACACTCTGGCGCTGGAGGATGCCAACAGCCGATTGATCGCTTTGTCAACCACCGACGGCCTGACGGGTCTGGCCAATCGGCGGCAGTTCGACGCAATATTCGCGCTTGAATGGGCGCGATGCGGTCGCAGCCATTTGCCATTGACCTTGATCATGTTGGACGTCGACTGGTTCAAAAGTTACAATGATCATTACGGCCATCAGGCGGGAGACGATTGCCTCGTCGGCATCGCGCGCGTCCTTCTGGCCGGCGCGCAGCGCGCCACGGACCTCGCAGCCCGGTATGGCGGCGAAGAATTCACCTTGATCTTGCCCGGCCTCGATGCCGCCGGCGCCTTTAGGCTGGCGGAGGCGCTACGTTCGTCGATCGAGTCGCTCAGCATCGTGCATGCACAGTCGCCGATAGGAAAAGTAACGGTCAGTGCCGGTGTGGCCACCGTGATGCCGGGCGTCGGGATGGACGAATCGATCTTGCTGCGGGCTGCCGACGAAGCACTCTATCGCGCCAAGAATGCCGGGAGGAACCGGACGCGGATTGCCCCATTATTGCCGCCGCCCGCCGCTGCGGTTCGTTCTGTTTCCAAGGAGTTCGTGCAGCTCACATGGCGGCCGGCCTACGAGTGCGGTCATGCACTGATCGACGATGAACACCGTGCCTTGTTCGATCATGCCGCGGAGCTTCTCGCCGCCGTTTTGTCCGAACGCGAGGAGGCGCACGTAGCCGACATGATGGACACCCTGGTTCGCCGGGTGGAGCAGCATTTCAGGAACGAGGAAGCCGTGCTGGAAGCAGCCGGCTTTCCGGATTTAAAGCAACATGCTGCTGTTCATCGCGAACTGCTCGAACGCGCGGCCACGCTGATTGGTGCCGGACCGCTCGGCGGCGGCGTGCTGTTTCAGTTTCTGGCCGAAGAGTTGGTGGCCAAGCATGTTCTCGGGGCGGATCGCGAGTATTTTCCCTACCTGAAGGACCGAGGCAGGGATCTGTCCGCGGGCTTTTCAGCAGTGTCGACGGGTTGATGGCAGCGCTGCCTGCGGGTCAAGCCCTCCGGCGGTTGGTATGATGCGGCGCACCTTCCAATTCGGGGCGCCCGGGTTTGCTCTTCAAGGCGTCCTGACGCAGATCGGATCGATCCGGTGGCGCACCAAGGAACGGGCCGAGTTTTGCCAGCGCTCGCTGCCACCGCATCTCCCGGGCGAGGGAAAGGGGCCGAAGCGCCAGCCAGCGCAGTCGAAGCAAGGGTCCGGCGCTGCGTTTCGTCTTGCCGGACGAGAACAAAAACACTTCGTCGAAGTATCCATGCCGCATCGCGCACGGCGAACGCGTCGTAGGCACGCCGATACCCAGCGTCCGCGGCATGTCGCTCACCCGGAACCAGTTGTTTTCATGATTGATCGACAGCAGGGCGCTGCTTCGCCGGTGCAGGTCGAAGAAGTAACGCTCGGCGTCTTCGCGGCGCAGTTCGGTAAACGAATCGACGTTCAGTGCGACATCAAACCGCTCAGGACAGGCGTTCAGCCATGTCGGCGGGACCAGCCGGACCCGCCCGGCCTGTGCCTCCGGCAGGTCGCCGAGCATCCAGATCGCATCCTCGCCGAGCACCGCCGCGAGGAAACAGGACGCGCCAACCAGCGTCGCCGGCAGATCGACAACGGTATAGTCCTTGAGGCCCAGCCGGTTTGCGTAATAGACGGTGCGTCCCATGCCGGCGCCGATTTCGAGCACTTTCGTGCCGCCGGCACGTTTGCAGACCTCCAGCAATCGCCAGGCTTGATACACGGCCTGCGGTGCGCGGTAGCTGATAATCCCGCGGGATGTGCGCAGCCCCGCCTCTCCGGCAAACGGATTCGGGAAATCGACGCGAATGCCCAATGAATCGTCCAGGCAGGCGATGAGCGCCTCCGGATCCGCGGGAGCGGAACCGCACACCTCCGCGGCCAGCCGCTGCAGCGTCTCGAGGCCGATACTGCTTCGGCCGGACTGGGCTTCGCCGGACTCCGAGGCCAGCGCGACGTGGTCCCGGAACAGATTATCCATTCCGTAGAACAGATAAGAACTGCCGGGATCGGCAATCATCGCCCGGGCACGTTCGCTGCCGGCAAGTAATGCCGCATGAATATCGGCGGCTTCCGGGCCGAACGAAAACCAGCGCGGGACGGACTGGCCGCGGTACGATTCGATGGCAAGCCGATAAGCCCGGATTACGCGGGCGACGAAGTCCGGCCGCGGCTGCCAGTTCCTGATGGATGTTGCTTCGGCAGTCACGCGCGTTCTCCTGTCACAATCACCGGCGAGCCAGCGCGCTAAATCCCTGCATACCAGGCGTAACCCTGATCTTCCCAGTAGCCGCCGTTACCGCTGCCGATATCGGCGAAACTGTCCACCAGTTCAATCCGCATGAGGTATTTCGCCATCTTGTAGCCAAGCTGCCGCTCGACCCGCACCCGAAGCGGCGCGCCGTGCGCTACCGGCAGCGGACCATCGTTCATGTCATAGGCGAGGATGGTCTGCGGGTGAAACGCCTCGTCCATCCCGATACTCTCGTAATACCGGCTGTCGGGATTGCCGTTATCCATGGGATCCGCGCAACGAAACACCACATACCGGGCACCGGCCCGCGGTTCGGCTTGGCGCAGCACGTCGCCCAGGACGGCGCCTTTCCACTTGCCGATACAGCTCCAGCCTTCGACGCAATCGTGCCGCGTGATCTGGGTGCGCGGCGGCATGGCGCGCAGATCGTCCAGCGACAAGCGCAGCGGCCGTTCGACCAGGCCGACGACTTCCAGCCGCCAGTCGGTGAAATGCTTTGCCGCCATGTCCTGATAGTCGTCATCATCCGGATCGAGCGTGCCGTTGGCCTTGAACACGGGCGAGACATCGGCCTCGGTATACTCCGGCGCCAGCACGCTGGCGCCCCCGAGCAGGCGTTGCACCCGCCGCGTCAGGCCCTCGGCGCTTGCCAATACGCGCTGCACCGCTGGGTCCTCGGCCAGCCGATCGCAGCCACCGAGCAGAAGGGTGCCGATGCCGAGCAGGGTGCGGCGATGCAGGTCATTCGGCGGCATCGCGCGACTCCTCGATTGCGTAGCGGCCGGTCACCATCGATCGCAGATTGTTCCGGACGCCGGAGACCAGGACCATGAAGACGTGAACCAGGACGAAGGCGACCAGCGACCAGGCGAGGATGAAGTGGATGGTGCGCGCCGACTGGCGGCCGCCGAACAGCAGCAGCAGTTGCGGCCAGGCGGCATCCATGCGCGGCGACATCGTCAGGCCGGTCAACAGCATGAACGGCAGGAAGCCGAAGATCACGCTCAGGTAGGCGAGCTTTTGCAGCACGTTGTAGCGGCGGGCCGCCTCGCCTTTGGGAAAGCGGAACAGCAGATGATCCCAAGCGGTCTGGCCGATATGGCGAAGCTGGTCCCGCCCGGGCAGCAGATCACGCCGGACGTGGCCGCGCAGTATCCCCGCCAGCAGGTAGATCGAGCCGTTGATGACGAACAGCCAGGCGAAGAAGAAGTGCCAGAGGCGCCCGCCTGCCAGTGATTGCTCGCCGGGCAGCGTCGCCCAGGCCGGGAAGCCGCGTTCCCGGGGCTGACCGGCCGCGTCGCGCGACAGGCCGAGGACGCCCGTGGTGTCGAAGCGATGCCCGAACACGGTGGTGATCCCGCGCGGCGGACCGTTTTGCGGCTGCACCGCGGCCAGCGAAACCGCCGGGTGGTCGAAGTCCGAAATATTGCCCCAGTAGAGCGCCGGGTGGGCGTTGAAGATCTGCAGGCCGCTCATGAGCAGGATGGCCAGGCACAGCACATTGATCCAATGGGTAATCCGCACGATAACCGAGTGCCGGTAGATCAGCACCGGCGCTGTGCGGGTTTGCACGAGGGGTCGTGTTTGGCTCATCACATCGGCGGCTTCAAGCCATCCTTTCCCACGACAATCGCGCCCGCCACCATCTTCCCGTCCGGCTGCGCCCGGGCGATCACAAACGCCTTGGCGCCCGGCTTGAGTTCATCCGGCGTCCCCGGGGTGAACTCCACCACCGTCGCGTCCGGCGGAACCGCTATCTCCTGCGTGCCGCCTTTGTAGTCCAGCTTTAGCACCCGATCGCCGCCGACGGATTCGACCCTGGCGATATTGGCGTTGGTCATCATATTCGGACCGGACCCGAGGTCCCAGGGATAATGCCCCTCCCCCAAGCCGCGCAGCGATTCGTCGAACACATGCACCTCGACCGCGACCGCCCTGCCGCCCTTCTCGACCGAGGTGATGCCGACGAACTTGCCGTCCTTGATGGCGCTGATGGTCGCCGGGCTGACCGTGAACACCTTTGCGTCATCGGCGAGCGTGATATCGTCGGTAGCGCCGCGCGCCGTGGTTACCGCAACCATGTGCTCCTGCACGGACGCGATCGTGCCGCGGATATGCCGCGGCGGCGCATCCGCGACGGCGACCGCCGCCCAGGCCGTAAGCGCCGCACCGCCCGCCAGCAGCTTCGCCAAACCATAATTGGACATCGGGCGTTTCTCCTCCCCCAAGATCGATTTGCTTTGATCTGGGTGATTCGTTCGCCAAGTTAAGGGTTCCCTGTGGAGGATCTGCCGCCTATGCCTGATGGACACCACGCCGCCCTTTCGCCCGACCAGGCCGTCGTTCGGCTGGAGGCGATGCACGCCGAGGCGGTGCAGGCGCAGCGCAACGCCCTGGCGCGCTTTGCCGCCGGCGGCGAACCACCCGACGCCGGGGAGCGCAGCCGCTTCCGCTATCCCGAACTCCGCCTGGTCTGTGAGCCGAACGGGCCGATACCGATCAACCGCCGCGCCTGGGGGAAGATCCAGATGCCGGGGGTCTACGCCACGACGGTGACCCACCCCTGCTTCTTCCGCCGCTACCTGCTGGAACAACTGGAGCCGCTGGTCGCGGAATACGGCGCGTCGCTCGCCGTGGGCCACAGCGGGCAGGAGATGCCCTACCCGTACGTGCTCGACCGCGGCGATGAGCTGGCCGGCGGCGTCGTCACGCCGGTCGAACTGGCGCGGTATTTCCCGACGCCGCTGCTGTCGGCCGTTGGCGACGAGGTGGCGGACGGGCTGTGGGCGTTCGAGGACGGCGAGCCTCGGCCGCTGGCGCTGTTCGATGCGCTGCGCGTGGATTACTCGCTGGGGCGGTTGCAGCACTACACCGGCACCGACTGGCGCTGCATCCAGCCGTGGATCCTGCTGACCAACTACCAGCGCTATGTCGATCAGTTCGTGCGCTGGGGGCTGGACGAACTGGCTGACCCCGGTTCTCCGTACGACCGCCTGATCGCGCCGGGGGGCGTGGTGGCGGCGCGGGGCGACGATCTGGCCGAGGCGGCGGAGCGGATCGCCGCGGCGCCGTGGTTCCGCTTCCAGATGCCGGCGTATCATTTGGCGCGCAGCGACGGCCAGGGCGGCGTGAGCATCGTCAACATCGGCGTCGGGCCGTCCAACGCCAAGAACATAACCGACCACCTCGCCGTCCTTCGCCCGCATTGCTGGCTGATGGTCGGCCATTGCGGCGGACTTCGGCAGTCTCAAGCCATCGGCGACTATGTGCTGGCGCATGGCTATCTGCGGCGCGACCGCATCCTGGATGACCTGGTGCCGCCGGAAGTGCCGATACCGGCGCTGGCGGAGGTGCAGGTGGCGTTGCAGGAGGCGGCGGCGTGCGTGACCGGGGAGCGCGGTGACGCGCTGAAGCAGCGGCTGCGCACCGGCACCGTGGTGTCGTACGACGACCGCAACTGGGAACTGCGCTGGTCGCAGGAGCGGCGGCGGATCAACCTGTCCCGCGCGATTGCGGTGGATATGGAGAGCGGCACGCTGGCGGCTCAGGGCTACCGGCTGCGGGTGCCATATGGCACGCTGCTGTGCGTGTCGGACAAGCCGCTGCATGGCGAGATCAAGCTGCCCGGCATGGCCAGCGCGTTCTATCAGCGCGCTGTCGGCGAGCATCTGCGCATCGGCATTGCCGCGTTGGATCTGCTGCGCGGGGATTTGGGGGCGCTGCATTCCCGGAAACTGCGCAGCTTTGACGAGCCGCCCTTCCGCTAGCAGGATTGGGCATTGGGAGGCCGCAATGACCGACAAGCCGAATTTTGTGCTGGTTCCTGACGACGACGCTGGTGTTTCTCCGGGGGGACCGGTTGCCCGGGTATCGGGCGGCGGCATGCTGGCCCGGCTGCGGTCCGTCGCGACGGCGGTGACGGCGGCGGCGGATGCGGCCTCGGCTCTGCTGGCGGTGAGGCACGCCGAACCGCCGGTGGAGGTGGTGACGCCGAAGCGGCCCCGGCTGGTCTTCGCGGTGGATGCGACCGCGTCACGGGAGCCGGCCTGGGCGGCTGCGCGGCGGGTGACGGACGCTCTGGTGAAGGCGCTGCCGGGGGAGCTGGACGTGGCACTGGCGGTGCATGGCGGCGGGCGGGTGCATACGTTCACCGGGTTCACTAACGATGCGAATACGCTGCGCGACCGGGCGGCGGGGGTGGAGTGCATCTCCGGGCACACGCGGCTGCTGCCGATCCTGTCGGCGAGCGGGAAACAGGCGGGGGTGCGGGTGGTGGTTTATGTGGGGGACGTGTTCGAAGAGAGCGTGTCTCAGGGCCGCCGGCTGGCGGACGCGATGGGTGTGGCGGGCACGAAGCTGATCGTCTTGCATGATACGGCGGATCCCGCGGCTCGGCGGGATGCGGAGGTGTTCTGGGATCTGGCGAAGCGCACGGGCGGGTGCGTGCTGCCGTTCGATGCGAGTGCTCCGGGGCGGCTGCGGGACATTCTGTCGGCGGTGGCGGTTTACGCTGTGGGCGGGGAGAAGCTGCTGCGGGAGCGGCGGCACGAGTTGCCGGGGGCGGTGGCGCTGTTGGAGAATTTGGGGAAGCGGGGGTGAAAGGTAGCGCCTCCGTCATGCCGACGCAGGTCGGAATCCACGCCTTCTACAGGTAAGGGCAAGGGCCGGCTGGCGCTGTAACGGAACAGCGGGCCGAAGTTCTGATGGCGATTGGGGTTCCGGGCATGGCAAGGACGACGGATAACCGGGAGCCTCACATCATGCCCACTCGACAGGTTTGCCGATGGGCTTTTTTCCCGGAACCGGGATTTGGACGGGCAACTGGCACGGACCGACATAGGGCTGGATATGGCGAACCGCGGTTGCCACCCTGGCCAGCGAGGTCGCCGGCTTTGCGACCGGCGTCAGCAACGTGACCGGAAGGCCAAGTTCCCGCGTGACGATCCGGATCGGCTCGACGAGGTCGGTGTCGTTCGTCAGCACGGCGGCAAGATCAAAGCCGCCCTTGCAGGCATCGCGCACGAGATGGACGCCAAGGTTCACATCCGACCCCTTCTCTTCTGTTTTCCACACATAGGCAACTTGCGGCACGGCGCCCGGCGGCAGAGCGGTTTGAGGCCGGAAATCCGGCGGCTGCACGAGCCCGGCCCATTTCTGGCTGACGAGAAAATTCCCATAATGGATGACGACCGCCGGCAGGGTGGCGATTGCCCTCAGGTATGCATGCTGCCGGCGCGGCGATTCCGGATCGACGCGGCCGGAAATGTGCGCGGTGTAATAGTTCACCCGCTCGATGATGCAGGTTTTGGGCAGGGCGGCACGGCTCATGGCCTCGATGTCGAGCCACTTGTGCGGCGTGCCCTTGAGCGCCCGGTAGTAGAGGTTGAAGCCGTCAATATAGACGATGGTGCGTGCCACGAAGGGGTCCGGATAAGCAGAAGGCCGCTCGGACTTACGTCCGAAACGGCCTTTGGGCCTACGGCACGCCGCAGGTGGGTTATGAGTTGGAGATACGCCGTTCGGCGGATTGATTCAAGGTCAATCGCTTATCTATCGGTCAGCCGTTCGCTCCTTGCGGCGGGCGGGTGCATACGTTCACCGGGTTCACCAGCGATACCAACACGCTGCGCGACCGGGCGGCGGGGGTGGAGTGTATCTCCGGGCACACGCGGCTGCTGCCGATCCTGTCGGCGAGCGGGAAGCAGGCGGGGGTGCGGGTGGTGGTTTATGTCGGGGAGGTGTTCGAGGAGCGCGTGATGCAGGCCCACCGGCTGGCGGACGCGATGAGTGTGGCCGGGATCAAGCTGATCGTCCTGCATGATACTGCGGAACCGGCGGCTCGGCGGGATGCGGAGGTGTTCCGGAATCTGGCGAAGCGCACGGGCGGGTGCGTGCTGCCGTTCGATGCGAGCGCGCCGGGGCGGCTGCGGGATATTCTGTCGGCGGTGGCGGTTTACGCCGTGGGTGGGGAGAAGCTGCTGCGGGAGCGGCGGCACGAGTTGGCCGGGGCGGTGCCGCTGTTGGAGAATTTGGGGAAGCGGGGGTGAGGGGGGCTTGGAAATTCAATAGCTTCATCACGCCGGCCAAGTGCCGGTTGACGAGCAATTTCCGGACTGCCGCTGTCGGCCGGCGGCAATCGTCCTCATCAAGTAGCCGGCGGGGAGTTACCATGCCGCCTGTGCGGCTTTGCCATGACCAAGGTTAGCCACCAGTGCGCAGTGCGTAACGCCAGTCTCACCACCCACCAGTAATGGGGTGACATTAGCGGGCGTCGTTCCCTACGGCGGCAGCCTCGAAAACAATATTCTCGAACGTTTCGCTACTGTTTGAGGTCAACTTCATCAGTGTAGCTTCGTCTCTTACTTGAACACTTGAGCAAAAGGTTGTCCAGCGTCGTTTATGGAAGACATCTCGGTATCGAATCTCTCCGAAGATATAGACACGCATCAGCCCGCTTCGAATACCGGCAAGCTCAATATCGGAGAAAGGCGTCCCTTTTTCCGTATATCCGTTAAGTGGGATGTTAGAAAAGAGAACAATGGGCGCGGTCATCGGATTAGTAATCGGCGGCAACTTAAAGCTTAATGGGAGCGGGTAGGGGAAGGCCGCGATGCCGCTGCGATGAACCAATTCGAAAGCGGGTGTCTGCCCCACATTTCTCAACGTATAAGACGCGCGCGGCCGATGAGTTTCGTCGAAGCTCGAAACAAAATCCGGGAGGCCGGAGATATAGGCTCTCAATTGTTGCCTAGCAGCACGTCTCATTACCCAGTAGGTAGCGACAAGTGCAGCGAATTGGAGGAGGCCAACTAGCGTGGCGATAGAGGCGATCTCGTCGCCCGTTCCCAATTCATAGAACCACCACTTATTTGACGGCTCGTGCTTGGCGGCATTGTCTTTAGCGGAACCGACTTTGTCGAGTGCCTTGACCGGAGGCAGTATTTGGATGATGAATGGCGATTGTTCGGTACCGCGCTGATCGGAAGTGGGCTGTTGCTGGAGTTGAGTGGCTTCATTCCGGGGTGGTTGCGGGGATTTGTGTTCCGCGACGGGCGCGGCTGCACCAACGGCAACGCCGACGACCAACAGTAGCTTCTGGCTCCAAGGGCCAATAATTGATCGGTGAGGCATCAACTTGTTATACTTTCTCGCTTTGCGGCGTTAGCATGGTTGCGGAGGTGTGGGTGGGTTCGAGCGTCCGAGGAAATGCAAGTTTTGAGACGCAGAAACCGACCGACGAAAAAGGGGAGCTTTCGGATCCGGGGGCTCCCGCCCGGCCTCCCCTCAGCTTTGTTTTTGATAGCAGGCTTTACCAAGATTGAATTCACCCTCCGCCACAGGTTCGCCACCGCTCCGCTATTCAAAAAAGTCCTCATCGACCTTCTTGATGTGAAGCACCTCCTCAATCCGGCATCCCACGCTGTATCGGATCATCAGCTTGGCGAGGTGCTCACCGTCAATCAGAACAATCCGCTTGCTGAGAAATTCCGCTGTCTCCCTCGCCGACGATGAGAAGGTCGAGGTGGTCACGAACAGGCCCTTCGTCGCCTTGTGCCGATCGAGGCTGCCGAAGAAATCCCTGATCGCCCCGGCGCCGATGCTGTTTCCCTCGGCGTAGCGCTTGGCCTGGATGTAGACGCGATCAAGCCCGAGGGCGTCCTGATCAATCACCCCATCAACCCCGTCGTCGCCACTGCGGCCGAGCGCGCGACCCGCATCCGCCGCTGACCCGCCATAACCCATGCTCAGAAGCAGGTTGACGATGAGGCGCTCGAAGAAGGCAGGCGGCGCAGCGCGAACCCGGTCAAGCAGGTCCTGCCCGAGCGACGTCTCAACCTGCCTATGAGCGACCCGCATGATCTCATCCGGCGTCTCCGCATGGCTGACAAGCACCGGTGCGGCGGGATGCACGCCTTCCTGAGCGGCCCCCTCGGCCGATCTCTCCTTGAACTGCCGGAACTCGGCGAACTGGTTGAGGTACTCGTTATCAATCCGAGCGGGATGCGCAGCGACCACCTGCCGGCCGCGCTCCGTAATCCTGAAATGACCGCGCCGGGTGCTTTCCAGCAGGCCCGCCTTGGTCAGGTAGGTCTTGGCCCAATGCACCCGGTTGCCAAACAAGGTCTGTTTGCCGGAGGGCAAAAGCTGGGTTCGCTCATCCGGGGACAGGTGCAGCTGTTCGGCCAGACGCTCGACGGCATCACCGATGCGCATCTCCCCGGCAGCGGACATCACCAGCACGGGTAGCATCAGGGACTGATAGTCAGGAACGGCCATGCGCTGTTTGTAATCCGGACCGACAAGAGAACAAAGGCCCTTTCCGGGCAATCGGCCGAACTTTCGATTGCCTTTGCCATCTCGCCGGTTTCGGCTATAATCCGGAATATCCGGAGAGAGCCATGGCCATGGCAGACATCGTCCGCGTATCCGCGACCGAATTCGGCAAAGAGGTTGGTCGCTATCAGGATCTGGCCCTGAACCAGACCGTCATCGTCACCCGCAACGGCCGGGACCGAACCGTCATGGTCTCGGCCGAGGAGTATCAGCGTCTGAAGCGTCGCGACCGTCAGGTCTACGCCGCCGGCGAGCTTCCCGACGAGATCGTCGAAGCGATCGGCCGCAGCGAGATGGACCCGCGGCACCAGCATCTGGATGATCTGATCAAAGACTGGACTCCGTGAGGCTACCCGCGCCTGAGCCAGGACTGGTCATCCGTTACTCCTATCTGTGGCTGCGGGAGCATCGTCAGGGTCGCGAGGACGGCACCAAGGATCGGCCTTGCGCGATCGTTATCGTGGGCCGGGATCGCGATGCTGCTACCCGGGTGCAGGTTGTTCCTGTCGCCCACAGCCCGCCGGACAACCCGGAGGCTGCCATGGAACTGCCCGCAGCGATCAAGCGCCATCTTGACCTCGATACCGAACGCTCGTGGGTCATCCTCTCCGAAAGCAATGGTTTCGAATGGCCCGGGCCGGATCTTCGCCGAGTCGGCGATCGCGACGACAGTTCAGTCGCCTACGGGTTTCTCCCACCCCGCTTTTTCGCTGAACTGCGTCGCCGATTTGTCTCGCTCGAAACCGCGGCGCGATCACGTCGGATCAGGCGCACAGAATGAGCCGTGGTCACGGCGAAGGTTCATACCGTGACGGACACGACCGGACTCCCGGCCCGGCCTGCCGAAACAAAGACTCTTCCGAAACCCGGGAGCTACTCGGTCCGCGGCACGCTGCGCAGCCTGCGGCTTCGGGCGGCCTGCAACACACGGTCCCGGAGATGGGAAAAGAACCGGGCCGGCGTGAAACCCCGCCGAGGCCGCAAGTCCGGTCCCGGCCAGAAAAAGTCGTTGGTTTCGCTGACGACGATCCATGACGGCAGGTCGTCGAGGCCGAGAAACGCCTTCAGTGCCGGCGGCATCTCGATGGCATCAGCCTTATCGGCGGGCCGTGAGTGTGTGACCGGAACTACCGTCACCACCTACCGCCCCGCTATCACCTGATGCGCGGCGATCAGCGTCAACCAGTTCGTCGCTACGGCGGTAGCGGAAAAGCTGGCGGCTATGGGCACGCCCGAGTTCTTCGCCGAGCGCCGCAACCGCGCCGATTTCGACGCCTTCGATCGGCCAATGCGCTGTAAGACCAGTGAGCCTCCACGGCCGGACGTTCGCCGGCACTGCTTCTCAGGGCTCCGACTGCTTCTTGGGTTTCGTCTTGCCAGCACTGTTAAGCGCCACCGCTCGGCGAACCAGAGCGATGAAAGCAGTCTCGTCCACCGCCTCCCCCTCGCGGATGTCGATCGCGCGGCGCACGTTCCCGTCAAGGCTGGCATTGAACAGCCCAACCGGGTCGTCCAGCGACGCGCCCTTGGCAAAAGTGAGCTTCACGACCGTCTTATAAGACTCCCCTGTGCAGATGATGCCGTTATGCGACCACACCGGCACGCCCCGCCATTTCCACTCCTCGACGACCTCCGGGTCCGCCTGCCTGATGAGTTCACGCATCCTGCCGAGGGTTGCCCCGCGCCAGTCTCCCAGGTCGGCGATTCTCTTCGAAATCAGTTCCGCCGCCGGCTGCTCTTGGCGCCCGTCCGAGTGGTTCATGGTCCCATCCTGGACGTTCCGGCTTCAGACTGGCGGACAGTGCGCCCGGGCACCCGATCGTGATGAGGTCGCCTCGCTGTCGCCGGTGTCCGCTACTGCCTCGATGAAAGCAATCGCCTCGACTTCCTCCGGTGCACCGCGCAGCAGCAGCGCCTGCCGATGCACGTCCTCGCGAAAGCCGGGAGGTGCCGATCGCGCACCCACCCCATAACGAACCTCCTACCGCTGTTGCGGTTGATCTGAAACGCCCAATCGCCCGCCGTCAACACTGGCACCCGCCGATTTTCCGAAACCGACGGCTGTGCTTCATACCGAACAGCCGACAGGAGATCCCGCATGACCCGCCACGTCGTCACCCTCAACGCCGGTTCATCCTCGATCAAGTTCGCCCTGTTCGAGGCCGCAGGCGACACCCTCTCCCCCGTCGCCATCGGCCAGGTGGAGACCCAAGGACAGCAGCGGAAGATCTCGATCCATGACGGCGCCGGCACATCGATCAACGAAGCGACCTGGTCGCGGCCGGACGGGGCGCCGTTCCACAAGGACGCGCTGGACCGCATCCTGTCTTGGCGGCGCGCCACCTTCCCCGATGCGCAGGTGGAAGCCGCCGGGCACCGCGTGGTGCATGGCGGCCTGCGCTACGACGGACCCGTGCTGATCACCGACGACGTGCTGGACTACATCAAATCCCTGATCCCGCTCGCGCCGCTGCATCAGCCGCACAACATCGCAGGCATCCTCGCGGCGCGCGAGGCCTGGCCGCACGTGCAGCAGGTCGCCTGCTTCGACACCGCCTTCCACCGCCACCATCCGTTCGTCGACGACGTCTTCGCCCTGCCGATGCGCTTCTACGACGAAGGCGTCCGCCGCTACGGCTTCCACGGCATCTCCTACGAGTACGTCACCGGGCGGCTGAGGGACATCGCACCGCACCACGCCGCCGGCCGGGTGGTGATCGCGCATCTTGGCAACGGCGCCTCGATGTGCGCCATCCGCGACGGCCAATCGGTCGCCAGCTCCATGGGCTTCACCGCGCTCGACGGCCTGCCGATGGGAACCCGCTGCGGCCAGTTGGACCCCGGCGTGGTGCTCTACCTGATGCAGGAAAAGCAAATGACCGCGGAGGCGATCCAGGACCTGCTGTACACGGAATCCGGCCTGAAAGGCCTGTCCGGCATCTCCAACGACATGCGCGAGCTGGAAGCCTCCGACTCGCCCGCCACGCATCAGGCAATCGAGTATTTCGTCTTCCGCATCCGCCGTGAACTCGGCGGCCTGGCCGCGGTGCTCAAGGGGATCGACGCCATCGTGTTCTGCGGCGGCATCGGTGAGCACGCCTGGCAGGTCCGCCAGCGCGTACTGGAAGGCATGGAGTGGATTGGCGTCGAACTCGACCGCCTCGCCAACCGTGACAGCAAGCAGGTGATCTCAACCGATCGGTCGCGGGTGCGGGTGTTCGTGATCCCGACCGATGAGGAGGCGATGATTGCGCGCCATACGATCGCGATTATCGATCCGCCGGGCGGCGATTAGGCCGAAGCGCCCGCGCGTTTGTGCTGCATGTGCGAGCTTCTTCCCGGGCGGCAGAGAATTCCCGTTCAAAACCTAACAACAGCATTTCCAAAAATTCTTTATATCGATAACATACTTGTGCTATGTTTGCATTAGATTGGCGAAAAGGCCTGCTGAACCAAGGAATTACTGTTCCGGAGAGGCAAAACACAACTATGGAACCATTTTTTAACACTTGCGCCGCATATGACTCCGGATTGGGACGTTCGCGGCGCCTTCGGCCAAGCTCCGCCGGCTCAGACCGCGAGACGGCCCGGGACCGCTCCGGCGGGAGGCCCCCCATCGCAGCGGGGTAGCCAACGCCATGCACATGCTCGTCTTCGACGATGATCCCGAGATTGGCCGCTCCGTGGTCAAGTTCGCCGCGGCCAAAGGCATGGATGCAATGCCGGTCGCCGACGCGGAGGCGTTCTGGCAGCAAATACGGGGCGCCCGGCCGGAGATCATCGTGCTCGATCTGGAACTCGGCAGCACCGATGGCGTGGAGCAATTGCGGCTGTTGGCACGATGCCACTACACCGGAACGCTTGTGCTCGTCAGCGGGCATGGCGGACGGCTGTTGTCGACCGTGCACGACCTCGGCGTCAGTCTTGGCCTCAAGATCGCGGGGGTGCTGGAAAAGCCTCTGCATATCCCGGCACTTGAGCAGGTGTTCGCGCGGCTGAAAGCGGCGAACGAGCCGGTTACCGCCAGGCAGCTCCGCGCGGCAATCGCTCACGATGAAATGAGCCTGGAGTTTCAACCCATCGTGGCGATGGCGTCGAGGCGGTTGAAGAAGCTGGAGGCGCTGATCCGCTGGGACCGCGCCGGTTGCGGGTTGATCCCGCCGTCCGGGTTCCTGAGCATCGCCGAGGCGGACGCCGCGACAATCGACGCGTTGGCGGACTGGACCATCGGCGCCGCGTTGAAGGCCTACGAGATTTTGGCCCGGGGTGGCATCAACGTGCCGATAGCGGTGAACATATCCGCCAGGAACCTGTACGACCTGACCTTGCCCGAGCGGCTGGAACGGCGCCTGCAAGAGGGCGGGATGCCACCGGAACATCTGTGGCTGGAAGTCAGCGAGACGGCGGCGTTCAAGGACGCCACGCTGACCATGGACATTCTCAGCCGCCTGCAGCTCAAGGGCATTCGACTGTCCATCGACAATTTCGGAACGGGATACTCATCCCTCGCCTTGCTGCGGCAGATGCCGTTCTCGGAAATCAAGATCGACCGGAGTTTCGTCAGTGACATGACGGTGTCGCGGGATTCGCGGGCGATCGTGAAATCGATCATCGAGCTGGCCGTGAACATGGAGACGGATTGCGTTGCCGAGGGCGTGGAAACCCGGGAGACCGCCGACGCCCTGGAGCAACTGGGCGCCTGCGACCTGCAGGGATTCTGGATCGCCCGGCCGATGCCGGTGGAGGCGGTGCCCTCCTGGTTGGCGATCTGGAACCGCAGAGCCCCGCCGGTTGGGCGCGCCGATGGGCTGGCGGGGGTTACGGAGATCGGGCAAACGCTGCGGGACCCGCCGGTTCCGGCGGTGGCGGCCTTCGAACCGTCGGAAGCGGACGCCGTACGGCTGTCGCCCCGCCAGATCGACGTGATGCGGCTGCTGGCGGAGGGCCGCTCGGTCAAGGAGATCGCCCGCGCACTCAATCTCGGCGTCGGGACGGTGAAGGTTCACCTGGCCATGGCGTATTCGGCTTTGGGCGCGCACAACCGGGTCGAGGCGGTCCGTCGTGCCGCGCCGGCGCTGGTGCCGCGGATCAATGGCGAAAGCTTCGGCCACCGCGCCGCCTGTTGATAGCGTCCCCCCGCGGCGGATCTTCAATCCTCGGTTGGATGGCTTTCTCCGGGCTTCTCGACATTCTCCTTCCCCGCCCGGGTGCCGCCAAACCGATCGGCGCCGTGTTCTTCCGGGGTCCCGGGCTTCTTGTGGTTGCCGGTGTTCTGCTGGTTCTCGCTGTGCGTGACCGAGTGTTCGGTGTGCGGCTGTTTCATCGCGTCTGCTCCCGTTGCCGGCAACGGAAACGAACCAGCGGCCATCGGGTTCAGCGCGATGGCGCGCCTGGCCGCATCGCCCGGCGGCGCGCTTCCTCCGGGCGTTCGATCCATCCACGCCTGATGCCGCGGCACACCCGCCTGCCGGAGGCGATGAACGACGCCGCGTGCTCCGCGCTCATGACCTTGGAGCGCAACCTGTTGCAACCGATACGCACGTCGCCGATGGACCCCGGAGAGTGCCTGTGCGCGGACCTCTACGTCACGGCATTGCAACATTGAGTTGAATGCACCGCGGGGCTGCGTTGCTCAACAGGAGTGCGGCCGGAGCGGACTGGGCCGCCCCGGCCGCATCTGACGCCTCAGCTAACCTTGCAGGTGCCGGGGTCGATACAACGCGGCACGGGTGGACGCGTCGCCTTCGTCACCAGTGCGGTGAACAGCCCCGGACCGGAGGCCAGGATGGGACGAACCCGATACTGATAGAACGTCTTCGGCGTCAGGCCTTTGTCGCCGAAGCCCAACCCTTTGACCGTGCCGATGGCGGTGAACCCCGTCTCCTCGGATCCCTGGCGGAACACCTCATAGGCGGTGGCGCCCGGCACCGCGGTCCAGGCCAGTGCGATCGACGTATCGGTGGCGTCGGTGGCCACCAGCACCTGCGGGTCCGCCGCCGCGACGGCATTCCCCGGCCGTGCGCCGCCGGTGAGGCGGTCGAGCATCCGCTTGATCGTCGCGATCTGCGGCGCCGCCTTGGTCAGATAGCGCGGATTGCTGGAGGGGTCCTTGTCGAGATAGCCCCACCAATCCCAGCACGCCTCGGGATTGGTCGGGCCGATCGGCGGGGCCAGGAAGCTCGGCGTGGTCTGCGGATACAGCACGATGATGTGGTTGGTGTCCGCCCACGCGTTATAACCCGCATGCTGGACGAATTCATCGCCGATGTTGTCGAACGACTGCTTGCAGCCATGCAGAGCGATATGCACGCGGCAGGCGGCCCCGTTGGCGCAGTCGTCAGGAACATACACGAAGGCCTTCGCGCCCATGCTGTACTCCGCCGGCGCTGCCGGGGCGGTGAAGTCCGCCTGGCTGAACGACAAAAAAGCGCCGCCAAGCTTGCCGCGGTTCGGCGTGGCCAGGGCGCCGTAGATGTGCTGCAGGATCACGCCGGCCTGGTCGTAGCCGCAATCATCGAAATAAGTGCCGCCATTGGCGGAGCACTTGCCGCCATAATTGAGCGTGACCTGCGAGTGGCCGGCGCCGATGGCGGTCTGGTAAAACAGATTGCCGGATTGCGCGTTGCCCAGCCGCGCGGTGTAAATCGTGTCCAGCCAGTTACTGACCGGCCGCATGACGATCTTGTCGTTGTAGCCGTTGAACAAATAGACCTGCTGGTTTGGAATGTTCGCGGCATCGTCGATCGCGCCGCTGTTGCCCAGCGTATCGATCAGCGACGACAGCGCATTGAGGTCCGCCTTGGGGGCGCCGCCCATGCAGGTGCTCAGCGCGGTCGAGGACCAACCGCCGGAGCAGCCGAACGGACCCCCGGCGATGGCGCCCACGCCCTTGATGACCGAGGACCAGGCCGTGGCGAACTGCACCGACATATAAGCGCCGGAGGAAATGCCGGAGATCGAGCTTTCGGCCGATGCTGCGTTGTAGGCGGTGAGCGGAGTGGCCTGAGCCGCGGCGGTGCCGGCGGCGGCAACCAGCACGGCGGTCGCGATCAGGCTACATTTGAATGACGTCTGTATGTGCACGGGCCTCTTGCTCCTAAAGCAACGAACGGCCATGCATTATGTACAATATCATTGTGAGTCAATATCGGTAACGCATCGTCATGGCGGGCGACGGCTCCGTTGGCGTTGAATAAATGTCACGGCGGCCGCTTTTCCCCGTCATGGTGCCGCGCAGGCGCACCGTCCACGCCTTGGGGTGGTCGTATGCGCAAAGGCGCGGATGCCGATCTTCGTCGGCATGACGATATGGCACGGCCGGAGAGCGATCCTGCCGTTGGCAAAAGTCAGTTGAAAAGATCGCCCTCAACCTTCGTTGCTGTTCAACGACAGCAGCCGGGACCACAGGTCCGCTACGGAAGCATCGACAGCACCGCATCCGCCGCCGCTTCGGACGGGGTGCCGGACGGCGGGCGCAGCATCGCCAGGGCTTCGGCGCAGCCCTTCCGCTGCAACGCCACCGCCGCCTGATCGGCTAGCAGCCGATGCAATTCGGCAGCGAGACGGTCCGGCCGGCTGTCATATTGCAGCAGTTCGGGAACGACGGGACGATCGAGCAGAAGGTTGAGGATGGAGGCGTATCTGATCTTGATCAGCCGCTTGGCGATCTGATGCGACAGCGGGTTAACCCGGTAGGTCACCAGCATCGGCACCCCGGCCAACGCCAGTTCCAAGGTTGACGTTCCGGACTTGGTCAGCGCCACCGCGGACGCGGCGAACGCATCGTGCTTATCCTCGGCATCGCGCACCAGTATCGGCCGTACCGGCCACGACGCGGCGCGCTGCCGCACCACCTCCTCGACCGGACCGGCCAGCGGCACGACCGGAACAATACGCTCGGGCAGGAGGCGGATCGTTGCTTCCAGAATGGGCAGCAGGCGGGACACCTCGGTTTGCCGGCTGCCCGGCATGATCGTCACGATCTTGTCGTCCGCGCAGAGCGCGTGGCGGTTGCGGAAGCGCTGCGCATTGCCGGTCTCGGCACCGCTTTCCAGCACCGGATGGCCGACGAACCGCCCGGGCAGGTTGTGCCTGGCGAAGAACGCCGGCTCGAACGGCAGCAGGCACAGCAGTTCGTCCCAGAGGCCGGGGAAGTGCTTTACCCGGTTCTCCCGCCACGCCCAGACCTGCGGCGCGACATAGTGCACCCGGCGCAGCGCCGTGGGTTGCAGCGCGCGCAACACGCGAAAGGTGAATCCCGGCGAGTCGATCGTCACCAACACATCCGGCGCCCGGGCCTGGATGTCGGCAATCGTCCGCTTCAGCAGCCTGCGCAGTTCGAAAATCTTCGGCAGGACTTCGAACAACCCCATCAGCGACAGCGAGCCCATCGGCAGCAGGCTGGCCAGCCCCTGCTCCGCCATGGCGCTGCCGCCGATGCCGGCGAAGACGATGTCCGGGCGCTTCGCCTTGATCGCGTGCATCAGCCGCGCACCCAGCACATCGCCGCTCTGTTCCCCGGCGATCAGGTAGATCAGCGGAGCAGCCACCCTACCGCACCGCCGCAATCATGTAGTTCACCCCGACATCCCGCCCGGTCCGCCACCGCCCGGTCAGCGGCTCCGGCAGCAGCCCGGTCGTATGGGTGACCCGCAGGCCCGCCGCCCGCATCATGCCGCCGAGTTCGGACGGCGGCAGGAACGCCTTCCAGTCATGCGTGCCCACCGGCAGCAGCCGCAGCACGTATTCGGCGCCGATCTTCGCGGTCAGCCAGGAGCGGCGGGTGCGGTTGACGGTGGACATCACCAGCAGCCCGCCGGGTTCCAACAGTCCGGCCACGACCCGCACGAAGGCCGCGGGGTCGGGGACGTGCTCGATGATTTCCAGCGCGGTGATTACCGGGAAACGCAGGCCCTCGGCCGCCAGGTCCTCGGCAAGGCAGTTGCGGTAGGTCAGCGACAGCCCCTGCCCTTCGGCATGCGCCTTTGCCGCCTCGATCGCCTCCGCACCGGCGTCGATTCCCAGCACGTCGTAGCCGCGTTTCGCCAGCGCCTCGGACGCCAGGCCGGCGCCGCAGCCGAGGTCCAGCAGCCGCCCGTGGCCGCCCGCCAGCGAGTCGATCCAGCCGATTCGCGCCGGGTTCATCTGGTGCAGCGGCTTCATCGGCCCGCTCGGGTCCCACCAGCGCGAGACCAGTTGGCTGAACTTGCCTACCTCTTCCGCCGAAACCGTGCCGTTCGTCATGGTTGCTCCTGTCGCCTGCGACCAGTATGTGTGCGCCCTCACATCAGTTTGGCAACCGATCACCTGCATGGCCCGCATTGTTATGAAATTCGGCGGTACCTCCGTCGCCGATCTCGACCGCATCCGCAACGTGGCGCAGCGCGTCAAGCGTGAGGTGGACGCCGGCAACGAGGTCGCCGTCGTCGTCTCCGCCATGGCCGGCGCTACCAACCAGCTCGTGAAATGGTGCACCGACCTGGCGCCGATGCACGACGCGCGCGAATACGACGCCGTGGTCGCCACCGGCGAGCAGGTGACCGCCGGCCTGCTGGCGATCGCCCTGCAGGACCTCGGGGTGGATGCGCGGTCCTGGCAGGGGTGGCAGATCCCGCTGCATACCGACACCGCGCATGGCAAGGCGCGCATCCAGGATATCGAAGGCGCGGAGCTGATCCGCCGCATGAGGCTTGGGCAGGTGGCGATCGTCGCCGGCTTCCAGGGCATCGCGCCGGACCACCGGGTTACCACGCTGGGACGCGGCGGATCGGACACCTCCGCCGTGGCGCTGGCGGCGGCGCTGAAGGCGGACCGCTGCGACATCTACACCGATGTCGATGGCGTCTATACAACCGACCCGCGGATCGTGCCGCATGCGCGCAAGCTGGCGAAGATCTCCTATGAGGAAATGCTGGAGCTGGCCTCCGTCGGCGCGAAGGTGCTGCAAACGCGCAGCGTCGAACTGGCGATGAATGAACGCGTCCGGGTGCGGGTGCTGTCCAGCTTCACGGACGCGCTGCCCGGCGAGGACACCGGAACCCTGGTGGTGGATGAGGACGAGATCGTGGAAAAAGAGAATGTATCGGGGATCGCGTACTCCCGCGACGACGCGAAGCTGACCGTGCGCCGCGTGCCGGACCGCCCCGGGATTGCCGCCGCCATCTTCGGCGTGCTGTCGGAGCAGCACGTCAACGTGGACATGATTGTGCAGAACATCTCCGCCGATGGCACCACCGACATGACGTTCACTGTCGGCAAAGCCGATTTGCCGCGGGCGCGGACGGCGCTGGCGGGGCTGAAAAGCCAGATCAACTATACCGAGCTGCTGGAGGACCCGAACGTCGCGAAGATCAGCGTCGTCGGTGTGGGCATGCGCAGCCATGCCGGTGTCGCGAACACGATGTTCAGCGCGCTGGCCGACAAGGCGATCAACATCCAGGTCATTTCGACCAGTGAAATCAAAGTCAGCGTACTGATTGCGGCGGAATATACCGAACTCGCCGTCCGTGCCCTGCATACCGCGTATGGTCTCGATGCAAATTGAATCTTTGACGTCCGCCCGCGCGCAACTCGATCGGTTGTGGTCGCGCGGCACCGCGTTCCTTGGCTGCGAATACGCCATCATGGGCGGCGCGATGAGCTGGCTGAGCGAGAAGCACCTTGTCTCGGCGATCTCCAACGCCGGCGGGTTCGGCGTGATCGCCTGCGGGGCGATGCAGCCGGCGATGCTGGCCGAGCAGATCGCCGGGACGCAGGCGATGACGGACAAGCCCTTCGGGGTGAACCTGATTACCATGCATCCGGAGCTTATGGACCTGATCCGGGTGTGCCTGGAGGCGAAGGTCACGCATATCGTGCTGGCCGGGGGTGTGCCTCCCGGGCCGGCGATCCGGGCGGTGAAGGACGGAGGGGCGAAGCTGATTACGTTCTCCCCGGCGCTGTCTTTGGCGAAGCGGCTGGTGCGGTCGGGGGCGGATGCGATCGTCATCGAGGGGTCGGAGGCGGGCGGGCATATCGGGCCGGTGTCGCTGACCGTGCTGGCGCAGGAGATCCTGCCGTTTTTGAAGGACGTGCCGGTGTTCGTGGCCGGTGGCCTGGGGCGGGGCGAGGCGATCCTGTCGTACCTGGAGATGGGGGCGTCGGGGGCTCAGCTTGGGACGCGGTTCGCGGCGGCGGAGGAGTCGATCGCGCATGAGAAGTTCAAGAAGTTTTACATCCACGCCAATGCGCGGGATGCGATGCCGTCGGTGGAGCTGGACCCGAGGCTGCCGGTGATCCCGGTGCGCGGGCTGATCAACGACGGGACGAAGAAGTTCCTGGCGCACCAGGCGGAGACTCGCGATCGTCTTGTGGCGGGCGAGGTGACGAAGGAAGAGGCGCAGTTGCTGGTGGAACGGTTCTGGGCCGGGGCGCTGCGGCGGGCGGTGATCGAGGGGGATATCGAGACGGGTTCCGTGATGGCGGGGCAGTCGGTGGGGATGGTGACGTCGGTGCAGCCGGTGGCGGAGATTATTCAGGAGATTGTGGGGCAGGCGGTGGCGGCGCTGGCGGGGAGGTAGGGCGAGGTTGTTGGGCTGATGTCATGGCCGGGTGGTCCACCTGGCCATGACAAGACGCGCGGCGCGTGAAAGAGGAGAGTCGTTTCGGTGGCTGGTCGAGCACGCGGAACATATGCTCGCGTTGCGGATCAACCGCCTGAACGGCGAATGGGAAGACTATTGGGCCGCGCTCGCCGCAAACCCCGCCGCCAATCTTAACCGGCCAAGAGTATCACCGAAGGTCGCCGCTTGATCGCACAACTTTGGTTCGCACCCTCCCTGGCGGACCCACGCAGGAACGCGCGACAGAATCGCGTATGAACACCTCCGCACCAATACCCTGCGCATCCGGGATGTCGTTGTCGATGATATCGAAAGGCGCCCGCGCTGCCGTGATCCGGCCCCTGAGCGGGAGGCGAAAACCGGTTTGAACCGGACTGCGTAGCAAACCGCCCGCCAGACCTGCGCCCATTACCCCTCCCCTGCCACGCAACGACGCTCGCCCCCACGCACGCGTAACATCAGTGGCACCAGGATGAACACAACCGGGAGGTGCGGCCGGGATCGGACGAAATGCGCCACCCTGCCAGCAACAGTGACACTTCATGCCGCCTTCCGCGCGCTTTCGGTGCGCGATCCCATAATTTTACCGAGATATATCACCGCGCAACCGCTATAGGGCGAGCCAGTAACGAAAGCGCAGTGAAGCAGCCCTATGAAACCCGATACCCCATGCCCCCGGGCGACGCCATGCGCCGCCACCCGGTGATCGTGCCGCTGGAAGGCGGGATCCGCCGACTGGCGGCCCTGGCCATTGTCCTGCTCATTCTGCTCGCCCCGGCGCAGGCTCAGCCGCCTTCGCGCGATGTCATCATCGGGATCAAGGAAGCGCCCCCCTTTGTCATCAAGGCGCCCGACGGCACCTGGACCGGCATCAGCATCGAGCTGTGGACCCGCATCGCCGAAAAGCTCGGCCTGCGCACGACGTTCCGGGAATACCAAACCGTGCCCGACCTGCTGCGTGCCACCGCGGACGGCACGCTGGGTGCCTCGATTGCGGCGATCACCGTCACCTCGGAACGTGAGCAGACGGTCGATTTCACCCAGCCGTACTTCGCCACCGGCCTCGGCATCGCGGTGCCGATGCAAAAAGAGATCGAATGGCTGCCGATCCTGCAAAGCTTTTTTACGGTGCGCTTCCTGCAGGCTGTGGGTGTGCTGATCGCGGCCGCGGTGTCGGTCGGATCAGTGATCTGGCTGTTCGAGCGGCGCCACACCGAGCATTTCGCCGGCGGCGTCCGCGGCCTCGGCACCGGACTTTGGTGGTCCGCTTCGGCAATGACCCAGTCCGCCGCATCGGACAAGGCACCCGCGACATTGGTCGGACGCGCCATGGCCATCACCTGGATGATTGCCTCGGTCATCATGATCGCCAGCTTCACCGCCGGCATCACCTCTCAACTGACGGCGAAACAAATCGCCAATCGGGTGCGCGGGCCGAGCGACCTGACCATGGTCCGCACCGGAAGCGTCGCAGCCACCGCGGCGGTGGATTATTTGCGCAGCCAGCACGTGTCCGCGCGCGTCTACACCAGCGCCGAAGCGGGAATGGCGGCGCTCCGGCAGGGCAAGCTCGATGCCTTCGTCTACGACAAGGCGCTGCTGACCTGGATCGCGCGCAAGGATTTCGCCGAGGACGTAGAGGTGCTCGACACGCTGTTCGATCGGCAGAACTACGCCATCGCCGTGCCCATCGGCAGCCCGCTGCGCACGCGGATCGATGTCGTCATGATCGACGATCTGCGGGACTCATGGTGGCACGACGTGGTGTCCAGCTACCTCGGGCGGGACTGATCCTCAGCGCATCGCCCGGCCGACGAGAAACCCCAGTCCGAAAGCGATGGCGATCGCCGCGAGCGGCTGTTCGCGAACCCGCGCCGCCAGGGCTTCGGTCTGCTGCTTCGCCATCGCGTTCAGATCGTCCGCCGCGCCGGAGACAGCCGGGCGGATGCGTTCGGCGGCGATCTGCTCGATCTGGCTGCGCAACCGGGCGAGCTGATCGGCTATGTCCTCGTTGTCCGCGGGACCTTCATTGCCGGACATGGGCTGGCCTCTTGAGAAACTGTGGCCGGGACCCTACGGCCGCGGTTGACCGGCCGCAACATGGCAGTTCGGTTCACTTCCGCCGATGCAGGTACGAATCGGACCGCCTTGTCGCCGATCGACCGCCGGCGAAGCGGCATCGGCCGCGATCCCGGCGGTGATTACGATAAAAGTCAATTCTATCGCCGAGCGACAGCAAGTGTAATAATTCGTCAGTCTGCAATCACCGGGTGCATGATGCCCCCGATACGCCCGCAATCGCTGCAATGCGGCGAGTCGGAGCGGTCCCGGCGCCGCTGCTGGAGGCATTCCTGCGGCGGCATGACCACGGTCGATCGAAATAATCCCGTGCCCGCACGAACAGGCTTTGATCGCTCCGGACGATCGTGTATCAGAGTAGCATTTATTCCAGTAAGGCACAGGGACATGTACGGCGCCGGCTCAAAGAACGCCAGCTCAGCACTCTCATCCGGCGGCGTGGCAACGAGCCGCACTGTCGCCGTCCGCGCGGCGCTGCTGGGTGGCGTCTCAATTCTGGCGCTGGCCGGCATAATGCTGCCGCACGCGGCCGTCGCGGACCAGCAAGTCAACAGCCCCGTCACCGGGCCGATCGTAGCCGACGGCAGCGCGATTGCCGTTACCCCATCGGGAGTGATCAGCGGCGCGTCGACCGGCGTCTCGTACGGGTCGATCACCACCCTCTCAAACCAGGGCAAGATCACCGGGCAGGACTATGGCATCTTCGGCAACGGCACCATCGGCACGCTGGTCACCACCGGCTCGATCTCCGGTTATGCGGGAATCTGGAACGACGGTGCAATCGGTACGCTAGCCGCGGGCGGCTTGATCAGCGGCGATACCGCCATAGGCAACAGGGGCAGCATTGGCACGCTCAGCAATACCGGCGCGATCTCCGCGTCAAACACCGGAACGGCGATCTGGAACAAAGCCGGCACAATCGGCACATTGACCAATAGCGGGACAATCTCCGGCGGAAACAACGGAGTATGGAATAACGGCACCATTTGGGTGCTGACCAACACCGCTGCCGGCACGATCTCGAACAAGTCCGCTGGAATAGCCAATAACGGCTTTGCCGGCACGCTGACCAACAGCGGCATGGTCCTCGGCGGGTTCTCCGGCCTGGGCAACAGCGGCACCGTCGGCGCACTGACGAACAGCGGCACGATCTCCGGCGGCTCGACCGGTTTGTCCAACAGCGGAACCATCGGCGGCAAGCTGACAAACATCGGAACGATCGGTACGCTGACAAACAGCGGCTCGATCTTTGGAACTCGCAACGGCTTTGCCAATACCGGCACCGTTGGCGTCTTGATCAACACGACGTCCGGAGTGATCACCAGCAGCCACACCGCGGTCAGCAACGCCGCCTACCTCGGCGCGCTGACCAACAACGGCACGATCTCCGGCCAGTACAACGGCATTTCGAATAGTGGCACGATCATCACTTTAACAAACAGCGGTAACATCTTCGCCGGGTCCTCCTCCGCGATAGCCAACAGTGGCACCATCGGCACGCTGACCAATATCGGAACGATCTCCGGCGGCTCGTACGGACTATCGAATCAGGCGGCAATCGGCACGCTGAGCAACAGCGGCACGATCTTCGGATTTACCGCTGGCGTTGCCAATACCGGCACGATTGCTACACTGAACAACTTAACCTCCGGAGTGATATCGGGATCGAATACAGCGATTTCGAACGGCGGCGGGGTTGGCACGCTGAGCAACAGCGGCACGATCTTCGGATTTGCCGCCGGCGTTGCCAATACCGGTACGATTGCTACACTGAACAACTTAACTTCCGGAGTGATATCGGGATCGAATACAGCGATTTCGAACGGCGGCGGCATTGGCGTGTTGAGCAATAACGGTACGATCTCCGGCGCTTTCGGAATTACGAATAACGGCACCATCGGCGCGCTGGTCAACAGCGGCACGATCTACGGCGGCACCATCGGCATCAATAATCTCGGCCTGATCGGCACCGGCCCCACGGGCATTTACAATAGCGGATCAATCAGCGGGATCAGCAACAGCGGCACCATCGCGGGCTCGCAAGCCGGAATATATAGCGGTACGGGGGGCACCATCGGCACGCTGACCAACAGCGGCACGATCTACGGAGCGGTCGCCGGCGTATGGAACGAGAGTTCCGCTTCCGCCATCAACACGCTGACCAACAGCGGCACGATCGCCGGCCTGTACGGCTTCTGGAACAACGGTACGGTCGGCAGCGCCACCAATGCGGCCAGCGGACTGATCAGTGCCTCCGCTACCGCCTTCGGCAATACCGGCACCATCGGCACCTTGACCAACAACGGCAGGATCTCCGGCAGCTCGATCGGTTTATCTAACAAAGGAATGATCGGCACGTTGACCAACAACGGCAGGATCACCGGCAGCTCCATCGGCCTGTCCAACCAAGGAACGATCGGCACGCTGACCAACAACGGGTCGATTCTGGGCACCATCGCCGGGATTTTCAACGGCGGCTCTATTGCCAGCCTCACCAACGGCCTGACCGGCACCATCTACGGCGGGCGCGCCGGCATGGTCAGCGCCAACGCCAGCATCTCCGGCGTTAGCACCACCGGATCGATTAGCACGCTGACCAACATCGGGACGATCTACGGCGGCACCATTGGCGTCCTTGTCGCGGCCTCGATCGGCAACCTGAACAACGGCCCTGCCGGCAGGATTTCCGGCGGCGACGCGGGCATTTTCGTCGGTGAGGTCAGCGGCCTCGGCGGCGTCTCATCCCTCGGAACGCTGAGCAACAGCGGCACGATAACCGGCGGCTTCTACGGGATATCGAACAGCGGCACCATCGGCGCGCTGAGCAACAGCGGATCGATCTGGGGCGGCACCATCGCGATCAGAAACCTCGGCCTTATCGGCACCGGCAATACCGGCATTTACAATACCGGGTCGATCAGCGGGATCAGCAACAGCGGCTCGATCTACGGCGCGCTGGGCGGCCTGTCCAACGGCACCGGCGGCACCCTCGGCTCACTGACCAACAGCGGAGCGATCATCGGATTAAACACCGGCGTTTATAATAATAGCACCGGCACCATCGGCACGCTGAGCAACAGCGGCTCGATCTTCGGCGGCACCATTGGCATCAACAACCTCGGCCTTATCGGCACCGGCAATACCGGCATTTACAATACCGGGTCGATCAGCGGGATCAGCAACAGCGGCACGATAAAGGGCTCGCTGTTCGGCTTATCCAACGACACCGGGGGCACCCTCGGCTCGCTGAGCAACAGCGGAACAATCTCCGGCGGCTACGGTTTGACCAATTCCGGCACAACCGGCACGCTGGCCAACAACGGCACGATCTACGGTATCAGCGTCGGCGTCGCCAACTCCGGCAGCATTGGCGTATTAAACAATACTGATTCCGGATTGATATCGGGCCTCGCCGCGGCGATAAGCACCAACGGCATCATCGCCACCCTGGGCAACAGCGGCACCATCGCAGGCCTTTACACCGGCCTTGCCAACAGCGGCACGATCGCCACCCTGACCAACTCCGGCTCGCTCATTACGACCGGCACCACCAATGCCAGCGGTCCGATTGTCGGCCTGTACAATAAAACCGCAGGCCTGATCGGCACGCTCCAGAACAGCGGCACAATCCAGGGGAGCAGATTCGGCATACTGAACCCGGGCTCGATCAACAGCCTGACCAACACTGTCGCCGGCTCCATCGGCGGCGGCCTGTACGGCCTCGTGGTTGGCGGCATCGGCGGCATCGGCGGGACTCCCGGGTCCATCGGCACGCTGACCAACAACGGCGCAATCACCGGCGGTTTCGCCGCGATCACCGTTGGCGGCGTCAGCAGCGCCGCCGGCACCCTGGCATCCGTCGGCACGCTGACCAACAGCGGCACGATCAGCGGCGGATACGACGCAATCGAAAGCACGGGCAGCCTTGGCGCCATCACCAACACCGGCCTGATCAACGGCAACATCCGGACGACCGGCCAGAACCTCGCCATCACCGGCGGCACCGGCTCAATCTTCGGCACGCTGGCCGGCGGCACCATCACCGTCAGCGGTGGCAATCTGAGCCTCGCCGGCAACCAGGTGCTGCTGGACAACATCCTCGCCGGCACGGTGACCAACTCCGGCAACCTGCAACTGACCGCGAAGCAGACCATCACCGGCAACTACGCGCAGACCGCCGGATCGCTGATCATCACCGTGGGCACCAGCAGCGCCGGCGGCCTGGTTCTCTCCGGCAGCGCCGCCATGGCGGCCGCGAAAGTGGCCTTCAATCCGCTCGCCGGTTTCAACACGGGGCAAACGATCTCCTTCGTGATCGTCGATGCCGGAACCGTCCTCGGCACGTCCTATGCCGGCGACACGCTGCTCGCGCCGGCTGACGTCACCGCGGCGTTGTCGACCCTGATAGTCGGCGGCCACTACGAACTGATCCTCACCCTGAACGAAAGCAGTGGTGGCGGTGGCGGCGGTGGCGGCGGTGGCGGCGGCGGTGGCGGCGGTGGCGGTGGTGGCGGCAACGGCGGCGACACCGGCCAAGGCGGTGGTGGCGGTGGCGGCGGCGGTGGCGGCGGCGGTGGCGGCACCGGCGGCACTGGCAACATCGTTTCTACCGGCGGCGGCTTCTGGCCATCCAGTGGCCTCGGCAGCACGGTCAATCCGGCGTTCGAGGGCGGCACGCTGCGGCTGGATGTGCCGAACGGCGTCTATACGCTAAACTTCACCCTCAGCAACGCCACGACCAACACGATCGACCAATACGGCAATGTGTCGACCTTCACCGGCGTATTCTCCGATGCCGTCGCCGGCGAACCGGGCAGTCTGATTTTCATCAACAGTCTGACCGGGGGCGAGATATTCCTGACCGGCGTCAATACCTACACCGGCACGACGACCATCGGCTTCGGCGCCATGGTGGCGGTCGACGGCAGCCTGGCCTCACCCGTCTTCGTGGACGCGGGCGGCACGCTGCGCGGCATCGGCACCATCAACGCCCCGGTCGTTATCGCCAGCGGCGGCACCCTGGCGCCGGGCAACAGCCCCGGCACCCTGACGTTCACCGCCCCGGTCACGCTCGCCGCGGGGTCCACCACCAGGTTCGACATCGACGGCACCGGGACCGGCACCGAAGCGGGCAACTACAGCCGCCTGGTGATCACCAGCACGCTGAGTGCGGGAGGCACGCTGGCGCCCGTGCTGCGCGGCATCACCGGCAATGCCAGCAACACCTACACCCCGCCCATCGGCCAGGCCTTCCAGGTCATTACCGCAGCCGGCGGCCTGTCCGGCAGCTTCAGCACCCTGACCCAGCCGGCGGGCCTGGCGGCCAACACCCGGTTCGACGCACTGTATGGCGCCGATGCGCTCGAGCTGATCGTCACCCCGGCCAGCTACGCCAGTTACGCCGGCAGCAACTGGGCCGCGCCCGTCGGCGCCGGGCTGGATGCCGCCCGTCCGGCCGCGGGAGTCGCCCTGACCGCCGACCAGGCGGCGGTCTACGCGCCGCTCTACGGCCTCGGCGCCGGACAGATCATTCCGGCCCTCCAGTCGATCGCCCCGTTGATCTACGCCGACGAGCTGATGGTCAATCGCACATCGTACCAGATGGTCGAGGGCGCGGTGAACGAGCAGTTGCAGGCCCGCCGCGGCGCCCCGGCCGCCACCGGCGTGCAGACCGCCCCGGGGCCGGGCGGCACCACCGTCTGGCTCGGCGGCAGCGGCCAGTTCATCAACCAGTCCAGCGGCGCGAACGGCACGCCGGGCTATTCCGGTTCAGCCGGCGGCGCGGTCGTCGGCATCGACGGCACGGTGCTGCCCGGCCTGCGCATCGGCATTGCCGGCGGGTTCTACAGCCAGTCGGTCGACAGCGCCTACGCCGCCCGCTACCAGGGGACCTCGGCGCAGATGCAGGTCTATGCCGGCTATCGCAATGACATCCTGTTCGTCGACGCGCAGGCCGGGACGGTGTTCGACCAGGGCACGGTGCGCCGGTCGCTGCCGGTCTACAACGCCGGAGTCAACAACAGTGTCACCGGCTCCGGCGCGGGCGGCTCGGTGCGCGGCGGCGTGCGGCTGGCGTTCGGCGCGTGGAACGTCGAACCCAGCCTGTCCCTGAGCGGCCTGTCGCTGAACCAGAACGGACTGGCCGAGACCGGTGCCGGCGCGGCCGGGCTGCGCATCAGCGGCAGCACCATCGCCAGCCTGCAGACCACCGCGGCGATCGAGGTGGACCGCCGCGTCGCGCTGGGCGGCGCCTATGTGCTGGTGCCCTCCGCCCGCATCGGCTGGGCGTATGAGGCGATGGACACCAGCGCGCCGGTGAAGGCGAGCTTCCTCGGCGCGCCGGGTTCGGGCTTCAGCCTGACCAGCGCCTCCATCGGCCGCAGCGCCGCGGTGGTGGGGGTGCACGCGGTGCTGGAGACCGGCACGGCGTGGCAGGCCTTCGCCGGGTATGACGCGGCGTTCAACAGCAAGTCCACCGAGCAGGCGGTGAGCGGCGGGTTGCTGTACCGGTTCTAGACCGTTTTGGCCGGAAACGGCGCCCGACCATTCGGCGACGTTCCGAACCTTCCCCGCCAGCTTGTATTCGCCCCGGGCGCTTTCTGTGCCGGCAGGTGACGCGGCACCGGTTCGCGCCGGCGGCCACGGGCCGGGCGGATCCGGTCCATCCGAATCTGAAAGCCAGCCGAGCGAAACGGCGCGGTGCCGTACCCGCACGGAATCTCCGTAATCTCAAAATTAATTTTTGATCCGGCATGAAACCGGATTGAACACCTCATGGAATCGTGTATCAGGATAGAATTATTCCATAAGGGCACAAAACTATGTCCGGCGACGCCTCGCAAAACGCGAAACCACCAATCGCGTCCTCCAGCAACGGCGCGGCGCCGGCAAGCCGAGCGGCCACGGTCCGCGCCGCCCTGCTGGGCGGCGTATCAATGCTGGCGCTGGCCGGCGCGGTGCTGCCGCGCCCCGCCCTGGCGCAGACGGTGATCTCCAGCGGCACCTCCGGGCCGATCCAGGCGAACGGCTCCTCGCTGACCGTGACGAACAGCGGGGTGATCAGCGGCGGATCGACCGGCGTCCAGTATGGCAACGTCGGCACGCTGTCGAATTCGGGCGCCATCAGCGGCAGTTCTTACGGCATCGCCGGCAACGGCAGCATTGGCTCGCTGACCAACCACGGGCTGATCTTCGGCGGTTCCGCGGGAGGGATCTCCAATGGCGGGATCATCGGCCGGCTGGGCAACAACGGGACGATCGCCGGCAATACCGGCGTGTGGAACGGCGGCAGCATCGGCCGGCTGAGCAACTCCGGATTGGTTCAGAGCAGCGGCGGCAGTTCGGCCGGCGGGGTGCTGAACAGGGGCTTCATCGGCCGGCTGAGCAACAGCGGCACAATCGCCGCTCAGTACACGGGCGTGTGGAACAACGGCACCATCGGCGGGCTGAGCAATAGCGGCCTGATCCAGGGCAACGGCGGCAGCGCGGCCGCTGGCGTTTCGAACCCGGGCTTGATTTGGTGGCTGAGCAATAGCGGCACGATTTCCGACGCCTCCGCCGCCGGGGTCGTCAACGGCGGCACCATCGGCAGGCTGTTCAACCGCGGCGCGATCACCGGCCTGCATACCGGCGTATCGAACAGCGGCACCATCGGCAACCTGACCAACACCGGCACCATTGTCACCAACGGCGCCACCAGCGCCGGCATCACGATCGTCGGCCTGTACAACCAAACCACCGGCGTCATCGGCACGCTGTATAACAGCGGCACGATCGCGGGCGCCGACATCGGCATTCTCAACACCGGCTCGATCGCCAGCCTGACAAACGACACCGCCGGCACGATTGCCGGCAACCTCGGCGTCGTCATCGGCAACCTGACCGGCGTTGGTTCGGGAGCCGCATCGGTTGGGACGCTGACCAATAACGGCCTCATCACCGGACAAGCCGGCATCCTCGTCGCGGGCTCGGTTGGCAACCTGATCAACAGCGCCACCGGCAGCATCGGCGGCAACGCATACGGCATTATCGTCGGCAATTTCGGCAGCACCATTGGCGGCTCCGCGTCCATCGGCACGCTGAGCAATAGCGGCCTGATTGACGGCTACTATGCCGGCGTCAACGTCGGCGGGGTGGGAACCCTCGGCCAGTCGTCGATTGGCGCGCTTAACAATAGCGGCACCATCGCCGGCCTCTACGCCGGCATCAACATTGCCGGGGTTTCCGGCGGGCCGACCGGCCCAGCGTCCATCGGCACGCTGACCAACAGCGGCACGATCTCCAGCGGATTCTCCGGCATCGACGTCGGCGGCGGCTTCCTCTTCGGGGGCTTTTCACCCGGCGCCTCGATCGGCAGCTTGAGCAACAGCGGACTGATCACAGGCGGCACGATTGGCGTGCTGAACACAGGCTCGATCGCCAGCCTGATCAACACCGGCACCGGCACCATTTCCGGCGGCGCCGTCGGCATATTCGTTGCCGACCCCTTCGGCGGCAGCCTCCCCGGCAGCGGAACGCTCGGCGCATTGAGCAACAGCGGCACAATTACCGGCGGCTATGCCGGCGTCTTGAACTTCGGCAGCATCGGCTCCCTGAGCAACGCCACCGGTGGCGTCATCACGTCCGCCCAGACCGGGATCCTCAATAACGGCGTCCTCGGCACCCTGAGCAACAGCGGCACGATCTTCGGCGGCGGCAACGGCATCAACAATGGCGGCCTCATCGGCACCGGCGCTACCGCCGTCTACAACAACGGCTCGATCAGCGGGATCAGCAACAGCGGCACGATCACGGGGTCGATTACCGGCATCTGGAACGATACCGCCGGCACCATCGGCAGCCTGACGAACGCGGCGGGCGGAGTGATCAGCGGCGGCACTTCGGCGGCCATCTACAACTCGGGCAGCATCGGCGCGCTGAGCAATGACGGCACAATCTCCGGCTACACCGGTGTCGCTACCGACAGTGGCTCGGCCATCGGCACGCTGAGCAACAGCGGCACGATCACCGGCAATTACTATGGGATAAAGAACGACGGCAGTATCGGCCTTCTGAGCAATACCGGCGCCATCATCGATGTTTCCCCGAAATACACCGAGAATGCTGGCGTGCTTAACCAAGGCGGCGGCGTTATCGGCACGTTCGACAACAGCGGCACGATCTACGGCATCAGCGGCGTCTGGAACGATGGCACCATCGGAACGCTGACGAACAGCGGCACCATCAATGGCCGCTACACCGGCGTTTATAACCTATCCGGTAGCATCGGCACGTTGATCAATAATGGCACGATCTCCGGCAATATTGATGCCGGCGTGGCCAACAACGGAAGCATCGGATCGCTGATCAACAACCGGGTTATCTCCGGCGCTTCAGTCGGGGTTGCCAACTACGAAACCCTTGGTTCGCTGAGCAACACCGGAGTGATCTCCAGCGGCGCAACCGGGGTTTCCAACTACGGGACCTTCGGGTCGCTGAGCAACAGCGGCACGATCACCGGCGGCAACTTCGCCATCTACAGCGAAGGCGGCGGTCTTGGCGCCATCGCCAACAGCGGCAAGATCGCCGGCAACATCAAGATCTCCGGCCAGGACGTTTCGATCAGCGGCGGCAGTGGCGCAACGTTCGGCACCCTGACCGGCGGAACGATCACCATCGCCGACGGCAACCTGACGTTCACCGGCGGCAACACGCATCTCGACGACGACATCAGCGTCAACGGCGGCGCCGGCTCGGTGACCAACAACGGCGTGCTACAGGTCGCCACCAGCCACCTGATCACCGGCAGCTTCATCCAGACCAGCGCGGGCGTGTTGGACATCCAGGCGGCCGGGACGGGCACCGGCGAGTATGGCAGCCTGACCAGCACCGCCGCGGCGACCTTCGCCGGCGGCCTGGCGTTCGATACGATCAACGGGTTCACCCTGACGGGCGACCATGCTTTCGACATCTTCAACTTCGCCTCCTACACCGGCGATTTCAGCAGCTTCAGCCTGAACGGCGTGGCCTGCACGGCCGCCGGCAGCAACGAATGGAGTTGCGGCTACACCATGGTCACCGAGCTGTTCCAGGGCGGCACCTCGCTGTGGCTCGACGTCAACGTGCCGGAGCCGGCGTCGCTCGGGGTGTTCGGTTCGGCGCTCGCGGCTCTGGCCGCGTTCCGCCGCCGCCGCCGCGCCCGCCGCGCCGCCTGAGGTTTCGTAACCAACCACCGTTGCATGGCCGGGCCGCAAGCCCGGCCATGTTGCTTTTGGGGGTGTGTGTCATCGCCGTCATGGCCGCGCCGCACGCAGGAAACATATCACGTACACAAACTTTTTCTGATATCGGTATGTTCCGGGCTTGATTGCTACCCAAAAACACGTATCAAGAGCGGACTAGTTTCATTAAGGCAGAAACATGTCCGGCATCGGCTCGCAAAACGCGAATTCGCCCCTCGGGTCCCCCGCCACCCGCGTCGCTGCACCAGGCCGGGCGGCCACCACCCGCGCCGCCCTGCTCGGCGGCGTCTCCCTGCTCGCACTGGCCGGCGCGATGCTGCCGCGCCCCGCCCTGGCGGACATCAGCACCTCGGTTACCGGGCCGATCAACGTCAGCAGCGGGTCGCTGACCGTTACCCTCAGCGGAGCGATCAGCGGCGCAGGCACGGGCGTGAATGCCTCCGGGACCGTCGGCACCATCGCCAACCAGGGCCAGATCAGCGGTAGTGTTACCGGCATCTACGGCGAGGGCGGCATCAACCTGCTGACCAACACCGGTTCGATCTCCGGCGGCAACACCGCGGTGTTGAACTGGGGCGGCATCAATCTCCTGACCAACACCGGCTCGATCTCCGGAGCAAACGCCACCGGCATTGCCAATGTCGGCGTCATCGGCTCGTTGAGCAACGGCGGCATGATCACCGGCGGGAGGTTCGGGATCAAGCTTGACTACAGCAGCAGCAGCGCTTTCAAGGCCGGATCAATTGGCAAGCTGACCAACACCGGCACGATCTCCGGGGCAAGCTGGGCGGGAATATCCAGCTATGGCGTCATCGGCTCGTTGCACAATAGCGGCGTGATCGCCGGAGGCGGCGCCGGTATTGCACTCGGCGTCGGCTCCAACTCCAGCGGCCTGTTTGTCGGAACCATCGGCGCGCTGACCAACATCGGCACGATCTCCGGAGCGGCAACGGCGGGCATCTATACCGCCGGCGTCATCGGCTCGTTGAACAACAGCGGCCTGATCTCCGGCAACCAGGACGGCATCAATGTCGGCATCAGCTCCAGCAGTTCGAGCCTCGTCATCGGAACCATCGGCACGCTAACCAACAGCGGAACGATTACCGGGGGGAACTATGCGGCGGGCGTACACGTCTCCGGCGTCATCGGCTCGTTGAGCAACAGCGGCCTCATTTCCGGCGGCCAGAACGGCATTTTTGTCGACGCCAGCGCTGGCACCAGCTCCAGCGCCGCCACTACCGGAAGCATCGGCGTGCTGACCAACAGCGGCACGATTACCGGGGCGGCCACGGCGGGCATAAAGGTCGCCGGCGTCATCGGCTCGTTGACCAACAGCGGCCTTATTTCCGGCGGCAAGAACGGCATTTCCGTCGTCGCCACCGCCGGCACCAGCTCCAGCGCCGCCGTTATCGGAACCATCGGCGCGCTGACCAACAGCGGCACGATTACCGGCACGAACTCGGCGGGGATATACAATGGCGGCGTCATCGGCTCGCTGACCAACAACGGCGCGATCCTGGGTTCAAGCGCCGGGATACAGAACACCGGCTCCATCGGCGGCATCGACAATACCGGCCTGATCGGCACAGGGACCAAGGGCATCGACAACGCCGGATCGATCGGCGGGATCAACAACAGCGGCACGATCTCCGCCACCAGCATCGGCGTGTGGAACGCCGCGGGCGGCAGCATCGGCGCGCTGACGAACAGCGGAACGATCACCGGCCCCAACGCCGTGGTCAACGCCGGCAGCATCGGCCTGCTCAGCAACAGCGGCTCGATTACCCCCGTGTGGAATCAAAGCACCGGACTTATCGTCACGCTGAACAACAGCGGCTCGAGCAGCGGCTATAACGCGATCTGGAACGACGGCTCCATCGGCAGCCTGAGCAACGCCGCCACCGGATCGATCGCCGGCGTCTACGCCGCCGTGGGCAACAGCGGAACCATCGACACGCTTGACAACGCAGGCTTCATCTATGGTTCGAGCGTCGCCGTCCGGAACACCAGTTCGGGCAATATCGGCACGTTGACCAACAGCGGCACGATCAATGGCTACACGGCGGTTTATAACGCAGGCAGCATCGGCAGCCTGATTAACGCCGCGAGCGGAACGATCAGCGGCGTCGACGGCGTGGCCAACGAGGGCGGCATCGGCTCGCTCAGCAATAGCGGCACAATTTCCGGCAGCTACACCGGCATCGCGAATCGGGGTTCCGGCACAATCGGCGCGCTGAGCAACACCGGCGCGATTTCCGGGTATAATGGCATCCGGAACGATGGCGCCATCGGCAGCATAAGCAACACCGGCACGATCACCGGCAGCTTCGTCGCACTATGGAACGACGACAACGCTTCCAGCATCGGCACGCTGACCAACAGCGGCACGATCGGCGGCCAATACGGTTTCTGGAGCAACGGCACAGTCGGCAGCGTGACCAACGCGGCCGGTGGAGTGATCAGCGGCTCCGCGACCGCTTTCGGCAACACCGGCAGCCTGGGTGCGTTGACCAACAACGGCACGATCTCCTCCGGCAGCCAAGTCGGCGTGTATAACCAGGGCTATTCCAGCACCATCGGCACGCTCACCAACACCGGCACGATCTCCGGCAAGTGGGGTTTCTGGAGCGACGGCTCGGTCGGCAGCGTGACCAATGCGGCCGGCGGCGTGATCAGCGGCGTTTCCACCGCCTTCAGCAATACCGGCTCCCTGGGCGCGCTGACCAACAGCGGCTCGATCACCGGCGTGAACGCCGGACTATGGAACTCCGGCAGCATCGATGCGGTGAGCAATTCCGGCCTGATCTCCGCCAGCCCGGCCCACTCCAACTCCGCCACGATCGCCGCCGTTTATAACCTGTCCACCGGCGTCATCGGCTCCATCGGCAACACTGGCACGATCTCCGGCGCGGTCGGCATCTGGAACGACGGCAGCATCGGCAGCATCACCAATGCGGCGGGCGGATTGATCAACGGCGCGAGCAGCGGCGGCGTCTACAACTACGGCAGCATCGGCGCGCTGACCAACAACGGGTCGATCTACGGCGCCGTTACCGCGGTGTATAACGGTTTCGGCGCCTCCATGGGCACGCTGACGAACAGCGGCTCGATCTACGGCGGCTTCGCCGGCTTCCTGAACAACGGCTCGATCGGCAGCGTCGTCAATGCTGCAGGCGGAGTGATCAGCGGTTCGTCGGCGATCGAAAACGAGGGCAGCATCGGCGCCCTTACCAACAGCGGCACGCTCAGCGGCTCTTACACCGGTGTCTATAATAGCACCGGCGCCACCATCGGCGCGCTGACCAACAGCGGCGCGATCACCGGCGGCATCAATGGCATCTACAACCGTGGCCTGATCGGCACGGGGACGGTGGGTATCGCCAACACCGGATCGATCAGCGGGATCAACAACCGCGGCACGATCGCCGGCCTGTATACCGGGATTTCCAACGCCGGCTCCATCGGCACGCTGACCAATAACGGCGCCATCATCACCACCGGCACGACCCTCGCCAACGGCTCGATCATTGCCCTGTATAATCAGTCCAGCGGTAGCATCGGCACGCTGTACAACAGCGGCACCATCGGCGGCGACGGCACGAACGGATACTACGGCATCGGCATTCTCAACGCCGGCTCGATCGACAGCCTGACCAACGATACAACCGGCACCATCAGCGGCAACCTCGGCATCGTCATTGGCAACCCGGGCAGCGGCAGCGCCACAACCGCATCAATCGGCACTCTGACCAACAACGGCCTGATTGTCGGCGAGGCCGGCATCCTCGTTGCAGGCTCGGTTGGCAACCTCATCAACAGCGCTACCGGCACGATCCTCGGCCTGTTCGGCGTTCTCGCCGGCAACTTCGATGGCTCCATCACCGGCTCCGCGTCCATCGGCTCGTTGACCAATGCGGGCACGATCCTCGGAGAGTTCATCGGAGTCGAAGTCGGCGCCTTCGGGACCACGGCCGGCCTGGCGTCCATCGGCACTCTGAACAATAGCGGCACGATCCTTGGCGGCGTTGTCGGCGTCGACGTCGGTGGCGGCTTCATCTTCGGAACCGCATCAGCGGGGGCATCGCTCGGGACCCTGGTCAACAGCGGCACGATCTTCGGCGGCGACTTTGCCGTGGTGAACGCCGGCTCGATCGACAGCCTGACCAACAGCGGCCTGATTTACGGCGGTGGCGGCGGCATTCTCGTTGGTGCCCCGTCCGGCACCATCGCCAACCTCGGATCAGTCGGCACGCTGACCAACAGCGGCACGATCATCGGCAGCGCATTTGGCATCGGCAACGCCGGCAGCATCGGCTCGCTGATCAATACCACCAGCGGCGTTATTGCCAGCACCGGGACCGGGATCTTCAATGCCGGCAGCATCGGCGGCGTCAACAACAGCGGCATCATCACCGGCACCCAGTTCGCCATCAAGAGCACCGGCGGACAGTTCGGGCCGATCGGCAACAGCGGAACGATCGCCGGGAACATCAGCATCGCCGGGCAGAACGTTTCGATCAGCGGCGGCAGCGGCACGACGTTCGGCACCCTGACCGGCGGAACGATCGTCATCGCCGACGGCAACCTGACGTTCACCGGCGGCAACACGCACCTGGACGACGACATCAGCGTCAACGGCGGCGCCGGCTCGGTGACCAACAACGGCGTGCTCCAGGTCGCCACCAGCCACCTGATCACCGGCAGCTTCATCCAGACCAGCGCGGGCGTATTGGACATCCAGGCCGCCGGGGCGACCACGGGCGAGTATGGTTCCCTGACCAGCACCGGGGCGGCGACGTTCGCCGGCGGCCTGGCGTTCGACCTGGTCAACGGCTTCACCCTGGCGGCGGGACAAGACTTCAACATCTTCAACTTCGCGTCCTCTACCGGCGACTTCAGCAGCTTCAGCCTGAACGGCGCGAGCTGTTCAGCGGCCGGCGGGGATAACTGGACCTGCGGCGCCTGGGACTTCACCGAAGTCTTCACCAGCACCTCGCTGAACCTCGACGTCAGCGCGGTGCCGGAGCCGGCGACGCTCGGCCTGTTCGGTTCGGCACTCGCCGCGCTGGCGGCGTTGCGCCGCCGCCGCCGCGCCCGCCGCGGCTGAGGGTTCGCCGCACACGGATCTGCATGGCCGGGCTGCACAGCCTGGCCATGCTGCGTTTTGCCCCTCCCCCGCGGCATGGCCGGAGGGGCCGTTCCTTTTGTGGCATGGCCGGCCTTGTGCCGGCCATCGACGACTTGCGGAGCTGATCGGGACAAAGTCGTGGATTGCATGGCCGGACTAAATCCGGCCATGACACAAAGGGAGCGGCAAATCGCTGTGAAGAGTGGCTCTCGTCTCCCGACCGTATTATAACCACCACGAAACCACCGGGCAGGATACCAAACACCGTGAGCGCCACTCAGCCGACCATCGACATTGGCCAAACGTTGATGCGGGCGAACGCGCACTGGAACGCGGGACAGGCCGATCAGGCGGAGCTGGCGTGCCAGCAGGTGCTGGCGGTGTGGCCAGGGCAGTCGGATGCGATGCATCTGCTCGGGCTGATGGCGCATGCCTACGGCAACCTCGACCTCGCCATCGCGCATCTGCGCGTCGCCTGCCAGGCGCCGCGGGCGCCGGCCGTCTATTCCAGCAACCTCGCCGAGATGTGCCGCCAGCGCGGCCTGCTGGCGGAAGGCGAGCAGGCCGCCCGCCGCGCCGTGGCAATGGACCCGCGCCAGGCCGGCGCCTGGAACAACCTCGGCATCCTGGTGCAGGAGCAAGGCAAGTTCGAGGAAAGCCGCCAATGCCTCCAGCGCGTGCTGGAACTGGATCCCGACAACGGCATGGCGCACAACAACCTGGCCAACACCTGCAAGCATCTCGGCCTGCTCGACCAGGCTGAACGCCACTGGCTGCGCGCGCTGGAGCTGACCCCGAACTACGCGGAAGCCTACAGCAACCTATCCAACCTGATGACCGACCGGGCGGAGTACGACAAGGCGGCGGACTACGCCCGCCGCGCCATCGAGATCAATCCCCGGCTGGCCGATGCCTACCTGAACTACGCCGGGGTGGAGACGGCGCGGCAACGCCACCAGGACGCGCTGCGCTGGCTGGAGGCGCTGCTGGGATTCGCCCCGGCGCATGGCGGTGGCCTGGCCGCGCTGGCGCTGACCCTCAAGCAGCTCGACGAACTCCCCCGCGCGGTCGAAGCCGGCCGGCGTGCCGTGGCGGCGGCGCCGGAGAACCCGGAGGCGCACCATGCGCTCGGCCAGGTGCTACAGGCCAACGGGCAGCATCCGGAGGCGCTGGCGGCCTTCGAGAAAGCCGCCACCCTGCCCGGCACGGCGCAGGAGAAGGCGATGGTCAGCCGCGCCGTGCTGCACATGGAACTCGGCCGCAAGGAGCAGGCACAGGCGGCATTCGATGAGACGACCGCGGCGTTCCCGTCATCCGCGACGGCGTGGTTCAACCAGGCCGATCTGCGGCGGTTCAAGCCGGGCGATGCGGCGGTCGCGCGGATGGAGGCGATGCTGGCGCCGGGCGGGTCGCAGTCGCACACCGACCGGATGCTGCTGCATTTCGCGCTGGGCAAAGCGTATCTCGACCTCGGCGATTCGGCGCGGGCGTTCCATCATTTCGATACCGGCAACGCGATGAAGCGGCCGACATTCAGTTACGATTCCGCCGCGACCGGGCAGTGGCTGGCCAGCATCGCCGAGATGTTCGCGGCGGACCTGCTGCAGGCCAAGGGCGGCGCGGGTGCGGCGTCGGCGATGCCGGTGTTCGTGCTCGGCATGCCGCGTTCCGGCACCACGCTGGTCGAGCAGATCCTGGCCTCGCATCCGGCGGTGCATGGCGCCGGGGAGTTGCGGTATATGCAGCGGATCGTCGACGGTCTGGGCGCCTTCCCGCAGGCCGTGCCGGGGCTGACACCGCAGCAACTGGCGGCAATGGGGGACGCGTATCTGGCCCGCATCGCGCCGTTGGCGCAGGGGCGACGGCACGTGGTGGACAAGATGCCGTCGAACTTCCTGTATGCCGGGCTGATCCGGCTGATCCTGCCGAACGCGCGCATCATCCATACGCGGCGCGATCCGGTGGATACCTGCCTGTCCTGCTACAGCAAGCTGTTCGCCGCCGAACAGGCATTCAGCTACGACCAGACCGAACTCGGGCAGTTCCATGCCGGGTATCAGAAACTGATGGCGCATTGGCGTTCGGTGCTGCCGGAATCGCACTTCCTGGAGGTGGATTACGAGGCGGTCGTGGATGATGTGGAAGCCGAATCCCGCCGCATGATCGACTTCCTCGGCCTGCCCTGGGACAGCGCCTGCCTGGAATTCCACCGCACCGAGCGGCCGGTGCTGACCGCCAGCGTCAACCAGGTGCGCCAGCCGATATACCGCACGTCCTCCGGGCGCTGGCGGGCGCATGCGGCGCAGTTGCAGCCGCTGCTGGCCGCGCTGGGCATTACCGCCGCATGAGCGGCGGGCCGGAGCGCGAGATCCACGCTCTGATCCTGTCCGGGCAATACGAGGACGCGGTTGCGCGGCTGCAGCCGATGCTGGCGTCGGGCACCGGGCCGATCGTGCTGTGGAGCCTGCTGGTGAAGGCGCTGCGGCTGCTCGGGCGCCCGCGGGAGGCGCTGCCGATACAGCGGATGATTGCGGACTCGAACCCCGGCAATCTGGCGGCGCGCTTCGACCTGTCGGAAATCCAGCTTCTGCTGGGCGATTTCGACGCCGGCTGGCGTAACTACAGATATCGCTACAGCCTGGACCACACAGCGCGGATCGAGCGCAAGGTGCAAATGCCGCGCTGGGAGGGCGGGCGGATCGAGGGCAAGACCCTGCTGATCCATGACGAGCAGGGCTATGGCGACACATTCCAGTTCCTGCGGCTGGTGAAGCTGGCGAAGCAACGCAGCGGCGCGCGGGTGGTGTTGCAGGTCAATCAAGAGACCTTGGATCTGGCGCGGCGCAGCGATCTCGGCGCGGACGAAACGATTGGCAATGGCGACCTGCCGCCGCCGTTTCAGATGCATTGCGAACTCATGAGCCTGCCGATGGCGCTGGGTCTTCGGCTGTCCGATCTGCCCGGACTGGCGCCTCCGTATCTTGTTGCCGATCCGCAGCGGATTGAGCGGTGGCGGCAACGGCTTGCCGCCCTGCCCCGGCCCATCGTTGCGCTGGCGTGGGCGGGGCGGCCGACGCATTATAATGATGCAAGCCGATCGGTCAGTTTGGCGAGCCTGGCGCCGCTGGCGATGCCGGGGGTGAGTTTCGTTACTGTCCAGAAAGGCCCTGCCGCAGCGGCGGCCGCGCCGGAGGGGATGGCGCTGACGCGGTTGAGCGACGAGATCGCGGGATTCGACGATACGGCGGCGATCCTGAGCGTGGCCGACGTGCTAATCTCGGTCGATTCATCCCCCGTGCATCTGGCCGGCGCGCTCGATCGGCCCGCGTACGTAATGTTACCGTTCGTGCCGGATTGGCGCTGGCTGGAGCAGCGGGCGGACACGCCGTGGTATCCGCGCACACGGCTGTTCCGGCAGCCGCGCCGGAACGATTGGGCGCCGGTGCTTCGGTCTCTGGCCAACGCGCTGACCGATTTGCCGCGGCAAGGGGCTTGATCGGCGCTATTCGTGATCCGGCTGGCAATCGCGTTCGGAATGCCGCGGGAACAAGCCCGACCGGGCCCGCCAATAGGCCGCATAGTCATTGGCGTCGTCTCGTTCCGCCGCGGACCATGACGGTGACGTGCCGAGTCCGGCAGACGGTTCGAAAATCAGCCTGGAATGGTCGGATACATTGGGGGATACGGTCATGGCCATGGACTCCGTGATGGGCCGGTTTGACAAGTATCGAACTCGTTGGTAAAGAGTGTTTACTCAAGGTTTGATAATAATCATGCGCCGCTCTGCTTTGGAACTCACGCGACTATAGGCGCAGGGGTGATCCGGGGGGAAGAGTCGTGTACTACCTACGCAGATGAAATCGGCCGGTCTGAGTAGATTCCGTCCCTCCTCCGGCAGGTGCTCAAGAACTAGATCGCAGAAGTCACAGGGGTGCAGCCGGTGACCGGACCGCGGCCGCGGGTTGCGGTGTTCCGTAGCACGTGAACGAGCAACAAACCTCAAGGAGTATTGTCCATGGCGAATCCGAGTACTGAACAGGCCGGCAATTCGAAAGCCGATCTGTTGACAAAGACAGGACATGAGGCGGCGGCGATTGTGAAGGGCGGTGCCGAGGCTCTGACGAATAGCACCGCCGCCTACACCGCCGCTTCCGCGGACCTGGCCAAGGCCTATCAGGAGTTGGCGGCGCGCAATGCCCGCAACCTGACCGCTGCGATCCACTCGCTGTCCGGGGTAAAAAATCCGGCGGAGTTTCTGGAATTGCAACAGAAACTGGTCAAGGACGGCGTCGAGGGAGCAGTCCACGATATCCAGGCCATCACCCAGCTTACGGTGGCCGTCTTCACCGCAGCGTTCGAGCCGGTGAAGAAGCAGATCGAGGCCCTCCAGAAGACCGCGCTGAATTAAGCCGGCTGGACCTCGCGCCGCATCTCGACCACGGGGATGCGGCTGCGATCCCCGGGCAGCCTCCCCCGGGCAGCCTCCCCCAGGGCAGCCTCGTTGCCACGGCCAAGGATACCGGCCAGGCTTGCTTCGGAATGCGCGGACGGGCCGCTCATCCGACGCGCAAAAGCCGGGAGTGGCGCAATGGATCGACCATCAAGACACTGGCGTGCCGCGTTCGTGTTGCTGCCGTTGCTCGGGCTTGGGTCGTGCAACCGCGGACCGGTGACCGTGTGCATCACGCCGCAGGTGACCTGCCCGATCGACCAAGCCTACGCGCAGACCGGAACGAATTGCCAGTGCGGCGATTCGAAGGGCGTGGCCGCAACACGGTAAGATCCCCTCCCCGCCTCTGTCATTTCAGCCGGTCAAGCGCCTTCGCCGCCAGGATCGGCCCCATGACGGAATGATTTCCCGTCAGCGCCCGCATGTCGATTTCAACATAGGCATCGCCGCGGCGGGCGTAGAAGGCGATCGGAAACGGACCGCCCTCGAAAAATGACCCGTCACCCACCGGCGGCCGCGACGACGCGTCGATAAAGCCCGGCGGGGCATGCATGTTGCTTGCGGCAACGAAAGCCGCGGCGAATTTGCCGTTCGCACCTTGCGGCGCGGCCTCGATGGTCAGGAAATTCCACCGCCCCGCCGAGATTTCCCATGTCGGCTGGTAGCGGCATTGCCGGTCGCTCAGCGGCAGCGCCTCCAGCGCCGATGCGCCGATGACGGCGGCAACCTCCTCGGCGGAAAGCAAAGAACAGGGGTCGGGCGAACCCGCGGCGGCGCTGTGCGGCCGGATCTGGATGCCCGACAGGGCAAGGGCAACCAGGGCGGAACGGATGAAGCGGTTCATGATCGTTGCCTCGGGCTGTTCGTTCAGCGCCGGACGGTGCACCAGGCAGCGGATTCGCGCTGTGACAGGGATCACAGATGCGGCGAGCGCATCCCGCCGGATCCCCCTCCGCCGGGTTCAATTTGCCATAAATGCATAGCCGCCACGTTCCGCGCGTGTGATGCGACGTCAACCGAGGATCGCAGCGGTTCGCCTGCCGAATCGGAACTTCAACGTCCTGGCCCCACGGGGAGCGTCCACCGTATGCGCGTTCACTGGCCCACTGCCGGTTTCCACAGGCCGCCGGACGTGATCCGGACGGGATCATAGTGTGGGAAACCTTTCGCGACGGGCGATACTCGCAGCGGCCGCCGCCGCGCCATGGGCCGCCGCCCGGGCCGAAACGCCGGCCGAATGGGACACGCAGCCTGAAATCCGCGCAACCAATTCGGTCGTCGCCAGGGACATGCAGTCCGGTCCGCATTTCGTCCTGGGCCCGGCCGTCACCACCCTCGGCTACCTCAACCGGTACACCGTCGACTCGGACTACGGCCCGTTCATCGCACCCAGCGACGTCCGGCTGCGCCGATTGCTGCGCGAGATCGCCGCCATCGCGCAGCTTCAGGCGATGCAGCAGACCGAGGCCTTCGAGAAAGCAGCGGTTGAAGCCGGCAAATCCCCGTTCCGCAGCGCCAGGAACCTGATCGATGACCCGGTCGGCACATTGTCGGCGATTCCCGAAGGCATCGGCAGCATCTTCAACCGCGCGAGCGAGCAACTGCACCGGGAGGGTCGCAGCCGATACGAAGACGGACCGGCCAAGCAGATCCTCGCCGTGTCCGGCTACAAGCGGGAGTATGCGGCGAAGCTGCACGTTGATGTGTATTCCAGCAACGAGGCGTTGCAGAAGGAACTCGATCGCCTGGCCTGGGCGTCGGCCGCCGGAAACCTGACCCTGGGCGCGCTGTCGTTCGTCACCGGCGCGCTGGCGCTTCAGGTTGCCAGCAACGTCCGGCTGCTGGAACAGGCGCAAAACGTTGTCGAGGCGACTCCACCGAGCGAATTGTCGAAACGCAACCGCGAACACCTGCGGCGCATGGCGGTGCCTGATGCGATCGCGGATCGTTTCCTGCGGAACCCGGCGTTGTCGCCGCGCCACGAAACGATCATCGTCGCCAGCATGGCGGCGCTGGGCGATATTCAGGGCCGCGCGCGTTTCATCGACTATGCCGCCAGCGCCGATACCGAAGACGCGGCCTTGCTGTTTCAGCAGATGGCGGAGCTGATCGCGACCTACCACAGCGCGGTTTCACCGGTCCTCCGGATCGCCGTCGTATTCAACCTGCCAATCGTCTCCACCGCGAAAAACCGCGAAATCGTTTTTCTCCCGATCGATCGGCTGTCGTGGACACCGCGCAATGCCGGGATCGCCAAGGCTCTGGCCGGGGAACGCGTGGCGGAGATATGGATGACGGGTGACGCAACGCCGCGGGCCCAGGCGGGTCTTTCGGATCTGGGACTTATTCTCGCGCAACAATGCGGCAAGCGGCTGCCGCTTTTGGACTGAACGCGGGTATCATGCCAGACAGCATTACAACTGTTGCCATCATGGCGGCGGGACAACACTGAAAGGGGAGACGATGCGTTCCATTCTGGCCGCCTGCGCGCTGGCCGCGCTGGTCACGGTGCCGGCATTCGCCGACGACGTGAAAAAGGGAAATGATGCCGATCCGGAATTTATGACCGGGGTGAGAAAGCTCGGCGTGATGTCCGGCGAGGCCTTCGCCTGCTCAACCGAAGCCGATCGGCAGGGAATTGGAGAAGATGCGCTGTCGCTGGCGAACCAGATCGCGCTGCATTTCGGGCTGCAGATCGCGTTCATCTACAGCGGCGCGTTCGGCTGGGGCTCGGGGCACGATTTCGACCACAAAACATGTCCGGAAACGCTGGCGAACTTCAAGGACACCCAGCATAAATACCTGAACAAATGAGGCATCCGATGAAACCCTTCATCTGCCTTGCCGCGGCGCTGTTCACTCCACTGGCTGCCGCTATGCCGTCGCGTGCGGCGTTCACGCCCTGGCACGATCCCGCAGCCACCGCCGATCAGGGCGATGCGGCCGGGCCGGTGATTCTGGTCAACGGTCCGCGCCGCGGGGGCGGCGGCGGCGGCAACCGCCAGAGCTTCAACTCCAACAATTTCCACAGCAACGTCAGCAACAATCGCAACACCAACGTCAACCGCAATACCAACGTCAATCGGAACGCGAACGTGAACGTGAACCGCAATGTCGTCGTGCACGGCAACGGCGGTGGCTGCTGCTACAACTACAACAGCGGCCCGGGCTGGGGAGGCGTCGCCGCCGGCGTGGCCGTCGGCGCGGTCGTCGGCGCCGCGGCCGCGAGTGCGGCGCAACCGCCGCCGCCCTACTACCCGCCCGGCTCGGTCTACGTGCCGCAATACTAAGCGTCGACAAGAGCCGAAATCGTCATGGCCCTCCCCCCCCGGGAGCAGGGCCATGACGGCCCGAGCATCCGGTGCGATATCTGCCCCGCGCCGGCAAAGTCTTCTCAATCGCCGCCGGACCCGCCAGATAAAGCCTTGGCCGGCCGCGCCAGCCCATCGGCGTGCCCCCGGTTACGCGAACGGCCATTCTTTGGCCACGTCCGCCCTCTAGGCACCAGCCGCGGCAGCAACGAGGAGCTTTTTGTAATGACCCGATCGCCGGCTTCGCCCGCTTGAGATGACGGCCACCAGACGCCTGCTCTCCCGGCTGCGGAACCTGCGCGCGCATGGTTCGGCGCCGCTCTCGGCGCTGGTCGAGCTCGTCGCCTCGGAACTGGTCAGCGAGGTGTGCTCGATCTACGTCTCTCGCCCCGGCGATATTCTCGAACTCGCGGCGACCGAGGGCCTGAACCAGGAAGCCGTCGGCCGCACGCGATTGCGCGTGGGTGAGGGCATCGTCGGACTGTGCGCCGCCACCGGCACGGTAATGAACATGCCGGACGCGCAGAACCATCCCGCCTTCGCCTACCGCCCGGAGACCGGGGAAGAGCCGTTCGCATCCATGCTCGCCGTCCCGGTGCGCCGAACCGGGCGCACGCTCGGGGTGCTGGTGGTGCAGAATCGCACGCCGCGCAATTTCACCGAACTCGAGGTGGACGACCTGGAAACCGTGGCGATGCTGCTGGCCGAGCTGCTGCCCGGCAGCGGCGCCACCGACGGCTCGCCGGAGGGCCTGGCCGCGACGGTGCCGCGGCTGTTCAAGGGCACCACGCTGATGGGCGGCATCGCCGCCGGGCCGGTGGTGCTGCTCGGTTCCGCCCGGCCGGTGGCGCGGTTCCTGTCGGACGATCCGGAGGCCGAGCAGGCGCGGCTGGACAAGGCGGTGGACCGGATGCAGCGCGGGCTGGATGATCTGTTTGCCGATGTGCCGAACACCGGTGCCGCCGCGGACGTGACCGCCTCGCGGGAAGTGCTGGAAGCCTACCGCCTGGTCGCCAACGACGCCGGCTGGCTGCGCCGCGTCGCCGAGGTGATCCGTGGCGGCATGACCGCCGAGGCCGCGGTGCAGCGCGTCGCCAGCGAACTGCACGACAAGATGCGCCGGATCAGCGACGCCTACCTGCGCGAGCGGCTCGCCGACATCGAGGATCTGGCCAACCGCTTGCTGACGACGCTGACCGGGCATGCGCCGAGCGAGACGGTTCCCGAGGGCGCCATCCTGCTCGCCCGCCGCCTGGGTCCGGCGCAGTTGCTCGACTGGCACGCGCGCGGCATCGCCGCGGTGGCGATCGAGGAAGCCAGCCCCTCCGGCCATGCCGCGATCCTGGCGCGTGCGCTGGGCATTCCCGCCATCGGCAGCCTGCGCGGCATGCTGGACAGCGCCGAGGAAGGCGACGACGCCGTGGTGGACGGCGACGAAGGCCAGTTCATCCTGCGACCGGAAGCCGAGGTTAAGCATGCATACGCGCGCGCCAAGGAAACGCGCGACGCGAAATACGCCGAGTTGGCGACCTGGCGCAGCCGTCCGGCCGCCACCGCGGACGGGGTGGGCCTGAAGCTGATGCTGAATATCGGCCTGCGCCTGGAGCTGCCGCAACTCGAGCGCACCGGGGCCGACGGCATCGGCCTGTTCCGCACCGAGATCGCCATGCTGGCCCGCGGCTCGGTCGCCGACGTGGCCGAACAGGCGGAAATCTACGCCCGGGTGCTGGACGAGGCCGGAGACCGGCCGGTGCTGTTCCGCACCTTGGATCTCGGCGCCGACAAGATGCTGCCTGGCACCATCAACGACGAAGAGAACCCCGCCATGGGCTGGCGTTCCCTCCGTGTCGGGCTCGATCGGCCGGCCCTGCTGCGGCGGCAGTTGCGCGCCTTGCTGCTGGCCGCGGGCGGACGCGAACTGTCGGTGATGTTCCCGATGGTGGCGACCGTCGGCGAATTCCGCGCGGCCAAGGCGCTGCTGGTGGCGGAGGCGAAGCGCATCCGGCCGGCGCCCGGCCGGATGCGCATCGGCACCATGCTGGAGGTGCCGGCGCTGATGTGGCAGTTGCATGACCTGCTGAAGGATGTGGATTTCATATCGGTTGGCACAAACGATCTATTACAGTTTCTTTTCGCTGCGGATCGCGGGACGCCGTCGCTATTCGAGCGCTACGACTTCCTGTCGCAGCCGATGCTGGATATCCTCCAACAACTGACGGTTGCCGCTGAGGCTGCGTGCGTGCCGGTCTCGGTATGCGGCGAGGCAGCCTCCCGCCCGCTTGAGGCGCTGACCCTGGCGGCCCTCGGCATCCGCCAACTGTCGATGCCTGCGAGCGCAATCCTGCCGATAAAGGCGATGTTCGCGCAGGTCGACCTGAAGTCCTTCCAGCCCGTGCTGGCGGCGATCCGGCGAACGGGTGGGATGGCGATGCGCGACCCGATTGCAACCTGGGCGCGTGAACATGGCGTCATTTCCTGACCGCCCGGCGGGCCGGCACGGTGTGGCAAGGCCGGCGGGGATTTTGTGAATGATAAAAATTAAGTCGTTGGAAAAACTTATCGTGTGGTTTAGAAACCTGCGGCCAATCCTGTCCGTCGGGCGTGCGATGCCGGCTTTTTTTACATGCGCGTGAACCTATAAAAAACGGGGCCTTCGGTGCTACACGAAAGCAGGTCCAAACTTGTCGAAAGTCGGGGCATGATGTCGACCGTCACACGGGGGATGGCTGAGCCGCCCGCGGCCGTGAAGGCCGGGGCCGATCTGCGCGAGGCGCGGGAAAGGCTGGGGTGGCCGCTGGAGGATGTGGCGGCCGGGCTGCGCATTCGCCTGCCGCATCTGGAAGCGCTGGAGGAAGGGCGAATCTCGCAACTTCCCGGCAACGCCTACGCCGTGGCCTTCATGCGCACGTATGCGCGCGCTTTGGGCCTGGACGACGAGGAGATGGTCCGCCGCTTCAAGGCCGAGGTGGCCGATGTCGGCCGCCGCACCGAGCTGGTCTTTCCGATTCCGATGCCGCAGCGCGGCCTTCCGGCCGGCGCCATCCTGCTGCTCGGCATCGTCCTCGCCATCGGCGCCTATACCGGCTGGTATCGGCTGTCCGGCGAGGGCCGCCTGCCGGCGGAGACCGTGGTGGCGATTCCTGAACGCCTCGCGCCGCTGGCCGAACAGGCGCTGCCGCCACCGGCGGCGGCCGAGGCTCCGGCGTCCGAGGTGCCTCGGATCGCTGTTGCCGCGGCCGCGCCGCCGATTGTGTCGATCCCTTCGCCTGAAGACCCGCCGGTTGCGGTCGTGGCGCCATCGGTGGGTTCGGCCCAGGCGGCGACCATGGTTCCCGGTGCGGCGGACAGCCGCATCGTGCTGCGTGCCAGCGCCGATGCCTGGATCCTGCTGAAGGACCGCGGCGGATCGGTGCTGTTGAACCGCGTGCTCAAGACGGGTGAGACCTGGTCGGTGCCGCCGAGAGCCGATTTGCTGCTGACCACCGGCAACGCAGGCGGGACGGAGATCCTGCTGGATGGCGTCCTGGCGCCGCCTTTGGGTGGTTCGGGCGGCGTCCGCCGCGACCTGCCGCTGGATCCGCAGGCGATCAAGGATGGCAAGCTGACGGCTGCCCCGACCTCAACGGTTGGCTCCTCGCGCGCTCACCAGTAGCGAAGTCCGCCGGAACTCCCCATACTGGTGCCGTCGCCGGTCTTGCCTGGCCGGCGCTGACATGTGTGCTGTGCCTGATGGCGCGGACAGGCGGGGCATCGGCGCCCCGCGATGAAGGAGACTCGCATGAGCTATCGGCCCTACCAGGAAATCATCCGCCGCAAGTCGCGCCGGGTCTATGTCGGCAAGGTTCCGGTGGGCGACGGCGCGCCGATATCGGTGCAAACCATGACCAACACGCTGACCACGGACGTGGCGGGCACGGTGGCTCAGATCAAAAAGGCCGAGGCGGCGGGGGTGGACATTGTCCGGGTGTCCTGCCCGGACCGGGAAAGCACCGCGGCGCTGAAGGATATCGTCCGGCAGGTGGACGTGCCGATCGTGGCGGATATTCACTTTCATTATAAGCGGGCGCTGGAGGCGGCGGATAGCGGCGCGGCGTGCCTGCGCATCAACCCCGGCAATATCGGCAGCGACGACCGGGTGGCGGAAGTGGTGCGGGCGGCGCGCGACCACGGCTGCTCGATCCGCATCGGGGTCAATGCCGGGTCGCTGGAGAAGCACCTGCTGGAGAAATACGGCGAACCCAACCCGGAGGCGTTGGTCGAGAGCGCGTTGTACCACGCCAACATCCTGCAGCAGCACGACTTCCACGACTTCAAGATCAGCGTGAAGGCGTCGGACGTGTTCCTGGCGGTCGCCGCCTACCAGCAATTGGCCGAGGTCTGCGACCATCCGCTGCATATCGGCATCACTGAGGCCGGCGGTCGGCGCATGGGGACGGTGAAGTCGTCCATCGGGCTGGGATCGCTGCTGTGGGCCGGCATCGGCGACACCATGCGGGTGTCGTTGTCGGACGAACCGGAGGAGGAGGTCCGCGTCGGCTGGGACATGCTGAAGACGCTGGGCATCCGGCATCGCGGGGTGAAGGTGATCTCCTGCCCGTCTTGTGCACGCCAGGGCTACAACGTGATCGAGACGGTGCGCACGCTGGAGGATCGTCTTGGGCATATCGAGACTCCGCTGACCTTGTCGATCATCGGCTGCGTGGTGAACGGGCCGGGCGAGGCGCTGATGACGGATATCGGCGTGACCGGCGGCGGCAACGGGCGGCACATGGTCTACAGCGCGGGCAAGCAGGACCACCAGATCGATACGGCGACGATGGTGGAGCATATCGTCGGGCTGGTGGAGGCGAAGGCGGCGGAGCTGAAGGCGGCGGCGGAGGCGGAGAAGATCGCGGCGGAGTAGGATGTGGCGCTGGCGATTGTCTTTTACCGCAGGGCGCAGAAAGAACTTCAGGGGCTGCCGAAGCCCGATCGTGACCGCGTGCTTGAAAGACTTGCCGCGTATGCCGCTGACCCGGACAATCCCCGCCACGCCGTGATTGCGCTGGTTGGGGAAAAGCCGACCTGCCGGCTGCGGGTGGGAGATTGGCGGGTATTGTTCGATCGTGTTGGCGATACGATAGAGGTTCGTGGGGTTCGGCACCGCCGGGAGGCATACCGATGAGCGCAAACATCACCGATGGCAACGCCGCCGCGCGAGAGACGGAGGAGCTCGAGGATCAGCTCGACATCGCTCTGCTGAAGCTCGCGCGCGTGGAGCAGGCGAACGAGGAAACCGTGCCGTTCGCAGTCGTCCGGCGCCTGTCGGACGGGGAAGTCCCGGTGGCTGTCTGGCGTGAGCATCGCGGGTTGTCCGCGGGCGATTTGGCCGCGGCGGCAGGGGTGGGGGTCGAAGTCTTGGAGGCGGTTGAGAGCGGTAAGGAGGATGTGCCGCTCCGGATTATGCAGGCATTTGCGCGGGCTTTAAGGGTCGATCTGGATGACCTGGTGCCCTGGGCAGGGGCGGATGAGGGCGGTTCGGCGATGAGGTGAGCATGGCTCTTGGATGGTGCGATCGGTGGCCCTCGACGTAACCCCGTTGGCCAACGCTATCGGCCGCTTGAGCGAGGGACTTGCCCGGCATCTTGGCGAGCCGGGGGACGAGCAACTGCGTGATGGCCTGATCCAGAGGTTCGAGTTCACCTACGGATTGTGCCACCGGACGCTGCGGCGTTTCCTCCGGCAAGGGGCTGCCTCGCCGGACGAGGTGGACCGGATGGCGTTCCAGGAGCTGATCCGCACGGCCAACCAAAAGGGATTGCTGCTCGGCGACTGGCTGGCCTGGCGCCGGTATCGTGACCAGCGCGCCAGCACCAGCCATATTGACCACGCCGAAGTTGCCCGCGAGGTGGCCGAGGCGATCCCGGCTTTCCTGGCCGAGTTCCTGCGCGACGAGTTGCGGAAACGTCTGGCGTGACCCGGGCGATCGATCTGTCGGCGGATGAACTGGCGATCGTGCGGGATATTCTGCGTGCGCATTTGCCGGCCGGTGCGCGGGTGTGGGTGTTCGGCTCACGCGTCACGGGGACGGCCCGGCGGTATTCGGATCTCGATCTTGCGGTGGAGGCGGACGGGCCGGTTGGATTTGGCGTGCTGAGCGATTTGGCGGAGGCGCTGTCGGAGTCGGATCTGCCTTGCAAGGTGGACGTGATCGACTTGCGGTCGGTTGATGCGGGGTTTCGTACGCTGATCGAACCCGATTTTGTGGAGCTGGCGTTCCGGTAGGTTGTTAGGGAGATGTTAACCTTGTCCGGGCATCCTGAAAATACTTCAGGAGCACGGAGGCTGGGATTGGGCCGGTGGCCGATCCCTCGACCGAGTTATCTCGATGATTGCGAGTATCTCGGGTTTGTGAACGGGAACAGGACTTGGCGCAGCAGGAGCGGCAAGCGTCTGTTTACTTGGGATAGCTTTCATGGGGAGATTGAGGTATTTGATTTGCGCGGGCGGCATGTAGCCGTATTGGATGCGAATGGCGATTGGCGGAAGGGACCGGTCAATGGACGACGGATCGAAGTTTGATCTCGGGATCGATGCCCGTGGGGCGTCGTTCTTCGATCTGTACGCCCGCGGCGCTGTTCCGGCGGAGGCGATCGATGATTGGATTGGCCGCTGGCACGATGATCCCTCGGTGGGGGGGCGGGAGTTGCACGCGTGGCTCGGGCTGAGCCTGCCGGAGTATCAGGTTTGGGTGTATGACGCTGATGCGCTGCCCTTGATCCTGGAGGCTCGGAGGAGCGGGCAGACTCTGGACGGGGCGGTCGAGGATCGCCTCGCCTCGCTTGATCGCGCTGATGGGCCGGTTGATGGCACGGTGACGCGCGGGCTGCGCGGCTGGCTGGATCGGCGGGCGCGGGAGGCTGCGGCGACGGTTGGGTGATTGGGCTTAGGCCGTCATTGGCGGACGCGATACCGCAGTGGCTGGGCATGTGGGCCCGGAAGCCGACTGTTTCGCCGGTCGCCGCGTTCCAAAGCCTCGGCGAGCCGTCATTGGACCCCGAGACGATGCGGCATCCGTCCGGGGAGAACCCACAGGCCCACACCGGACTCGCATGGCCGCGCAGCGTCAGCAGGCAGTCGCCGCTCGCCGCACCCCAAACCCGCAGCGTGGTGTCGCCGGACCCCGAGACGAGGCGGCTTCCGTCCGGGGAAAACGCGCACACCCCGCCCCACGGCGAAGCCTCCGAAATCTCCGAGATTCATGCCCCATCGCGCCGTCGGTTCAAATCCGCAACGTGTGCGCCGCCGCTGCGGCCGCCGACGATCCCCCCGTTAACGGAAAATCAACCTTTCGATGCCCACCCTGACGCCGCACGCACCCCGGAGGCGTCGTTTGGGCCGCAAGCCAATCCCTCGACCGAGCTACTTCGACACATGCCACTACCTTGGCTACCGCTAGGGTGAGCGCAGGTGGCGCGATTCAGCGGCTCGCCGATTGCTGACTTGGGATTTGCTTCATGGCGAAATAGAAACGTTCGATCTTCGCGGTCGCCACATCGGCGTGTTGGATGCGATAACCGGCGTCATGATCAAGGAAGCCCGAATTCCGAGACGCATCCGTGTCTGACGTCCGGAACGCCACCGCCTCGTTTTTCGACCTCTACGCCCGGGGCGAAGTCTCCGAGGACGCGATCGACGATTTCGTGGATGCCTGGCACGAGGGTGCCGGAGCCGAGGATGTCCCGTTGTCTGCGTTCCTGGGCATGACCGGCGACGAATATGCCGTTTGGGTCATGGATGCGCGGGCGTTGCCCGTCATTCTGGAGGCGCGGCGCACGAACCAGGACCTGCGGGAGATGGTTCGCGGCTACGTCGCCGGCATGCAGGCTGAGGGGCAGACCGCGGACGGCAGTGTAATCCACGCATTGTCGCATTGGTTGGCGCGCAAGGGCGGCGCGTGACGAACCGGGGTTCGGGGTTGGGGCGCATCGAAGCCTGACGCGTAGAAATTTCCCCGCCCGTTAGCCGAATATTAACCTCCAACCCGCATCCTGAAGACGCCAGCCATCGCGGCGGCGTCGTTTGGGCCGCAAGCCGATCCCTCGACCAGGTTACCTCGACGTCTGCGAGTAGCTTGGCTACATCTGCGGTGAACGCCGATGGCGCGACCCGGCGAGAGACCTCTTGTACACGTGGGACTCACTTCATGGCGAAATCGAAGGGTTTACCCTGCGCGGCGAGCACTATGGCGTATACGATCCGTTGGATGGCCGGCTGATAAAACCCGGCGTGAAAGGAAGGCGCATCCGTGTCTTAGGTTCAGACCAAACCCGCCTCGTTCTTCGACCTCTTCGCGGCCGGAAGGGCCAGTCTGCCCGAGTTTGCAGATTTTGTGAGCGATTGGCACAATACCGGCGAAGCGGAACAACGGCCTCTGTCCGAATACCTCGGCTTTACCGATGCCGAGTTCGACGTCTGGGCACTGGACCGCCGCCTTCTCCCCGATCTCGTCGCCGCCCGCCGCTCCGGCCAACCGCTTGCCGCCGTCGTCGCGGACCACGTCCAACGGTTGAAGGCCAAACCCGCCGCCGCGGACCGCGCCGCGCTGTTCTCCCTCGGCCACTGGCTCAAGGCCCGCGGCATCGACGCCTGATCCCCGAAGTCCTTGCCGCCCGGTCGCGCGCCTATATAAGACCGGGATCAAGGACCAAGGACCACACGTGACCGACCTCCAACCCGTCCGCGGCACCCGCGACCTCATCGGAGAGGACCAGCGCCGCTTCCACCGCGTCGCCGAGACCGCCCGGCGCGTCGCCGCCAGCTACGGCTTCGACGAATGGCAAACCCCGATCTTCGAGGACACCCGCGTCTTCGCCCGCACCCTCGGCGAAACCTCCGACGTCGTGATGAAGGAGATGTACACTTTCCCCGACCGCGGCGGCGACTCGCTGACCCTGCGGCCGGAAGGCACCGCGGGGGTGTGCCGCGCGCTGGTGACCAACGGTCTGACCCAGTCGCTGCCGCAGAAAGTCTTCTACGCCGGCCCGATGTTCCGCTACGAGCGCCCGCAAAAAGGCCGCTACCGCCAGTTCCACCAGATTGGCACCGAGCTGATTGGCCCCGCCGAACCGCTGGCGGATGCCGAGGTGATCGCCTGCGGCTGGTCGATCCTGCAAGCGCTCGGCGTCGCGGGCGATACGGTGCTGGAACTCAACACCCTCGGCGACAAGGAGAGCCGCGACGCCTACCGCGACGCCCTGGTCGCCTACTTCACCGAACACCGCGCCGGCCTGTCGGAGGACAGCCTGAACCGGCTGGAGCGCAACCCGATGCGCATCCTGGACAGCAAGGACGACAAAGACCGCCGCATCGTCGCCAACGCGCCGACGATCCAGCCCTATCTGACCGAAGCCGCCGCTTCGTTCTACGCGAAGCTGCAGGACCACCTGACCCGCTTCGGCGTGCCGTTCGTCGAAAACCCCCGCATCGTCCGCGGCCTGGATTACTACGGCCACACCGCGTTCGAGTTCGTCACCTCCAAGCTCGGCGCCCAGGGCACGGTGATGGCCGGCGGACGCTATGACGGGCTGGTGCAGGAAATGGGCGGTCCCGCCACCCCCGCCGTCGGCTGGGCCGCCGGGATCGAGCGTCTGGCCATGCTGATGGACGCCGCCCCCCCTGCCCCGTCGCCGGTCGCCGTGATCCCCATCGGCGACGCCGCGGAAGCCGCCGCCATCGACATCCTGCAAGCCCTGCGCGCCGAGGGCATCCGCGCCGAGATGGCCTACCGCGGCAACCTCAAGCGGCGGATGGAGCGCGCCAACCGCACCGGCGCGCGTGCCGCGGTGATCCTCGGCGACACCGACATCGCCGCCGGTGTGGCGCAGGTGAAGGACCTGCAAACCGGCACACAGGAGGCGGTCGCGTTCGATCAGATACCCGCGCGGCTGCGATGAGTCTGGCGCTCAAGCTCGACCGCATCGCCGCCCGCGCCGAGGAACTCAGGGCGCTGCTGTCCGAAGGCATCACCGGCGAGGCCTACGTCAAGGCGTCGAAGGAACTGTCCGACATCGAACCCGTGGTGGCCCGCATCGGCGATCTGCGCACCGCCGAACGTGCGCGGTCGGAGGCGGAATCGCTGCTGGAAGATCCGGAGATGAAGGACCTGGCGGAAGCCGAACTGTACGAACTGAAGGAGCAGATCCCGGCGCTGGAGCACGAAATCCGCCTGGCCCTGCTGCCGAAGGACGAGGCCGACGCCCGCTCCGCCATCCTGGAAATCCGCCCCGCGGCGGGCGGCGACGAAGCCGGGCTGTTCGCCGCCGAGCTGTTCGGGATGTACCAGAAATACGCCGAGGCCAAAGGCTGGAAGTTCGAGATCCTGGAATACGGCGACACCGGCCTCGGCGCCATCAAGGAAGCCACGGCGGAAGTCACCGGCCGCAACGTGTTCGCCCGGCTGAAGTATGAATCCGGCGTGCACCGGGTGCAGCGCGTCCCGGCGACGGAAAGCCAGGGCCGCATCCACACCTCGACGGTGACGGTCGCGGTGCTGCCGGAAGCCGAAGAGGTGGACGTCCAGATCAACGAGGGCGATCTGCGCATCGACATCTACCGCGCCTCCGGCGCCGGCGGCCAGCACGTCAACAAGACCGACAGCGCCGTGCGCATCACCCATCTGCCCACCGGCATCGTCGTGGCGATGCAGGAGGAGCGCAGCCAGCACAAGAACCGCGCCAAGGCGATGAAGATCCTGCGCGCGCGCATGTACGAGCAGCAGCGCGCCTCCCTGCACGCCACCCGCTCCGCCGACAGGAAATCCCAGGTCGGCACTGGGGACCGCAGCGAGCGGATCCGGACCTACAACTTCCCGCAGGGCCGGGTATCGGACCACCGGATCAATCTGACGCTGTATAAGATCGACCGCGTGATGCAGGGCGATCTGGACGAGTTCATCGACGCGCTGACCGCCGAAGACCAGGCGGCACGGCTGTCGGCCGAGGAATGAGGGTCGAAGACCCCCGCCTCATCGTCATGGCCGGGCGTGTCCCGGTCATCTGCGCTTCAGCAGTGGTGCGAAGGTGGCCGGGACACGCCCGGCCATGACGATGAGGCGGGGTGCGGCATCGGTTGGGCAGGACAGCGTTCGCCTTCCGGGCACCGCCACCATCGCCGAAGCCATCCACGACGGCGCCCGCCGCCTCCGCGACCTGGCCGACAACCCGCGTCTCGAGGCCCGCCTACTGCTCGCCCACGCCCTCGGCCTCAGCCGGGCCGATCTGATCCGCGATCCGCACCGGAGCGTGGAGACCGGGACCTTCAACGACCTCCTGACCCGCCGCCTGCTTCACCAGCCCCTGGCCCACATCCTCGGCCGCCGGGAATTCTGGAGCCTGGAGTTCCAGGTCTCCCCCGCCACCCTGATCCCCCGCCCCGACAGCGAGACCCTGATCGAGGCTGCCCTGGTGCATTTCGCGCATCGGCCGCCGCCGCGACGGATTTTGGACCTCGGCAGCGGCACCGGCTGCCTGCTGCTGGCCCTGTTGCACGAATTTCCCGCCGCGTTCGGTATCGGCATCGACATCGCTCCGGACGCCGCCGGCCTGGCGCGCCGCAACGCCATCCGGATTGGGCTGGCCGACAGGGCGGCGTTTCTCGCAGGCGATTGGACCAAACCCATCGCCGGCCGGTTCGACCTGGTGATCTCCAACCCGCCTTACATCCCGGCCGCCGACATCGACGACCTGATGCCGGAGGTGGCCCTGCACGAGCCGCGCCGTGCACTCGACGGCGGAGCCGATGGCTACGACGCCTACCGGACCATCCTGGGCGACCTGCCCGGCCGCCTGCTGCCCGGCGGCACCGCGATTCTCGAACTCGGCGCCGGACAGGCCAAGGAAGTGGCTGCACTCGCCCGACAGGCCGGCTTTGCCGCCTCACTTCACCTCGATCTGGCGGGAATCCAGCGGGCGGTCGTCCTTTCACCGATAGGTGATTGAAAAAACTGTTTGGCAGAGGCGGACCAGCGGTGTACGGTGACGGCGTGGCAGGGGTGCTGCGTGACAGACGTCCCCGGTCGCGAAGGTTCGTCAGAAGTCCCTTCGCGTGTCGCGATCAACGCCGATGGAACGTGGCTGGCCAGGGAAACGGACCGGGAAGGCTTTATCCGGACCACCCGATTGCCCCACAGGTCTGCCGGCAATTGGGAAAGCACGACGGCAATAGTATGAACATGAAACGCATGCGTGGCCGCAACCATCGCCCTGGCGGCGGCGGAGGCGGTGGTGGTGGATCAGGCGGTGGCGTGCGCCACCACTCGGGTGGCAACGTGCCGCTCAACCGCAACCACGTCTTTGACAGCAACGGGCCGGAAATCCGTATCCGCGGCACGGCGCAGCAGCTCTTCGAGAAATATCTGCAGCTCGGCCGCGACGCCACCAGCGGCGGCGACCGGGTCACCGCCGAGGCGTTCTTTCAGCATGCGGAACATTATTTCCGTATCCTGAACGCCATGAACCAGGCGCAGCAGCAGAACCAGCCGAACGGACAGGCCCCGCAGCAGCAGGCCAACCAGCGGCGCAATTACCAGCAGAACGAAAGTTACCAGGGCAACGAGGACGGCCAGGGGCAAGGCGAGCCAAACGAGGACGAGCCGCGCGGCGCCGGCTTCGGCGACCAGCCGGACTCGCGCGACATTCCCATCGCCGCGGCGCCCCCGGAAGGCTGATCAGAGTGCAGCCCGGAGGCTGGCCGCCTCCGGTCCGGCGATCAGGCCCAGCCGGATGAACAGGTCGATCAGCACCAGGTTTACGTTGAACTTGAAGTCGGCGGTGTCGCGCACCGCGGCAAACACCCGGGCAAGCGGCCAGAGTTCGAACGCCTCGACCTCCCCGTCCGCCGGATTCGGGATGAAATCCTCCGGCAGGAGCAGGTCGTAGGCATACAACCAGTCGCGCCGCAGCCCCTCCCGCCGCTCCGCCGCATAGCCGAATGACGCGGCAAGCACGGCTTGGCTGGCCAGTTCCGGCGGGATCGCGGCTTCCTCGCCGGCTTCCTTGATCAGCGTCCGCAACGGGCTGAGCCCGGCCGGAATGCCGCCGGCGACGATGTGGTCCAGCTTGCCGGGGTCCAGCAGCTTGTCCATGGCGCGGCGGGCGACCCACATGTGCAGTCCGTCCGGGCGCTGCACCAGGCCATTGAGATGCACCCCGGCGGCGCGGATGCCGAAGAACGGAATGGCGCCGCGATCGACCCGCGAGATCGCCGGCAGATCAGGCCGGGCGCAGACGTCGAACAACTCGCCGCGGCGGCGCAGCACGCCCCGCTCCGCCAGCGCCGATGCGATATGATCGAGCGCCGCCGGATCGGTCAGCTCGACCGTATCGGCCGACACCCGAATCGCCGGGAATGCGCTTAACGCCTCCACCGCGGCAGCCGCGACCCAGCCGACACGAGTCCCGTCGATCACGAACGGCAGCCGCTCTCCGGGCAAGACAGCGTTGTTGCAGGCGCGCACATGGCGCTGGAATCCCGTCTCTTTCGCATGCTGATCCAAGCCGATCGCCTTTCCAAGACGGCATCATCATGCCACATGCGCAGCATGAGACGAAGCAGCGTTCGATCGCCACCGGCGGTTTTGCCGCCCGCCCTGCAGGTGCAGCGGTCCACCCTGCAAACGGTTACCGCCCTGCTGCCTTATCTGTGGCCGGCGCGGAATATCGGCGCCCGCATCAGGGTGGTGATCGCGCTGATCTTCATGGTGCTGGCCAAGGTCGCCACGGTCTACGTGCCGGTGGTCTACGGCCGCATCATCGACGCGCTGACGCCGCACGGCCCGGCGCTCGCACCCTACGCCGTGCCGATGCTGCTGATCCTCGGCTACGGCCTGATCCGGCTGTCGGCGGCGGCGTTCGGAGAGCTGCGCGACGCGGTGTTCGCCTCCGTCTCGCAGCGCGCGGTGCGGCTGCTGGCACTGCGCACCTTCCGCCACCTGCACGCCGTCAGCCTGCGCTTCCACCTCGACCGCCAGACCGGCGGGATGTCGCGAGTGATCGACCGCGGCGTCACCGGCATGCAGTCGGTGCTGCGCCTCGCGGTGTTCAACATCGTGCCGACAGCGCTGGAGCTGGCGATGGTCACCGCCATCATCTGGCACATGTTCGACTGGCGCTACGCCGCCATCACCTTCGTCGCCGTGGTCGTCTATATCGGCTTCACCACCGCCCTGGCCAGCCGGCGCGGCCGCTATCGCCGCACCATGAACGACACCGACAACGACGCCTCCACCAAGGCGCTCGACAGCCTGCTCAATTACGAGACGGTGAAGTATTTCGGCAACGAGGCGCATGAGGCGCAGCGCTACGACCACGCGCTGGCGCGGTTCGAGCGCGCCTCGGTGCGCGTCCAGGTGTCGCTGAACATGCTGAATATCGGCCAGGCGCTGATTATTTCCGCGGCCTTGACCCTGATCATGCTGCTGGCCGCTGCGGGCATGGAAGATGGCTCCATGACCGTCGGCAAGTTCGTGGTGGTGAACACATATCTGATCCAGCTCTACCAGCCGCTGAACTTCCTCGGCATCGTCTACATGACGATCAAGCAGGGGCTGGTGGACATGGAGCAGATGTTCGCGCTGCTGCGCGTCGAGCAGGAAATCGCCGACAAGCCGGCGGCCGCCGCGCTGGCCGCGAACCTGTCGGAGGGATCGGCCGGGGAGGTCGTGTTCCAGGACGTGCAGTTCGGCTACCAGCCCAACCGGACCATCCTGAAAGGTGTGAACTTCACCGTCCCGGCCGGCGGCAAGCTGGCGATCGTCGGGCCGACGGGCGCCGGGAAGTCCACCATCAGCCGGCTGCTGTTCCGCTTCTACGACGTGACCGCCGGCCGCATCCTGATCGACGGCCAGGACATCCGCGACGTCACCCAGGACAGCCTGCGCGCCGCCATCGGCGTGGTGCCGCAGGACACCGTCCTGTTCAACGACACCATCCGCTACAATATCGGCTACGGGCGGCCGGGCGCGTCTCAGCCGGAGATCGAGCAGGCCGCCCGGCAGGCGCAGGTGCATGACTTCGTGTTGAAACTGCCCGACGGCTACGACACCATCGTCGGCGAGCGCGGCCTGAAGCTGTCGGGCGGCGAGAAGCAGCGGGTGGCCATCGCCCGGACCATCCTGAAGGATCCGCGCATCCTGATATTGGATGAGGCCACCAGCGCGCTGGACACCCGCACCGAGCAGGACATCCAGTCGGCGTTGCGCGCGGTGGCGCACCGGCGGACGACTCTGGTGATCGCGCACCGCCTGTCCACCGTGGTGGATGCCGACGAGATCATCGTGCTGCAGGACGGCCGCATCGCCGAGCGTGGCAGCCATGCGGCACTGCTGGCGGCGGGCGGCCTGTATGCCCGGATGTGGACCCTGCAAGCCGCCGAACAGAACCTCGAACCCCTGCCCGTGACATAAGGAAACGCGACCATGCCCGAAGATCCCAATGTGCCGTCCGCCGATTTGAGCCATGCCGGGGCGGTCGTGGACAAGGCGATCGAATATATGACGAGCCAGAACATCAACGCCGTGGCGATCGCGTCGGCCCTGCTGGCCGGCTCCATGGCGCTGCTGGCCCGGTCGGTGTCGGACGATGCAGTCATCGGCATCCTCAACAACGCCATCGACAGCGTCCGGTCGGGCGAGCTGCGGACCTGAGGCAACAAGCGGGCGGCACGGCGTCCGGCGGATTCTTCGCCGGACTTCCTTGACGCGCCCGGCTTAGGTCGCCATAACCCGCCGCTTCCAATCAGTCTTGAGGATCAAGTGCGATGTCGCGTCGCTGTGAAATCACGGGCAAGGGCGTTCTCAGTGGCAACAACGTCAGCCACGCCAACAACAAGACCCGTCGCCGGTTCCTGCCAAACCTTCAGGTGACGTCGCTGCTGTCCGATATCCTCGGGCATGAGGTGCGCATGCGCCTCTCGACCCGCGGCATTCGCACGGTCGAGCATAACGGCGGCATCGACGCCTTTCTGCTGGGCACGCCGAACACCAAGCTGACCGAGGAAGGCCGCGACCTGAAGCGCCGGATCGAGCGCGCCCGGACCAAGCGGGCGGAAGCCGCGGCGGCGTGATCCGGGGGCCCGGCGCGTCCGGGCTCCGGCAGACGTCGTCATCGCACCAAACACCCGGCCGATCGGCTGCGTGTCCCATCATCGGTGGACTGGACCCGTGCGGTCTGCCGGCGCGCTCGCCGGGAAGTGATCGCTCGACGCACCGCTCAACCCTCGGTTGAAAAAAGTCAGGCCGGATGATTATTTGGACAGACCGACGGAATTGACAATTTTTCATCGGAGTTTCACAGATTTCGCCGCTTCAGTGGATATATATCCTGTCGCAATAATCCCGCCGGTTTGCGAGACTCGAAAAATTCTCAGTGCGGGCCTACGAATCGAAATATCACTCGCTATGACGTGATTCTGTTTAATGCCAGATCGTCCCTATTGTATATCCAGAACAGGAGACTGCTTTGGACGCCAACCATTTCAGAAACAGGGCCGCGAAAGCACGGGAAATGGCCCGGGCAGGGGATGACGCTCGTCTCGCGGAAATGCTCCTGGAAGTTGCACTGGATCTCGAAGCCGAGGCCGACGCCATCGAAGCCGAGCAGCGCGACGCCGAACCGATGCTGACCGAACCCGCAGAAAACCACCCTTCATGGATATGGCGCCCGCTTGGCCCGGCCCGCGAGCTGAACCCGGCAGCCTCCGTGCCGGCGGGCGAACGGATAAACTGACCCGGCAGCTCAGGGCAGCAACCGCAGAAACCGCACCAGCGCCTTGGTCCGGGCGGAAAACAGCCGCGCGGCGAAAAAACTGCCCGCGGCGCGCTTTGCCGCCTCCGACCGAGTCGGATAGGGCACGATAAGGCCCGCCAGCGCCGACACCTTCGTCCGGCGGGCGATCGCCAGGCTCCACAGGCTGATCATCTCGCCCGCACGCGGCGCCAGGATGCCGGCGCCGACGATGCGGTTGCGGTTGACCACCAGTTTTACCAGCCCGGCGGTGTCGCGTTCGGCAACCGCGCGGTCGTTCTCGGCCAGCGGCCAGCGCAGCACCCGCACCTTCATCCCGGCCGCCACCGCCTCCCGCTCGGTCAGGCCGGTCTGCGCCAGTTCGGGATCGGTGTAGGTCACCCGCGGCAGCGCTGCATAGTCGATCGAAGCGGGCAGCCGGAACAGCGCGCGGCGGATGACGATGCCCGCATGATACGACCCCGCATGCGTGAACGCCCGCGGCCCGATCCCCGCCGGATCGGCGATGTCGCCGACGGCGAAGACCCGCTTGTTGCTGACGCTGCGCAACCCGCGGTCCGTGGCAATCCCGGCCCGGCTCACCGCGATGTTCCCCGCCGCAAGGTTCAGCGCCGCCAGGTTCGGCGTCCGCCCGGCGGCGACCAGCAGGTGCGACCCCGCGATTCGCTCGCCATCCGCCAGGATCAGCAGTGGACCGGGTGCCGCGGATTGCACCGTCGCGCCCTCCCGTAGCAACACACCGCGACGCGTCAGCGCCAGCCGCAGCCCGGCCGCCAGTTCCGGATCATCTTTCGCCGCGATCCGGTCCGACTCGATCACCGTGACCCGGCAGCCGAGGCCGGAGAACGCGTCCGCCATCTCCAGGCCGATGGGACCGCCGCCCAGGATCAGCAAATGGTCTGGCTTCTCCGCCAGATCGAACAGCGAGTCGTTGGTCCAATAAGGCACCTTCTCCAGCCCCGGGATCGCCGGCACGGCGGCGCGGCTGCCGGCGGCGATGACGAATCGGCCGGCGGTCAGCGTTCGGCCTTCGACGTTCAGGGTCGCCGGGTCGATGAACCGCGCCTCGCCAAGCAGCACGGTGGCGCCGAGGGCGCGGAAGCGCGCCTCCGAGTCGACCGGGGCGATCTCGGCGATCACCGCTTGCACCCCGGCGCGAACCCTGTCCCAGTCGATCCCCGGTTCGGCTGCGATCACGCCGAACCGGGCGGCCTCGCGCACGCTGCGGGCCGCGTGCGCCGCGGCGAGCAGCGCCTTGCTCGGCACGCAGCCGGTGTTGAGGCAGTCGCCGCCCATGCGGCCACGCTCGATCAGCGCCACCCTGGCGCCGAGTTGCGCGGCACCCGCCGCGACCGACAGCCCGGCGGCGCCCGCGCCGATGACGGCGAGGTCGAAATCCGCGGGCAAAGCCTAACCCGCCGCCATCGGATCGGCCCCGGGCCGCCAGGATATCGTCACGCTTGCGCCGCCGCCCGGCGGCGCAGCAGCACAGGCAGCAGGGACAGTGCCGCCAGGCCGAGCAGCGGCAGGAGAATCCGCGGCCCGAACAGTACCGACAGATCCGGCGTACGGCCCTGCGCCAGGATGCCGCTCACGCCCGCGCCAATGGAACTCAGGATGAAGCTCGCCGGCACGATGCCGAGCAGGGTCGCCGGCACGAACACGGCCAGCCGGATTCCCGCCAGGGCGGCGGCCAGGTTGACGATCCAGAACGGCACCACCGGCAGCAGCCGCAGCGCCAGCAGGTAGCTGAACCCGTCTCGCGCCAGGCGCGCCTGAAGCTGCGCCGGAATGCGGTGGCGATGCCGCTCCAGCGTCTTGCCGAAGGCCGATCGGATCACGAACAGCAGGATGGTGGCGCCGATGGTGGCGCCGAACACGGTGAGCGCACAGCCGGCAACCGCGCCGAACAGGAGGCCGCCGGCAACCGTCAGCAAAGCGGCCTGCGGCAGCGACAGCGCCGCGGTCAACACGTAGGCAGCCACATACAGCGCCGGCGCAGCGAACGGATGCAGGCCCACCCAGCCGATGAGCATGTCCTGGTGGCGCGCCAGGCTCTCCCAGCCGACTCCGTGGAGCAGGACCAGAGCGGCACATACCATCAACAGCAGGATGAGCAACGGCAGGACTCGGCGCATACCGGCTACATGGGGACGCAAACGCCGCTTGTCGCGTGAAAATCCGGCGAAGACCATGGCCGATAGCGGACCGGAGCCAGCGGCTTGCCGAGGCACCGCTCGCGCCGATATGGTGAGCCATGACCGAAACGCATCGTACCAGGCTTGTGATCATCGGCGCCGGTCCGGCCGGCTACACCGCGGCGATCTACGCCGCGCGCGCCGGCATGGCGCCCATCCTGGTGGCCGGCATGCAGCCGGGCGGCCAGTTGATGATCACCACCGACGTCGAGAATTACCCCGGCTTCGCCGATGTCATCCAGGGTCCCTGGCTGATGGAGCAAATGCAGGCACAGGCCGTGCATGTCGGCACACGGATCATCCACGACCTGGTCACCAAGGTGGATTTCTCCGGCCCGCCATTCCGCTGCACCGGCGACTCGGGCGACAGGTATGAAGCGGATGCGGTCGTCATCGCCACCGGCGCACAGGCCCGCTGGCTCGGCCTGCCGTCGGAGCGGGCGCTGCAGGGCCGCGGCGTCTCCGCCTGCGCCACCTGCGACGGCTTCTTCTATCGCGGCAAGACCGTCGCGGTCATCGGCGGCGGCAACACGGCGGTGGAGGAAGCGCTTTACCTGACCCACCACGCCGAGAAGGTGACGCTGGTGCACCGCCGCGACTCGCTGCGCGCTGAGAAGATCCTGCAGAACCGGCTGTTCGCGCACCCGAAGATCGAGGTGGTGTGGAACAGCGCGGTGCAGGAAATCGTCGGCGGCGGCGCGCCGGAGGTCGTCACCGGCGTGCGGCTGCGGCACACGGTGACCGGATCGGACTCGGTGCTGCCGGTGGACGGGGTGTTCATCGCCATCGGCCATTCGCCGACGACGGCGATCTTCGCCGGGCATGTCGATATGGACTCCGAAGGCTACATCCGGACGAGTCCCGGCAGCACCCGCACCTCGATTCCCGGCGTGTTCGCGGCCGGCGACGTGCAGGACAAGGTGTTCCGCCAGGCGGTCACGGCGGCCGGCACCGGCTGCATGGCGGCCCTGGAGGCGGAAAAATACCTCGCGGAGCACGAATCGCGCCTGCTCGAAGCGGCGGGATAAACGAAAATTGCCTCAGACCATCAAAATCGCATACCTGACTCGTCAAAGTGTGGTTAGTCTTGCCACATTGTACGATGGGGCCACGGCCGGCTGACCGGCATGCAGCCGGCACATTCGTGCCGCTAGGAGAGGGTTCGCGATGGATTGGGACAAGCTGCGCGTTTTTCACGCGGTGGCGGAAGCGGGCAGCTTCACGCATGCAGGGGACACGCTCAGCCTCAGCCAGTCCGCGGTCTCGCGGCAGATCTCGGCCCTGGAGGAGGCACTTCAGGTGCCGCTGTTCCACCGCCATGCGCGCGGGCTGATCCTGACCGAGCAGGGCGAGTCGCTGAACCGCACCGTCCGCGAAGTCTTCGCCAAGCTGGCGATCACCGAGGCGCTGCTGACCGAAAGCAAGGAAAAGCCGGCGGGCAAGCTGAAGATCACCACCACCGTCGGATTCGGTTCGGCCTGGCTGGCACCGCGGCTGCATGGCTTCCTCGACGCCTACCCGGATGTGTCGGTGTCGCTGCTGCTGGACGACACCGACCTGGACCTCGCGATGCGGGAGGCCGACGTGGCGATCCGCATGCACCCGCCGAAGCAGCCCGACCTGGTGCAGCGCCACCTGATGACGTTGCAGTGGTTCGTCTGCGCCTCGCCCGACTATCTCAAGAAGCATGGCGTGCCGCAGCGGGCGGAGGATCTGGATGCGCACCGGCTGATCCTGTTCGGCCAGCATCACCCGCCGGTGCAGGAGATCAACTGGCTGGCGGAGGCCGGGCGGCGGCCGGGCAATCCGCGGCGGGCGCTGCTGGAGGTGAACTCGATCCAGGCGGTGCTGCTGGCGATCCGCGCCGGCACCGGCATCGGCGCAATACCCGACTTCGCCATGGCCGAGAACCCGGACCTGGTGCAGGTGCTGCCGGAGCTGAAAGGACCGAAGGTGGACGTGTTCTTCGTCTACCCGGAGGAACTGCGCAATTCCAAGCGGGTGGCGGTGTTCCGCGACTTCCTGCTGGCCAAGCTGGCGGAGCGGCATTAGCGCGACGCCACGGGCTGGTCGCGCGCTTCGGCGGCATCATCCGGACATTTGCGGCCGGTTTGCTGCACCTTTGCGCCCGGGCCCTTCTCGGAAGGCTTCGCCATGACTGAGTTCGATTGGCTGTATCTGGTCATCATGCCGGTGTTCGTCGTCTGCGTCGGCGGCGTGGCGGTTTGGGCGCCGCGGTTTATCCCGTGACCGTCGAGACCCGTTGACCGCAAGCGACTGGCGCCAGCGACGCAGATCCAAGCGGTAAAGAAGGCGCCGGGCTTCAGGCGCAGCCTGGTCAGTGTCGATTGTCGGCACCATGCGGGCGCGGCCTGTCGCGTTGCACGCCCATCGAGACGCAGCCATTCTTCCGGCGCTTGTTTCAAACGCTAACCATGCACAAACCGCATGGCCGCTGCCAAATTTAGGCGGTGGTTCCCTTCGCACCTGCGGGATAGGTAACGAGGATGAGTTACGGCAGCAATGCCGCCCGAGTTCCAGCGCCAGGCGCTGGAAGGGGGTCGTTGGCCCCTACGTCTCCCAGACGTGAAGCCTCCCTGTATACTTGCCCCCGGTGAATAACCGGGGGCACTTTGTTTTGCCTCCCGGCACGCGCTCTCCGCCGGCCGCATTCCAGTATCGCGTCTACCAGTATGTCGATGTCGGCGCAAGTGGTCCGGTGGTTGACGATCGCCGCGCGGATCGCCAGCGCCCCGTTCACCGTCGTCGTCGATGGCGCGGCAATCCCGGCCTCCTGCACATCCGCGACGATTTCAGCGTTCAGGCGATCGAGGTCGCCGTCCGCGGCGATGTAGCGGAAGCAGACGATGTTCAGCGTGACCGGGGCGAGGCGCTGCAATGCCGGCTCCCGGTCCACCCGCGCGGCCAGCGCCGCCGCCAGGTCGCAGCTCTGCCTGACGACTTCGCCCAGCCGCCGGGCGCCGTAGACACGCAGGGTCATCCAGACTTTCAGGGCGCGGAAGCTGCGCGACAGGTCGGGGCCGAGGTCGCAGGGCCAGATCCCGCCGCCCGCCAGGCCGCGCTGCTCGCGCCGGAGATAGGCCGCCTCGGCGCCGAAGGTCGCCACCTGGCTTGCGGCGTCGCGCACCATGATGCAGCCGGCGTCATACGGAACCTGCGCCCATTTGTGGAAATCGAAGGCGACGGAATCGGCCCGCTCGATCCCGGCCAGGAGCGGGCGCAGCGAGGGTGCCAGCATCGCCATCGCCCCGTACGCGGCATCGATGTGGAACCAAAGGCTCTCTCGTGCGGCGACGTCCGCCAGGGCGGCCAGGTCGTCCACTGCGCCGATGTCCACCGTGCCGGCGGTGCCGGCGATCAGGAAGGGGCGCAGCCCAAGCGCCCGGTCGCGGGCGATGCGGCGTGTCAGCGCGTCGATCCGCATCCGGCCGTGTTGGTCAAACGGGATCATCCGCAGCGCGTCGCGGCCGAGGCCGGCCATGTCCATCGCCTGCGGCAGGCAGCCATGCGCTGCGGCCGAGGTGTAGGCGACCAGCCGGCTGCCGCTGACCCCCTCGCGGCGGACCGCGGGCCCGAGGCAGGCGGACCGCGCCACCAGCACGCCAATCAGGTTGGCGATCGAGGTCCCGGTGACCAGCACGCCCGAGGCGTCGGCGGGAAATCCCAGCATCTCCGCCGCCCAGGCGATGACCTGCCGCTCGACTTCGATGGGCGCGTGGTCGCGCCCGCCCAGATTGGCGTTCAGCCCCGCCGCCAGCAGCTCCGCCAGCATGCCGACGGGATTGCCGCCGCCATGCACCCAGCCCATGAAGCGCGGATGCAGGTTGCCGGTGGCATAGGGCTGCACGAGCCGGCGAAAATCCTCGTAGACCGCCGCGGCGGCCGCCGGTTCCTGCGGCAAGGGCTGCCGCAGGTCGCGCCGTAGCGCCTCGGGCATCGGGCGCCAGACCGGACCGTCGCGCAGCGTTGCCAGGTGATCGACCATGTCGTCGATCATGCGGTGCCCCAGCGCGCGCAGCTCGCTCCAGTCGGCCGGGTCCAGACTGTGCATCGTCACATCCGCGGCGCCAGGCCGAGCGCCGCGAGCACCGCCGGGTCCAACAGCGGGCGCGGGCCGGGCGGCGGCTGGATGGCGAATCCCATGACGTCGTCGTAGCCCCACAGCGCCCAGCGAATGCCGCGGGATTCGAGCGCGTACCGCACCGTTCCGAACCAGGCGAGCCGGGCGGGCGGGTTGAGCGCGGCGGTGGCGCCGAACTCGCCGGCCAGCAGGGCAACGTGATGCTGCTGCGCCCAGGCCGCCGCGCGTTGCACGCTTTCGCCGACACGCGCCGCGTCCCAGCCGAAGCTGCAGTAGTAGCGCATCAACCCGGCGGTAGCGGGATCGCGGGCGCTGCCGGCAGTGGCGGCGCACCGCGCCGGGTCGTCTGCCGGGAATGGCAGCTTCGCCAGCGCGGCGCGGTCGAGGCCGGGGCGATAGGCCGCCAGCGAGGTCAACTCGGGCGGGTCATACAGGTGGAAGCTGTAGAGGACGTTGCGGTCATCCTCCGGCGCCAGTGCCAGCAGGCCGTCGATGCTGCCCCAGTCCTGGCCGGTGAGCACGACGGTCGCTGCCGGCAGCGCCCGGCGGATGTCGTGCAGAACGGCATGCTGCACGGCTTGCCAGGCGGCGGGATCGCCCGGAAAGACCGGTTCGTTGAGGATCTCCGGCAGGGTTCGCGCCTGGTCCAGCGCCCGCAACGCCGGCGCCAGGCTCCGCCAGAACGCCGTCAGCGGCGCCGCATCGGCTTCCAGCCGCCATCCCTGCGGATGCGGCGAGACGATGACAGCGAAACCCTGGCGCTGGATGCGGCGGATCGCGGCGATCAGCACCGCGCGGTCGGATGCTGTGGCGACGATCGCCGGATCGATCGCCAGCCGCACGAAATCGAACCCCGCGGAACGCAGGTCCGCGAGCGCCTGATTGCCGAGATAGGCGCCCAGGGCGGCAGGATCGCGTGACGGCGGGAAGCGGAACCAGTTGGTCAGGTTGATGCCGCGGGTGAGGTGCGATGGCTGCGCTACTCCCGCCGTGACGGTTTGCGCCAAAAGCCACGCCGCGAACGCCACCGGCCGCCACCACCTCATCGCGCCACCCGCACGGCGCTCGGCTCATAGCGTTCCACAAGGTAAAGCGGCCGCTGCTTGGTCTCGTTGAACACCCGCCCGAGATATTCGCCGATAACGCCCAGGAACATGAGCTGCACGCCGCCGAGAAACAGCACCACCGTCATCAGGCTGGGATAGCCGGCGACCGGGTTGCCGATGATCAGCGTCTTGACGATCACCTGCACGGCGTAGACCACCGACAGCACCGCCACGGCGAGGCCGACATAGGTGGCGCATTTCAGCGGCATCACGGTGAAGCTGGTGATGCCCTCCAGCGCCAGGTTCCACAGCCGCCAATAGGTCCATTTGCTGACCCCGCTGCTGCGGCACGCCCGATCGTACAGCACGAAGGTGGTGGGGTAGCCGATCCAGGCGAAGACGCCTTTCATGAAGCGGTGCTGCTCGCGGAGTTGGCGCACGGCGTCCACCGCGCGGCGGCTGAGCAGGCGGAAGTCGCCGGTGTCCTCCGGCAGTTTCAGCGCGCCGGTGCGCTGCATCAGGCGGTAGAAGGCGTGCGCGGTGCGGCGCTTCAGCCAGGTTTCCCCGGCGCGGCTGCGGCGCCGGGCGTTGACCATGTCGTAGCCGCGCCGCCATTGCGCGATCAGCTCGGGGATCAGTTCCGGCGGGTCCTGCAAGTCGGCGTCGATCACCACCACCGCATCCCCGGCGGCGTGGTCGAGGCCGGCGGTGATCGCCGTCTCCTTGCCGAAATTGCGCGACAGGCTCAGCACCCCGGCGCGGCTGTCGGCGGTGCGCAGCGCCTGCATCACCGCCCGCGTGGCGTCGGTGCTGCCGTCATCGACATAGATGACTTCCCACGACTGGACGTCCGCCAGGGCGGCGGCGAGCCTTTGGTGGAAGCGGTCCAGCCCCGCCGCCTCGTTATAGGCGGGCACGACGACGGACAGCGTTGGCTGCCGGAATGGCCGCTCCGGCAGCGGAAACATGTCGGGCATAAGCACTCCGTTAACCTTTGGCCGCTAGGCTGGGCCGCACCATGACCCGGGAAGTGCTGCTAATTGGTTAACGCGGTGAAATTTTGTTCGGTGCTGCTGCTCGGCGCGGCGGTGCTGGCGGCGGCGGCGTGGCTGCGCGGGGCGGAGTATGACGAGCAGTACACGCTGTTCCTCACCGCCGGTGCGGCGCGGCCGGATTGGCCGGAGACGGTGTTCCCGGCCGGGCTGATCGCCGCGGCCCGGGCGGGGCACGCCGGTTTCGCCGGCATCGCGCGGGATCTGCGCGCCACCGACGTGCATCCGCCACTGTATTTTTGGGCGGTCTCGGTGTGGCGGGAGGCGTTCGGTCCCGGGCTGTTCACGGCGCGGCTGTTCTCCGTGCTGTGCGGCGTGGTCTCGCTGGGGCTGACCGGGCGGATCGCGCGGCGGTGCGGCATACGGCCGTTGAGCGCGATGCTGGTGACGCTGGGCTGCTACGGGTTTGTCTATACAAACGCCATCGCCCGGGGATTCGCTCCGGCGGAGATGTTGACGCTCGCGGGGGTGACGCTGCTGCTCGGGCGGCGGCCGGTGGCGGCGGGGGTGATGCTGGGGGCGGCGTGCGGCTGCAACTACCTGGCCGTGTTCGTCGCGGCGGCGGCGGCGGTGTCGGCGCGGGCCTGGCGGGCGGTGCCGGCGGCGCTGCCGTTCCTGGCGCTGGATGCGTGGTTCTTCGCCGCGCAGCATGGGTCCCGGCCGGACCAGTTTCCGCCCTTCGCGCTAGGACCGAGCCTGCTGCGGCTGGCGGAATACCAGGTCGCGGCGGTGTTTGGCGGATTACCGCTGTATGCGGATGGCTGGATGCGGCTGGCGGTTGGGGCGGCGGTCGGGCTTGCGGCTGTTGGCCTGGCGGCGGTGATCGCGGCGGCGAGGCCTTGGGCGGGTGGTTCGGGCGTGCGGCTGGCACTGGCGGCGGCGGCGGCGCCTCCGGTTGGGCTGCTGCTGCTGGGCGCGGTGTTCGACAACACGCCGATAGAGCTGCGGTACCTGTCGTTCGGACTGCCGTTCGTGGGGCTGCTGGCTGCGTTCGGGTTGGGTGAAGAGCCGTCTGCCTTGCCGTCATGGCCGGGCGTGTCCCGACCATCCGCCCCCCGCCGCTGGTGCGCGGATGACCGGGACACGCCCGGTCATGACGGTGAACGACTGCGCCGACCTTGCATTCCCGCCGTGCTTCTACCCCTCCTTTTCACCATCCAGGCCGCCTCCATCGCCGGCCTGCTGCTCTCCCCCCGCACCATGCAGCCGGCGCGTGCCGCGGCGGCCGAGGCGGCCCGGCTGGTGGGCGATGGGATCATAATTCTTCCCCGCGGCAATGACGGCGTCGGCATCCCCGGCGCGTTCGGCATCGAGGCCCCCCCTGCCCTGCCGCTTCTGCTTGTCCGCCCGGGCGATCCGGTCGCCGAACGGGTCGCGTCCTGGCACCGTGTCGTTGTCGTGACCCTGACGCAGGACCGCGACAGTGCCGCGACAGTGCCGCTGCTGCGTGCCGCCTTGAATGCCGCGAACTGGCGGCAAGTGGCGATCGGGGGCGGCGTCGAGGTCTATGAGCGGGAGTAAATGATCCCGCACCTCCTATCTTACCGCCGTCACCGCCCGCACCGCCTGGTCCAGCCCCCGGTGCGCCGCCAGGAACGCACCCAGTTCGTCCTCGGCGATCCGCCGCCGCGTCACCGTCAGGGCCTCCCAATGCACCGCCGGCGTCACCGTCATCACCAGCGGCGCATGGGCCGAACCGGTCAGGCTATCGAGCGCCATGCGCAGGCGCATCGCCAGCCCCGGGCGGACGGGCCTGCCGTCGATCCAGACCGACACGCCCAGCGCGTAGGCCGGGTCCTCCACCCTGATGATCCGCCATGCGCTCGGTTTGCCGTCGCCGGTGTTCAGCCAGGCCTCCGCACGCGACTCCCCGTCCGCCGGGCGGCACAGAGTGCGCCACGCCGCCATCACCGCCCCGGCGGTCGAGCGCGGCGAAAGCGCCTGCCAGCGCATGTCCATCACGACGTCGCCGCAGGTCGCGCGCTGCCCCGGCTCCGCCCCCGGCAGCGCGGCAACCGAGCAGTCCGGACCGAGGTCGATGGTCTGCGCCGTCAACGGCGGGCTGCGCGTGGCAAACGCAAGGGCCGCCGCCAGGGCCGGCGTGATGCAGGCCACGGCAACAAGCCCGGCGGCGGCGGCGGCCGCAGCACGCCACGCCGCGGGCGCCGCAGCCATCGCCGCCGGCGAGCCGGAGCGCGTGGACATCTCATCCTGCCGGAACGGCAGGCCGAGGACGATCAGCAGCAGAATAACGAACGAGAAGAACACCCAGCCGTAGATGATATGGTCCGCTGCCGCCGCCCGGGCGCTGTTCAGCAGATATCCCAGATAGACAATGCCGATCGCCCGGAACCCGTTGGCAACGATCGGTACCAGGATAGAAACGATAATGAAAAGGGCGCGGCGCACCGGGCCGCGATACATCATCAGCGCGTACAGGCAGCCGAAGGCGATCGATGCGATCAGGAAGCGCAGCCCGGCGCAGGCCTCGGCGATGAAGAACGTGCCCTGCGGGATCTCGATGACGTAGCCGTCGATATAGGCCGGCACGCCGAGTATATCCAGGCCGTGCCTGACGAACCAGGTGGTGACGTCCTGCAGTTGCGGGGTCAGGAACTCGCCAAACGGTACAAGAAAGTAAAGATACAGCAGCGGCCCCGCCATGGCCCACCACAGCCGCCGCCCGAGCACCGCCAGGAACAGCAGCTCCACAAATGTCATCGCGGCGAGCTGGCGGCCTTCCATGATGCCGAGGCGCTCCGCCAGCAGCCAGACCAGCGCAACCGGCACGGCCGGCAGCATCGCCGGTTTCCATGGCTGCAGCGGCACGCCGTGCAGGTCGAAACGCCGATCCCAGAGCAGATAGAGGGCGATCGGAATGACCAGGAAGCAGTGGTTATACGCGGTCGAATCGATCCAGGTCCGGATCGCCGCCGCTATTTCCTCATTGAAGACCCCGCCCAGCACCAGCAAGCCGGCGCCTAGCGAAAGCAGTACCCGCCGCCACTCCGGCGAAATGATCGAAGCCGGCGCCCGCGCCGTCGCCGGCGCGTTCATGTCCGGCGGCTTTCGCTATCACAGCGCATCAAACGCTCCTTGATCCGGTTGCGTCCAGCTCGAACGAAATCATCCGAGCCCGCGCACGATGAACGGCCCCACGGCATTCGCCACCGGCAGCGGCAGGCGCTTCCATGCGGCAATGAACAGCGCGTATTTCGGGTTCAGCGGATTGAGCTCGGGGATCGCCTCGCCCGGCTTCAGCCTGAACCGGTAATGCAGGTTCGCCGCCTCGAAGCCCCAGTTGCGCTTGAACGCCAGCGCCCCGGTGCCGAGCTTGCTGCGGCCGAAGTCGAACAGGCGGCAGCCGCGATCGGCGGCGCGCCGCATGACTTCCCAATACATGAAGTCGTTGCCGGCGCAGCCGCGCGCCGCCGCCGTGCCGCCGCCGTAATAAGGCAGCACTTCGTCGCGGAAGTAGAAATTCAGCACGGCTGCGACCGGGGTTTCCCCCGCCATGACGGTGACCGCATCGGCGTCCTCGCCGAACACCTCCATCAGGACCCGGAAGAAACGGCGGGAAAACACCGGCGTGCCCAGGTTCCGCACGCTTTCGGCGTACACCCGGTGCAGCGTTGCGACATCGCGGTTCGCCACCGACGCCAGGCCGTTCTGGATGCCTTTTCGCACCATCGCCCGCTGCTTGCGCGGGATGGCTTTCATATTCGCCTCGTGATCCGCGGCGATAGACTTCCGGAACGTGACGTACAGGTCGGGCCGCTCCGCCCAGCCCTCCGCGGCAAGGCTGTCGGGCGGGTCGCGGTAGCGGAACTCCAGCGCCGAGGCGCCGGTGCGCTGCAACAGATCGCCGGCATACGCCAGCAGCGCCGCCTCGCTTTCCGCATCCGCCGCCAGCGCACCGCCATAGACGCAGAACGGTGCCGAGATCAGCGTGTCGCCGAACAGCCTGGTCTTAATCCGGGCCAGCGGCAGCACGCCGGTGATGGCGCCGTCGCGCTCGGCGAAGACGTAATGCGTGGCGTGGCCGAAGGCGGTTTCGACCACGCGCGCCCAACCGGCGCGGTGAAAGAACGTCCCCGCCGGCATCGCCAGCACGAAGCGGTCCCAGGCGGCTTGGCTGGCGTCCTCCAGCGGACGGACGATCACCGCCACGGCTAGGCCGATACGCTTTCGGCGGCGATGCCGGTCAGCATCGGCGCATAGACCCGGTCCATCCGGTCCCACGGAAAATCCCGCAGCAGCCGTTCCAGATCGGCTCTCATCCGCGACAGGTTGGTGTAGTGGCGAAGGCGGGATTTCAGCGGCGCGCCGCGCACCCTCGGCTGCCCCGGGTCGATCTCCCACGGGTGGAAAAAGAACACGCCAGGCTGCCGATCGGCCCGGTTCACCCGGGCGAGGCCGGCGCGGTACAGGCTGGTGGGCAGCAGGCGGAAATAGCCCCCGCCGGAACAGGGCCAGTTGCGGCCGAGCAGGCGCACCGTCGTCATCGGAATCTCCAGCACGCCGTCGGCATGCGGTCGGAACGGAACCCGCGGCGCATCCGGCATCCCGTAGATGTCGTGCCGGATCGGGTTGATGCTGGAACTGTAGACATAGCCTTCCTGCCGCAGGATCGGGAACACCCACATGTTGCGGTGATTGATCGAGAACGTGGCGGCGCGGTAGCCGGTAACGCGGACGCCGCCGATATCCTCCAACAGCGCCCGGGTGCGGCGGATATCGGCGCGGAACGCCTCGGGCAGTTGCGTGTCGGCGCGGGTATGGTCCCAGCCGTGGCTGGCCAGTTCATGCCCTTCGTTCACCATGCGGCGGACGATGGCTGGAAACCGGTGCGCCACCCAGCCCAGGGTGAAGAACGTCGCCTTCACGTCGGCCGCGGCAAACATGTCCAGGATGCGGTTGGTGTTTGCCTCGACCCGGCCGGGGAAACCCTCCCACTCATGCCGCGCGACGCAGCCGGCGAAGGCCTGGACCTGGAAATAGTCCTCCACATCGACCGTCATGGCGTTGGTCAGCACGGTCATGCCGCCTCACCGGCCGCCTTGGCCTCCAGCAGATCCAGAATCCGCCGGGACATCGTCTCCTGCCGCGCGGCCAGCCGTTCGAGCGTCTCGATCCGCTGCGCCAACGCGTCCGTCTCCGCCGGCGCCACCGGTGCCGCCAGCCCGTCGCCGAGATCCTGGCGCAGCTCCTCGGCGGTGGTCTCGACGATCGCGGCGTCGATCGCGTGCAGTTCCTCCAGCGCGCCGAACAGCAGCACGCGGGAACAGAGCGTATTGATCCGGCGCGGAATGCCGCCGGTGTTGCGATGCACCGCCGCGAAGGCGTCGTCGCTCCAGGCCGGATCGTTGTTCCAGCCCACCGTGCGCAGCCGGTGCTCGATATAGCCGCGCGTCTCCGCCTCGGTCAGCGGCCCGAGATGGTACGACGCCAGGACGCGCTGGCGGAGCTGCTCGACATCCTTGCCGGCCAGTATCGGCCGGAATTGCGGCTGGCCAAGCAGGATCGTTTGTACCGAGGCTTTGCCATCGACGGTGATGTTGGACAGCATGCGCAACTCCTCCATCGCCGCCAGCGACAGGTTCTGCACCTCGTCCACCACCAGCAGGCAGCGGCGGCCCTGTTTGCGCTGGTCGCGCACCATGTGCTCGAAGCGGCGCAGCAAGGTCGCCTTGTCGGTGCCGGGGGTTTCGCCGAGGCCGAAATTCGCCATCGCCAGCCGCAGCAGGTCGTCGCCGGACACCTGCGTCGTCACGACGCGGGCCAAGACATACGTGGCACGGTCGAGCTGCGACCACATCTGCTCCACCAGCGTCGTCTTGCCGGCGCCGACTTCGCCGGTGATGACGATGAAGCCTTCCTGCTGCGACAGGCCGTAGACCAGATGCGCGATCGCCCGGCTGTGCCCGCTCGATCCGAAGAAAAACCGCGAATCGGGCGTCAGCAGGAAGGGCAGGCCGGACAGTTTGTAAAATGTGTCGAACACTGTAACCCGTCAGAAAGACTTTGAGACGCCGAGGATCAGCATATTCTCGTAGAATGTGTAGGCGGTTACCTGCGCCTGGCGCGCGAAGAACGAATAGCGCAAACTGGTGCTGACCGTCTCGGAAAACTGATATTGCAGCCCGACGCTGACCGCCTCCGAGTTGCTGTTGCCGGGGCCGCCGGCGCCCGCGACGCCGTTCTGGATCGAATACGACCCCGCGGCGCTGAGGGTGAAGGCGTCCCGTAACTGGTGCTGCCAGTAGCCGGACAAGCTGAGGACCGTCCCGTTCGATGACGACGACCCGCTGCCGGCGCGGGTCTGGTGCGTGTCGAGCAGGTTGATCGCGATGGTGTCGCGGTCGAGGATCGTCTGCAGGCCCGCGGTCAAGGTATCGTAGCGAAAGACGCCGTTCTGCACCGGTAGCGCATTCGTGCCGGCGAACAACTGACCGCCATTCTGGCCGTTGATCAACGATCCGTTGCCGCTTGCCGTCGCCAGGTTGATCTGGCTCTGCAGATTTTCAAGCTGGGTTCCCGTGGTCGATCCGTATGACACCGTCAGCGTGGTGCGCCCGGTGATCTGGTAGCGCCCGTTGACGTTCAGCGAGCCGTAACCGTTCTGGTGACCATAACTGATGGTCAGGAATGTATCCGGATCGGGCGTCAACGTGGTGCCCAGGCTCCAGGTCATGTCGTTGATGTTCAGACCGCCAGGCTCGCTATAGACGATATTTTCGTGGCCGCCCGAACCGAACACCGCGACCGCGCGGTTGATCTGCCAGGTGACCTTATCGGTAATAAAATCACGCGTGGACGTATAGGACTGGTTCGCCGCAGGCACCCCGGTGGCGCCGTAGCCATAATTGGCCCCCGAGGTCGTCTGGTTCTGCATCAGATCGACGTCGAAGCTGTTTTCCACCGGCTCGAGGAAGTCGCCGGTGGCAAAATGCGCGATCTGCTCGTTGGACAGCAGCGTCTGGCTGTTGGCGCCGTTACCGCTGAGGAACGGCGACGCAGCGAACCCGGTCAACTGGTCCGACGCGGTGGCGTTGAAGGAATAGCCGAGCTTGCCGGTTCCCCAGTCGCCGAACTGCCGCAACAGATACGGCGAAATGCCGAAACTGTTGGTCTGCACCTGATCCGCGCGGCTTAGTCCGAGGCTGTTCCCGGCCAGGCTGGGCACGCTCGCCTGCATCGAGCCGACCCCGGTGCTGGAGGCGCCGAGAGTCCCCAGACCCCCGACACCACCGTACAGATTGTGCACGCCAGCCAGGACGCGCACGTCGATGAAGGCGAGATCGGGCACGACCGTGACCAGGCCGACGCCATTCATCTGCTGCGTCAACGCGTTCATCGATGTGGTGCGTGCGTACAGCGACAGCGCCGGCGCATAGTCGAACGTCAGTTGCAGCCGCGGCGTATCGCCGGCGATGTGAACGGCGGGCGACAGATAGGTGGCCAGGTCCCATTCGCGCGGCTGGTTCACCTGCTGCACGTTGTCCGTAAACATTTCCTGGAAGTCGAGGCGCGGAACGATGTTCCAGCCGCCGCCAGCCGGCGCCGCCAGGCTGTTGGAAAGCTGCAACTGATGCTTCAGATCCTGCGCATCCGGCGCGGCGAGTTCGGTTCCCTGCGGCACCTGATCCGCGTTCGATGGATCGATCAGCGGGAAAGCGCGGGCGCCGCCGGTGGGCAGCGTCAGGAACAGTGAGCCGAGCGATAGCCCGACAGCGATGCTCAGATACCTCCGGCAGGCCAATGTGTCCGCAGACGCCGGGTCGCCCGGCGCCCCCGGCCCCGGGGCCGGCAGCCATGCCGATGCCGCGCCATCCAGCCCGCCGGCCGCTATCCCGATGCGCAGCCGCGCGGGATCGAATTCCGCCAGCAGGCTGGCGCTGCAAGGCGTACAGGCCAGTCCTCCGCCGGCGATGACCGCCAGGCCGCGCGGCTGCGCGTCCGTCGATCCGCGCCTATGCACACCTGTCGGCATGACGGCGAGGCCGCGCTGCCGCTGGCCCGGCGATCCGGTCATTGCCCCGTTGGCCGCCGCGACCGCAAGGCCGCGTTGCCGGACACCCGGCGATCGGGTCATCGCCTCGGCATCCTGCATGGCGGAGAGGGCGCGCTGCCGCATGCCCGGAGATACCGGAAGCGCAGCGCTATGATTGCGATTCCCTGGCCAGCCGCCTTTGACGGGACGCGGCGATCCGATAGCAATCATTGCCTGGTTTACCATGATACTGTGTTTGGCTGCCGGCTACGACGAGTAGTACGAAGAGTACGCACCGAACGTGTAGCGGGATGATATTTGCTGCTTGTTCAGAACCAATGTGATGGTCGGGCAGGCCTGGATCAGGTCGAGCGAGGCCTCGATCTCGTCGCGCTGGGTGCGGTCCGCCTCCACCACGAACAGGATCTGCCCGACCACCTGCGCCAGCACCGCCGGATCGCTGGTGGACAGGCACGGCGGCGCGTCCAGCACCAGCAGCCGATCGGCGTAGCGGCGGCCGAGGCTCTGGATCAGGCGGGTCATTTCTTTGGTGGAGAACAGTTCCGCGCTGCGCTCGCGCTCGCGCCCGACCGGCAGGATCGACAGCCGCTCGATCGGCGTCTTGACGATCAAGGGGGCCGGATCGAGCTTGGGATTGGCGGCGAGATCGAGCAGGCCGCGCGCCTGCGCCAGCCCGAGGCTGTAGCAGATCGAATCGCGCTTCGAGTCGGCATCGACCAGCAGCACGTGATGGTCGCCCTGCCGCGCGATGCTGCCCGACAGGTTGGTCGACATGAAGCTCTTGCCCTCACCGGGACGGGCGCTGGTGACCATCAGGAGGTTGGAAAACCCGGGTTCGGCGCCCGGTCCGAAGGCGGAGCGCAGAATTTGCCGCTGCACAAGGCGGAATTCTTCCGAAATGCGGGTGCGGGTGCGCGACCAGTCGACCATCCCGGCGCGTTCCAGCGACATCGCGTCGATCGACTGCGGTCCTTGCAGCAGGCCGGACGACGGTTCGGATACGGCGCCGCGCTGCATGCCGGAGGCGGCTGCGGACCGGTCGAGCGGTGCCGCCCGGGGGTCGGGCTGCCCGGCAAACTGCGCCGGCGCCGCTGCCCGGCCGAGGATGCCCGGCGCCGGCAAGGCTCCGGGGCGGGGGAATGCGGCCGCCGGCGGCGGCAGGGAGCCGGCGGGATCCGCGGAAGGGCCGGCACTCTGTTCTGGCCGCGGCGGCGGCGCGAACAAGGTGGATCGTCTGGACGGTTGCCCCGCGGCGTCCGGGACCGATGCGGTTTCGGTTGGAACCGGCGTCGCCTCGGCCTGCAAGGCGGCACCGCCCGGCTGCATGAGCTGCGCCGCGGTGTCGTCAAGTGCGCCGGAGCGCAGCAGGCGTTCGGCGACCCGTTCGACCAGATGGGATGCCTTCGGTATCAGCATGCGCCGCCACCCTTCCTGTCCTTGATATCGGCGACGCCGCGCCCGGGAATGCGATCGCCATGCGCCCGGGGGGCTGCCGGCGGAATGAAAACACCGGCCACTAGATCAGCGCCGCCGAGCGCAGAAGGTGAACCATGAGACCGCCGTAAATGCCGACCAGCACGGCAACCGCCGCACCGAACCGCAGCGCCGACATCATCCGCAGGCGCAGCGGCACGAGGCCGAGGATCGAGATGCCGCCGAGCACCGGCAGGCCGAGCGCGCGCAGCTCATCGACGGTGGAGAATGACCGGTCGAGCTGGCCGATGAGCACGGTGACGCCGACGCCGGCCAGCAGGCCGCCCAGCAGCACGACGCTGACCAGCATCAGGCGGTTGGGTGCCACCGGCAGGCGGGGGATTTCCGGCGGATCGATGACCTGCAGCTTGACTTTGTCCGCCTGGGTGTCGGCGGCCTGGGCGATGTTGGCCGACTGCAGGCGCCCCAGCAGGTCCTCATAGTTCCGGCGCAGAACGGTATAGTCGCGGTCCATGTTCTGGTACTCGGCGATCAGGCCGGGCTGGTCGTGTTGCACTTTCTCCAGCCGCTCGCGGTAGCTTACGGCTTCGTCGCGCTGTCGTTGCAATGTAGTAACATTCGATTCGGCTTCGATCAGCTTGACCTTGAGCTGCTCGTAAATCGGGTTCGGCACTGAATGCCTGACCGTCCCCGGAGACGCGTCGTGGCCGCCCGGTGCGGCCTTGCCGGCGGGGTCGGCCGGTGCTTCGTCCGGCGATTTGCGCAACGATTCGATCATCTTGCGCTGTGCGATGACGTCGGGATGCGCATCGGTGTCCCGCAGCAGGAGCATGCGAAGCTCATCCTCGGCCTGCTGCAACCTGGTCTTGACCGGCTGGCCATTGACCGACGTGGCTGAACCGCCGCTTTCGGTCACCAGCATCGGAGGCGTCGTGTTGACCTCCTGCTTCAGCGCGTCGCGGGCGACCGTCGCATCCTGCAACTTGCCCTCCGCCTGCTGCGCCGCGCCGCGCGCGGTTTCCAGCGCCGGCACGTTGGGCGTGTCGCTGTTGGGCAGCACCTCGATGTAGCGGCTGCGGAAATCGGCACGGCGCTTTTCCGCCGCGCGAAGCTGCTGCTCGTACGACTGGATCTGCCGCTCCAGGAAGCGGCGGGCGTTCTCCATTTCGGTGCGCGAGCCGCCGGTCGCGCTTTCGACGAAGATGGTGAGCAAGGTCTGGACCACGTCGTGCGCCAGCTTGGCGCTCTGGTCGCGATAGGTGATGGTGAACAGGTTCTTGGTCTGCGGATTGACCTTGATGTCGGTGGCCAGGCGGCCGAGCAGGCGCTCGCGGTCCGATGGCCCGTTCAGGGTCAGGTCGAGGTCGGTTTTCGAGATGAGCTTTTCCAGGTTGGGCCGGCTGAGCAGGGTTCGCTGGATGATTTCGAGCTGCGTCGTCGGTGCCGAGTCGGCGGCAATGCCGCGCAGCAGCGGGGTCAGCACGGCGTCGGCATCGACGTACAGGCGGGCGCTGGACTCGAACTGGTTGGAAATGGAATAGACCCCGACCCAGCCGAGACCGCAGACCAGCCAGGCGACGATCACGCCCAGCCAGCGGCGGCGCCAGGCGGCGCGCAGGTATTGCGCGATGAGGAGACGGATGGCGTCCATGCCGATCGCTCCTCAGAACCAGGATTGCGGGATGATGAGCGTATCACCCGGCTTCATTTCGACATTCTGGCTGATATCGCCGTCCTTGATGAGGTCGGAGAGGCGCACCTTGATGGTCTGCTGCTTGCCCTCCGGTTCGAGCCGGACGATCATGGCGCGGTTGCCGGACGCGTATTTGGTCAAACCCTTGGTCGCAATCATGACATCCAGCAGCGTCATGTGATCGCGATACGGGATCGCCACCGGTTCCGCCGCCTCGCCGATGACCCGCACCTGGCGATCGGACGGGCCGATGAAGTTGCGGACGATGACGGTGACGTTGGGGTCCTGGACGTATTTGGCGAGCTTCTGCTCGATCTCGCGGGCGAGCTGGGTCGGGGTTTTGCCGGCGGCGACGATGTCCTCGATCAGCGGGGTGGAGATCCGCCCGTCCGGCCGCACCGCGACGCCGGCTTCGCTGAGATCGGGGTTGCGGTAGACGAAGACGCTCAGGGAGTCGCCGGAGCCGATGATATAGTCTTCCGAGGCGACAGTGACAGCGGTGCCGTCGGCAGGTTTCGGCGCGGACGCCGGCTTGGGCAGGCCGCCCGTGCCGCACCCGGCGGCGGCCAGCAGCAACGGGATTGCGGCAACGAGGCGGATGGCGGCGACGCTGCCGCGCCGCGCCCGCGTCGTCCCGGCCGCCGCGCCGGTCGGGCGTGCAGTCCGCGAGGCGACATGTTTTCCGTTCTGTTCGGGCCGTTTTTGAATCACGTCAACCTCTGGAATAGGGCCCTTGGGTACGCCGGCGAGCACCGGCGCATCGGACAGGCATGAAACGGGCACGGACTGCGGGACCCGGCACGCTGGTAGGCGCGGAAGGAATCGAACCCCCTCTTCTGCCGAGTTGAGGCAGCGCTCTGCCAATGAGCTACACGCCTGCTGTTCCCCGGTCCGGATACGCGAGAAAGATAATACCGATCCGTATAACCTCTCCCCTTCGTGATGGTGCCTATAACACCGTGTTTGCGGCGTTTCAACGCGGACGTTACAGGAAATTGTTGCTTTTCCCGCGGTGTTTGAAAATGGTTGTCTTGTGCTGCAAATTGGGACGCCCGCTGAAAACCGGGCGCCGCCGCGTCTTAAAATATGTACTGAGTTACGAAATATGAGACAATAATTTCATTGTCAATATTATGAAACATAAATGATTAATTCGAAATTCCGTTGACCGGCATGCTGGAATATGTAACGTTCCTGTCGGTTATCGCTTGGGGCCGGCAGCGGATTGCACCAGATCGACAGAGCCCGCCGCGCCGGGACGCTGCGTCGAGTCTAAAAAAACCGAACGGGCGGGTTGAAAGGACAGCTTTGATGCAGCGCGCACTGGCACACTACGTGCCCCGCGAAATGGCCGTCCTCGGCCTGGTCGAGCTCGCGTTGTCGTTCCTTGTCATCTACATCATCATGACGTTGTCCGGCGCGCCGGACTGGATGCTCGCCAGCCTCGGCGCGCTGCCCGGAGCCGCCGTCGCGCCCGCCGCCCTGCTCGCGCTGGCCATCGGCGTCGTCGCCCTGCCCATCGGCCTGTACCAGCCGGAAGTCTGCTTCGACCGCGGGCGCCTGCTGCCGGCGACCTGCCTCGCCGCCGGACTGATCTTCGCCGTCCTGCTGGTGTTCGGCGGCAGCCTGACCCTCGACCGCGCCTTGCAGACCGCCCGGCTGTGCGCCGCCGGCCTCGCCACCATGACCCTGATCCGCGTCGCCTGGGGCCTCGATATCATCCGCAACGCCATGGTCAGGCCGATCCTGCTGCTGGGCAGCACGCATGACGCGGCCGCATTCAAGGCCGCTTTGCAATGCCGCCGGGGACGCACCTTCTCGCTCGCGGCCGTGCCGGGCGGCGACGCCTCCTGGCCGGCACTGCGCCGGCAGGGCGTCTGGGGCGTCGTGATCGCATCCGGCTTGGACGAGCACACCGCCGCGGCGATGCTCGACTGCAAGCTGCGCGGCCTGCCGGTGCACAGCGTCGCGGCATTCCACGACCGCTATCTCGGCCGCATCGATCTCGGCTCGCTCACCGCCGCCGGCCTGCTCGCCGGAGAGGGCTTCGCCCGCGGCCCGGGCTCCGCGGCGCTCAAGCGGCTCTGCGACATTGTCATCGGTATCGTCATCCTGCTGCTGACCCTGCCGCTGATGAGCGCCGCCGCGCTGGCGATCAAGCTCGACAGCCCGGGACCGGTGTTCTACCGGCAAAAGCGCATCGGCCGGTTCGGCGAAACCTTCACGATGCTGAAGTTCCGCAGCATGACCGCCGATGCCGAGGCCTGCGGCAATCCGCGCTGGGCGCAGGAGCAGGACCCGCGCATCACCCCTGTCGGCCGCATCATCCGCGCCTCGCGCATCGATGAACTGCCGCAACTGGTAAACATCATCCGCGGTGAAATGAGCCTGGTGGGACCGCGGCCGGAGCGCCCGCACTTCGTCCGGCAACTGGCCGAGGCGATCCCGTTCTATCACCAGCGGACCTATGTCAAACCGGGCCTGACCGGCTGGGCGCAGGTCAACTTCCCCTATGGCGCATCGGTCGAGGATGCGCGCGAGAAACTGGCCTACGACCTCTATTACGTGAAGCACCGCTCGGTCTGGCTCGACCTGAGCATCCTGATGGCGACGGTGCGCGTGGTGCTGTTCCGCGACGGCGCGCGCTGATGCCGAACCAGCGTCCGGCCAGGCGGTGCTAAGGATCCTCGACGTTCCGCTAATCGTCCCGCTGCATGGCGCCTGCGCCCTGGTCTATGGCCTGCTGGCGCTGTTGGTCCTGGCCCGGCCGCCGCTCAGCCGGACCGGCGCATGGCTGGTGATGGGCTGCCTCGGTACCGCGTGCTGGGCCGCCGCCGTTGCCGCCTCCTGGCGGTTTCCGCTCGGCCAGGTGGCCGGCTGGCTGGAGATCGGACGCGGTGCGGCATGGTACGGCTTCATCCTGCATCTCTACCGCCGATCGGCCGGGGACGACGGTCAGCTCGCGGCGGCGTTCAAGACGATGGGGCTGCTGGCGCTGCTGGTGGTGTGCGGCATTCCCCTGCTCGACCTGGTTTCCGGCACCACCGGCACCGCGCTGCCGTCGCTGGCGACCGCGCTGCGGCTCGGCTTCGCGGTCTGCAACGTGATGTTGCTGGAAAACCTGTATTTCAACACGCCGGCCGACATGCGCTGGAACATCAACCTGCTCTGCGTGGCACTCGGCGGCCTGTTTCTTTACGATATGCTGTTATACGCCGACGGGGTGCTGTTCCACCACCTGTCGTTCGCGCTGCTGGAGGCGCGGGCCCCGGCGACCATCCTCGCCGCGCCGCTGATCGCCCTGGCCGCCGCGCGCAACCGGCGCTGGGCGATCGATATCCACGTCTCCCGCGATGTCGTCTTCCACAGCTTCACCCTGATCGCCAGCGGCATCCTGCTGCTGGCGGTGGCACTCGTCGGCCAGGTTTTCCGCCAGGGCGGATCGGAATGGGGCAGCGTCGCGCAGACCTCGCTGATCTTCGGCGCCATCCTGGCGGTCGCCGTGACCGTCACCTCGGGCTCGGCGCGCTCCCGCATCCGGTCGATGGTGGTGGATCACTTCTACAGCCACCGCTACGACTACCGCCGCGAATGGATGCGCTGCATCGACGCGCTGACCGCGCCCGACACCTTCGTGCCGCTGCACAAGCGGGCGATCTGCGCCGCGGCCGAGGTGGTCGACAGTCCCGCCGGCGCGCTGTTCGTCCGCCCGCCGCAGGATGTCGCCTTCCAATGGGGCGGCTCCTGGAACATGCCGGCGGTCAGCGTGCCGATACCGCCCGGCCACCCCCTGGTCGCGCTGTTCCACGGCGGCGAGTCGATCGTCCGGCTCGACCAGCACGCGGAGTCCGCGGGCTGGCTGCCGGAGTTGCCCCGCGCCCGGGTCGTACTGCCGCTGAATCATTCCGGCAGCCTGATCGGCTTTATCGTCCTGGCGCAGTCGCGGGCGCAGTTCAAACTGGACCAGGAGGCTTACGACCTGCTACGGGTGGTTGGTCGCGAAATCGCGAGCCGTGTGGCCGAGCAGCGGGCGATGCAGATCCTGATCCAGACCCGCGAGCTTCGTGAATACAGCCAGCGCTTCGCTTTCGTCATCCACGACATCAAGAACGTTTCCGGACAGCTTTCCATGCTTTTGGCCAATGCCGAGGTTTACGCTGACAATCCGGAGTTCCAGCGCGACATGCTGGCAACGGTCAGGGCGTCCGTCGGCAAGATCACCCGGCTGCTGTCCCGGCTGCAGGCGGAGCGCCAGGAACGCAGCCATGCCCTGATCACGCCGTCGCAACGCCTGGGCGAACTGGCCGGGCTGTGCCAGCGTACCAGCGGCAGGACGATTGTCATACAGGATCATTCCCCCGCCGCCGGGGCGGCGATCGACCCCGACGCGTTCGACACCGTGGTCACCCACCTGCTGAACAATGCGGTCGAGGCATCCCGCGGCGTGGTCCGGGTGGACCTGCGCGCCGAGGCTGCCGGATTGATCCTGGATATCATCGACGAGGGTCCCGGGATGGCCGCCGAATTCGTCCGCGACGAGCTGTTTCGCCCGCTGCGGAGCTCGAAGGCCGACGGCCATGGCATCGGCGCCTACCAGGCGCGGGAGATGCTGCGCGCGGCGGGCGGCGACCTGCTGGCGCTCAGCCAGCCCGGGGCGGGCACCACGATGCGGATGATCCTGCCCGCGGTGCGGCCTGAAGTCGCGGCACCGGCGACGGTCGAGGCATGAGCGGCAACCGCATGGCCAATCCCAAGCTTCTGATAGTCGAGGACGACGACGGGCTGTGTTCCCAGTATCGCTGGGCGTTCCCCGCCTGCAGCGTGCTGCTGGCCCATGCCAGGCCCCAGGCGGTGGCGCTGGTGAAGCGCGAATCTCCGCCGGTCGCCATCATGGATCTGGGATTGCCGCCGGACCCGGACGGGGTCAGCGAGGGTTTCGCCACCCTGGAGGAAGTGCTGCGCATCGCGCCGCAGACCAAGGTGATCGTCGTCACCGGCAACGGCGAACGCAAGACCGCGCTACGCGCGATCGCCTCCGGCGCCTATGATTTCTGTGAAAAACCGATCGAGATCGAGGTGCTGCGCACGATCATCGAGCGCGGGCTGAACCTGCACCGGCTGGAAGAGGAAAACCGCCGCCTGGCCGCTGCACCGGGGCTTTCGCCGATAGAGCGGATCATCACCGGCGACCCGGGGATGCTGAAGATCTGCCGCGACATCGAAAAGATCGCCACAACAAACGTTCCCGTGCTGCTGCTGGGCGAAAGCGGCACCGGCAAGGAGGCGCTGGCGCGCGCGGTGCACGACCTGGGGCCGCGGGCGAAAGGCCCGTTCATCGCGATCAACTGCGGCGCCATTCCGGAAAACCTGCTGGAAAGCGAGTTGTTCGGCCACGAGCGGGGCGCCTTCACCGGCGCGGTGAAACAGTCCATCGGCAAGATCGAGCTGGCGCATACCGGCACCTTGTTCCTCGATGAGGTGGGCGACCTGCCGCATCCCTTGCAGGTCAAGCTGCTGCGCTTTTTGCAGGACCAGGTCGTCGAGCGTGTCGGCGGGCGGCAGAAGATCCAGGTGGACGTCCGCATCGTCTCCGCCACCAATGTCAATCTGGAGGACAAGATCAGCCGCGGGCTGTTCCGCGGCGATCTGCTCTACCGGATGAACGCCTTCACCATTCGCGTTCCGCCGCTGCGCGCCCGCGGGTCGGATACGATCCTGCTGGCGAATTTCTTCCTTAACCGTTTCAACCAGGAATTCGGCCGCCGCCTACGTGGCTTCACTGATGAGGCCAACGCCGCGATGATCGCGCATGACTGGCCCGGCAACGTGCGGGAGCTGGAAAACCGGCTGAAGCGCGCGGTGGTGATGTCGGATCACCGCATGGTTGACGCCGCCGACCTGGAATTGGCCGCCCGCGAAGGCGGCGTGCCCGATCTCGACCTCCGCACCGCCCGGCTGCGGGCCGAGAACGACGTGATCAAGGCGGCGCTCGCCCGCAGCAACAACACCCTGTCGCTCGCGGCCAGGCTTCTGGGCGTCAGCCGCCCGACGCTGTACGGCCTGCTGGAAGCGCACGGACTGATCAACGAAGCCGTCAGGACCATGGACGGGTCGCGGCCGGCCGTCATCGCGGGCGAAACAGCCCTGCAAAACGATCGAGGATAAACCGATGCGCACTCGCACTCTTGGCTGGATCATGCTGGGCGCCTGGATCGGAGCCTGGCCGCTGGCCGCGCATGCCGATTACATGACCAACGCCCGCGCCTCGTTGAAGAAGGGCGACCTGCGGTCCGCCCAGATCGACCTGCGCAACGCCGTCCGCGCGGACCCGCAAAACGGCGAGGCGCATTACTGGCTTGGCCGGGTCACCTTCGAACTCGGCGATCCGGTCGCCTCGGAACGCGAGGCGATCGCCGCCCGCGACCGCGGTTTCGATCCGCATCAGTCGGTTCCGCTGCTGGCGCAGGCCCTGCTGGCGCAGAACAAGTTCGACGAGTTGCTCTCCACGCTGAAGCCGTCCGGCCAGGATCCGGTTCTCGACGCGTCCATCCTGGTGTCCCGCGGCTACGCCGAAGTCGGACTGAGACGTCCCGAGGATGCGCAGAAATCCTTCGCCGAGGCCGAGCAGGTGGCGCCCAATGCGGTCGAGCCGCTGCTGGCGGACGCGCGCCTTGCCGTCGCCCGCGCCGACTTGGCGGGGGCCCAGGCGAAGATCGACCGGGCGATCGAGGCGCAGCCGAAATCCTCGGAAGCCTTGCTGGCCAAGGCGCAGTTGCTGCGGCTGAAGAACAACCTGCCCGGCGCGATCGCCGTGCTGGACGAGCTGATCATCGATCAGCCGAGCGTGGTGCAGGCCCGCCTGGACCGCGCCAGCCTGGAACTGGCGTCCGGCAAGGCCGAAGCCGCGCGCGGCGACCTCGATGCCGTGCTGCGGGGTTCGCCCGGCAATGTCCAGGGCATCTACCTGCGCGCGGTGCTGGAGATGCAGGCGGGCAACTTCAAGGCCGCCGACTCCGATCTCGACCATATCAGCAACTATCTCGGCCGCATCCAGCGCGCCTACTTTCTGCAGGCGATCGTCAAGGAGCGCTTGGGGCAGCTCGAGCAGGCCGAGGCCTCGGCGCAGAAATACCTCTCGCGCGCACCGAACGACCTGGCTGCCTACAAGGTCCTGGCGCGCGTCCAGTTCGCCAAGCACCGCGCCGATCTCGCGGTGGACACGCTCGGCAAGATCGCCGACTCCGGCAAGGCCGACGAGGAATCCTATGACCTGCTCGGCCGCGCCTATGCGGCGACGGGGCGCGCGGCTGAGGCGGTGCAGGCCTTCCAAAAGGCGGAGGAACTCGCCCCCAACGATGTCGGCGTGCAAACCAGGCTCGCCGCGGTCCGCATGGGCATGGGCGATGTCGATACCGCGATGGTCGATCTCGAGCACTCGCTGGCCCTCGCACCCAAGGTGCCCGCCGTCGGCGAGGCGTTGTTCTTCGCCGCGCTGGCGACCGGCGACACCGCCAAGGCGGGCCAGGCGCTGGACAAGATCCGCGCCGCCCAGGGCCAGACCGAGGTCACCGAAAATCTCGAGGGCCTCTTCAAGCTGGCACAAATCGATTTCGCCGGTGCGCGGACGACGTTCACGGACCTGGCCGACAAGCATCCCGACTTCACGCCGGCCAGGATCAACCTTGCCCGGGTGACCGCGATGATGGGCGACCTGCCGGCGGCCGACGCCATCCTGATCGACATTCTCGCCAAGAAGCCGGACGCGCAGCCGGCACTGACCATGCTCACCTCCGACTATGTCCGGGCCAACCGGCTGCAGGATGCGATCGACGTGGTCGAGCGCGCTCATCGTGCCGATGCCACCCAGACACGCATCACCGTCAGTCTCGGCGACCTGTATATCCGCGCCAACCAGCCGCAGAAGGCGTTGGACCTGACGCTGGTGGAAAAGGGCGAGAATGCCAACGCGGTCAACATCCTCGGCCTGCGAGCAGCCGCCTACCTCGCGCTCGGTCAGCGCAAGGATGCCCGCTCGACCTATGCCGACATCCTCAGGCAGGATCCGGGTTCGGCGCTCGCCCGCCGCCAGCTCGTAGCCTTGCTCGTCGAGGCGGGCGACTACGAGAGCGCTCGCTCGGTCGTCACCGCGGGCATCGCCGCCAGCCCGCGGAACTATCAGATCTATCAGGACTATGTGACAATCGATCTGAAATCCACCGGTCTCGACGCCGCCTTGGCATCCGCCGATCGGCTGAGCGCCGAGGACCGGGATTTCGCCGGCCTGCGGGCGTTGAAGGGCGACGTGTATCTCATGGCCAACCGTCCGGCCGATGCGGTGACCGCCTACGTGGAAGCCGGCAAGAACGCGCCGTCCAGCCTGCTGACCACCCGCCTGGCCGGTGCGCTGCTGCGGGCCGGGCGGCTGGATGATGCCAACAAGCTGCTCGCCGACTGGCTGGTCAAGCATCCGGACGACATGGTCGTCACCGAACAGGCGGCGGAAGTGAACATTGCCGCCGGCAAGCTCGATGCCGCCGCCGGATACCTGCAGCAGGTGCTGAAAGCCAGGCCGCATGATGCGGTCGCGCTGAACAACCTGGCCTGGGTCTACCAGCAGAAGGGCGATGGCGCCCGGGCGGTGGCGCTGGCCCGGCAGGCCTATGTGCTGTCGCCGGGGGCGCAAACCGCCGATACGCTCGGCTGGATACTGACAACCTCCGGCAACGCCAGGGACGGCGTCACGCTGCTGCGGCAGGCAAGCAGCGAGACGCAAGCGGATCCGCGCATCAATTATCACTACGGCATGGCGTTGAAGGACACCGGCAACACGGATGAGGCGAAGAAGCAATTGCAGGTCGTGGTTAGCGCCCGGGGCGACTTCAAGGAGAAGGTCGAGGCCCGGAAGGTGCTTGATGAGCTGTCGAAGGGATCATGAAGGTAACGTTGGCGCAAGCGAACCGGAGCTACGCAAGACGATCTTCCCGGCCTGCGCCGAAGCTCACCCGGGGCGGCATTCGCCATGCGCGCGCTCGCCGGCACCACGCCGGCGAGGCGCGGATGATCCGCCCCGGCGGACCATGAGGAGGCGATTCCGCTGGCGGCTCCGGTTGACCGGCTCTTAGCCAATCCGCGGTACATCGACCCGCCATGCCAGCCGCTCCCATTCACCTGCTGACCTTCTCGACGCTGTATCCCAATGGCGCCCGCCCGAACCATGGCATTTTCGTGGAAAACCGGTTGCGCCACCTGCTTGCCGGCGGCGAGGCAACCAGTGTCGTCGTGGCGCCGGTGCCATGGTTCCCGAGCCAATCGGCGTGCTTCGGCGACTGGGCGGTGAATGCCCGCGTGCCGCGGACGGAAAGCCGGCACGGCATCGCCATCCGCCACCCGCGCTATCCGGCCGTCCCCTGGATCGGCATGTCGATCGCGCCATGGCTGCTGTACTGGTCGATGTTGCCGCAGATGGAGCAATTGCTGGCCGAGGGACATCGCTTCGACGCGATCGACGCCCACTACTTTTATCCGGACGGCGTCGCCGCCGTTTGGCTGGGGCGGCGGTTCAGCCTGCCGGTCATCGTCACCGCCCGCGGCACCGATGTAAACCTGATACCGCGCCACGCCATCCCGCGCCGGCTGATCCAGGACGCCATCCGCGGCGCCGCGGCGGTGGTCGCGGTCAGTGCTGCATTGAAACAGGTGCTGCTGGAGCTCGGCGCCGCGGACGAGAAAGTCACCGTCCTGCGCAACGGTATCGACATACGCCTGTTTCAACCCCCTGCCGATCGGCCGGCGGCGCGGGCGGCGCTGGGGGTGAACGGGCCGGCGCTGATCTCCGTCGGCGCGCTGATCGAGCGCAAGGGACATCACCGCACGATCGAGGCGATGCGGCAGCTTCCGGAGTACACGCTGTTCATTGTCGGCGAGGGGCCGCAGCGCGAGCGGCTGTCCGCGATGATCGATCAGTACGGGCTGGGCGGCCGGGTGCGGCTGCTCGGGCCGCGTCCGCATACCGAACTGCCGGCGCTGTACGGGGCGGCGGATGCGTCCGTTTTGGCGTCATCGCGCGAGGGCTGGGCCAACGTCCTGCTGGAGTCGATGGCCTGCGGCACCCCGGTGCTGGCCGCCGACACCTGGGGCAATCCGGAGGTCGTGCGGGCTCCCGAAGCCGGGATAACCTACCACCCGAATACCGCGGACGGGCTGGCCGGCGCGGTGCGGCACCTGTTCGCGGCCCTGCCGGACCGCGCGGCGACACGGCGTTACGCGGAAGCTTTCAGTTGGGACGAAACGACAGCCGGACAGTTGGCGCTGTTCCACAAGGTGATCGGACCGGGCGGCTGAAGCTGCGCCGGCCGGGTGCTCACCCTGCGCCGGCAGACCGAAGGTCACCCGAAATGGCGGTTGAAAGAAACGACGTTTACTGTTGCCGCGAGTTGTGCAGAGCCTGTCAACGACGTCCCGGAGTAATTGCCTGTCCCGACGGCTTCCAGGGTAACGGCAATCTATCGTACGATTTCATCGGTTTACTCGAACCCGAGGCCGGACACGGTCTTGCAAGAGCGCCGCGCGGCTGATATCGCCCGCTGCGGCTTTCCCGCCAGCCGAAACCATGCAATTGATCGCCGTCAAAGAAGTGGCTGCTGGCTGATCGTTGTGATAGTCAGATGGAGGGACCGTGGACCGCAGTCTTGCGTGCCTGCTGAACGGCAAAGGGACTGTCCGCGGAAAGCGTTCACAGAAAGCAGGAAGGCAAACAGACCATGGCGGCCCTAGGCTACGAAGCAATCCAGCGTAATCCGAAATACCAGCAACTTGTCAGGCAGCGGTCGGTGTTCGGCTGGACGCTGACGGCGGTGACGCTGTTCATCTATTTCGGGTTCATCCTGCTGATCGGCTACGCGCCCAAATTCCTCGGCATTCCCATCGGCAACAGTGTCATGACGCTCGGCCTGCCCATCGGCCTGTTCGTGATCGTTTCTGCGTTTGTCCTGGTCTGGATTTATGTCGCCAGGGCCAACGCGAGCTATGACAGCCTGACCCGCGCCATCGTCGAGGAATCCCGCTGATATGAACCGCTTCAAAGCCTTGTTCGCGGCGGCACTGCTCGCCGCGGCGCCGTTGGCCGCCTTCGCCGAGGGCATCGACGGTGGACCCAAGCAGACCACAAACTGGTCCGCAATCTCGATGTTCATCGCCTTCGTCTTCCTGACGCTTGGCATCACCTATTGGGCGGCGCGCCGGACCAAGTCCGCGGCGCAGTTCTATTCCGCCGGCGGCGGCATAACCGGCGTTCAGAACGGCGTCGCCATCTCCGGCGACTATATGTCTGCGGCATCGTTTCTCGGCATTTCCGGCCTGGTCTACATGTCCGGGTATGACGGCCTGATCTACTCCGTCGGCTTCCTCGTCGGCTGGCCCGTCGTTACATTCCTGATCGCCGAACCGCTGCGCAACCTCGGCAAGTATACCTTCGCGGACGTCGCCTCGTTCCGGCTTGGCCAGACCGAGACCCGCATCCTTGCAGCCTGCGGCTCCCTCGTCGTCGTCGCCTTCTACCTGATCGCCCAGATGGTCGGCGCCGGCAAGCTGATCCAGATCCTGTTCGGCCTGGATTACTGGATGGCGGTGGTTATCGTCGGCGTGCTGATGATCGTCTACGTCACGTTCGGCGGCATGCTGGCGACGACCTGGGTACAGATCATCAAGGCGGTGCTGCTGCTGTCGGGTGCGTCGTTCATGGCGTTGGCAGTGCTCTGGCACTTCAACTTCAGCCTGGAGTCGCTGTTCGCCACCGCGGTGCAGGTGTCTCCGAAGCATGCCGCGATCATGGAGCCGGGCACGCTGGTGGCCGATCCGGTGTCGGCGATCTCGCTGGGGATGGCGCTGATCTTCGGCACCGCCGGGCTGCCGCATATCCTGATGCGCTTCTTCACCGTGTCCAACGCCAAGGCGGCCCGCAAGTCGGTGCTCGTGGCGACCGGACTGATTGGCTACTTCTACATCCTGACCTTCATCATCGGCTTCGGCGCGATCTGCCTCGTTTCCACCAACCCGGCCTTCCTCGACCCGGCCCTCGTCGCGACCAAGGGGACGCTGGCGGCGATCAAGGGCGGATCGAACATGGCGGCTATCCACCTCGCCAGCGCGGTGGGCGGCAACCTGTTCCTCGGCTTCATCTCCGCCGTTGCCTTCGCCACCATCCTGGCCGTCGTGTCCGGCCTCGCTTTGGCCGGCGCCTCGGCGATCAGCCACGATCTGTTTGCCACCGTGATCCGCAAGGGCAAGGTGGATGAGATCGCCGAGATGCGGGTGTCGAAAGTTGCCACCGTCTGCCTCGGGGTCCTCGCTATCGTGCTGGGCATCGCGTTCGAGAATCAGAACGTCGCCTTCATGGTGGGCCTGGCGTTCTGCATCGCGGCGTCCTGCAACTTTCCGGTGCTGCTGCTGTCGATCTACTGGCGCGGCCTGACCACGCGGGGCGCCCTTATCGGCGGCCTGCTCGGTCTGTCCTCGGCGGTGATCATGGTGGTGCTGTCGCCGGCGGTGTGGGTGGTGACCCTGGGCAATCCCAAGGGCAGCGCGCCGTTCCCGTACGACAACCCGGCGCTGTTCTCGATGACCATCGCCTTTGTCGGGATCTGGCTGTTCTCGGTGCTCGACAAGAGCCGCCGCGGGACGATCGACCGCAACGGCTTCGATGCGCAGTTCGTCCGTTGCCAGACCGGCATCGGCGCCAGCAGCGCCGCCTCGCACTGACCCGAAGGAGTCCCGGGCGCGGTCGAACCCGCCTGGGATCATTCCCATGCCAAACGCCTTCGATCCCAACAACCCGCCCTTCGACCGGCTGACCGGGCCGGAGTTGGAGACGCTGCGCAAGGCGCTCGACATCGGCTATTACCGACCCGGCGAGATCATCCTCGCGCAGGGCGCCGCCGCCGAAGCGCTCTACGTCGTCATCAAGGGCGTCGTGGAAGAGCGTGACGGCGATGAAGTCACCGCCCTGCTCGGCCCCAAGGACTCCTTCGACGGCCGCGCCTTGGTGCAGGGCGAGAGCGGCAGCGCCTTCGCCGCGCGCGAGGAAACCCTGTGCTACCTGCTGCCGAAAGCGGTGGCGCTGGACCTGGTGCACGCCAACCCGCGCTTTGCCGCGTTCTTCTACCTTGAACTGTCCCGCAAGCTGGACGCGCTGGCACGCGAGGACGAGGACAGCCGCGTCGGCACATTGATGCGAGTGCGGGTCCGCGACCTGAGCCTGTATCCGGCATCGTTCATCGATGCCGACGACAGCATCGAGACCGCCGGCCGCCGCATGCGCGACGTCAATACAAACGCCCTGTTCGTGCGCAACGGCGACCAGGTGGGCCTGATCACCGGCATGAACCTGTCGAAGGCACTCGTGCTGGACCGCATGCCGCTGGACGCGCCGGTGGCGCCGATGGTGCACTACAATATCATTTCGCTGGCGCCGGACGATTTCATCTATTCGGCGCTGATCCTGATGACCAAGACCAACAAGCGGCGGGTCGCGGTGCATGACGGCAAGTCCTACATCGGCATCCTCGAAGACATCGAGTTGCTGAGCTATCTCGCCGGCAACACGCAGTTGGTCGCCGGCCGGATCGATCGCGCCGTCGCGGTGCCGGAACTGATCACCGCCGCCCGCGAAATCGGCGAGCAGGTGCGCATGCTGCGCCGCCAGGCGGTCAAGGTGGAGGCGGTGGCGGAGATCGTCTCCGACCTCAATCGCCGGCTGTTCGCGAAACTGTTCGACCTGGTCGCGCCGCCCGCGCTGCGCACCGGCGCCTGCCTGGTGGTGATGGGCAGCGAGGGCCGCGGCGAACAGACCGTGCGAACCGACCAGGACAATGCCCTGATCCTGGCCGAACCGGTGGACGAGGCGGTGCTGGACACGTTCCGCCACGACTTCACCGCGGCGTTGGAAAGCTTCGGCTTCGCCCCCTGCCGCGGCAACGTCATGGTGCGCAACCCGGCCTGGTCGCAGACCGTGGACGTCTATACGACGATGTTCCACCACTGGGTGGCGATGCCGGACGAGCATTCCCACATGAACGTGGCGATCCTGTTCGACGCCGTCGCGGTCGCCGGCGATGCCAGGCTGCTGGCGCGGACCAAGGCGGAGCTGATCGAGACGGTGCGCGGCCGCAGCGCGTTCATGGTGCATTTCGCCCGCGCCATCGACGCCTTCCCGATGGCGCTCGGCTTCTTCAACAAGCTGGTGACCCGGGACGGTCAGGGCGATGCGGTGGACCTCAAGAAGGGCGGTATCTTCCCGATCGTCCACGGGGTGCGCAGCCTGGCGCTGGAGCGCGGGCTGGCCGAGACCGGCACCGCCGCCCGCATCCAGCGGCTGGTGGATATCGGCACCTTCAACCGCGAGTTCGGCCGCGAGCTGACCCAGTCGCTGTATTTCCTGATGACCCTGCGGCTGGATTCGCAGCTTGCCTCGGCCGGCGCGTCCGGCGCGCTGGTGCGGCCGGCGGACCTGTCGAGCACGCAGCGGGACCTGCTGCGCGACGCCTTCCAGGTGGTCAAGCAGTTCCGGGAGATCGTGCGCCGGCACTTCAACCTCGGCGCGTTCTGAGATGATCCGCGGCCAAAGCGGCTTCCAAGCCATACCGGCCCCCGTCATGCCGACGAAGGTCGGCATCCACGCCTTTGGCTCGAACAGACAAAGGCGTGGATTGCGGGCCTGCGCCCGCCATGACGAAGGCGGCCGTGCCACCGTGTCAAACGTTGGTCGCCGATGATCCCTCGGGCGCTGAAGCGGCTGTTCCATCAGGTGAGCATCGGCGACCAGTCATACCGGTTCATGTTCAGGCCCGGCCCGCCGGACGAGGCGGTGGCGTTCGATTGTGAGACGACCGGGCTGGATGTCCGGCAGGACGACATCATCTCGATCGCCGCGGTGAAAATCCGCGGCAACCGCATCCTGGCCAGCGAGCGGTTCGAGGCGGTGGCCCGGCCGGAAGCCGAGATGAAGGTCGATTCGATCAAGGTGCACCGCCTGCGGGAGATGGATGTCGGCACCGGCGAGCGCATCGAGGCGATCATCCCGCGCTTCCTGCACTTCGTCGAAGGGCGGCCTTTGGTTGGCTACTATGTCGATTTCGACGTCCGCATGGTGGACAAATACCTGCGCGGGCTCGTCGGCATCGAGCTGCCGAATCCGCTGATCGAGGTGTCGAAGCTATATTACGAGCGTAAATACGGCGACGCGCCGCCCGGCACCACGGTGGACCTATCGTTCGCGGCGATGCTGCGGGACCTGGACCTGCCGGCGCTGGACCAGCACGACGCCTTTAACGACGCGCTGATGACGGCGATGATGTATCTGCGGCTGAAGGACATGAAGCAGCGCGGCGTGCGGATCGTCCGCACGCGGGACGTGGATCGCCCGCAGACGACCATCGGCTAGACGGCGCCTCCCGTTGTCATGCCGGCACGCGCCGGCATGACGGGGATGCAGCGCCGGGTGCGCTACGCCGCCTTGTGCAGGCCGAGCGAAGCGACCGGCTTCGGCGCCGGGGCGCCGACGGGGAGCACGACATGCCCGTGCGTCTCGTTGATGATCTCCGCGGCGGCCAGATAGAACGCCAGCAGTGCGGTCAGCAGGCCGAAATAGCCGCCAGTCGTCTTCAGCGCCGGGATGGCGAACAGGTCCGCTCCGGCGAGCAGGTAGAAGGTGATCACCAGCACGAGGAAGATCGCCTGCAAGGCCCGGTTGAGCGCCAAAGTGCCGATGAACATCGCCAGCGAGAAGGTGCCCCAGGCTGCCAGCCACCAGCCGACAAACGCCGCCGGCACGTTGGCAGGGCCGAAGAATTCAACGAACAGGGCGAAGGTCCACCAGAACGCGCCATAGGCGCAGAAGGCGACGAAGCCGAAGGTGTTGCCGCGCGGCATCTCCATCAGCCCGGCGAAGAACTGCGCCGTGCCGCCGAAGGCGAACGCCGTGGCCAGGACCAGCGGGACCGAGGTGCCGGTGTAATAGCCGGCATTCACCAGGCTCAACATCCAGGTCGTCAAAGCGAAGCCGGTCAGCCCGAGCGGGGCCGGATTGGCTAGTTTCATAGTCATTTCCTCCTATTTAGGTCGATACCGGCGGACGCACGAGGCCGGACGGCCGCAGTCGGCCATGCCGGCAAACTCCATGACCGCGGCTGTCACGTCTTTGACCTGGATCAAGGAGCGTAACGTTGGCTACGATATCCCGCTGCAAGGCCGCCACTTGATCGGCTCGTCATGGCATGGCTTACCCGGGCGAGGCCACGGCGTGCCTCACTAAACCAGCCGCGCCTGCCGGACCGCCGCCGCGATGAACCCGGCAAACAGCGGATGCGGGTCGAACGGCTTGGACTTCAGCTCCGGATGGAATTGCACCCCGACGAACCACGGATGCCCCGGCAGCTCGATAATCTCCGGCAGCACGCCGTCCGGCGACATGCCGGAGAAGCGCAACCCGGTCGCCTCCAGGCAGGTGCGGAAATTGACGTTCACCTCATACCGGTGGCGGTGCCGCTCATGGATCTCCGCCGCGCCGCCATAGATGGAGCGCACCAGGCTGCCCTCCGCCAGCTCCGCGGGATACGCGCCGAGGCGCATTGTGCCGCCCTTGTCGTCGCCCTCGAACCGCCGTTCGATCTGGTTGCCGCGCGCCCATTCGGTCAGCAGGCCGACGACGGGGGTGTTGCACTCGCCGAACTCGGTCGATGACGCATCGGCCAGCCCGGCGAGGTTCCGCGCCGCCTCGATCACCGCCATCTGCATGCCGAAGCAGATGCCGAAGAACGGCACCTTGTGCTCGCGGGCGAAGCGCACCGCCTCGATCTTGCCGGGGGTGCCGCGTTCGCCGAAGCCGCCGGGGACCAGGATGCCGTGCACGTCCTCCAGCCGGTGGATGGCGCCGGGCTGGTCGAAGATCTCGCTGTCCACCCAGTCGAGGCAGACTTTCACCCGGTTGGCGATGCCGCCATGCGCCAGCGCCTCGGCCAGCGATTTATAGCTGTCCAGCAGGTTGGTGTATTTGCCGACGACGGCGATCCGCACCGTGCCTTCCGGGTTGCGCACGGTCTCGACGATGCGCTGCCAGCGCGACAGGTCCGGCTCGATGTCGGAGGGTATGTCGAAGTGGTTCAGCACCACCCGGTCCATCCCCTCGGCATGGTAGGCGATCGGCACCTGGTAGATCGTGTCCACGTCCAGCGCCGGGATCACCGCCTCGGGCCGCACGTTGCAGAACAGCGCGATCTTGCGCCGCTCGTTCGACGGGATCGGGCGGTCGCAGCGGCACAGCAGCATCTGCGGCTGGATGCCGACGTTCAGCAGTTCCTTCACGGAATGCTGCGTCGGCTTGGTCTTCAGCTCCCCGGCCGAGGGGATATACGGCACCAGGGTCAGGTGCACGAACATCGCGCCCTCCGGCCCGAGTTCATTCCCCATCTGGCGGATCGCCTCCAGGAACGGCAGGCTCTCGATGTCGCCGACGGTGCCGCCGATTTCCACCAGCACGAAGTCGAAGTCTTCCGTGCCGAGCTGGACGGCTTCCTTGATCGCGTCGGTGATGTGCGGGATCACCTGCACGGTGGCGCCGAGGTAGTCGCCATGCCGCTCCCGCGCGATCACGTCCTGGTAGATGCGCCCGGTGGTGGCGTTGTCGAGCTTGGTGGCATGCACGCCGGTGAAGCGCTCGTAATGCCCGAGGTCGAGGTCGGTTTCGGCCCCGTCATCGGTGACGAACACCTCGCCGTGCTGATACGGGCTCATGGTGCCCGGATCGACGTTGAGATAGGGGTCGAGCTTTCGCAGTTTCACCCGGTATCCGCGCGCTTGCAGCAGCGCGCCGAGCGCTGCCGCTGCAATGCCTTTGCCCAGGGAGGAGACCACGCCGCCGGTAACAAACACGTATCGCGTCATGGGCGCCCATCATAGCGAGCCGAATCGGGCCAAGGGAAGCCCGACGGCAACGGTTCAAAGAATAAAGGAAACATGGCAGGGTAGCGCATCGGCATCGAATAGCTGCGCCGACCCGTCATGCGTTGCTTCGATAGCGCGGCAATTGCGTGGATATGGTGGCCCTGCGGCCACCATGACGTTGCGAATCGGCCCTAATTCGTCGGCGCGGACGGGCCTTTCGGCGCGGGCGGCGGCAGCGGAGCGGCCGGCGGGCTCGACTGCGCCGGGGTATCCAGGATCGACTTGACCGGCGCGGAGGTGCCGCGGTTCAGCAGCGCCAGGGTCAATGACAGCCCCATGAAGATCGCCGCCAGGATCGCCGTGGTGCGCGTCAGCAGGTTGGCGGTGCCGCGGCCGCCCATGAACGCGCCCATGCCCTGGGAGCTGCCGATGCCCAGTCCCCCGCCCTCACTGCGCTGCAGCAGCACGACGCCGATGAGCGCGATGGTGACGAACAAGTGGATGATCAGCAGGACGGAGGTCAACGCGCGAAACTTTCATTCAACCGGCATGGCGACGTGGCCCAAACCGGGACACATCGCGACGCGCGCCTCTTAGCCCGCCCGGGCGGCGCGGGCAATCGTTAGAAATTCCTCCGCGTTCAGGCTGGCGCCGCCGACGAGCGCGCCACCGACGTCGGGCACCGCCATCAGCGACACCGCATTCGACGCCTTGACCGAGCCGCCATAGAGAATCCGCACGGTTTGGCCGGCATCGCCGAACTGGCGCACCAGCTCCTCGCGGATGAAGGCGTGCATGACCGCGACGTCCTGCTCGGTCGCGGTCTTGCCGGTGCCGATGGCCCAGACGGGCTCGTAGGCGATGACGCCATCGAACGGCTTGGGCAGGCTGCCGGCGAGCTGCCAGCCGACGACCTCGGTTTCCTGGCCGCCGCTGCGCTGGTCCGCCGTCTCCCCCACGCAGACAATCGGCCGCAGCCCGGCTTCCACCGCGGCCACGGTCTTTTCACGCACCAGCTCATCGGTTTCGCCATGATTCTGGCGGCGCTCGGAGTGCCCGAGGATGACCCAGCCCGCACCGGCATCGCGCAGCATCGGTGCGGCGATGTCGCCGGTATGGGCGCCGTGCGTCGCCTGGTGGCAATCCTGGCCGCCGACGGCGACGGCCGTTCCCGCCAGCGCCTTGGCGACCGCGGCGACATGCAGCGCGGTGGGGCAAACCAGCAGCTCGGCGGTGATGCCGGAGGCGCCGGCGGCGATCGCCTCGGCCAGCGCAATGGCTTCGGCCGAGAGGCAGTTCATCTTCCAGTTTCCGGCGATCAGTTGCGGCACGTGCGGGCCTCCCTCTGGTTTCGGGTTGCTGCTAGCGCAACTGTCCGGGGCGTCAAGATGGAGTTTGCCGGAACATGGCGTTTGCCGGACCGCCGGAACGACGCTGCGGGCCGGGCGCTAAACCGGCGCCCGCCGCGCTTCCCGCCTGGCGTCGAGTTCGGCCGCGCGGCGTTGATCGCGATTCATGAACCCGCCCGGTTCCACGCCGCCCTGCTGTGCGGCGATCTGCGCCCGGTGCTGCGCCAGCCTCTCCTGCACCTCCCGCAGGATCGCCGCCTGGTTGCGGACGACCTCCGGCGCCGGCTGCGGTTCGGCCTGAGGGGATTCGGCCTGAAGGGGTTCGGCCTGAAGGGGTTCGGCCCGAGGGGGTTCGGCCTGAAGGGGTTCGGCCCGAGGGGGTTTCGCCGGCGCCGTCGGCATCCGGTTGCGTGCCGCGTAGACCTTCTCCAGGGTCCGAATGGTGCGGTGTCCGGCTGCGTTCAGCGAAACCGCCTTGCTGCGCAGCTTGTCGCGCTGCACCTCCGGCATCTGCGGCTCCGCCTTGGCCCGGCGCAGGTTGTCCAGGGCGGATTGCGAGAAGGCGATGACCTCGGTGACGAGCTGAAGCTCCAGCACCGAGCGGATGGGATAAGCTTTCAGCAGTTCGACGGCGGCGCCGCGCGCCCGCGCCGGATCGCCGCGCGCGCCGTCCATGAAGAACGGGATCAGGTTGAACAGCGCCTGCTGGAACAGATCCGTTTCGCCGCGCTCCTCCGTGGTCATGGGCGGCAGGGATGGGGCGGCGTCTGGTTCGGGCATGAAGGGGTGGTCCACAATTGTTCTTGATATGTTCTCTATAATGCCACTGGCGTTTCAAAATCAAGAGGAAACCGCCGGACGCGGCATTCACCAGCCACCAAAACGCACGCCTCACCAGTCCTAAGATCGGCTTACCGAACGTAGGGATGGAACACCGGATGGACGTGTCATAAGCCATGCCCCTGAGCCACCGCAGCACATCCCGAAAGGCGGCCGATGACACGTTCGTCCCCTCAGAGCGCTCAGCGCTATCCGCTTACGAAAATCCTCGGAACCGAGGCTAACGTCCGTCTGCTGCGGGAGCTCAGCCGGCACGGGGGCCAGCTTTCCGCGCCGCTCCTGACCGCCCGGACCGGTCTCGCCAAGGCGAGCGTCCGGGCAGCCTTGGCCGCGCTCGACGCCGTCGGCATCGTGTCCCCCGCCGGGTCCGGCCGAACGCATCTTTACAGCATCCGGGCCGATCATCCGCTGTCCGTGTGTCTCGGGGGCTTGTTCGAGGCAGAGGAGGCGCGTTTTGCGGCGATCCGCAATACGGTTCGCTCGGCCGCCGCAGCCGCTGGTCCGGGCGTGCTCGCGGTATGGATCTACGGCAGCGTGGCGCGCGGCGAGGACCGGACGGACAGCGACCTCGAAATCGCCGTGGTGGCCACACCTGCCGAGCGCGCCCGCATCGTGGACGCGACCCGTGAGGCGCTGGCCGACCCTGCCGCGGCCTTGGGCTTCGTCCCTGCGGTTATCGGCCTTGAGCCTGCCGATAGCCGCAGACTTGCCCGTGAGCATGACCCCTGGTGGGTCAGCCTGAGCAGGGACGTCATCGTTTTGCTGGGCGAGCGGCCGGAAGATCTGGCGGCGAGCGTGCGAGGCCGAGGGGAAGCCGTATGACCCGCAAGGCGCCCGCGAAGACTGTGGACGCCGCGTTCGGTGAAGGGCGGCTTCGCTTGGCACGTGCCTATGTCAAGGCCGCCCGCACGGAAGCGGCGGCGGCGGCGGCGGAAGATGGCGATGTCGGTAACTCGATCCCGTCGCAGATCGTCCATGCAGCCATAGCCTTCACCGATGCTTTGACCGCCCGCTATCCCGGGCGGGTCAACCGGCAGGTTCATGCAGCGGCAGTGAAGACTTTTGAAGATTGCCTCGGCAACCGGCTTCCGGCCTCGCAGGACACCAGGCTCCGGCGAATTTAATGCGGCTGAAGACCGGCGCTGAAGCCGCCGGCATGCACGCTCAGCTCAAGGAATTCGCCGTCTGGGCCGAAGTGGAGTTCGAGCGCAAATCGGAATACCGGCAGGCTCGCACGCGATGGCTGGCCACGCCGGGCCGGGCACCGTATATGCTCCGCCCCGTCTGCCATTTCCGGGTTCGCCGCTTCCATGATCTCCATGTTCCGCCGCTTCTCCGAATCCTGGATCGCGCGCATCTTCTTCGTGGTGATGGCGCTCTCCTTCGTCGGCTGGGGCATCAGCAGCGACCTGTTCCGCCTGATGGGACCGCCGACCTGGGTCGCCAAAGTCGGCGGCCAGAGCATCGAGATCCCGGCCTTCCAGTCCGAGTTCCAGCGTGCCATGGCGCAGGCCACCCGCGACCAGCCGCCCGGCCAGGAAGCCTCCGCCGCGGTCCGGCGCCAGGTCGGCCAGCAGACGCTCGAACGCATGGTCGCCCAGGCCGCCCTCGGGGTGGAGTTGAACGCCCTGCGCATTGTCACCCCGGACGATGCCGTGGCCACGGTGGCCCGCTCGATGCCCGCCTTCCAGGGCCGCGACGGCCAGTTCAGCAAGGCCCAGTTCGACTCCGTGCTGCGCAACAACGGCTATACCGAGGCCCGCTTCCTCGCCCAGCTTCGCGCCGACATCGCGCAGCGGCAACTGCTGAACTCGGTCAGCGCCGGGGTGCAGGCACCCGCCACGGAAGTGACACCGCTCTATGAGTCCGAGTTCGAAAAACGCTCCGCCGACACCGCCTTCTTCCCGCTGACCGCGGCGCCGCAGCCGGCAACGCCCGACCTGGCCACGTTGCAGCGCTGGTATGACAACCACCCGGACAGCTACGGCACGCCGGAGTTCCGCCGCATCAAGGCGATCGAGCTGTCGCCGCAATCGGTCGCCTCCGACGTCACCATCACCGATGACGAGCTGCATGCCGCCTATGACGAGCACAAATCCGAATACGTCACCCCGGGCAAGCGCTCGGCGCAGATCCTGTCCGTCCCCGATGAGGCGAAGGCGCGCGACCTGGCCGACAGGTGGCGGGCCGGGGCGGACTGGGCGGCCATGCAGGAGGCGGCGAAGGCGGCCGGCGCCGTGGCGATCACCCAGGATGACGGCACGCAGGTGCAGTTCCCCGACCCCGACCTGGCGCGGGCGGTGTTCTCCGGGCCGGAGGGCAGCGTGTCGGCTCCGGTCAAGGGCGCGCTGGGCTGGTTCGTGGTCAAGGTGACGCATATCGTCCCCGGCGCGGAAACCACGTTCGAGCAGGCGAAGGACACGCTGCGGGCGCAGGTGCTCGCCGGCAAGGCGGCCGACGTGATCTATGACCGCGCCAACAAGATCGACCAGTTGCTGGGCAACGGCACCAGCCTCGACGACATGCCCGGCGACCTCGGCCTGATTGGCGTTGCCGGCACGATGGATGCCAAGGGCGAGACGCAGGACGGCACGGCCGCGCCGATACCGGGGGCGCCGGAGCTGAAGGCGGCGATCGTCGCGGCGGCGTTCCAGGCGCGCCAGGGCGATCCGCCGCGGCTGACCGAAGTGCAGATCCCCGGCACCGGCGGCTCCGCCTACTACGCGGTGACGCTGGAGAGCGTGATCCCGCCCGGCGAAAAGCCGTTCGACGCGGTCAGGGACAAGGTCGCGGAAGACTGGAAGCACGACCAGCGGCGGCGGACGCAGGAAAAGGCCGCCACCGCGATGATGACCGCGGTGCAGGGCGGCAAGTCGTTCTCCGACGCCGCCACGGTCGCCGGGGTGACGCCGAAGCTCAGCCCGCTGGTCACCCGCAACCAGGGCAACCCGGCGATCCCGGCCGATTTGCAGCGGATCATGTTCGGCCTGAAGAAAGGCGACGCCACGATGGTGGAAACCGCCGAAGGCTTCACGGTCGCGCAACTGACGGAAATCGTGAAGCCGGATGCAGGCGCCGACAAGACCGGCTACGATGAGGCCCGCACGGCGGTCACCCGATCGATCGCCTCCGACCTCGAGACGGTATTCGTCGATGCGGTGCGGCAACGCGCCAAGCCGCAGTTCAACAAGCAGGCCTTCGACAGCGTCGTTCAAGCACAGCAATAGAGAGAGTCATGAACGTATCCGTAACACCCGGTTTCGCCGCTTTCCGCCTGGCCTATGAAGCAGGGCGCGGCAGCCTGGTGTGGCGCAAGACCGTGGCGGATCTGGAAACTCCCGTCGCGGCGTTCCTCAAGCTGGCGAACGGCCTGCCGAACTCCTTCCTGCTGGAAAGCGTCGAGGGCGGCGCGGCGCGCGGACGCTACTCCGTCATCGGCATGAACCCCGACCTGATCTGGCGCTGCCGCAACGGCGTCGCCGCGGTCAACCGGCACGCTTTGTCGGCGCCGCATGCGTTTGTAGAGGAGGCGCGCTCCCCCCTGGACAGCCTGCGGGCGCTGGTCGAGGAGACGCAACTGGAGGTGCCGCCGCACCTGCCGCCGATGTCGGGCGGGCTGGTGGGCTACCTGGGTTACGACATGGTCCGGCAGATGGAGGCGCTGCCCGAGAAAAATGTCGACACCATCGGCGTGCCGGAGGGGATCATGGTGCGCCCCACCCTGTTCGCCATCTTCGACAACGTCAACGACGAGCTGACCCTGGTGACCCCGGCCTATCCGGCCGGGGATGTCTCGGTCGAGCGGGCCTGGCTGCGGGCCGATCAGCGGCTGACCGCGGCGGAGGCGGCGCTGGAGCGCCCCCTGCCCTTCCAGCCGCCGCCGGTGATGCTGCCCGACCCGCCGGCGCCGGGGTCGAACATGTCGAAGGAGACCTTCATCGCCGGCGTGGCGCGGTGCAAGGAATACATCGCCGCCGGGGACGCCTTCCAGATCGTCTTGTCGCAGCGGTTTTCCGTGCCGTTCGCGCTGCCGCCGCTGTCGCTGTATCGCGCGCTGCGGCGGATCAATCCCGCCCCGTTCCTGTTCTTCCTCGATTTTGGCGGGTTCTCGATCGTCGGTTCCTCGCCGGAGGTGCTGGTGCGGCTGCGCGACGGCACGGTGACGATCCGGCCGCTGGCGGGGACCCGAAAGCGCGGCGCGACGCGGGAGGAGGACCAGGCGCTGGAGGTCGAGCTGCTGGCGGACCCGAAGGAGCGGGCGGAGCACCTGATGCTGATCGACCTCGGCCGCAACGATGTCGGCCGGGTGTCCGAGGTCGGCTCGGTGAAGGTGACCGAGAGCTTCGTGGTCGAGCGGTTCAGCCACGTGATGCATATTTCCTCCAACGTCGAGGGCAAGCTGCGCGACGGGCTGGATGCGCTGGACGCGCTGGCGGCGGGGTTCCCGGCAGGGACGCTGTCGGGCGCGCCGAAGGTGCGGGCGATGGAAATCATCGAGGAACTCGAACCCGATCGGCGCGGCATCTACGCCGGCTGCATCGGGTACTTTGCGGCGAACGGGACCATGGATACGTGCATCGGGCTGCGCACGGCGCTGGTCAAGGACGGCGTGATGTATGTCCAGGCCGGGGCGGGGATCGTCGCGGATTCGGTGGCGGAGTCGGAATACGAGGAGACGCGGCAGAAGGCCCGGGCGCTGGTGCGCGCGGCGGAGGAGGCGGTGCGGTTCGCGGCCGGGAAGGCCGGCGGGAACAGCGGGGGGTAGACGTCCGACTCAGGGCTCGTGATGCTCCAGCGCGGCGGTGGTCTTTGCCAGCGCCTGCCATTGCGCGGCCTCGATCAGGACGGGGCGCAGATTGTCAGCGTGCCAAATCGGAGCTTCCAATCCCCAGTAAAAGAAGTGCGAAGCACCACCCGCCGCATTATCCTTCTGCGTCGTGACTCCGGGCTTGGAATACAGGACGAGCAAATCGCCAGCGCGGACAACCGTGTCCGGAAACCAGAAGCAGAAGGGAACCGGGCCGCCGAGTGCCTTGCCCGACGCCGCTGACCTTGCCGCGATGAGTACATACGCACCGGCCTCGAGGTCGGTCTTGGCCTGCAAGACCACACGTTCGCGGTCGTGGTCACCCGCATCCCGTATGTCCCGGATCAACATGAGCATCTATTGGCGCCCCCTGATTTGTGCCCAAAGCGATCCCCCCGCGATGAGCAGGCCGAACGCCGTCCATATGGCCGGAAGCGTCCTGTCTGCTCCGGTCACTGTCAGGAAGCTAACCGCATAACCCGTGACGGCGAAACCGGCCGAATTGCAAAACGTGATGAAGTTATCGTAGACCGCGTTGCGTTCGGACTTTGTTCGAACGACCGACAGCTCTCTGCTGATCTCGAAGTAGTCCGTCTGAAGCCGATGGAACCGGATTTGCAGGTCATCAAGGGCATCGGAGCGGGCCATGAGGTGGCGAACGTTGGCGCGTGAGTGAATTTCGTCATCGGTCAGCGGATACCTGCCCCGTGCCAGAAAGTCGGATTTCTCGGCGGTGCGAGCGATCGGGGCGGCCCGGCCGATGCCGTCGCTTGGCTCAACGGTTGGATCGGATGCGGGCCGTTCGGACGTCAATCGGTTCTACTCCATGGACGATGGGTGAACTCTAATCGACGATTGCTCATAATTCAACCTTGACGTGTATTACAATGTAAATTATCGCGCATTTGATGCAATGGCGCCCCGCTTCTCTCCGGCTAACGCTAGCGCCACCCTTTTTGCCACAATGCATTTAGGGAAAGGCAATCCTCACCTCAGTTCATCGAAAGCAAGGCAGGGCAGGTTGCGACCGAGTTATCGCGCCGCGGCGTTGCGCCGGATGAGCGCCTTACGATCCTGCCCCGCGCTGCGGAGGCAAAGGCTCGTGCTGCCGAGGCAACGGCTCAGGCATAGGACGCGGCACGTGCCGAAAGGCTGGTGCTTGAGGCAAGACGGCGTGACAAGGCCATCGGAGACTTCATTTGCACCCCATCCGGGAATTCTTATGGTCAGGTCGTTGCTAAGAACGGCAATCAGCTCCTCGTTCGATACCATACCTTCACCATGGGATTGGCCGCAGGGGCGTATGGTGCAGTGCCAGTGCCTGCGGTGCAGCAAAATCAAGCTTAGGTGAATAGCACAGACGCTGTGTTGTGCCAGTAGGTGGAACCTGTAGCGGCCTCCGTCTCCGAATTCGCGGTTACCACACGGATCAGGATGGCTTCGCTGGCCTGGGCTCATCGTCTTTGGTCTCGCCTTGGAGGAGACCGAGTTCCTTCTCCACCGCCGCCAGCAGCCCCGGTCGGCAGCAGCCGTGGCGTATCGACGCCGAAATACCGGTGCGCAATCATGTCCCGCAGGCCGGCGAACCCCTTCCAATCCACATCGGGATATCGTGCCCTGACATCGTCCGGTATCGCCTTGGCTGCCTCGCCGAGTTCGATCAGCGCGTTCTTGACCGCCCGGTAGCCCATCCGATCGGCGTGCGGCAAAGCCTGAAACGCCGCCGTCTCCATGTCCTTGACGAAATCCACCAAATCGGTTGCCGCCTCCCGAATGTCCCTCAGGCGGTCCTGCACGTCCCTGACCATCAGAACACGCGGACGAGATCACGTTCCGCGGTGGCTGCCACCCGGGGGGTCATGGCGGACCGCTCGGCAATGTCCACCTTGCGGCCGAGCGCTGCCTCGATGTCCTCCTTGAGGCGCACGATCCCGAACAGCGATGGTTCGGCGCCCGGCGTGAAATCAACTGCCAGATCGATATCGCTGTCCGGACGGGCATCGCCGCGGGCGGCGGAGCCGAACACCCAAAGCGCGGCGACACCCCCGGCGCGCAACGGTGCTTCAATCGCCCGCAAGGTTTGCAGGATGTCCGCAAGCCGCGGCGGCTGCCGTTCGGCTTCCTCAAGGAAGCGCTCGATCAGGCCGCCGACGAGATCCTGAACCGGTTCACCGCGCTGCGCCGCGACGGCTTTGATCCGGTTTCGCAAAGCCTGCGGCAGCCTGACGGAGAGGAACGCCGTATCGCCCATGTGCCGCACCTCCGATGCGCGCACCTGCTGTATTGTGCACATCGACCGGTGTCCAGAACAAGCCGCCGCCAACCGTTCAATGCTTCTTCCGCTTCGGCGGCGGCACATCAGTGCAAACCCCCTCGAACACCTCCGCCGTCATGCCGATCGACTCGCCCAAGGTCGGGTGCGGGTGGATCGTCTTGCCGATATCCGCCGCGTCGCACCCCATCTCCACCGCCAGGCACACCTCGCTGATCAGATCCCCCGCATGGGTCCCGACGATCCCGCCACCGATGCACCGATGCGTCGTCTCATCGAACAGCAGTTTCGTAAATCCTTCGTCCCGCCCGTTGGCGATCGCCCGCCCCGACGCCGCCCACGGGAACACCGCCTTAGCGTATTTCACCCCCTGCGCCTTACACTGCTGCTCCGTCAGCCCCGCCCAGGCGACCTCCGGATCGGTGTAGGCGACGGACGGTATCTGCCGCGCATCGAAGTAACTGTTCCGCCCGGCCGCCGCCTCGGCTGCGACATGCGCCTCGTGCACCGCCTTATGCGCCAGCATCGGCTGCCCGATGATGTCGCCGATCGCATAAATATGCCCGACATTCGTCCGCATCTGCCGATCGGCCGGGATCAGGCCGCGATCGGTCACCGCCACGCCGGCCTTGTCCGCATCGATCGCCCGGCCATTGGCGCTGCGCCCGACCGCCACCAGCACCAGGTCGTAAATCTGAGGCTCCGCCGGCGCGTTCACCCCCTCAAACCCGACCTCGATGCCGGCCTCGGTCGCCTTCGCCGACACCGTCTTGGTGTTCAGCATCATCCGGTCGAACCGCGGCGCGTTCCGCTTCTCCCAGACCTTCACCAGATCGCGGTCCGCGCCCGCCATCACCGTATCGAGCATCTCCACCACATCGATCCGCGCACCCAACGTCGAGTAGACCGTCGCCATTTCCAGCCCGATGATCCCGCCGCCAATCACCAGCATCCGTTTCGGGATCGCCGTCAGCGCCAGCGCCCCCGTCGAATCGATCACCCGAGGATCATCCGGCATGAACGGCAGCTTCACCGCCTGGCTCCCGGCGGCGATGATCGCCTTCTGGAAGCGGATCGTTTTCGTCTCGCCCGTCCTGTCCTGTCCGTCGCCGCCGGTCAGTTCCACCAGCAGGTGATACGGATCGAGGAACCGGCCGACACCGCGCACCACCTCCACCTGCCGCCCCTTCGCCATCCCCGCCAGCCCGCCGGTCAGTTTCCTGACCACGCCGTCCTTGAAGCCGCGCAGCTTGTCCAAATCGATCTCGGGCGTCCCGAAGCTGATGCCGTGATGCTCCAGCGACCGCGCTTCGTCGATCACCGAGGCCACATGCAGCAGCGCCTTCGACGGAATGCACCCGACATTCAGGCAGACGCCGCCGATGGCCGCATAGCGCTCCACCAGCACCGTCTTCATGCCGAGGTCCGCCGAACGGAACGCCGCCGAATAGCCGCCCGGCCCGGCGCCGAGCACCAGCATCTCGCACTCGATATCGGCGTCGCCGCCGTACGCCGCCGCGTTCGGGACCGGCACCGGCACCGCTGGGGCCGCCGCCGGGGGAGCCGTCGAAGCACCGGTGGACAGCGTCAGGATCAGGCTGCCCTCCGACACCTTGTCGCCAACCTTGATGGCGACCGAGCCGATGGTGCCGCCGACGGGGGCCGGCACATCCATCGTGGCCTTGTCGGACTCCAGCGAGACCAGCGGGTCCTCGGCCTTGACCGTGTCACCGGCCTTGACCAGCACCTCGATCACCGGCACGTCCTTGAAGTCGCCGATATCCGGCACCCGCACGTCGATCGTCTCGTAGACGCCGGCTGTGCCGTAGTCGGCCTGCGGCGCCCCGCTGGCGGTGGTGCGCGCATCGCCCGACACCTTCTGGTGCGGCGCGACCCCGGCGGGAGCGACATCCGCCTCCACGTCCATCAGGAACGTGCCCTCGGACACCTTGTCGCCAACGGCAACGCCAATGGCCGTCACCACGCCATCGACCGGCGAGGGCACGTCCAAAGTGGCCTTGTCCGACTCCAGCGTGACCAGCGCCTGTTCGGAACGGATGGTATCGCCCGGCTTGACCAGCACCTCGATGACCGGCACGTCCGCGAAATCCCCGATGTCGGGAACCGCGACTTTGATGATCGCCATGACCGTTCCCTCCCTCTAGATCAGCACGCGGCGCATGTCGGACAGCAGCGCGGCGAAGTGGCTGTTAAAGCGGGCCGCCGCCGCGCCGTCGATCACCCGGTGATCCCACGACAGCGACAGCGGCAGGATGAACCGCCACGCCGAAGTCTTCCCGTCCGCCGACACCTGCCGCCACGCCGAACGACACACCCCCAGAATGGCGACCTCGGGCGCATTGATGATCGGCGTGAAATACGTCCCGCCAATCCCGCCGAGGCTGGAGATCGTGAACGTCCCGCCCTGCATCTGGTCCGGCTTCAGCTTGCCGTCGCGAGCCAGCTTTGCGAGTTCCCCCATTTCCTTGGCAATGGCGATGACGCCCTTGGTGTCGGCATCACGGATGACCGGCACCACCAGCCCCGCCGGCGTGTCGGCGGCGAAACCGATATGGTAGTAATTCTTCAGGATCAGGTTGTCGCCGTCGAGCGAGGCATTGAACTCCGGGAATTTCTTCAACGTCGCGCAGGCCGCCTTGATCATGAAGGCCAGCATCGACACGCGCGCCCCGCTTTTCTCGTTCTCCTTGTTCAGTTGCACCCGGAAGCTTTCCAGGTCCGTAATGTCGGCATCGTCGTGGTTGGTGACGTGCGGAATCATCACCCAGTTGCGGTGCAGGTTCGCCGCCGAGATCTTCTTGATCCGCGACAGCGGCTTGACCTCTATCGGCCCGAATTTGGCGAAATCCACCTTCGGCCAGGGCAGCAGGTCCACCCCAACGCCGCCGCCGGCAGGCGCCGCGGCGGGAGAAGGCGGAGGCGGCGCTTTCGCGAACGCCGCCACGTCCTCCTTCAGGATGCGTCCCTTGGTGCCGCTGCCTTTGACCCGGCCGAGATCGACCCCAAGCTCCCGCGCCAAAGCGCGCGCCCCGGGACCCGCATAGGCCAGCCGGAACGCCGCCTCATCGATGCCGCCGCTGGCAACCGGAGCGGCCGCAGCGGGCGTCACCGGTGGCGGCGGTGCGTTCGGCGGCGCGGCCGTCGTTGCCAGCCCAACCGGCGCCCCCGTCGTCAGCAGCAGGATCACGGACCCTTCCGAGACCTTGTCGCCGATCTTGATCCGAATGTCCTGCACGACACCGCCGAGCGGCGCGGGAACGTCCATCGTCGCCTTGTCGGATTCCAGCATCACCAGCGGGTCTTCCGGCTTCACCGTGTCGCCCGGCTTCACCAGGATCTCGATCACCGGCACGTCCTTGAAGTCGCCGATATCCGGCACCCGCACCTCCGCCACCCCGGCGGGTGCGCTGGCCGGGGCCGGCGGGGCCGAGATGTTGGTCTTCGGCGGCGTCGGCGCCGTCGCCGCGGTGGCGGCATCGAGCAGCAGGATCACGCTGCCCTCGCTGACCTTGTCGCCGACGGCAACGCTGACGGACGCCACGGTGCCGGCGGCCGGCGATGGCACGTCGAGCGTCGCCTTGTCGGACTCCAGTGTAAGCAGCACATCTTCCGGCTTCACCGTATCGCCCGGCTTCACCATGATCTCGACGATCGGGACGTCCTTGAAATCACCGATGTCGGGGATTTTTACTTCGATTGTCATTAGCCGTTTCCCTTTGTGTCATGGCCGGGCTTGTCCCGGCCATCCACGACTTGCGGTGTTCGGGGCGGAAAAGTCGTGGATGGCCGGACCAGGTCCGGCCATGACACGATAACCGCCGCCTTCAAACCGTCCACGGATCCGGCCGCTCGGCATCAATCCCGTATTTCTTGATCGCCTCAACAACGATCGAGCGGTCGACCTTGCCCTCATCCGCCAGCGCCTTCAGCGCGGCGACCGTGACGTAGTGCCGGTTGACCTCGAAGAACGTCCGCAGCTTGACCCGGTAATCGCTGCGGCCAAATCCGTCCGTCCCCAGCGTCACATACCGTCCCGGCACCCACTCACGAATCTGATCCGCATACATCCGCATGTAGTCGGTCGCCGCAACCGCCGGCCCGGTTCGTTTCTCAAGCAGCGTCTCCACGTAGCTCTTGCGCGGCGTCTCCCCGGGGTGCAGCAAATTCCACCGCTCCACGCTCATGCCGTCACGGCGGAGTTCCGTGAAGCTCGGCACGCTCCAGATATCGCTCGCCACGTTCCAGTCATCCCGCAGCAGATCAGCGGCCGCGATCACTTCCCGCAGAATCGTCCCGGAACCAAGCAGTTGCACCCGCGGCCCGGCGGCAACATCCCCGTCCTTCAGCAGATACATCCCCTTGACGATGCCCTCCTCAGCCCCGTCCGGCATGCCGGGGTGCTGGTAGTTCTCGTTCATCAGGGTGATGTAGTAGTAAACATCCTCCTGCTCCTGATACATCCGCCGGATGCCGTCGCGAATGATCACCACCACCTCATACGCAAAGGTCGGGTCATAGGAAACGCAGTTCGGGATCGTCGACGACAGCACATGGCTGTGCCCGTCCTCATGCTGCAACCCCTCCCCGTTCAACGTCGTGCGCCCGGCGGTGCCGCCCAGCAGGAAGCCGCGGCAACGCATGTCGCCCGCCGCCCAGGCCAGGTCGCCGACACGCTGCAGCCCAAACATCGAGTAATAAATGTAGAACGGAATCATCGGCACATCGTTGGTGCTGTACGACGTCGCCGCCGCGATCCAGGACGACATCGCCCCGGCCTCATTGATCCCCTCCTGCAACACCTGCCCCGACTTGTCCTCCCGGTAATACATAAGTTGATCGGCGTCCTGCGGCCGGTACAACTGTCCTACAGCAGAGTAAATCCCGAGCTGCCGGAACATCCCCTCCATCCCGAACGTCCGTGATTCATCGGGAACGATCGGCACGACGAACTTTCCAATGGTCTTGTCGCGCACCAGCGTGCCAAGCATCTGCACGAACGCCATGGTGGTGGAAATCTCCCGCTCGCCCGAGCTGTCCAGCAGCCGTTGGAAATTCGTCAGCGGCGGCGCCTGCAACGCCGATGATTTCTGCCGCCGGTGCGGCAGGTAGCCGCCCAGCGCCGCGCGGCGTTCCCGCAGATACTTCATCTCCGCGCTGTCGTCGGCAAAGCGGACGAATTCCACCTTTTCGAATTGCTGGTCGGTGATCGGGATCGAGAACCGCTCGCGGAACTGCTTCAGCGCGTCCGAGGTCATCTTCTTGGCCTGGTGGCTGATCATCTGGCCTTCGCCCGACTCGCCCATCCCATAACCCTTCACCGTCTTGGCGAGGATCACCGTCGGCTGCCCCTTGTGCTTCACCGCCGCGTCATAGGCGGCGAACACCTTGAAGGGATCGTGGCCGCCGCGGCTGAGCTTCCAGACCTGCTCGTCGCTCAGATCATCCACCAGCGCCTTCAGTTCCGGCGAGTTGAAGAAGTGCTCGCGGACATAGGCACCGTTCTTGCTTTTGAAGTCCTGGTACTGCCCGTCAACGCATTCCTCCATGCGCTTCAGCAGGATCCCGTCCTTGTCCTTGGCGAACAGCGCATCCCAGCCGGAACCCCAGATGACCTTGATGACGTTCCACCCGGCGCCGCGGAAGACGCCTTCAAGTTCCTGGATGATCTTGCCGTTGCCGCGCACCGGTCCGTCCAGTCGCTGCAAGTTGCAGTTGATCACGAAGATTAGATTGTCCAACCCCTCGCGCCCGGCCATCGAGATCGCGCCCAGCGACTCCGGTTCGTCGCACTCGCCGTCGCCAAGGAAGCCCCAGACCTTGCGATCCCGCGTGTTCGCCAGCCCGCGCCCTTCCAGGTACTTCAGGAACTTCGCCTGGTAGATCGCCATCAGCGGGCCAAGCCCCATCGACACCGTGGGGAACTGCCAGAAATCCGGCATCAGCCAGGGATGCGGGTAGGATGGAATGCCCTTGCCGTCGGCCTCCTGGCGGAAATTCAGCAGTTGCTGCTCCGACAGGCGGCCTTCCACGTAGGCCCGTGCATAGATGCCCGGCGAGACATGGCCCTGAATATACAGCAGATCGCCGCCATGGTCCGCCGTCGCGGCATGCCAGAAATGCCCGAAGCCGATGTCGTACAGCAGCGCCGAGGACTGGAAGCTGGCGATGTGGCCGCCGAGTTCCGAGGATTCCTTGTTGGCGCGCAGGATGATGGCGACCGCGTTCCACCGGATCAGCGAGCGGATGCGCGACTCGATCTGGCGATTGCCGGTGGATTTCGCTTCCTGGTCCGCCGGGATGGTGTTCCGGTAGGCGGTGGTCAGCGCGTGCGGCACGAACAGCCCGTCGCGGCGCGCCTCGGTGACCACGGCATTGACCAGGAAGTTGGCCCGCTCCGGCCCGCGGTGCTGCCAAACCGCATTCAGTGCGTCCACCCATTCGGTGGTTTCGGCAAAATCGACATCGTTCGGTGCGGTCATCGTGATGTTTCCTCCCCGGGACATTGCCCGAATCGAAGCCTGTTCATTGTGTCCCCGCCGGCCGTAAGTGTCATGGCCGACCTTGTGCCGGCCATCTCCACGACTTTGCCGCACGCAGCACCGCAAGTCGAAGGTGACCGGACCAAATCCGTCCATGACACGGGGCGCAGCGCCATCCGGCCGTGACAATGGGACCTAGCAGCCTGGCCGGAGCGGCGACAGTGACCCCGAGGTGACGAATAGATTACCCGCTCAGCGCTTGTCCCGTTGCAGGTTCGCCTGCCCCTCCTTGCCGGCGACCGAGTAAAGCGCGCCCGGCGTATTCCGGGTAGCCTCGCCGGGGCCCGGATGACGAAGCTGTCCGGATCGCCTACTGTCCGGCCGATGCGAACGAAGCGTGATTTCACCCCGCCACGCCCGTCCGAACGGATCGCGGACGGCGTGGTGCAAGGTATCAACGTGCTGTTGGCGGTGGCGGGGTGTGTCGCGCTCGGCGTGCTGGTTCAGCCGCACACGACTGCGCCGCGCGCCGCCGCCCTGGCGGCCTACGGCGCGGGGCTGCTGGCGATGGTCGGCTGCTCGGCGCTGTACGCCTGGGGGCGGCTCGGCCGTCGACGCGAGCTGTACCGCCATCTCGACCAGGCGGCGATCTTCGTGATGATCGCCGGGACCTATACCCCGCTGACCCTCGCCTCACCCGACGGAGACTACCGGCTCGGGCTGCTGGCCGGGATCTGGGCCATTGCCGTCACCGGCGCCCTGTTCAAGCTGCTTGCGCCGCGCCGCGTCGAGCCGTTCGTCGTGCCACTCTATCTGATCATGGGCTGGTCGGTTGTGTCCGACCCCGGGCTGATCCTGAGCCTGCCGGTAACGGTATCGGCGCTGCTGGTCGCCGGCGGCGTGCTCTACAGCGTCGGCGTCATCTTCCACCTCTCCCGGCTGCGCTTCCAGGAGGCGATCTGGCACGGCTTCGTCCTCGCCGCCGCCGCGTGCCATTACGCCGCGATCGTCCGCGCCGTGGCCTGATCCCGCCCATGGCGGCTGCGGGGACCATTTGGCAATGGTGTGCTATTGCCAATGAGCATCAGTCGGATGCACAATCGTTCGCAACGGCCGCGACGGCGCCTCGGATCGGTTTCGGATCGATATCCTACCGTCGAGACCGTCTCGAGAATGAACAGTTCGGCAGCGGCAACGTGCCGGGGGAACGCGGGGCGGAACATGGGCAAGCGATATGCTCTCGCGATTGGCATCAGGAAGAGCGGCCAGTTGCCTAAACTCGACGGCGCGGTCAATGACGCTCACGCCTTCGCGGACTGGGCGAGCGCACCGGGCCAGGACTATACCGTCAGGCTCGTGACGGACGAGGACGAGGCGGTCACGATCGACCGCCTCAAATCCGAGATCAAGCCTATATTAGACGACGATGTCGACCGGCTTTTGATCTTTTATTCCGGCCACGGTATTTGTGCCCAAACGGGCGATTATTGGCTGCTTTCCAACTACGACAGCGACAGTGACGAAGCCGTTAATTTGCTGCAGTCCATCCGCAACGCCAGGCGGCGCGGAATCGGCCAAATAGCCGTCTTCAGCGACGCTTGCCGCTCTTCGCTCAACACCGCGGCAATGGTCAGCGGCCGGGTGATCTTTCCGCCGCCATCGCGTAACGGGTTGTCGTCGCCGTACGACGAGTTCCTATCGACCGACATTGGCTATGTGGCGCAGGAAGTGTCGAACCAGGATCCCGCGAAAGCTTTCGGCGTCTTCGCCCGATGCCTGTTGCGGGCGCTTCGCGGGCTGGAACCGGACGCTGCCGAGGTCCGTGCCAAGGGCAAAGTTATCTCCTCGGGGGCATTGGCGGATTGGCTTAACAAAACGGTCCCGTTTCAGAGTGGACAGATACCCGGCGGCATCGTCCAGTATCCCGCAATCACACCCAGTTGGAGACCGCCCAATGACGAATATGCACAAATCGCCGCCGTAGATCAGCCGAAAGTGTTGGTCGAAATGGCCGGCGGGCGATCTCCCGGGCTGGGCTGGCTCTTGGAGGGTATGAAACTCCGGCCGGCAGACGGCAAGTCGCGGGCAAACAAAGCCCGGGCGCGCGTGAAGCGGGACGAGGCCGGCAGACAACGCCAGGTGACTGAACGCACCCGGGCTTTTCAGTCTTACACTGGCAGGGAGACCTTCCAGACCAACCGGAGCCTGACCATCATCGGCAGCAGGATTACCGAGATTGTTGTCCCTCCCGGAATTCAGGTCGATGTCTTTAAGGAGGCGGGATCATGGCATGTGCGCGGTGGTGGACCGGCGCATTCCGCTGCGCTGCGTACCGAAAACAATATTTGGATAGCAGCGACTTTGCTCCCCCAGTTCATCGGCACGCTCGTCGTTGGCGAGCAGGGAGCCGACAGCCTGAATTACGCTCCGCGGAACGCATCCAATGAGCAAAGGAAACGCATACTGTCGAGCGAGACTATCGTCGCCAAATGGAATGCCCTGCTGAGCGTTAATCGCGGTGCGTCGCCAAGAGAGTTCAACTCGTTCGCAGATGAAGCGCGCAAGGTGAAGCACATCAATCCCGCCCTGGGTGTGCTTGCGGCCTATGCTTATGAGCGCAGCGGCCGGATCGGCGAAATGGCGAACATCGCGTGGTACTTCGTCAGCCGCGATCAATTCGTGCCATTCGACATCATTTCTCTGCTGTCCGCCTACGGAGATCCGACCACGATGATCCGTGCCCAGGGCCCCGTTCCCGACACGATCTCCGTCGCCGGCGGTTACCCGATGCTCACGCGGGGATGGGCAATGCTCGATGCCGAGAATGGGGCTCGGCCTGAACTCGTCAGCTTGCGGGCGGGCTTGATGGACAGCGTATGGACAGCCTTCAACGCCGAGGCCGGAAGCCGGTTTGCGGCCTTGATCCAGAAAGGGGAAATCTGAAAATGCGGATCGTGTTTGTCCACGGCATGCGTCAGGAGGGTCATCCTGCAGCCGAGATCCTGCACGCCTGGCGGGCGTCGCTTTATGGAACCTGGGACCGCCTCGGACTGGCCAGGCCGGCCATTGAGCCGGAGATGCCCTATTATGGTGATGTCCTCGACCGGCTGACGCGCGAACTCCACGGCGGCGCTGCCGTGGTGAGCCGCGGCGCACCGGGCGCCGTGCAATCTCCCACCGAGGAGGCAATGATCCGTGAATTCGCCGATGCCTACGGGATTTCGGATGCCGACATCCGGGCGGAACTGGGCACCGAGGTCGTCTCCCGCGGGCCGGCGAACTGGGAATGGGTCCAGGCCATCGGCCGGGTCCTCGAAAGCCGCGTTCCATGGTTTCGTGAAATAGGAATGTCGTTCGTTGTACAGGTCGATGCCTATTTGAACAGGCCGCACGTCACGCAAGCTGTGGACGAAATCGTCGTCCCATTCTTCAAGCCAGGTCCCCAGGTAATCGTTAGCCACTCGCTCGGGACCATCGTTTCTTACCGGCTACTCAGGAAAACGAATTTGCCGCAGGTCCCGCTGTTTGTAACCCTGGGTTCCCCACTTGGAATCAATGCCGTCAAGGATTGCATCAAGCCCCCCAAACTCGCCCAGCCCGCGGAGGTCGGCCATTGGCTCAACGGCGCCGACGAACGCGACTTCGTGGCGCTGTATGGCAGGCTCGATGCGGATACGTTCTGCACCGGCATCGAGAACATCAGCGACATCCATAACCGGCGGGACGATGCGCATTCGATTATCGACTACCTTGCCGACGAGCGGATCGCGCGAGCCATTCACCGGGCGGTCAGCGCATAGGCGTCAAAATTGTGCCCCGGGCCGCCGCTTCCCGCCCTTGCGCAAACCGGCACCGCAGGCGTGGATGGTGCGCCTGCGCGCACCATGACGGAGGAAAACGCAGCCGCCTTGCGGCCGGACGCGCCGCCTCATATTGAGAACGTTATAGCACCTCGACAATGGTGACATTGGCCATGCCACCGCCCTCGCACATGGTCTGCAATCCGTAGCGGCCGCCGCGTGCCCGCAAGGCGTGGATCAAGGTCGCCATCAGCTTCGTCCCCGACGCGCCCAGCGGGTGACCGAGCGCGATGGCGCCGCCGTTGACGTTCAGCCGCGCCGCATCGGCGTCCAACTCCCGCAGCCAGGCGAGCGGGACCGGCGCAAACGCCTCGTTCACTTCGTACAGGTCGATCTCGCCAATGCTCATGCCGGCGCGCCGCAGCGCCCGGCGCGTGGCCGGAATCGGCTCCTCCAGCATGATCACCGGGTCGCCGGCGGTCACCGTCAGGGCGTGGATGCGGGCAAGCGGCGTCAGCCCGTGCTGTTTCAGCGCCCGCTCGCCGACCACCAGCACGCCGGAGGCGCCGTCGCAGATCTGGCTGGCATTGGCGGCGGTGATCGTGCCGCCCTCGGCCAGCAGCTTGACCGAGCGGATGGAGTCCAGGGTCGCATCGTAGCGGATGCCCTCGTCGGTGCCGTGCATCGCAGTCGTTCCGTCCGCCAGGGTGATCTCCAGCTTCAGGATCTCGCGCTCGAATGCGCCCGCCAGGGTCGCCGCGGCGGCCCGCTGATGGCTTTGCAGCGCGTAGGCGTCCAGGTCGTCGCGGCTGAGACGGTATTTGTGGGACATCATTTGCGCGCCGTTGAACTGGCTGAAGCCGGAAACGCCGTAGCGCGCCTGGATGCGCTGGCTGAACGGGCCGCTGCCGAGGCCGGCTTTGGCATGCAGCGCCGTGCTCGATCCCATCGGCACGCGGGTCATGCTTTCCACCCCGGCGGCGATCACCACGTCCTGGGTGCCCGACATGACCGCCTGCGCGGCGAACTGCACCGCCTGCTGCGACGATCCGCACTGCCGGTCGATCGAGACGGCCGGCACGCTGTCCGGCAGCCGGGAGGCCATCACCGCATTGCGCCCGATATGGAAGCCCTGCTCACCGCCCTGGCTGACGCAGCCCATGATGACGTCGTCCACGGCGGCCGGATCGATGCCGGAGCGCTCGACCAGCGCGCTGAGCACCTCGCCCGCCATGTCGGCCGGATGCCATCCCGCCAGCCGACCGTTGCGCCGCCCGCCGGCGGTGCGCAGGGCTTCGACGATATAGGCTTCGGCCATGGACGTTCTCCCGTATGTTGCTTGATTTGCCGCGCCGTTCAGCGTCGGCGGTAGCGGCTGAAAGATCAAGGTTCCCGGCGAAACCCTCAAGGCGCTGGCCTGTGACCGGGGTCACTGCGTGGCCCCCTCCGCCACTGGCATGTTCGATGCCGTAAGCTCGAACAGTGCAACGGAGGGTGTCATGAGGAAACGGGACAATCTGCCTGTAGTTGCTGCGCTGCTGCTGGCAACCGCGGCTGCGCTGACGTCGGGCAATGCGGCGGCGCGGGAGGCGATCGGCCGCTTCGTTACGGAAGCGATGAATCCGCAGGCTGCGGATCTGGGCGGCGATCCGGGGTATCTGCTGGGACAATCCGACGATACGGTTTGGCCTCTGCCGCCGGCGCGCGCCTCGGGCAGTGTGGAGGAAGCCCGGGACTAAGGCCAACCGATGATGATGTTGACCCTTCAGACGCGCCGCCTCGTCATGCCGACGGAGGTCGGCATCCAGGCCGTTTGCCTGCACAAACAGCGGCGTGGTTGGCGGGCGACCGGGCACGCGAGGGAGGGCTGGGCCCGCCATGGCGGCAGGAAACCGGCAGGAAGGGCGACAGGCCCATCGCCGCATGCGCCGGTCAGACCATGCGGCGCAGCGTATCATCCTTGAGCACGTAGTGATGCCCGAGAGCAGCCACGACATGCAGTCCGATCAACGCCAGCACCACGTATTGCATGGCGTCGCCGTGCAGCGCCCGGCCTATGGCATAGATCGACGGCGCGTCGCCGAACGGCGAAGCAATGGCATAGCCGAAGAAATCGGTGACGCGGTTCCTCGCCGACATGCGGACGAAGCCTGAAATCGGCAGCAGCAGCGTGACAACCAGCAGGGTCCTGTGCATCGCCGTGCGCAGGAACTCCGCGAAAGCCGATTCCCCGGACTCCGGTGCGTGCGGCCGGCTCAGGAGCCGGACGAGCGTCAGGCCGAACACCAGGATGCCGAGCGAGGTATGCGCGTTGGTCCAGAACGCCTGTGCCGGGCTCTTGCTTTCCATGAACCCGCGCAGCCAGATCGTGACGAACATCGCCGCGATCAGAACCGCAGTGGTCCAGTGGTAAAATTTGGCCGGCAGGGTGTAGCTGGTCTGCGGCGCGCTTACGGCGGTGCTTGCCATGGTGCCTATTCTTTTCCGGCAGCGGGATTCCGGCATTACCGGAGTTCCCGTACGCGGGGTGTGATCATCTCCCCGCCAACGGCGTGGCTATATCGTTCATTCAACGATCCGGCAAGCCCGCGCCAGCCGCGTCACGATCAACCGGCGGCACGCAACGCCCGCCGCCGCTTCGCTTATTCATGGGCGCCGCCTTAAGCATCGCCTCAGTCGAACGCGATCCCGGCGTAGACTTCGTCGAGCGCCAGATCGATGCCGAACTCCGGCAGCCGGATGGGTCCGATCGTATCCGCGGGGTCGCGGTGCCAGTTGCGTTCCCCGGGCTCGCGCCAAAACACGCAGAAGGATCGGCTTTCGGATTCGACGATCACGTAGCGGAGGATCGAGGGGACCGACTCGTACTCATCGACCTTATCCGCCTCGTCACGGTGCCGGTTATCGCGCTCCGGGGCCACGACCTCGAACACCACGATCGGTGCCGGGACGGCGACCGCGTTCCGGTGCGGCGAGGAACACGCGATGAAGGCATCCGGCTCCCGCAGAGCGCCGCCGACGGTTTCGATCGCATCCTGCGGCCCGTAGGTGTCGCACGGCGTTCCGCCGGGCAAGCGCGGCCGGATCGCCTCGCGGATGTTGCGGCCGATACGGTTATGGCCGACGGTCGCGGGCGCCATCGCGACCGGGCGGACTCCATCGAACTCGAAGCGGGCGCCCTCGGGCTGCGCTTCGATCCAGGCCAGGAACCGGCTCTGGCTCCAGACCTCAGGGTCAATCCGGCGCGCGGCGACCGTCATGGCACCGGTCGGCAAGCGACGGGACGCTCGCCGGGCTGATACGCCAAACGGGGGCGCCGCATGATCCTCATCCTACCTCCCGGTGAGAAGCCGCTCCATCAACTGCTTCACCGTCGGGATGAAGCCGTTCGAGTAGAACGGGTCCTTGGCGAAGCGGTAGGCGTTGTGGCCGCTGAACATCAGGTTGTTCTCGACGGCTTCCGGCTTGTCGCTGTCATGCGCAATGTCCTGCAGCGTCTTCTGGATGCAGAAGCTGCGCGGATCGGCTCGCTTGCCGTTGTTGTACTCCGGCGCCTGCTGCGCCCAGTTGGAGAAGCGGCAGGAACTCAGGCAGCCCATGCAACCGGATTGGTCCAGCAGGATCTCCTGCGCCTTCTCCGGCGTGACGAAGATCAGCGTGGAATCCGGGGTGCGCAGCGCTTCCGTGAAACCCTGCTTTTCCCAGCCGAACGCCCGCCCGAGGTCGGGGTTGGTCAGGTAGACGACCCGCTTGCGCGGGCCAACGCCGTATTCGGCGACATGCTCCCCGATCGCCTCGGTGGTGAACGCCACCTGGCGCTCGTTCCGCTCCCGCAGTTCGCCGATGAACCGGTTGTTCACCGCGCTGGAGTAGAAGCCTGTCGGCGAGAACTTGTTGAGGAAGACATCGCCCTCCTTCAACGTCAGCAGCCGCTGCTTCCAGGCGTCGCCGATGGGGCTTTCCCGGGTCAGCAGCGGGCGGGTGCCGAACTGGAAGGCGACAGGCCCGAGTTCGGGATTGTCGATCCAGTGCTCCCACTCCTCCAGGCACCACACCCCGCCGGCCATGATGATCGGCGTTTCCTTAAGGCCGAAGCCGTTCATCACCTTGCGCAGGGCGGCGACGCGCGGCAGCGGGTCCTCCGGGCGGGTGGGGTCTTCGACATTGCTCAGGCCGTTATGGCCGCCGGCGAGCCAGGGGTCTTCGTAGACCACGCCGCCGAGCAGTTCCGCGGTCTTGGAATAGGCCCGCTTCCACAGCGCGTTGAACGCCCGCGCCGAGGAGATGATCGGGTAATAGTGCACGTTGAACCTGGCGGCGATATCGGACAGCCGGTACGGCATGCCGGCGCCGCAGGTGATGCCGTGGATCAGGCCCTTGGCCTGCTCCAGCACCTCGGTGATGATGCGTTCGGCGCCGCCGCCTTCCCACAGGATGTTGGTGTGGATGCGGCCGCGGCCGCCGGTGACATCCCAGGCGCGGCGCGCCTGCGCCAGGGCGCCCTGGATGGCGTAATTGATCATCTCCTCATGCCGCTCACGCCGCGTGCGGCCGTGATAAAGCTGCGGGATGCGGTGGCCGGCGGCATCGAAGCTGTCGGCGTTGACGGCACTGAACGTGCCGACACCGCCGGACAGCGCCCACATGCCGGCGGAAATGCCGTTGGAGATGGAAACGCCCTTGCCGCCTTCCACCAACGGTAGGACGTCGACTCCACCCATGCGTATTGCGTTAATTGCTCTCATGATACTTCAGATCGGTTTGGCGAAATCGCCGCGTTGCACAGAATCGAAAGGCACTTCGGTTTCCGGGGCCAGTTCTTCCTCGACAACGCTGCCGGAGTTTCCCAGCGCCAGCGAAAACAGCGCGATCGACGGCCCATGGCCGGTGTCGCGGGTAATGCGCCTGTTCGGCCGGGTCTGGCGCCGCTCGATCGAGCGAATGGTGGCGAGGTGGTCCTGCACGTGGACCGCTTCGCCGCGGCCTCGCACCAGCTCCAGCTCCCCCAGGTCCTCGCCTGTGTCCGGGTCGGTCAGGTGCGGCCCGATACCGAAAACCAGGAACTTGTCGCCGGGTTTCACGCCCTGGAGAGATCCATGGTTGATGACGACCTCGACCGGACCTGCATCCGCGACGTGGACGACTTTGGCCAGGCGGGTTTCGGCCTTGACATTGGTCATTTGGAACGGACCTCTGTTCCCGCAGCGTTGAAATCGATCGCGACCCGGGACGGGATCGCCATCTCGCAACTCTCTCCATGGTGCCATATCGTCGGCGGGTTGAATACCTCGTGACCCGCAGGCTGTAGACCACGCGTCTAAAAATTCCAACGCCCCCTGCCCCGATCGGGTCTCATAGAGGACCGTGACGGATGTGTGAACGCCGAACTGTCGCTTATCGGCGAGATTTACGCTTATCGGCCGTGCGTTCGGACCATGACCGCGCCCGCGTCATGTTCGGCCTAAAGCCGAACATGACGCGGGGTATGCGGACGGCCGGGCGGTTGGTCCGGGCGCCGATCGTGGTTAGTCGCCGATGGGCGGTTGCTCGGAGCCTTCGAAGGCCGGAGCGCTGTCGCGGTCGCGGCGAGGACGGTCGCGGCCGCGGTCGCCACGATCGCTGCGCTCTTCCCGCTCGGGACGCTCGCCGCGCGGCGGCCGGGCGCCCACCTGCTCGGTGATATCGGCGCCGGTCGCCTGATCGACAACGCGCATCGACAGCTTCACCTTGCCGCGCTCGTCGAAGCCGATGACCTTCACCTTGACCGAGTCACCGTTGTTGACCACGTCGGTGGTCTTGTTGACGCGGCCCTGGGCCAGTTCGCTGATGTGGACGAGGCCGTCCTTCGAGCCGAGGAAGTTGACGAAGGCGCCGAAATCGGCGGTCTTCACCACCTTGCCGGTGTAGATGATGCCGATCTCCGGTTCGGCAACGATTCCGCGGATCCAGTCGATGGCCTGCTGGGCCTGGGCGATGTCGGTGGCGGCGATCTTGATCGTGCCGTCGTCGTCGATGTCGATCTTGCACTTGGTCTGCTCGACGATCTCGCGGATCACCTTGCCGCCCGTCCCGATGATCTCGCGGATCTTCTCCTTCGGCACGTTGATGATGGTGATCCTCGGCGCTGTCGTGGCGACGTCGCCGCGGGCGTTGGTCAGCGCCTTGGACATTTCACCCAGGATGTGCAGCCGCCCGTCCTTCGCCTGGTCGAGAGCGATCTTCATGATGTCGAAGGTGATGGAGGTGATCTTGATGTCCATCTGCAGGCTGGTGACGCCCACTTCCGTGCCGGCGACCTTGAAGTCCATGTCGCCGAGGTGATCCTCATCGCCGAGGATGTCGGACAGCACGGCAAAGCCCTTGTCTTCCTTGATCAGGCCCATGGCGATGCCCGCCACCGGCCGCTTCAGCGGCACGCCGGCATCCATCAGCGCCAACGATGTGCCGCAGACGGTCGCCATCGAGGACGAGCCGTTGGATTCCGTGATCTCCGACACCACGCGCAGGGTGTAGGGGAACTTGTCCTTCTCCGGCAGCAGCGGGTGGACGGCGCGCCAGGCCAGCTTGCCGTGGCCGACTTCGCGGCGACCGGGCGAACCCATGCGGCCGGCTTCGCCGACGGAATACGGAGGGAAGTTGTAGTGCAGCATGAACCGCTCGCGATACTCGCCGAGCAGCGAGTCAACGACCTGCTCATCCTGGCCGGTGCCCAGCGTGGCGACGCAGAACGCCTGCGTCTCGCCGCGGGTGAACAGCGCGGAGCCGTGCGCCCGCGGCAGGATGCCGACTTCGGCGATGATCGGCCGGACGGTGCGGGTGTCGCGGCCATCGATGCGGATGCCGGTTTCCAGGATGGCGTCGCGGACGACCGTGGCTTCGAGGTCGTGGATAACGCCCTTGGCCTTCTCCGGATCAAGCCCCTCGGCGGCCAGCGCGGCGGCGACGGTCTTCTTGGCGGCGCTGACCTTGTCGTGGCGGGCCTGCTTGACCTTCTCCTGGTAGGCTTCGGCGATGTGGGCGCGGCCGAGCGCATCGACGCGGGCGGCGAGGGCCTTTTCCTCCTCGGACTTCTCCGGCAGCGGCCAGGGTTCCTTGGCGGCGTGCTCGGCCAGTTCGATGATCGCGTGGATCACCGGCTGGAACGCGGCTTGGCCGTAGGTCACGGCGCCGAGCATGACCTCCTCGGAGAGCTCCTGCGCTTCGGATTCGACCATCAGCACGCCCTCGGCGGTGCCGGCAAGCACCAGCTCCAGTTCGCTGGTCTTCTGCTGCTCGTAGGTCGGGTTCAGGATGTATTCGCCGTTCTTGTAGCCGATGCGCGCGGCGGCGATCGGCCCGAAGAACGGGATGCCGGAGAGGGTCAGCGCGGCGGAGCAGCCGATGATGGAGACGATGTCGGGGTCGTTCTCATTATCGTAGCTCAGCACCGTGGCGACGAGCTGGACTTCGTTGACGAAGCCCTCCGGGAACAGCGGGCGGATCGGCCGATCGATCAGGCGGCTTTTCAGCACCTCGGCCTCGCTCGGGCGGCCTTCACGCTTGAAGAACCCGCCGGGGATCTTGCCGGCAGCGAAGGCTTTTTCCTGGTAGTTGACGGTCAGCGGGAAGAAATCCTGCCCCGGCTTGGAGGTCTTCACCCCGACGGCGGTACACAGGATGATGGTCTCCCCGTAGGAGATCATGACGGCGCCGTCGGCCTGACGGGCGATCTTGCCGGTTTCGAGGACCAGCTTGCGGCCGCCCCAGTCGAGTTCCTTGCGGAAGTAATTGAACATTCAGTCGTCCTATGGATGCGCGGCATCGGCGGACGACAAGACAGCTCCCCGGATCCGTCCCTCGCGTTAGGCGGGGTGGCGGCGTCTCGGGTAACACGGAGCGCGCCTGCGCGCCGTTTGGGGGGTCGCAGCCGCGGCCATGTGGCCGGAAACGCCGTCGCTGGTCCCGCGCCTGTTCGGGGCGTGCCGGTTCGGCGATCGTTGTGTCCACCGCGTGACGCGGTGTTGCGGGGGACCAACCTGCCCCCGTTCAGGTGTTACGTTCAGTCAGCCGGTTGGAAATAGTGATGAAAGCCGGCTGTGGGAAGCTTTATGTTCCGCCAAGCCCATCCGTCATGGTCCGGCTTGGTCCATGTGTCATGGCCGGGCTTGGCCCGGCCATCCACGCCTTGCGGTGCCGGACCTGCCAAAGTCGTGGATGGCCGGGCCAAGCCCGGCCATGACACGGGTTGGACTACCGCCGCAGCGACAGACGGCCGATCAGGGTCTGGTAGCGCGCCTGATCCTTCTTTTTCAGATAGTCGAGCAGCCGGCGGCGCCGGCCAACGAGCATCAGCAGGCCGCGGCGCGAGTGGAAGTCCTTCGCGTGGGTCTTGAGGTGCTCGGTCAGGTTGACGATCCGCTCGCTCAGCAGCGCCACCTGGACCTCGGGGCTGCCGGTATCGGCCGCACCCGTCTTGTATTCACCAATGAGCGTCGTACGACGCTCCGCCGTTATCGACATCAGGAGTTCTCCTGCATGGGGTTGGTACGAACGCGTGCGGGGTTCAGAGAACCCGTTCGGGCTTCAGCATGCCGTCTTCAAGCCGGCACAGCCCGATCACGCGGCCCCCCGCCATGGCCCGCGCCAATCCGCCATCGGGATTGGCATGGTCCGGAATCCGGCCCATCAGGGTGATCAGGCTGATGGCCTGGCCTTGATGCAACGCGGCGGCCTCCTGTTCCGTCAGGGCCAGCGCCGGGATGTCGGCCAGCGCGGTCGCGACCGGAAGCAGCAGGTCCGGGGAAGCCGGCGCTTCATCGTCCGGTTCGCGCAGTTTGTCCAGCGGTATTGCATGCTGCTCGTTGAACGGGCCGACGCGCAGGCGGCGCAGAGCGGCGATGTGACCGACGGTGCCGCAGGCTTTCGCCAGATCGCGGGCGAGGCTGCGCATGTAGACGCCTTTGCCGGAGGCGACCTCGAACACCGCCGTGTCGGCGTCGGGGCGGCCGATCAGGGCGAACCGGTCGACCCGGGCGGGGCGCGCTTCGAGGATCGGGGCGCGGCCGTCGCGGGCCATGTCGTAGGCACGCTCCCCGGCGACCTTGATGGCGGAGAAGACCGGCGGGACCTGCATGATCTCGCCGCGGAACTGCGGCAGGGCGGCTTCGATGGTGGCGTCGTCGGGGCGGACGGGGCTGGTCTCGGTGACCTCGCCGTCGGCGTCATCGGTATCGCGGGCTTCGCCGAACTTGAGGGTGAAGTGGTAGAGCTTGGTGCCGTCCATGACGTAGGGAACGGTCTTGGTGGCGGTGCCGAAGGCGACGGGCAGCAGGCCGGTGGCGAGCGGGTCGAGGGTGCCGCCGTGGCCGGCTTTCTGGGCGTCGAAGATGCGCTTGACGCGGTTGACCACGTCGGTGCTGGTCATCCCGTTCGGCTTATCGATGATCAGCCACCCGTTGAGCGGGCGGCCGCGCGGCTTGCGGCGGGACATAGTGCGGGTACTCGGTTCAGTAGGGAGGCGGCGGGGTAGGGATACGGGGGGCGGTTGTCAATGGAATTTGGTGCGGTGGAAAGGGACCGCGAGGTCGCAGCTGGAGGGTGTCGTAGCCCTGTCGATAGCAGCCGATGGCGCAGCATCGCCGGTTGGCCCCGTGATTTGCACACACGTGTCGACTACGTGATTGATACGTGCGGCTTGCTGTTCAGCGTCGAGTAAGGCGGGTTACGAACGGCTAACCTGTGTGCCTGTTGTGGGCTTGAACGGAGGGCTACAAAGGAGCACATCTTTCGAAAAATATCGTGGAAAAAACCAACTATCCGGTTCGATATTCAGAGCGCGCCGGGAAGACTTTCTCCGGTGAATTGGTGATCAGAGACGTCTGCGCAATTTGCAACAATGGACCGCTAAGTTGTTTAGATGCTTATGCCAGCCATCTGTATGAACTGTACTTTGGAAAATTCGAGCGGGCCAGGCAGAGCATCGAATTTCCATGTCGGCTTGCTCTTGTGATAGCGTGCCAACACATTCGTCAGCGGATCGAATGCGTGAGCCTCCCAGGACGACTTCTCGCTGTAAGCAACAAGTCCGATCGCTTCCCGGGTATTGAGGTCTGCCAGTCCGGAAAACCCCGCAAACTCGGCGGCGTGCTCCCGCCTGGCTTCGTCCACGGTAAACCAGGGCAAATCCTTCCTGTGCAGATACTTGCAGGTTGTACCCCGGGAATCCCTGATGATCGAATCATGATGCAGGCAAAATCCCGCACCCCGGCCGATGGTCAGCGTCTGGCCGGCGTTGTGGATGCAATTACGGCAAGAGAACAGACCGTCCATCAGACCCTCCTGAAATCCGGCTGGATATGCTCAAACGCCCACCTAATCAGGTCCTTGCGCGCCACGGTCCCGGTATCGAACGTCCAGGTCACGATGCCCTCGCGGCGCGGACGAGCATATCGCAACGCTTGCAGCGCCTTATTCCTCTCCGCCTTCGTCTCGGATTTGGCCACGCCGATCAGGTTCGCGATCAGTAGATCATAGTCCTGCCACTACGGCGTGGTCCGCCGTCAGGGTGAAGCGCTGCTCCCCGATCAAGCATGTGGCCCAAGCCGGCGATGACACGCTTTCCACACCGTCAGCCCCAAAGTGAACGATTTGCAGCTCGCGTGAACGATATTCCGCCCCGATCCCCTACCCCACTGCCCCGTAAACCGCCGCCTCAAACCCATCCAGCGCCTCCAGCACCGAGGCGTCCGCGAACGGCAGCACCTGCGTCATCAGCACGCCCGCCACCTTCCGCGCCGGATCGAGCCAGTAATACGTGTTGTTCAATCCCGCCCAGGCCAGGCTGCCCGCACTCCGCCCCGCCGGACCCGCCGCCGTATTGATCAGAAAACTCAGCCCCCATTTCTTCGCCATCCCGGGGAACAGATCGACGTTATTGGACATGCGCGGCATCCTGCTGACCATCGGCTGCACCTCCAGCGCGCCCATATGGTTCTGCCCCATCAGCGCCACCGTCTCCGGCCGCAGAATGCGCGCGCCGTCCAGTTCGCCACCGTTCAAGAGTGCCCGCAGGAACCGCATGTAGTCGGGCGCGGTGGAGAACAACCCGCCGCCGCCGGTAAAAAGCTCCGGCACGCCCCCGCGAGGCAGCGCAATCGGCAGCAAGGCGCCGTCCGCCTGCCGCGCATGCACCGTGGCGAGGCGGCTGTCCCACTCCGGCCGCTGGAGGAAGCTGGTATCGGTCATGCTCAGCGGGCCGAAAATGTGCCGCTGAAAGTAAGTCTCCAGCTCCAGGCCGCTGGCCGCCTCGACCATCCGCCCGGCGATGTCGATGTTGATGCCGTATTCCCACCGCTCGCCCGGGTCGAACGCCAGCGGCGCATTCAGCGCGGCCACCTTGGCGGAGCGCATCCCCGGCAGGCCGGTCACCTCCTGGTAGCGCTGCATCGCCGGGTTCCAGATGTCGTAGACGAAACCCGCCGTATGGGTCAGCAGCCGGCGCAGCGTGATCTCGGTTCGCGGCGCCCGCAGCACGGGCTGGCCAGCCGCATCGAACCCCTCCAGCACTTGCGTTTCGGCCAGGAATGGCAGGATCTCCCGCGCCGGCTGGTCCAGCGACAGGCTGCCCTGCTCGGTCAATTGCATCGCCGCGGTGGCGGTAAGCGCCTTGGTCATGGAGGCGATGCGGAACACCGAATCCGTTGTCATCGGCTCGGGCAGCGCCACGCTGCGGCGGCCGAACGCGGACTGGTAGATTATCCCCCGGGCGTCGGCGGCGGCTGCCACCAGCCCGGCGATCCGGTCGCCACTGACGGCCGCCGCAAGGACTGAATCGATAGAAGATGGCCCGGGCATGGGGTTCTGCTTTCCGACGTTTGCTCCACCCCCGGTGCTAACATCGGTGGCGGCGGTTGCGAAGCCGCACGTCAGCCCAGCACCTGCCGCGCAATGATCAGCTTCTGCACCTCCGACGCGCCCTCATAGATCCGCAGCGCCCGGATCTCGCGATACAACTCCTCAACCTTCACCCCGGCCGTGACCCCGAGGCCGCCGAAGATCTGCACGGCCTCGTCGATCACGCGCTGCGCCGCTTCGGTCGCGTGCAGCTTCGCCATCGCCGCCTCGCGGGTGATCCGCCCGCCGCCCGAGACATCCCGCTTCCACGCTGCGCGGTAAACCAGCAGCGCGCTGGTATCGATCGCCAGCGCCATATCGGCGATTTTCGTCTGTGTCGTCTCCATATCCGCCAGCGTGCGGCCGAACATCTTCCGGCTGCGCGCCCGCCCGGTCGCCTCATCCAACGCCCGCCGCGCGAAGCCCAGAGCCGCCGCGCCGACGGTGGTGCGGAACACGTCCAGGGTTGCCATTGCCACCTTGAAGCCGTCCCCCGGCGCGCCGAGCAGGTTGGCGTCGGGCACGACGCAGTTGTCGAAGCGCAAGGTCGCCAGCGGGTGCGGCGCGATCACGGTAATGCGCTGCGGCACGCTCAGCCCGGGCGTGTCCGCCTCCACCAGGAACGCCGACAAACCGCGCGCGCCCGGAGCCTCACCCGTGCGGGCGAACACCACATACTGCCCGGCGATGCCGCCATTGCTGATCCAGGTCTTCTCCCCGTCCAGGCGCCAGCCGCCTTGCACCCGCACCGCCGTGGTGGACAGCGCCGCGACATCCGACCCGGCCTCCGGCTCGCTGAGTGCGAACGCCGCCAGCGAGCGGCCGGCGCGCACCGCCGGCAAAATCGTCTCCCGCATCTCCGCACTGCCGAACAGCGTGATCGGCCCGCTGCCGAGGCCCTGCATGGCGAACACGAAATCGGCCAGGCCGGAATGCCGCGCCAGGATCTCGCGCGCCAGGCACAGCGTGCGCACATCCAGCGCCGCGCCGCCGCCTTCGGGCACGGAGGCGTCCAGCCACCCCGCCTCCCCCAACTGCACCGCCAGCGCGCGGCAGGCGGCATCGACATCTTCGCCGGCATGGTGCGGCCGCGGATCGATATGCCCCGCCGCCCAGGCGGCCAGCCGCTGCGCGAAGTCGCGGTGGCGATCCTCCAGGAACGGCCAGTCCAGGAACGAGATGTCCGCCATGCGCTGCTTCCTTCCCTATCGCGCCTTTGCATTGCCGGGTCCGGCAGGTTGCGCTTGTGAATGAACGTTCATTCAGTGTATGCGGAGGCCGGACCGGAATCAACCGGTCAAGGCGCAAGCGGGAGGCGACCATCCGGCCTCCCTGCCGCAAAACGGGAGATATCGCCAATGACCCATGACCGCATCGATGCCGCCGGCATCGCGCCGAAACATTTCCAGTGGTCGCTGAACGGCAAGGTCGCAACCATCACGCTGAACCGGCCGGAACGCAAAAACCCGCTGACCTTCGAATCCTATGCCGAGCTGCGCGACACCTTCCGCAACCTGACCTATGTGGACGCGGTGAAAACCGTGGTGGTCACCGGCGCGGGCGGGAATTTCTGCTCCGGCGGCGACGTGCACGAAATCATCGGTCCGCTGGTCCGCCTGCAGGAAGCCGGCGACATGCAGGGGCTGCTGGCGTTCTGCCGCATGACCGGCGACCTGGTGAAGGCGATGCGGGCGTGTCCGCAGCCGATCGTTGCGGCTATTGACGGTATTTGCGCGGGGGCGGGGGCGATTATTGCCATGGCCTCGGATTTGCGCCTCGGCACAGCGGGCAGCAAGGTCGCCTTCCTGTTCACCCGCGTCGGCCTGGCCGGTGCCGACATGGGCGCCTGCAACATCCTGCCGCGCATCATCGGCGCCGGCCGGGCGGCCGATTTGCTGTATACCGGCCGGGCGATGGACGGTACCGAGGCCGAGCGCTTCGGCTTCTACAACCGCCTGTGCGAACCGTCGGCAGTGCTGGAGGAGGCGCAAAAGCTGGCCGCGTCGCTTGCTGCCGGGCCGACATTCGCGCATGCCATGACCAAGCGCTGCATCCACCAGGAATGGAGCATGCCGGTGGACGAAGCGATCGAGGCGGAGGCTCAGGCGCAGGCGATCTGCATGCAGACGCGCGACTACGGGCGGGCCTACCGCGCGTTCGTTGACAAGCAGCGGCCGGTGTTCGAAGGCAATTGAGCGTCGAGGGTCGGCCGTTTTCCGTCATGGCCCCACAGCCCGGCCATGACGGGAGGCGGCCGTTGCGCCGGTATCAGCGCGCCTCGCCCGCGGTGACCCGGGGTGAACCCGTTCCGGATGCGCGAGATCATTGAGGCGTGGCGGAAATAGGCCGGATACCCGCCGACCCCGCGCGAACCGGCGATTAAGGCGGTGACTACGCCGCGGATCAGGCCCTGCCAACGGCACAGCTCTTGCTTGCGGCTAACATAGCATTACAGAGGCACTCGTTGCGCTTCTGATCAAAACGGATCTCGAAAGCAACGGATGTATCATGATGGAACCACATGTGACGGTTTTGGATGCCTCTCCAACAACGGTCCGCGGCCAGGAACTGACAAAACTTGTGCGAGGTGTACTCCAACAGTCTCTCGTCGGTGCAACCGGGTTGGCTGCAGAGGTTCTGAATTTGAATGGCATGTCCGGCTCCAAGTATCGAAACTTCATTAATAGTCTCGTTAAAGAGATCCCGATGCCACGATATTTAGAAGTCGGCAGTTGGGCTGGCTCGACACTGTGCAGCGCAATCTATGGTAACGATGTAGACGCAGTAGCCATCGACAATTGGTCCCAGTTTGGTGGCCCGTCGGACCAATTCTTTCAGAATCTGGCTCGGTTTAAGGGATCGGCGCGGGTAAGCTTTCTGGAACGTGATTTTCGAGGCGTCGACTACGGAAGCCTGAGCCGCATGTATGGCGATTTCGATATATACCTGTTTGACGGCCCGCATGCATTCGTCGACCAATATGATGGAATTGTGCTTGCACAACCCGCTCTTGCGCCGGTTTACGTGCAGATTGTTGATGATTGGAACTTCCCGTTCGTACGCAATGGCACTCTAAAGGCGATCGAGGACAGCGGTCTCCATGTGGATTTCATGGCCGAGATTCGCACGTCTCTTGACGACAAGCATGCTCCGCAGCCGACAGGAAGAGACAGCGAGTGGCACAATGGTTACTTCATCGGCGTACTATCACGCCCGTCGTAGTTACAATACGGGATCGTCTACCCGAGCGGGGCGTACGGTCATCCGCTCAGACCGCCACGGAAGCCACCGCCGGGTCGTCGCTGGAATTGACGCCTCGAGCGTGGCGGGCCTCCCTGACGCACCTGCGGGGACGTTCTGAACGAGATCCGCACGATTACGTCGCGAAGCTGAAATCAACGTCGCAGCGCGGGTATCGCCGCGCCGCGGTGCCCGTTGCGATGCCATGACCTGCGGCACACCACCGCTGACGGACCCGGGCGCCAGGTTACGGCACAAAGCCTGCCTCAACGGGAACGGTTTTTCTCCACACCGTTGACCCGGCCGGTCGTGAAACCTTTTGTATTCACGATCGATCCGTTGGTGGAGGGGGTTGGATTCGAACCAACGTAGGCGCACGCCAGCGGATTTACAGTCCGCCCCCTTTAGCCACTCGGGCACCCCTCCGAACCGGGAAGCGGGGACTAAAGCCAAACCCCCTCCCCTGTCAACGCGAGACTCGCCCCGCCCCTTGACCCCGTCCGCCTTTTCCCGCCCCCTGTCCCAAAACCGCCGGGGAAATCAACCAACCAACCCCCACCCAACCACCCCCACCCACCGGCGGCCCCTCCCCATCCATGCCCCCCATCACCACCACCCGCGCCCACCCCGCCTGGCTGCCCAGCCTGCTTGGCCTTTTCATCGCCGTCGCCCCGGCGGCAACCGACCTCTACCTCCCATCCTTCCCCGCGGTGGAGGCCTCCTTCGGCACCGCCCCCGGCACCGCGCAGCTCACCCTCGCCACCTGGTTCGCCGGCCTCGCGTTCGGCCAGATCACCCAGGGCAGCCTGTCGGACCGCTACGGCCGCCGCCTGCCGCTGATGTGCGGCTTCGTCCTGTTCACGCTGGCCACCATCGGCTGCGCCCTCGCCCCCGACCTCACCGCCCTGGCAGCCTTCCGAGCGATCGCCGCGTTCGGCGGCTCCGCCGGCATGGTCATCGCCCGCGCCATCGTCCGGGACCTCGCCGACGGCCACGCCGCCGCGATCATGATGTCCCGCCTGGTGCTGGTCATGGGCCTCGCACCCATCCTGGCGCCCAGCCTGGGCGGGGCGATCCTGCTGTTCGCGCAATGGCGGGTGATCTTCTGGGTGTTGGCGGTCTATGGCACGATCTGCGTGCTGGCCGCCTGGAAGGTGCTGCCGGAGACCTTGCCGGCCGATCGGCGGATTCGCCTCAACGCCGGGGGGCTGGCGGCGCGCTATCTGCACATCCTGCGCGAACGCAGTTTCCTGACGCACGCCATCATGGGCGGCTGCAGCACATTCACCATGTTCGCCTACCTGGCCGGCTGCTCGCCGGTGTTCGAGGACGGGTTCGGCCTCAGCCCGTCCGGCTTCGCGCTGATCTTCGGCCTGTGCGCCTGCTCCCTGGTGGCCTGCTCGCAACTCAACGCCCGGCTGCTGCCGCGCTACGGCCTGTCGAGGATGCTGACGGCGATCCCGCTGATCTCCCTGGCGGGTACGATCATTCTGGCCGCGGTGGCGTTTGCCGGCGTGCACGTGCTGTGGGCGGTGGTGGCGCCGCTGGTGCTGGTCATCGGCTGCCAGGGATTCGCCAATGCCAACACCAACGCCGGCGCCCTGTCCCGCCACGCCGGCCATGCCGGCAGTGCGGCGGCGTTGCTCGGCACGCTGCAATACGGCCTCGGCGCCGTGGCCGGCGTGCTCGCCGGCATACTGACGGACGGCACGCCGCGCGGGATGGCGGCGCTGATGGCCTGTGGCATGCTGGGCGCCGTCATAGCCGATAGGTTCCGCTGATGATCGTGGGTATCCCCGTCTGCCTGAAAACCGTCGATGGCATGCCCATCCACCGGACTCCGGCGCGCTATGCGGACGCCGTGCTGAACGCCGTCGGCGCCCTGCCGGTGCTGATCCCGCCGCTCGGCGAACGCATGCTGGAGCTGCTCGACGGCATCGACGGCCTGCTGGTCCCCGGCAGCCCGAGCAACGTGCATCCCGACCATTACGAAGGCGGCGAGTCGGAAACGCCCGGGTTGCATGACCTGGAGCGCGACCACACCACCCTGCCCCTGATCCGCGCCGCCATCGCCCGCGGCATCCCGCTGCTGGCGATCTGCCGCGGCATCCAGGAGCTGAACGTCGCCCTCGGCGGCACGTTGACACAGCGCGTGCACAGTCTCGACGGGCGGCTGGATCATCGCGGCGGCGCGGGGGAGCTGGAGGTTCGTTACGGTCCGAAGCACCCCGTCGCCGTCACCGGAAGCCTCGAGAAAATCCTTGGCACAGCCATCGTCATCGTCAACTCCATCCACGGCCAGGCGATCGATCGTCTCGCCCCCGGACTGGTGGCGGAGGCCACCGCCCCGGACGGCACCATCGAGGCCGTCGCGATGCCGGACGCGCCCGGGTTTGTACTGGGCCTGCAATGGCATCCCGAGTGGGGCTACGCCGTCAACCCGCACAGCCTTGCCATTTTCCGCGCATTCGGCGATGCGTGCAGGACAGGGAGATAACACATGGATCTGCAGCTGAAAGGCAAAACCGTCCTGATCACCGGCGGCTCGAAAGGCATCGGCCGCGCCACCGCCGAGGTGCTGGCCGAGGAAGGCTGCCGCCTCATCCTCGTCGCCCGCGATGCCGCAACCCTGGACGAAGCTGCCGCGGCGATCCGCGCGAGGCAGCAGGTCAACGTCCGCACCATCGCGGCCGATCTTTCCAGCGACGCAGCGGTGCGGCAGGTGGCGGCCGAGGCGGGCGAGATCGACATCCTGGTCAACAACGCCGGCGCCATCCCGCCCGGCGACGTGCTGGCGATCGACGACGAACGCTGGCGCCACGCCTGGGACCTGAAAGTCTTCGGCTACATCTCGTTCTGCCGCGCGATCTACGCGCAGATGAAGGCCCGCAAGGCCGGCGTGATCGTCAATGTCATCGGCGCGGCGGGCGAGAAATTCCCCACCAACTATATCGCGGGCGCCGCCGGCAACGCCTCCCTGATGGCGTTCACCCGGGCGCTGGGCAAAGGCGCGCCCGCCGACGGGTTGCGAGTCGTCGCCATCAACCCCGGCCCGGTGGAAACCGACCGCCTGATCATGCTGCGCCGCGCCGAGGCGGCGGAAAAATTCGGCGACCCGGAGAAATGGCGCGACCTCACCGCCTCCATGCCGTTCGGCCGCGCCGCCACCCCGCGGGAGATCGGCAATGCCGTCGCCTTCCTCGCCAGCCCGCTATCGGGCTACACCACCGGAACGGTGCTGACGATCGACGGCGGCGGCTAACCCGCCAGCTTGTTGCGCTGCCAGTCGCGTTCGAACTGCAGCACATCCGGCGTTTCGATCTGCACGTCCAGGCCGATGGCCAGTGCCGCAACCGAAAGATGATGCGCCACCAGCAGGGCGATATCGACGATCTGCTGCGGCGTGAAATGAGCATGCATCTGCTCGGCCACGCGCGGCGGCACCCGGCGGCCGGCGGTAATCTCGAACGCGTATTCGCACAAAGCCCGCTCGGCCGGGGGCAGATCCTGCGGTGTGCGGCCTTCCCGCAACCGCTCCAACTGATCCTCCGTCACCCCGGCGGCGGCGGCCAGCGGCGCGTGGTGCGTCCAGCCGTAATGCACGTCGCGCAGCGCGATGACGATGGCGATCTGGCGCTGCTGCTCGGTCAGCGCAGAGGCGCATTGCGTATAGCTGCCCAGGGCGGCAAACGCGGCGAGGCCGCGCGGTGCCAGCGCCAGGGTCTGCATCAGGTTGGAGACGTAGCCGTGGCTGTCCGCCAGCCGCTGAAAGGTCGCATCGATTTCCGCTTCTTCACTGGCGGAAAGTAAACCCTTGTCGCTAATGGCCGCCACGCTCCGTTACGGATTGGCTTTATTAGCGCGCGGATCGTTCAGTTGTCTAGCGTGATTGATCTGATTCCGGCGGACCCTTCGATCGATGCAACAATCGCCGTCGCCCGGCCGTGTTCCATGTCCCGCAGCGCCTCCATCGCGGCAGCCGCCAGCTCCGGACGGGTCCGGGCAATGCGGCCGAGCAGGACGATGATCGCCTCGTCCTCGATCCCGGCAGCCGCCTCGATCACCTCCTGCGACGGCTGTTCGGCCAGCAGCCGCAGCAGTATCGGCTGCGCATCGCCCCGGCCCATGCGTCCAAGCGCGCATGCGGCGGCCCGCGCGACGGCCTGATGCGGATCGTTGAGCAGGTCAGCCAGGAGAGCAACGATATCCGCCCGCGGCCGATGCGCGCAGGACGCTCCATCCGCCCGCATCGCGGAATCGGGGTGGCGCAACAGATCCAGCACCACCGCGTCCGGCAACCGGCAGCGCAGCCGGGCGGCCTGATGCACCGCATCGGCGAAACCCGGTCCCCGGATGACGTCATCGGCGATGATCGCGGCGACGGCACGGGACGCGGCCGAACCGCCGATGGACGCGATGGCTTGCACCGCGGCGATCTGCTCGGGTATCGGCCGGGTCAGGCCGAAGCCGGTGAAACGCCGGCACAGAGTTTCCAGCGCCGGAATCGCCTCCGCCAGCCGGCGTTGCACGGCCTCCTCCGTCAGGTCCCGATAATCACGCAGGCCGGCGCGGGCAATCGCGTCGATCAGCGCGGCATCATCAAGTTCGGACGCGGCCACGGGTCCGGCCGAACCGGCGAACGGCGGCGGCGCCTCCGTCGAGACACCCCCGCCGTCGAACAGGTCGAGCTGTCGGCCGATAGACATTGAGCGATCCTAGCCGAACCCGGTCTCAGCAGGCCAGAACGGGTGGCTCCAGGCGCGCTTGCCCGCCGCATCCGTCACGACGATGCGGCCATAGCCGCCCGCCTTCAGGCAGTCCAGCTTCAGCCGCGCCTGCCGCAGTCCTGCGCCGAACACCAACGCCGCCGCCCACCCAGGCAAAATAACCGAACTGGCCGGACTGCACTCGACCACGTGGAACCGTCCGGGCGCGGCGAAGGGGGCGAGCAAGGTCATGATCCGGCCGAACCGAGAGACTTTTGCATGAAGATCGTGCCCCCCAATGGGGTCTCGTAATACGGCGGCACGGCCTCAAAGCCCAGCGACCTGTACAGACGCTGCGCCGTTATCATAGCCGGTAGGGTGTCCAGGCACATCCGTGTGTAACCCATGTCCCTCGCGGCCTCGATCGCCGCCACCGCCAGCGCCCGGCCAACGCCGCCGCCCCGCGTGCCGGGCCTGGCATACAGCCGCTTCATCTCGCAGGTCCCCGGCTCTGCCAGCTTGCGCACAGCGACGCAGCCGACGGCCTCGCCCGCGGCGGACACCGCGATCAGCAGCGCGCCTGCCGGCGCCGCATAGGCCCCGGGCAACCCGGCCAGCTCGGCCGCAAACCCCTGGAAGCACAGGTCGACGCCGAGCGCATCGGCATACGCGCGAAACAGCGCCGCCACCGCCGGCATATCCGCCGCCTCGGCGGCCCGGATCGAGACGCCGCCCGGCATCAGCGCTGCGCGAAGTCGATCACGGCGGCGAACCCGGTTTCGCTGCCGATAGCCAGTTCCGACCCGTCCTTGCTCCACGCCAGCGTGCTGATCGGCCCGTGCTCCGGCGGCACGATCGGCAAGATCCGGGCGGAGTTGATATCCGCCACCACCACCAGTCCGTCGGCAAATCCCCCGGCGACCACCTCATCCTTCGGGTTGCAGGCGACCCGGGTGCAGAGCACGCCGTCGGCGCCCGCCAGTTCGGTCGGCGACTTGCCCATCGGACCGCCGCCGAAGAACGGCCACAGCACCATCGTGTCGGCCCCGCTGGTCGCCAGCCATTTGCCGTTGCGGGTGAACGACAGGCTTTCGGTCTTGGCCGGGTAACCGCTCATGCGCATATGCTGGCCCTCCGGCAGCTTCCAGCCGTGCAGCGCGTTCTCCTGCATCGCCGTCACCACCGCCTCGCCTTCCGGATGGATCAGGATGCCGGTGTGGCTGCCCTTCCATTCCAGCTTCCGCGGCGTGTCGACTTTCGCCGCGACGAACCAGAGCGAGACGCCGTTGTAGTGCGAAGCGCCAATACGCTTGCCCTTGCCGTCGAACACGAGCCCGGTGACGGTGGACGGGTGAGTCAGCTCCTTCAGCAGCCTCCCCTCCTGGTCGTACAGCCGCACCAGCTTGCCGGCACTGGCGGCGATCAGGCCCTTGCCTTTGTCCAGCGGATAGGTCGCAACGTGCTCCACCCACTTCATGCCGAAACCGGCGATGTCCGACACGCTGCCATCGGCGCCGATGCGCCGCAGCTTGCCGTCGTCGCCGCCGGAGATGAATCCATCGCCCGTCGGATCGGGTGCGAAATCCAGCACCGCGCCGTCATGCACGGTGACCGACGTCCAGTCCCCGGGCGGCCGCACCGGGGCCAGCCGCACCGTCCCGTCCCCCAGCGCAAACCCGGCGGTGCGGTTGTCGCGGGAGAAGCGTGCGGCAACGACGAATGCGTCCAGCTCGCGGAAGGTGCCGCGGGTATGCAGCAGGAACGGGGGGCGCGAAGGCAGGCTCATGCTTTATGCTCGCTCACTCTGCAGGCGCCGCAGTTCCTGGAGCATGGATTCACGCAGAACCTCGTTAATCCGCGTCTGGTAACCGGGGCCTTTAGCCTCGAAAAACGCCAGCGCATCGGCATCGATGCGCAAACTCTTGAGCTTCTTGACCGGCTTGTAGAACCGCCCGCGGACCGCGCCCGACCAATCGAGACCTTCAGGCGCATCCGGATCGGACAGGTTGATCCGATCGTCCGGCAACGAAGCTGCCGCGCGCAACCGAGCCAGCGATGCCGGGTCCAGTTCCTCGGGCGTCACGGCCCGAGGCTTGGAAGTCGCCTTGCTCATAAGCCTTCCTTTCGAGCGACGTGGCCTTTCCGACGCTTATAACCGGCCGTTTCCGCGGCCGTCCGCAAGTTCTAACGGGTCGGTATGGACGACGAACAGCACGACAACGCCCGCTGCCGAGCCGACCAAGTGCAATCGGTCGCCGTCCGGGTGAGGGTCCGGCCGCGAAACCGCACGCGCAGTTGGAACGTCAATCCGCCGCGCAACTCTCAAACCCGCGCCGTAACTGCGGCCGGTTGAGATTGCGGCCGATGAACACCAGCCGGCTGGTCTTCGGCTCGCCCGCCTTCGCCGGACCGATAAAGTCCCCGTCCGCGATCATGTGCACCGCCTGGAACGCGAACCGCCGATCCTCGCCGGCGTAGTGCAGGATGCCTTTGGTACGCAGCAGGTCCGCGCCCTTGTCCTGTAGCAGCACGCCGATCCAGGCGTTGAACTTCTCCGGGTCTATCGGCTTTTCGACCTCGAAGCTCATTGAGGAGACGTCCTCGTTGTGTTCGTGCGCGTCGTCGCCGTCGAGGAAATCCGGATGCAGTTCCAGTATCCGAGCCAGGTCGAACGACCCGCGATCCAGCACCTGGTCTATCGGCAGCGCCGCCCGCTCGGTGCGGTGGATCACGGCAAATCGGTTGATGCCGCGAATCGTCGCCTCGACCGCCTGCAACTCTTCCGGGGTCACCAGATCGGTTTTGTTCAGGACGATTACGTCGGCAAAGGCGATCTGGTCCGCAGCCTCGTGGCTATCGGCCAGCCGCGCCGGCAGGTGCTTGGCGTCCACCACGGTGACAATCGCGTCCAGCCTGGTCTTTGCCTTGACGGTGTCATCGACGAAGAACGTCTGCGCCACGGGGGCCGGGTTCGCCAGGCCGGTCGTCTCAATGATGATGCCGTCGAACTTGTCGCGCCGCTTCATCAGGCCGCCGACGATGCGGATCAGGTCGCCGCGCACGGTGCAGCAGATGCAGCCGTTGTTCATCTCGAAGACTTCCTCGTCGCTGTCCACGACAAGGTCGTTGTCCACGCCGAGTTCGCCGAACTCATTGATCACCACCGCATATTTGCGGCCGTGGTTCTCCGTCAGGATGCGGTTGAGCAGGGTCGTCTTGCCGGCGCCCAGGTAGCCGGTCAGCACCGTCACCGGCACCTGAGTAATCGCGTCAGCCATGATGGCAGGCTCCGTCGCTGTTTGACCGAGCAATATAGGTGTGGCGGCGGCGGTCAACCACTCAGCACCTCCCGGCGCAGCCCTGCCAGTCGCGCGGCGATGGCGGGCACATCGAATTGCTTCGCCCGCTGCCGCCCGGCTTCGGCCAGCGCCGCCCGCCGCGGTTCATCGGTAGCCAGCGCCCGGATCGCCGCCGCAATCTCAGCCGGCCGATCGGCGTCGGCGTAGATGGCGGTGTCGCCGGCGACTTCGGGCAGGCCGCCGCGGGGCGAGCAGATCAGCGCGGCACCGCTCGCCATCGCCTCCAGCGCCACCAGTCCGAACGGTTCCGGCCAGCGGCTCGGTACGACGACGATCGCGGCGCGGCTCATCGCCACCAGCACGTCGGGGTGGTCGCGATAGCCGAGCATGCGGACGCCCGCGCCCTCGGCCGCGCCGCGGACCATGTGCACGAAACCGGTGTCGGGGCTGTCATAGCTGAACCTGTCGGCGCCGATGATCTCCGCGACCCAGCCCGGCAGCAGCGGCAGCGCCGACGCGCAGGCGGCGACGAAAGCGTCCGGCCCCTTGTCCGCGACAACCCGTCCGGCGAACAGCACCAGCCGTTCGCGCTTGCGCGGGCGCGGCAGCTCGGTCAGGTCCAGGCAGTTCAGCAGCACGGCTGGCGGCCTGGCGGGCACCGTGACGCCGTCCAGCAGCCGCCCGCGCAAATACTCCGAGGATGTCAGGACCAGCGCCAGCCGCCGCAGCATGGCGGTGCGCTCGGCCGGCGTCACCGCCTCACGCATGCCCTGCGGGTCGTTGTTGAGGATGAGCGTGACCGGAGTCTCCGGCAACCGGGCGGCGATCGCCAGGGCGATTTCCGGGCGGTTATGCACCTCGACCAAGGCGGGCTTCAGCGTCTTCAGCACCTTGGCGACCGCGACGGCGTAGCGGACATTGGTATTGCCCAGCGCCCAAAGCGTCGGGTCAACGGCCCGGAAATCGATCCCTGAAAAGACCGGGCCGTCCTGCCTGCCACCGAAGATGATGGTGCCGAACCCCGGCGTCCGCACCAGGCGTCGGGCCAGCAAGCCGATGGCCCCGGTGCGGCCGGGGCCGAAACCCTCACGCGGGGGCAGGACAACGGCGGCGAGGGGGGAGGTTGAGGACATCGAAACGGTTCATACATGCGCCTCGGGCGGGGCGCCATAAGGGCCGGGAAACTGCCGGGCCGCCAGCGGCCGGGACGGGCGGGCGCGGCCGTCTCATGGCCGGGCTTGTCCCGGCCATGAGACTATAGCAGCGGCACGCGGCCGATCGGCTTATACACCTGTCACCACTGGCCGGAGGCCGCCCATGAGCATCGCGCTCGCCGTCATCGCCGTCATCGTGCTGTTCATCCTGGCCCGCTCGATCCGGATCGCCTCCGAATGGCAACGGGCGGTCATCCTGCGACTCGGCCGCTTCGATCACGTGGCGGGACCGGGCATCTACCTGGTCTTCCCGGTCATCGACGCCGTCGCCCAGGTCATCGACCTGCGCATCCGCACCACCATCATCACCGCCGAACAGGCGCTGACCCGCGACACCGTCGCCGTCGGTGTGGATGCGATCGTGTTCTGGCAGGTCGAGAACGCGGAAACCGCCGCGGTGCGAATCGCCGACTACCAGCAGGCCATCGAGCAGGTCGCCCAGACCAGCCTGCGCGAGATGATCGGCGCAACCGACCTGTCGAAGCTGCTATCCGACCGCAAGACCGCGGATGAGCAACTGCGCCAGACGATCACGATGAAGACCTCGACCTGGGGCGTCACCGCCCGCAGCGTGGAGATCAAGGACGTGTCGATCCCCCGCGAACTGCAGGACGCCATGAGCCGGCAGGCGCAGGCGGAGCGGGAAAAGGACGCCCGGGTGACCTTGGCCTCGGCGGAAAAGGCCATCGCCCAACAGATCCTGGAGGCCGCCGCGCTGTATGGCAGCGACCCGAACGCGCTGAAACTGCGGCAGATGAATTTGCTGTACGAGATGAACAAGGAGCGCGGGACGACGGTGCTGATCCCGACCGACATGGCCAACAGCCTGGGCGCGGCCGTCGCGCTGTCCCTCGCAACCCGGGCCAATGCGCCGTAAGGTCTTGTTGTTACGGGTCCGTCTGTCCGGACCTAACGGTTTGGAAAGGTCCAATGTGACCGATCCGCAACAGGTCGGCCCGGGTTGCCCAACTACGATGCGGCGCAGCGAAAACCACTTGTATGCTGCATCTGCACAGGCCATAAATTATGCAGCAGACCGCGCCTCTGGCGCACTGCTTTCTTGGACGTTTCCTCCCTAAACTTCGGCGGTGCCCACGGGCACCGCCGTTTTTTTGTGCCCGGATACCGCGCGACTCAAAAAATTGTGCAGTGCAGCAAAAATCGCTTGCATGCTGCGAGCGCGAGTGCCATTCTTCCTCTCGCAGACCGCGCTCAGGCGCACTGCTTTCTTGGACGTTTCCTCCCTAAACTTCGGCGGTGCTTTCGGGCACCGCCGTTTTTTTATGTCCGGGGCGGGCACCACCCATAAAAAATGGCCCGGACAATGCCGGGCCATGTTCGGATCGGTCTAGAAGGTATCGTCGGACCCGCCGCCGCCACCGCCGCTGTCCCAGCTACCGCCGCCGCCGCTGTTGTCCGTCCACGACGAGTCGTCCGGCTGGGCGGGCTGATCCCAGGTGCCGTTGTCGACATAGTCCTGGTTACCGGCCGCCGGCGCCGCGCCGCCACCCTGGTCCCAGCTTCCGGTATCAACGTAGCCCTGGTCCGGCGGAGTCGCCCACGGACTCGCCGCCCCGGCGCCAAACCCGCCACCGCCGCCAAAGCTGCTCTGATGCGGGGAAAACAGGCTCATGAGCGCATTGCCGGCCACGACGCCGCCGGCCACTCCCGCCGCCGTGGTCAAGGCGGACCCGAGAAAGCCGGACCCCTGGCGCTGGAACACACCCTGCTGGTAGTTCGGCGGATATTGCGGCGGAGGCGGCGCCGATTGAGGATAATACCCCTGCTGCGGCTGGCCCCCCTGGTTCCACGGCCCGGCCCCCGGGGGCGGTCCGCCCTGCTGCTGCCGCGCGCCGCCGCCGAACAGGCCGCTGAAGAAACCGCCGCCGCCGGACGGGGCGGGGCCGCCTTGCCGGGCCGCCGCCTGTGCCTGTTGCACGGCCTGCGCGGCCTGCTGCAACTCCCACTCCAGGCGCTTGATGCGATTCTGCGCTTCGACCAGCGCGTGCTCCTGCACAAAAGCCAGTTGGGTGATGCGGTAGCGGGCTTCCGGATACTGCGTGAACGCCTGTCCGATCAGCGCATCGGCGTCCCGGTCCACCGGCGGCAGCGCCGGCTGGGTTGCCGGCACGGAGCCGGCCGCGAAGCCGGATTGCTGGGCACCGCCGCCGACCCGGGCGATGAACTGGGAGATGATGTCGCGTTCTTCGTTCGTCATTGAGGTAACCCCTCCAGGTCAGTCATGCGACCTTAGCACGCGCAATGTGGCTCCGCACCCGGTTCGGTTCAATGGTGGGTGCGTTGCAGGCGGAAATGGCGGAAACAAGCGGTTTCGCGCCGCGGGAGAGGTTGTGCTTGCCGGCCCGGTGGTCCGGGGGTTACTTTGCGCATGCTTGCGCACAGGAGTTAGCGATGGGTTACGATCGGTTGGCGCCAAAGCGTCCGGTGAACCTGAATCTCAACGCCGATCTGGTCGAACAGTGCCGGTCGGGGGTCGGCAACCTCTCGGCGCATGTGGAGGCACTGCTGGCCGCCGATTTGGCGCAGCGACAGGCCGCGGCGGAGGCGGAAAAGCTGCGGACCGAACGGGCGATCGACGCGTTCTCAGCGCTTTATCATGAGCATGGCAGCCTGTCCGAGGAGATGCAGTCGCTGTGAGCGAGGCGGCTCAGTTCGGCGTGCATCGCAGCCCGTCGCGCAGCGCTGCCCGACCGTTCGTCATCGTCCTTCAGTCCAATGACTTCCATCGGATGCCGACGCGGGTAGTGGCGCCATTGGTGGTGCAGGGCGCCGTGGCGAGGTTGGAAGGAGAGCACCCGCGCATCGCTCCGGTGCTGGTTGTCCAGGGGCGTGCGTATACGCTGAACCCGTTGGATATCGCCACGATCGGAGTGAGCCGCCTTGGCGAGGCCGTGGCGTCGTTCGCCGCGGATGATCAGGCCAGGCGGCGGATACGCGATGCGCTGGATACGGTGCTGAAGCCGTTTTGAATGGCGAAACGTTGTGTTCGCCGGGACGGGCTGGCGGCGACGGCGTTGGCAGATAAGGGCGCGGTGCAATGACCAATCGTTCGAAGGTCGATGACCTGAAGCAGTTCGCCATTCAAAACGGCTTCAGCACCGTATCCAGCGCATCCCGTATCCGCCGCCTGGCCTCATCATCCGCGGCGAACGACGCCACGGCCTCGCCAAGGCGGCTCACTCCGAT
>NZ_CAJATU010000109.1 GCF_903944925.1 uncultured Rhodopila sp. | reverse complement strand
TCCGATCCTCGGCCGCCCGGCGCTGGCCTGGTTCTGCGGCCTGGGCGCCCCCGGATGGTCGCCTCTAGCAATCCGTCGCGAACTGCGGGCGGCACGACTCCGCATCGGAGAAGACCCCGTCTTCTCCCGGCCTGCCCAGCAGATAGCCCTGCGCGAAGGGTATCCCGTTATGGCGCAGCCAGGCGAGTTGGGCGTCGGTCTCGATGCCTTCCGCGACGACATAGATGTTCATGTCGGACGCCAGCCGTCCGATGGTCCGCACGATCGCGGCGACCTTCTGGGAACCCGGCAGGTCGCGGATGAAGCTCGCATCGATCTTGATGCCGTCGACATCGAATCCGCGCAGGTAGGTCAGCGACGAATACCCCGTGCCGAAGTCGTCCAGGATCAGCCTGACCCCCAGCGCGCGGACCGCTAGCAACTGGCTCATGATACTCTCCGACGTGGCGAGGAAGATCGTCTCCGTCACCTCCAGCGACAGCCGCCCGGGAAGCAGCCCGCTCTCCGCCAGGCACGCCTTCAGAACCGAAACGAACCGGCCGCCGCGAAGCTGCCTGGGCGACAGGTTGACCGCCACCGGGACCCGGTTCGCCCATCCCGCCGCGGCGCGGCAGGCCAGCCGCAGGACGTGCTCGCCGAGCCGCTCCATCAGGTCGCTCTGTTCCGCAGTCGGCATGAACTTGTCGGCCGACAACAAGCCGCGCGTCGGGTGGCGCCAGCGCACCAGCGCCTCTACCGAAACTATATCGCCTGAGCAGACATCCACGATCGGCTGGTAGTGCAGGAAGATCTGGCCGTCATCGAGTGCGGACGCGAGCTCCGACTGAAGACGCAGGCGACTCAGATGCTCGCGTTCGAACTCCAACTCGAACAGGCACGCGGTATTCTTGCCGCGCTCCTTTGCCCGGTACAGCGCCAGATCGGCGCGCCGCATCAACGCCTCCTGGTCCGTCCCGTGGTCGGGGCAGAGGGCAATGCCGATACTCCCGCTCGGCCGGATCGCCAGCGTGTCGATCAACATGTAGGCCGAGAGCGCCTTGGTGATGCGGTTGGCAATGTCCGCCGCCTCCGCCTGATCGACGTTCGGCAGCAGGACCGCAAACTCGTCGCCGCCCAGGCGCCCGCCGATATCGCCCGGACGCACCGACTCCCGCAGCCGATCGGCGACCGTGCGCAGGACTTCGTCGCCGGCGAGGTGGCCGAGGTTGTCGTTGATCCCCTTGAAGCTGTCCAGGTCGATCAGCAACAAAGCGAAACGGCCCGACTCCGGACCATGGCAAGCTGCGATCATGCCGTCGACGAAAGCCTTCCGGTTGAGCAGCCCGGTCAACGCATCGTGGCTGGCGAGGAACTCGATCTTTCGCCGCCCGACCTGAGCTTCGGTAACGTCCGACCCGATGCCGCGGAAGCCGCGGAAAATGCCCCGCTCGTCATAGACGGGATGGCCCGTCAGGCTCAGCCAGCGCATCCTTTCGCCGGTCAGGACGGTCAGGGTTGCGTCCTTGAATGCGCTCCGTTCACGCACGAACTGGAACAGCCGATCGGCATCATCCTCTTGCCTTTCGCCCGCGCAAAACAGATCGACGATCGAAAGCGTCTCGAGATGCGCCTTGCCGAGTTGCAGCGCTGTCGCCATGCGCGGACCGACGTTGCGGAAGATGCCATCGCAATCGGTTTCCCACAGCCAGTCGGAGGAGATTTCCTCATACTCGTGCAGGAAGACGCGGATGGTTTCGTGTTCCTTCTGCAGGCTCAGCCGGCCGAGCGAGCGTTCCAGGATCGTCTTGTTGATGTTGACCATGCCGATCAAGGTGAACATGAGAAAGCCGAGGAAGGACAGGATGGCGACGACCTGGATGGGCTGCGTCAGGATCGCGATCGCGCAGGACACTGAGATCGGCACATAGAATGCGAGCGCGACCGACAGCGGCACGCCGAGCATCGGTGTCGATACCAGCGCCATGATGAGGCCGATCAGGATACCCTGCTGATCCGGCCGGGAAACCAGGGCGAACAGGTTGACCAGGATGCCCCACGTGACCCCGAGCGCGGCCAGCACGATGACCGACCGCCGGATGAAGGCGGCATCGTCGCGCTGCCGCCTCCAGCGGAGGCCGCCGGCAACCAGGCAGCCATACAACACGACAACGATGCCATAGGTGACGTTGATGCCGATATTCATGTGCTGTTCGAAGGCCAGCGTGAACAGCGTGCAGCTTCCCACCCCGAGAAACGCGAACAGCAGCGTGACGCTGAACAGGATCGTCGCCTGGTCGCGGCGAACCGGGCGTTCGTTCTCGGTCCCCTGGTAGGAGAGGAACAGCCGGCGCAGCGCCGCCATCCATTCCACCGCGGCGGCGGCCTGCCCCCGCACTGTCTCCGCGGCCTGCGTCAGTTCAGCCACGATCTCATGGATTTCGGCCTTGCCGGGGCGCGGCAGCAGCATGCCGGTTCGCTTCTGGTAGGCGGCATAGCCGGCCGACAGCGCGGAAATCCGGAACCTGAATTCCTCCCCCCGGGCGATACGGACGTACCAGCCGGCCAGGATCAGGACCGGCACGAACTGCCATTCACCCGCGACCGCGGCGGTGGCCAGCCAGAAGACGATATACGACAGATAGAATGGGTGCCGGACATGCGCATACGGCCCTGCCGTATAGATCATGTCCGGATCGGCATCGGAATAGGCAATGTGCAGCCGATGGCCCCGGGTCGTCGAGACCGTCCACCAGAACAGCAGGAAGGAGGCGGCAAATCCGGCCATTCCCGCTTCGGTCCACCGGGTCGGCGCGACCCCGCGCCACACCAGCAGGCCAGCGTAGTTCAGGTATGCAACCAGGCTGAACAGCGACAACAGGCGCATCCCGGCCGGAATGCGCCCGTCGATCGCGAAATGGCCGCGCAGCGCCCAGCAGAAGGAGCCGAAGCCTGCGAGGGATGCGGCCAGGGGCAGCCAGGCGATGCCGTTGATTGTCGTCATGATCGCACCAGGGCGAGCGGGACGGGCTCGCCGGAGAAGAAGCCGTCGAGGTTGTCGGTCGCGCCGGCGAACGGATCGATGACGGGAAAGGCACGGCGGATTTCGTCGTAGCGCTGGCGGGTGCAGGCCATGAGCTGCATGGGGCAACTCAATCCGGGATAGGCACGCGGTTCGGTCACCGCCTCATACCCGAGGCGCTTGTAGAACGGCGCGTGGTTGCGGCGCACGCAGGCCAGCAGGATCTGGGTATGCGCGGACATGCCTAAAAAACCTGCCATGCGATACAGGAGGAAGACGAGTCCCTGGTTATTGTCCGCCGCCGGGCTGCGGACGAGGCGGGTCGTCTCGATGCCGCGGGCGCCGATGCCGATGGCGGTTTGCTCATTGAGGAGCTTGCGGACCTCCTCGGGGAAGGCATCGGATGCCGGGGATCTTTTGCGTGATCCGAACGCCAGCAAGCATGTGCGCACCGACGCGGATGGAACGCCTTCGTCATAAATAACGACTGTATGGCAGTTAGGCAGTTCATCGTAGAGGTCCTGGAACAACCCGGTCTCATTCGGCTGGATGTAGCCGGATGCGAGGTAACTATCATAGCGTAATCTGTAAGCATCCAGCTTTGTTTTGCCATCGACGGCGAGACGTGCGGAGTAACGCGTTTGTGTGAGCGGACGGACTTGCCGTACAATATCGGTATGGCGAACGGCTTCGTGAGCAAAATGGAACATAACCGAAGTCTCCTGTTTAGAAAGTGACCAGGAGATCGTATCTTGTTGTACTATCGAATGAGTATGGTTCCTTCGGGAACCTGGACCCGCACGAACGATCCGGGTAGGAAATCCCTATGGCCGAATTCGCACCCGTCACAACAATTGCAGATTTTAGACAACTCGATGACGGTGAGATATTAGAAGGTTATTTTGACGGCTTTCATGGCAGTCCGCCCCCGGGGTCGGATCGGTCGCGGGCTTTTTGGCATGGATGGCGCAACGGACGCGTCGATGCCGGCCTCGCGGAGCCGGATTTCGCCCAAATCGCGCTCCAGAACGCGTTCCGGCAGATGGCGGGAACCGCCGCCTGAGTGTGCTCTCGGGCGGCGCAACAGACTGCCGCGGGCAAGACCGTATCTGCCCACCTCCACGTCGATCACAAATTTGTTATCTCACGATCATTGCTAGATAATAATGGAATTGGCCTGCGAGCATCGGGTGGCCGTCAGTTCATTCGGGCACGGAGTCACGACAAATTGATCATCGTCATAGTAGATACAACTATAGGTAGTTTATCGAGAGGCGGCACGTTTCGTACGAGAATAGAAACACCCGGAAGTAGAGATCAAGGCGTTAACCAAAACCTAACCGTAGGTGACGGGATTGAGCCATACGCCCGGGTAGTTGGCGGTGGAGGTCTTACCCGTGCGGCAAAGCGGTGCCGGCACCCCGTCCGGTCACGCAGCAGACGGCCCGTGGTCGACCCCGGTCAGACCGGCCCCTAAAGCGGCACGCCCGCCATGCTGCGGCTGGTCCGGATCGTCTGCAATGTCTGCACCCGGCTGACCGTCGGCAGCCCCGTCAGCTTCTGCGTCAACTGGTTCTCATGCGCCGTGTCGCGCGCCACCAGCCGCAGCAGGAAATCGCCGCCGCCGCGGATCATGTGACACTCCCGCACCTCCGGCCAGGCGCCGACAAGCTGTTCGAACGCCGACAGCACCGCGTCCTTCTGGCTGTCCAGCCCGACGATGGCGAAGAAGGTGATCTCCCATCCCAGCATCTGCGGATCGGTGTCGGCATGGTAGCCGCGGATCACCCCGGCCTCCTCCAGCGCGCGCACCCGGCGCAGGCAGGGCGGCGCCGAGATGCCCGCCCGCTTCGACAGGTCGACATTCGTCATCCGACCGTCCTCCTGCAACGATGCGAGAATGCGGCGGTCGATCGCATCCAGCAGGATCGGCGTGTCTGAGTGGGACGGCTTCATTTTTTTGAAAGGACGTTTCCGGGCCGCAGGGTGGGGCACAATCTTATTGCGTACAGCGCGACCCGCAACCCGCAAAGCGTGATTTCCATCAATATCATCAGACAATCCACAACTTTTCGGTCTGCCACCGGAAAGCGGTCGATTCGTGTCTTCCCATTTCACCGCCGTATCGCCACTTTTCCGCCCATGCAGTCCTTCATCCGAGGCTTCGCGCGCCTGCTGGCCGCTTTGGGCGTCCTTGTGCTTCTGCTCGCGGCCCTGGTCGCCGGCGCGGTCTGGCTGACCATCCCGGGAACCGGCCGAACCACCCGCATCCCCGGTCTGGCCGCCCCGGTCGACATCGCCTTCGATGCCGACATGGTGCCGCGCATTCGCGCCGGGTCGGAGCAGGACGCCGCTGCCGCCCTCGGCTTCGTGCATGCCCGCGACCGCATGTTCCAGATGGAGCTGATGCGCCGCGCCGCCTCCGGCCGCCTGTCGGAGATCGCCGGCACGGTGACACTGCCGATAGACCGGCTGATGCGCACGCTCGGCCTGCGCCAGCATGCCGTGGCCGATCTGGCCGCGCTGCCGGCGGATACGCGGGCGATACTCGATGCCTACGCACGCGGCGTGAACGCCTATCTCGCCCTCAAGGGCCGCTTCGCCGCGCCGGAATTTCTCGTGCTCGGACCGCCCGAACCGTGGGAGCCGGCGGACAGCCTGCTCTGGGCCAAGACAATGGGGTTGTGGCTGTCGATGAACTGGCGGCAGGAACTGTCCCGCCAGGGCCTGGCGGGCAAGCTTCCCGCCGCGCTGCTCGATCAGCTCTGGCCGCGCCAGCCCGGGCTGCCCGCGCCGGACGCGATGGCGGAGCCGGCGAACCGCTTCGCCTCCGCCGCAACCCGGCTGCTGTCGGTGCTGCCGTCCTTCCCCGCACCGTATACGATGCCGTCCAGCGCCTCGAACGAATGGGCGGTGGATGGACGGCACAGCGCGACCGGCGCGCCGCTGCTGGCCGGCGACCCGCATCTGGCGTTCGGCTTCCCCGGCATCTGGTACCTGGCACGGATCGACCTGCCGGGCCGCGTGCTCGCCGGCGGAACCGCACCGGGCGTGCCGTTCCTGGTGCTCGGACATAATGGCAAGATCGCCTGGACCTTCACCACCACCGGCGCCGATGTGCAGGACATCTTCATCGAGACGCCAGCCGGCACCGGACAATACCAGGCGCCGGAGGGTCCTCGCCCGTTCGTCCTGCGGGAGGAACGCATCAGCGTCCGCGGCCAGCCGGACCAGCTTCTGCTGGTGCGGGAAACCCGGCACGGCCCGGTGGTCAGCGACCTCGACAGCCCGAGCGGGCCGATACTGGCGGTGTCGATGGGCAATTTGCAGGCGGGCGATACGGCGGCGGCCGGGCTGCTGGCGTTGAACCGCGCCTCGACCGTGCAGGAGGCGGGTCAGGCGGCGGCGCGGATCAGCTCGCCCGTGCAGAACCTGCTGGTGGCCGACGCCAAGACCATCGGGATGTTCGTCACCGGCCGGGTGCCGATCCGCAAGGCCGGCGACGGCGCCATGCCCGCCCCCGGCGATGGCTCGCATGACTGGATCGGGTGGGCCTGGGGCGAGTCCCTGCCGCACAGCGTCTCGCCGCCGACGGGACGGCTGGTGAACGCCAACGAACCGGTCTGGCCGGCGAATTTCCCGGTCTTCATGGCACGCGACACGTTCGGCGACTGGCGGGCGCAGCGCATCCGGCAATTGCTGGACGCCTCCGAGCGCCACACCGTGGCGGATTTCGCCGCCATGCAGGCCGATAACGTGGACCTGTTCGCGCGCCATGTGCTGCCGGTGCTGCTGGCGCTGCCTGACCTCACCGGCAAGCCGAACCGCGCGCTCGGGCTGCTGAAGGACTGGGATGGCGCGGCGGTCATGGACAGCCCGGCGCCGCTGATCTTCAACGCCTGGATGGAGATGTTCTATCGCGCCGTCCTCACCCGTGCCGGCATTCCGCTGGCGGCCGGCGGGCCGGAGGCCGATTTCCTGGCCTTCGTCCTGTCCCCGGCCGGCGCGCACTGGTGCAACGGCGACTGCGCGCCGATGCTGCGCGACTCCCTGGCCGCCACGGTCACCGAGCTGAGCGCCCGGTTCGGCAGCGATCCGGCCAAATGGCGCTGGGGAGATGCGCACCAGGCGCAGTTCGCGCATCCGCTGCTGCGGACGATTCCGGTGCTCGGGCCGTTCACCACCATCAGCGTCCCCAGCGCCGGCGACGACAACACGCTCAACCGCGGCGGCATGAACCCGGCGATGCAGTCGGTGCATGGCGCGGCGTATCGCGGGGTTTACGATCTGGCGGATCTGGATCGCAGCCTGTTCATGATCACGCCCGGGCAATCCGGTAATCCATTCAGTTCGCACGCAAGAGATTTTGTTGTACGCTGGCGTGACGGTGCTACAATCACCTTGGGGCCGGACGCGGCCACCGTAACGGGGACGATTCGACTGACGCCATGAGCTACGCAACGCCCTATCCGGACGACGAGTTCCTCGTCGAAGGCGCCCTGACGCGACGCTGTCTCGCCTGGGTCGTCGATGTCATCCTGATCGCGATCCTGGTCTTCGTGCTGTGGTGGATCCTGGCCGCCTTCGGCATCCTGACCTTCGGCCTGGGCTTCGGCGCCATGGCGATCCTGCCGTTCGTGCCATTCTTCTATCACTTCCTCTCGCTGCTCAGCGGCCCCAGCGCGACGCCGGGGCAGCAGATGTTCGGCCTGACGGTGCGGCGCGACTACGACCTGGGACCGCCTGATCCGCTACAGGCGCTGGTCTCGGTCATCGCGTTCTACCTCACCCTGGCGACCTCCGGCCTGCTTCTGGTCGTCGCGCTGTTCACCACGCGGCACCGCACGCTGCATGATCTCGTCAGCGGACTGGTCGTGGTGCGGGTGCCGGCGATGCGGGCGCTGGCCGCGCCTTCACCGGGTTGGAACCAGGGGCCCGGGCCATACGCCTCATGACGTACAAGCCGCCGCGCCGCCCGCAGTTCTTTTACACGACAGCGCCGCTGCCCTGCCCGTACGTGGCGGGCCGCACCGAGCGCAAGGTCGTCACCGAGATCATCGGGCCGGACGCGGAACCGCTGCATGACCGTCTGTCGCGGGCCGGGTTCCGCCGCAGCCACAACATCGCCTACGCGCCGGTCTGCCCGTCCTGCCAGGCCTGCGTGCCGATACGGATTCCCGTGGATTCGTTCCAGCCGGACCGGACGCTGCGCAAGATCGCGCGGGCGAATGCGGCACTGGAAGGCTACCGGGTGCCGGCACGGGCCACCGCGGAGCAGTTCCAGTTGTTCCAGCGCTACCAGCAGGTGCGCCACGGCGACGGCGACATGGCCAGCATGAGCTTCTACGACTATCGCGCCATGGTCGAGGACACGCCGATAGAAACTTTCATCATCGAGTTTCGCGATGAGCAGGACCGCCTGCTGAGCGCCTGCCTGACCGACAAGCTCGGCGACGGGCTGTCGGCGGTCTACAGTTTCTTTGTGCCCGGGCTGGAAAAGCGCTCGCTGGGGACGCACGCCGTGCTGTGGCTGATCGAGCGTGCCCGGGCGATGGGGCTGCCGTATGTGTATCTCGGCTATTGGGTGTCGGATAGCCGGAAGATGGCCTACAAGGCGCGCTTCCGGCCGAGCGAGATCCTGGTCAGCGGCACCTGGCGGGTTCTGACGGATGTCGAGATCAGCGGCCGGGAAGCTGCCGAGGACGAATTGGTGTCGGAAACCGTGGGGTGAGACGCGGCCGGATTGCCCGTCCGGAAGCGTTACGGCACCGCCCGGGCGGCATGGCCGGGCTTGTCCGGGTCATGACGGAAAGCGGTGCCCCGGCCTCATGCCCTCATGCTTGACCCCGACTGGCTGACCCGGGCGCGCGAAATACAGGCCATCGCTCAGACCGGCCTCGCTTTCAGCAAAGACCCCTACGACCGCGAGCGATTCGCCGCCTTGCGCCGCCTGGCGGCCCGGATCATGGCGGATCACTGCTCGGCGCCCGCCGCCCGCATCGAATCGCTGTTCGACGCCGAGACCGGCTACGCCACCCCGAAGCTCGGCGTCCGCGGGGCAGTGTTCGATGCGGCGGGCCGCATCCTGATGGTGCGCGAAGTCGTCGACCACGACCGCTGGACCCTGCCGGGCGGCTGGGCCGACGTGAACCAGACCCCGGCGCAATCAGTGGTGCGGGAGGTGTTCGAGGAATCCGGCTACCGCGTCCGCCCGGTCAAGCTGGCCGCGGTCTGGGACCGGGCCCGCCAGGCCCAGCCGCCGCTGGCATTTTCGGTGGTGCGGATGTTCTTCATCTGCGCGCTGGAGGGTGGCAGCCCCGCCACCAGCCTGGAGACGAGCGAAGTCGGCTGGTTCGCCGAAGCGGAGATCCCGGACGATCTGTCCGTCCGGCGCGCATCGGCGCACCACATCAGCCGCATGTTCGCGCATTGGCGCGATCCCGGGCTGGCAACGGAATTCGATTGAGAACAACCGGCGATCGCATGCGATTTGCGGACCTTTTACTCAAGACTTCACTTGACGGATACTTGCTGAATTCGGGCTTGCCAACCCGGATATTTCATGCGCTATTTGTTATGTGAACGTATACGAACCTATCCCGCGCGCGAGCGGCCCCGCAACCGTGCGCTTCACCGGCCGGAATGCCGACTTCCGGCGTCTGGTCACGCGCGGCGCCCTGCTGGAACTGGTGACGTTCGGATTCTACCGCTTCTGGCTGGCCACCGACATTCGCCGGCACCTCTGGTTGAATACCGAAATCGACGGCGACGCGCTGGAATATACCGGCCGAGGCAAGGAATTGTTGTTCGGCTTCCTGGTCGCGCTGGCGGTGCTGGTGCCGGTGTTCCTGGCGTATTTCCTGATCGGCCTTGCCTTCGAGCGGTATAAGGCGTTCGCCAGCCTGCCGCTGTATGCATTCCTTTATCTGTTCGGCCAGTTCGCGGTGTACCGCGCCCGCCGCTACCGGCTCACCCGGACCGTCTGGCGCGGCATCCGCTTCTGGATGACCGGCTCCGGCTGGGCCTATGCAATGCGCGCGCTGCTCTGGGGCCTGCTGCTGATCCCGACAATCGGCTTCGGCTATCCGTGGCGGACCGCGGCGCTGGAGCGCTACAAGCTCGGGCATACCTATTACGGCAACCTGCCCGGCCGCTTCGCATCCAGCGGTTGGGGATTGTTCAAGCGCGTCTGGTGGGTCTGGCTGCTCGGCCTGCTGCCGATGATCATGGTATTCGGCGGCCTGGTCGCCGCCGGCATCGCCGGCAATATGGGCCAGACCAAGCAGAGCCCGCTGATGGTTGGCTCCGGGATCGCAATGATTGCCGGAATTTTCCCGCTGTTCGCTCTGCCCTTCCTGCATGCGGTCCGCGTCTCGAAGGAATGGAAATGGTGGGCCGAGGGTATCCGCTTCGGCGATGCGGCGGTGGGCTGCGTGCTGCCTTCGACCGCGCTGATCGGCGTCTATTGGTCGCTGATCGGGATGGGCTTGCTTGTCGTCCTGATTTTCAGCGCGCTAGGTGCCGGAGTCGCGGGACTCGTTTCCGCCGGTCTCGGCCATGCGGGCTTTGCCGGGTTGGCGGGGCATCCGCCGATATGGATCATTGCCGCATACGGGGTGTGGTACATCGGCCTGCTGCTGACGCTCGGCGTTGTCGGCCGGATCTACACGCTGCAGCGGGTTTGGCAGCGCGTCGCCGGCACCTGCGTGCTGCTCAACCCGGGCGCCACCGCGCATGTGACGGCAGCCGGTGAGGCTGCGAGCGCCCTGGGTGAAGGTCTGGCGGACGGCCTCGACTTCGCCGGCTTCTAAGTCCATGAGCGATCCCCCCGCCCCGGCGGCCGTCTACTTCGACGGTCGGTCGAGCCAACGGCGGCCGATAGAACTGCGCTTCGGCGCCAGCCTGGACATACTGGAGGACGGAGGGTGCGTCGCATCCTGGCCCTACGCCCAGATCCGCGCCGCCGATTCGCCCCCCGGCACGCTTCGCCTGAGCTGCCTGACCGCCGCACCGCTCGCCCGTCTCGAACTGCGTGACGCCGCTGCGCAGGCAAGTATCCAGCGCCATTGTCCCGCCCTGCGTGGGCCGGGCGGTGCGGACGCGATATCGGTCGGGCGCATCGCGGCATGGTCGCTGGCGGCCGCGGCGGCGATCGTCGCGGTCATCTGGTTCGGCGTCCCGGTCGCCGCGGATCAACTGGCCGAAGTCTTGCCGGTGAGTTGGGAAAAGCCGCTGGGCGACGCGGTCGACAAGCAGGTGCGCGCGATCTTCCCCGGCAGGCCGTGCGTGCGGCCCGAGGGGCAGGCGGCACTGACCAGGCTGGTGGACAAGCTTCAATCGGCGGCCCGATTGCCGATCGCGCCCGAGCCGGTGGTTCTGCTGTCGCCGATTGCGAACGCATTCGCCTTGCCGGGGGGACGTGTCTACGTGCTGTCCGGGCTGCTGGACCGCGCCCGAGCGCCCGACGAACTCGCCGGCGTGCTGGCGCACGAGTTCGGTCATATCTCGCACCGCGACGGCATCCGCCGGCTGATCCGCGATGGCGGCACCGGGTTCCTGGTCGGTCTGCTGTTCGGCGACGTAACCGGGGCCGGGGCGGCCTTGTTCGCGGCGCGGTCCTGGCTGAGCGCCGCCTATTCGCGGGATATCGAGGCCGGCGCGGACGGCTTCGCGATCACGGTGATGCGCCGCCTCGGCCGCCCGACGGCGCCGTTCGGCGACCTGCTGCTGCGTATCGCGGGACCGGAGGAGCAGGGGTTTTCGATCCTGCGCGACCACCCGATGACGCCGGAGCGGGCGGAGCGGCTGACCGAGGGGAGTGCCGGCCCGGCCGGCCCGGTATTGCTGGAGGCTGCGGATTGGCAGGCGCTGCGGGGGGTTTGCCGGTAGGGTGGTCCCGGTGATCGCGCGCGAAACGCGTTCGCGGCCGCCCGGACCAGGAAGCGGCCTGTGGTGGTTGAGGCTAAATGGCGATCCTGGTTTCGATCACATCGCAATCTGTCAGCCCACGGGCGAGACCGTCTCAGGTTTCGAACGCCGGGTGGTGCTCCTGAAAGGAGTCCCCACGCTCAGCCCGGTGCCAGGCATCCACGTACCGCCGGGAGGCTTCTTCCTCCACCGCCCCGCGCCAGCACGACGCCAAACGCCGCCAAGTCCGCACCGTTACGGGATGAACCGGCGGGCGGCCCACGCACCAATGACGCCGAGGCAACCGACAATGACCGGCAGAATGACAAAGGCGAACCACTCGGGATTAGTCATCGCGCAATGCTCCGAGCAGGTACTGTGCCGAAGTATGTAGCACACACAAACCAAGATCAGGGCGCCGATAGCGACCGGAGGCAGCCGCGGCTTTGACCAAGAACGGCACCGCGAAGAGGCGGCACAGCCATACTACCGGGTAGCTTCACGGCGTTCGTTGTCTGGAGACCTACAGCATGGGCGGGGGTTGTACAAGGGCTTTCTGTTGCCCCTGAGCCGGTGGCGGTGGCGACGCTTGAGCCGATGACGGTGCTGATTTCACTCATTAAGCGGCGATGATTTTGAAATGGCGTCCCGTACGAGATTCGAACTCGTGTTACCGCCGTGAAAGAAACACTAAACCGTCTAACGGTGTCCAATACAGGCACTTTAACCGATTGATATCACAGATCGGGTAGCATTCGTGTTCAGCAGTGAGCACGGCTGTCTAGCAGTGTATATTGGACACGTATTGGACATGGATCGGGAGAGATGGCACGGACGGTGCGGGATGCGAAACTGGAAACCCGGACGGCTCGGGCCGCTTTGAAGCCATCCGGCAAACCCTATTTTCGTGCGATCGACGAGGGGCTGCACCTTGGATACCGAAAAGGGAAGTCGGCTGGCAAATGGGTGCTGCGCAGCTATGCCGGCGCTCAGTGCTACAAGCTGGAGACGATCGGGACGGCTGACGACACCATCGACGCGGACGGAGCAGCGATCCTTTCATTCTCACAGGCGCAGGCAGTGGCGCGCGAAAGGTTCCTACACGCCAAGCGAATGGCCGCCGGCGGGCCCGTGGCCAGCGGCCCCTACACCGTCAGGGATGCGATCAACGAGTACCTTGTATTTATGGAACAGAACCGGAAGTCTGCGCGAGATACGCGCTGGCGGGCCGAGGCGCTGATCATCCCGAGCCTGGGCGACACGACCTGCTCAAAACTGACAACGAGGACCCTGCGCGAATGGCATAGCGGGCTGACAAAAGTCGCACCTCGCATCCGGACCAAGAAGGGCAACACGCAGCGATTCAGTGAAGCCAAGCCGGACGATCCTGAGGAAGCCGCTCGGCGCCGCCGATCGACGGCAAACCGTACGTTGACCATCCTAAAGGCCGCGCTCAACCATGCCTGGCGCGAACAGAAGATCGCATCGGACTCCGCATGGCGCCCGGTGAGGGCTTTCAAGGAAGCTGACGCAGCCAGGATGCGCTATCTCACCGTAGGCGAGGCGCGCTCCCTTATTGACGCGGCGGACGATGATTTTCGTAAGTTGGTCCGGGCTGCGCTTCTGACCGGTGCGCGCTTCGGCGAGTTGGCCGCCGCGGTGGTCGCGGACTTTAACCCGGACGGCGGCGGAACCCTCCAGATTCGGACCAGCAAGAGCGGCAAGGGCCGACACATCGTGCTGAACGAAGAGGGGACGGCGTTTTTCGAAGCACTGACCGCCGACCGCTCGGAAGGTGACCAGCTGATTTCGAAGGCGGGCGGGGGACGGTGGCTGAAGTCGCATCAGACCCGGCCCATGAAGGATGCCTGCCGGGCAGCGAAGATCAATCCCCCGGTCAACTTCCATGTGTTGCGGCATACATACGCAAGTCTAATGATCATGAATGGCGCACCTCTAATGGTAGTGGCGCGGAACCTCGGCCATGCCGACACGCGCATGGTTGAAAAACACTATGGTCATCTGGCGAAGAGCTTTATCGCCGAGGCCATTCGTGCGGCCGCACCGCGATTCAGCAATGATGCCGATCCGATTGCAGCACCAGTCCGCGCGCCGCAACCCACCGCTTGAGCGGCCGAACCGGTCCGACCGCCGAAGTTGGAGAGCCCGGAGCGGACGTGCGGTCGGACCGGTGGAGCTCAGAAAGGTTCCGACCGGCACTAGGCGCCGCGTCATGCTTTTCCAAAAATGTTGTGGAGGCTTCATGTTCGCGTCACCCGTGCCACTGCTCGAGGCGTGTCTGATGCTGGCCAGTGCCGAAGAACGGACCGCAATTGACCAAGCGATCCAGTCTCGCGTCTTCGCGCCAGGCGGTCTCGGCTGGATCATGGTCGACGGCGACAATCGAGAAGAGGAGCAACTTGAGGCTGTCGCAGACTCTGCCATTGACGCTCTGGCGTCCGTTTTGAATCGCATCATCGCCGACCCCCAGATCAAGGTAACCGCCATTGAGGTGGCGCGGCCTCATGAGCGGGCCATTGTATTGTGCTACTTTCTCCGGGCCGACGGCATCGACTGGCACACTATGGAAATTAAAGACGTCGTCCACTATATCGACCTCAGGGTCGAATCACTTGCAGAACCGACCCTTTTGTCTCCAGCCGCTACCGCTGAATCACAGGAACTGCGCCGTAAGCCCGGCCGGCCGAGCTCTCAAAACGAAGTATTGACCCTTTTCAAGTCGAGGTACCCTGGTGCCTCCCAGCTTCCCAAGGGCCGCGCAAAAGAAGTTGCCACTGAGTTGATCGTGGAACTCCAGGTGCCCGAGAAAGTACGGACCGTTGCTGGCTGGATAACACGATATTTGCGGAACGCGTAACAGCCAAGGTCTCTGTCCGGATCAACCGGATCTACGAACAATCATTCTGGGTTGGCGTTGAGGGTTTGCAGGATTTCCAAATTCCGCTCAATTGTCGTCAAGAGCCGCGACCGGGTCGCGCTAAGCAGAGATCCGCGGCTTGGCCAACGGAACGGCCGCACGCTCGCGGTTCAGGTCTTCGACTGTCTTGTGGATGGCACCATCGAGTTCGGTGACCCCAATGAACGTCTGGTGCGCGAGGTTGTATGCCTTCTTGTCGTGCAAGACGACCTCGATGTCGCTTCGTTCGGGCGTATATTTCGGCAGCCATTCAACGGTCAGCCAATGTGGGCGGGCGGCAGGGGCGGCACGTGAAAGCTTGCTGACGTGGATCGGCCCGTTGTCCTTCTTCGCTCAAAATCCTGTAAGCCGAGTATGAGGCGCCTCCGGCGTGCATAGAGGCTCGCGATCAGTCTTTCACTTACCATGCCTGGAATCGTAGAAGCCGTCTGTCCCGATGCAACCCGACTGGAGTGGCGGGTGCTACATAATGGCGGATTGGTCGTAAGGGCGCCCGTATACCTCAGGTCGAGGTCATCACCCGCGGCGAGCGGCGGCGTGTTTGGACGCTCGAGCACGTCTGCGGCGCAACTCGCCGCACTGCTCGACGGCTGCGAGTGGCGTGCACCAGCCCACCTGCCGCGTTACGAGGTGCTGATCGACGTCGAGCACCGCGACTGCCCGTGCTGCGGCGGTGCGCTGCACATGATCGACGAACTGCGCAGCGAGCAACTCGACATCGTGCCCGCGCAACTGCGGGTGCGCGTCACCCGGGGTCCGCGCTACGCCTGCCGGACCTGCGATCGTGCGCCTGATTGTCAAGGAGATCCTGATCGAGGTGCGCGGGCCGGCGAATTCGCCACCGGAGGCCGATTCAAATCGCCATCTGAGGCCGATCGAATTCGCCACCTGAGGCCGGTGAATTCGCCACCCCTGGCCGCAGGCACCGAGCCGTTAGGCGAGGCCGAACCGTCGCTGACAAACAACTTTATCTGGTAAGAAGAGAATTCGTCAATTAGAATATTCCTGCTTCGCTTGGTGTTGCAATTTTTGCCGCCTGTGCATTGCGTGAATAACGGGGATAACTGTTCTAACCTATTTACTTTGCTGGTCTATTTCATCCACAGCCGGGTCCGCCGCCGCCCGATGCGCACCGTT
>NZ_CAJATU010000108.1 GCF_903944925.1 uncultured Rhodopila sp. | reverse complement strand
GGTCCTCGAAACAGGCTGCGAAACGCTCCAACAATGCCTCCTGGCGGGTGGGTTTGACACCCAAGGGGGTAGAATCGAAGCGAATCGAGCCGGGCAAGCATTTTTATCACGGTCAAGCGAATCCGAAGTGCGATTCGCCTGGTTTCACCTGCATATGCCGGAGTTCTAGGATGCAAATTTCCCGCTTTTTTTACCTCATCATGCTGGCCGGCTTGCTCATCGCATCAGATGCAGGTGCCCAGACGTCTCCCACACAAAGCGGCAGCGATAAGCAGAGGAACCAAGGCGCGCTTCCAATGTTCGGCCCAGGCAGCGACGCCTATAAGCAGAATACACAAGGCACGCTGCCGATGGTTGGGCCCGCCAGCGGGGCCTACAAGCAGAACACTCAGACCATGGCTCACTCCGATCCGTCTCAGGATACGTTAAAGTAGGCTGTCCCCGTTCGTCCTGGCCTAAGGACCAGGACGACAAGGGACAGAGGTCAGACAGGTCGCCGACTCCTCAACCTGGCTTGCTGGCCTCATCCAGTTTCCGGATCGAGTCCTCATCAAGCTCGATCTCCGCGGCCTCAACCAAATCGGAAAGTTGCTCCAGGGTCGTTGCACTCGCTATCGGCGCCGTAACGCTTGGTCGTGCGATCAGCCAGGCAAGGGCGATCTGGCCCGGTTTGGCCTCATACCGCTGCGCCACCTCATCTAACGCCGTCAACACGCCCCGTCCGTAGTCGTTCAGATATTTCTCAACCCGGGGCCCCCGGGTGCGGCCGGCGACGTCAGCATTCGAGCGATACTTTCCCGTCAGAAAGCCACTGGCCAACGAGTAATAGCCGATAACGCCGACCGTCTCCGCCATGCACAGGTCTTCCAGCGGACCCTCGAATTCCGTCCGCTCCACCAGGCTGTACAGCGGCTGCAGGCTCTGATACCGCGGCAGCCCGTTTTCGGCACTGATCCTTAGCGAGTCCGCCAGCCGATCGGCGGAGAAATTGGAGGCGCCGATCTCGCGAACCTTGCCTTGTTTGATTAGCTCGGCGTAGGCGGACAAAGTCTCCTCGATCGGCGTGTCCGGATCGTCGCGGTGGGACCGGTAAAGGTCGATGGTATCGGTCCGCAACCGCCGCAGCGACGCTTCCACCGCGGTTTGGATATAAGCGCGCGACAGCCCTTTTTTGTCCGGACCCATTTCCATCCCGAGCTTGGTCGCCAACAGCACCCGGTCGCGGTTGCCGCGCGCTTTCAGCCAGTTGCCGATGATCGTCTCCGACTCGCCGCCGCTGTTGCCGGGGTGCCAGCGGGCGTAGACATCGGCCGTGTCCAGGAAATTGAACCCGGCATCCAGCCAGGCGTCCAGCAGCGCGAAGGAGGTTTTCTCATCCGCGGTCCAACCGAACACGTTACAACCGAATGTTATCGGCGGGACTTCCAACGACGATTTGCCCAGTTTGCGCTTTTCCATCTTCCACCCTGGAGTTCGAAAAAGGGGACGGTATAGGACGCTGAATATAGCGCAACCTGCGGAGGCATCCGCAAGCCGTGCACCATTGCGGTTTAACCGTTACGGAGATAAGACTGACATACCGCCATCGGAGCGGCCGCCTGTCAAACGGAGACCCTTCCATGCGTATCGCCACCGCCGCCGCGATCATCGCCGTTATCGCCCCCGCGGCATACGCCCAGGCGCCCGCCGCACCGCCACCTGTGCCTGAAGTCATGCCCTTTGACATCCCCTATGGCCAGCCCATCGGCCTGGACCTGGCTAACAAAGCGATTGCGGCGGCGGCCGCTGAAGCGAAGAAGCACAACTGGAAGATGTCGATTTCAGTGACCGGCCCGGCGGGTTATCTGGTGGCGCATGAGACCATGGACGGAACGCAATACGCCTCGGTCGAGCTGTCCCAGGCCAAAGCCCGCACCGCCGCGCTGTTCCGGCGGCAGACCAGCGTCTTCCAGAACGGCGTCAACAGCGGCGGCACGCCGGCGGCGCTGAGCCTGATGGCGAACACCGGCGGGGTGGCCAGCGAGGGCGGGTTCCCGATCGTCGTGGACGGCAAGTTGATTGGCGCCATCGGTGCCAGTGGCGGGATCTCCAGCCAGGATGCCGTCACCGCGAAGGCCGGCCTCGATGCGATTACGGTAAAGTAGATACTTCTTAGCTTGTCTGCCGCGCCGTGCGACGCTACGCAGAAGCCAGCGCCTCTGGCAGATAAGGAACACGCACCCATGGCAACCCGACCGGTAATGCTGGTGATCCTCGACGGCTTCGGCTGGCGCGAGGATTCCGCCGATAACGCCGTGCGTCAAGCGAAGACTCCTACCTTCACCGGCCTCTGGAAGTCCGGGGCACACGCCTTCCTGCACACCTCCGGCCGTGATGTCGGACTGCCGGACGGTCAGATGGGCAACTCCGAGGTCGGCCATCTCAATATTGGGGCCGGCCGTATCGTGAAGCAGGAGCTCGTGCGTATAGGCGACGCCGTCGAGGATGGCAGCATCGCCAACGCACCCGCCTTCATCGAGCTTGTGTCGGCGCTGAAGCAGTCCGGCGGCACCTGCCACCTGATGGGCCTGATGTCGCCCGGCGGCGTCCATTCCCATCAGGACCACGCCGCCGCGCTTGCCCGCTATCTTCACGAAGCCGGGGTCAAGACCGTGGTGCACGCATTCACCGACGGTCGCGACACCCCGCCGCAATCCGCCGGCGAGGACCTCAAGCGCGTTGTCGCCGCGTTGCCCGCCGGGGTTCCGGTTGGTACCGTGATTGGCCGCTACTACGCCATGGACCGCGACAAGCGCTGGGACCGCGTCGCACGCGCCTACGCCGCCCTGGTGGAAGCCGACGGCCCCCGCTTCGCAACCCCGGCCGCCGCGATCGAAGCTGCGTATACCGAGGAGAAATACGACGAGTTCGTGCCGCCCTCGGTCATCGGCGACTACGCCGGGATGAAGGACGGCGACGGCATCCTGTGCTTCAACTTCCGCGCCGACAGGGTGCGGGAAATTCTGGCTGCGCTGTTGGACCCGGCCTTCGATGGCTTCCCGCGCGGGCGTGTGCTGAAAATCGCCGCGGCAGCCGGCATGACTCGTTACTCAGACGCACTGGCGCCGTTCCTCGGCGTGCTCTTCGCCCCGGAAGCACTGCATAACATTCTCGGCGAGGTCGTGGCCAATACCGGCAGGACCCAAATCCGGATGGCGGAAACGGAGAAATACCCGCACGTCACGTACTTCCTGAACGGCGGGCATGAGGAACCTTACGCCGGGGAGGACCGTATCATGGTGCCGTCGCCCAAGGTCGCCACCTATGACCTCCAGCCCGAAATGTCGGCCCCGGATCTGACCGACAAAGCAGTGGCGGCCATCGGCAGCGGCAAATACGACCTGATCGTCCTGAATTTCGCCAATCCCGACATGGTCGGCCATACCGGGATGCTGTCCGCCGCGATCAAGGCGGTGGAGACGGTCGATACCGGTCTCGGGCGCATCGCCGCGGCGATCAAAGCACAGGGCGGCGCGATGCTCGTGACGGCCGATCACGGCAATTGCGAGCTGATGAAGGACCCGGAAACCGGCGGCCCGCATACCGCGCACACCACCAATCCGGTGCCCGTGGTACTGATGGGCGGCGAGGTGACCTTGATCGAAGACGGCCGCCTGGCCGACATCGCGCCGACACTGCTGGACCTGATGGGGATTCCGAAGCCGGCCGAGATGACCGGGCATTCGATCATTCGCCACCAGGATGCGGGCGCGACGGAGTAGCGAGAAGGGAGTACCTTCCGATGGCAGAAGACCGCCCGCCGGTGCCTCCGTTCACCCTCGAAACCGCCGTCGTGAAGGTCCGCGCCGCCGAGGATGGCTGGAACTCCTGCAATCCCGAACGCGTCGCGCTGGCGTACTCCGAAGACAGCCGATGGCGCAACCGCGCCGAGTTCCTGTCCGGCCGCGGCGAGATCGTTGCCTTTCTCACGCGCAAATGGCGCCGCGAACTTGAATACCGTCTGGTCAAGGAACTGTGGGCCTTTGCCGCGGACCGGATCGCGGTTCGCTTTGCCTATGAATACCACGATGCTTCGGGAAACTGGTTCCGTGCCTATGGCAATGAAAACTGGGAGTTCGACGCGCAAGGGCTGATGCGCATCCGGCACGCCAGCATCAACGATCTGCCGATCGCGCCGGAGGGACGTTCCTTTGGGACCGGGGAAGTCCTCGGCCGGCAGACCATGCGGGATTGAGCGATCTCGGGTTGTAAAATCGCGTTTCCAACGGCCAAAATATCGTTGAAACATGGGGTTTGCGTTCTCGTTTCTTGATTGTAGTCGACAAAGCCGGCGTCCGCCATCGTTGCAAAATTCACCGGTACGCTGCGGCCCGAATCACCGCCCGGCGGGCAGGCCGCGCCATGGTTTTTCTCACGCTTTCGTGATCGAGCCTTGCACGCCGTATTTCCGAAGCCACCACGGCTGACCCGGACACGTCCCTCAGTTGCCGCCTCCACGGACCTGTATAGAGTGAGACAATGCAGACGAAACGCGCGACGCCTCGCACGACATTGGCATTGCTGGACCGGCTGGTTGCCTTCGACAGCACCAGCCGAAACTCGAACCTCGAAATGATTAAGTTCATTCGGGACTATCTCGACGATCTCGGGGTGTTCTACCGCGTCGCTACCGATGCATCGGGACGGAAGGCGGCCTTGCACGCGATCGTCGGGCCGCGCCAGCCCGGCGGCCTAGCGCTGAGTGGCCATGTCGATACCGTTCCCGTCGACGGCCAGGCCTGGACCGGAGATCCGTTCACATTGCGCCACCAGGGCGGCCGGTTGATGGCGCGAGGAAGCTGCGACATGAAGGGGTTCGTCGCCTCCTGCCTGGCCGCCGTGCCTGATTTTCAAGCGCTTGGCTTGCTACGCCCGCTGCACCTCTTGATAAGCTACGACGAAGAAACCGACTGCGGCGGAGTTAAAAGATTGATCCGCGATCTGGACGAATCCGGTTTGCGCCCCAGTCTGTGTGTCATCGGCGAGCCATCCGGGCTGCAACCGATATTGGCTCACAAGGGAAAGCTTAACCTGAATGTCACCGTGCGCGGCCTGATCGGCCATTCCAGCGATCCAGCCAAAGGCGTCAACGCGGTCCATGCCGCGGCCGAAGCGATCGCCTTTGTGGCTGCCGAGGCTCGCCGCCTCGCCGCGGAAGGTCCGTTCGAGGATGGGTTCGAGCCGCCCCACACGACGATCCACGTGGGGACGATGCAGGGCGGCTCGATCCTGAACATCATCCCGGACCATGCCGCTTTCACGATGGAATGGCGGCACATCCCCCGCGACTCGCCATATCGGCATATGGATCGCTTGCGGTCGCGGATCGCCGAAACTATCGAGCCGGCGATGAAAGCGATGCGGCCCGAGTGCGGCTTTTTCTATGAGGTCTGCCTGGAGATGCCCGGCATGGAGCTAGCGGAAGACCACGCCCTGACCGTTGCGGTGAAGCAGGTATCCGGCTCCAACGCCACTGGCAAAGTCAGCTATGGCACCGAGGGAGGGTTTTTCGAGCGGGCCGGTATTGCGACAATCATCTGCGGACCGGGTCATATCGCGCAGGCACACCAGCCCGACGAATGGATCGCGGAAACCGAACTGCATGCATGTGATCGCTTCATCCGAGGCATGGCCGATCGGCTTTTGGTCTAATCGTGGTGGCAATGGTCCAATACGCGCACCCGCCGCCGCCGCTGCCTGATTTCAAGGTCCGCCTCACGCGGCCGGATATTGCGACATGGCTTGGCGGCAATCCGGGCGTGCCAGGCATCGTGACCCGTGAGTCCGGCCGCCCCGGGCCGCATGTCGCGCTGCTTTCCCTGATTCATGGCAACGAAATCGCCGGCGCCATCGTGCTTGATCGGCTGCTGCGGGCCGGACTGACGCCGATCCGCGGAAGGCTATCGTTTGGATTCATTAACTTGGCGGCGTTCGAGCGCTTCGATCCGCAGCGGCCGACCGCCTCGCGTTTCCTGGATGAGGATCTGAACCGGGTTTGGGATGAAACCATTCTTGACGGTCCCCGGCACACGATCGAGTTGGATCGGGCCCGGGAAGTGCGTCCGTTCATCGACACGGTGGATGTGCTGCTGGATCTGCATTCGATGCTGTGGCCGTCGGAGGCGCTGATCCTCAGTGGCGTGCCCGCGAAGGGCCGGGCGCTGGCAAGGGCTATCGGCACGCCGTCCCTGGTGGTGGCGGACCATGGGCACATTAACGGACGGAGGCTGATCGATTATCCGCGGTTTGCCAGTCCCGACACACCCCACGTCGCATGTCTGGTCGAGGCCGGGCAGCATTGGGAGGAGACGACCGTCGAGACAATGCTGGGCAGCGTGGCGGGTCTGCTGCGCCACGTCGGCGTTGTCGGCCCGGATGCGCCAATGCCTCCGCCGATCGGCAGGGGCGGTGCGCGCATGGCCACGGTAACCGCCGCGGTCACGGCGATGACCTCAAACTTTGCGTTCGTTCAAACCTACCGCGGCGGCGACATCATTCCCCGCCGCAACACGTTGATCGCGATGGACGGCGAGACGGAGATCCGCACGCCGCACGATGACTGCCTGTTGGTGATGCCGGCTCTGCGCCCCAGCCGCGGGCACACCGCGGTACGTCTGGGCCAATTCGAAGACGGATAGAGCGGGCGCCCTATGGCCGGTGTATCTGGTCCGGCCCACGACTGTTTCCAAGACGGCCTGAAAGTGTCTGGCTGCTAAGCCGCATCGCCGGCCGAGATTTTGGCTTGATCCGGGAACTCGACTACGGTCCCGGAAAAGCCAAAATCCAGGAGGAAGCCATGCAGGGTGTCGTCTTTACCGGTGAGCGCGGGCTTGAGCTGATGAGCTTTCCGGACCCGACCCCCGGACCCGGCGAGGTGGTGGTGGAGATGAAAGCCTCCGGCATGTGCGGGTCCGATCTGCACCAGTATCGGCGGCCGAAGACGCAATCGCGCAACGCCACCGGCTTGCCGCCCAACCCGAACCCCACCATTGGCGGGCACGAGCCCTGCGGCGTAGTCGCGGCCGTCGGGCCCGGCGTGCTGCCGGCCGAAGCCAAGGTCGGGCAGCGGGTGATGGTGCACCATTACCAGGGCTGCACGCAGTGCGCGCATTGCCGTTCGGGCTGGCAGCAGCTCTGCCAGGAGGTGCCGGTCAAGGTTTATGGCAACAACGCCCACGGTGGACACGCGCAATACCTCTTGGTGCCGGCCAACACGCTGGTGCCGCTGGTGGACGGGCTGACGTTCACCGCGGGCGCGGCGATTTCGTGCGGGTCCGGCACCGCCTATGGCGCGCTGCGACGAATGAACATCTCCGGCCGCGACACCATTGCGATCTTTGGACAAGGACCCGTGGGACTCGCGGCTACCCAGTTCGCCAAGGCGATGGGTGCGACGGTGATCGCCCTCGACACCAACGCGCAGCGGCTCGCGCGGGCAAAGGAATTCGGGGCAGACGAGACCGTCAACCCCGGATCGAACGATGCCGTTGAGGCGATACGCGAGCTGACCGGCGGAAGATACGCCGATCTGACAATCGATACCTCGTCGAGTCCGGAGGCGCGGCTGAATGCGATCCGCAGCACCAAGGTCTGGGGAACAATGTGTTTCGTCGGCGAGGGTGGCGATGTGCATATCGATGTTAGCCCGCATCTGTTGCGCCGACAGTTGACGCTGGTTGCGTCGTGGACGTTCTCCAACATTATTCAAGCCGAATGCGCTGGTTTTTGTGTCAAACGCGGAATAGACGTGGATGAATTGTTTACACATCGTTGGCGGTTGGATCAGGCTGAAGAAGCGTATAAGCTGTTCGACAGGCAGTCTGACGGAAAGGGTGTCTTCTTGATTTCATCCGAGATGTGGTCGCCCGGCTGTTCACGAGCTTGGGCGCGCCTGCGGACTGATCGTCGGCAGCTCCGGCAACGTCAGCGGACGCGGTGCGGGAAGGATGTTCATCACGCCGACGGGTGGGAATCCAATGATCATCACTGCGGCAGATCTGGCGTTCCGCTGGACGGGTTGCCGCTGAATGACGCGGCTTACGCGAGCTAAGTCACTTCGGCATACAGGAATTGGCGGATAGCGCAGCCAGGGCCATCGTCTGCCGCGGTGCCTGGCTGCTTTCCGATCACGGCATGGTCGTATGCGTGTTCAGCGTCGCGGAGACGCTCGACCGGCGATCCGACTGGAAACGCTGTGCCGGCAGTACCTGCTGGAATTGTCGACGGGGTCGCCCCGGCTACTGACGGAACGGGACCTACCGCGAGCCGGCGGTGGCCGGTCGCGGCTAATGGCGTTGCGCTCCAACACTGTCCCGTATTCCTCCCGCTGCCCGATTTGCGTTAGGGTGCCGGGATGGCCGCTCCATCCCCCCCGAACGATCCCTCGACCGATCCGTCCCCTGCCGAGCTGATCGCCGCCCGTCCGTGGCTGCGGCATGACCCGATGGCCGGGCTGCTGATGGACGGCGTACCGCTGGCGGCCATTGCCGATGCCATTGGCACGCCAACCTGGGTTTATTCCGCCGCCACTATGCGCGCCCGCTATCGGTCGCTTGCTGCCGCCATGGCGGAGGCGGCGCTCGACGTGCAGGTGCACTATGCCGTCAAGGCCAATGACAGCCGGGCGGTGCTGGCACTCTTCGGCAGCGAAGGCGCCGGGGCCGACGTCGTCAGCGGCGGCGAGTTGCTGAAGGCCCGCCGGGCCGGCATTCCCGCCAGCCGCATCGTCTATTCCGGCGTCGGCAAATCGGAGCAGGAACTGCGCCTCGCGTTGTCCGAAGGCATCGGCCAGATCAACGTGGAAAGCGCCGAGGAGCTTTCGATGCTGTCCTGCCTGGCCGACGCCCTCGGTCGGCGGGCGAGAATCGCCCTTCGGGTCAATCCGGACGTCGACGCAGGCACCAACGAGAAGATCGCAACCGGACGGGCCGAGGACAAGTTTGGCATTTCCTACGCCGACGCCGCCGCCCTCTATGCCCGCGCAGCCACCATGCCGGGGATCGATCCCATCGGGCTTGCTACCCATATCGGCAGTCAGATTTTGGCCCTGGCACCGTATCGGGACGCATTCGCCCGCATCGCCGCGCTTGTGGTGGCGTTGCGAGAACAAGGGTTGCGGGTGAGCGCGGTGGACTGCGGCGGCGGTCTCGGCATCCCTTACCGCAACGAGCCCGCGCCGTCGCCGGCCGGTCTCGCCGCCTGCATGAGGTCGGCGTTCCATGGCCTGAATGTCCGCCTGGCAATGGAACCGGGACGCTGGCTCGTCGGTTCGGCCGGCGTGCTGCTGGCATCCGTAGTGCTGATCAAGCAAAGCCCCTTGGAGCGCTTCATCGTGCTGGACGCCGGCATGAACGAACTGGTCCGCCCGGCGATGTATGATGCCTGGCACGGAATCGTACCGGTCTCGGCCACGGACGCCATCGCGCCGCGCGTCCCGGCCTCGGTGGTCGGGCCCGTCTGCGAAAGCGGCGACACCTTCGCGCGCAGCCGCCTGCTGCCATCGCTGGCGCCGGAGGCACGGGTGGCGATCCTTGATGCCGGCGCCTACGGCGCGGTGATGAGTTCGACCTACAACGCCCGCCCGCTCGCGGCCGAGGCGTGGGTGGACAGTGAACGCTGGTCGGTTATCCGCGACCGCCAAGCCGTCGAAACCCTATGGGAACGGGAGCGGCTGCCCGAATGAGCGATCCCGCACCGCTGCTGCGCCGCCTGGCCTCGCGGCGGCTTCTGGCCCGCGCGGTGATTCTGTTCGAGGCGCTGTGGCCGGGGCTATGGCCCGCAGCCGCAGCCGCCGGGTTGTTCCTGTGCGCTGCATTGCTGAACCTGCCGGCGCTGCTGCCGGGCTGGCTGCATCTGGTCTTGCTGGCGGCCGTCGTGGTGGTAGTACTCGGCCTGCTCGCCCGCGGCCTCCGCACGATCAGGGTCCCCGACGACCACGCAGCCGATCGGCGGCTGGAAGGGCGGTCGGGGCTGATCCACAGGCCGTTGTCGGTGTTGACGGACAAGCCCGCGGCCCCGGACGCGCTGGGCGTCGCGATCTGGAAGGCGCACGCCGCCCGCGCCATCGACCAAATCGGGTCCCTGACCGTCGGGCTGCCGCACCCCGGCCTCGCCGGCCGCGACCGCCGTGCGCTGCGGTATGGTTTGCTGCTGTGCCTACTGGCGGCATCCGGAATCGCCGGCCTGGACGCGCCGAACCGGCTGTTTGCAGCGGTCGTACCGTCCCTGCCGGGGGCTCCAAATGCTCCGGCAACCGAGGTGCAGGCGTGGATCACGCCGCCCGCATACACACGTATTGCACCGATTTTCCTGCGGCCGGAAGGCGGATCGGTGTCGGTTCCGGCCGGGTCGCAGCTTACGATCAATGTCTCCGGCGGCAGCAGCACGCCGACCCTGGCGCTGAACGATCATACCGGTGCGTTCAATGCCCTGGACCATAACAGTTTCCAGGCGGAGTTGGAGCTGACCCGAGGCGGAATGCTGGCAGTGCGGCGTGACGGTGTCACATTGGCGTCCTGGACCCTGACGGTGGTCGCCGATGCCCCACCGGTCGTTTCCTGGGGTGACAAGCCGGGTGCATCGGCGTCGGGCCAGCAGACGCGACTGCCGTGGTCGGTGTCGGATGATTATGGTGTCAGCACCTTGCAGGCTCAGCTTCGGCTGCGTGACCGCCCAGGTGCGCCGCCCCTGGTTATTCAGATTCCGGTGCCTGGCGGCTCGCCGAAGACGGCGCATGGCGTCAGCCAGCCGGACCTGACGGCCAATCCCTGGGCCGGCCTGCCAGTCATCGGGCGGCTGATTGCGCACGATGCGCCCGGCCAGACCGGAACCAGCGCCGATGCCGGATTCGAGCTCGGCGAGCGTCCGTTTCACAACCCGGTAGCGCAAATCCTTATCGGCATCCGCAAGGGCCTCAGCCTTCATCCGGACGACCGCAGCGACGCGGTTGCTGCGCTCGACGGGCTGATGCAACAGCCCGGACTGTTCGGCGGCGACCTCGGCGCGTTCGTCAATCTCAGCGCGATCTACTACGGGCTGGTTCGGAACCATCGGGACGCCGCAGTGCCCGAGGCGCAGGAGATGCTATGGGAACTGGCCCTGCATATGGAGGAAGGCCTGACGGAGCAGAGCGCGCGGTCGCTTGAGGATGCGCGGCGGGCCGCCCGTGATGCGATGGACAAGGCGCAGCAGCAACCGACGGACGCCAACCGGCAGGAGTTGGCGAAGCGGCTGGACGAACTCCGGCAGGCAATCAATCGCCACATGCAGGCGCTGATGAACGAGGCGCAGCGCAATAACGACGTAATGCCATTCGACCCGAAGGCGATGAAGCTGTCCGACCACGACCTGGACAAGTTGGCCGAGCAAGCACAGCAGGCAGCGAAGGAAGGCCGCATGGCGGATGCCCAGCAGCAGATGGCGGAGCTGGAGAAGATGCTGGACCAGCTTCGCAACGCCCGGACCAGGGACGGCGACAAGAAGCAGTCCAACAGCAAGCGGCAGAAGGGCAAGCGTCAGCAAAGCGCGGTGCAGGACATGATCGCGCGGGAGGGCGGGCTGCTCGATCATGCGCAGCAGCGCGGCAACCAGGCCCCTGATACCGCGGGCGATCCGTCAAAGCAGCGGGAGGCGGACAGTCGCGTGCAACAGGCGCTGCGGCGCGCGCTTGGCGAGCTGATGCAGCAGTTCAGCGACCTGACGGGGGAGGTGTCACCGGGTCTCGGCGAGGCTGACCAGGCAATGCGAGACGCGCAGACGCAGTTGAACAAGGGCCACGACGAGGACGCTCGGGACTCTCAACAGCAGGCGATCACTGCGCTACAGAAGGGCGGCCGCGAGATGGCGCAGACCATGGCCAAGCAAAAGGGCAACCAGCCCGGGCAAGGCGATGAGGGTGATGATGGCGACGAGGACGGGTCCGACGGCACCATGGGGATGATGATGCCGGACGGACAGCGCGGCGACGGCACGGGCAACGGACCGATGCCGGGATCGCCGGATCGGACGGATCAGGGCGGGCGCGATCCGCTGGGGCGTTATAATCAGGGGAATTCGTCCGACAGCGCGGAGGTGACCGTGCCGGAAGAGCGGGAGCGGCAGCGGACCCAGGCGATCCAGGAAGAACTGCGCAAGCGCGGTGCTGAGCAGGCGCGTCCGCGGCAGGAGCTGGATTACATCGATCGCCTGTTAAAGCAGTTCTAGCGGTGTTTGATTGCCGCATTGCTGCATCGGGCGGGAACCCGGGCACGCTGCCGCAGTCTTCGTGTTCGTGTGATCCGAACGGAGATTCCATGCCAGATTTCGCCGCGGAGTGCGCGGGCGCGCGGCTAAGAATAAACCTCTGGACCGATGCACAGGTCAAGTTCTGCCCCGGGTTCGACGGTGTGGTGTTCCACTCCGCCAACAACTACCTGCTCGACCAGTTCGTGCCAGACAGCGTCAACGCCCGCGACGACGAGTATGGCGGCTGTGTTGCCAAGCGCTGAAGCGGTCACTGATGTCTGGGATCCGAAGCGCGTTAGCATCCGGTTGTCGCCGGTTACCACCATGCGGGGCAACGTGTTCTGCGGCGGCGGTTTCGCGGCGTCTACATCGCCAATAGCGGGTTCACGCCCGAGCGGGCGGTCGAAACGGTCCGGTCGGGACGCGCGGATTTAGTGAGTTTCGGCAGACCATTCCTATCGAATTCTGACTTTGTGGAGTGCGTCCGGGGCGGTTTGCGATTCGCGGAGGAGGCGCCAAAGGAGACCTGGCATGGCGGCTGCGGCCGGAAGGGCTATGCCGATTGGGCGGACGCGGCAGTTGAATGTTCTTGATATGTTCGGCAACCCAAGGTAGAAGGGTCTGACTGGAGTAGTTTCAAACCCGAGGTGCCCCGCCATGATCGACCCTGCTATCCTGGACAAAATCCTTGTTCTCCTGGCTCCGTTGTTTATTGGGGCAACCGGCGACAACGCCCGGGCGGCCCGAAGCGCCGCGCAAGCCATGCTCAATAGCTACGGCGCACGGACCAACCGGGAACTCCGCCTTGCTGCACTGGCGGTTGCTTTCAGCTTCGGCGCCCTGGATGCGCTGAGCCGGGCGGCCAGCCTCGATCTGCCGGTGAATCAGGTTCTGCGCTTGCGCGGCAACGCGAATTCGCTGAACCGCGGGGCGGAGCAAAACGAAAAGCGCCTGGAAAAACAGCTTCAGCAACCCGCGCCCGTAGCCTTGGAACCGGCGCCGGAGCCTGAACTGCCGGCGAACACCGCAACGGACGAGCTGGTGGCGTTTGTTCGTGCATCTTGGAAAGCCGAAAAAGAAGCCTCCGCCACTCAACCCGTCCCGCTATCCCGCCAACAGCAGCGCTTCGCCGATCGGCAGGCGGAAAAGCAGCGGCAGCGGGAACGGGAGCAGGCCCGACTGGCTGAAAAGGCCGCGCAACGCGATGCGGCTTACGCGAAGCGGTTGCAGCAGAGCGCCTAACGGCCTGTGGCCGAGAAGACCTCCTCCGCGACCGCGGCGTGGCCATCCTGCTGGAGTCCGTCGATCACCCCGGACTGGTCGGCCGGCGGCCGATTCTGGCTCATTTTGATCTTGCCCTCCAAACGGCCGATCGGCAGGCGGATGCCGACGATGCCGCGCAACATGCCTTCGATGAAGTCGGCGGGTGCGTCGGAAACCGCCCAGGGCGCGGCACGCGGCGATTCATGCCGATCGGTCAACCGCGTAACCGCGTCCAGCAGCAACGCGGGATCGTCGAACGCTTCCAGCCGGCCGTACGCATGGATGGCCACGTAGTTCCATGTGGGGACGACTTTGCCGTGCTCTTTCTTCGCTGCGTAGTACGACGGCGTTATGTAGCCGTTCGGCCCGTGAAAGATCACCAGCGTCTGCACCGCCGCATCGGCTTGGCGGACGTGCGGATTGGCCTTCGCCAGATGGCCAATAAGGGTGCCATACGGGGCGGGTTCGGGGTCAAACAAAAGGGGCGCGAGGCTGGCGAACAACCCGTCCGGCGTCATCGAGACCAGGGTCGCGGGCCCGGCCGCACGGATCGCGTCGTGCAAGACGTCGATCCGGTCTTCCTTGAAGTGCGGGGGGATGTACATTTCCGAAGTCTCCGCTTCTGAACGGTCCTTTGAATAACCCGCACTGTCAATACCGGCGCATTGGGCGGAGCAAAAGGATCGCTTAAGCCCCGCCTGATCAGACCAATTCCGCCTATAGCGCCCCACCGCGCCGACCGGCCATCGCGCCCAACCGCAGCCGCAGCGCGTTCAGCTTAATGAAGCCCTGGGCATCGACCTGGTCATAGGCGCCCTGATCGTCCTCGAACGTTACCACCTTCATCGAATACAGGCTGTTCGGGCTTTCCCGTCCGATGCAGGTCACGTTGCCCTTGTAAAGCTTCATCCGCACCCGGCCCGTCACGCTGGCCTGGCTGGTGTCGATCAGAGCCTGTAGCATCCGCCGCTCCGGGCTGAACCAGAAGCCGTTGTAGATTAGCTCGGCATAGCGCGGCATCAGGCTGTCCTTCAGGTGCCCCGCCTCGCGATCCAAGGTGATGCTCTCGATCGCCCGGTGCGCCGCCAGCAGGATTGTGCCGCCGGGCGTCTCATACACCCCGCGCGATTTCATCCCGACGAAGCGGTTCTCCACCAGGTCCAGCCGGCCGATGCCGTTCGCCCTGCCCAGCTCGTTCAGCCGCGTCAGCAACGAGGCCGGCGACAGCTTCACGCCATCGATCGCCACCGGATCCCCGCTCAGGAAATCCACGGCGATGACGGTGGCCTTGTCGGGCGCGTCTTCCGGCCGGATGGTGCGCTGATACACGATTTCATCCGCCTCCTCGGCGGGGTCTTCCAGGATTTTGCCCTCCGAGGAGGAGTGCAGCATGTTGGCATCGACGCTGAACGGAGCCTCGCCGCGCTTGTCCTTGGCAATGGGAATCTGATGCTGCTCTGCGAACTCGATCAGCTTCGTGCGGCTGGTCAGGTCCCATTCCCGCCACGGGGCGATGATCTTGATGTCCGGCTTCAGGGCATAATAAGACAGCTCGAACCGCACCTGATCATTGCCCTTGCCCGTCGCGCCATGCGCCACCGCGTCGGCGCCGACCTCCTCGGCAATCTCGATCTGGCGCTGCGCGATCAGCGGCCGGGCGATCGAGGTTCCCAGCAGATACTGGCCTTCATACACCGTGTTGGCGCGGAACATCGGGAAGACGAAGTCCTTCACGAACGGCTCCCGCAGGTCGTCCACGAAGATCTCCTTGATGCCGAACATTTCCGCCTTGCGGCGGGCCGGCTCGAGCTCCTCGCCCTGGCCGAGATCGGCAGTGAAGGTCACCACCTCGCAGCCATATGTGGTTTGCAGCCATTTCAGGATCACGCTGGTGTCCAGCCCGCCCGAATAGGCGAGAACAACCTTTTTCACATCCTTGACGGCCATGGCGCGGGAAACCTCCGGAGACTTTCAGCCGGTGGAAGTAGCCCCCGGCGCGGGCACCGCGCAAGGCCGCCATTGCCAGCAGGCACCCCGTCGCAACAAGATCGCCGGGTTCATAAAGGATCGGCATACGGAACATGGCGATACGCGCAGTGTGCTTCGATGTGGGCGAGACACTCATCGACGAAACCCGCCAGTGGACGGAGTGGGCCACCTTCCTCGGCGTGCCGCCCCTGACCCTGTTCACCGCTATTGGCGCGATCATGAATCGCGGCGAGTCGCTCCGCCGGGTGTTCGAGATTTTCCGGCCCGATCTGGATTTAAGCCAGGCCCGCAAACTGAGGGCGGCGCAGGGTTGGACCTACGATTTCAAACCTACCGACCTCTATCCGGACGCGATTCCCTGCCTGACCGATCTGCGGGGGCGCGGCTACAAGGTGCTGATCGCCGGCAACCAGCCGGTGGAATCGGAGGCTGCCCTGAACCGTCTCGGCCTGCCGGCCGATGTGATCGGCAGTTCGGGCGGCTGGGGCGTCTCCAAACCGGACTCGGAATTCTTCGCGAAAGTCGCCGAAGCCGCGGGGGAACCGCCCGGCACCATCGCCTATGTCGGCGATCGTCTGGATAACGACGTGCTGCCCAGCCTGGCAGCGGGCATGAAGGCGGTGTTCATCCGCAGAGGTCCGTGGGGATGGATGCACGCGGAAAAACCCGCAATCGAGCAAGCCCACCTCCACCTCCACAGCCTGCTCGGCCTAGCCGATCGGCTGGGCGATTTATGAGACTGTCCGGTCCCGCGGCGTTAAGCGCGTGCTTCGGCCGAGATAGGCTTCCTTTCCGACCGAAGGCTGCCTATTTGCAGCGGATTGGCCAGCAGGAATCCACGCATGGACATCAACCCCGAGCTACCTCGCCACCCCGAGCCGTTCACTTTGGCGATCGATGTCGGCGGCACCCGACTGAAGGCCGGATTGCTCGATGCGAACGGGGAGCTGGTGGCAACGCCCAACAGGGTGGAAACGCCGGCCCATGCGACGCCTCAGGCCGTTTTGGAGGCGCTGGTCCAACTGGCGACCCCGCTCGGGAATTTCGACCGGATATCGGTGGGATTTCCTGGGGTGGTGCGGCGAGGCCAGGTGCTGACGGCCCCCAATCTCGGCACCGAGGATTGGCGCCATTTCCCGCTGGTGGCATCGCTGACCGATAAGCTTGGCAAACCGGCGCGGATGCTGAACGATTCCGAAGTGCAGGGGCTTGGCGTGATCGCTGGCAAAGGCCTGGAATGCGTGATCACCTTGGGCACCGGGATGGGATTCTCGCTGTTCCAGGACGGCCACCCGGCGCCGCACCTGGAACTCAGCCAGCACCCGATCCGCAAGGGAAAGACCTACGACGAATACATCGGGGCCGAAGCTTACCGGGCCATCGGCCGCAAGCACTGGAACCGCCGGGTGCGGCGGGCGCTTGACTGCATCAATACGCTTGTCGGATACGAGACGCTGTATATCGGCGGCGGCAACGCCAAGCATATCACGCTGGACCTGGCGCCGAACATCAAGCTCGTGTCGAACGAAGCCGGGATTACCGGCGGGGTCCGCTTGTGGGACCGCCGCCTGGATAGCGTGTTCGCGAATGCCGGCTGAAACCTCTATGCCGCGCGGCGGGCTGAAAGGGCCGACGGCAATTGGGTAATCGCCTGATCGATCAACCGCGAATCCGCGTCGGCGGTCAGGCCATCGGCAATCACCTGCCGCGCCGCCGTTGTCGCGATATCGGCCGCGGCCAGACGCACGTCATCCACGGCGGCCTTCTCGGCGGCGCCGATGCGGTCGATCGCCATCCGCTCCCGCCTCTTGGCGGCTGCCTCCGCCTCGGCGGCGGCCTCGGTGGCAAGCCGGGCAGCCTCGGCGCGAGCGCTTTCGATCAGCGCCTTGGCCTCGGCCAGGGCATCGGCGCGCTGCTTCTCGGCGTCATCCAGCAGCGCCTCGGCTTCGCGCCGCAGCCTGGATGCTTCTTCCAGTTCGGCTTTGACGCTGGCGGTCCGCGCATCAAGAATTTTGGCGAGGGCACCCCAGAGCTTCCCGCCGAACAGAATAAAGAACAGGAAGAACGCAATCATCACCCAGTTCTTGGGATCGGCGAAGAAGCTTGCCTCGTGGTGCATCGTATCAGCTCCTGTTCAGGCGATACCGCGGGCGGAAAGAGCGGAACCGATGGCGCCGTCCAACCGGCCGGCCTCCGGCGACACGCCCGTCAGGCGGGTCACCACGGTCGCGGCGGTATCCGTCGCCACCTGCCGCAACGCCTTCATAGCTGAGGCACGCGCCGCGGCGATCTGCGCTTCGGCGTCCGCCAACTGCTTTTCCAGCCGGGCGTTCAGCACCTCGGCCTGCGCGGCGGCGGCCTTCTTGGCCTCCTCCACAGCAGCGTTGATCGCGTGCTGGGCTTCCGCCCGGGCCTTCATGGTCGCCGCGTTGGCTTCCTCCACGCCGGCATCGGCCCTGGCTTTGGCCGCGCGCGCGCCGTCGAGGTCGAGAGAAATTTTCGCGGCCCGCTCCTCCAGCACCGACGACACCAGCGGCAGCGCGTTGCGGGAGAGCAGTCGGTACAGCACCACGAAGATGATCGCGCCCCAGATCACCTGGCTGATGGTCAGCGGGGTGGTGAAGTCGAGCTGCGGCATGCCTTCCGCCCTTGCGGCGGCAGGCAGCAGCAGTGAGGCTCCGATACCAGCTGACGCAAGAGAGATGATCCGGGAGAACAGCTTCATGATGCTTGCCGGGCGCACCGGGGCGCGCCCGCCCTATCAGACGAAGAGGATGATGAAGGCGATGACCAGCGCATACAGCGCGACGGCTTCCGTAAGCGCGAAGCCAAGGATGGCCAGGCCGAACACGCGGTCGCGGGCGGCCGGATTGCGGGCCACGCTGGTGACGAGCGATGCGAAGATGTTACCGATACCGACGCCGACGCCGGCGAGTGCGATGACAGCAAGGCCGGCACCAACCATCTTTGCGGAAGCTAAGTCCATAGTCCGGTTTCCTTTCGTTGATCAGGGCGCGCGGGCGGAGACGTCCGCCCGGTCGTTCAGGGGTTGAGGAAGGGTATCAGTGCAGATGCACCGCGTCGTGCAGGTATATACAGGTCAGAACTGCAAACACGTAAGCCTGCAGGACCGCCACCAGCAGTTCGAAGCCGATGAGGATGGTATTGAGCGCCAGCGACAGGCCGGCCGGGAAATATCCCAGCACGCCGAGGCCGGCGAGCATGATGATGAAGGCGCCAAACACCTCCAGCATCACGTGGCCGGCCATCATGTTGGCGAACAGACGAACCGAGAGTGAGATGATGCGTGAGAGGTATGAGATCACCTCGATCACGACGAGCAACGGCAGCAGCACCTTGGGGATGCCCTGCGGCACGAAATAGCTGAGGAAGTGCCAGCCATGCTCCTGGATCGCCACCGTCGTCACCAGGATGAACACCAGCAGCGCCAGCGCCAGGGTGACGGCGATATGGCTGGTGAAGGTGAAGAAATAGGGGAACACGCCCAGCAGGTTACCGAACAGGATGAAGAAGAACAGGGTGAACACGAACGGAAAGTATTTCCGCCCCTCGGGGCCGATCTGCTCCAGGCACATCGACAGGAGGGTATCGTAACTGAGTTCGGCTGCGGCCTGCAGGCGGCCAGGCACCATGGCGCGGGGCCTCATGCCAAACCAGAGCAAGGCGAGAACGCCAATACCGGAGATGACCATCATCAGGTTGGCCTGGGTGAAATTCACCGATCCCCCGATGAAGCCCAGGGCCGGATGAAGCTGGAACTGTCCCAGCGCGTCGATGCTACTTGAACCCTCGGCCGCCACGCGCCTGCTCCTACCCTGCCTCGATCAAGACTTCTTCGGCGCGAACATGCGCCAAAGATTCGCCACACCGGCCGCGCCGCCCAAGGGAACGAACACCACCGTCAGGATCGGGGTGGTGTGGAAAATCCGGTCCAGCCCGTACCCGATGGCGACCGCCACCACAAGGGCTGAAACCAATTCTATCCCCACCCGCAAACCGATTCCCCACAAAGAACCGCCGAGCGCTCCCCCATCGGTAGAGGGCGGCGTCGGCGGGGCGTCGAGGCCCTGCTTGCTGCGGGCGGCCGTCAGACGGTCCTCAAAAGAGGGATCCGGGCCGCCTTGATCCTGGCTCATGCTCGCCCCTGGCAACATTCCGTGCCGGAAAGCGGGGCCTTGCTACCGACGGGGGGAACGGGTGTCAAGAACGCTTGGCCGATTTCCGTTCCGGAACGAAGGCCGCCGTGTCCGGATTGCCACCGCCCGGCCGTGAGTGCACCCGACTCTGCGACCAGGCGCCGCTCCGCCCGTGGCATGGGATGTTCGCAACCATCGTCGTGGTCGACGATCGCGCCCCGCTGATCCAGCGGGGTGGCGACAAGGAATGGCAATTTACCGTACGCGACGCCCGACGTCTGGCCCATCGGCTCGGCAGGGTGAAGGCTTTTGACTGGCATTCCTGCTCGGGAACGGCCGGGGCTGCTGGAAGGCGCTGCATGGGACGCTGCACGGAGCGGTTGAGGATGCGTCGGAACGGGTCCGTCAGCGCCGTCTGCCTCGGGATGGGCACGATGATCGGCTACGAGCGTATCGTCACCACCATCGGCGAACGTAACTGACGTCGGCGCAGGCCGCATCGGCCGAACTGGCCGGCGGGATGCTCAACTGTACGGCCGGGTTTTCGGCGCTGCCGGTAAGCACGACACATATCATCTCATCGGGAGTGGCGGGAACAATGGCCGGGTCCGGAGCGGGCGTCCAATTGGGCGTGGTGCGGCAGATCGTCATAGTATGGGTGGCAATGCTTCCAGCGACGATTGTTTTGTCGGGCGGCTTGGTCTGGTTGTTGTCCGCGGGCTGATATCCGTGGTCGGAGACTCCGATTGGCCAAGCTCAGCGCCGCTCCTGGCGTGCGGCCTGCCTCCCGATCAGGAATCCCCGGTGATCCCTCGATGGCGGTCACCATGTTGCCGAGTGCACGCGGTTCCTTCCGGCCAACTGCCAGCCTACCCGATTGAATTGATCCGCTTTCCACTCGCCGCATCGAAAATGTGCGCGTGGCCGGACTGCACATCAACCGTCAAAGTCTCTAAAGGAGGGACGGCTCCCGCAAACTTCACCGCGAGCGATTCGGCTGTGATGCCGGCGATCCGCCCATGCACCAACGTCTCCGACCCGAGTGGTTCTATCAAATCAACCGTCAACGTCAGGCCCTGCGCGCCCGGCGTCAGATGTTCCGGCCGAATCCCGAGCGTAACGGCCCCCCCGATCCGGCGGCCTAGGAGCGGCACCAGCGGCCCCGCATCCAGCAGCACCGCCGTGCCATCCTGTACCAACCGGCCCGGGAGAAAATTCATCGTGGGCGAGCCGACAAATCCAGCGACATAGGTGTCGGCGGGACATTCGAACACCTCCATCGGCGTCGCCAACTGCGCCGGCCGGCCCTCGTGCAAGATCAGCAGACGGTCGCCAAGCGTCATAGCCTCGACCTGGTCGTGCGTGACATACAGGCTGGTAACACCGAGCCGCCGTTGCAGCTTCCGAATTTCCGCTCGCATCTGCACCCGTAGTTTGGCATCCAGATTCGACAGCGGCTCGTCGAACAGAAAAAGTTTTGGATCACGAACAATGGCGCGGCCCATCGCCACGCGCTGGCGCTGGCCGCCGGAGAGTTGTCTCGGCTTTCGGGCCAGTAGTTCGTCCAGGCCCAGCATTGCTGCCGCCTCGTCTACCTTGCGCGCGATCTCGCCGCGCGACAGCCCGCGGATGCGCAAGCCATACGCCATGTTATCGAAAACCGACATATGTGGATACAGGGCGTAGTTTTGGAAAACCATCGCGATATCGCGTTCTGAAGGGTCAAGCGCGGTCACGTCCCGGCCACCGATAACGATCCGTCCGGTAGTCGGCTGTTCTAGTCCTGCAACCAGTCGCAGCAGGGTTGATTTGCCGCAGCCGGAGGCACCGACGATGACCAGCATCTCGCCATCGATCAGGGACAGGTCGATCTGGCGCAGCACCTCGGTAGCACCGAAACTCTTGCGCAGGCCCTTGATGTCCAACGTCGCCATCTATTTCTCGCCTTCGGTAAGGCCGGCAACAAACCAGCGTTGCATGAGCACGACGACCGCTACCGGTGGCAGTAAAGCAAGGACGGCGGTCGCCATTACGGCGCTCCAATCGGTTTGCGTCTCCTGGCCGATCATTTTGACGATGCCGATGACGATAGTGTCGAGGCTGGGGTCGGTTGAAACCAGCAGGGGCCAGAGATATTGGTTCCAGCCGTAGACGAACAGAATAACAAACAGTGCGGCAATATTGGCGCCCGAGACCGGCAGGACGATGTCGCGAAGGAAGCGCAACGGTCCGGCGCCGTCGATGCGGGCGGCTTCGAGCAGTTCGTCTGGGATGGCGGTAAAAACCTGGCGGAACAGCAGCGTGGCGGTGGCTGACGCGATCAGCGGGACCCACAGTCCGGTGAACGTGTTGATCAGGGCGAAGCCGGACATGACCGCGTAGGTCGGAATGATGCGCACTTCTACCGGTAGCATCAAGGTAACGAAGATCAACCAGAACGCGGTCTGACGGAAGGGAAAGCGAAAGAAGACGACGGCATAGGCGGACAGGACCGATATGAAGATCTTGCCGGTGGCGATGGCAACGGCCATGCCGAACGAGATCAGCAGCATGTGCCAGACCGGCTCGGTTCCCATGGTGCCGTGCAACAGGACGCGGGTATAGACGGACAGATTGGTGAGGTCGGGAATCAACGAAAGATCGCCGCGCATGATGGCGTCGGGATCCTGGGTGGAGCCGGCGAATACCAGCCAGACCGGGAAGGCGAACAGCATGACGCCTAGGATCAGGATGATGTGCGCGAAATAATCGGGACGGTCAAGCGGGCGTCTCACGACAGCGTCCTTTTGCCCATGAAGCGGAATTGGATCGCAGTGATCAGGATCACCCCCAGCATCAGAACTACCGATTGGGCGGACGACGATCCGATGTCCTGGTTGATCACCCCGTCACGAAACACCTTGATCACCAGGGTTTCGGTGTCCTTCCCGGGGCCGCCCTGCGTCAGGGCGTAAATCGTGCCGAACGTATCGAAGGCGGCGTAAACGACGTTGACCACCAGGAGAAAGAAGGTCGTTGGAGATAGCAGCGGGAAGGTGATGGTGCGGAACCGCCGCCAGCCCTTGGCACCGTCCATGCGGGCCGCCTCGATCACCGCGCGGGGGATGGATTGCAAGCCGGCCAGAAAGAAGATGAAGTTGTAGCTGACCTGTTTCCAGGCGCTGGCGGACATCACCATCAACATCGCCTGGCTGCCGTTCAGCGTATAGTCCCACGCGACACCGTGTCGGTTGAGCCAGCGGCCGAGCAGCCCGACCCGAGGGTTCAGCACGAACAGGAAAAGCACCGCCGACATTGCCGGCGCGATCGCATACGGCCAGATCAGCAAGGTCCGATATACGCCCCGCCCGGCAATCTGCCGATCGGCGAAAACGGCGAGAGCCAGCGCGATGCACATCGCCAGCACGCTGACCGACAGGCAGAAGAAAACCGTTCGGACAGCCGAATCCAGGTATAATGGATCATCGAAAAGGTCCTGGAAGTTATCCAGGCCAACGAAGACCCAATCCTGGCCGAAGGCATCCTGCGTGGTCAGGCTGGACCAAACAGCCTCTGCGGCCGGCCAGTAGAAGAAAAACAGCGTCAGCAGAAGCTGAGGCAGCAGCAGAACCACCGGCAGCAGACGTCCATTGAAGACCGTCCGGCGGTCCATGCAGTGCTCAGGCCCTTACCGCCTTGGCGAATTCTCGCAGCACCTTGTTGCCGCGCGTCACGGCCACATCCATCGCTTGCTGAGCGGTCTGTCCGCCTTGCAGCGCCTTCTCCAACTCCTCCTGGATGATGTTGCGGATTTCCGGCAGGCGCCCGAGGCGCAGACCCTTCGTATTCGGCGTCAGAGAACCTCTGGCAAGCTGCTCGACCGGAATGTCGGCGCCCACATTCTTTGTGTAGTAGCCTTGCTGTTTCGACAATTCGTAGCCGGCGAAGGTGACCGGGACGTAGCCGGTGTTCTGGCTCCAGGTGGAATCCACCTCGGGCTTGCCGATGTATTTCAGGAACTCCGCAACGGCCTTGTACTCCCCTGGATTACGGTCCGGTGCGGTCATGATCCACAGGCTGGCACCCCCTATGATGGAGTTCTCCGGCTTCTTAGTGATCTCCGGGTCGAACGGCAGATACGCCTCGCCCCAGTCAAATTTCGCCGACTTCACCAAGTTGCCGCGAGACGATGACGACCCGAAGGAGATCGCCGCTTCCCCGGAGACGATCAACGGATCGGGAGCGGTGTCGCGCCCGGCGTATTTGAAGCTGCCATCCTTCGACATCTCCAGCAGGCGCTCGATATGTTTCACGTGCTGCTTGGTATTGAACACCAGTTCGGCGTCCAGACCGTCGAAGCCGTCCGACTTCGTGGCAAATGGCAGATTGTGCAATGCGCTGTATTGCTCGAGTTGGATCCATGTCGGCCAGGAGGTCGTCATAGCCACCGGCGCGGCATCCTTGGTCTTGATCGTCTCGGCTGCCTTACGGACCTCCTGCCAAGTCGCAGGCGCCTTGTCGGGATCAAGGCCGGCTTTACGGAACGCGTCCTTATTGTACCACATGACAGCGGTCGAAGAGTTGAACGGCATGGACGCCATGCGTCCGTCGATCAGGCTGTAGTAGCCGCGCACCGCGGGGATATAGGCTTTCGGATCGATCGCAAGCCCGGTTTCCTTCGCCAGTTCCCAGATCGGCTTCACCGCCTTGCCCGCGGCGAGCATCGTACCGGTGCCGACCTCGAAGACCTGCACGAGATGGGGGGCCTGCCCGGCGCGAGAGGCGGCGATCGTCGCGGTCAGCGTGTCGGCGTAGCCCCCCTTGTAGATCGCCTGGATCTCGACCTGGTCCTGGCTGGCGTTGAAACCGCCGGCGATGCGGCCGATCTCCTCTGCCAGCGCGGCGGTCATGGCGTGCCACCAGACGATCCTGGTTTTCTCGACCGCGCGCGCCCGGGTGGCAGCGACGGCAAAAGGGGCGGCAAGCAGGGTGCGGCGCTTCATCAGACGGTATCCTAAGTAGATCGGTTCGCAGGCGTTAGCGATGCGGTGTTGCCAACCGATTACAATTTTCTGACGCTTGGGTGAAGGGGCGGCTTATTCGCCGGGCTTCGCTACCGGCAGCACGGCATTGCGGCCAATGAGGTCGTCTCCGGCGGTCAGCGGCATGAACAGGGCGATCGGAGCAGCGGCCAAGGTCATCAGGCCGACAACGACGAACGCCACGCTGAAGTCGGAGTTCTCGGGCGTCCCATGGCCGGCCAGTGTGCGCGAAACCTCAAGCGCCAGTGCTCCGATGGAAACGCCAATCGTCGCGGAAAGCTGCTGGCCGGCGGTGTAGAGGCTGGTGGCGGCGCTCAATTGCGCGCGGGGGACGTCGCCGTATGCCAGCGTGTTGTACGCTGTGAACTGAAGCGACCTCAGGAAGCCGCCGGCCAGCAACACGAGGTAGATCGCTGCGGCCGGCCAGGTGGGACGGAAGGCGGCGCAGGCGATTAGCGTGACACCCGACAGCACGCCGTTCCAGATCAGCGTATCGCGGAATCCGAATAGCCGGAGAGCGTGCTGAGCGCCCGGCTTCATCACCAACGCGCCGGCCGAACTGGCGAAGGTGATCAGCCCGCTCTGCACCGCGGAGCTACCAAAGCCGACCTGCAGCATCATCGGCAGCAGGAACGGGATGGCGCCGATTCCGGTACGGAACAGCATCATGGCGGCAAAGGACAGCCCGAAACAGGGCAGCCTCATGAGGGTGAGATCCAGCAACGGGGCGGGATGGCGCCGCGCGTGCAGAAAATACAGGAACCCTACCACGATGCCCGCGGCGATCATGGCTTCGGTCAGCCCGGGGGAGACAAGGCCCCGGCCAACGGTTTCCAGGCCGACCATGCCGAAAACCAGAGCGAGACCCGTCAGCGCCAAGCCTTGGAAGTCGAACGATCGCCTCGACGGTTCCCGGAAGTCCCTGATGAACAGCGTGACCGCGAGCAAGCCGACAAGCCCGATGGGGATGTTAATGAAGAAGGTCCAGCGCCAGTTGAAGTAGCTGACGATGAAGCCACCAAGCGGCGGCCCGACCACAGGGCCGAGCAGCGCCGGCATTGTCAGCCATGCCATCGCGGCGACCAGTTCGGACTTTGCGGCGGTGCGTAGCAGCAGCAACCGGCCTACAGGGACCATCATGGCGCCACCAAGACCTTGCAGAACGCGGGCGGCGACCAACGCGGCCAGGCCGGTGGAAAGCCCGCACCAGACCGAGCCAGCGGTGAAGACGATGATCGCCGCCCGGAACACGGTCTTTGTGCCGAAGCGATCGGCGATCCAGCCGCTGGCCGGGATGAACACTGTTAGACTGAGCAGGTATGATGTCAGTGCCACGTTCATCCGAACCGGATCGTAGCCGAAGGACCGCGCCATCGTCGGCAGGGCGGTGGAGATGACGGTCGAGTCGAGGTTTTGCATGAACAGGGCGCACGCAACGATGACCGCGGTCAGGCGGGTCTCACGCGAGACCCGTACAGGGCGAAGGCTGGGCTCGTTTGGCATTTGCCCAGTGTCGCGCCGGATATGTCCGAGGGCAAGGAACCCGGCGCGGGCAGTACTCCGTCCCGATGTCAGCATGCATGTGTGTTCTCTGTCGTAATTTGTTTCGTCTTACCGATAGATAGCCTATATTGCTACTATCAAAAGCCTCCGAGTCATACGTATGTCCCGCTCGACCGATGACGTTAAGAACTGGATGAACATGTTCCGCTGGATCGTGAAGCTGATTCGCGACGAGTTCGACGTGGATGAGGCGATTCTTGTCCGCGCCGCAGTGCTGGAGACCGACTGCGGCCTCATCATCGAGCAGGTGGAATCGGTGCTGGGGATCATAGGTGAAAGTTTCCACCTCTCGTTCCCGGCCGGCACGCTGGATGAAGTGCTCAAGCTGGAGGAACTTTGCATGCTTGCGGCCTGGATGAAGGGCTTATACAAGCGGCCCGAGTTCATTTCGGGCGGGTTCGAGGCACGATGCCGGGCGGCTAACCCGGCATGTTGTTCATGAGCGACGACGAAGTCCGGACGATACCTTCTGACCTTCGGAGGCACGCCGCAGGATGTGCGTTATCTGGCCGAGAGCCTCGGTTTGACGATCACCTGCTTCCAGCCGTTCCGCGATTTCGAGGCGATGCCAGAGCCGCAGCGGTCCCGCAACATGGATCGGGCGGAACGTAAGCTCGACGTGATGCAGCAACTCGGCGCGGATCTTCTGCAGGTCTGCAGCAACATCTCCACAGCGGCGATCGAGGACGACGCGCGCGCCGCGGCCGATCTAGCGGAGATGGCGGAACGCGCGGACAAACGTGGGCTGCGGGTCGGGTTTGAGGCGCTGGCGTGGCGCGTCATATCAGCACCTGGAAACATGCCTGGAAGGTCATTGAAGCCGCGGATCATCCGGCGCTGGGCCTCATCCTCGACATGGCCCTCGGCGACGACCTGTTGGATCTGCCGATCGTGCCGGCCGATAAGATCTTTTTCGCTCAGTTAGCCGACGCGACGAAGCTGTCCATGGACGTGGTCTTCTGGAGCCGGCATTTCCGCAATTTTCCCGGCCAGGGCCAGGACCGCGATAACCGGCGGCGATCAGGTCGCGGGTGAACGCAGCGACGGGCAACTCAGTGGAATGAACTGGGGATGAAAGGAACGGTTCCGTTCGTAGAGATCGCAATCGGCGACACCGATATCTGGGCGATCGGGCCGGAGGCGGCGACCGGTATGTCACCAAGCTGTGTTACTAATTCGGACAACCCTCCGCGTGAACAGTCGTTCGTAGCGGCCTATCAGAAGAAATATCGCAAGCATCCCGCGTATAAGGCTTGGATGGGTTGGATCACCGCGCGTTCGCTGTTTGAATTCATTTCGCCCACGCAGACGTCCGCATCGAGTCCTGCAATCCCGCGATGGTTCAAACTTTTTAGCACCAACCAGCCGCGTGTCCTGACCAGAGTTTGGGATCGGTCGCAGGTCCGTCGGCACGCGCCGATGATACGTAATCGCCTCCATCACTGAACACGATCGAAAAATTTCATCGATTTGCCAACTTCAATTCACTGGGCAAATGGATTAAGAATTCGGTTTATGAGGCAACGGATCGTCGCGCTCCTCGTGGGGGGGGTCCGGCCGCCTACGTTCGTCCCATTGTCTCGGAAACTGAAAGGAACACACATGGCAGCGCTCAAGGGTAGCAAGACCGAGGATAATCTCAAGGCCGCCTTCGCCGGCGAATCGCAGGCCAACCGCCGGTATCTGTATTTCGCACAGAAGGCCGACGTGGAGGGCTTTAACGATGTCGCCGCGGTTTTCCGCTCCACGGCGGAAGGTGAGACGGGCCACGCACATGGCCACCTGGAATACCTGGAAGCTTCCGGCGATCCGGCTACGGGCCTGCCCATCGGCCCGACCGATAAGAACCTGGCCGCGGCCGTTGCCGGTGAGACCCATGAATACACCGACATGTACCCCGGCATGGCCCGAACCGCCCGCGAGGAAGGCTTCGATGAGATCGCGGCGTGGTTCGAGACCCTGGCGAAAGCCGAGCGTTCGCACGCCGGACGCTTTCAGAAGGCTCTCAACGAACTCGCCTGATCGTTCGGCTGACCCCCTTCCCGGTAACGGGAGGGGGATGACTTCATGACAAGACGGAAGAATGCCGAATGAGAGAAGGCAGCCTTGAGGCGCCGACCCGCCATCCGATCGCATGGCAGAATCCTGCCTTCTATGATCCGGCGCTGATCGAGAAGGAGCTGGAACGGGTCTTCGACATCTGCCACGGCTGCCGGCGATGCTTCAATTTATGCGACTCATTCCCTCGCCTGTTCGATCTGGTGGATGGCGCCGAAAGCCAGGAACTCGACACCGTCGACCGCAATGACTTCAAGTCCGTCGTGGACGCCTGCACGCTTTGCGATATGTGCTACATGACGAAATGTCCCTACGTGCCTCCGCACGAATGGGCGTTGGATTTCCCGCATCTGATGCTGCGGTATCGGGCGATGGAACATAAGCAGGGCAAAGTTCCCTTCGCCGACAAGCAACTGGCCGAAACCGACCGTAACGGCGGCCTTGCCGGACTGGTGGCGCCGGTCGCGAATTGGACGACGCGTCGCGGCAACAGGACAGTCGGCCCGGCCTTGCGCTCAGCCGCGGGGCTGCATCCGGATGCCGAACTGCCAACATATGCCGGCAAGAGCCTGGTCAAGCAGGCGGCGGATGCTCCGCCGGTGAACCGTGACGCGCCGGCCTTCGGTCGCAAGGCCGTGCTGTATGCCACCTGCTTCGGCAACTTCAATTCTCCGGATGTCGGTGCCGACCTGCGCGCCGTGCTGGCCCTCAATGGCGTGGAGACGGTGATCGCCTACCCCGGCTGCTGCGGCATGCCGTTGCTGGAACAAGGCCGCATCGCGGATGTCGCCGCCAGCGCCCGTATCGCCGCGGTGGCAATGAAGGACTGGATCGAAAAGGGCTACGACGTAATCGCCCTGGTGCCATCTTGCGCCCTGATGCTGAAATTCGAATGGCCGCTGATCCTGCCCGACGATCCCGACGTGAAGACGCTGTCGCGATCAACGTTCGACGTGAGCGAATACATCGTCGATATCGCCAGGACGGAGGGCCTCACGCCCGGCCTGAAGCCAATCCCGGCAAGTTTGACGATCCATATGGCCTGCCACGCCCGCGCGCAGAACATGGGCCAGAAAGCCGCGGAAATGCTGCGTCTGGTTCCCGAGGCCAAGGTCAAGGTGATCGAGCGATGCTCGGGCCACGGCGGATCGTGGGGTTTCAAGAAGGAATTCTTCGAGATCGGCATTAAGATTGGCCGCCCCGCCGCGCGCCAGGCGGCGGAGAACGGGGCTGGCTACGTGATGTCGGAATGCCCTCTGGCAGGCGTTCACATACAGCAGGGCATCGAACGCCTCGGTGGCGACGAACCGAAGCCTGAACTGGTCATTCACCCTATCCAGATTCTGGCGCGCTCTTACGGCATCGGCGCTTAATTGCAAGAGGTTGCCATGGCCAAGCGGATCATGACCGAGACGGACATCCTGCCGATGGCGGAGTATGTCAAAAGCCGCGCGGACTGGCGCACAAAAGTTACTGCGAAAAAACGCCATCGGCGGGTCAATGTCGGGCCCTACATCACATTCTATTTCGAGTGCTATGACACGATGTGGCTACAGGTGCAGGAGATGCTCTACATCGAAAAGGGCGGCCCGGAGCAGATCCCCGGCGAATTGGAAGCCTACAACCCGCTGATCCCGAACGGTTCGGAGCTGACCGCGACATTCATGATCGAGATCGACGATCCCGGCCTGCGCAAGCGTGTCCTCGATGGACTTGGGCGCATCGAAGAAGCCGCGTTCATTCGTGTCGGGGGTGAGACTATCCGCGGCGCACCGGAAGCGGATGCCGATCGCACGAGAGCGGACGGCAAGGCATCGTCGGTGCAATTTGTGCACTTTCCGTTCACACCCAATCAGATCGCAGCGTTCTCGTCACCGGACGCGGACGTGGTGCTGGGGTTCAACCACCCGAACTATGGCCATATGGCGGTTCTCAGCGAACCGATTCGGGAGGAATTGACCACCGACTTCAGCTAATCCCCTGGGAGTTCCCCCGGCTCTGCCGGAGAGGCAGTCAAAGTTTGACGTTTGCGGGGGTGGTCCCCGGTTGTTCATCGACGAAACTCCGCCTCGTGAGCCGCCAAAGCACACGAATTTGGAGTTGCATCGATGGACGAGTATGCGCGGCAACGGCGCGCATCGGGCCGCGGCGGAGCCGGCTGTGGATGAAATAGACCAGCAAAGTAAATAATTTAGAACAGTTATCCCAGATACTCAAATAATCCACAGGCGGCAAAAATCACATCATCAAGCCAAGCAGGAATATTCTAATTGACGAATTTTCTTCTTACCAGATAAAGTTGTTTGTCAGCGACTGTTCAGCCTCGCGTAACGGCTTGGTGCCTGCGGCAAGAGGTGGCGAATTCAATCGGCCTCCGGTGGCGATTTAAAAAACGGCCTCCGGTGGCGGATTCGCTGGCTATTCGCTGGCCCGCGCACCTTGCCTTGCTGGCGCGGGTCGTGCAAATCTCTGAAATGACTCAAAAAGACGACCGTTTCGTCGAATGTACCGCAGTCCGTTATCACGCCGTCCATCATCGTTCCCCGTTCAGCGAATCTAGGACCGGCATCGACATGGATTCAACAGTTTAACGGTTTGTCATCCCCTTTCTCACCCGATTGCCCTGATGTACGACTTGAGGAGCCTAGATCACAGCAAGTGGGAGTGCAAATATCACGTTGTCTTTTCATTCCCAGGTGCCGCCGGAAAATCCTGTATGTGCAGTTGTGCCAGTATCTTGGCGGGGTCTTCCGCAAGCTATCGGAGCAAAAAGAGGGCCGAATTGAGGAAGGGCACTTGATGCCCGATCATGTCCACATGATGATCTAGATCCCGCCGAAATACGCCGTGTCGCAGGTGGTCGCCTTCATCAAGGGAAAGAGCGCCATCCACATGGCGCGCACTTACGGTGAACACAGGCGGAACTTCGTCGGGTAGAGCTTTGGGCACGCGGGTATTTCGTATCGATGGTCGGCCGCGACGAAGAGGTGATCCGGAACTACATTCGCAATCAGGAGCAGGAGGACCCGCGCCTGGAGCAGATGAACCTCTGGCGGTGACGGCCACGTCAGTGGCCATCTGAACCTGGGCGCGCGTCAGCGCACCCGACACCACTTTCGCGGCTCACAATTCCTTGGGCCGCGCCAGCGGCCCGGCCCGGCCGCTTTGAGCGGCCAAAGTTCGAAAGCCCCTGGCTTTGCCGGGGGATATTTACCCGAACCTGAGGCTGTCCAGGGAAAGGAACCGCCTCATGTCGCTTCGGGAAGCAGGCGCCATCACCGCCGTGGGCGAAACGCCGTATCGCCGCGGCACCGACCGCTCTGCCCTGTCGTTGCAGCTCGAGGCCCCTTTGGCTGTCGATGCCGGTCGAAATCCGTAGCTATTTGCCGATGTGCCGCCTGACGGCCGACCTCTGCCACAGCGTTCCGGATTGTCCAGGTAGTCCATAGGAGGGACCCGCCCCCGGAGCGGAGCGCCCTTCGCGCGCAGCGAAGCGGAGGGGGCGGGAGGAACCTGTGGACCCACCTGGGCAATCCGGGGTAGGTGGCCTGCCGACGACCAGCCTTTACAGTTCGCTGCGGCGCGGCGAAAATCGTCACCAAGCTCAAATCGACTTGGCGCGCTACCTTCGAGTAAAGGTGGAATATTCTGGAGGCCGGAGGCAATGTTATCGCAATGTAAGCCCCGTCGGTTAGGTTGTGAAGAGAACCTGCATCCTCGACTATTTCTTTGCCTCCGTTGTCGCCAGCAGGTCGTTATCTGTAGCCGATGCGACCGCGGCCAAGTCTACTGCGGTCGCGAGTGCGCCTCGGAGGTGAGGCGCAGCAGGCAGCGGCAGGCCCGTCGCCGGTACCAGGCGAGCGAACGCGGGCGGCAGATGCATGCCGATCGGAGCCGCCGACATCGCGCCCGAGGCCGCCGCGTGACGGATCAGGGTCCGATTTTGGTTGCACCAGCCGCCCGACAGCCCGAACCGGCGCAGACCGCCGCCCAGGTGGTGCGATTGGCCACCAGCGTCACGGCTCGGCGCTTAACTGCTTGCTACCGTTGCGGAAATCCCGTCTCCAACATGGTCCGCCAATCTCCAATTCGTCGGCCGCGCAGACGCCCAACCTATCCCGACACCGCCAAACCGGCCCGCCGACATCGGCAAATAGCTACGGATTCAGACCGGCGCTAACACTTTGGCCGCGATCTGGGGCGCCGGGCTGACGCCGACGGATATCGACGGGCTGATCCTTAACGGCCAGAGCAGATGCCGCAGGTCCGTATCGTCGGCGAATTCGAGGCGCCGCTGGGCGGCATCGCCCCGGCGCAACTCTATGCTCCGATGGCCCGCCGGCACATGGAACTTTACGGCACGACATCCCGTCAGCTTGCGGATATCGCGGTGACGACGCGGTATCATGCATCGCTGCAAACCGATGCGACGACGAAGCAGCCGATGACGATCGAAGATCACAAGGCGTCCCGCATGATCTCCGATCCTCTGCGGCTGCTGGATTACTCGCGCGGCAGCGATCGCGGCGCTGCGGTAGGATCAGTGCATCGGACTGGTCCCGGGCCATGAGGAATCGGCCAATCCTGGTGATGGGCGTAGCGGAAGGATACCTGACTCGCCATCAGCTATCACGCAGCGGCCGGACCTGACCACGCTGGTCCTCGCCAAGGCAGCGCGGATGGCGTTTGCGATGGCGGGCGTGACGCTTGGCGAGATCGATTTGGCCGAGGTCTATAGACTGCTTCACCTACATCGTTTTATGCCGGTTGGAAGATCCGCGCTTCTGCCGGAAAGGCGAGGGCGGGGCATTCGTCCAAAATGGCGCGCTCGGGCTGAACGGACAGCTGCCGGTGAATACCCGTGGCGACCTGTTGTCCCGCGTGCACGTGTCCGAGATGAACCATATCGTCGAACTGGCCTGTCAGTTCTGCGGCGAGGCCGACGGGGAGGTCTCCGGCGCGGAAATCGGCCTGATGACCGGCTACGGCGATATGTGTGACGGCACCCTCGCAATCACGCAGGGGGGGGCTTAGGCGATGGATGCATGAGATAAGCCTGTGCCCTCCCCGACGGCGGAGGCGCAACTTGAACCAGCGGCGGCTCCGTCTCTAGCGCCGCGTCGGCTGCGGCAAGGTGCGGCACTATACGCGTCCCGTGCGCGACGCGTGTTGGTCCATGAACGTGGATTGGGTGGATATGTCGGGCAAGGGGGCGGCTTGCAGCTGGACGATCGCCATTCACGCGTTCCATCCCGGTTTTAAACCGGACTTACCCTACGTGTTACTCACATTGGGTTTGCCCGAGAACGTGCGGATGAACGCTCAAGCGCGCGGGATCGCGGCGTCCGGGCCGCGGCTCGGCTTGCCGGTGGTGCTAGCGTTCGAGACTGTGACGCAAGGGCGGACTTAACTAATCCCGGAGCTGGCCGGCAAATCACGTTGTCGCCCCGGACCTAGCTTTGCTATCGAATTTTGGCCCACTTGTGCTGACGGATTCTGGCCCTCCCCCCGGTCCCTCAACCTACGGTGACCCTGATGGATCAGGGGGCCTTGTGTGGACTGGAAAGCCAAAGTGGATTTATTTGAGCAATTGCCGGGGCGCCGATGCCGGGTTGGGAAAAGCCCTTGCGGCAGCACCTCGCAGGTCGGGTCCAGCCCGTGCAGCCATTGCGCGAACAACCGCACCATGCCGAAATGCCCGGCCCGGGTCTGTTGTCTCGCCTGACCGATCGTGTTCTGCCAACGCAGGAACAAGGCTGCGGTGATGGTTTGCGCCTGCTCGACCTCGGCGAAGCCGACGAAGCGGCGCAGCACCCGCTCGGTCGCGCCGAGCTTATAGCCAAGACTGCGCCTGACCGTCAGGTAGCAGGCCGCGCGAGAGCGCCGCCATGTTCTCCGCCGAATACATGCCGGCATCGCCCACGAACACACAGCAGCCGAGCCGCCAGGCGCGCAAATCATCCTTGATCCGCGCCACGGTGGCGACATCGGCGGTATCCCCCGGCAGCACCCAAGAGCGCACCGGCATGCCGTCGCGTGTCCCCGCCAGCGCAATGATCACCTGCGGCTGGTTGTCGCGGCCCTCCTTGTTGTGACCGCGCCGGCGCAATGGCGCAAACAGCCGCCCGCCCCATTCCTCGAGTTGCTCGTCGGCTTCGTCGGTTTCGAAATAAGCCGTCGTGGTGTCGTAGAAGATCAGATCGACATCGATCCGGAACAGATCGGCCGCCTGAAGGAAGACCTCGTGCTCGATCCGGTCCGACCAGACGGCGAGAAAGTCGAGCGCGCGGTAGAGCTGATCGACGGCGAGGCCGGCGGCATCGGGCAGGAAGGCGACATCGGGCAGCCAGCGCGCGGCGCAGGCGAGCTTGGAGCCGGGCGTATCCAGCCGGTTCGCCGCCATGGCGAACAGCGCCGCCTCGTGCGGCGCGGTCAGGCCGGCCTCGGCGATGCAGCGGCGGATCGCCGGGCCGATGCCGAGATCCTCCCACAGGCCGCGGGCGGCCAGCACGACGCCGAGCTCGAAGACGTGCTCGTCTCGATGGCGGGCAGATCGGGCGCGCTGCCGGTGACGGCCTCGCCGTCGTTGAGCACGCGGTTGATGCTGTTGACGAGGCGCTGCAGGGCGGCGCGGTCGAGCTGGTCGGCGCGGCCGAAATTGTGCACGACGCGGGCTTCGGCCCGCTTGGCGGCGGCGTTCCACGCGTTCTCGGCGAGCGCGTAGTAGGCGACGGTGGAGCCGTCCCGGTTCCGGCGTTGCGTCATCCGCAGGTACATGTCCAGCGGATAGCGCCGGAATCGCTGCCGGTCAACGGGGTAATGGACTGGTCGTGTGTCTAGGGTTTGGAGGATTTCCCGCGGCCCGGCCGGGCGGATACTGCTATAAATCAACCACTTGCCCGATGTCCGCAGGGCCAAGTATGCCTATGGACCGCGAACTCGGGATCGACGGGGCATCACCCTTCAGGATCGCGCAAGCTTATGCCGAACCCGCGGCCCAAAAAAACCCGAATTCGCTGAAGCTGCGTGCGCCCATGCGGCATAATCCAGACCGCGGCATTATGTCCTCGATCATCCGCTGGCGAAGTGGGGTTATGACCAACTCCGCTGTGAGACGAACAACGCCACATGGCGCCGGCACATCGTCTCGCAGTTGAGTCGTCAGGCCAGAGCTGCGACGGACGGGTGCCGCATACGGGTCCCATGAGTTTGGGAAAACCGCAGTCTAAATCACGAAATCCCGCGAATCGGGTTAGTCCACACGGTGAGTTTGTCGACGGTCACACTTTCCATGCGCCCGCGAAGGACTTTGGAAAGTGTGGGTTGATCGGTGCCGCAGGGCTGCGCCGCTTCCTGCTGCGTCAGACTCCGCTCCTTGATGGTGTCGCCGATCGTCATGATCAGCGTGCTCTTCACCGTCATTTCAGCCGCGGCTGCCGGTGTGAAGTCCATGCCGGCAAAGACGTTGCCGCTACGGTGCTCGTAAGGGATACCCTTCACTTCGGTCCTCCGCATCGAGAGATTGTGCCCGCTTGAGGCGTAGTTCGATCAGGTCGGCGTCAGGCTTGGGTAACGCGCTTCCGGACATGGATTTCTTCTTGAAGGCGTGCAGTCGCCACGCTGCCTGGGGTCGTGAGTTTGGTCGGCGCTGCCGCATGTTTGCTTCGCTGCGTGCCAATTCTCCCGGTAAGCTATCGTCGAAGATCGGGAAGGCCGATCGGCTGATAGAACCTCCACCAGGCGGGTTAGTCCAAACATCGGTTTCATAAAGCTCTCGGATTTGAGATAGCCTCATAGCGACCCGGCGATATGAGATTGTCCGGGTCCAGAGCAAGTTTCAGGGTTGCAGCGAAATGCGACCGTGCCGGGTTCGCCGAGGCTATCCGGCTCATATCCAGAATATCGGTCCGATGAACCGGGTAACCCGCGGCGCGGACCATCTCATGAGCATCCTGCCGGCATTTGAGGGCGCGTTCGTCCTCTCCGGGCGTTTCTCGATCGAAAAACACCTGAGCCGCAACATAGGTGCAGCGCTCGTTCATGACGATAACATTCAGGCAAGGTTCAAAGCCATGCCCGAGGATTACAGATTCGAGAATCCCGCAAACCCGGGTGATATGCTCTCCCGTAATCGGCACCTGGGGAGCGCAATAGACCTCGCCACAGCCATCTCGACTTGGGTCCGGATCGTTCGGCGGCGGCGTCCGTTTGCGCCAATAGGCGTCCTGCGCCGCCCAGGTCCTCGGTAGCGATCGGAAATCGTGCGTCGGTTGCGACCCCTTGAAGCTCGCCCGGATCTGCTCCACGGTACCCGGCATATCCCAGCGGCTGATATGGATCTCGTTGTCATCGATAAAGACGAGGCGATCTGATGCGTTGGAAAGCCTGTCGGCGATCACCTCGCGCAGGGCGGCGGCATGGGCAGCGCTCCCGCCTTGAAGCCAAACAAACCCTTTCCACTGAGCGCCCCACCATGCCCGGGATCCGAAAATGGAGTTGATCCGCTGTATCAATGTCCTCGGCAATGGCACCCGGCCTTCCATCGCGTCCCAGGGATATTGCTGTCGCGCAGCCATCGTCCGATAGTCGTTTCGAATACTGAAGCTGGGCCTGATGATACCATGTAGAAGAAGGCCACGCAGGCCGTCAACGAGAGTGGCGAGACCCGCCTCGTTCTGAGCAGCAAAATAGCAGATCTGCGGGTGACTACCTAGGGACGTCAGCCAGAACGTCATGGCTGTAACGACGCCCAGGTTTGACTGGAAGAACAGTTGATCGAGGCCCGGGCCGCACATGTCGCGCGTCAGCGGCGTCGCGCTGCCAAATTCAGCAGCGTTGGAAAAGAGCGAACCGTCGGGCAGAACGACTTCCAGGTTGCAGACATTGTCGGCTCGGTATCCTCCCGGCCCGGCGCCGGCTCCTCGCTCAAGCGCATTCCCTATCAGGCTGGCGCGCGGAGAACTGCCAATGATGGGAAAGACCAAGCGAGACTTTCGTTCCTGGAGGAATTTGTGCAGCATGCTCTGCGTGACGCCCGGCTCGACGGTCACATAGGCGAGTGCTTCGTCAAAGGCCCTTATCCGATCGAGGCGCGCCAATTCCATAACGACACAGCCATTTGCCGGTGGCACACGAGAGCCGAAACCCCAGTTGCAGCCGCGGCTGACCGGATAGACAGCGATACCATACTGCCTCGCGATCCGCACGGACTCCTGGACGTCCTCACGCGATCCCGGACGAATGAGCGCGGGAATACGAAATGACGTTGCGAATGTTGCCTTCTCAGTCGCGCGAAGGCTGGCCGTATCTTCAATTACATTCGCGGCACCCAAAGTGCACCGCCAATCGGCGAGGGCAGCATCAAGACTCATCAGCCCTCCTCGCCCAATGCTTTCGCTCAAGGTCCGCCCGGGATCGAACGACATGACTCTCCGGCGTTCATCACATGTTTGTGAGTTCACGCTCGCCGTAGGTTCCATGCCAGGTCCGGCTGCGGGCAGATCGACCTGTGGGCCAATCTATCCGCAGCCAAGCCCATCGCTTCAATGATTATTCATGCTCATGCGCGGCATTAGCTCTGCGCCGTGCAAACCCTTCACCGCGAGGAGCATCTGCCGATCGTCGGGAGTCAGCGCAAGTCCGTTAGATGCGAATACGCCAACGGGATCTTTCCTAAATTGGTCAAGCGCTTCGGGAGTTCTCGTAATTCTCTCGGCGATTTCTCTTCCAAGTTCTTCGTTCATTTTTACCTCCTGGAATTTATATTGTAACCCTCGATATTTACATTTAGTTTATCACGGCTTGCCTCTTATAGTGCCACGACAAGGCCAAAAGGCTTGAGGCGCAACATAGAAAGCACGAGAAGTTCGAAGCGTCAACCGGCGTTCAAAGTTGTGTCGCCAGCTCGGGCGACCTTGTTACATCACCTTCGAGAGCACGCAAAGCTGTGAGGTTCATTCCGTTACCGCTGCGGCTCACCGTGATCGTTGGTCGAGCTGACGCCGGGATGGCGCCTGTGGAAGGCATCTTCGAGTGTGTGGTCGGCACGGTCGAGGAAGGTCAACAGCACCGGAGGCAGCTCTTCCTGCCGACTACGTTGACGCGGTCGTTCAAACGATTTGGCGGCCGGTCGAGAGGGCCACGCGCGACAGCGACGCCCCCGCCTTGCCCTGGCATCGAACAAAACCGGCGGGAAGTCCATGGTTTCTAAAGCGACCATCGTCGAGACTGCAGGCAACCTGGAAAAGAAGGTCCGAATCCGACAGGCCGCCGAACAAGAACCTTTTCAGAGGTAGGTTGAGGGCTGAGCAACTCGCGCGGCGGCTGCATTCCTATGCAAGCCGCTGGACCTCGATGCTCCGCTGTCCGCGCTGGACAAGCATTTGGGGTTGGAATGGATCGAGGAGGCGCCCCCCGAGTCGGCGGGTTCGTCCGACGCAGTCCCGCGCCGCTGCTGCCGCATCGGATCAGCTCGCCCACCTGATCGATATCGGGCACCTCAGCGCGCTAGGTGCGCCTGGCTGAACCCTGCGCGGCGCATCCGTCCGCCAGTTGCTTCATTGCGCGCTTGCGAGCAGCCATCGATGCGTTCCGGTTGGACGAACTGGCCGGCCTGATTGCCACCGCGCGGCGGGAGGTCGCCTCAGTGCCAGCCGCGGCGGAGGGACATGCCGGCGCAGTGCTGATCGTGTTGCCCTAAACGTGAAATGATCTGTATATCACTGATTGCGTTGTGCCACTCATCGTTCTTCAATCCCTCGGATGGCTTGAGAACCCCTCTGGAATCATTGTTTCCGTACAAAATTGATAAGCAGCACGTTATCACAGGATGAGTCGGTACTATATTGCGCCTCAGCGCTTCACCAATGATTGCATCTCTTATCTGTTTCCGTTTTGATGGGTAAGCGTCGCGCGGCCCCCACATAGCTTTCGCCGGGTTAAGTATGCCGGATTCCTGCCATGGACACGGACACCACCCCGGCCGAGGCGGCGGCATCGACAGAGAGCGCACATACGACCAGTCCGCTATTCCTAAGAAACTCGGCGCGTATTTGGCGATCTATGCCACACTTTATCAACCTGCGGGCGAGCGCCGTTTCTATCCCCGCAGGCGGGGACCGACCCCGCGAGTGGTTATGTAGCACCCGCCACTCCAATCGAGTTGCATCGGAACCTATGGTTTCTACGATTCCCGCTACGGAAAGTGAAAGACTGATCGCGAGCCTTTACGCACGCCGGAGGCGCCTCATAATAACGAAGAGCCGAATTATATCGATCCGCTATCGCCGAAATTGAGACAAAGCTACATGCACTACGCCCGTTTGTCCCACCCTTCAGATCGCTTGTGGGATATGAATACTTTACACCACGCGAGTTCTCGCGTGGATATTACGATGCAGTACGCGAGGTGGAAGGCGAAACACTCACCCCGGATGACATTGCGATCTTCCTCGCTACCGCCAACGCGTGATCACCAATCTTGAGCGACGGGCCAAGTCGTTGGGGTATGTCCTACAGGCAGCACCAACGCCAGTGTGAGTGTTTCTTAGGAATGGCGGACTGGTCGTATGTGCGCTCTCTGTCGATGCCGCCGCCTCGGCCGGGGTGGTGTCCGGTCCATGGCGGGAGTCCGGCATACTCAAACCGGGAAAGCTATGTGGGGACCGCGCAACGCTTACGTTCGCTAGAAGTTTGTTTGAGTACCAAATGACAGTCGAAGCTATGGGACGTGAGCCAACGACCATCGTCGTTCCGCCATGGACCAAGCTTTTCACAATCTTCGCGCCGCACATATTCGCAATCGTCTTCCCGCTGCGGCTGGGACGAGCACTTGCCGCGTTCGGCCTTTAGCCCCCTCCCTACGCCGCGCGGCTGACGAATTATCCGACTAAAGCCTGACTAAACCGAGCTTCCCTCTTGCTCTTACTTTAATCCGGCGGAACTCCTGGAAAAACCGCCCAGGACCATCCATAAACGTAGCCATGTAATTCACAGCTATGTGATTGTACTTTCCGGGCCGGATCGACTCCAGTCCAGCCATGTAT
>NZ_CAJATU010000107.1 GCF_903944925.1 uncultured Rhodopila sp. | reverse complement strand
ACCTGTCCGCCGGCGCTGATTGACCACACATTGTGATTGGCGTCGGTGATCGTCTGCCCCGGCATCGTGGCCACCGTGTTATTTGCCGATACCGGGCTTGTTGAAACGAACAGCGGGCTGACCGGTGTGCCATAGGTGGGCAGCCATTTATCGCCGGGGGTGGACTTCGCCCACCACAGATTGCCGGCATTCTCCTGCCAGATCCGCCCGTTGACGTAGGCCAGTTCGACAACATTGGCGGTAGTAGGATCAACGACACCGTTGACCTCGAGCCGCCCATTGTAAAGAGTCCAGTCGTTACGGGAGACATCCGTGATTGTGCCGCCATTCACGGTGACAACCGTGCCGTTGGCTGACGGTGTATGCGGCATTGTTCCTCCTAACAACGCATGGCTGCGTCACATAACCCGCACATGTTTGCGGTAATTGGCCTCGATCGACAGTTCGCGCTACTGATCGGCTCGGGTTCTGTCGTTTCCCAATTCCATGGCGACAGCGTGTGGGACGCTACGCGAGAGCATGCGCAAAGGCGCTGTCGGGTCCGTTACCGTTCGGCATGACCTGCATGGACGTATCGGTTATTCCAGCGCAAGCAAGGCCGCCGAAATTCCCGACCATCGGGTTATCCAACACGCCGGGCGAGTCTCCACCCTGCGCTGATTGACCGCCGATCTTCGTGGACCTCGGGACAAGGTCGCTCATGCTGATTTGGCTTGCTTGGCTCGCAAAGAGGTCACTCATAGAGACCGATTTGCCCGTTGCGCTCGCTTCGAAGCCGTGGGTGCCGTAGAAGCCGTTGGTGCCGTCGCTGAAGTAGCTTCCGACGATCACGCCACGGTTATTGATGCCCAAAACTTTGGTGGACGACCCGCCCGGCACGTCGATGGTCGTGAAGGTCCCTTTGTCGTCGACGAAGCCGTGAAAGCCGTTGCTGTCGGTGTAATCACCGACAATCACGCCACTGGCGTTAATGCCGCGGGCTTCGGTTATGGAGGCGCCCGGTACGTCGATCGTCGTGAAGGTGCCTTTGTCGTAGACGAAGCCGAGGGTGCCGTTGGTGTTGCTGATGTAGCTTCCGACGACCGCACCACGGTCGTTGATGCCGGAGGCTTGGGTGAAAAACCCGCCTGACGCGTCGATGGTCGTTAAGGTCCCCTTGTCGTCGACGAAGCCGTGAGAGCCGTTGCTGTCAGTGTAATCACCCACAATCACGCCACTGGCGTTGATGCCTGTGGCGGAGGTGGAGGCGCCCGGCACGTCGATCGTGGTGAAGATGCCCTTGTCGTCGACGAGACCGTGGAAGCCATTGCTAAAGTAGTTTCCGACAATCACACCACTGGCGTTGATGCCTGTGGCGGCGGTGGTGAAGGCTCCCGGCATGTCGATCGTGGTGAAGATGCCCTTGTCGTCGACGAAGCCGTGGGAGCCGTTGATTTGAAAGTCTCCGACGATCGTACCACTGGCGTTGACGCCAGAGGCTTCGGTGAAGAAGGCCCCAGGTGCGTCGATCGTTGTGAAAGTGTATGACCCGCACATTTTGTGCATTATTTCCCCGTTTCATTGCGTATACGAGAAATTCGGCTGACCTCTGGTTCAATAGCTGTCTGCTATTCTCCACCAAGTGTCAAATTGCCGCACCCGTGTTCGCGGTCACTAGACAGACGCGCATCGGCGAGAGGCCGCTCCAGCGCTACTTGGCCTATTACCGCCGGCCCGACCTTGCCGACGATCAGCGGGTATCACCGCTCCTGCCGGCCGGGCGTCTTTTGCTCGACTTCCTGCCGGTTTCTGCCGCGGCGCGCTGGCGCGCCGGTGCGCGCGAGCCAAGCGCCTGAGTGCCGACCGGGAAGCGATCATCCGGCAGGCCGCTGCCCTGGAGCGCGCCCGCGGCCGCGAGCCGCTCGAGCGCCAGGGCGAATGGCTGCTCGTCGCCACCTGGCCGCCTTGCAACCCCGCCGGAACGATAAAAAACGGCGGAAAACCGCCGGAAATCGCCTCAAAATGGCAGATCTGCGTCACACCGCCCGCACCGCAGCGTGTCGCCCGGTCGCGGATCAGGCGCGAAGACGCCGGATGTCGCCGCCGGTCGGTGCGGCTAAAGTGCGCCCGATAGCCGAGAGCTGGCACCGGCTTTTGCCGATACCACCATCCGCTTACTGAAACGCTAAAGGGTCCAACTGAAACCGCCAGGAACGATCGACACGGGACGCGATGCGCTTCGATTCTGCGAATTTTAAATGCATTAGCCAAATGCGGCAAGGCTTTGAAAGGCGCGATAAAAGCTTTTGGCCTACCGTCGGCCGCGCCGGAGCGTTGGTGATGCCCGGGAACACTATCCCGGGCCGCGGGATGGGCCAATTGCTGCCGAACCTCTCCCGACCATGCGGGAAGCGGCGGTAAAGGCTGATTTTCGGTCAGTTCCAGCGCTATCGGCGACGCTGGAGGCACCTGTGTACCCCGGGATTTCCAACCGTCGGCGTCGGGTTGGTCCCCTCCCCTGCCCTGGGCCGACGGCCGGGTGGCGCCGGCCCTGGCACGGACCCTGTACTGGCCACCCAATCAAACGGGCGTTTACATATGACTTCTAGGTTTGTACAAACGCACCGAAACCCGCCGGATGGTCCGTCGATGCCGCCCAAAGCCCGGAAAACCGCCGCCGCCGGACGCCTGATCGGCTACGCCCGCGTCTCCACCGAGGAGCAGGGCACCGATCCGCAAACCGACGAACTGCGCGCTGCCGGCTGCACCACGGTGCACGGGGAACACGCCTCCGGCGCCGATCGCTCCCGCCCCGTGCTGGCCCGCCTGCTGCGCGACATCGAAGCCGGCGAGACCCTCGTCGTGGTCCGGCTCGACCGCCTCGCCCGCTCGGTCAGCCATCTGCTCGCGGTGATCGAGCAACTGGCGGCGAAGGGGGCGTATTTCCGCAGCCTGCGCGATCCGATCGACACCACCACGCCGCAAGGGATGTTCTCGCTCCAGGTGCTGGGCGCGGTGGCCCAGCTCGAGCGGGCGCTGATCGCCGAACGCACCAAGGCCGGCCTGCTGGCGGCACGCAAACGCGGCCGCGTCGGCGGTAATCCCGGCCTGCGCGCGGGCGATCCGGCGGCCATCCGCAAAATCCAGGCGCGGCGCAACGCCACCTGGCTCGATCGCGTCCTGGCGCAGCTCGACACCTGGCTGCCGATCGTGCGGCGAATGCGCCCGGCGCAGCCCTGGGGCGATGTCGCGCGGGTGCTGAACCAGCGGCCGGGCGCGGTCTGGACGGTGGAGCGGCTGCGCCGCACGGTGCGGCGGCTGGCCGCGGAAGGCATCGTCGAGGCCAGCTTGCTGGACCGCGCCCCGCCGCAGGGCGGCACGGTTCGGCTCATCCGCCTGGTCGCCGGCATCAGGACCGCATCACCCGATTGGACGTTGCAGCAGATCGCCGCCCAACTGGAGGCGATGCGCGAGCGCACGCCGCGCGGCGGCACACGCTGGCACCGCTCGTCCGTTCAGCATCTGCTGGCCAAGGCCGAGCGCTCGGTTTGAACGAGCTGGTTGGGTATTCCGGGGCAACCCTGCCAGACGCATGCGTGCTCAATCGCGGCGCACCACGCGGAACCGGTGATCACGGCTCAGTTCGATGATCCGCTCTTTCAGCTGCTGCATGAGCTGCTTCGGCAGACCACCATAGGCGAACACGCCCGGCTTACCGAGAATGGGACGCAGGTCCGGGCCGGGCCAGAGGAAGCGGTTCAGCTCCGTGGCGACAATCCATGATTTTTGGTGCGCCGGTTAAACCGGCAAGGAGTAGGTGGTGAAAGTCCGCTACGATGAAGGATTAGCGATCCGCATCGGCCCCGAGCCGTGCGTCGGCCCCCGCGAGGGTGCAGGCGAAGCGTCGGTAGAGGAGCACATAGGCCAGCCATTGAGCCGCGAAAGCTTGAATCAATCCGGGTGCCGACGTGGTCATAATCACGGAAGGCAACACGGCGCGCGTGTCATCGCGAGCGCGCGTCCGGCCCGGCGTGGTCGGAGACCCTGGCATGTGTGGAAGTTCCTTGTTCGGGAACCGGGAGATCTCGGGTTTGGCCCGCGGTTGGACACCGCGGGTCCGCATCGGCAAGACGAGGAGTCGTAACCGATGATGCACGAACCCGAGAAGTCTGACTCTGTCGTAGTAGCTGTGAAGTTGGCGAACAAAACGGAGCAATCCGTTGCGGAGCCGATGGAGCCAAGGGCAGGGACCAAGGGAAACGCGAACCAGCAAAGCACGCGCCGGGCGCAGGACCGGGAAAGTGTGTCACAGGCGCTGGAGCGCGTACGGCTCGCCGCACGGCGAGGGGAGAAGGAGAAATTCACTTCGCTCCTGCACCATGTTGACCCCGAGATGCTGAGAACGTCGTTTTACGCGCTGAAGCGTGACGCGGCGCCCGGTGTCGACGGCATGACGTGGGGCACCTACGAACAGAGCCTCGATCGTCGGATCGAGAACCTTCACGCAAGGGTCCAATCAGGAGCGTACCGGGCGCAGCCGTCCCGCCGGAGCTATATTCCGAAGGAAGACGGCACGAAGCGCCCGCTCGCGGTCACCGCCCTTGAAGACAAGATCGTCCAGCGAGCGGTGGCGGCGGTGCTGAGCGAGATCTACGAGGAGGACTTCCTCGGGTTCTCGTATGGGTTCCGGCCCGGGCGCGGCCAGCACGATGCGCTGGACGCCCTCTGCGTTGGAATCAGCAGCAGGAAGGTGAATTTCATACTGGACGCCGATATCCGGTCGTTCTTCACGGAAGTTTCCCAGGAATGGGTCGTCCGCTTCCTGGAACATCGGATCGGCGATCCGCGCATCCTCCGGCTCATCCAGAAATGGCTACGGGCCGGGGTCCTCGAAGACGAGGCCGTAACGGTTGAGGAGAAGGGAACGGGACAGGGTTCGGTGATCTCGCCGCTGCTCGCGAACGTCTATCTCCACTACGTTTTCGACCTCTGGGCTGAGCGCTGGCGACGGCGTGAGGCCACGGGCGACATGATCATGGTCCGGTACGCCGACGACATCGTCGTCGGCTTCCAGCATGAGACCGACGCCCGCCGCTTCTGGGACGATATGCGCGAAAGGCTGCGGGCGTTTTCGCTGACGCTGCACCCGGAGAAGACCCGCCTGATCGAGTTCGGCCGCTTTGCGGTGCAGAACCGACAGAGGCGCGGGTTGGGTAAACCGGAAACCTTTAAATTTCTGGGATTTGTGTTCATTTGTGCCAAATCCCGACGGGGCGACTTCCAGATCAGGCGGAAGTCTCGAGGGGATCGCATGATGGCGAAGCTGCTGGCGATAAAGGAAGCACTGCGAGAACGAAGGCACGTGCCGGTTCCCGAGGTCGGGAAGTGGCTCGCGCAAATCGTCACCGGATACTTCGCCTACCACGCCGTGCCGACCAACAGCACGGCGTTATCCGCGTTTCGCTACCACGTAGTTGTCTTGTGGCACCGACAGCTTTGCCGGCGCAGCCAGAGGGCATACGTGGCATGGGAGCGGATGGCGAAGCTGGCTGACGAATTTCTCCCAAAGCCCCGTGTCCTTCATCCGTGGCCGAGTGTGCGGTTTGCCGTCAAACACCCGAGGTAGGAGCCGAGTGCGGGAATCCCGCTCGCTCGGATCTGTGCGGGGGGCGGTCAGCAATGACCGTCCCTACCGCGAACGCATCAAGACCAAGCCGCAGCTTGACCGGGGCGGGTAGTTCGATCGCGTCTCGGGAGTTGGCTGGTGGCGCGTGAGTGACGGGGGCGACCGTCACGATGCGTTCGCCTTCCTCCTGCCTGACAGCCAGCACGACGACGCACGGTCGATCTTTTACCCCCTCGTCCCGTCCCTGCTCTTGCTGGTTCCGCCACAGATAGGCGTAGCTTATGACCAGGCCGGGAACCGGTTCGGGGAGCGGCACGCGCCTACGACTCTAATTCGTGGTCGAATGCGGCGAAGGCTTCAGGAATTTCGGCGGTGCGGATGGCCTCGATATCTTCGTCGCTCAGTTCGGAGACGGGAAGGACTTCCCGGTCGCGCTTTTTCAGGCGGCGATATTCGTCCGCGGACAGGAGAACCAGACTGTCACGACCATGATTGGTGATGGTGATGGCTTCCCGGATGGCGGCTTCCCGGTAGCGGCCGAAGTTCTTCTGAAACTCGGCTGATGTGACACTCAGGTTTGGCATGCGATCCCTCCTGGTTCTGAAGATATGAGGAATATCCGGATTATTCAAGTTTTCCGTGTTCGAGGGCCAAGCCCGTTATTAATCCTGTAAAGCCGGTGCTCGGGGTTATCTCGCGGCCAGGCAAGGTGGGTCTTTTGGACGCAATCGCAGCCGGCCGGTGAGACGGTGGTCCGGGCCGAGCGGCCCCCTGCCCCGCCTGGCGCCGAAGTCGAACGCGCCAAGGCCTACGCCCGCGCCGCGCAGGCCCGCATCGACACTCCGGGCGAAGGAGCATACCAACTTACCGCAGAATCGCGGGTCGTTGGTTT
>NZ_CAJATU010000106.1 GCF_903944925.1 uncultured Rhodopila sp. | reverse complement strand
TGATATCCACGCCCTTTTTGCCGACGAACGCCAGCCGTTTTCCGCCGTCCTTGACGTGCTCGGCGCGGAGCGTGGTCGCCCCGTACGCCTGCTTGTCCGCCCCGGTATCGGCCTCGCTCCCGATGCGCAGCCCGGTCTTGCTGACCAGCCGGATAACCGCCGCCTCCTCGCTCGGATCGTTCTTGACCCTGGCTTGGATTTCCGGGAGTTTCGCGACCAGGTCCTTGACCCGCGCGAACTTCGCGACCGCCTGCCGCTCGGAATGGTCGGCGATGTACTTGTACTGCGCTCGCCCCTTGGCATCGGTGGCGACCGCCTGAAGGTCCGCTTTCGGATCGGCGTTGATCTCGGCACCCTTGTAACCGGGCGCGAGATGCAGGGCCTTGGCGCGGGCATCAACTTGCGGGTCGGGGTGGTGATAGCCGCCCTTGGCATCGCGGGCGAGCTTGTGATATCCGGGGCGACCGGCGGGCTCCCGATGCCCCTGCGCCTCGTCCAGCGTCTTTCCCAGCAGTGCCGTCGGGCCTTTCATGATTTGCCCGGTGTCGTCGGCAACATGCACGTCGGCCCCGCCAACGCTCGTCCAGCGGCCGTGGTAGTCGCGCGGCTGGCCGGGGTTGCCCAGCAGGATTTGCTGGCTGGCGAAGGAACGGAGGCTCAGGTTGATATTTGAACTTGCCGGCTTTCGCACCGCTACCAGAGTCTTGTCGGGGAATGGGCGAGATGTTTCGTAACCGAGTCTTTTCAGGTGTGCTTCGACTTCGCTTGACTTCTGTTGATAGTCGTGGTTGTCGCCTGGGGCGTTGCGCCACTCTGCCATTGCCCATGTTTTCTTGCCGGGAACCGCCTGGACGCTGATGCCAGACCGCTTCTCTCGCGGTGTGTTTTTGAATGCGGGCATACCCGCCTTGACGGCGTGCGATGAAATTTGCCCAGGCGATAGAATCTGATAACCAACCTTCTGCGAGAAGGCTTCTCGCTTTGACTTCCTGGCAGCGTCAATGTCGATTGGCTCCGACTGGACTGGCGCGAGTTCGACATCCTGATCGACTGGAACATGGGGCTTGCCGCGCACGGCAAAAGGATGAACGCGAACCCCGTCACCTTCTGTTTCGACGTAGCCGCGCCGTACGCCGTCATCCGTGGTAAACGTCACGACCTTTTTTTGGCCGTTTTGGCCCTGACGCTCAATATGCGTACCGCCATCAGCGCGAAACTTAGCATGAACGGGACCGCCGGCGATCGTAAAACGGACAGAGCTTGCAAACCCTCCCCCGCCCGGCGTGCCGTTCTTGGCGTAGTCATTAGCGGCGCCAGAAAAGCCCCCGCTCGTCCACTCACCCCCGCCCGGCGATCCCGCCGGCACGCGCGGCTCATCCACCGCTCCCAGCAAAATCTGCCGCGCCGCCCGCGATCGGAGTTGTGGAGCCGCAAGCATCATCGGTTTAGTCTGCCCCTTCCATCGTGTCGCCGGTTTCGTCCAAGTCCTTCAGAAAATGAATCTGCCCGCGGTCACCGATGGCGACCAGGTCGTCCAGTGTCGGGCTTCCAACCCACTCCCAAAACGAGATTGATGTCCACCCGAATTTCTCGGCAATCCCGATGCGCCGGTTGGCGGTTTCGCGGTCCTTCTCAGGGAGCCTGGCCAGCAGTGCGTCCAACGTCTTTTGCCGCATCGCTTCACCCCGTGGTAGGAACGCCGATCCCTCCGTACCGCAGCTCTGCCGCCTTCGCCTTCGCTGCCTCTGCTCCGAGTCGCCCGTTCGCCTCTGCCTTGGGATTCCGCCTGATCTTGCCGATGCGCACGGGCGGAGCAGGGGATGCCGCCGGATGGCCTTCAGCGGCGTTGAGTCGCTGCCTCATTTTGGTTTTGCCGGCTCCAAGGCGACCGGCTCGGGCTTGTTGATGTTGGCGACCGTCCGCTTGTCGGCCATGCGCTGCAACTGCTCGCGGGCCTGCTTGCGGGCGTCGGACATGGAGGCAGCGGCACCGCGCCCGTAAATCTCAAGAGCGAGTTCGCGTTCGGCACAGGTGCGGGACATTACATCTTCTCGGCTTCGGCGCGGTGCATGTCGGCGTGCCTCTGGTGCATCGCCGCGGCCTGCTCGTGGAACGGCTTGTCGTCCTCCGGCCCGTTCCTCATCGCCTTTTTGTGCAGCATCGCCGCCTTGTCGTGCGCCTCGGCCGCGTCGGCGTGAGCCGTCTTGGTCATCATGCGCATCGCGCCCGCGCCCATGCGGTTGGCGATGGCCGATGCGTCCTGCGCGGCCTCGGAGCAATCGGACTCCCGGCTCAGGAGTGCCGGGTGCATGTCGGGCGAATCGGCCGGGGTTGCCGGGTCGTCCAGTTCCGGGTCGGGCTCCGTCGGGGTCATGTTCACGCCGCCCTTATCCTCGTCGTCCTCGCTCAACTGCATCGCGGTGATCGTGCCCGGCTTGTGGGGGAACTTGCGCCCGCAGTGACGGCAGCGGTCGGTGGGGCCTTCGCCGTCCTTCGTGGTGCGCTCGATGTCGTGCGATCCGCAGTAGGGACCGGGGCAGCGGGCGAGCATGGGCTTGCGGGCGAGTTCGATGCGAGACATTTGCGTTTCCTTTGGTTCGTGGCTTTTTATGGCCTTGCCGATGGTTTCGAGGGCCGGGACGAGTGCGGGCATGTTCGTTCGGGCGCGTCCGAGCGCGGCAGCGACCCCGGCGGCACTCACTTTGCCGCCCTTGGTGACCGGGTAGCCGAGCCTCGCGGCCGGCGCGGCGTCCACGTCAACCACCAGGCAGCCCATCGGCTCTCGGTCGGACCCGTTCGGTGCGCTCCATGCTCCGTGGTCAATGTCGCCGCGCTTCGCCAAATTCAGGGCATGATCGACCGCTGCTTTTTGGATGGTTGCTGCCATTTTGGTCCTTGGTTGGTTGGGGGTCAGGCTCAGATAGCGTGTTTCGTGGGGCAGGGCAGCGGCGTCGTGAAAGCACCGCGCCCCGCCATGCGCCACGGCGTTCTAATCTGCACCTTGCGATAAAATGCTGCTCGGGCTAGCCCCGCCGCTATTAACGGCAGCGTTGTCGCATGGCCTACCTTTTTAGCTACGGCATCTTTGTCGCCCGCGGCCTCGTTACCAGCCGCATCGCTTGCCGGTGGGTCTCGAACCCACACCACCCGATGATTCGTTTCAAGTTCCCTCGTTCATGAACAGTCGCTCGCCCGTCGGGTCTTCCAGTACGCGCCACTTGCCGTCGTCATCCAAGAATGTTTCGATTGGCAGATGGTCTGCCGGGCGGCGGCAGTGCTCGATGCGAATTTGATTCAGTGGCAGCGACCGAAACGCTGGGAACAGGTCTGACCGCTGGTATGTCGTGGCCTTGAATCCGGGCTCCCGCCCCACCGGCGCAGGCGGGGCGTTGCTCGTGGCTTCAGCGTTCACGCCGACGGTGCGCGTGGGTGGCATATTGAGCAAGTCTTGCTCCATCGGAATACCGCGCAAAACCTCTCTGACGCGATCTAGGAAACCGGCATCCTTTAGCTCCTCAGGGAAATGGAGCCCGGCGGATCGGCACAGGGCCGGAAGCTCGTGGTATACGTCAATGCGCTTTCCATCGGCATAGATGGCGACGGGGTCGATTCTGCCGTAGATGTTATGTGCCTTGATGAAGGCGGCAACCGCTTCTGGGGAGTTAACAACAGTCTGAGCAACGCCGAGCCGTTCAGGAAGCCTGCGAATCGACTCCTCGATTGATTCTGTGACGGTTGACCACGGGCTTTCCTTCTCTTCAATGCCCAGATGATCCCGCATGATCGAGGCGATCATGGTCCACTTATCGGTCCCATCCCAATCGGCGCGGGAGACAATGGCGTCGATGGCGTCGGCCGCGGCTTCAACGCCGACGATATCAAGCGTCTTGTGCGTCGGCATCTTCGGCTGCGGCGTCTCGACCGCCTCCATCCCTTCCGCCTGCTTTCGGCTCAGCACCGTCAGTTCCCAGCCGTCGGGGATGGCGACGGAGTCGCCAGCACGAATCGCGGCCAGGATATCTACGGCAGTTTGGTGGTTGTCCGCATGCTCCGCATAGCCGTCCCTGATGCCGATGACGCTGGTTCCCGGCGGGTACTTCAGTACAACCCGCTCGCCCTCGGAAAGCTCGATGCGGCGCATCGGGGTCGGAAACTTCACGATAGAGCCTGGGTTGTAGTCCATCGGCAACCAGCCGATGAAGTCGGACACGCTGCAATAGGTGCTGGGGCCGCGCAGGATGGTTCCCGTATCAGATGGCGTCAGTTTTACCATCCGCCCGCGAACAATAGCGCCGCGAGATCGGCATTCTTCGTGCGGCACCAGCAGAACTTCGGTGTCCCAGGCGAGTTCGCACAGCGGCTTCATGTCCCGCAGCAGCTCAAACCGCGTCGGCTCGCGCGGGACAACGTCCATCTGCCAGAGTTCCACCTTGCCGGCCATCGCGATGCTTCCCGGCTCGCTCTTCAGGCTTTCGCGGATCTGGCTGGCGATCGCGGCGGAGTCGGTTCCGGGCGGCGCATTGTAGACGAGTCTTTCAGGTGCTTCGCTCATGCCGCAATCCTACGCCAGCCCTATCGCCGATACCAACTGACTTTCGGCTTCACGTCACCGCCGAACGGCACGGACACCGCCCGCATGTGGAACGCGAACCTGTCGAAATACGCGATGTTGACCAGCCCCTTGTCGTTCACGCCCGTGATGAATCCCGCCAGATGGTTCGCCGGGTCCGACGCCATCGACGGGGGGAGTTGGGGGATGAACCACACGGGCTCGCCCACTTGCGGCTTGCCGGTGATGGCGTCGTGAATCTTCTGATGCGCGGCAGCCGCGTCGCCCTTCAGCCCGGCCGCGACGGCGGTAGCCGCCACGTTCCCCGCTTGCGTGAAGATCGCCAGGGCGTCGTCATGCTCGGGAGCCTTGTCGAACTTGGCCAGCGCCACCTGCACATCATCGGCGGGGAGCCCGCTGTCTTCCAGCCGCTTGCGCTCATCGTCCCGCGCCCAGGCGTGAGCGCCTTTGGCGGGGACGGTGCTGGAATAGTCAATCTTCCCGGCCTTGACGAGTTCCAGGGCGCGGGCCACCGTGGAGTCGGTCAGCTTGGGGTCAGTTTTGGGCGGCGAGTTTTCCGTTTTTGCCGGTTCCATTCGCTTTGATTGGGGGCGTTCCATTGTTGCTGTCTGGGTCATTGGGGCTTCCTGTAAAGATTCGTCCTCGTCCGCCATTCTGGGCCTTCTCGACGAGGTTCTTGGTTTGTTGTGCCTTGGCATCGGCTTGTTGTTTCTGCTGATCGGTAGCCTGTTGGAGCAGGGCCGGGAGCTTTTCTTTCAGGTCTTCGGTCGTCGCGATGTCGAGGTGGCTCAGCAGGGACGGCCAGTCGATCACGGAGGCGAACGTGGGAGCGAGCGTCGGATTGGCGACCATCGCGGTGAGCAACTGCGTGTAAACCTGGACCTTGGCATCAACCAGCGGCGCAGGCTTCACCGCGATCAGTCCGCGGTATTCCTCGCCCCAGTTCAGCGCCACGATTTCATCAATCACGCCGGGCACGTCGTAGAACGGTTGGCCGTGCGAAATCTGGCTGGCAATGTCGTCGTCGATCAGCTCCAAGTCGGTCGAGGCGCTGTCGGTGTGCGTCTTGGTATCCGACTGTCCGATGCCGCCCTGCTGCGCCTCAAGCATCGCGCGTTCAGGCCATCCCCACGCCCGGACCTTCCGCGCGTCCTGGAAGTCGCGCTCGTGAATGGTTCCGTCGATCGCCGGGGCATAGGTTCCGGTCTGCACCACATCCACATCCCACGCCGCCGCCTTGGCAAGCTCAGGGTGCTCCTGAAGGTCGCTGTCGAGGTATTCGGTGGTTGGCACCGCCACGCCTTGCCCGGCAAACAGCGTCGCGATGATGGAGTTGGCGATCGCGCCGTTGTCTTTTTTGCCGGATGGGACGCCGTTGGTATCAATGCCTATCGGTGTGTTGCCCGGACGGTATTTCACCACCACTAGGTTGCCGCTGATCTTCGCCTGAAGCATCGCGGCGCGCACCCGCGCGTATTGCCCGTCGATCCACGGGTCGAAGGCGGCTTCGTGCCGGCTCATGCCGTACAGGTTCCCCGCCTCAACGTCGTAAGAGCAGATGAATCCTTTGCGAGGGTCGAGGCGCGCCCCGCGAGTGACGACCCCGCCGAAGTTTCCCTTGCCGCCGTCAAGTATCGTCGAAACGTCGGGGAGCAGCGGCTTGAGCTTGGTGAGCCACCGCTTG
>NZ_CAJATU010000105.1 GCF_903944925.1 uncultured Rhodopila sp. | reverse complement strand
TCGACCAGCAGAGCCTCAAGCTCTGCACGGCTCAGATCGGAGAGGGCGGGCGGCGGCGGCACATCCGCACAGAATCTGACCGATTCGAGCCGGGGCAAGCGAAAAATGTGGGCTGGCCCACTTTTTTGCCCCTGTTACGTTTCCGCATGGCGCTTCTCGATCATGGGGCATACACTACAATATTCTGGGGCGTTTGTCAAATCGATTTATGGGTTTCACCGCCTCGTTACTGTATAGCCCGTGTAAACGCACTGTCTTGGCACAGATAATGCTTAAGACAACCCTTCGATGTCTAGCACTATGCTTTCAGAAAGCTTGTCGTGGTTAAGGTCTAAGCAGCGGAACACCTTGACCTTAGCCTTAACCCCTGCGAGCGTGACGGCTCGGGTTTGAGTTATCGTCACCAGATTGGCGCGTAGTTCCTTTGCCAGACCGGCCGGAAGGTCAACGTTGTCTGAGAAGTGGTTCCAGCGCGATATCCATGCGCGGCAAAGAGTGATTAAGACTTGATCCATGGCAGTTCCTTTCGTGTAAACGACCTAGCGCCAACTTGGCGTATTCATTGTGTAGCGATATCCATGCTTCGCGCCAAGCACAGATATTCTGTTGAATGCATAGGTATTATTGTGTTGGCACGGATTTTTCTGTGTGCATTATGCGGAGCCTACCAAGTTGGAGGCCATCAGATCGCACATGAACGCGCCAATCGAACCCCTTTGGACGCCTGTTGAACTCGGGGCGTTCATGGGCTTAAGCCCGCGAACCATCGTAAGCCTCGCCAGCCGCGACAAGGACCGTCTGCCGCCCCGCGTGGCGGCGATACCCGCGCCTAGGTGGGTTCCGTCCGTGGCTCAGGCTTGGGCCGTCCAGCACAGCGGCCAACCCAAGCGCCGGGGCGGACGGCCGCGCCAGTAACTACCCCAACTTCTCCGCAAGGTCCGTTGCATCGGGTTCGTAATAGATCATAAGTGATCGTAGCTCGCGGTGTCCCGATGCGCGGGCCAATTCGGCAACGTTAGACAGTTTCGTGGCAGCACGGGTTAAGGCTTCGCGGCGGGTGTCGTGAAAATGCAGGTCCGTTATCTCCGCATCCTTCAAGGCTTCGCGGAAATACGCGCCGAACGTCCCGGCATCCACCGGCACAACGCGGGCTTCACCGTTGCCGGGTTTCAGCAACGCGAATAGCGCGATAGCGGCAGACGACAGGGGCACGTTGCGCGGGTGTCCGTTCTTCGTCTTGGGCAAATGGCAGAACTTGCGGTCTAGGTGGATATGTTCCCACGTTAATCGCAAGATTTCGCCTTGCCTCATCATGGTTTCCAAAGCCAGGCAAAAACTCCAAGCAATCCACTGCCGCTTGTCCTTTGGCGCGGCCTTGCCGTCCCACGCGAGAAACTTGATAACGGTTGCGCGCTCCGCATCGGACACCCGGCGCGTTCTTGCCCGTGGCTGCTTGGGCCGCATAACGCTGTGAACCGGATTGGCAGCGATAGGCAGACGCCATTCCTTGATCGCGCGTGTAAACACGCTCCCGATTAGCGCAAGCTCCCGGTTCACCGATGCGGCGGATACCTGCTTAAGCCGCCTGTCTCGCCACTCGGCAACGGTAGCCCCGTCAACCTCAATCGCTGCCATAGGGAAGTGCGGGCCAAGCTTGCGAAGGGCGTTGACCTCAAACCGCCATCCGCCCTTTTCCGGGCTTACCTCTCTGCCGTAGCGGTCGAATAGCTCCGTTACCGAGAGGCTGGACGGCATCTTGCGGATTTGCGCGGCAGTGGCACCGGCAACGAGGCGGGTTTCCTCGGCTTCGGCCCATGCCTTGGCTTCGGCCTCGGTATCACACGTCTTGGTTATGGTCTGCCCACGACGGCGCACCCGCACCCGCCAAGCCGAACCTCGTTTTGTGATCGTCGCCATTGCCGCCCTCCATTGGACCAACGGCGCACACGGCTACACATATCCGCACATATTCGCAAGGAATTTGGACCAAGCTTGGACCAAGGCCGCAGAAATGGCCGGTTTTATGGCTCATACCGCCCGAGCCAGTCAGCATGATTGCCCGCCCTTACCAAGGACGGGCAATCATGACCGCTTAAGGCGACCCCTTGCGAATCCAGATGCTGCCGCCCGTGTTCAGCAGAAACTCCGGCGACACGCTGCCGACCTCGTACGGATACACGTGCGCGAACAGGCTGCCCCAGAATATGATCCTGAACCGCTCATTATACATCAGGAATGCCCGCAACGCGTAGGCTTCGTTCCAGGAATAGCCGCGCTCGAAAATGAAGCCGTCGGGATACTCGAACGGGTAGACAACGTCGTGGAAGTGGATGAACACCCCGGCAGGCAGGGCGGGCAGGATCTCGAAAAGCTCGAAGTGCACGTCGGACCCGGTCTTCAGCACATGGGCCGAGTCGATGAACAGGATATCTCCGGCGCTCAGTGACGCAAACAGATCCAGGGACACGTCCTGGACCGGCAGGTGCATGAGATTGATGCGAGACACGTCGCCGGGCCGCAGCAGATTGAGAAGGCGTTTCGAATCAGGGTCGATGCAGGTGAGCTCGAGATCCGCCAGGCCGGCGCGATCCGCGGCGTCCAGCATGCATAGCGTGCTGTGGCCGCAGCCGATCTCGATGATGCGCCGCGGCTTGATCTCGCAGATCATTGCATAGAGCACTGTAGCGTCCATCGGCGGATAATCGTTGATATAGCTGTAGCGGCCGCCTCCCGACCCGAACGGCGCTGCAACCATGGCTGCCCGGTTGCGCCGCCAAAACCCGAGCATCGGGGCGGGATCGACATCGATGCCGGACAGCGCCCCGGGCGGCAGGTTGCGGTTCCGCGCCACATAAGGGCGGGCGATGTCGGGATCCACCACCGGGGAGTAGTAGTGCCCGGCCGGAAAGGCCGCGGGAATCCGTTGTTTCTCACGGTTCTCATCGCAATTGACGAACTTGCTGACCACCGCGGCGAGAGGTTCACCGCCCGTAACGACGGAGATCCAGTGAGACAGCTCCTGCTGCTCGGGGACCCGGTTGAGAATCCCGGTATACAAATCGCGGATGAATGCCTCCGCGCTCAGGGGGTCCATGCTGACCTCGTGCAGTAGACGGCGGCGACGCAGGATACGGTCCGGTTCTCTAACAGCACCGGGGCCGGGAAGAAAGGCGATACACTGCCACCGGATGACTCAGGATTCCCGATCGAAACGCCGGCAAACCCGATGGCCTCCATGACGTCGCTGGAGCATGTGCAATACGCGATCATCGCCGGTTTCTTGTCGATCATGCCATTCCAGACGCGGCGCGCGGCATCGTATTCGTCATCCCCCGGCAGTACCACGACGCCACGGATTCTGCTTCGGAACCGTTCGATACTGCTGCTGTGCCGGTGAGTGTCCATCATGGCTCCGGTGGGCTGCTTGCGGCGGACGGGAAATTCCGTCCCGGCCGTGCAACACGCTCTCCGGCGCTGCTCTCGGCCGGCGGACGGCGCATCGACCGCGCGGCCGATGGGCTTGGTTATCCGCTCATTCATTTCGATTGGATGACCAGGGACCCCGAGGCGCCGACATGGCGGCAGTGGCTGGCGACCGCACGCTCGGTCGATCCCGGCCTTGATGACTGTGGCCGAGGTTGCGATCTCAGTTTTCGCGAGGAACTGCACGCGATCGACACGGTCGGCGCCGGCCAGGGCATTGCGATTTGCAGCGATGTCGTGGTGAGCCGCGAGCTGGACTGCGGAGCGCTGGTGAAGGCGCATCCCCCATCGCTGCCGGGATACGGGTTCTATCTGGTGTTCCTCGCTGATCATCCCCGGCGGCCGGCGATCGAAGCGTTCGCGGCCCGGGTACTTTTGGCGGCGTCTCGGTCCCGATTGCACGGGCTTCCGGTGCCGCATAGACTTTACCGGCGAGTAGGAGGAGACATTCAATGGATCTTCGCTTCACCCCGGAAGAGCGTGCCTTCCGCGAGGAGGTGCGTGGCTTTATCCGCGACAACCTGCCCGCCGACACGCGCGACCGCATGAAGCTCGGGCATCCGCCGCGCAGGGAGGACACGATCCGCTGGCAGCGAATCCTGAATGCCAAGGGTTGGGCGGCGTTGTCGTGGCCGAAGGAATGGGGCGGGCCCGGGTGGAGCGCGATCCAGCGGATGATCTTCCTGGAAGAGAATTTGATGGCCCCTGCCCCCGAATTGCTGTCGTTCAACATCACGATGATCGGCCCGGTGCTGATCCAGTTCGGCACGGATGAGCAGAAGCAGCGCTTCCTGCCGCGGGCGGCGAACCTGGATGACTGGTGGTGCCAGGGATTTTCCGAGCCGGGGGCCGGATCGGACTTGGCGTCGCTGAAGACGTCGGCTCGGCCGGAGGGCGATCATTACGTGGTCAACGGGCAGAAGATCTGGACCTCCACCGCGCACAACGCCGACTGGTGCTTTGTCCTTGTGCGCACCGATCCGAACGCGCGCAAGCGGCAGGAAGGGATTTCATTTCTGCTGGTCGATATGAAGACTCCCGGGATCACGGTGCGGCCGATTATTTCGATCGATGGCAGCCACCATTTGAACGAGGTGTTCTTCGACGATGTGCGCGTGCCGGTGTCGATGCGCGTGCATGCCGAGAACAAGGGCTGGGACGTGGCAAAATACCTGCTGGGCAACGAACGCACCGGCATCGCCCGGCTCGGCAAGTCGCGTGAACGGGTGCAGGCCGCCGTGGCGATGGCGCGGGAGGTGAATTTCAACGGCGCCCCGCTGATCCGCGACGACACGTTCCGCCGGCGGGTGGCGCAGTTGCAGGTGGATACGAAGGCGTTGGAGATCACGCAGTATCGTGTCGTTTCGGCCTACGACAAGGCGAAGGGCGCCGGGCGAGCGGATCCGCTGTCGTCGGTCCTGAAGGTGAAGGGGACGGAGTTGTTGCAAGCAGCAACCGAACTCGCGGTCGATGTCGCCGGGCCGCTGGCGACGCCGATTTGGGCGCAGGAACTGGCGGCGATGAACGAACCGGATGAGCTGATGGAGGCGGGCAGCGCCGGCACCGCCAGCTATCTGATGCTGCGTGCCGCCTCGATATATGGCGGCACCAATGAGATCCAGAAGAACATTCTGAGCAAAGCCGTGTTGGGGTTGTAATGGATTTCGAACCGTCCGACGACCAGAGGCTGTTGGTCGATAGCGTGACGCGCCTGCTGCGCGACAGCTACGATTTCACCCGGCGGAAGTCTCATATGGCGCTGCCGGAGGGGTATTCTCCCGCGGTGTGGGCGCAGTTCGCCGAACTCGGCCTGCTCGGGCTGCCGTTTGCCGAGGAGTACGGCGGTTTCGGCGGCGGTGCGCAGGAGGTCATGCTGGTGATGCAGGCGTTCGGCCGCGTGCTGGTGCTGGAGCCGTATTTTTCCACCGTGGTGCTGGGCGGTACGGCGGTGAACCTGGCCGGTTCGGCGGCGCAGAAGCAGGCGATCCTGCCGGCGATCGCCGAGGGCGGGTTGAAGCTGGCATTCGCCCACAGCGAGCGGCAAGCGCGGTATGACGTGACGGATGTGGTGACGACGGCGAAACGTAGCGGCGGCGGCTGGGTGCTGGACGGATCCAAGACGGTGGTTTCGCACGGCGAGGCCGCGGACAAGATTGTCGTCAGCGCGCGCACCGGCGGGGAACGTTACGATGAAGACGGGATCACGCTGTTTCTGGTCGATGCCGGCGCTTCCGGGGTGGCTCGGCGCGGCTATGTCAGCCGCGACGATACGCGGGCGGCGGACATTTCCCTGTCGAACGTTGCGGTGTCGGACGCCGATGTGCTGGGCGAGATCGGCGGCGGCCTGCCGGTGATCCGGCGGGTGATCGAGGCTGGCATTGCGGCCACCGCGGGCGAAACAGTCGGCGCGATGGAAGCAATGAACGAAATGACTTTGGAGTATGCGAAGACCCGGGTGCAGTTCGGCCAGCCCATCGGGTCGTATCAAGTCGTACAACACCGGCTGGCGGACATGTTCATGGCTCAGGAGCAGGGGCGCAGCATGGCGATGCTGGCGACCATGTCGATCGACAACCCGGACGATGCGGCGCGGTCGCACGATATCGCGCTGGCGAAGGTCGGCGTCGGCCAGGCCGGGCGGTATGTCTCGCAGAGCGCGGTGCAGGTGCATGGCGGGATTGGGATGACCGAGGAATACGCGGTCGGGCATTATTTCCGGAGGTGCATGGTGATCGAGCGGCTGTTCGGCGACCCGGCTTATTATCTGGCGAAGCTGGCGGACGAGGTGGAGTAGAGCGCGGGTTCAGCCGCCGAGGCCGAGAAACACCGCGATTGCGCCGTTCAGCCGTTGCAGGTCCTCGGGCGCCAGCCGACCCATCGGCGGGCCGATAGGGTCGCGGCGGACGGAGGTGATTTTGTCAACCGCGATCCAGGACGCCGTGCGCAAGGTCAACTCGGCGGAAGGTTGGATCCTTAGCCGTGTTGCGGGCACGTCCAGAGGCACGGATGTCAGCGGACAAATCGTGACACTCTCCATTGCTGCGAACAGATCGGACTGGACGATCACTCCGGGCCGCGGCTTCCCGGTAAAGTCGCCACCACGATCGGCGACGGCGACGACGTCTCCACGCTTCACGCAGGGTCGTCCTCATCGAACACGCTGACATCCTCGACCCAGGCCATCAGGTTCTCCTGCCGATCGGCTGCGTTGATAAGCTCGCATTGGCGCTGGATCTCCGCCGCGAAGCCGGGAGCGCGGGTGTCCGGGACCCATATTTGGACCGGGCGCAAACCGCGGCGGCGTAGGCCGTCGCGGTAACGCTGCGTGCGGGTTAGCGATGATGCAGAGCCTCGCATGCGTCACATGTGACGCATGCGGCGACTGATGTCAAGGCGGAAACCGGCGGGGCAGCGGAGACGCGTCAGACCGCGTTGGACCCGGTTGCCGGCACTTTGCAAGGTCGCGCCGCCGTTGAACGCCTCGCCCTTGGCGAGCGGTTCGTCTAGAGTGCTCCTGAACACGGGCCGAGGTTTTCAGGCAGTTCAATGACCACCATAAAAATCAGTCTTCAGGACGATTTGGCGCGGCGCGCGGAGAGTGCCGGTTTGCTCTCGAACACCGCAATCCGACGACTGCTCGATGACGCCGTGCGGCGGCTCGCCGGCCATGCGCTGCTGGACGTTGCGAGGCAAATCAGACCGCTGCCATTCCGCCCATGACCGACGACGAGATCATGGCCGAGGTCGAAGCGGTGCGAGCCGATCGGCGCTCAAAAGAGACTGACGAGCGTGCCGCGACCACAATATAGTCTGTCAGAGTCGCACCCGTTTGGTTACAGTCAGGTATAAGCGCGAACCTCGTCCCCGCTGAATTGCTCGATCCCGTGGTTGCCTATTTCAACCCGCGGCGGGTGATCGTGTTCGGCTCCGCCGCTCGTGGAGAGGCGGGACCGGACAGCGATATCGATCTGCTGGTCATCGTTGACGACGAGACGCCGGCGGAGAAAGTTACGCTCAAGGCGGGCTTTGAATCCCGGCGATCCTATCACCACCCAGCCGATGTGATCCCGGTTCGCGAGGCCACTTTCCTGCGCAAGTCGAAGATCGCCAACACCCTGTCACGCTCCGCCGCGCTAGAGGGCATTGTCGTCTATGAGCGGCACTGACCCCGCGGACAGTTGGCAGGAAATCATCGCATGGTTGCGGGTCGCCGAGTCCGACCGGCGGGTTGCGAGGCTTTGCCTGACCGCCGATCCGCCTTTGTGCGATGCGGCGGCATACCATTGCCAGCAGGCCGCTGAGAAATTGCTTAAGGGTTTCTCGTCAGGGCCGGCGCACATGTGCGCAACGCATGACCTCGACGCGCTCGCCGGGCTTGTCCGTCCGCATTTCCCTGCGCTCGACGACTTGCTGACACCGCTACAGGATTGGACGACCTGGAGCATCGCATATCGCTATCCCGGCGAGAGTGGCCCCGAACCAGAACCGTCAGTCGCCGAACTGGAAGCGGCGCTCGACCTTATCGGCCGGCTCGAAGCCGCCTTGCGCTCCCTCGCGCCGTCCTGACTACCCCTTACCCGCCTATCAACGCATCCCGCACGATCTGCCAACTCGCCCGGTCCGGTGCGCAGATCAGGCCGCCGGTGGTATGCGCCGGCACATACGCGGACCCGTCGAAATGCGCGCTGTATCCCCCCGCCTCCTGGTGCAGCAGCCAGCCCGGGGCGTGATCCCACGGCATCAGCCGGTTGTAGAACAGCACATGGCACGCCCCGGACGCCGCCATCCGATATTCATGCGCGGCGCAGCGCAACCAGGTCGAGGACCCCAGCCGCGGCAGGTTGCGCAGCACTGTCGCGCGCAGCGGCTCCGGCAAATAATGCGTGCCGGCGATCCCCTCCATCCGGTCGAGCGCCGCGGGAGCGGCGACCTGCAGCCGCTTCGGCGGGCGGCCGTCGCGCGACAGCCACGCGCCCCCGCCCTTCAGCGCCCACACCGTGTCCTGGCACACCGGATCGTGGATCACGCCCGCCACCACTGCGCCATCCACGATCGCCGCCGCCATCACCCCGAACAACGGCAGCCCGGCGACGAAATTCCGCGTCCCGTCGATCGGATCGACCGTGAACGCCAGCTTCGCCTCCGCCAGCCGCCCGGGCAGCGACGGGTCCGCCGCAGTGGCTTCCTCGCCGACGATCACGGCACCGGGCCAGGCCTCCAGCAGAGCCGCCGAGATCGCCCGCTCCGCCGCCTCATCCGCCTCGGTCACCGGGTCGAACACGGACGTCTTATGCCGCACGTCGCCATCCGCCAGCGCCTTGAAGCGGGGCATGATCTCGGTGCGCGCCGCGGCGGCGAGGATTTCGGCGATGCGGCTAGCGTCGTCGCGGGAAAACGTCACAAACCGGCTCCGTTGGCGATGGGGGTCTCCGTTCCCATCATCCATACGCGCCTCGGTCCGGTCCGGCGAGGCGAATCAAGGAGATGAGCATGCACATCGATTCGGTCTTTCTGTTCGACCTCGACGGCACGCTGGTGGACAGCGTGTACCAGCACGTGCTCGCCTGGAAGGAGGCGCTGGACCAGGAAGGGATCGACCTCGCAGTCTGGCGCATCCATCGCCGCATCGGCATGAGCGGGGGGCTGTTCGTGAACCAGTTGCTGCGCGAGACCGGGATGGAGATCAGCCCGGAGCGGGTGGAGCGGCTGGCAAGGCTGCATGCCGCGGCCTATGCGCGGCTCGGCGCCTCGGTGCGGCCGCTGAACGGGGCGAAGGAATTGCTGGCGACCCTGGATGCCGCCGGGCATCCGTGGGCGATCGCCACGAGCGGTCGAATGGAAACGGCAGCGCCGAATTTGCGGGCGCTGGGGGTTGACCCGCAGCGGGTCCCGGTGGTGACCCGGGACATGGTTAAATACGCGAAACCGGACCCGGATCTGTTCCTGGCCGCGGCGGCGCGGTTGAACGTGTCCACCGAGACGGCGGTGATCATCGGGGATTCGATCTGGGACATGCTGGCGGCAAGGCGGTGCCGCGGATTGGGGGTCGGCTTGCTGTCCGGCGGGTACGGGCAGGAAGAGCTGGAACGGGCCGGCGCCGCCCGGGTCTACGAGGACCCGGCCGATTTGCTCAAGCACCTCGATGAGGTCGGCGGCCGGCGATAGGGTGTGGGCTCGACCCGACGACGCTGGGCATATTCCTCGAAACGGCGGATTTCCTCCACACCGAACGAGAAAAACGGGTGACCGGCCTCGCTCTCCACGGCGAGGTCTCCGCACGCCCTGCGAACCTCACACTCCCACCAGATCCGCCTGCCGGCATGGTCGAGACAAGCCGATCCCGCCTTCAGCAGCACTTCTCCTCCAGATGGTCCAGCATCCGCAGCGCCTCCCCATCCTCCCAGGTCTCGAACAGTTCCCTGACCTGGTTGATGTGGGAATGCAGCAGGAACAGGTCGTCCGGCTTGGGTCCGGAGCCGCCCGCCCGCTTCTTTGAAAAATACTGCCAAAACAGGTTGTTGCGCTCCGGGATTGCCAAATGCCGATCGATACGATCCATCATCTGGCGGGCTTTGCCGTCGCAGTCGATGCCAAGAAAGCTGACGTAGCGGTCGGTTGCGTCAGCGGCGGGTTCATCGGACATCGTGGTCTCCATGCGAAAGCGCGGCGTTTTATCCGGTCCGTGCCTCGCTGCGCCAGCCTCCCCACCCTTGCCCGGGCAGCCGCTGCACGATAACACCCCGCCGTATTGCCCGAACCGGGTTTTCAGCGCGCAGGTCATTCGCTTTGCACATTCTCAGACACCGGATCGAACTGGCCACGGCCGAACCGATACAGATCATCGACATCACCGGCCAGATCCGCGACTGGGTCGCCTCCACCGGCATCCGGGACGGCCTTCTGACGCTGATCTCCCCGCACACCACCGCCCGGGTCAACGTCAACGAACGCGAGGCCCAACTCCAGCGCGACATGATCACCCACCTCAAGCGCCTGGTGCCGCGCGACGGAGACTATCTGCACAACCTCGCCCCGGTGGACGACCGGGACAACGCGCACGCGCACCTGCTGGGGCTTTTCATGAACGCGTCCGAGACCATCCCGGTGGCGGACGGCGCGTTGCTGCTGGGTGGCTGGCAGTCGATCTTTTTCATCGAGCTGGACGGCCCGCGCGAACGCCGGACGATCGACCTGCACATCCTCGGTACCGTCGCATGACCCCGGACGACATCGCCGACTTCTACGCGCGCCGCGCCGATCTGAACGCCGAGGACTACCTGGAGCTGGACTTCGACTTCGAATGCGCCGGCGACCCGCGCGAGGCCGCGGCGCATCTGTGCAGCGAGCAATCCACCGCGCAGTGGCGGCGCGTCGGCATCGATGAGGATTTCCGGCCGCGCTTCGCCGCCAAAGTCCTGGAACTGCACGCCGAACCGCGTCCGTCCGGCTTCAGCATCCCAGTGGAGTGCGCCGTGCGCGGCGCCGTCCATGCCTGCAGCGTCACCATCGCCCATCCGCACGGCAATTTCGGTCCGCGCATCCCCAACCTGCTGTCGGCGGTGTGCGGTGAAGGCGTGTTCTTCTCGCCCGGCATCCCGCTGATCCGGCTGCAGGACATTCGCTTTCCGGACTCCTTCCTGGCCGCGTTTCAAGGGCCGCAATTCGGCATCGCCGGCCTGCGCGACCGCTTGCAGGCGCAGGGGCGGCCGATTTTCTTCGGGGTCATCAAGCCCAATATCGGACTGCCGGCGGCACCCTTCGCCGAACTCGGCTACCAGAGCTGGCTGGGCGGGCTGGATATCGCCAAGGATGACGAGATGCTCGCCGACATCCCGTGGTGTCCGCTGACTGAACGCGCCGCCGCCCTGGGCGAGGCGCGCCTGCGGGCGGAGCGCGAGACCGGGGTGCCGAAGATCTACCTCGCGAACATCACCGACGAGGTCGATCGCCTGGTCGAACTGCATGACCTGGCGATCGAAAAAGGCGCCAACGCCCTGCTGGTGAACGCCATGCCGGTGGGCCTGAGCGGGGTGCGGATGCTCCGCCGCCACGCCCGGGTGCCGCTGATCGCGCATTTCCCGTTCATAGCCGCGTTCAGCCGGCTGGCGGGGTATGGGATCCACTCGCGGGTCCTGACGCGTTTGCAGCGGCTGGCGGGGTTCGATTCGGTGATCATGCCGGGTTTTGGCGGCCGCATGATGACTCCCGAGAACGAGGTGCTGGATTGCGTCCGCGCCTGCCTGGAGCCGATGGGGCCGATCAAGCCCTGCCTGCCGGTGCCGGGGGGGAGCGATTCGGCGGCAACGCTGGAGGGAGTCTACCGGAAGATCGGCACCCCCGATTTCGGCTTCGTGCCCGGCCGCGGGGTGTTCGGCCATCCGATGGGACCGGCCGGCGGCGCGGCCAGCATCCGCCAGGCGTGGGACGCGATCTCGCAAGGTATTTCGATCGCGAGCTACGCCGCTACTCACACGGAGCTTCGGGTGGCCCTGGAGGCGTTCGGCGGCCGCGGATAACCGCACACCATGCCGCCTTGTATCGGCTGGTCCGGGCCGTGACGGCTGACAGCCGCGGTTACTCCCGCTTCTGCTTTGCCAGCCAGCGGAAGACGACCGAGAAATCCTTCCCGCCGTCGCCCTCCTCCACAACCTTCTGGTAGAAGCTCAACGCCTGCGTCCCCAGCGGCGTGGGCGAACCCGTAGCTTCCGCCGCCGCCTGCGCCAGCTTGACGTCCTTGACCATCAGTGCCGCGGCGAACCCGGCGGCGTAGTCGCGGTTCGACGGCGCGGCCGGCACCGGACCGGGCGCGGGACAGTAGTTCGACAGCGCCCAGGAATTCGCCGTCGCGGTGGAGCAGATCTGGTGCAGCGTGGTCCAGTCCAGGCCGAGTTTCTGCGCCAGCAGGAACCCCTCCGAGACGCCAACCATGTTGATGGCCAGCATCATGTTGTTGCAGATTTTGACGGCCTGGCCGGCACCCGGTCCCCCCGCGTGAAAGATATTCTTCCCCATCGCCGCCAGTATCGGCTTGCCGCAGGCGAACGCCTCGTCGGTGCCGCCGACCATGAAGGTCAGGGTGCCGTTTTGGGCGCCCGCGGTGCCGCCCGAGACGGGGGCGTCCAGCATCGCCAAGCCCACCTCCGCCGCGGCGGCCGTAACTTCGCGGGCGGTGTCCACATCGATGGTGGAACAGTCGATCAGTAGCGGCCTGGCGTCCTTGACCTCGTCGATCAGGCCGCCCTGGTGCAGGAACACCTGCCGCACATGCTCGCCGGCGGGCAGCATGGTGATAACGACCTGAGCACCCTCCGCCGCGCCGGTGGCGCTGTCGGCGATCTTGCCGCCGGCGTTTTCCAACGCCTCCAGCGCCGCCGGGTTGAGATCGAAGCCGGTGACTTTGTGGCCTGCCTTCACCAGGTTGGCCGCCATCGGACCACCCATGTTGCCGAGGCCGATAAATCCGATTCGTACAGCCATGATCAGAGCACCTCGAAGATGTCGTAGACGGGACCTTCCGGCGGGCGGCTGCCCGTGCCGATGCCGAACACGCCGTTCAGCCAGGCGTATCGCGGCGCGGCTGTTTCGAACGTGGCAGCAATCCGGAAGTAGAACAACGATGGATCGACGAACTGGCCGCTGTTGACCTTCGCCATCACGTCCGCAGGTCCGTGGCGCAGGCCGCGATAGGTCAGGCCGATGGCGGCGCCGTCATCGGTCTGCAGCACGATGCGCACGTCGAGCATGGTGACGCCGTCCGGGCGGCCGATGATCCAGTCCGCGCCGCCGGGCAGCACGATGCCGCGCAGCTTCGGTCCTTCAAACGTGCCGCCGGCCACCAGGCCGATGCGGCGGTTGCCGATGGGCGTCTCACCGATGGGCTGCAGGCCGCTGACGGCGAGCTTCATCGTGATCAGGTGGGATGTGCGGATTTCCGCCATTGGTTCGACTCCTCCCGTCGCTCGGTACGGATCAGACCTGATCCGGCGGCGGTAGACAAGGTGAACCCGCGACAGCCGCCTTGCAACGACCCGGCGCCGGTTGCAAGACTGCCGGCACAAGCACAGGACAGGGCAATGTTGCGTCAGCGCGTCAACGGCTACGACATGGCGTATCTCGACATCGGCAGCGGCGAGACGCTGGTCTGCATCCACGGCTCGCTCGGCGATTTTCGCACCTGGTCGCCGGTGCTCGGGCCGTTGTCGCAGCGGCATCGCGTGATCGTCCCCAGTTTGCGGCGGTTCTTTCCGGAACATTGGGACGGCATCGGCGGCGGTTTCACCATTGCCCAGCACGTCGCCGACGTGATCGCATTCCTGGAAGCCGTGGGCGGCCCAACCGGCGGCAGGCTGAACCTGCTCGGCCACTCCCGCGGCGGCCACATCGCCTTCCGGGTGGCGCAGCAGCGGCCGGATTTGCTGCGCCGGTTGGTCCTGGCGGAACCGGGCGGCGACCTGGACGCATCGCTGGCACCGGCGACAGGGGCCACCCTGCCGGCGTTCCGTTCCCACGTCGCCGCAGCGGTCGAGACGATCGCAGCCGGCGATATCGAGGCCGGGGTCGCGAAGTTCGTCGATGCGATCAGCGGTCCCGGCGTCTGGCGCAGCCTGCCGCCGACGGCGCAGCAGCCGCTGCGCGACAACGCCCGGACCTTGCTGGGCCAGGTGAACGAGCAACGGCCGCCCTTCACGCGCGCCGATGCCGAAAGCATCCGCGTGCCGACGCTGTTCATCGGCGGGGAGAAGACTCCCGGCGCGCTGCCGGTGGTGCTGCGCGCCCTGGCGGCGCGTGTTCCGGGCGCGAAGGTGGAGATCATTCCCAACGCCACGCATGCGATGTTCGAGGACGATCCCGTGCGGTTCAGCGAGGCGGTGGTGGAGTTTCTGGCCGCGGCGTGAAGCGGCGTGCCGCAGTAGCAATCAACGCGCCGCAGCCAGCGGACGCAATTTCGCCCGCGCCGCCCGGCGGGCTGCCTCGGTGCTCGTGAACATCGCCAACGCACCGTCGTTGCCGGTTGGCGTCAGCGCGAGATCTCGGTAGGCGCCGGCCGCCGGGTCACGCTTCAATCTGTGCCTGACAAGTAACAACCGTGCCGCCATCGTCCCCATGCGGACATGCTTCACCAGCAGGCCCGCCGCGGCAACCGGCCAAAAACGCCACGCCGGAACGATTGGCAGTTCCGGGCGGCGCTCGGTGCGAACCCGGCGGCGGAGATACCCGCCCTCCAGCGGATGTGTATGTTCGACCAGGCTCAGGCTCCAGAAGCTGAGCAGCATGTTCACCATTTTGCCAAGCGAGATCCGTGTCGCCGCTGCGCGATACAGCACAGTTCTCATATGGCCGAACGTGTAGTAGGCGCGCCAGGCATCCCAGTATGTCCGCTCCCACGCCGCGCGAGTCATCAACGGATGATCGGTCACCACGTGAAAGGTGTCGTAACGGTTGAGATCGGCATCCATCGCGACACCGGCCGCCGCCAGCTTCTGATGGTCCTCCGACCCGGGCAGCGGGGTCAACACGAAGAACTCCAGGAAATCGATGGGCAATTCGTTTTGAATGATACGAATATCCCGCGCAACGGTCTCCGGCGTGTCGGCCGGAAAGCCGATGATGTAGCCCGCCCAGATCACCGCCCGGATGCCCTTCCAGGCCAGCAGCATGTCGCGATACTCGGCAATCCGGTTCTGCTTCTTCTTCGCCGCGAGCAGGCTGTCCGGATTGATCGATTCCAGGCCGATAAACACCCGCACCACCCCGGCGCGCCCGGCTTTCTCGATGAAGCGGGGAATCCGGTGGCACAGCGTATCGACCTGGATGGTCAGCTTTATGGTCAGTCCGTCGCGTTCCCGCAAAGCGATCAGGCGATCGAAGATCGGCTCCCAATCCTTGTTGCGAGCGAAATTATCGTCAGTGATAAAAAAGCTGTGAACGCCGCGGGCGGCGTTCTGCCGCACGATCGTCTCGACGTCCCCGGCCGTGCGGCGGCGGGAGACGCGGCCCTGCACGTTGATGATCGTGCAGAAACTGCACTGGAACGGGCAGCCGCGTCCCGCATCGAACGTCGTCATCCGCCCCGCCGTGCGCACCAGCCGATCGGCCGGCAACCACGGAATCGGCACACCGGACAGGTTCGGCAACGACGCCATGTGATTGTAAACCGGTCGCAACGTGCCGCCGGCGGCATCGCGTAACAGGTCCTCCAGCCCGTCCTCCGCCTCGCCCGCATAGAGAACGATGCCGAGATCCTTCGCCTCCTGCAGTTCCGGCGTGATGCCGGGCAGCATGGCCAGCGTGCCCGAAACATGGAATCCGCCGATGGCAACGCCGATGCCGAGCGCGCGGAAGCGGCGCGCCAGATCCATTGCGCGGGGGAACTGGTTGGACTGGACGCCGACAAACCCGACCAGGCCGGCACCCGCGGCGGTAATGTCGCGGGCGATACGGTCCGGCCAAATCCGCGTGTTCGTCTCATCATAGGCGTCCACGATGATCTCGGTATCCGTTCCGAGCACCTGCCGGGAGGCGCAGTCCATTGCCAGCCCGTAAAGCGCGGCCAGGCTGTTGGAGGGCATCGAGGAACGGAACCATTGGATAACATAGCCATCGTCGTCGTAATGCGACGGCTTGATCAGGACGAGGCGGAACCGCCTGTTGGGATGAGTGGAGGAAATCGGTCGTTGCCTTCTCGCTCGCGGTGCCAAGTCAACCACAGGTGCGATCCCGCTGGCAATTCGGATCATCGCAGCGTTTTACCCGGAAGGAAAAACCCGTTGCCCAACCTCTTCGACAACCTGCCGCACGACATCGAGGATGAGGAGTTTGTCGAACTGCTGGCGCATCCCGGCGTCCGCATCGAACGCATCGTTTCCAACGGCCAGACGACCCCGGTCGATGCGCCTTACGATCAGGACCACGACGAATGGGTTCTGCTGCTGCGCGGTTCGGCAAGCCTCTGGATCGATGGAGATGGCGAACGCGACCTGCGTCCCGGCGACCATATGCTGATCCCGGCGCACTGCCGGCACCGGGTAACCGGAACGGCCAGAAACGAACCGACAGTCTGGCTGGCGGTTCACTTCGGTTAGCCGGACCGCCGCCGGCCTCGACGGTCGGCGGACGGTCGGAAGCGTTATGCGGTGACCGTCTGCCGATAGCGGGCAGCGACCTGGCTTTCCGACGGATGCGGCGCCAGCCTCGCATCGGCATAGGCGGTCCAAAGCGCCTCATCCGCCAGCGGCGGATTGGTGATCGTCTCGCCCTTGCCCAACCCGGCCAGCGCCGCGTCCACCAGGTCGCCGGCCTCCATGGGTTGCCGCTCGTGCCGCTCCGGCCGGTGCTGATCTTCGGATAAGGTCCCGCATCGTCCGCCGCTCGCGGCGATGGGATCGCTACTCGGGCGGCGTCGCCGCCACGCTGTCCAGCGCCGCCGGCACGACCGGAGCGGCGGTAGCTATTACCGGCGCATCGATATCCGCCGCGTCCTCCTGCCAGCCGCCGCCGAGCGCGTTGTAGAGACCCACCACGTCGTTGGTCAGCGCCACGTCGGCCTGCACCAGTTGCTGGCGCGACGCCGTCAGGGTCCGCTGGGCGTCCAGCACCTGGATGAAGCCCGATAGCCCGTGGCTGTAGCTGTCTCGCGCCAAGTACAGGGTCAGTTGGCCGGTGCGGACCGCGTCCGCCAGATGATCGCGGGTCACCTTGTCGGTGCGGTAGGCTATCAGGGCGTCCTCGACCTCCTGCAAGGCGTTCAGCACTGTGCCGCGATAGGCCAGCGCCGCCTCGGCTTCCTGCGCCCGCGCCAGCCGCAATCCGGCGGTCAGCCGGCCGCCCTGGAATATCGGCAATGAAACGCTGGGACCGAAGGAGTAGAACGCGCTCGCCCAGTTGGTCAGGTAGTAGCCGTCCAGCGCCCGCAATCCGAAACTGCCGGTCAGCGAGACGTCCGGATAGAAGCTGGCGGTGGCCACCCCGACATTCGCGGTGGCCGCGTGCAGCCGCGCCTCAGCCTGGCGGATATCGGGCCGCCGCCGGGCCAGCGACGAGGGCACGCCGATGCCGACGACGGCGGGCACGTTCGGCAGCGGCGCGGACGGACCGAGTATCGCATCCAGCGTGCCGGGCGGCTGGCCGGTCAGCACACTCAGGCGGTTCATCGCCTGCCCGGCCTGCTTCTCGTATCCCGGCAATTGCGACTGAAAGTTGGAGAGCTGGGTGCGGGACTGATCGACGTCCAGCTCGGTGGTCAGGCCCTGGCGCTGGCGCTTCAGCGTCAGGTCGTAGGCAGCCTGCGCGGTGCGGATATTCTCCTGCTGGCTGGCGGTCAGCGCCTGGGCGCCACGAAGCTGGAGGTAGGCCTGCGCCACCTGCCCTTCCAGCATCACCAGCGCGTCGTTGGTGGCTTCGATCGAGGCCGCGGTGTTGGCCTTCGCCTGCTCCTCGGACCGCCGGACGCGGCCGAACAGGTCGAGTTCCCAGGACGAGCTGAGGCCGTACTGGAACAGGTTGACCGGCTGAGACAGCCGGTTCAGCGTGCCGTCGAGACCATTGCTGACCCGATTGCCGAGGCCGGGGCTGAAGATGTTCAGCGGCGATGCAGGCTGCCCCAGGGCGTTCACCTGGCCTTCGACGCCGGAGGACAGCAGGATGCCGCGCAAGCCGAGTTGCTCACGCATGTAGCTGCCGGTGCCGTTGACGCTCGGCAGTCCGGCGGCGCGGGCGGTGACCTCGCCCTGGCGGGATTCGACGACGCGCAGCACGGCCTGCTGCAGGTCGAGGTTGCCGGCGATGGCTTTCTCGATCACCGCGGTCAGGACGGGGTCGTTGAAGCCATCCCACCATTTCGGGTCGGGGTTGGTCTCCGGGCTGACCGGTGCGTGTGTGCGATGCGCCGAGGGGTCCTTCCAGGCGGCCACCTCCGGCGGCTTCGGTGGCGTGAAATCCGGGCCGACGGTGCAGGCGGAAAGGGTGGCGGCCAGGGCGAGGAAGATGGCCCGCCCCCCCGTGTCACGGCCTGGCCTGGCCCGGCCATCCACGCCTTTGTCCGCGCCGGCACCGCAAGTCGTGGTTGGCCGGGCCAGGCCTGGCCATGACACGGGGGGCGAGGACGCGGGGCGCGTGACCATCAATGCCCCCCGCCGCTGGACTTCGTCTTGATTCCGGACATGCACAGCGCCGTCGGGATCATCACGAACGACATCAAAGCGGTCAGCAGGAACACGTCATTATACGCCAAAACCGCCGTCTGGGTCTGCAACATCTGGAACACCTGCCCCGGCGCCATCTGCATCGCCTGCGCCGCGGAATGCCCCATATCGATCAAACCCTGCTGCGTCTGTTGCAGCAGGTCGTTATACGGCTGGTTCGTCGGCCCCAGGTGATCGACCAGATGCGCCTGGCGAATCTGCAAGTGCTCGGTCACCAGCGCGGTGGAGACGGAAATGCCGATGCCGCCGAACACATTGCGCGCCATGCTGAACAGCGCCGTTGCATCGCCGTTCAGTTCCGCCGGCACGGTCGCATAGGCGATCGTGCTTATCGGCACGAACAGCAGCGCCAAAGCCGCCGTCTGCGCGGCACGGAACAGCACGAGATGGTAAAAATCCAGCTCCGGCACGAGGTTCATGGAATAGATCAGGGCCAACCCGAGGGCGAGGCCGCCGCCCGCGACAACATATTTCGTTGGAACAAGGTTCATCAGCCGCCCGGCAACCGGAATGAGCATGACCAGCACCACCGCGCCCGGCGCCAGCACCAGGCCAGCCCAGGTGGCGTTGTAACCAAGCTGCTGCTGCGCGAACTGCGGAATCAGCACGGCGCTGGCATACAGCACGAAGCCCATGATGGCGATCTGCAACGATCCCAGCGCCAGGTTGCGATCCTTGAACGCCCGCAGATTGACGATCGGGTTGCGCACACTCAGCAAATAGGTGATCCCGAAGACAAATCCGCACGCCGATAGAATAAACATCAGCCGGATGAAGCTCGATCCCAGCCAGTCATAGTCCTCACCGCGATCGACCCCGACCTCCAGGCAGCCCAGCGCCAGCGCTATAAAGAACACCCCGAGGTAATCGAAGCGCGGCGCGGTGCGCTTCTCACGCTCGATCGTGGGCGAGTCTTCGACATATTGTAGAACGCCAAAGAACGTCATGATGCCGATCGGGATGTTGATCAGGAAGATCCAGTGCCACGAATATGTATCGGTCAGCCAACCGCCCAGGACCGGCCCCACGACAGGCGCGATGATAATCGCGACCGCGGTCAGCGAAAACGCCTGCTGGCGCTTTTCGGGGGGGAAATGATCCAGGATGATCGCCTGCTGTGTCGGCTGTAGCCCGCCGCCGAAAAACCCTTGCAGCGCGCGGAACACCAGGATCTGCCAGAACTGCTCCGTCAGGCCGCAGGCGAGCGACATCAGGGTAAACATCCCGATGCAGATCAGGAAGTAGCATTTCCGCCCGAGCCGGCGGCTGAGCGCGCCGGAGATAGTCAGGACGATGCCGTTGGCGACGAGATAGGTGGTCAGCGCCCAGGTCGCCTCGTCGCTGCTGATCGACAGGCTGCCGGCGATGTGCGGCAAAGAAACGTTCACGATGGTGGTGTCGAGCACCTCCATGAACGCGCCGAGCGTGACGATGACCGCCACAACCCACGGGTTGGCTCGCGGCTTCCATTGCTTTTGAGCGTCCCTCATCGGACGGTCACCGTGGGCACCACCGATATCCCCAGCGGCAAGCCGTGCCGGTTGTCCAGGCCGCTGTCGATGATGATCTTGACCGGCACGCGGCGGACGATCTTGACGAAGTTGCCGGTGGCATTCTCCGCCGGGAACGCCGAGAAGCGGGCGCCGCTGCCCTCCTGGATGCTGTCCACGTGGCCGTGCAATGCCAGGTTCGGGTAGGCATCGACGCTCATGGAAACCGAATCCCCCGGCTTCATGTCGGCAAGCTGGGTTTCCTTGAAGTTCGCGGTAACCCAGACCTCCGGCCGGACGATGTAGAACACCTGCTGTCCCGCCTGCACGAAGGTGCCGAGATCGACGTTGCGGCGCGTGATCGTGCCGTCGGCCGGCGCGGTGAGCGTGGTGTAGGACAGGTTCACCTCGGCCTGGGCGAGGTTGGCCTCGGCCTGCGCCACCTGGGCCTCGCGCTGGCGGACGGTATCCTCGGCAGCCTGGATGTTCTGCTGCACCAATGACGCGATCTGCACCTGCGCATCGGCGTTGGCCACCGCCGCGTTGGTGGTCTGCATCTGAGCCGTGGCCTGATCGACGCTGGTCTGCGTCGTCGCGCGCGGATCGACGGCGCGCTGGCGGCGATAGTCGCGCTCGGCCTGCGCCTGGTTCGCCTTGGCCTGCTCAAGCTGCGCCTTGGCCTGTTGCAACGTTGCCGGCACGCGGACGCGGGCGATGTCGAGATCGACCTGCGAGCTGGAAAGTTGCGCGCGGGCCAGCGACAGGCTGGCGCGGGCCTGATCGCGCGCGGTGATGTAATCGCGCGGATCGATCTTCAGCAGCAGGTCGCCGGCATGCACGAACGTGTTGTCGTCGATATGGAGTTCCGTGACGTAGCCTGACACCTTGGCGGCAAAGGCGATGGCATTGCCGTCGGTGTAGGCGTCGTCGGTGCTTTCCAGGCCGCGCGTCAGTAGCCAGTAAACGGTGCCTGCGATGATCGCCAGCAATACGACGGCCGCGAGAATATACAACGGCCAGCGGCGATGCGGCTTGTCGCCGTCGCCCCGCCCGCGATCCGGCTCATTATCGCGTTCCCGCGGCCGCTCCGCCGCCCTGGCCGATCGGCCGTCCGGAGCATCGGCACGGGGTGGCGCATGCCGATCACGTGCGTCGTCATCCTGCCGATGACGGGAACCGGCATCGCCGACTGTCTCACTCGCCAAATCCGACCCCTGTCATGACGCATGTCAGGAACGCGGCAGCCGGTTAAGGTTGAGTTCATATCGCGGTGAGGGGATCTCGGGTTCGGCCCCGCGCCAACAGGGATCTGTGAGCGCGGCGATCGGCCTGGCTGCACCTGATTGGGCGGTAACGGAATCGAATAGCGGCGGGCGGCGAGTCAGTGCCCGGCATTACCCCCGGAAAAGTCCGGCGTCTCCAACCCCGACGCCACCAACTGGGCCGCCAACGCCGCCTTCAGCCGATCCAATCCGGCCGGCGTCGCCGACTCGCACCGCGCTACCAGGACCGCCTGCGTATTGGACGCGCGCAGCAGCCACCATCCGTCCGCGGTCTGCACCCGCACGCCGTCGGTGGCCGAGACCTTCGCTCCCTCGGCCGACAGGCGGTCCGCCACCTCGGCAATCACCGCGAACTTGCGGCGGTCGTCGCAGTCGAAGCGGACCTCCGGCGTGTTGATCACATGCGGCAACGCTTTGCGGACCTCGGATAAGGGGGTCCCCAGCCGCGCGAGGATGCCCAGCGTCCGCACCGCCGCATACAGCGCATCGTCGAACCCGTACCAGCGATCCGCGAAGAAGATGTGCCCCGACATCTCGCCGGCCAGCGGGCTGCCGGTCTCCGCCATCTTCGACTTGATCAGCGAGTGCCCCGTCTTCCACATCAGCGGCACGCCGCCGGCCTTGGCGACCTCATCGAACAGCACCTGGCTGGCCTTCACGTCGGCGATGATCGTCGCGCCGGGATGTGTCTTCAGCACGTCCCGCGCCAGCAGCACCAGGATCTGGTCGCCGAACAGGATCTCACCGGTGTCATCGACCAAACCGATGCGGTCCGCGTCGCCGTCGAACGCGATGCCGATATCGGCCCCGCGCGCGCGGACCTGAGCGATCAGCTCCGCCAGATTGGCCGGCACCGTCGGATCGGGATGATGTGCCGGGAAATTCCCGTCGATCGGCCCGTTCAACACCACATGCTCCCCTGGCAGGGAGGCGACCAGCTTTTCGAGCGCGTCGCCGGCCGCGCCGTTGCCGTTGTCCCAGACCACTTTCAGCATCCGGTCGCCGCCGTCCCAGTCGGACAGCAGACGGGCCACGTAGTCGTCCGCCACGGCCACGGTCCGCTCGGAACCCTCGGCCTCCGGCACCACGTCGCCGCTTTCGGCGAGGCGGCCGATTTGCAGGATTTGGTCGCCGAAGAACGGCTTGCGGCCGATCATCATCTTGAAGCCGTTGTAGTCAGGCGGATTGTGGCTGCCGGTCACCATGACCGCGCCGTCCGTCTCCAGCGTCGTTGCCGTATAATACAGCATCGGCGTCGGACCGCGGCCGATGCGCAGCACGTCCATGCCGCTGGCGCGCAGCCCATCGACCAGAGCCTGCTCCAGCTCCGGGCTGGTCAGCCGCCCATCGTAGCCGACGGCCACGCGCTTGCCGCCGCTGCGAGAGACGATCGTGCCGAACGCGCGTCCGATCGCGAAGGCGTCGGCGGCATGCAAAGTACGTCCGACGATCCCGCGAATATCGTATTCACGCAGGACGGTGGGATCGAAGTCGTGGGAGAAAGCCATCGGTCGGTTCGCCCTTACTCAGACGTAATTCTTCAGGAACGCATGCACAGCGTCAGCCAGGTCCGGACGCTTCAGGGCGAACGCGATCTGCGCTTCCAAAAAGCCGACCTTGTCGCCGCAGTCGAAGCGGCGGCCTTCGTAGCGCAGGCCGTGGAAGGGTTGCTCGCCGATCAGGCGGGCCATGGCGTCGGTCAACTGCACTTCGTTGCCTGCACCGCGCTCCATCAGCGCCAGATATTCGATCACCTTGGGCAGCAGGATGTAGCGGCCGATGATCGACAGGTTGGACGGCGCGTCCTTCGGATCGGGCTTTTCCACCAGGCCGGTGACTTCGACCAGCCGCCCGTCGTCTGAGCCGACTTTGAGGATACCGTAGCGATTGGTCTGTTCGTGCGGGACTTCGGTGACCGCAACGACGTTACCGCCGGTTTCGTAATAGGCGTCCGCGAGCTGGGCCAGGCAGGGCTTGTCGGCCAGCACGAGGTCGTCCGGCAGCAGGATGGCGAACGGGTCGTCGCCGATGAAGGCGCGGGCGCACCAGATCGCGTGGCCGAGCCCGAGCGGCACCTGCTGGCGCACCGTGACGATGGATCCCGGTTCGCTTTGGGCGCCGTGCAACGCCGCCAGGGCGTCGGACTTGGCGCGATCCCGCAGGGTGGCTTCCAGCTCGAACGCGACGTCGAAATGCTCCACCAGCGCGGTCTTGCCGCGGCCGGTGACCATGCAGAATTGCTCGATGCCGGCGGCGCGGGCTTCCTCCACCGCATACTGGATCAGCGGCTTGTCGACGACCGGCAGCATCTCCTTGGCCGTCGCCTTGGTGGCAGGCAGGAATCGGGTCCCGAGACCGGCAACGGGGAGCACGGCTTTGCGCAGTTTCTTGATCACGAGTCGACTCCGGTATGAAATGACCTGTTAGAACCATGCAGGGCGGGCGGAAATGTGGCGGAAAGCGGAAAAAATCACTGCCACAATCAGATGACACCCGGACACGAAATAGCGACAACCCCGTAAACTTGCCGAACGCGTTACCCGAGTAGAATGTCCCGGGCCTGATTGACGCGGCTGGCGAGCCAATCCGACCCGCCGGCATCCGGATGGGCGCCGCGCATCAGGCGGCGATGCGCATCCCGAATATCCGCTTCCGACGCGCCGGGATGCAGGCCGAGCACCTCATAGGCCTCCTTGCGGGTCATGGCGCCGGGGCGGTTCGGCGGCGGCCGGGCGCTTGCGCCGCCGCCTCCACCGATGGCCTTGGCGCGGGATTCCTGCCATTTGCGGTACAGCAGCGGGCCGAACATCACCAGCGGCCCGAGCGCGATGCCGCCGCGGCCGGTCAGGATCAGCAGCAGCGCCAACACGATCCCGCCCAGCGCCGCCACCCAGGCCAGGAACGACTTGATCGTGGTGACCGAGGCCCGCTCAAACGCGCGCGCGCCGCCCATCAGCACGAACAGCACCACCGCGCCGAGGATCAGCCACAGCATCGGGTCACTCCGCCGAATCCGGCGAGACCGCCATCGCCTGCGCCTCCACCACCGCCAGCGCCGCCAGGTTGAGGATTCCACGCGCCGTCACGCTCGGCACGACCACATGAATCGGCTTGGCCATCCCCAGCAGGATCGGCCCGATGGGCAGCCCGTCGGCGGCGGCCTTCAGCAGGTTGTAGGCGATGTTGGCCGAGTCGAGGTTGGGCATGATCAGCAGGTTGGCGACGCCGGTCAGCCTGCTGTTCGGCACGGCACGGTCGCGGATCGCCTGCACCAGCGCGGCATCGGCGTGCATCTCGCCGTCCACCTCCAGGCCGGGGTCGCGCTCGCGGATCATCTTCAGCGCCTGGCGCATCTTGCATGCCGAACCGCTATTGCTGGCACCGAAACTGGAGTGCGACAGCAGCGCCGCCTTCGGGGTGACGCCGAAGCCGCGGACTGCTTCAGATGCCAGCAGGGTCATCTCGGTGATCTGCTCGGCCGTCGGGTCGACCACCATATATGTGTCGCAGAGAAACAGGATGCCGGTCTGCAGGATGACGCAGGACAGCGCGTACGGCCGGTTCACCCCGAGGCGGAGCGGAATTATCGGCGTGATGTATTCCACCTGCCGCCCCCACGCCCCGGTGCCGCCGCAGATCGCCGCATCCGCCTGCCCGTCATGCAGCAGCATCGCCGCGGCGACCGAGGTGCGAGAGGTCAGCCGCCGCGCCGCCGGTTCCGGCGGCACGCCCAGGCGGCCGCACAGGCGCTGGTATTCCGGAATGAGACGATCGAACACATCGCGGTCCATCGCCGGGTCGAGCACCCGCACCGCGCCGCCAAGATCGAGGCGCAGCCCCATTTCCTTCACCTTGGCAGCGATCACGTAGCGGCGGCCGAGCAGTATCGGCCGGGCGATGCCGTCATCGACGATCGTCTGCGCGGCGCGCAGGATACGTTCGTCCTCGCCTTCCGCCAGCACCAGGCGCTTGGGGTCGCGCTGTGCCGCCTCGAACACCGGCCGCATCAGGTAGCCGGAGCGGAACACGAACAGCTCCAGCGTGTGCTGATAGGCCGCGAAATCCTCGATCGGGCGGCGCGCCACGCCGCTGGCCATCGCAGCCTTGGCGACCGCGGGGGCGATTTCCAGGATCAGACGCGGGTCGAACGGCTTGGGGATGATGTACTCGGGTCCGAACACCGGGGCGGAGCCGCCATAGGCGGCGGCGACCACCTCGCTGGCTTCGACGCGGGCGAGCTTGGCGATGGCTTCCACCGCGGCGATCTTCATCTCCTCGTTGATCGTCGTCGCCCAGACGTCCAGGGCGCCGCGGAAAATGAACGGAAAACACAGGACGTTGTTGACCTGGTTGGCGTAGTCGCTGCGGCCGGTCGCCATGATGGCGTCCGGCCGGGCGGCGGCGACGAGGTCGGGGTCGATCTCCGGATCCGGGTTGGCCAGCGCCAGGATCAGCGGCTTGTCGGCCAACAACGGCAGCCACTCCGGCTTCAGCACGCGGGGCGCGGAGAGGCCCATGAAGACGTCGGCGCCGGGCAGCGCGTCCTCCAGCGTGGTGGCATTCGTGTCACGCGCATACCTGGCCATGTTCGGCAGCATGTCGGAGCGGTCCGAGCGAATCACGCCCTTGATGTCGGTCAGGGTGACGTTGGCGGGCCGCAGCCCCATCGAGACCAGCAGATCGACGCAGGCCAGCGCCGCCGCCCCCGCGCCGGAGGTCACCAGCTTGACGTCGGCGAGGTCCTTGCCTTGCAGCAGCAAGCCGTTGCGCACGGCGGCGGCGACGGTGATGGCGGTGCCGTGCTGGTCATCATGGAACACCGGGATGTGCATGCGGCGGCGCAGCTCGGCCTCGATGGCGAAGCATTCCGGTGCCTTGATGTCCTCCAGGTTGATTGCGCCGAAGGTGGGTTCCAGGGCGGCGACGACGTCGCAGAACAGGGCAGGGTCCGCCGCGTCCACCTCGATGTCGAACACGTCGATGCCGGCGAATTTCTTGAACAGGACGGCCTTGCCCTCCATCACCGGCTTGCCGGCCAGCGCGCCGATATTGCCAAGCCCGAGCACGGCGGTGCCGTTGGAGATCACGCCGACGAGGTTGCCGCGCGCGGTGTAGTCGTAGGCGGTGTTGGGATCCGCCTTGATCTCCTCGCACGCCGCGGCGACACCGGGGGAATAGGCCAGCGCCAGGTCGCGCTGCGTCGCCATCCGCTTCGTCGGCTCGATCGCCAGTTTTCCGGGCCGTGGCAGGCGGTGGTAGTCGAGCGCGGCCTTGCGGAAATCTTCGTCCATCGACGTTGGTCCTTGGTTGAGCGCGGGAGAATGATCGGGGATTCGGGCGCTGGCAATGCGGGCGCCGGAGATGCAGCGGCGACCGGGTTGCGGGCGGCGGCGGGCCGGGCATAGTCGTGCCGTATGCGCGCAGCCTGGCGCAATGGTAAGTATGAACGCTGTCCCGGAAATCCTTAGCTTCCGCCGGTTCGGCGGCTTCAACCAGAGGATCAGCATGAAACCAGCCGGCAGCGAGGGTGCGCTGCGAATCCAGGCGCTGCTCGGCGGCGCGTTCCGCGTCCTGGAATTCGACGACAGCACCCATTCCTCGGCCGAGGCCGCGGCGGCCGTCGGCTGCGAGGTGGCGCAGATCGCCAAGTCTATGGTGTTCCGGGCCGCTGACGGCCAGCCGGTGCTGGTGGTGGCGTCCGGAGCGAATCGGGTCGACGACAGGAAGGTGGCTGCCCTGCTGGGGCGGAAGATCAAGCGGGCGGACGCGGACTTCGTGTTGCTGCACACCGGCTTCGCCATCGGCGGGGTGCCGCCCCTCGGCCATGCGACCCGGCCGGTGACCTTCCTGGACCGGGATTTGTGCGCCCATCAGACGATCTGGGCGGCGGCGGGTTCGCCGAACGCGGTGTTCGCGCTGACGCCGGAGGATCTGGCGCGGCTGACCGGTGCGGCGTTTGCGGATATCGCACAATAAACGTTGGTGGCCCTCCCCGGAGTCGAACCGGGATGCCCGTTAGGGCGCGCGATTTTCGTACCACTTCGGCTTTCGCCGCCCCATCAGGGTTCGTGGTCTGGACTGTCCCTTCGCCATTCCGGCGGCCGAAGCCGCAGCGGTTCAGGCGCCGCCCGTCCAGTCTCTACACCTTCCCGTTTCCGGGCTTGGCTCGGGATTAGCAGTTAAGCCTTCCCCGACTTTGAGCGGTTCTACTCCCGGCATTTCCACCGGGGCACCCAAATTACGATGAGTCGCGTTCGTCTACCAATTCCGACAGAGGGCCAACAGCCATTCTTATGGCACACCTGTCGGCCGGGTCGCAAGGTCGTCGCAGGCCGGCCTAGGAGGCCTTGCGGTCGCCCGTGGTGCGGGACGGAGCGGTCGAATGATCCGCGGGCTGTGAGGCGACGGCGCGCTTCTGCGCGTCGGTCGAAACCGACTTCTGGTAGTCGCAGGCAATGGCGGGGGCGGCGGCAACGGCAAGGAGAACGGCGGCGGCCAGGAGGCGGGTCATGGTGTGAACTCCGTCGTGATGGTCGGTTTGCTCGGACGTTATCGTCACGGGTTCAGCATTGCGCAAGGCTGGACGCGGCGCAAGCCTCCGGGGCCTGCAAAGGACGGCAGCGCCGTGAGGCGCTGCCGGAGGTCAGGGAGGAAACGTCCAAGAAAGCAGCGCGCCTAGGCGCCTTCTGCTGGCGGAAAGGTGACGTTCGCGGTCGCAGCAAACAATAACCCAAAGGTCTTAAACGCTGGACATCAGACCTGCTGCAACGCCGTGTGCGGCAGGCCGAGCGCGCGGGCGACGGCGGCGTACGTCACCTCACCGTCATGGATGTTCAGCCCGGCCGCCAGATGCGGATCGTCTTGCAGCGCCTGCCGCCACCCCTTCCCGGCCAGCGCCAGCACAAACGGCAAGGTGGCGTTGGTCAGCGCGAAGGTGGACGTCCGCGCCACGGCACCGGGCATGTTGGTGACACAGTAATGCACCACGCCGTCCTGTTTAAATGTCGGGCTGGAGTGGGTGGTCGGACGGCTGGTCTCGAAGCAGCCGCCCTGGTCGATGGCGATATCCACCAGCACCGAGCCGGGGCGCATCCGCTTGACCATTTCCGCCGTCACCAGCTTCGGCGCCGCGGCGCCCGGCACCAGCACGGCGCCGATGACCAAGTCGGCTGCCAGCACGGCCTGCTCGACCGAGGCGGTGGTGGCGAACAAGGTCGTGGCGCGGGCGCCGAATTGCAGGTCGAGTTCCTTCAGGCGTTGCAGCGACTTGTCGATGATGGTGACGCTGGCCTCCAGCCCCACCGCCATGCGGGCGGCGTTGGTGCCGGCGACGCCGCCGCCGAGCACCACCACCTTCGCAGGCGGCACGCCGGGGACGCCGCCGAGCAGGATGCCGGCGCCGCCCTGTTCATGCTCCAGGCAATGGGCGCCAACCTGGATGGACATGCGGCCGGCGACCTCGCTCATGGGGGCGAGCAGCGGCAGGGCGCCGGTGCGATCGGTTACCGTCTCATAGGCGATGCAGGTGGCTTTGGAACGGATCAGGCCCTCGGTCTGCGCCTTGTCGGCGGCGAGGTGGAGGTAGGTGAACAGGATCTGGCCGGGGCGCAGCAGGGCGATTTCCGACGGCTGCGGTTCCTTGACCTTGACGATCATGTCGGCGGTTTCGAACACCGCCGCCGCGGTGGGTTGGATGGTGGCGCCGGCTTGGATGTATGCTTCGTCGTTGAAGCCGATGCCGGTGCCGGCGTTATGCTCGATGATGACCTGGTGGCCGTGATGGGTGAGCTCGCGGGTGCCGGCCGGGGTGAGGCCGACGCGGTATTCGTGGGTCTTGATCTCCTTGGGAACGCCGATCTTCACTGCGCTGGCTCCTGACGGTGTCTTTACGATGTCGGTCCGGGCGGGCTGATTGCAAGACAAAGAGGTGTGGGACCATGACGTCTGTCTCGGAGCTGAAAGAGTCCGTTTCGGTCTGCATGTTCGACCAGTATGGCACGATCGTCGATATGCAGGGCGGGCTGCGGGCGGTGGCGGCGGGGTTCCTGCGGGAGAAAGGCTCGGTGGTTGATCCGGATGCGTTCGTGACGTGGTGGCGGCGGACGCATTTCGAGAACTCGATGATCGACGCGCTGCTGGGGCTGGCGCACACGCCGTACCGGGAGATCGGGCATCTGTCGGTGCGGCAGGTGATGGACCGGGCGGGGATCGCGCATTCCGAGGCGGAGGTGCGGTTTCTGGTTGGCTCGATCGAGCGGCTGACCTGCTTTCCGGAGGTGCCGGCGGCGCTCGATCGGCTGCGCGGGCGGTATCGGCTGGCGGTGCTGTCGAACGGGGACCCGGATATGCTGGCGGCGGCGCTGCCTTGGCATGGAGTGGCGTTCGATGCGGTGATCTCGGTGGCGGAGGCGAATGCGTTCAAGCCGGCGCGAGCGACGTATGAGATGGCGGCACGGAAGATGGGCGTGGGGGTGGAGGCGGTGCTGTTCGTGGCGAACCACGAGTTCGATTGCGTGGGGGCGAAGGCGGCGGGGATGCGGACGGTGTTTGTGGATCGGCGGCGGCGGCCGTTTGCCCGGTGGGTGCATCAGCCGGATCTGGTGGTGGGGAGTATGGCGGAGTTGGGGGTTCTGTTGGGGTGAGGGTGGGAAGGTCGCAGGCTTTCCGGACAGGGTTGGCTGCATGGGCATTCATACGCCAGAGATGCGCCCCAATTTACAAAAAACCAACGTGACGAAGGCGCCTTTGGCCTCTATATACAGTGTGTCGAGGCGGCGTCGACACACTGTATGATGGGCAGCATGCTGAAACCTGAGCAATTTGAGCTACCGTTCGACGACATGTTCACGCCTGATGACAATCCGGCTATGTGGACCCCGCGTGAGATTTGGGTGCGGCTTAACCAGCGGTTGATGGGGCATTTCGCCGAGGACCGCCGAATCGATTATAAGAGCGCCGGACGCGTCGATTTTGAGGACCTTTCAACCTATCTCAGTACGTTCTCGAATACCGTCGATGGCGGCGTCATTGTGTTTGGCGCTGACAGCGAAGGCAATGCTCTGGGCTGCTCCAAGCTGCATCAAAACGCTCTGAACCGGATCGAAACCTGCCATCTCAGCATGTGCCCACAGGCGCGTCCCGAGTTTCGCAAATTTGCAGTTGTTGTGAATAATAAGCCTGATTTCTGCTTGGCAGTATATATTCCCTATATTGGCCGCCTAATTGAGACAAACAAAGGAGACGCCTGGATTCGATATGGTGACAGCCGCCACAAGATGAGCGACGAAGAAAAGCGAGATTTCCGCTCAACACGCCAAGAGCGTGCATTTGAGATCGATCCGGCACCATACAATTATCCTGCGGACTTCGATCTGAGAATAATCCAGGACTTTTGCGACGCATTCAGACAGCGCGAGAGTCGGTCGTCATGGTCAAACGATGAGGTTCTTGAGGATCGCCACTTGGCTGTGCGCGAAAACGGCGCTCTTATCCCGTTTAACAATCTCGTTCTTCTTGCTGGACTTGATCCGAGGCGGTCGATTCCAGGATGCCGCGTCCGGATCCAGCGCTTCCTCTCTGCAGAGGGTGTCGGCGACGACTATACTCCGATCAGAGACAAATTTGTTGAAGGAAACATCGTTCAGATTATATTTGAGGCAAACGCTGTCATAGAAGACACAATTTTTTCTGTTACCTGGCTCAACAAAGAAGGGAAGTTTGTAACTACTCCGGAGTATCCGCGGTGGGCTTGGTTCGAATCTCTCGTTAATGCTCTAGTCCACCGCTCATACAGCTATAGCGGAAGCGAAGTGACGATCAAGTTTTTCCCCGATCGCGTTGAAATAGAAAGTCCTGGCGGATTCGTGCCCCCTGTGAACGAAAATACGATTTACAGCGTAAGAGCGACCCGAAACTACCATCTCATGGATGCCCTGCGGTATCTTGGATATGTTCAAATGGCACGCGAGGGCACGCGCCGAATTCGGGCAAGCATGATGGAGTGGGGCCTGCCTGACCCGGTTTTTAGGCAGGAGGCGCTCCACGGCGTCGTCGTAAGGGTAACGCTCCGCAATGACCACGAAACGAGAAAGCGGGCGACTGACCGCGATGTTGCCCAATTTTTTGGCGTCGAGGCATGGAAGAAGCTTCAAGAGCATGAAGTCAAGATCGTTGCTTTTGCCTTCCGGAACAAGTCCATTCAGGTTTCGGATGCTGCACGCTTGAGCGGACGAACATGGCACACAAGCAAGAAGGATCTGGATCGTCTCGTTCGGAAAGGGCATCTAGTTTTCATAAAGGGGGAATATGAGCGCGACTCGAAAGCCCATTATGAGATAAAAGGGCGCCCCGATGAAACAACGGAACGAGATACACCCGAACGATCTGCTTAATCTCCAAGGATCGCTCCATTGACCAAACGAATGGCCACTTGGCCGTCATAGCCTCTCCATCTCTCGTTGGCTTTGGGGGTTCGCGTGTGGCGACCGCTACGGCTATAATGCGGCCGACCAAGGGGAGTTAGCCGAACCATGACCGTTGAGCAGCCTCCTATCACGCTCGACCCGAGCGTGTTGGCCGGCAAGCTGGTCATTCGCGGGTCGCGCCTGTCGGTGGAGTTCGTTATCGGCTTGCTGGCGGACGGGTGGAGCGAAGCAGACATCCTCGCCAATTATCCCATCACGCACAAGGGCACCCTTGCCTGCCTGTCGTACGCGCGCGACACGCTCATCCAGGGATGCGGCACTAACCCGACAAGACCTCAATCTGCCCCGCCCCCTCCCGCCGCCGGGCCGGCCCCACCACGATCGTCACATCCCGACCCAGCCGCGTCAGGCAATTCAGCATCTTTGCCTCACTGATACCCCGGAACTTGCCGCGCAGTAGTCCCGAGAGCTTGGGTTGCGGCATCCCCACGATTTCCGCCGCCTCCACCTGGGTCAGGCCCCGCTGCTTGATGATCTCCCCAATCCTCGTGGCGAGTTGCGCCTTGACCAGCATCTCATCCGCATCGGCCAACCCGAGATCGGCGTAAACGTTCGTGCTACCTCGCTCAAATTCCATCACGGTATCGCTCCTTTCGAGAATGCCTCGGCGCTTTTCAAACGGCTTTCAATCAGATCCATCTCCGGCTTCGGTGTGGCAATGCCCTCGGTCGCCTTCTTCTGGAAGCAATGCAGGACATAGACGGCGTCGCCGAACCTCACGGTGTAGACCGCCCTGTACGTGTCTCCCTTCCAATTCTCGACCACCTCCAGCACGCCCGCGGAACCGAAACCTTTCAATGGTTTTGCCTGTTCATGCTTCGAACCGATTTGCGCCAGGTGCAGTGCGTAGCCAAATACGTCCCGCACCTCCTCGGGCATCGCCAGCAGGTCTTTCTTGCTGCTTGCGACCCATACGAGCGGTCTGATGGACGCTGGCTCAACCATCTGGAGCATTATACCTAAATAGGACTAGGTCGGCAAGCCATTTCGGCGGCCCTTCCGACCTCAAACCGCAAACCGCCGATCCCGACCTCGGCGCTTCGGGGTGGCAGCCCCCGCCTCCATGGCTGTTTCCTATCGAATATGCATCCGTTGGCGATAGCCTCCGGCCTCAACGCCTCTTTGACCGTCTCCGCAGCCTGAATAACAATCGCACAATAGCAAAAGAGGGTGAAGCAACGATTTGCGATACGACACCGGACGCGAATGCTCCGAAACTGTCCCCGTCACAGTACAAGGCAGGCAATCGTGTTCGCGCGCCCTCTTATCTTCGCTGCACTGTTGATCGCTGTGCACGTAACCACCGCACTCGCGCAACCGGCGCCGTTCGCGTGCCCGAAACCCGGCACGGTCGAGGAACGTGGCGTTTCGACGCTGAAATACACCGGAACATCGCCAAACGACCCGTATGTCTGCGCCCGCCTCGACCCGCGGGCCAAGCCGGAGCTCCGGCTGTTCAACCTGTATGCGCTGTCGGACAGCAACAACACGCCCGCCGCCAACGCGGCCGTCCGGGCCGGGCTGCTGGATCTGCTATCCGGCCGCAAGACCAGCGTCAGTTTCCCCTACACGGCGTACAACGGCTACATCCAGCAGGAGAATTGGACGCTGCTACGCAAGGAACCCTACTCGATCGACGGCAAAACCGTCGAGACGCTCGTGTTCGAGACCGAAACCACCGGCGATTCCAGAGGCACGAGCGGCTTCCATGGCCGCTACACACGCTGGCTGGACCCGAAATCGGGCGTGTGGCTGAAAACCGACCTCGCGATCATCGGCGGGTCGGGCAACTTCTACCCGCAAGCCTATCGCGTGCGCAGCGTAACCACGCCGTAAGGAACGTGGTCCCGGCTCATTCCGGACCACGCCCCGCAGCACGTGCCGCGAAAGGTGGCCCGGACAAGCCGGTACATGACGGGTGCGGCGACGTCGCCCTACTCCGCCGCCACCGCCAGCGCCGCCGGACGGGACAGCGCCTCCAGCAGCGGCCCCCGCTGCGCCTCGGCTTTGGCGCGGTTGGCGTCCTTCACCGGCCCGAACCCGCGGATCTGATCCGGCAGTTCCGCCAGCGCCACCGCAGTATCCGCATTCGCCGCCGTCAGCGCCGCCAGCGCGGTGCGCAGATCGCCGATATACTGGCCGATAAGCGCCCTCTCCTGCCGCCGCTCCTGCTGGAAGCCGAACGGGTCCGCCACCGTCCCGCGCACCACCTTGCCGTGCCGCAACACGCGGAACAGCGGCAACGCCACCCAGCCGGGGATGGCGATCTTGCGCCGCCGCCCGGTGACTTTGTCCTTAAAACCAACCAGGGGCGGCGACATGTGGAACGCCGGCTTCTCCCCGTATGTGGCCGCTGCATGCAGCCGGGCGACCTCATACTCGTCCTTGTAGGCCATGACCCGGAACAGCCCCTCGGCCGCGGCGCGCGACAGCCGCCCGGGGGCGCCGAGCACGGCCGTCTCCCGCTGCACCACGTCCTGCACCAGCCGCCGATAACGACCAGCATACCGCTTCGACTGGTACGCCGTCAGCACGCCGGCGCGGTGGCCGATCAGGGCGGACAGTTCCATCGGCGGACCCTCGACCACCCCGGTCAGGATCTGCTCCATCAGCTCCGGCTGCTCGGACAGGATGCGCCCCCACAGGAACGCCCGCTTGTTCAGCGCCACCGAGGCGCCGTTCAGTTCGATCGCATGCAGGATCGCCGCCTCGCCCACCGGCACCAGGCCGCGCTGCCACGCCAGGCCCAGCAGCAGCGTGTTCATCGCCTGGGCGTTGCCGAACAGCCGCTCCGCCAGCCTCACCCCGTGCAGCCACAAGGAGCGCCTTGCGTCGGTCACCTTCTCGATCGTCCGCCGGTGCAGCGCCGCGTCGATCGACAGCGTGGCGTCGCGCTTGAACTCCGCCGTCGCGGCGAGGTCCATGTTGCCGATGACCACGGCGGAGCGAGCGTTCCGCTCCAGCACCCCGGCCTGACAGCCGACCGCCAGATCCGCCGCCAGCATCAAATCCGCTGTGCCCAAAGGAATCCGCACCACATCCAGATCGGCTTCCTCCGCCGCGATCTGCACATGCGCGACGACCGCGCCGTTCTTCTGCGCCAACCCGGTGAAATCCAACGTCTTGACCGCCCTGCCCTCCAGATGCGCCGCCATCGCCAGGATCGCGCCGGAGGTGACAATCCCGCCGCCGCCGATGCCGGCGAACAGCCCGCGCCACACGCCCAACGACGGCAGCACCGGCATCGGCAGCCCGGCGGACAGTTCCGCCTCCCGCGCCTGCCACTGCCTGTCGGCATCCGGTGCTGTCGGCGGGCCGGCCTGCGACACGAAACTCGGGCAAAAACCCTTCAGGCAGGACAGATCGACGTTGCAGCTTGTCGGGTTGATCCGCCGCTTGCGGCCGAGTTCGGTCTCCACCGGCTCGATCGCGATGCAGTTGGACTGGACGGAACAGTCGCCGCAGTTCTCGCACACCGCCTCGTTGATCACGACATGCCGCGCTGCGTGCGCCATCGAACCGCGCTTGCGGCGGCGGCGCTTTTCGGTGGCGCAGACCTGGTCGTAGATCAGCACGGACGGCCCGTCGAAGTCGCGCAACGCCTTTTGCACCGCGTCCATCTCGGTGCGCGGGTGCCGTGTGACCCCCGGAGGCAGCGCCGACGCAGGCGGCAGACGGTCAGCCTCGTCCGCCACGATGGCGATGCGCTTGACGCCCTCCGCCGCAAGCTGAGCCGCAATCGCCGGCACCGTCAGCGTGCCCTCGACCGGCTGGCCGCCGGTCATGGCGACGGCATCGTTGAACAGCAGCTTGTAGGTCATGCGGGTCTTCGCCGCGACCGCCTGCCGAATCGCCAGGCTGCCGGAGTGCTGGTACGTCCCGTCGCCGATATTGGCGAACATGTGCTTCATCTCGACGAAGCTGGACAGGCCGACAAAGGACGCGCCCTCACCGCCCATATGCGAGAAGGTTCGGGTCTGCGGCCCGTCATCCATCGCCATGAAGTGGCAGCCGATACCGGCGCTGGCGAAGCTGCCATCCGGCAGTTTGGTCGATGTCGCATGCGGGCAGCCGGCACAGAACGCGGGGGCGCGCCGCAGCAGCCCGTCCGGGCGGCTTATGGTCTCGGGGGCGGGTGGCGCGGGCAGGTTCAGCCCGGCATGGCCGAGGAACGTCCCCAGCCCGCCGGCAACGATCTCCGGCGACAGTTCCATCAGCGGCGACAGCAGCGCCGCGCCGCGCGGATCGGTTTTGCCGCTGACCTCCGGGCGTTCGTCCGCCGGCAGGTTGTACAGCGCGTCGCGAATCTGGCTTTCGACGAAGCTGCGCTTTTCCTCGATCACGATCAGCGCGCGCTTGCCGCGGGCGAAGGCGCGCACGCCCTCCGTCTCCAGCGGCCAGGTCATGCCGATCTTGTAGATGGCGAGGCTGGGGTGGTGGGAGAGGCCGAGGCTGCGGAGGGCGTGCAGCGTGTCCTCATGCGCCTTCCCGACGGTAACCACTCCGATGGAGGCCTGCGGCGTCCCGCTGGTGACGCGGTCGATGCGGTTGGCGCGGGCCCAGGCCAGCACGGCGGGCATCCGCTCCTCGATCATCCGCCGTTCCAGTTCGGCGCGATCCGCGGGGAATTTCATCGTGTGGTCGAAGTTCAGGCCGTGCTTCGGCAGTGCTATGTCCGGGGTGACGAAGTGGCGGTGCGAGGCGACGGTGGCGGTCGACGCCTGCTCCATCGTCTCCGCGGTGGTTTTCATCGCCACCCAGACGCCGGAGAAGCGCGACAGCGCGTATCCCGCCAGCCCGAGATCGATCACGTCCTGGACGGAGGCCGGGTTCAGCACCGGGATAAAGCAGTTCTGAAAGACGTATTCGGTCTGGTGCGGATAGGTGGAGGAATGCGCGCCGTGGTCATCCCCGGCGATCGCCAGCACGCCGCCGTTCTTGTGCGTCCCCGCCATGTTGGCGCAGTGGAACGCGTCCCCGGTGCGGTCCACGCCCGGACCCTTGCCGTACCACATCCCATAGACGCCGTCGTATTTGGCGCCCGGGAAGGCGTCGAGTTCCTGCGTGCCGTAGATCATCGTGGCGGCGAGGTCCTCGTTCACCCCCGGCTCGAACCGGATATCGTGCGCCGCCATCAGCTTCTTCTGCGCCCAGAGTTCCCGGTCCAGCATGCCCAGCGGGGAGCCTCGGTAGCCCGACACCAACGCCGCGGTGCTCAGCCCGGCGGCGCGGTCGAGGCGGTGCTGTTCGAGCAGCAGCCTCAGCAGCGCCTGGATGCCGGTGAGCAGCACCGGCTGGTCCAAATCGGCGAAACGCGACTCAAGGGTAATGCCGGCATGTCCGAGACCGATATCCATGGGCGTTTGTCCCTTCAAGGGCGGTTTTTCCTCAGTTACCGGATAGTAGGTATGTCAGGGCAGGAAAGCTTGCCATAGTCGCGTGACCGCGTGGTCTTTTTTGGCAGGAAGCGTCAAAATGCCGGGACTCACCCCACAGGTGCTTGATGGACCTTGATCGGCTGGATTTCGCCATACTGGACTGCCTGCAGGCCAACGGAAGGGCGACGGCGCAGGACCTGAGCGACGCGGCGAACCTGTCGCCGTCTCCGTCGCACCGGCGGCAGAAGCTGCTGGAGGAGGCCGGCATCATCCAGCGCTACGTCGCGCTGCTGGACCAGGACAAGGTCGGCTTGCCGGTGAACGTGTTCGTGACGGTGAAACTGGCGAACCATGCGAACGAGACGCTGCGGGTGTTCGAGCGGGCGGTGGAGGCGTGCCCGGAGGTGATGGAGATGTACGAGATGACGGGTGCGAGCGACTATCTGCTGCGGGTGGTGGCGGCGGATGTGGCGTCCTACGAGGCGTTCCTGCGCGGGCGGCTGACGCATATACCGGGGGTGCAGTCGTTCGAGTCGGCACTGGCGCTGAAGCGGGTGGTTTACCGGACGAATTTGCCGTTGCGGCAGGGTGGGGTGGTGAAGACGGGGCGGGGGTGAGCGATGCCTGGTTATGAGGCCATGATTGTTGTCTATCAGCGTTGAAATTGCTTGTCGGCCGCCGTTTGTCTCAGTTAAAGCAGCCGCGGTGTCAGTCGAGGAGCGGTGCTTGGCGCGGCTATGGAAGGTTTTATTTGGGCATCCGCTTGTCAAAGGCATCGGCCTTGCCCTGCTGGGCATACTGGGGAATGTTCTGTCCGGCGCCTATGTCTTTGATATCACAAAGAGCGACGCGAAACTGGGCCAATATCTCGATTGGCATGCCACGCCGCATAGTCCAGCCTTTTTTTTGTACGGCTGGGGGATCGCCCGCGCAGAGACAATCACGAACCGGGATTTGACGGAAGCCGACATTCGCGCCAGGATTTTGGGAGATTTGATCGGCCCGATGCTGATTGTCCTGAAGAAGGATATCAGATCGGGTAAGCTGGAGCCGTCGGACGAATTTCTGAACAAGCTCGGTATCGTGAGGAAGCCGCAGTGACATCTTTGATGACGGATACGGCAGTCGAACAAGGGCGCCAGATAGCCGATGACCCGAAGGACAAGGCTGATCTGACGATACTTATATCGGGCGTCGAGGCAGCCGACGGGCCAGCCGATCTTTTCAGGGTCCTGCCCGGTACGATCCATCTGGCGCATCGGCGCGATACCGACCTATACGTGGTTCAACAGGGACAACTGCGGGCGGTCGTGGCGGTAACCCCGGAAGTTCCTGGCCAATTGGTCATCGCGAGCGTTTATCGTGATGAAGACGAGGAAGATGCGTCGGTCAAGGAACTGGTAACGCCTGAGGCGGCCGGAAGCCTGTAAGCTACCGCGGCAACGACCGGCACGCTGCCTCAGAAGCCGAGCCGATCGAGATCCTGCCGCTCACTCTCGAGATCCGCCATGCTGTAGGCATCGAATACATCGTGCGCCTTCAGGAAAGCATCCAGTTCGTCGAGAGTCTCATAGCTCAGCAACTGGCGGAGTTCGGGCTTGGTCAGGCGGCCGGCGCGATATTCCTCGGACGCAAGCGCTTCCAGCGCGCGCCGTGACAAATTGGCTCCGTCGGCTCCGGGCCGTCTCGCCGGATCATCGGGAAGGCTGACCACCACGTTCATGAAGGCGGTGATATGATGGACTTGGAGGTCCATCATTTTCGTGAAATGCCGAACTTGCAAGATGACCCCCGTCGCGCGAAACATCCCAGGCCGTTTCGATTCGGCGCAGCGCCCGCTCGGCTAAACCGAACTTCCTACTTTAGTTTTACATAAACCATTGATGGCGTTGCAAAAAATGCCGCTTCAGCCGCTTGCTACTGGCTACACCGCGACGCCCAGCAGATCGAAC